>NZ_JAHLDU010000009.1 GCF_018861905.1 Clostridium sp. DSM 17811
CTAGTGACATTTACAGCAGCATTAAATTTAAATTTATTGCTAGATCCAAATTTAGGAGATATAAGTTTTGAAATACTAAAATTCTTATCAATACCTGCTGCTCCAAACCCGGCTTTAAGATCTTTACAAAATATTTTTTTCTGAGCAACTTTTTTCATAAGACCCACATTGCTTAATTCTTTATACATACCCATCTTTTTAAGTGCTTTAAAATCTTTACTTAACCCTAGTGGTGTTTTAACAGCTCCGTATGCTAATGTTGCAACTGACAAAGTAGAAAAAGTTATTTTTCCGTATTTTTCTCCTCCCTTCTTGCCAGCATTAGCACCCTCTTCTCCACCAAATAGATATCCACCAGCATATCCTAATCCACCACCCGCAACTGCCAAAACATCTGAACCACCTTTTTTGTCCAACCACCTTGACCCTGTAGCATTGCCTGTGCTCTTGTAGTTAGCTAATGCGGCTATATCATACCCCATAGAACTAGCTCCCTTAAACAACTCAAACCCTGTACATAATTGAGCTCCAAGTGTAGCTCCAAGCAATGGGCCTAGCGCCGCTAAGGAAAGCCCCCCAGTTGGCATAGCAAGTAAAACTACAGCAACAATCGCAACCACTGCAAGAACATCTTTTGCAACTCCTATCAAATACCTATTTCCACCCTGCCTATACCAATCTTTAATCCCATCTTTAAGACTTCTTATTTCCTTTTGGCTTAATCCCTTTCCACCTAAGATAACATTTGATAATATAGAAATACCATCAGTCTTTACCGCGTCAAGAATAACAGCAAGTCTACTAACCTTAATCCCTTTTTCTTTTTCAAACGCTTTTGTATCTGTAGTTATACGGCTAGCAACACGCTGATCTGTTTTTTGAGCCTTTTGAGAAAATTGGCTCATTTTTGTACCAAATAAATTAAGTTTATCAATTTTAGATTGATACTGTATATTCTTTTTATTTATACACTCATTAGCATTTGCAAGATTGCTCCGCGATGTAGGTACCAATTTAATATTACTAACTAAATGTTCAAAATTTTCTTTTTTACTTTCAAATATATCTGCCAATCTAGTAGCAGTTGAAGTCGCATCACTAATTGCGCCATAATCAATAACCATTACACTCATGATTTCCTCCTATATTTATAATATATTACACCTATGTATTTACACTATTGCCCCATTGATAAAATATTAGCTTTCATGCTCTCTATTTTGGCATCAGCAGCTGCCTTTAGCGCATCTACCGCTTGTCCATTTCCATCTTTAACGTTCTTTTCAACCTCAGCAATTTCCTTTTGAACATTAGCTTTAGCTTCTAATATACTAGCTTTTACAGACGCTATTTTAGCATCTCTAATCGCTTTTTTTTCTGCTGCCTCTTGTTCAATTTCCCTTTGGACAGCGTCAATCTCATATTGAATATTATTCTGAGCACTTATGACATTAGCATCACTCTCAAGTGATCCTTCCTTTAAGTTAGTTATTCTTTCAATTGTATTTCCTAAATTATCACTTTTAACACTACTTATAAAAAATTCGTGTAACCTAAGTGTTTCACCATTAATATTGTCAATTAGAAAACTATCTTGTACCAAAGACCTTTTATACCTTATTAATTCCCTGTGAATTTCCTTCTTATCTATAATTCTCTCCTCCTATTTTCCTACATTTATGCCCCTTAGCTTTAAAATGCACCGCCACCTCCGTTACCACTATTAAATGGATTAGTGCTATTCCCAGTAAACGGATTATTACTACCACCATTAAACTGGTTATTATTATTCCCTGTAAACGGCTTATTGTTACCTCCTAAAACAGGAGGAGTGTACGGTTTTTGAGGAACTGCTGCCTTAGGCTTTAGTTGACCTGCTAACTGAGTATCCCAATCCACATAAGATTTCATACAATCTTGCAAATCCTCTTTTATTGTAAATAAATTATCCTCTTCATCCTTAAGCTGAGTTTTAAGTCTACCATACTGCTTCTCAAAAGAATTCTTGCCTTTTCCCTCCCAATCAAATAATAATTTTTCTGTTGAATCAAATACCCTTTCTCTGGCTACTCTGTAAGTTTTCACTGCTTTTTCAAACCCATTAATAGCCTCCTGGAAATTTTTTGTATCTATTTTTTTTACACTGCCTGTATCTCCTATCATTTATTAACCCCCTACTCATTAAGTATTGTTTTGATTTTTTCAACTTCGCCTCCAAAACATAAATATCCATCACCAGGTTTTATTGGTTTGCTAAATTCTTTCTGCTGTTTAAATTCTATATCAACAAACTTTAAGTTAACTACATCATCAAATACGATTACCTTCTTATTTTCTTTTATTTGTTTAACTATTTCTGGAGTACCATATGCTACTGCTGCGTTATCCAAATTTGTAAATATAACAGCAACTTTTAAGTTCTTTAACTGTTTCGTCATTTTTGAAAACTTATCATAAAGCTCTTTATCTTTCGCTGTTTCCTCAATAAAGCTAGAATTCTCTATAACTAGTAAAATTAATGGATATTCTTTTAGAAGTTCACTCTCAGGTTTTGTACCTCTTCGCTGTATTAAATCACTTTGTCTATTTTCAAGTTTTTCTATAATGTTATCAATCATTCCTGCTATGTCAGCTGTATCAATTGTATATTGTTTAACATAACCAAAATCCTTAACACTTTCAAGTTGACGCTTCATGCTATCGAAAACATATGCTTCTGTCAAATTATTGAAAATAGTTTTATTTATAGTTGTCATAAGGTGTTTAATAAAGTTTGTTTTCCCACTCTTTTCTCTTCCCATAATAGCGAGCATTCCTATTGTTAATAAGTTTATATGATTAAATGCTACTGTTGAATAATCAATACCAATAGGAATTTCATATGGGCTAGCAAACTGAGCTCTATTACTTTCAAATACCTCACTACCCTTAAGTATTTCTGGAACCTCAGGAATTTGTCTTGCTTTCTGCATCGCATACTTAGCTTTGTTATCCTCTACAAATGCCTTCAATTTTTCTGCTCTAATTATTTCCTTATCACCCTTTACGCATAATGCAGTCTGGAATTCTACAATATGCTTATCCATCATGTATAGAGCTCGTCCGGGAGTATCCTTTGGTTGAATCCTACATCTTTCAAAAATGTTAGAATACTCACCTTTGTCATTACAAGTATATGCAATTCTAGTACCAAAATTGGCAAGCGTCTTATATCCCATTGCATTAGTTTGTGTTGCTGTTGTAATTATATTAATTCCCACACTTTGTCCTTCACGTGATAAATTTAATAATTCATCATCATATAAAGGATAATATTCCCTAAATGCAGAAATATTGTCAATTACGAAGAGTATTTGTGGTAAATTCTTAAATCCTGCTTCTTTATATGCCTCAAATGTTCCAACACTATTATTTGAGAAAAAGGTTTTTCTAATATCAATCTCATTATGAAGCATTCTAAACAAATTACTTATTCGTTCTTCCTCAGCTGGTAATACAATACCACCTATATGGTTTGAGTTTTCAAACACCTTCATTGCCATATTTCCACAATCTATTACATAAATATTTACTTCAAGCGGTGTATAATTATCCATAATTGAATATATCATTGTCTGAAGTATCGTTGTCTTTCCTGATTGTGATGAACCGATAATAAAGGTATTACTATCTGATAAATTAATATTTAATTCAGTTTGTAATTGTTGTTCTGGATCATCATACAGCCCAACCGTCGCCATTATACCTGTCACAATGTCTATTACACAAGATTTTAATATATCTAGATAAATTACATTCTCTAATGGAGGTTGGCAAATACCTGCTAATTTTTTAATGTTATCAACTTTGCAATAATTATTTACATATTCAATAACAGCTTGCAATTGAGTCTTTACATTTTTGTCCTCATCAGTCTTTTTATTAGAGTATATTAACTGTTTCTTACCCCATAAATTTAGTTTATTTAATTCAAAAACATTACTATTTCCACCATCTGCTACTATTGCTTTTGCTCCACTGTAGGCAGATTGGAAAAGTTCAAATATTTCATTGTTACCGACTTGCAGATATGCCCTACCTGGTTCAACAATTTCAGCAGCTAGCGGTGTTTTGATTACTTCGTTACTATCCTCTTTAGTTTGAACTTTAAGACATAATTTAAACTTAGAGTTACTCCAAATCTGGTTATCTACTACTCCAGATGGCTTTTGAGTTGCAAGTATTAAATGAACACCCAAACTTCTACCTATTCTTGCCGTACTTATTAACTCCTTCATAAATTCTGGATACTCACTTTTGAGTTCTGCAAATTCATCTACAATTATTATTAAATGAGGTATTGGATCTGTTGCCTTTCCATCCCTATAAAGCTTTATGTATGCATCAATATGATTTACATCATACCTTGAAAACATCTCCTGTCTACGGCGTAGTTCCGCCTTTATCGATAGAAGTGACCTATCTATCTCTCTACCATCAATATTTGTAATTGAACCTATCAAATGTGGTAATTCCCTAAATTGATTGGCCATTCCGCCACCTTTGAAATCAATAATCATAAATCCAACTTCATAGGGATGAAAAAGTGTTGCCATTGATAATATATATGTTTGAAGTATTTCACTCTTACCTGAACCTGTAGTACCTGCAACAAGTCCATGTGGTCCATGATGTTTTTCGTTAAGGTCTAAATATACTATCTGATTTTTAGTTCTAACTCCTAGTGGCGCAGCCATGCTTTTATAAACCCTTGATTCTGACCATCTAGTGTTTAAATCAAGATCATCCACTGACAAAATGTTAAGTAATTCAAAGAGTGATATATTTTTAGTTAGTTCGCTTTCTAAACTAACTGCATCAACTGATACTGCAGTTAACTTCAAAATAGCATCTTCCATTGTTTTGTCTGGTATCTTAGAATATTCAAACTTTGAAACATAATCTCCATTATCACTTTGTAATAAACAACCAGTACTACTATTATCAAGCCTTATTATTTCGCTACATCCCTTGGGAAGAAGTTCTTCATATTCTTCAAAGAACACAAAAGTAAAGTTGTACTTATTACATGTTTCTATATACTTAGATACCGGATGTTTTTCAATACCCTTCTTATCAAAAACAAAAATAACATAACTAGTTTCTATCTGGTCATTGCTTCTCCTTGATAATCCAGCTTCTCTTTTAGAGAGTTCTATAAATAGATTCTCTAATATGTAATTTCTACTTTCTTCGTCATACATTAAATTTCTAATGCTATTGTCTTCATCTTCGTTATTAACATTTTTAAGCCATCTTAACCATGCAAACTTTTCATGGTCCTCTTCTTTAAACATGTAAAATAGCTTTACATCTTTATAAAATTGCCTAGTTGTAATGTCCAATGTAATAGTTTTTAAAATATCATATAATTGATCACGCTTACCTACAATACCAATTGTATTGGATTTTGAGAACTTTGATATTATTGGTGAATTCGCAATAAATCGATACTTTTTTTCTATCTTTTCTGGCATTGACACTAATTCATCATCAGTGTTTTTAAATTCTTGCTTAGTATATTTTATTTTGCAATTTGCTTCATTTATACCTGTTCCAAGTCTTACAAACATGAAGTCCTCATCATTTAAATCTCTTTCAAAGAGATCCTTACCAAAATCTTTTATTGTGGTAATATCATCATCAATAGATCTATATACTTTTTCTAAAATTCTCTGTTCATTACTACGTTTGCCCTGAATTTCTTTTTCTTTTTCTTCTATGTATTCCAGGTATTTTTCCTTACGTTCAATAATAGACTTCTTATAACTTTTTCCATCCGTCATAAATGTAATAATAGACACTAAAACTCCAATGCTCATTGTTGCAGCACTGTATATAATAAACGAACCTCCACCACCCATTGATCCTCTAAGCATAACAACAAGTGCTAACATAGCGAGGGCAGGTAGCAATGTTACTATAATGTTTTTCTTTGGTTTTTGTGGTTTTGTTATTGGCTGCAATACTTCAATTTCTTCTGAGGGTATTACATACTTTACTCTTGTACTTCTATTAAACTTTGGATACTTAAATGCACTTTTCTGTTCGACAGCATCCATATAGTTTAGTTTATCAACTATTAAATTCTCATTTCTAGATGTATATAGGTGCTTATCCTTTAAATAAAAGCTGTATCCTACAAGCTCAAAAAAGTCATAATCCAAAATTTGTGAATATTCATCTATCTTTGTTCCATTTATATAAACACCATACTTTGTATTATTATCTGTAATGTAATACTTATTGTCTTTTAAACTTAGGGTAATGGTGTCACTTTCAAGAAGCGTATCACAAATATAAATATTGCACCTATCAGTTCCGCCAATTGTTATAGACTGTACTTCACCAATATCTATAATACGTTCATAATTTTTTTCTACCAACCCGAAATCAATAAAAAAATTAATCCTGAATATTTCACCGTTGGAATTCTGGTTCTTGACAATAATTTCATCACCATGAGATAAATCCTTTGAATATATTTTCATTACACCATCTACAGTAAAATAAACGCTATCCCCTCCGTTTAACTGCCAACCATCATTAGTCCTAACTAGATTAAACTCGAATTCACCAAAGAAATTATCTTTATTAAATCTGAGCTGACAGTTTTTTGTAGTTCCTACGTTAATTAAATCTTCTTCTGAATTTGATAGCTCATATTCGCGGTAAATATTTTTCCCGAAAATTATTATCTTATATTTAGTATCCTTAAGCACTACTTTTCTCCCCCTACACAGTAATATTTATTACTGTACCGTTTCTAAGTTTATAATCTTTCAATTTAGTATTACCTTTGAGCAAAGCTATCGGATTTTCAGTCTTTAGATAACACTCAGTGATACTACTTACATCTATTCCTAAATTAAAAGCCTGATTCAAAGAAACCACAAGGTCCTTTGCTGTTATATCCAATGGTATTTCAACATCAAATTTTTTACCACTTTTATGAATATATATAACTACAACAATTTTATCCATATCAAATCTCCCCCAATCAAATGAGCGTATAGGCTAGCTTTTGAAAATGTTTATTCATAGCCAAAAATTCAAGGTCAAAGCTTGCATAATCAAGTTCAAAACATTCTATATATTCACTTATTGTACACTTATTATTTAAGTTACTACTTATAAGCCAATTAACTAATTGTCCAGAATACTTATTACAAATAAACATATATTTATTATTATCAGAGCAATCAATGTTTTCAAGTAAACTGTCTAACTTAGAAACAGATACCGCATCCTGACCTGTTATTATCATAACCCTATCACAATAACTCATCATCATCGTTTTTTCGCCCGTAAAATCTGATGAACAATCTACCACTACATAATCATATTGTCCTGCTTCTCTAACAGCTTCTATTAAACGCTTATAATGCTCCATATTAATATTTAAAGAAGATATAGACTGCTTAAATGGTAATAAATAATCAAACATTTCCACTCCAACCGCTGAAGATAAATACTGAGTAATATTTTCCTCTCGCTGTATAATACGTTTTTCAAAGCTATGTGGACAAAATTCTTTATTTTTCAACATAAAATTATATCGCTGCAAGGTTTCTGTATTTATGTATAACACATGTTTATGACACTTTGCAATTGCTGCACTTATACCTAGTGCCACAATAGTTTTACCAGAACCTCCTGAAGGTGAATACACCATTACTACTTTAGTATCTTCCTTCTGATTAATTCTTCTTAACAACTTTGGTGAGGGATTACTCATAATCTCATTAAAAATCTCCTTAACACTTGTATACTTATATATTTTATTAATACTCATATCTTGAGTACTATTAACATCATTTGATTCCGTTAGTATAAATAAGTTTTCAATAGAGTGTTTTTCAAGGTCACGTGTATATAATGTCTCATGTATAATCAATATGTCTATCTTCTTAAGTGAATTAAAATAAGATTTAAAATACTCTTTATCTGATATAACTTCTATATTTGCTTTATCTCCAAACTCCTTAATAAATTTTAATTCTAGTGGCATTAAATATTTTTCGTCTGTATCCGCTAACACTACAACCAATTTGCTCATGAAAAAACACTTTCCTTCCATAATATACTGAACATATAAGTATCATTTACTTGCTGATTCTAGCAAGAATTAAGGTAATATTGTCTGTTTCACCACGATCTTTAACTTCATTTATTATACTTTCACATGCCTTTTCTAAATCCATCTTTTGTTTGCTAACCATTTCCAAAATTTCATTTTCTCCAATGGTCTTATAAATTCCATCACTACACACCATAAAAATATCATTTTTTGAAATTTTGCCTGTTGCACAGTAATAATTAATTTCGGCTCTATTTCCTAAACATTCTGTCAAAGCGCTCTGCTTATATATTTTTCCGTTTATTGTCTTATCCACAAGACAAGAATGATCTATAGTTAATCTTTCAATTTTCCTTGTTACTTTATAAATTCTACTGTCACCTATATGTACAATATAATAGATATTCTTATGAATAAATAAAACAGATAACGTCGTAGCGGTTCTAACATTTTTTAATCTTGAATAGCTCATAATCTCTTCGTTACATTTAGTAAAACATTCAATTAAAGATGGTATCAATTTTCCCGTATCATTATAAAAGTTTCTAAAATCACAATTCCACCATTTATTAAAATTTGAAATCGCTATTGCACTGGATATCTCTCCGTCCTTTAGCCCTCCCACTCCATCTGCCACAGCAAATAATCCTGCATGAGCGTCCTGAACTTCAACTACTTTGTATACAAAACTATCTTGGTTAACTGCTTTTACTATTCCCTTATCTGATATTCCAAAAGAATTAATTTTAAAATTGCCCATGTGATATTTGTCATTCCTCTCGCGTTAAACCCTGCCTAAGTCATTTAGCAGTTTTAACCATAAAGTCACTGTTTGACAATCTTACTTTATCTCCAATTTGTATTTGAACCCGTTGCCCCTTTTGTAGTTTAACTAAATTAACATAAGTTCCGTTAGAACTTTCAAGGTCCTCAATCACATAAGAATTATTAATGTAGGATACCTTGCAATGAACCCTGCTTATTGTTTTATTAAATTGAATAACTCCATCAACAGCTTCAGGGTTTTTACCTATGATAAATTCAGGTTTACTAATAACAATCTTTGTGTTTTCTTTTGTCCCAATTCCTGTTAGCGAAATAGAAGGTACGAATATGCCGTCTAATACTTCAGTAGCTCCGCCTTCATATATTGGCTTGAAATCCATATTACTTGGTGCCTGCACCTTTTTCTTTTTTTTCAAAACAAAAATATAAATCAGTATTGATGTTATTAAATCAATAACTAATATTACAGCAATTGAAATCATAGATGTTTTAGACTTATAATTAAAACTAAGTATTATTCCTACACAAATGAGCACTGTACAAATTTGAATAATAATTAATATAGGTGGCTTTATTAAGTGTATCTTTCTATCATTAGCTTTTGGTTTAATATTTTTAGTTTTGGTTTTAGGTTTAAGTTTATGCATAAGTTTAAGTCTAGGTTGAGCCTTATCCGTATCTATAACCTTTATATTTTCAATTTCTCTGTCCTCAAAATTATCATCTCCAGGTGCTAGTGATTCACTTCCTTGTCCTGTATGCAATGAATTTATAGGTAGCTTCTTACTACCTTCTGATGGTGCCTCTCCACTTTGATTACCAAATTCATTCTTCATTGGATCTCTTATAATAATATTTTTCTTCATATTTTCTTTAATTTCATCTAATCGATAATTCTCATTTTGAAGATCATTATAAAGTCCATATACCATTTCTTTATTTAGATTATTATTTTCAGAAATTGCTTCTGCTAAATTTTTCTTAAGTTCTCTCTCAAATATTCCAATGCTACTTAAGCTCGTATGTGTGTTAACTGGAAGGTATATAAAAAAAACATTCAAATTATTGCTATCAATAAAAATTTTATCTAAATTCACCTCAACGTTCTCACACTGCATAAACCCATTATGTTTAACTTCTGATACAATATTGAGCACTCTAGATACTATTGATAAAAAATTTTCCGGTGTAAGCTGGTGTAATAATGACTTAAGGCTTTTATATTTCGAAATATCATAAACTAACTTTGTTTTTCCATTATGTGAAACTTTAACACATTTTATAAATCCATTTTTCTCTTGATTCTGTAACACCTTATATCCAGTTTCGAAAAAAAGGTATTCTTGTTCCAATATATAACTTATATTAGAATTGTATCTATTTTCTTTAATTAGATCATTTACAACTAAATTGTTCATTTAAGTACCCATTCCCCTTTTTACTAACCGCTCCATCTGTTATTTTTAAAATGTTATTTTCATTTTGAAAAATTTTCAATCATTTATTTATTTTACCTATTATAGAAATAATACCATTCTTTAGCTAAAATATCTACAGCTAATTCGATATTATTATGATTTTCTACATTTTTTTAGCTAATATTACATATTAGTCTATACGTGCAGCAAATTTCTCCCTATTTTTCTTTATATTTTATATTTACATAATACTATTTAACAAACTCAAATATAACTCATTGTTTATTATAAAATAATTTGTTAGTTTATTAATATTTAGAATGTAATTATTTCACTTCCTATTTGAAAATTTTATTTCTCCATAGGTAACGTAAATATAAAATTACTCCCTTTGTCAACTTCACTTTCACAATAAATTGTTCCATCATGTGCTTCTACAATACCCTTTGCTATAGAAAGCCCAATCCCCGAACTCAAAAATTCTGTATCATAGGCACTTATCTTAACAAACTTTTCAAATATTTTCTCATGATATTCTCTAGGAATTCCTTTACCGTTGTCTTTAACAAAAACTTTCATTTTTTCTCCATCTATAAATGCACCTATAGTTATTTTTCCACCAGAATGAGTATATTTAATAGCATTAGAAACTAGATTATTTAATACCCAAGTTATTTTCTCTTTATCTACAATTACATTAGGTAAATCAACTTCTACACTATTATATAAAGTAATTCCTATGTTTTTTGCCTGGACCTCATAATTTTTAACACAGTCACTTGCAATCTCAGCTATCGAATATGCTTTTATATTATATACTGCCTGATCCGACTGTATCTTTGAAAGTCTTAGAAGATCACTAACTAGATCTGTAAGCTTTTCAGTCTCTTCTTTTATAGTATCTAAAAGCTCTTCCTGTTTTTGATTTATGACTCCTACATTTTTCTCAAGTATTAAGCCTACACCCATCATAATAGATGTAAGTGGAGTTTTAAATTCATGAGAAATTGTAGCTATAAAATCTGTACGCACTTTTTCAAGCTCCTTATATTCTGTTATATTTTTTAAAAGTACCACTATAGCATTAATTTTATTTTCTTTATCATAAACTACAGTTACTATAATATTAAAAAAACAAGTTCTATCATTTACCTTAAGGCTTATTATCTTTTCAGTAATCGGAACCTTATTGTCTACCACACAAAAAATATAATCATATAATTCCATATTTCTAATGGTCTCTAAAAAATGACTATTAATCACATTTTGTTCTAATACTCCGAAAATGTTTTCACAAGACTCATTTAATAATTGAATTTTATAACTAGCATCAAGTACTATTAATGGATCTGTTATACTTTTTACAATTGCAATAGATTTATTTCTCTCTGAAAGTAACTTCCCGGTAGTACTCTGCTCAAATTCGTAAAGCCTATTTGTCATATTATTAAATTCCATTGCAAGCATTCCAATTTCATCCTCATTTATCACAGGTGCTTGTTTATTAATTTCTCCTTGTTTAACTGATTTTATAGTCTCAGTAAGTAGATATATAGGTTTTAAAGACTTATTTGTAAATATAAGCGATATTATTAATCCTATAATTGCAGCTATGGAGGAAATTAATAATATAAAATGCATTGCATTTAATGCATTACTTTTTGCATTATCCCTCCCTTTAAACATAGCTTTCTCATTCAGTTTTGCTAAAATTCCTAAATCGGCTTTAACCTTAACTACAGAAGGATAAATTTTAGAATTGTAGAATTTTATATTTTCCTGGCTTGTGTGAGAAGTTTTATATTCGTGAAATTTTGAGAAAGATTTAACAAACAGAAGATAGTCCTCACTTATTTTATTAGTATTATTAGCTTCACCAACTTCAGTTATATTAGTTTTTGCAACATTAAGCCACTTATAAAATTCTTCATTGTTATTATAAATAATATCTATTGTACTTTTATTTTCAAAAGCAATATATCTAAGAATTGTCTTATCCTGAGTTTCAATAACCTCAGTCATTTTAGTTGAAGCATCAATACTCTTGTAATTGTTTGTTATTAATCCATCTATCTTTCCACCTACTCTGTATATGTTAAAGCTTGAGAGCAGTCCAATCATTACTATAACTAAAACTAAAAACACATTAATAATTACAATTTTGCTTTTTAATGTTTTAATAAAACACACCCCCTCGTAAAATTCAATATACCTTTTAATTGTATTCTAGTGAACGGGATCTGCAACCACAAGCACATCAATATATTTGGTATCTCTCATTATCGTTCTAACAATTGAACCCCTTAAAATCTCATGAAATCTAGTTCTAGCAGATGGGCCTATAATTATCTGGGTTATATTATTACAAGTTTTTCATCCACTTCATTTGCAACTTCTCTTAAAGTAAGTTCTCTTAATGCGGTTAGCTTTCTTTTTCATAAGCCTCCACCTACTATCACATCCTAAACATATTTTCATTATCAATATAATTTCTATATAATCATTATATTATGTTTAAATATGTGAATCATTAAATAGTTCATAAATATTATTAAATAATTCTGCTTCATCAAATTTATTTAAGTTCTTATTTACCTCACTTATTAAATTATAAATTTCTTTATTATAAGGGTTTATTCCGAGTACTATTTTTAAAGTATTATGTGCTTCTTCAAATTCTCCCTCTTCAAGCAACTTCTTTGATTTTACTATTAATACCTCTTCTTCTTCTAAATCTTTTGAACTTTCAACAAAACTTTTATCAAGGTTTTCATTTGAAGTAAAGATTTCTTCTAAAACAGAAGTAACTCTATCTGGCGAAAATGGTTTCTGAAGGTAAGCTGCGGCTCCAAGTTTTGTGCAATCAACAGCATTTTTTACCGTAGCAAATGCGGTCATAATAATAACGGGACAATTAAAACCCATATCGCGAATTATCTTTAAAACCTCTGTTCCGCTCATTTCCGGCATTCTTATATCTAAAAATATTATATCAATACTTTGCTTTTCTTCTTTTAATATATCTATAGCTGATTTACCAGAATCCGCAGTAAGAACTTTATAACCTTTTAGTTCAAGACATGTGGTTAATAACATTCTTATATTTTTTGTATCATCTATTACCAAAACCTTTTTCATATTATTCACCTACCTCATTAATTTTATTGTTCACATAAATCTAAGATTGTACTGAAATAATTACATTATATAATAGATTTTTTCCTTTTTAAAGTGTGCCTTTGCTTTTTAATATATTTGCTATATCTAAATTAGCCTTTTTGTTAAATAACACTTGGCTTATTCCAGTCATAGCTAGAGGATATATTAAACCACATAAAACAAAGAGCAGCACAGTTAAAACACTGATTTTTTTAACATATCTTTCATTTCTATCTCTCCTCATAAATTATCACCTGCGAAGCTGTATTATTCGCTACTTCTGAAACCTCATTTAAGCTAATTAGGACGTCTGCTACGTAATATCTTAATTACTTACTATTTTCTAAAAAATGCCTAACCCATTTGCTCGCCTATACCAATCGCCCTTCAAAGCCTGTTTCTTAAGTCTATAGAGATTATAATCCCAATTATCTTTTTACTAAAGCCAAATAATAGCTCGCTTAAAATGTTCTTGTATTCATTAAAGTTCATTAAGACAAACTGTATGCGAGCCTCGTAGTTCTAAGTCGATTATTGACCGTTTTTCTTAGTAGCCTATTTAAAATTGATAATAATACAAATTTAATGTAATATATTGGATTTTGAAAACCAAAAAACATTACATATCTTTATTTTTCTGTTATACTACTATTGAAATCAAGCAAACTAACTCTACAATAAACTTACGAGGAGATTAATAAAATGAAAGATTTTGCATTTATATCCGATTTTGATGGAACCCTTACTAAAAAAGATTTTTATAAAATATTATCTGATACATACTATAAAGAAGAACTTTCACCCATATTTAAATCTTGGAAAAATGGAGAAATGAAGGATAGAGAATATTTGAACTATGTTTTTAATAACGTTAATAGAAACGAAGAAGAGCTTCTCGAAGATATTTTAAATATTGCCTTTGATCCTACAGCTATTGCTTTTATTGATAAGGTTAAAGATGCTGGTGGAGATTTTATTATTATAAGTGCAGGAACAAATTATTACATAGATAAGGTACTTGAAAAAAACCATATAGAAGGAGTAGATGTTTATGCAAATAAAAGTGTTTTCAAAGACAATGGAATTCACTTTGATTTAGATGAACATGATGAATTTTACTCAGACTTATATGGCATTGATAAATTAATTGTATTAAAAAAGTTAAAAGTTAATTACAAAAAAGTATTTTATGCTGGAGATAGTACTCCCGATCTTAAACCTGCATTAGAAGCAGATGTTGTTTTTGCTAAAGGGAAATTAGTAAATCTTTTAAAAGAAAAAAATAAAGATTTTATAGAATTTGAAAATTTCTCAGAAATTTGGGATAAGTTAAAGATACACTTATAAAAAATACACTTATTTACTTAACATTTTCTTAAGTAAATAAGTGTATTTTATTTTAAATTTTCTACATTATTAGTCTATGTAAACTTCTCTTAACATCTTAATTTCTTTTGCATGGCCTTCTAATTCATTAGGAGTTTCTAAATAAAATGGTAAGTGGCGCAACTTTGGATGATTAATAATTCTAGTAATCGCCTCTATTCCGATAGATCCTTCGCCTATTGTTTCATGACGATCTTTATGACTTTCAAATGGATTTTTGCTATCATTTAAATGAATTGCATATAATTTATCAAGACCTATAATTTTGTCAAATTCATTTATGACCCCATCTAGATTATTAACTATGTCATAACCAGCATCATATACATGGCATGTATCAAAACATACTCCCATTTTCCCATGTAATGTAACTCCATCAAGTATTTGTTTTAATTCCTCAAAAGTCCTACCTATTTCCGTTCCTTTACCAGCCATTGTTTCAAGAAGTACAGTAGTTGTTTGTTCTGGCTTTAGTATAGAATTTAGCATATTTATAATATACTCTATTCCAATCTGCGTACCTTGTTTTACATGACTCCCCGGATGGAAATTATAAAAGCTGTTTGGGAAAAATTCCATTCTTTTTAAATCATCTTCCATAATCATTACCGCAAAATCTCTTGTTTTCGCATCAGCAGAGCATGCATTTAATGTGTATGGAGCATGTGCTAGAATTGTAGCAAATTTGTTTTCTTTTAGTATTTCGAGAAGCGCTGCTACATCACTTGGATCAATTTCTTTTGCTTTACTACCTCTGGGATTTCTAGTGAAAAACTGGAATGTATTTGCTCCTATGCTAAGAGCATCTTCCCCCATAGCCTTATAACCTTTAGATACTGATAAATGACAACCTATATTTAACATACTTATTCCTCCAATAAAAAATTATAAATATATTTTGCCCTATTCTACAATAATTAAGTCTTTTGTATAATGGTTTAATACCTCACAACCATCCTTGGTAACTATTACTAAATCTTCAATACGAACTCCTACGTCACCTGGAAGGTAAATACCTGGTTCAATAGAGAAAATTTGTCCGACCTGAACTTTATCAGTGTTCGCAGCAGAAACATCTCCAAAGTCATGTACTTCTATTCCTATTGAATGTCCTAACCTATGAGTAAAATATTTTCCATAACCTTTTTCTGTAATATAGTCTCTAGCTGCAGCATCGATATCACAAAATCTAACTCCCTCTTTAACTTTCTCAATTCCTCTTTTATTTGCTTCCTTAACAATATTGTAAACTTCTCTACTGTGGTCTGATACTGTTTTATAAAAAACAGTCCTAGTCATATCTGAGCAATATGAATCTTTTTTGCATCCGATGTCAATAACTATACTGTCACCTTCTTTAACTTTTGACTCATCCATTTCATGATGAGGGTCAGCAGCATTTGCACCATAACCTATAATTGGATCAAACGAATGTCCCTGAGTGCCCATATCATCCCATATATCTGAAAGTAACTTTCCCATCTTTTTTTCAGAATATTTTTTAGGAATAAGTTTTATCATTTTATCAACAGCAGTATCATTTAGTTTTGACGCTGCTCTCATTAAATCTTTTTCATTCTCATCCTTACACATTCTTACCCTATCTAAAATCTCAGATCCATTAACAAATGTACTACCGCCTTTGAGCTTCATTAGTTTTATTAAGAAATGAGCTGGCCAATTTTTATCTATACCCATTGGCGCATCTTTATCAATATTTTTTGCAAGAATTTCTACTGGACTCTGAGTATCATTGAACCATATTTTTTCTACCCCTAAATCTTCATTTATAGGGAATAACTCATTAATAAACAATTTATTTTGTCCATCTAAATTAATATAGAGCACAAGCATTCTCTCTCCAGATAAAATCCATTTCCCTGTAAGATAGAATATAGCTGCAGGATCAGAAACTATCATTTGAGGTATTTTTTCTTTTGCCATAATTTTCAAAACTTTGTTAAGTCTTTCCTTTAACATTAAAATCCCTCCTAATATATTGTGTTATCCTGCTTTCAATTTATCATAAAATTCAAATAATGTACATGCTTTTTCATATATTTAAATGACCCCAGCATTTCAAACAAAAAAGGCTCTGCTAAGCCTTCTCTACTTTTAATGAACTTATATTAAGATAATTTAATATTTATTTTAATCTCTCCATTTACCAAGCAGTAAGCTATCTCCTCTTCAACCTTTATATATACATCTAAAGTCTTAAGTTCTGTAATCTTATGAGATTTTGTCCATTCTTTATATACTTCTTCTAGTATTGTTCTTTTTGAAATCTCTTTACCTTGATATTGGACATAGAAACCAACATCAATCTTCTTGGCTATTGTTCTTTTGGCTGCTGTCTTTTTTACAGAAGTAGTTGCCTTTGTGGCTTGTGATTTAACATTTTTTGCGATATCTTTTACCACACTAATAGTCTTTTCAACATTTTCTTTTGTGGCATCAGACACTATTGTTATCGCCTCTTCCGTTCCCGCATTAATAGCTTCTTTATCAGAAACTAAAGTATTATCTTTTTCCATATTATTTACCCCCATTTATAAAAAATTTTATATGTTACCTACTATATTCGATATTTTTCTTTAAAACCCTTTTTTTAGGAGAATATTATAAATATTATGATATAACTCTCTGTAATTCACTACTTTGCACTATAAATTTTTTATGTTAGTTTACTTAAGATTTACATTCACACTTGATAGAATGTGGAATATATTAAAGTACACCTATAACTTAATTAATTTCACAATTATGCATTAAGAATTACATTGCCTCTATGTGATGGTCTAATGCTAAGCTAGCCTAATACTTAAGTTAAAGTATAAGATTCTTATTAGAGTACCCAATTAATTTACTTTAGTAGACTCTTAAACTTTTACTTACTAAATAAGGAGGTTATTTATATGAGTCATAGACATAACAATAATTGTTGCTGCAAACCTGTTAGTTGCTGTAAACCTGTTTGCAACTGTGAAAATACCTGTGGAAATGGATGCGGTGGTGGCTTCGGTAATTGCGGAGCTGGCAGTGGCATTTGGATACTTCTTTTACTATTAGGTTGTGGCGGTATCGGCGGACGTGGTGGTCGAGGCTGCGGTGGCGGCTTTGGCGGATTATTTTAGTTAGTTTAAAAAGGCACTTCTAATAATATTATTAGAAGTGCCTTTATTTATTTATTTATTTATTTATACATAAGTTCTAGTTCTTTTTGAACTTCATCATTTTCTACGAATTCATCATAAGTCATTATTTTATCCATTAATCCCTTAGGAGTAATTTCTATTATTCTATTTGCAACTGTTGCAATTAGCTGTGAGTCATGAGACGTTAATAGCATTGTTCCAGTATAGCTAGTTAATCCATTGTTTAAAGCAGTTATAGATTCTAAGTCTAAATGATTAGTAGGCTCATCAAGGATTAATACATTAGCATTGCTAAGCATCATTTTAGATAACATACATCTAACCTTTTCTCCACCAGACAATACACTAGCTTTTTTAAGAGCTTCTTCTCCTGAGAAAAGCATTCTACCTAGGAAACCTCTAATAAAGCTTTCAGCCTTATCCTCAGAATACTGACGAAGCCAATCAACTAATGTACAATCTACTCCATTAAAATATTCAGTGTTATCTTTTGGTAAATAAGCTTGAGTTGTAGTAATTCCCCATTTAACTTCACCACTATCTGGCTCCATCTCTCCCATTAATATCTTAAATAATGTAGTTTTAGCTATTTCGTCAGCTCCTGTAAATGCTATCTTATCTCCCTTACTAACTATAAAAGATACATTATCAAGAAGAACTTCTCCATCCACAGTTTTACTTAAATTCTCAACTGTTAATAAATCATTTCCAGCTTCTCTTTCTGGTTTAAAACCAACAAACGGATATTTACGAGAAGAAGGTTTTATATCATCTAAAGTCAATTTATCTAATTGCTTTTTACGAGAAGTAGCTTGCTTTGCTTTAGACGCATTAGAACTAAATCTTGCAATAAAGTTCTGAAGTTCTGCTATTTTTTCTTCTTTTTTCTTATTTTGATCCTTAGCCATTTGAAGTGCTAACTGACTAGACTCATACCAAAAATCATAATTTCCAACAAATAATTGAATTTTGCTAAAATCTATATCTGCAACATGAGTACATATTTTATTTAAAAAATGTCTATCATGAGAAACAACTATTACAGTACTCTCGAAATTTAGCAAGAAACTTTCAAGCCAATTTTTAGATTTTATATCCAAGTTATTTGTAGGCTCATCTAATAATAGAATATCAGGTTTTCCAAATAGTGTTTGGGCAAGAAGAACCTTAACTTTTTCTGATCCTGTTAATTCCTTCATTTTTTTGTTTTGAAGCTCTTCATTTATTCCAAGTCCCATGAGTAGTGTTGAAGCTTCTGATTCTGCTTCCCATCCATTAAGTTCTGCAAATTCACCTTCTAGTACTGAAGCTCTAATTCCATCTTCATCCGTAAAATCTGATTTAGCATATAATTCATCTTTCTCTTTCATTATTTCAAACAATCTTACATGTCCCATCATTACTGTATTAAGAACTTCATTTTCATCAAATTCAAAATGATCTTGTTTCAAAACTGCAAGTCTTTCTCCTGGTGTTATGAAAACTTCACCTGTATTTGCTTCAATTTCGCCTGATAATATCTTAAGAAATGTTGATTTACCAGAACCATTAGCGCCAATTAATCCATAACAATTACCAGGATTAAATTTTATATTAACATTATCAAATAATTTACGTGCACCATATCTTAAACTTATATTATTTGTACTAATCATATATTTATATATACCTCCATATTAACTGAAAATTCTACACATAGCATATGTAGTCTTTCCACAAAAAATTTTAATTTTATTATATCCTAAACCACTAAGTTATTATAACACATGCAAGGAAACTAGGCTATTGCTATTTATTATCAGTTCTATTATTATGTCCTGCATTCCTATCTTTAGTTATAATTTGGGGTTCAGTAATCTCCCCCCTGTGGATTTCTTTTTGAGTGATTTCTATATTAAAATCTCTTTCATAGTTTTTAATAAGATCAAGTTCTCTCTCTACTGCTATTGATAGTGCAAGGCCACGCTCTCCCATTCTTCCCGTTCTACCTACCCTGTGCAAATAATCTTTCGAGTTTTCCGGTATATCAAGATTAAATATATGGGATACGCCTACTATGTCAAGACCCCTAGCTGCTAAATCAGAAGCCACTAACAATTGGATTTTGCCTTCATTAAAATCCTCAAGTGCTTTCTTTCTATTTTCTTTTTCAGACGATCCATGAATTCCCTCTACTTTTAGATTATGATATCTAAGTTTTGAAGTTGTAATTTCTACTTCATCACTTTTGTTTATAAATATTATTGCCTTCGAAGGTTTAGTTGCACTTATAAGTTTCCGTAGAAGCTCAATTTTATCTCTTCTTTCTACTACAAAATATATGTGCTCTATATTTGGGTTTACAACACTTTTATCTCCTACTTTAATAACCTTAGGTTCCTTCATTAAAGTTTTTGCAATTTCAACTACTTTTAGTGAAATCGTAGCAGAAAATAACATAATCTGTCTATCACGAAGTGTAGTTTTTATTATCGCCTTTACTCCATCTATGTTATCCTCATCTATCATTCTGTCACCTTCATCTATTACTATAGTTTTAACGAAGTGTGATTTTAATTTCTTCATTGTTATAAGTTCTAAAATTCTTCCAGCAGAGCCTACTAATATATGAGGTTTTTGCTTAAGAGACTCGAGTTGCCTTTTAATATTAACATTACCTATTATACTAGTTGATCTAACTTCACTCCTTGAGTTAACTGATAACAATTCCACCTGCTTATATATTTGCATTGCAAGCTCATGAGTTGGCGCAAGTATAATTGCTTGAATATCCTTTGATGTTACATCTATTTTTTGAAATATAGGTAATAAGTAAGCTAAAGTTTTACCAGTACCTGTTTCTGACTCTCCTATGATGTCCGCGCCAGCAAGCCCCATTGGTATAGCCTTTACTTGAATTTCTGTAGGACTTTCAATGCCTTGTTTTATAAGACCTTCTATAAGATTTTGTTCTAATCCTAGTTCATTAAATAATTTTTCCATATTTCCTCCTTTTTTCTAAGAAATCTTATTGTTAGCGTATTTAAATATTGTTGCTTTTATAGCTAAATAATCTATTTCTTCTGGTAATTCTTCTTTAATAGGTCTGAGCTTTGTTGCTCCGATTTTCTCTATAACCTCAAGAATAAGTGCTTCCTGATTTTGGGGAATAAAATCATCTAAATTAACATCAAGACCCTCAGCCACACATTTAAATATATGTTCTTGAACCGTCAGGCTTTTAAGTTTCCTCTCGCTGATTATCTCCTCTATGCTTTTGCCATCCTTATACATGTTATATGTAATAATATAACTTGGCACCTTGTCTTCATTTTTAGGGTCTCGCTCAATCGCACTCTCCGTTTTACCGCCATCCTCTTCATTATATAGTATTTCTGCATTAATTTCTATATTGTTTTCCTGCATATATTTTTTAATAACTTGAATAAATTCTTCTCCATACTTATTAAGCTTAGATTCCCCTACACCTTTTATGTTTAGCATTTCTTTTTCATTTACTGGGAAATATTCACTCATCTCTCTTAATGCACTGTCTGCAAATACAATATATGGCGGAACTTTTTCACGCTCAGAAATTTCCTTACGCAAGGTACGCAATATCTCAAATAAGCCAGTGTCCTTAATTACTTTTGCTTTCTTTTTATCAACCTTTTGATATACTTTTTCCTTGTTTTTAAGTACGAGTACTGCTCTTTCTTTTAAATGAACCACTGGGAACTGTCCATCTGCAAGTGACAAATATTCTTCTGCTGTAAGCACATTTATAAGGTCTCTTATCTCTTTAACCGTATATTGCTTTATTATCCCATAAGTTGATAATTTATCAAATCCAAGTTCCAAGACCTTTTTGTTTTTAGATCCACGCAGAACGTCTGCAATTAATGAAGTACCGTACCTCTCCTTCATACGAAGAATACAAGAGAATATTTTTTGTGCCTCTATAGTTATATCTACAAGTTCACTCTCATCATTGCAAGTACTACAATTATCGCATTTATCTTGAACATTTTCTTCCCCAAAATACTCTAAAATAAACTTTCGTAAACATCTTGTCGTATGTGAATAATCCACCATAGCTTGAAGTTTTTTATATTCATTTACCTTTCTTTGAGGCGCTACTGTGCTTTGCTCTATAAAAAACTTTTGAAGTAGGACGTCCGCCGCTGAAAATAACAATATACATTCACTTGGTTCACCATCTCGCCCTCCACGTCCTGCTTCTTGGTAATATGCCTCCATGCTTTTTGTTAAATTATAATGGATTACATATCTAACGTTTGATTTATCTATTCCCATACCAAAAGCATTAGTAGCTATAATTATGTTGATATCATCATACAAAAACTTTTCCTGATTTTGCTTTCGCTCTTCGTCATTAAGGCCTGCATGGTATTTTCCTACACTATATCCTTTTTTATGTAACAATTCATAAAGATTATTTGTTTCCTTCCTTGTCGCTGTGTAAATTATCCCCACTTTGTCTTTATTGTCCTCAATGTATTTCAGTACAAAATCTCTTTTATTTTCACCACGGATAACAGTAAAGCTTAAATTTTCTCTATTAAAACCAGTTACATAAACATCAGGCTCTCTTAATTTTAATAGCCTTATAACATCTATTCTTACGTCCTGCGTTGCCGTGGCCGTAAATGCTGCTATAATTGGTCTCTCTGATAATTTATCAATCAAACTAGAAATTGCTGCATAACTAGGCCTAAAATCATGTCCCCATTGTGATACACAATGAGCTTCATCCACTGCTAAAAGCGATATTTTTAATCTATTTAACATATTGCAGAAAAAGTCTGACTCTAATCTTTCTGGTGCAACATAAAGGAGCTTAAACTCTCCGCTTGCCACCTTATCAATTCTTTCATTGACTTCATTAATACTTAATGAGCTATTTATATATGTTGCAGCTATCCCTATACTATTTAATGTGTCCACTTGATCCTTCATAAGGGATATAAGTGGTGATATAACAAGTGTTACCCCTTCTAGCATTAAAGCAGGTATTTGATAACACACTGACTTTCCTGCGCCTGTAGGCATTACAGCAAAGGTATCTTTCCCATTTAATATGCTCTCTATTACATCTTCTTGTCCTTTTCTGAAATTATCATATCCATAATACTTTTTTAATTTTTCTTGTGCTTCACGCAACATATATTTCTTCCTCTCATACGTAATAATTGCTTACAACAGTATAACATTATTTTAAAGACTTTGTACCCTTCTGATTATGAACTTTGGATTTAACATATATATAAATATAAAAATAGACTTACTCCTTTATTTTAAAAACATAAGAGTAAATCTATATAATTTTTATCTCCAATACATTTTCGGCTATAGCTAAAACTTCATTAAAGTGAAAAGGCTTAGTAATGTAATTATCGCACATTACTTGTCTTCCTCTATATTTATCATCTTCTCGCCCTTTAGCTGTTAAAAGCACTATATATATACCTTGCAACCTTAGTTCCTTTTTCACTATATTACATACCTCATATCCATTTATTGTAGGCATCATAATATCTAAAAAAACCAAGCTAGGCCTCTCACTTTTAATTATATCCAAAGCTTGCTTTCCATCTTCGGCTAAAAGTATCTCTACATCTTTCTCTTTAAAATCCTCAAGTATCTCCTCTAGTAATAATCTATTATTAACTTCATCATCTACTATTAATATTTTCTTCATTTATACCTCTCATTTCTTATCATAAATAAAAACAATAATTACATATTGAGTATTCTTCTAAACTCTTTAACATAGTGTCTACTTACAGGAACTTCCTCTTCCCAGTCTTCTATTTGAAGAACAAAAGTACTATTGAACCATGGTACTATTTTATAAATGCTATCTAAATTTACTAAATAACTTTTATGACTTCTAAAAAAGTTTTGATTAATCAACTTATTTCCTAATTGATTTAACGTATAATTTGTTGTATATGCAGCCTTTCTAGTAAAGGCAAACACCTCTTTATTAATCACTGTGCAATATAATATGTCCCTTGGATGCACAAGAAAAATACATTCATCCTTCCAAAGTGCTAACTTTACCATACCTACATTTGATATTTTTTCTAAAAGTACTCTTTGTTCTAAAAGTATATTTTTACTACAATTATGTCTTTCCTCTATCTTATCCATGGTGAGAGCGAGCCTTTTCTCTGAGAATGGTTTCAAAACATAATCAATAACATTAATTTCAAAAGCTCTTATAGCATATTTATCAAATACTGTTGCAAATACAATATTTACTGAAAAATCCAACTTATATATCTCCTTAGCCAAAGTAATACCATCAATTTCTGGCATTTCTATATCTAAAAAAACAATTTCCGGTTTAGATTTCTTTATAAATTCTAAAGCTTTTAATGGGCTTAAAAACTTACCTATAATCTCTATTTCACTCTTTTTATTTAAAATAAAACTTAATTCGTCTAAAGATAATTGTTCATCATCTACTAAAACTACTCTTAACATAAAAACCCCCACCCATACTAATATTTCATCATACTTGCAATAATGCATTGTTACAATTTTACTTCACGCTGAAAATATTGTCAATTTAATGCTATAATTAATCCTTTTAGTCAATATATATAATAAGAAATCAAACAAATTTTATATGTTCTATAGGTATATACAAGGTTATATATGTTCCAATTAGCAATGTACTAATTACTTCCAACTTGGCATTATATAAATCTTTATATAATGAATTTAAGTTTGAAGTAGATCCATAATTTTCACCATCTAATATTTGTTTTATTTGAGACTGTTCCATTCCAACACCATCATCTTTAATCCTTATTACTATTTTATCCATTTTTCTTGTAATTATAAAAGTTATAGTACCACCATGAATTTTCTTTAAAATTCCATGCTTAATTGAGTTATCTATTAAATTGTATAATGAATTTTTAGGTATTAAAAAATTTATATCTTCTTCTATGTAATATTCACAATTCAGTCTGTCCCCAAACCTTACCTTTTGAATATATAAATATGATTTTATGTATTCTATTTCTTCTTGTAATAGTATAGTTTTATCTGTTACATTAAAATTAAATCTCAAATAATTACTAAGTTCTAGAACAACATTCCTAGCTTCCTCAGAATTTTGCCTACAAAGTGATACTATACTATTTAATGTATTAAAGATGAAATGTTGGTTAATATAAAGCACTTTGGGCTTCACTTCCCTTTCATCTTCAATATTCTCTAATTTATTGGACTTCTTTATTTTATTTACTTCCATTGATTTTTCTCCTTATAACTATTTATAAAAACATTATTTTCTATTTATTAAATATATCGTTGATTTATATATTTACCTTAGTTACATAGCCCTAATATTAAAAATTTAATCTTTACTCATTAACTACTGGACATTTACAAACTATTAACCTACTATTAATTAAGAGATTCGAATTAAGTTACATAAATTTATAGGAGGTTTTTAATTATGGCAACTGCACATTCATTTGACGTAGTATCCGATGTAGATATGCAAGAAGTAGATAATGCGATAAACCAAGCATTAAAGGAAATTAAACAAAGATATGATTTTAAAAACACTATTACTGAAATCAAGTTAGGTAAAGAAGATATTAAAATAACATCTGATGATGATTTTAAATTAAAATCTGTTATAGAAGTTCTTGTAGCAAAATTAATTAAAAGAGGAATATCTGGAAAGGCATTAGATCTTGGTAAGCAGGATGTTGCTACTTTAGGTTCTGCAAGACAAACAGCTAAAATTATAAAAGGAATTTCCACAGAAAAAGCTAAAAAGATAATTGCGGAAATTAAATCTAGTAAACTTAAAGTTCAAGCTCAAATTATGGATAACCAGCTAAGAGTTAGCAGTAAAGATCTTGACACTCTACAAGAAGTAATGGCTTTAATAAAATCAAAAGATTTTGATATTGCATTACAATTTACTAATTTTAGATAATTATATTTAAAAAGACTATCTCAAAGTGATTAAAAATTACTTTGAGATAGTCTTTTTTATGTCCATAAATTCTTACACTAATTGCAAACTATTATGAATATTGTAATAATTAAACTATTTTGTATGTTGTATAAGATAGTATAATAATGTTTAAAATGACATAGCATTATATTTTTTTTGCATAATACGTAAATGATTGCTAATTTTTATTATTTTTTTTAAATATTTTCATAAACCTATTGACGTTTTATGTATTATTTGCTACAATTTAATTATAAATAAGTCGAAAGATGTTCGAGGAGGAAATTAAATGAAATCAACAGGTATTGTAAGAAAAGTGGATGAACTTGGAAGAATTGTTATTCCTATAGAATTAAGAAGAACTTTAGATATAGATATCAAGGACGCTTTAGAAATCTATGTAGATGGTGATCAAATCATTCTTAAAAAATATGAACCAGCTTGTATTTTCTGTCAAAATGCAAGAGACGTTGTAAACTATAAAGGCAAAAACATTTGTAAAGATTGTCTTGCTGAATTAGGTTCAGGTAAATAATTTAGGATATTTTTTTTAAATTAAGTATAAGCCTACTAAACAAGAACATAAAAAAGATATCCTTCTAAAGGATATCTTTTTTATGTTCTTAACCTAAACTCGCTACTACATTTTGAACAAGTCACAATAATTTTACCCTTGCGTTTTGGCACCCTTAATTTCTGTCTACATTTGGGACAATAAGTTATCATATAATTTCTTTTTTCTTTAAATTGCTCTAATGGCTTATATTTTTTAATTTTAATCTTAAATTTTTTTATATTTTGTTTAAAACTTTGTCTAAAATTTTTAATTTTATAATGAAAATTTCTTTGTATATTTTCATAGACAAATTTTTCATTATTTCTTCCAGACATGTTAGTTGACCTACTTCTCCAAATTGAATAGATAATAAGTGTCGCCGCTAAAATCCAAGACCTAGTTACAAGCAAAAATATTCCTAGCACTAAGGTTACTTTTGAAAATCTATCCCAACCATAAAGTTCTTTAGAAGATTTAACAAACATTTATACTATTCCTCCTTATTATACTTTTAAATAGATACCGATTCTAAATTGCCACTCTCATATAGTTTATCACTATAAAGCTTTAATCATTATTAATTTTCTGTAAAAGATACTTGATGACAATTAATTGTTTTTTTCAATTTAATATTCCTATCTCAATTCTATATCCCTTATATTTTGTCGAATATTTTTGTCGTTTATAGTTTTAAATTTGTTTAGATTAAACTTTTAATAATTCTATTGACTATTTGTGTAATCCATGGTATTCTTAAATCAAGAAATAAGTCGAAACACATTGATAATATACACACAAAAGATAAATCTTATTTCGACATTAATTGCAAGATTTAAGTACCCCCATAATAAAAGGAAACTATTTATGTCCTATTAGTAAACTATTATCGTATTCATGGATGTAAATATTTTATGTAGATGTATTTGTAGCTGTTATAAATAAATTATGTTTCCTTTCTTTATCCCCCCCCAATATATTAATAAATATACTTTAAGTATAAAAAAAACTTGAGCATTCGCTCAAGTTTTTTTATTTCAAAATGTATTATTTCCAAAAATCACAAATTTCTTCACTTGCATGAATATTGTTATTAATTATTTGATAATTGTTCCATTCTTTTGGAAATAGTCTTCTATACCTTTGATTAAGAAATCTATCATCTATTAAAAGTACAGTTCCTCTGTCCTCTTCTGTTCTAATCACTCTTCCTGCTGCCTGTAGTACTTTATTCATACCTGGGTACATATAAGAATATTCATACCCACAATTGCTTTTATTATTAAAGTAATCTTTAATAATTTCCCGTTCAAAGCAAATCATAGGATGCCCTACCCCAATGATTATAACACCAATCAATGCGTCACCTTTTAAATCAATTCCTTCTGAGAAAATACCACCTAAAACTCCAAACCCTAGAATATTATCCTTACCATCTCTATTAAAATTCTTAAGGAATTCTTCCCTAGCCTCTTCAGTCATTGCATTACCTTGAATACTAACTTTCACATTTGGATATATCTTTGAAAACCTATTAAAAACGACGTCCATATATTTATATGACGGAAAAAACACCATGTAATTTCCCTTTTTAGCCTTTATCACAGAATATATATATTCTACTATTTTGGGGTAACTGTTTTCTCTCCTATTATATCTAGTAGAAATATCCTTAGCTATCATAACTTTAAGTTTATTTTTATCAAATGGGGAATTTAGCGTTAAATTGTAATCCTTGCTTTGCCCACCTAAAATTTCTTTAAAATATGATAGAGGAAGTAGTGTTGCAGAGAAATATATCACCGATCGCCCTCTTTTAGATGCTTCTCTTAAAAGCTTAGATGGATCTAAGCAAAATATTTTTAACACTACATCATCTTCTATACTTTCTACATAAGTTATATATTTATCATCGTATAGTTCAGCTATTCTTATAAAACTGAGTGAATTAAAATACAATTCTAAAAAGTTATCATATATTTCAGATTTTTCATTTTTAGTGAGCCATATTTCTAATATCTTAGTAAGCCTTGTAAGAAGATTAAATACTTCTACGGGTTCAGATTCTTGTTTATAATACCCATCTTCATTGCACATTTTTTTCATATTTAACATAAAAGAATTTAATTTACTTAATATCTTATACATTTGATCATTTTTGCCTTTTATATCTTTTTTCAATTGTAAAAGTAATTTCTTATTAATTTGGGATGAAAACATTTCTCTTGCCCTATCTACTAGGTTGTGAGCTTCATCAACCAATATAGTATAATCGCCCTTGTTATCGGTAAAGAATCTTTTTAAGTAGACCCTAGGGTCAAATACATAATTATAATCGCATATAACACAATCAGCCCACAAAGTTAAATCTAATGAAAATTCAAAAGGACATACATTATGTTTATTCGAATACATCTCAATTATATCTCTACTAAACGTATTTTCATTCTTCAATATATCAAAAATGGCATCATTAACCCTATCAAAATGTCCTTTTGCAAATTTACATTGTTCTGGATTACATGCACTGCCCTTACTAAAACATACTTTATCCTTTGCAGTTATTGTAATGGTCTTAAACTCAAGACCTCGCTCTTTCATTTTATCAAATGCATCCTGTGCAACTTGTCTTGTTATAGTTTTTGCAGTTAAGTAAAAAATTTTTGAGGTATACCCTTCGCCAATGGCCTTAATGCTTGGGAACAATGTAGATATAGTTTTACCTATTCCAGTGGGAGCTTGCACAAACATTTTTTTGCCTTCTACTATTGTTTTGTATACAGAAACTGCTAGTTCTCTTTGTCCCTCCCTATAACTATCAAAAGGAAACTTTAAATCTTTTATAGTCGTGTCACGCTTCATATTCCACTCATTTGTAATGTTCGCCCATATAAAATAATTAGAAATAATTTCATCAAAGAACTCTTTGAGTTTATTAATTGAAAAAGCTTTAATAAATCGCTTAGTTTTCTCGCTACTTATTTCATAATATGTTAATTGAACATTAATAAGCGTAAGATCATTTTGGATCCCATATATATATGCATAACACTTAGCTTGAGCCCAGTGGATATTATTGTAATCTTCTTTTATAAATTCTATATCTTTAGTAACTGTTTTAATTTCATCTATGGTGACTTTTCCATCTTTTATTAGAATACCATCGGCTCGTCCATCAATTACAATAGTAATATCATTATGTATTGTTATATGTTTCAAACTTACCTCAGATAAATATTCCTCGTTAAATAAGACAGAATACTTTTCACTATTTTCTTTTTGAATCTTTTGATGTGCTTTTGTACCCTCTACAGCCCTGCTGCTTCCCATAAACCGCATATCCAAATCCCCAGCTCTTAGTACAAACTCCACTAAGTTACGCACAGATATTTTTATGTCTCTACTTTTATCCACAGGTTATACCTTCTTTATTATTTAAACGACATTTCAGAAGGTAAATCTCACCCTTCTATAAGTGTGAGATTTACCTTCTGAAGTCGTTAATATTCAACTCCGAAAGAGATGATTTAACTATTTTTCTGAGATTCTATTTTTTCTACTAATTCATTTAAATATGTCCAACGCTTCATTAAATATTCAGTCTCTACTTTAATAGTTTTTTGCTGCTGTACCAGTTCTTCTAAATATTCAAAGTCACTACTACCAGCATTAATTTTTTTATTAACATCTACAAGTTCTGATTCCTTCTGCTCAATTGCACCGTCTATTTCATCAAATTCTTTTTTTTCTTTAAACGTAAACTTCAAAGGCTTATCATTTTTAATGTCTTGATTATCATCCATAGCAACTTCTTTATTATCAAGCTCCTTCTTTTCTTCTTTATTCACATCATTATTACCTTCTAGCACCTCGGGGTTTTTTTCTATATATTCTTGATAATCAGTATAATTTCCAACAAATTGTACTATTTTTGCATTGCCCTCAAAACTGAATATTTTATCAGATACTCTATCTAAAAAGTATCTATCATGTGATACAGTTATAACAACACCATTAAATCCGTCTAAATAATCTTCAAGTACAGCTAGTGTTTGAATATCAAAGTCATTAGTCGGCTCGTCTAAAAATAATACATTTGGAGCTTCCATAAGAATTCTTAATAAATACAACCTTCGTTTTTCTCCACCTGATAAGCTAGAAATAAAGGAATGTTTCGTATTTTTATCAAATAAAAATCTCTCAAGCATTTGCGAAGCTGTAATCTTTTCTCCACTACCTGTAGATATGTATTCTGCACCTTCTCTTATGTATTCAATTGCACGAAGTTTTTCATTCATCTCACCATTTTCTTGATGGAAAAATCCAATTTTTACTGTTTCGCCCCATTCAACGAGCCCTGCATCTTGTTTTAGTACTCCACTTAAAATATTCATTAGAGTAGATTTTCCCATTCCATTAGGCCCTATAATTCCAACCTTGTCTCTCCTTGTAAATATATGACTAAAATCTTCAATTAATTTTTTTTCACCAAACGCTTTATATATATGTTCAACATTCATAATTTTTTTACCAAGTCTTGTAGATGCCGAAGATAGTTCTAAGTTGTCACTTGAAGTATCTACTTTTCCATCTTTGAGTTCATCAAAACGGTCAATTCTAGCCTTCTGCTTTGTGCTTCTAGCTTTTGCTCCACGTCTTATCCACGCTAGTTCCTTTTTAAACAAACTCTGCCTTTTTCTCTCTAGTGTATCCACTAAAGCCATTCTCTCAACTTTCTTTTCTAAGTATACAGAATAATTACCATCGTAACTATATAAATTACCCTTGTCTAGTTCAAGAATTTTATTTGTTATTCTATCTAAAAAATACCTATCATGGGTAATCATAAGTAGAGCACCTTTTCTTTTGTTTAAAAATTTCTCTAACCAATCAATTATTTTATTATCCATATGATTTGTAGGCTCGTCTAAGATCAATAGATCTGATGGAGTAATAAGTGCACTACATAAAGCTACTCTCTTTCTTTGCCCACCTGAAAGTTCACCTATACGTTGCTTAAAATCAGTTATCCCAAGCTTTGTTAAAATAATTTTAGCATCATCTTGCACTTGCCATCCATTACATGCATCCATTTTATCATTTAGCCTCATGAGTGTATTTAGAGTAGATTCACTTTCTGGATTCTCTTGTAATTTTTCTAAAACTACCTCATATTCCCTTATGACTTTCATAACATCAGTATCACTCTTGAAAATCTGCTCAAGCACTGTAGCTTCTGAATCAAACTCAGGATTTTGAGATAAATACTCTATATTAACCCTATTGCCCTTTATAATTCTGCCCCCATCTGGGACTTCATAGCCAGCAATTATTTTTAAAAAAGTTGATTTTCCAGTACCATTAACACCTATTAATCCCATTTTATCTCCATCACTTATACCTAGTGATACTTTATCAATGAGTATTCTCTCACTATAACTTTTACTCACTTCTTCTATTGTTAACAAATTCATATATGTACCATCCTTTTCATGGCATAACACCATGCTTTAATTATAACTAAATAAATAGCTAAGGTATAGTGGAAAATTTTTAAAAAAGCCTTCCTCTATCCAAAGATATATATTATTTATGTATTCTTAGTCCTTATCAATAAAAAAGTCGCCTTTCGGCGACACCTTAAACATAATCTTAAATAAAATTTATTTTTTACGTGTAACTAAAAGAGGATTGTTTATTTTCTTTTGTTTAGCCAAACTAATTTGATATTCTATCAACTTATTTTGAGAATCAATTATCTTATACTTATAAGACTGAAGCTTAAATTTCATTTCTTTATTTTCCGTTTTAATGCTTCTATTTTCTTCACTAGAAATTTTATTGATCTCTTTCATACCTTCTAATTGATGTTGCATATCTATATTTTCCTGCTCTAGGGTTTTTACATATTCAGTTTTTTCTATATTTTTACATTTATTAAGCAATTCCTGATTGTAATCTTCCATATGGCTTAACTGTTTTTTTAAATCTTCCAACTTACCTGTCAATTCCTTATCATGTTTATCTAATTCTTCACCCTTAGTTGATAGTTCCTTGCAAAGTGAATTGCTTTTAAACATATCATCACCTAAATTTAAAGCCGTTAAAATTGCTGCAGAAGAGGTACTAAGTTTTTCATTATTTCCCATTATATTCTTTATCTTTTTATCAACATAACTGGCTACCATATGTAAATATTCTTCTCTTTCATCACCTTTTAAATTATATTCAATGCCATTTATTTTTATTGTTACAACGTTCATCTAAAACACCCTCTTAGACAGATTAGTTAATCCCATTGTACCACAATATAACTTTTAATAAAACCAATTTTTTGAAATTAATCATACAAATCAAACAATTAATACCTTGATATACTTAATAATAAATATGCATTACATAATTGAAACTCCCTTACTTTAAGGGAGTTTCAATTATTTGCTATTCTCTAAGCTCTGCACCAACTTTATTCTCTAAAGTTCTTAATATTTTCTCGTGTACCTTATTTACTTCATCGTCAGTTAATGTCTTATCTGCCCTTCTGTAGACTATAGCATAGGCTATACTTTTCTTACCCTCTGCTATCTGCTTACCCTTATATACATCAAATAACTTAACACTTTCTAAAATATTACCACCTTGCTTTACAATTACATCCTCAATGTCTTGAACTAAAACTTCATCATCAACTAAAAGAGCAATATCTCTTGTAACAGCAGGAAATTTTGGAAGTGATTTATACTTATTATTTAAATCTGTATTTTTATATAATACATCCAAATTTAATTCTGCGACAAAACATCTTGGTAACACATCATAGTTCTCTGAAACACTCGGATGAATTTCTCCAACCACACCTACAAGTTCTCTCTTCACATACAAATTTGATGTTTTTCCTGGATGATAAGTAGGATTTTCACTTTCCCTTTTATATGATGCATTTTTTATTCCCAAATTATCCAATACATTTTCAACGACACCCTTTAAATCCAAATAATCAACATTTCCATACATTCCTATTGTTAATATATTTCTTTCCTCTGGAAGCTTATCTAAACAAGCGTCAGGTATATAAACCTTACCTATTTCAAACAATCTAACCTCTTCATTATTTCTTGAATAATTTCTTGATAAAGAGTCCATCATAGATGCTATAGTTGTAGTTCTCATTATGCTATAATCTTCACCTAGTGGATTTTTTATAGTAACCACTTTCCTTAATTCACTCTCTTCTGGTACTAAAAGCTTATCAAATATTTTAGGACTTACGAAAGAATAACTTATTGATTGATTAAGAGAACTTGCAGTTAAAGAAAGAACTACTCTATCTTCTAACTTTTGCTTCTCACTTTTCCCACTTTTTGAAGTTTCGCAATTAGGTAATGTAGATGGTATATTATCGTAACCATATATTCTAGCTATTTCTTCTGCAATATCTTCTCTGATATTAATATCAGATCTATGGGAAGGCGCCTGCACAATTAGAAAATTACCTATTATTTCAGTAGTAAGTTCTAATCTATCAAGATATGATTTCATATCATACTTAGATATATTTGTTCCAAGGAAATTATTAATCCAATTTATATCCACTTCTAGAGTATGAGATTTAATTATTTTTGGATATACATCTATGCATCCCTGCATTATTTCACCCGCACCTAATTCTTCTACTAAATGACAAGCTCTATTAATTGCCATTTCAGCCATATTAGGATCCAAATCTTTTTCAAATTTTGAAGATGCATCAGTTCTTAACAATAATTTTTTCGATGCAAGTCTTATATTAACTCCATCAAAATTTGCGCCTTCAAATATTACGTTTGTGGTGTCTTCTTTAATTTCTGAATTAAGACCTCCCATTATACCTGCAAGTCCTATAGTTCTATCTCCATCTTTTATGGTTAATATACTGTCATCTAACTCTCTTTCTTTTTCATCTAATGTAATAAATTTTTCACCATTCCTAGCTCTTTCGATGACTATGTTATTAGTAGTAATTTGCCTAGCATCAAATGCATGCATAGGTTGACCAAGCTCAACCATAACAAAGTTTGTAATGTCTACTATATTATTAACAGGTCTAATTTCCGCTTCTATAAGTCTTTCTTGCATCCACTGTGGTGATGGCTCAATTTTTACATTTTTTATACCCTTTAACATATATCTTTTGCATAACTCATCCTTAACATCTACCTTATATATATTCTCTACATTCTCCTCTGCAGTAGCTTTATAATCAAGAGCTGGCTTTCTATATTCTGTGCCTAATGTTGCAGCTGTCTCTCTAGCTATTCCTATAATACTAAGACAATCCGCTCTATTAGAAGTTATCTCAAAATCTATTAACGCACTTTGAAGATTTAATACTTCTTTTATATCTTTACCAAGTGGTGTATCCTTTGGTAGTATCATTAACCCCTCAACTGGTTCGTCCACAGCTATTCCAAGTTCTTCCTCAGAACAAAACATACCATTCGATAATATACCACGAAGTTTGCCCTTCTTTATTTTCGCTCCTCCATGTAGTGTTGATTGATGAAGCGCTACTGGTACAATATCATTTTCTTTCATGTTAGTAGCTGCTGTAACAATTTGTGTTGGTGCACTAAGTCCTATATCTACCTGACATACAACTAATTTATCAGCATCTGGATGACTCACAATTTCTATTATTTTTCCTGTAACAACATTTTGAATTTCAGCACCCGAAATAATAACTTCCTCAACTTTTGAACCAGACAAAGTTAATTTGTCACCGAGCTCCTGTGGTGAAATATTTATATCAACATAATCTTTAAGCCATTTAACTGGAACTTTCATAATATATCCTCCTATCATCTGTGTTAGTACAAAACAAGTATTAATTGTTCCGCCCCTTGTAACTATATAAATACCAAATAATTATTAATTTAGAATTGTTTTAAAAATTTCATATCACTTTCATAAAGTGCGCGAATATCGTCTATTCCGTAGTTAAGCATTGTAATTCTATCAAGCCCAAATCCAAAAGCAAAACCACTATAAACTTCTGGGTCAATTCCACAATTTCTTAAAACATCTGGATGAACCATTCCACAACCTAAAAGTTCTATCCAACCGCTTCCACTACAAACCTTGCATCCTTTACCCTTGCACACAAAACAAGTAGCATCCATTTCAGCTGAAGGCTCTGTAAATGGGAAGTGATGTGGTCTAAACTTTGTTTCCATCTTATCTCCAAACATCTTTTGCGTAAATAATTCTAAGGTTCCCTTTAAATCAGCAAATGTAATTCCCTTATCTACTACTAATCCTTCAATTTGATAAAAAATTGGTGAATGAGTAGCATCTGCTGCATCTGACCTGTAAACTTTACCTGGTGAAATCATTTTTATAGGTGGTTTCTGGTTTTCCATAGTTCTTATTTGTACTGGTGATGTTTGAGTTCTTAAAACCACACTATCATTTATATAAAAAGTATCTTGTTCTCCTCTTGCAGGATGGTTTTTAGGTATATTTAATGCTTCAAAATTATAATAATCTGTTTCTACCTCAGGTCCCTCTTCTATTACAAATCCCATAGATAAGAAGATATCATTAATTTTTTCAAGTGTTAGCTCAAGTGGATGTCTTTTCCCTATTATTTGTTTTTTTCCTGGCATAGATATATCTATAACTTCACTTTTTAACTTTAATTCATTTTCTCTCTTCTTTAATTTGTCTGAGGCTTTAGTTATAATTGACTCAATATCCTCGCGTACTTGATTGGCTAATTTCCCAATGACTGGTCTTTCTTCATTTGATAGATTACCCATACCCCTTAATATTTGTGTAAGTTCACCTTTTTTACCTAAATATTTAACTCTAACATTTTCTAATTCTGTTTTAATATCTGCTCCTTTTAATTCTTCTAAAACTGCAGCTTTTATCATTTCCAACTTTTCTTTCATAATGAAAACTCCCTTCATATTTATGTAATATATGTATTTATATTTTTTTATAAAACAAAAAAAACCATCCCCAACAAAGGGACGGAATATCCGCGTTACCACCCTAATTGACTAATAAATAGTCCTCTTAGATAAATTTATCGGTTCTACCCGCTAGCAGTTACTTTATTTCACTGTTAGAACTCCAGAGTGAACTTCAATATAAAAATTATTTTCGAAGCTCTCAATCTAAGGCTTCTTATCCCTGTAAACATTTTTATATTTACTATCTCTATCACAGTTTATTATTCTTCGTTAATTTATGAAAGTATACAAAACATTATAACCATAACTACATAAAATTTCAACTATGAATTGAAAACTATATAATGTTTTTTTGTCTTACAACTTCATACATCATAATTGATGATGCTACTGCCGCATTTAATGATTCTGCACCACCAGGCATAGGAATTTTAATTTTCAAATCACATATCTCATAAACTTCATCGCTAATTCCATTTCCTTCATTTCCAACCGATATGATAATTTTACCTTTTAAATCTACATCGTAAAAATTTTTATCAGTAGCGAGTGAACTAGTTACTAATTTAAATCCACTCATTTTAAGTTTTTGAACTAGTGATAAATCATTATCATAAATAATAGGTATTTTAAAAATAGAACCCATTGTAGCCCTTAATGTTTTCTCATTATAGATATCCACAGTTCCCTTTGTAAGTATAACTCCTAGGGCCCCTGCCGCATGTGCAGTTCTAATTATAGTTCCCATATTTCCTGGATCTTGAATCCTGTCCGCTAACATATAAAATCCATTGTCATATTTGATTTCTACAGGTTTATTTCTAACCGATGCGATAATCCCTTGTGGATTATCTGTATCACAAATGTTTTTAAATAAACTATCAGTAACACCATAAACTTTAGTATTTACCTGTAGCTTATTTTTCATACTGGAGCTCTCAAATTTATCCTCGCCTCTAGCACTTATAAATATATGTACCACTTCAAATCCTGATTCCAAAGCTTCTTCTACAAATCTAAAACCCTCAACTAAAAACATATTACTACTTGTTCTATATCTTTTTTCCTTTAATTTTCTAATATCTTTAATCAATAAATTATCCTTACTCTGAATATATTCCAAACGAAGTACCCCTTATTTAACTAAATTTTCTAACGCATTTAATTCTTCAATGCTACCTATAGCCACAATAATATCCCCTGATTCAATAATATTATCAGCCGATAGCGAAACATCAACATCATTATTTCTTTTTATAGCCATTACATTTATTCCATATTTAGCTCTTATATTTAATTCTCTAAGTGTCTTGTTATGCCATTCTATCGGGCTCACAACTTCAGCAATACTGTAATCAGGCGATAATTCTATGTAATCTAATATATTTGATGACACTAAATTATGAGCAACACGTTCACCCATATCTCGTTCTGGGAAAACAACTCTATCAGCACCTATCTTGTACAATACTTTAGCATGTAATGCATTGGTTGCCTTTGTAATTACATATTTTACTCCCAATTCTTTAACTAATACTGTTGCCAAAATACTAGACTGAATATTATCACCTATACCAATAACTGCACAATCAAAATTACGAATGCCAAGGGCTCTCAAACTATTTTCATCATTTGCATCAACTTGAACCGAATGAGTAACTGAATCTGAAATACTTTGAACTACCTCCTCATCAGAATCAACTGCTAAAACATCGTTTCCCAAAGCATATAATGTTTCAGCAACTGATGTTCCAAATCTTCCAAGTCCTATAACAATAAACTGTTTCTTATTCATTACTTCCACCCCTATCCAATTAAAATTTTACCTTCCGGATATTTTATAGTTCCAGATTTACCGCTTCTTCTTTTAGCTAATGCGAGCATTATAGTAAGCGGTCCCACTCTTCCAGCATACATGGTAAGCGTTATTATTATCTTCCCGACTATTGTTAGCTTTGTAGTTAATCCTAATGTTAATCCAACTGTAGCAAATGCTGAAGTGGCCTCATATAAAAAATATTCAAAAGGAATATTGGATGGCTCCGTAATTGATAATACCATTGTAACTGCTATTACAATTCCCAGGCCAAGAACAGTTATTACTAAGGATTTGTACACAACTTCTTTATTTATACGTCTTTTAAATATTTCAGTATCTTCACGTCCACGAACTACAGATACCACCGTCATAAAAAGCACAATTGCAGTAGTCGTTTTTATTCCACCAGCCGTTGAACCAGGAGACCCACCGATAAACATTAAAATTATCGTTAGAAAATTTCCTGCGCTAGTCATCTTGTCTAATGGAATAGAATTAAACCCAGCTGTTCTAGGTGATACTGATGCAAATATTGAAGATAAAATTTTACCCTTCACAGACATCCCTTTCATAGTGCCCGGATTATTCATTTCAAAAATGAACATGAGAATTGCACCGGTGACGATTAGTACTATTGTTGAATAAATAACTACTTTAGAATGGAGTGATAACCTTTTGTTTCCCTTAGAATTATAAATTTCTACCCAAACATAAAAACCTAATCCCCCTACTGCAATTAATGCTGAAATTGTAAGTATTACTACAGAATTATTAGCATAAGCAGTAACACTTTTAAAATTCCCCATCAAATCAAATCCAGCATTGCAAAATGCAGAAACAGCATGAAATACACTATAATAAATCCCTTTTGCAATTCCAAATTCCGGAATAAATTGTGTTGCAAATAAGACTGCTCCTACTCCTTCAACTGAGAATGTAAATATCAATACATATTTGATCATTTTTACTAACCCCTGCAATGAATTTACATTCATTGCTTCCTGCATTACTAGCCTTTCCTTTAATGTTATTCTCCTTCCAAAAAAGAAAAAAACTAAAGTTGCAACGGACATAAATCCAAGTCCGCCGGTTTCTATTAATAGCATTATTACAGTTTTCCCAAAATAAGTCCAATATGTTCCCGTATCTAGAGTTACAAGACCTGTAACACACACAGCAGATGTAGAAGTGAATATACAATCTATAAATGGTGTAATTTCACCACTTTGAGACGATATTGGTAAGCTAAGTAGTATTGCACCTACAAGTATTACTATAGCAAAACCTAATGCAAGTATCTGAACTGGAGTATATTTCTTTTTCTTGTTAAGAGTTTTTAAATCTAATTCCAAATTATCCACCTCTACACCTTTAATTATTCAAAAATAGTGTTTTTTTATAATTACATTTCATTAATTATAGCACTTAACATATTTTTGTCAAAATACAATAAAAAATGCAGCCATAAGGCTACATTTTCAGATAAATACTTTTAAAGTTTTAATTGTTTTTTTGCAACTTCTACTAATTCAGCAAAAGCTTTTGGATCATTTATAGCAATTTCAGAAAGCATTTTTCTGTTAATATCTATGCCTGCAAGTTTCATACCATTCATAAATCTTGAATATGAAAGGTCGCTTAATCTTGTAGCAGCATTTATTCTAGCTATCCAAAGTGTTCTGAAATCTCTTTTCTTTCTCTTTCTACCTATATATCCGTTTCTTAAACCTCTCATTACTGCTTCATTTGCTGTTTTAAATAACTTACTTCTTCCACCGTAGTAGCCTTTTGCGAGTTTTAATACTTTCTTATGGTTTTTACGAGAGTTAACTGCTCGTTTAATTCTTGCCATTTAATATACCTCCTAATCACCATTTTTATAAGTATGGTAATAATTTTCTCATGTTTTTTATTTGAGTTGTTGAAACATATGCTGTTTTTCTAAGATTTCTTTTTCTTTTAGGACTCTTTTTTGTTAATATATGACTTGTAAAAGCCTTTGCTCTTTTTAATTTTCCTGACCCTGTCTTCTTAAATCTTTTTGCTGCGCCTCTATGTGTTTTCATTTTAGGCATGTAAAATTCCTCCTCTCGGTTATGCTTTTTTGGGAGCTAAAATCATTATCATATTTCTTCCCTCTTGTCTCGCTGGTTTTTCAACAATATAAACATCACCGATTTTTTCTACAAAAGATCTTAATATCTTATGCCCCGCTTTTGAATTTTCAATTTCTCTTCCTCTAAATCTTACAGTTATCTTTACTTTGTCTTCATCTAATAAGAACTTTTTAGCATTGCTAGCCTTAATAGAAATATCATGGTCTTGTATTGTTGCACTCAATCGTATTTCTTTAAGAGTTACAACCTTTTGTTTCTTTTTAGCTTCTTTTTCTTTCTTTTGTTTTTCATATTCAAATTTACCAATATCCATTATTCTACATACTGGTGGTTTTGCAGTTGGTGACATCATAACAAGATCTAAGTCACTATCTTCTGCAAGCTTTATTGCATCTTTAGTATCTAAAATGCCAAGTGCAGAACCATCTGCTGCAATAACCCTTATTTCTTTATCTCTTATTTCTTCATTCATCATAAAATTTTTGTTTTTACTAATAATTTTCACCTCCAGGTGTACTTGCTTAAATTTTTTTATATTATTCAATAATAAAAAGGACGGCATAAATGCCGTCCTTAATAGTAACAATTTAAATTACTAATCAACCTAACTAGCTTTGCTGTTAGGTGAGAAACGGCTGTTTCTTCTTGTTAAAATAATTCTATTATATAAAATATCATTTAAAAATATTTTTTATATTTCATTCACAACAATTTATATTATATTATAATATTGTTTAATTGTCAATTATAATATTGTTTAATTTTTAATTATATATGATATTGTTTAATTGTTACTTATAATTTGTATAATATTGTTTCTTTATATATTTGACTAATATCGTTTATTTGCTTCACTCATATATAACCTTTTTACTACCATATAACAACCTTATACTAATATTCCATTTTTAATCTTCTCACATTCAATACACGTATCACAATAATAAACTTTATCTGTAAAAACCTTGCTTATCGTTTCAATTAACTCCTTATTTTTACAATGCTTGACGCAGTGTATAATCACTTTTTTAGGAGCACTAGATATCATGGTGCTAATTATAAGTTCTTCTTGGTTTTCTATTGAATCAAATTTAACATCTGGTAACTCACCCATCATACTTTCTACTAAATTATTACCTTCTTTATCTCTTAAATGATAATTGCCATCTTTTTCAATTAGAATATTAACTTCATCTACCTTGCTCTCCTGAATATCAACGAAGTATTTAAGAAGTTTTATAAACTCATTATATTCTTTTTCTACCATATATTCTTCTACAACTTTATCAACTATACTCTCTAGGTCCTCATTTAGTTCTTTTGACCTGAATGTTAAAAATCCACTTATATTAATTTCATTATTTTCTTCTATACATTTTGTTATTTTATCAATAATAACATTTTTTCTATTTATACAATATACCATATTAGAACCAGATATTTCCCCCTCATTAAACAATGCTTTTTGTATCCTAGGTTTAACTTGTTTTATTTCATCATATTGTAGAAAGAAATATGTTTCAGTAAGGAAATCATTTATTCCTTTTTTACAAAACTCGCTTGTTACTATTTTATATAACATATTTGCAACATTCAAATTAAATGTTTTGATACTACTATCACTTATATTGTCATCACTACAAAAGAACTTAATAAAATGCATATCTTCTACTATGCTTTCAGATATACCTAAAATTGTTTTTTTATATTCAAAACATTTTTTTATCGCATTTATCTCGTCAATAATGTATTCCATACTCCTATTATATACAACGGTTAATAAAAGCATTTCGCACACTCCCTTCTTATTACGGTAGTATGTGTGTAATATTAATGTATATGCAAAATAAATTAAACAATTATCGACATATTGCAAATTGTAATAACTTTATGTTATAAAATATATATAATAAAATACATATTAAATAGGAGTTCACAATGAAAAATATTATTGTAGATTTTAGAATTCATAATGATGAAAAAAAATGTTTGATTTCTAAAGGGTATAACTTGCTTATTTGCCCTCCGAGTAATCTTTTATATGATGCTGTATGTGGTCACCCCGATATGCTTTTGCACATTTTAGGAAATACCATTGTAGTACATAAAGATATGGATAGTGACTTTATAGAAAGCCTAGTTTTACAAAATTACAAAGTTTATAAATCAAAATCCGCTTTAAAAATGAATTACCCTTATAATATCTGTCTAAATTCATTAAGCATACGTAATCTTTTTGTTCATTTTATTAATTATACCGATGAGAATCTTTTATTGATTACAAAAGATAAAAAATTAGTAAATGTAAAACAAGGTTATACAAAATGTTCTACTTGCATTGTAAATGATCATGCAGTTATAACTAGTGATGTTACTATTGCCAAGGCTCTAAACCTTGAAAAGATAGATGTATTATTACTTCCTCCTGGTGATATTCTTCTTCCAGGGCTTAATTACGGTTTTATCGGTGGTGCAACAGGTCTTATCGAAGATAATGTTTTAGCTTTTTATGGTCACTTAGATTATTATTTATATGGAAAAGAGGTATTGGCTTTTTTAAATAAGCACAAGGTAGAACCTGTGTTTTTAAGAGATGGCAAGCTCGTTGATCGTGGTAGCATTTTTAGGATTTAGTAAAAATATGAGTGTTTCCGAAAGAACTTTCTCCTGCATTGCTCCAAATAAGAGTTTAAAACGTAACCTAAATGGTTTCCTAATAGTATGCTATAACGAAAAGTATATATTGCTCTAAGGCTTTCACTTCGCTTAGTAATTCTAAAATTTATTATATTTGTAGCTGCTAAAACCCGCAAACTCGCTTTCGCTCAAACATGCGGTTTTCTTTACGCAGCTTCAACTAGAATAAATTAAGAATTACTAAAGCTTGTTCAAATGCCTTTTACACAACATATACTTTTATTAGCATCCTATAAGAAAATTATTTATTATATAAAATAAATACATTAAGTTGAAAAATAAAAAACTTAAGTGCTTATTTAATATTTCAGTATAAATCTCAGCAATCCTAATGATTAAGAGCATCATTACCTATTACAAATTTCCCAAATCTTTTAAATGGGTATGTAATAAACTGTGCTTTCCCTTTTATATCCTTCCCATCGATATATGGATTTTCCCATTTTCTAGCATCCAATGAACTTGCTCTATTATCACCGAAAAACAAATATTTATTTTCTGGAACTTTAAATTTTATATCTAAATCTTCCTTATTTACTACATACGGCTGAGCGATTTCACTTCCATTTATAAATACACGCCCTTTCTCTTTTACAACAACCTCGTCTCCAGGAAGTCCTATTAATCTCTTTATCATTACCTCTTTTAGTTCATCAGATTTGAAAACTATTATATCTCCACTTTTTAATTTCGCTTTATTATAAACTTTTGTAACAAGAATTCTATCTCCTGACTTTATAGTTGGATACATTGATCCTGATGGAACCTTAACTTGGAAAAATAGTAGGTTATTTATTAAAACCACCAAAATTATTGCTGCAAGTATCGGTAATAACCATTCTTTGATAATATTTTTTAAACTCTTCATTAATTTAACCCCCTTGTATAATTAAGATGTGATAATTGGAGTGAAAACAGTCATATATATATATAACAAAATCCATAATTGAATCGCTAATTTAAAAATTTTTTGAGGAATCAACAAAAGACGAGATGAATAACAAAAACTGCCTTGATATGAATTATAACAAAGTTTTTGATATATTCTTTCTTTTGTTCCCTCCGGTGGATCAATTTGTACATCTATCGATTTAAACATTTTTTTAAAAATTTCATCCTCTTTTATCATATAATTCATCTCCTTCTATCTTGTTATATTCTTTTTTAAACCTGATTTTTGCTCTTTGTAATATGCCATCAATAGATTTCGGAGTTTTACATAAGTATTTTGAAATATCTTTTACACTATAGTCATCTATATATTTCAGAATAAGAACATACTTATAAATAGGCTTTAATTTATTTAAGGTTTCTAAAATCACCTTTCTAGTTTCCAAATTGATAACCATAAATTCAACATCTTGGTTATCTACTAGATAATTCAATTCTTCTGCATAATTAGGCCCCTCCTTCCTAATATTATCTCTATAATAATTCATTATTTTATTTTTTGCTATTCCACAAAGCCAAGTTTTATATGAACTTGTAGCTTTGTAGTTTGTAAGTCCTTTCATAGCACTGATAAATATCTCTTGAACTAGGTCTTCAGTAGCTTCTTTATTTGCTGCTAATCTTAAAAATACAAAAGAATAAACATAATTAAAATTTTTTTCATATATTTCCTTAAAATTTTCTTTATTCATTTTAAAAATATTTTTTATCATTTTTTCCACCTAACTACTTTTAATGCTAAAGTATATTTTCTATAACTATTAATAATTTACCATATTTTCAAGTCCTTTCATATCTTTAGTAACATAAAAAGAGGAAATCCCCTGAAAAAGATTAATAATATAATAAAAAATCTACAATACTTTCACATTCTATTTTTATACAATAAAAAAAGTAGCCTAGATACTGAAAGATCAGTATCTAGACTACTTTTTAATATTTTGGAGGCGCCACCCGGATTTGAACCGGGGAATAAAGGTTTTGCAGACCTTGACCTTACCGCTTGGCTATAGCGCCATATTATGAAACTTTAAAATAATTGGAGCGGAAGACGAGATTCGAACTCGCGACGTCCACCTTGGCAAGGTGGCACTCTACCACTGAGCTACTTCCGCAACACTGGTGGCTAAACCCGGAATCGAACCAGGGACACGAGGATTTTCAGTCCTCTGCTCTACCGACTGAGCTATTTAGCCTTAATGCTTTTTAAAATTTATAAAATTTTAATGGCGACTCAAAAGGGACTCGGACCCTCGACCTCCGCCGTGACAGGGCGGCACTCTAACCAACTGAGCTATTGAGCCATATGTGGTGGGAACAATAGGGTTCGAACCTATGACCCTCTGCTTGTAAGGCAGATGCTCTCCCAGCTGAGCTATGCTCCCACATGTATTAATGCAACTATTATAGTCTACATCATTTCATAAAACTTGTCAACAACTTTATGTGTTAATCGTTTTATATACTTGATTACTTACTACTTTGTCGATCATTACTTTACTATATTATAAAATTTCCTTGAAACTGTCAACCTCAAATACAGTCTATATCCATGATTATCTCAATTAAAATCGTAGATAATTGAATTTTCTCCATTTACCTACGATTTTCAATTTATAATTATATTCCCCTATACTACCATTTAAAAACATAATTATTATTTAAGATTTAGCCTCTTTAAGTAAGTTTCCAATATCCTCATGATTAAATTCATAATTTTTGTTACAAAAATGGCATTTAAGTTCTTCTGTTTTACCATCGTTATATATTTCCTCTAAATCCTTTTTGCCTATGCTTATTAATGCCCTCTCAACTCTTTCTCTAGAACAATCACATTTATACATCGGCTTAACCTCTTCATGTATTTTTAATTTCATATCTTCAAAAATAAATTCCAAAATTTCCTCAATGCTCATGCCTTTTGCTATAAAATCAGTTATAGATGGGATTTCTTCAAGTCTATATGTTATCATATCAGCCAAAAACTCATCAGCATCAGGCATCATTTGAATTATAAACCCTCCTGCAGCTTTAATACTCATATCTGTTTCAACTAAAACACCTAGTCCAACAGCAGATGGCGTTTGCTCTGAAACAGTAAAGTAATATGCTAAATCATCTCCAATTTCGCCTGTGCGTATTGGAACTTGACCTATGTATGGTTCCTTCAGCCCCATGTCTCTTATAACTCTTAAATAACCATCTTTCCCCACTGCGCCACCTACATCAAGTTTTCCTAGAGTATTTGCAGGTAAATCCACATTAGGATTTCCTATGTACCCTTTTACACTTGAATCCGCATGGGCTGTTACGACTACTCCCTTCGCTTCTCCCCCTCCATCAATTTGGAGCGTTAAACTGTCTTTCTCAGACTTTAGAAGTGTGCCCATAAGCGTACCCGCTGTTAGCATTCTACCAAACGCAGCGGCTGCTGTAGGAGCACATTGATGCATGGTCACTCCCTCATTTACTAATTCTGTAGTTATTGCTGCAACTATTCTAACTTGACCGTCCTTTGCAGTAGCTCTAACTAACTTATCCATATACTAGCCTCCCATAAAATCATTTTTTTAGTACATAACATATTCTTTCTGTTTTATCATTTACTGGTTTATCCTCGTAACTATCCATTTTCTTAATTATTTTAAACCCAATTTCTTTTATAAGACTTTCCACATATTCTTCTTTATAAGCCCGCTCTAAGTGCATCTCATCAAATCGTCTATATACTTGTCCTTCTTTAACAAAAAAGGTTAAATTCATTTCCACTGTATCATTTTCTAAATAATTTTCCCAAATATAGACTACATCATCACTATCGTAATTATAAATATTATTGCCGAGCACCGTAGTCAACTTATAATAAGAGTTAAGATCAAAAATAAATAACCCATCATTTTGTAATAAATTATAAACTCCTAATAAATATTTTTTAAAATTTTCTTCTTCTAATATATAATTGCTAGAATCTAAGCAACAAGTTATAAGATTAAACTTATTATTTAAATTAAGTAAACAAATATCCTGACATACAAATTTCGCCTTTATGAGTTCTTCCCTCATTTTTTTCTCTGCTTGGCTTAACATATCACTAGATAAATCAACTGCCCATATATTTTTAAATGAATTTGCAATTTCTATAGTAAGATTTCCTGTACCACAGGCTAAATCTAAATAGCTCTCCATATTTAGGTCATATTCTTTGCAAATACATAATATGTTGGTTGCCCATTTTTTATAATCAATATCAGCATTGATTAATTCATCATATATGCGAGCAAACTCTTTATAACAGTCCATATTAACATTTCCCCTTTTCCAACAACTTCTTCTTTAAAACTATATTGGTATATAATATACTACCCTATACACTAAATATTGTCCAAAGTATTTTATTAAATATCTTTAGAAATCTTTGTTTTTAGGCAAATTTATACTCTTTTTTCGTTTTGTCATTAATCCTCCAATTCTACCTGTTTCTTCTGCTGTTAATCCGCTCCAACCACATTCATCTATTTTTCTAGTTAACCCTAATTCTTCTGCTATTTCATATTTTAACGTCTCTCTAAGCATTTCATTCCTAGTTAACTCTTTATTTGTTTTTAATTTAGCTTTTATAACTTTTTTTAAAGGTGTTTTTCCCATAACATGCCTCCCAATTGTAATTGTAATATACTATATTTTTTACAATTTAGAGGTTTTTTATTCATAATAGCTAAAAAAGTAAGTATTATATTATTTCCTTTAAGATTATTAATTTTCGTTTTTTTAATGAATGATTTTGATCTTTTTTAAAAAAAGTATATATATTTTCACATATGGGCTATATAATATAATAAAGAAAAATATTTTAGTGAGTATTCGTATCTTTTTTAAATTTATTATGAATTAACAAAACGAAATTATTTTTAAAACGAAATGTTTCACTAAAAGCGATCTAAATTAATAGATATATAGTAGTAAATATAAAATAGTTATATGTTTAATTATTATTATTTTCCATATAGCTACGAGGAGGTAATCTTATGAGTATTTTTAAAGGTTCTGGCGTTGCACTAATCACTCCATTTAACGAAAGAGGGGTTGATTTTAAGAAACTTGAAGAATTAATAGAATGGCACATTACCAGCAAGACAGATGCTATTGTAGTATGTGGTACTACTGGTGAAGCTTCTACAATGACTGAACAAGAAAAAAAAGAAACTATAAAATTTGTAGTTGATTTAGTTAATAAGAGGATTCCAGTAATTGCGGGTACGGGTAGTAACAACACTGCCGATGCAATAAGTATGAGTAGATGGGCGGAGAAAATAGGAGTAGATGGATTACTTGTTATTACACCTTACTACAATAAAACTACTCAAAAGGGCTTAATTGAACATTTCAAAGCAATTGCAAACAGTGTCACTTCACCAATCGTTATCTATAATGTTCCTTCAAGAACAGGCATGAATATTAATCCAACCACACTTTTAGAATTATGTGTAATACCAAATATTGTAGCAATTAAAGAAGCAAGTGGAAATATAGGTCAGATAGCTCAAATTAAAGCACTATGCAGGGATAACTTAGATGTATATTCAGGTAACGATGACCAAGTTATACCTATACTTTCCTTAGGCGCTATAGGAGTTATATCTGTTCTTGCAAATATAATCCCTACAGACATGCATAATATGTGCAAGTTATATTTTAATGGTGAACATGAAAAAGCTTTAGATATTCAACTTGGGTACCTTCCTCTTAACAACGCAGTATTTATAGAAACTAATCCTATCCCTGTGAAAACGGCTATGAATCTTATGGGAATGGCTGTTGGGCCTTTAAGACTACCTTTATGTGAAATGTACGAAAATAATTTAGAATTTCTAAAAAAAGAATTAAAATCATATAATATCCCTTTAAAGGAGGAAAACTAATGATTAAAATGCTTCTAAACGGTTGCAATGGAAAAATGGGCAAAGTTATTTCTCAAATGGCTAAAGATTCTGCTACAATATCAATTGTTGCAGGTGTTGATAGAGATTCATCTAATTTAGACTACCCATGTTATGACAGTATATTAAAATGTAAAGTTGATGTAGATGTAATTCTAGATTTTTCAAGACCGGATGCTTTAGATAGTTTGTGCACGTATTCTAAAGAAAAAAATATTCCTATTGTATTTTGTACTACTGGGTTCTCTCCAGAGCAATTATTAAGGATTGATTCTCTAAGTAAAGACATCCCAGTATTTCATTCTGCAAATATGTCTATAGGTATAAATATCGTTAATAATTTACTCAAGAATATTAGCAAAATGCTTTATAAAGATTTTGATATTGAAATAATAGAAAAACACCATAACCAGAAAGTTGATGCACCAAGTGGTACTGCTCTACTTCTTGCAGATACTATTAAGGATTCTATAAACGATGACATGTTCTTTGTTAAAGGAAGAGATGGATCAAGCAAAAGACAACCTAAAGAAATAGGTATTCATGCCATTCGTGGTGGAAACATTATTGGTGATCATGAAGTTATATTTGCAGGAAAAGGCGAATGTATTGAAATCAAGCATACTGCCATATCAAGAGATGTTTTCGCTATAGGTTCACTTAAAGCATGTGAATTTATATATGGAAAAAGCAAAGGTCTATACAATATGGATGATGTAGTTAATATGTCAAACTAGCCTTTAATAAAAAATATGAGTGCATCCATATGAAGTTTCTCCTGCGTGACTTAAAATAAGAGTTTGAAACGTGAAAGTTGATTAAGAAATTCTAGTGTTTTGCAAATATAAAATACTCTTCCTCTGGGTCGTTCTTTGGGGGGACATAACAATTATTAATTGTTATGTCACTCACATTCGGCTTACAGCCGGTTCGCTAGCCTTCCTTATAGTCAGGCTTACGAGAATTTTATATTGGCAAAATAAGAATTTTAAATCAACTTTCAATGTTTCTACCCTTCTTATTTAAAGTCACTTCCGGAGAAACTTCATACTATTTTAGTAAGGCTACATTCTTTTAAATTATCTTAAAAGGAGTGTAGCCTTATTCTAAGTTATGCATTTCATAGTTTAAATATTACAGTACCACAGGTAAGGATTTAATCCATTTTTCCATTCTATCTAAAGCCTCTTTTAACACCTCTAAACTATAAGAATATGATATCCTTATAAAACCCTCTCCTCCTATGCCAAAAGCTGAACCAGGCACAACAGCAACCTTCGCTTCATATAACAATCTATTGCAAAATTCTTCACTACTCATAGAAAATCTAGTTATAGATGGAAATATATAAAAGGCACCTCTAGGAAGCGTTATATCCATCCCCATTTGCTTTAATCTTTTATATACATATTCTTTTCGTTTTTCAAACTCTAATTTCATATTATCCACATCATGTTTGCAAGAAAGTAATCCTTCATATGCGCCCCATTGAGATATTGAAGTGGCACATGAAACATTATACTGATGTACTTTCATTATATTATCCATAATATATTTACTTGCACAAACATAGCCTACGCGAAGCCCTGTCATTGAAAACATCTTAGAAAATCCACCTACTAAAATCACCTTGTTTTTTAATTCATCAATTTGAGCTAAAGAATAGTATTTTTCATAACATAATGAGCTATACATTTCATCACTTATTATATAAATATCTTTCTCTTTTAATATTTTAACAAGTTCATCTCGCTCGGAGCATGATAATATTGCTCCAGTAGGGTTCGATGGATGAGACATAACTAAAAGCTTAGGATGATGCTCATCAATAAGTTTAGTTATTTGCTCAAAATTAATAGTAAAGTCTTCATTTAGATTATAATTAACCACTTCCCCACCAAAAATCTTAACACAACTCTCATAAGCAGGATAGGCTGGCGTAGGCACTAAAACCTTATCTCCAGCATTTAAAAACGCCGCAAATATACATAGAAGCGCTTCACTTCCCCCTACAGTTACCGTTACCTCATCAGCTAAATAGTTAATATCCATTTCTTTCAAAAAATTAGAAATTTCATTTCGAAGTTCTGGAATACCAGCATTAGTTGTGTATCCAGCTTTATTATCATCTATAGCTTTAATCATGGCATTTTTAATATTTTTAGGTACTGGAAAATCAGGTTGCCCAAGTGTAAGTGAAATTGCTCCCTGTACTTTTGTAACCTTGTTGGAAAATTTTCTAATTCCAGAGATTTCTACTCTATTTACGTTGTTTGAAAATAAATTATTCATTATATCATCCTTTTCTAGTGTTTGCATTATAAGTATTTTACTATATAATAGAATAAAAATCAGTATTTTTTTAATTATTCTGATATATTGATAACATTTTGTTTATTTAATGTAGATTTTGTTATATCATTTACATTATGTATAACAAAATAAAATGCATAGAAAAAATAATTTGGCTTAATACTTATAATACGAAAGGAGAGTTACTATGATGAATTATGATTTAACAGACCCTTATGAAATTGCAAGATACATAAAAGAAGCTAAGAAGGCTACCCCAATTAAACTTTATGTCGATGGGGATTTATCACAATGTGAGTTTGGAAATATAGAAAACTTTGGTAGTGGAGATTTTTATATACTTTTCGGAGAAAGTGAAGAGGTATCAGAATTTCTAATAAAGTATAAAAACAGGATCAAAAAATCCAAACTAGAACAAGACAGACGAAACTCTGCCATTCCTTTGATAGACCTTAAAAATATAGATGCAAGAATTGAACCAGGTGCAATTATACGTGATAAGGTTACTATAGGTAAAAATGCTGTTATTATGATGGGCGCTGTAATTAATATAGGTGCTGAAATTGGTGATGAAACTATGGTAGATATGAATGCTGTGGTTGGCGCACGTGGAAAACTAGGTAAAAGAGTTCATTTAGGAGCAGGCGCTGTAGTAGCAGGAGTCCTTGAGCCACCAAGCAAAAGTCCTTGTGAAATTGGAGACAATGTTTTAATTGGAGCAAATTCCGTAATACTCGAAGGAGTAAAAATTGGTAAAAACTCTATAGTTGCAGCTGGATCCGTAGTTGTAAATGATGTCCCTGAAAATGTTGTAGTTGCTGGAACTCCAGCAAAAATAATAAAAAATGTAGATAGTAAAACTAAAGACAAAACTAAATTACTTGATGATTTAAGAAAGTAATAGCACAAAGAGCATATATTACTACAATTGCGTTTCACTTCGCTAAGTAATTCTAAAATAATTTAAATGAAAAATGCTAAAAAGTACAAACTCGCTATCGCTCAAACATGTACTTTTCTTAACGCACTCTTCATTAAAATTATTTTGAATTACTAAGCTTGTTCAAATGCAATTTACGTAATATATGCTCTTTTTTACTAACTAAACTTATTAAATATAATCTTTGTATAATATAAGTTCTTTTCACCTTAAAAAATAGAAGATACTAACGCTTGTTCGAATGTATTTTACGTAATATATGCTCTTTTTAACTAACTATACTTATTAAATATAATCATCATATAGTATAAGTTCTTTTTACCTGTAAGAGGTATAAATACTAAGAAGTTCAACCATGTACTTTTCTTAACGTATCATTAATTAAAATTAGTAAGAATTACTAATCTTATTCAAATGCACTTACCGTAACATATGCTCTTTTTTAATAACTAAACTTATTAAATATAATCATCATATAGTATAAGTTCTCTTTACCCTATGATAAATTGAAGATGCTAAACAGTACAAACTCTCAAAAACTAAAGTATGTACTGTTCTTAACGCATCTAACAATAAAATCAGTAAAGGATTACTAAAGCTAAAAAAATATACTATATAGCGTCTAAAACTTCAAAGCTCTGCTCATCTTCTACTATATTATTTGATTCTACTATGCTTTCACCATCTTTATTAACTTTCTCCATTTTGGATATAGATACCTCGTATGCTACTTTTTTTATAACTTCATCATCTGATAATTTCTTTTGATATTCTCTACTTTGAAGCCTTCCCCAAATTCTTATATTATCTCCTACTTCAAGACTTTTACAGAATCTAGAATTTCTTCCCCAAGCAATTGTAGGGATATAATCGGATTTATTATACAATCTGTTAACTGCTAAAAGCATATCAGCGATTTCTCTTCCAAAAGGTGTAGTCCTATATACTGGATTTTTGCAGATATAACCATCTAAGAATATTTGATTTGGATTTTTACTACGTTCTTCACATATTTTAATATCTCTAGCAAATACTGTTAATATTAATCTATTAGATCCATTAACAAATTTATTATAAGATCTAAGTTGACCTTCAACTATGAATTCATTTCCTATCTTAATATCAATTCCTGCTATTAGTCTTTCAGAAATTGTTATTGTTAAGATATCAGTTGTTTCGCTAAGTCTCCATACCTCGAAATCAAATACGTAAAACCCCTCACCATACATTTCATGACTAAATTTCAGTTCAGATACTACCTTTCCTTCTAAATAAATCTTATTGTTTAACATAACATTATCCATCATAATCCCTCTTTCCCCTTAGTTTTTTTTATTAGACTTTCCTTAGAATATAAATATTCATTTTTCTGATGTAATATACCTAATACTCAAATAATTTTTTTACATTTATTTTTCCATAATTAATATTAATTGGTATTCCCATTATAATACAAATGCACATTGAATTTCAATACATTTATATTTTATTTTTGTATTTGTTTTCCCGCTGCATCTATATAATAATTTTTTTTGTATATAAGGTCCGATACTTTCACGAATGTGTATCCTTGCTCCTTCAAATATTGTAAAATTTTAGATAGATTTTGAGGTGTATATTTTGCATTATTGTGAAATAAAAGTATAGAACCTGGCTTAGCATTTTTTATTATTCTATTATACTCAATTTCTGCGCCTTGTTCTTTCCAATCAATACTGTCTACGTCCCATTGAATACAATAATGATTCGTCGCTTCTACAGTTTCAACGACTAAGTTATTATATTCCCCTGATGGGCATCTAAAAAGTGTTGTTCCCTTTCCTGTTATATCCATTATTTTAGCATCCGTCGTATCTATTTCTTTAATCATTTCTTCTTTAGATATTGTAGTCATCATAGGATGCTTATTAGAATGATTTCCTATTTCATGTCCTTTCTCATACATTGTTTTTAACTTACCTGGATACTGGTCTACCCATGCCCCCACTACAAAAAATGTTGCTTTAGCATCGTATTTATCTAATATCTTTAATATCTCATCTGTTTTATCATCACCCCAACTTGCATCAAATGAAATTGCAATTTTTTTATCCTTAGTATCTACGTTGTAAATTGGTAATTTACGCTGTGCTCCTACAAATGCACCATTAGTTTTAAAATTATAAATTCCTATAATCGTAGAAACTCCGATGAAAATCATACAAAACATTATTAAATTTTTTTTTATGTAACTCATACCATCCTATTCTCCCCTTATACCTTATACTTTAAATTTATATTCTAAAACTCAATAAATATGTATAATTTAACTTACTAATTTGTATTTTATAAAAATTTATATTTTATAAAAATTTATATAAAACATAAAAATTAATAGCACCGAATTATTTCAGTGCTTTTTATGTTATACTGTTTATAGTTAATTTTACATTAAAAAGACAGTTCACTAATGTTTTAATTAGGCTAATTACAAGGAGGGACAGATATGTTTGAAGATGCTTTAGAATTAGCTGAAAATAAGCTTCTTTTACTTTATATATTTTATAAAATAAAGCTCCCTATTTCCAATATCCAAATAACTCAAATTATTTTAGAAAATAATTTTATAAATTATTTTACTCTGCAACAATATATTACAGAACTTATTGCGTCTAACCTTATTAAGCATACTGAGCAAAAGGGTAAACATAGATTGGTCATTTCACAAAAAGGTGATAATGTCCTCTCCTTATTTAAAGAAAGAATTTCTGAAAAGAAGATTGATCTTATCGATAATTATTTAAAAGCTCATATTGAAAACATCAAGAAAGAATTAACAGTTAGTGCTGATTATACAATAGAAAACAATAACAACTATTTAGTTAACCTAATTGCTTCTGAAGATAGTTTTACACTTATAGATATTAAACTTAGTGTAACCTCAAACAAACAAGCGCAAAATCTATGCGCCAAATGGAGAAAAGAACCTTCTAAACTTTATGCTAAAATAATAAACCTTCTTATAGATGACTAATCTTCTTTTAGAAGCTTTTTCATCTTATAGAAGCGTCATTCCTGTAGGCTCTGTGCCAATAGAAATGACTTTTTTATTTTCTGTTATTTTATCAATTCTAAAAAGCAAATTATTATAATTATCACCTACATACAAATATTTTTCATCCTCTATTATTCCTCTAGGCATCCCTCCAACTTCAATTCTTTTTATCTCTTTGTATTTATTTATGTCTAATATACTCACTGTGCCATCTCCAAAATTTGATACATAACAAAATTCCCCATTAAAGTACATGTCCACAGGTGAATTCCCAACAGGTATTTTATTTAATACATTACAATTTTTTAATGAAATAATATTAATGCATCCTTTATTGTCCATACCTATATTACTCTCACAAACTAAAATATAATTTCCATCTGGAGTAATTACCGCTTTAGTAGGATATGCTCCTACCCTAATTTCTTTAGTATTTCCATTCTGAGCACACTCTATTAATGTTATGCTGTCACTATTCATATTTGCTACTATAATAAGGTCCTTTTTTTTGCAAATATAAATACTATGGGGTGAATTACCACAAGGAATTGCCTCTACAATGTTTTTTTTCTCTAAATCAAAAACTATTATATCATCAGAGTCTCCACAGATAACATAAGCCTTATTATCATAAACGGATAAATCATTACAGTGCATTCCTATAAAATAACTCTCTATTTCATAATTATAGGTATTAACAATAGAAATACTATTATCATAACTATTAGCTGTTAATATCTTATTTTTATAAACATATATACCATGAGGACCAATTCTTTTGAGATTTTGGTTATCCAAATATATTTTTTCTTCTTCTATAAACAAATCTAGGTTAACCTTTGATATGCAATCCGATGAAGTACTACATACATACAAGTTTCTCAAATTCCTCACCTCCTCATAACCATAATATGAAGATAGTTATAATATGCTAACAATGTTTTAATAAAAATTAATTTCTTGAAAAGAATACGCTTCATAGTATATAATAATTAGTATGATTAATAAATTCTCGAAAGATGGAGGCGTAATTTATGTATAGTTATAAACCAAAAGGCGTTTGTTCAAGAAATATAGATTTTGAAATAGTTGATAATAAAATAACTGAAATTGGCTTTACAGGAGGATGTGCAGGTAATTTACTTGGAATTTCAACCCTAGTAAAGGGGATGGATGTTCAGGAAGCTATAAAAAAACTTAAAGGTATTAAATGTGGAGACAAAAGTACTTCATGTCCTGACCAATTAGCAATAGCGCTTGAAGAATTCGTTGCAAATGCTTAAACAAATAAAAAGATACAACCTATGAAGTTTCTCCTGTGTGACTCCACATAAGAGTTTGAAACATGAAATTTCATTAAGAAATTCTAATCTTTTGCAAATATACAATTCTCTATCCTCTTAATAGTTCTCTTGGGGGACATAACAATTATTAATTGTTATGCGCTCTCATTCGGCTTATGCCGGTTCGCTAGCCTTCCTTTCAGTCAGGCTCACGAGAATTTTATATTTTCAAAAGAAGAATTTTAAATGAAGTTTCAATGTTTCTGCACTTCTTATTTGGAGTCACTTCCGGAGAAATCCATACTATTATTCATTTACACTACGAGATATAGCATATATTACTGTTAATGACCGTGGACATTTCGTATTATTTTCCTCATATCTCCCACCATGTATAGAGATCCTGACACTAATAGTAAATCATCATCCTCGCAGTAGCTCAATGCTTTTTTATAAGCCAACTCGTAGTCTTCAATTGACTCACATTTTGATGTATATTTTTCTACTTGAACTTTTAATTCTTCCGAAAGCTCTGCACGCTCGCTGTGAGGAGTAACAGTAATAACTCTGTATACCTTTGGAACTATAGTTTCTATCATCTCTTCCACTTGTTTATCTGCAAGAATTCCTAGAATTAATATAATCTTATTGTAGTTAAAATACATGTCAATGCTTTCTGTAAGGTTTTTAATACCATCTATATTATGAGCGCCGTCTATAACAACTAAAGGCATTTTATTCATCACCTCAAGCCTCGCTGGCCACACAACGTTTATTAGCCCAGCTATTATGTTATCTTTACTAATAATGACGCCTTGGCCCACAAGAGCCTCTATAGCATGTACCGCTACAGAGCAGTTTAGTAATTGATGCTTACCTAAAAGTGCTAAATCAATAATATAATCATTATTTAAAGTTTTAATTTCTATTTTCTGAGTTATCGCATTATGTTTATAAGGCACTTGTCCTTCCATTAATGCACTAACAACCTGCTTTAAATTCTCTTTCCCTAAATATACAGCTGAATCCCTAGTCACTTTTATTAATTGACATTCTTTTTCTCTACATGTTTTTTCTATTACATCGTAACTTTGTTTTTTCTGTGGATACACAACTACAGGGATTCCCCTCTTTATGATGCCTGCCTTTTCATAAGTTATCTTTTCCAAAGTATCTCCGAGTATTAAAGTATGATCAAGACTTATGGATGTTATAATGCTTAAAATAGGTGTAATTACATTTGTTGAATCAAGCCTTCCTCCAAGCCCTACTTCTATAACCGCAAAATCTATATTATTTTTATAAAAATATAAAAATCCAGCACAAGTTATAATTTCAAATTCTGTTGGATTAATGTATCCAAGTTCCACTACCTTTTCTACGGCTTTAGAAACTTCTGTTATAATATCGCTTAAATCATCTTTAGAAATGTTTTTATTGTTTATTTGTATCCGTTCTTCAAACTCCTCAATAAATGGTGAAATATATGAACCTACCTTATATCCAGCTTCCACAAGAATACTACTCACCATCGCCGAAGTAGAACCTTTCCCATTAGTCCCTGCAATATGTATACATTTTAATTTTTTATGTGGATTTCCTAAAAGTTCTAATAATTTTTCAGTTCTATCAAGCCCAAGTTTGCTACCAAACTTAGCTGTATTTGTTATATAAGATCTAGCCTCATCATAGTTCATGCTTATCATTCCTTTCAAAACTAAATAACTACTTTCTTTTAAATTCTATACCAACTTAGAAACAGTTACCAACCTTTTGTTATAAATAGATATAATATTTATTTCTATTGTATCAAATACTAATGTAAATTAAATAAAAAAAGAGAAAGAGCGATAAATAATGTTATCACTCTTCCAATTACACTTTTTCATTATATGTTAAAAAATTATTTAAATAAATGACAAGCTACAGAATGTCCTGGTTTTATTTCTTTTAGCTCTGGTGTTTCACTTTTACAACAATCCATAACGTATTTGCATCTTTGACTGAATCCACACCCAGGTTTAGTGTTTATTGGACTTGGTACTTCTCCCTCTAGCATTATCCTATTTTTATTTTTAGATTCAATAGGATCAGCAACAGGAATAGCTGATAATAACGCCTTAGTATATGGATGTAATGGATCTTCATATAGAATTCCACTCGGTGCAAGTTCCACAAGCTTTCCTAAATACATTACACCTACCCTATCAGATATATGTTTAACCATAGATAAGTCATGTGCTATAAATAAATAAGTTAAACCAAGTTCCTTTTGAAGCTTAATTAATAGATTAACTACTTGAGCTTGAATGGAAACATCTAAAGCAGAAATAGGTTCATCACATACAATAAATTTAGGTTCTATGGCAAGTGCTCTAGCTATGCCTATTCTTTGCCTCTGACCACCAGAAAATTCATGTGGGAATCTAGATGCATGCTCTTTATTTAACCCAACCAGTTGAAGTACTTCCTGAATTTTTTCTGCTTTCTTTTTTCCTGTATAGAGTTTATGTATATCTATACCTTCGCCTACAATATCTCCAACAGTCATTCTAGGATTTAATGATGCATAAGGATCTTGAAATATTATTTGTGCGTGCCTACAAAAGTCCCTTTTAGCTTTACCCTTAAGTCCATGGATATTTACGCCTTCAAAAATTACTTCTCCAGCTGTTGCTGGATACAGTCCCATTACAGTTCTTCCACATGTGGTCTTACCGCAACCTGACTCACCAACTAGCCCTAATGTTTCCCCTTTTTTAATTGTAAAGGAAACATCATCAACAGCTTTAAGTGTTTCGTTTTTTCCAACTTCGAAATATTTTTTTAAATTTTTAACTATAATTAAATCTTCGCTTTTATTTTCAGCCATTATTTTGCACCCCCAATTTCAAATGGCACTTCTACTTTAGGTGCATTCGGATGTTGTAACCAACATAAAGCTTCATGAGTATCAGTGATTATAGTAGCTTCTGGCATTTCTTGTTTACATATTTCCATAGCATATTCGCACCTTGGAGCAAATGGACAACCAACTGGAGGTTTTACCAAATCAGGTGGCGTTCCCTTAATAGAATACAAACTATCTTTATGACCAGTTTCTAATCTAGGAACTGATTGAAGAAGTGCCCATGTATATGGATGTTTCGGATTATAGAATATTTCATCCGTATTTCCTCTCTCTATTATCTTACCTGCATACATAACTTGGATTCTATCTGCAACATCTGCAACTACGCCTAGATCATGTGTAATTAAGACAACAGCTGTACCTAGTTTATTCTGAAGTTCTTTTATAAGATCCATTATTTGAGCTTGAATTGTAACATCTAGTGCTGTTGTAGGCTCATCTGCTACAAGAATTTTAGGAGAACATGCAAGTGCAATGGCAATCATTGCACGCTGCCTCATTCCGCCAGAAAATTCATGTGGATATTGTTTAACCCTTCTCTCTGCATTTGGAATGTTAACAAGCTTCAACATTTTTATAGCCTCATCCATAGCCTCATGTTTTTTCATATTTCTATGGATAATTAAACTTTCTGCTATCTGCTTTCCAATAGTCATGGTAGGATTCAAAGAAGTCATAGGATCTTGGAAAATCATACTAATTTCAGCACCTCTAAAATGCCTCAATGCTTCCTCATTCATTTTTAAAATATCATTACCTTTATATAATATTTCAGAACCATCTTTAATCTCACCTGGTGGAGTTTGTATTAATCTCATAAGAGACTTAGCTGTTACTGTTTTTCCACAACCAGATTCTCCTACAACTGCAAGAGTTTCACCCTCATTTACCTCAAAACTTATGCCTCTTACAGATTGAACTTCTCCAGCATATGTATGATACGAAACTCGTAAATTTTTAACTTCAAGTAACTTTGACATACGTTCGCCCTCCTTACTGTCTAAGTTTTGGATCAAGAGCATCTCTTAAACCATCACCAAGTAAATTAAATGCTAACATAGTTACACTTATTGCTATTGCTGGGAATATAAATTCATGAGGATGAAACATCATCTGACTTTGACCAGCAAAAATTAATGCTCCCCAACTAGTTTTCGGTGATTGAATACCAAGGCCAAGAAAGCTTAAAAATGCCTCATCAAAAATAAAAGCAGGTATATCCATAGACATATAAACAAGTATAATTCCAATTGTATTAGGAATTAAATGTTTCGCAATAATTCTAGTCGGACTGGCACCTAGTGCTTTAGCAGCTAAAACATACTCTGATTCTTTAAGTTGCATAACCTGTCCTCTAATTAAACGAGCAATTCCTGTCCATCCAGTAATGCAAAGTGCAATAATTATTGTTCCTTCTCCTGCTGGCAATACTAATAACAACAAAATAACAACAATAAGATATGGTACACTTACAATTATTTCAACTATTCTCATAAGTATTGTATCAACTATGCCACCAAAATATCCACATATACCACCGTACACACATCCAACAAAAAGTTCAATCAAAGTACCAATAAACCCAATCCTTAATGATACTCTCGCACCCATCCATAACCTTGCAAACATATCTCTTCCTAAATTGTCAGTTCCAAACCAATGTTTTGCCATTGGACTTTTATCTAAAATGTCATAATTTTGAGTTTGATAATTTACTGATGAAATCATTGGTCCAATGATGGACATTATTATAACTATTATCAAAACCACCATAGAAAGCATAGCAACTTTATTTTTCTTAAGTCTTCTCCATGCATCTTGCCAATAACTTACATTAGGCCTTACCATAACATCTAAATCTTTCTTCGAATACCCTATAATTTTAAATAAATCTTTGCTATATTTTTTCATGCCTTCTCTCCTTACCCTTTCCTTTGAGTTAATTTAATTCTAGGATCAACTAAAACGTAAACTATATCTACAATAAGTAAAGAAACAATGTACAAGAAAGCAAAAAACACAGTTAATGACATAACTACAGTATAATCTCTATTAGAAATTGCAGAAACTAATTCTCTACCGAGCCCTGGCACACTGAATATGCTCTCTACAACTAATGAACCAGTGATTACATATGCTATTCTAGGTCCTATCATTGTAACTACTGGTAATATGGCATTTCTTATAATATGTTTCCATACTAAAGATACCTTACCAACTCCTTTTGACTTTGCAGTCAAAACATAGTCTTGATTAATTACTTCAAGCACTGAAGTCCTCATAAACCTTGCATTTGATGCAAGTCCAGCCATAGCAAGTGCAATGGAAGGTAATAATGAGTATCTATATATATTGAATAAGCTGCTATCAGACCATCCCGCTATTTTCAAACCAAATTTTGCTCCAAGGCCATATTGTAGAATAATTGCTAAAACAAAACCCGGAACGCAAACTCCAATAAGAGCAATGAAAATTACGGTATAATCTACCCATGTATTTCTCTTAAACGCCGCAATAATTCCTAAAAATATTCCAAAAACAAGTCCTATTCCTACTGCTTGAAGAGCTAATCTTAATGACACTGGAAATTCTTTTGAAATAATATCATTAACCTTCTGACCTGGATAATGTATTGACATTCCTAAGTCCCCGTGTACTAAATTCTTAATATATGTACCATATCTTACATACTCTGGTTGATCTAGTTGATATTTTTTCATAATTTGCTCATATACTGTTTTATCAAGAACCTTACCTGCTGAAGCGGATATTGGGTCTCCTGGTATAGCATTTATAAGGACAAATGTAATAGTCGCAACAACCCAAAGTGTAATGATCATATAGCCAATCCTCTTTATTATATATTTAGCCATACAAATTCTTTCCTCCTATCATAAAATTACTGCAACAAAGCCAAATCGGCTCTGTTGCAGTGTTTAATTAAAATCTAATTACTATTTACCTGAAATATATGCAGTTTTAAGATCAAACCAAGCACCAAATAATGGTACATATGTTCCCTTTAAATAATTCTGAGTAAATGAATTAGTTGCTTTGTAATAATATGGAGAAACTCCAGCATCTTTAGCTACAAGAATCTCTTCTGCTTCTTTAAATATAGCTAATCTCTTAGTAGTATCTAATTCCGTTTTTCCTTTTGCAATCAAAGCATCATATGCTGGATTGTTGTATTTACCATTATTATTACCATTAGTAGATGTAAACACATTAAAGAAAGAAATAACATCATTATAATCAGCACCCCAACCACCAGCACAAATATCGAATTGACCTTTTGTTCTAGCCGCAAAATATGAAGGGGAATCTACTGAATAAGTAATTGAAACATTTATTCCAAGATTTTTTTTGTATTGATTTTGAATAAACTGAGCTTGAGCTGTTGAAAGTGAAGTTGCTTTTGGCATTAATAATTTTAAAGTGATTTTTGATGGATCTGAACTTAAGCCTGCTTCTTTTAAACCCGCAGCTAAAAGTTTTTTTGGATCATCTTTAACAGTTTTTAATGGTTCTGGTACTACTGTTCTATATTCATCTTTTCCAAGCATTATCTTTGTAGGGATTAAACCTTCAGCAACATAATGTTGTTTAAATACTGTAGTTATTTGAACTTGTCTGTCATAAGCGAGTGATAAAGCTTTTCTTACACTAGCATTTGATAATGCTTTAGTCTTATTATTAAAAATATAGTAATATACTGATGGATCATAACCCTTGAAGTATGAAATCTCACCTGCTGTTGCTTTCTTTTGTAATGCAGCAGTGTAATCAGTATCTCCTTTAATCATATCAAGTTCTCCAGCATCAAACATTTTATTGTAAGTAGCTGGCTCATCAATTATCTGAGCGTTAACAGTTGTTAATTTAACGTTTGCTGCATCCCAATATTTATCGTTCTTTGTGTATACAACTTTAGCACTTTTTACATGGTCTGATACTACGAATGGTCCATTATAAACCATGCCCTTGAAATCTTGACCATATTGATCTCCTAATTTTTTCACTATATCTTCTCTTTGTGGAACTAGACCTTTAAAGTTTAATGTACTTTCAAAATAAGCACTTGGTGCATTAAGTGTAACCTGGAATGTATTATCATCAATTGCTTTAACTCCTAAATCGCTTGGTTTAGCTACTCCTGTATCAGTTGCACCCTTAACTCCCATTTCATTTAGCATTCCAAGATAATCTTGGCTTACTTTTGGATTAGCGAGTCTTTGCCATCCGTATACATAATCTTGAGCTCTAATTGCCTTTCCATCAGACCACTTACTAGCTCTTATATGAAAAGTGTAAACTTTATGGTCAGCACTAACTGTCATCTTATCAGCACCTGCAAGGATACTTATAGTTTTACCATCCTTAGATACTTCCCTCATTAGTCCTTCATCAACATTTGTAAGTGTAGTAAATGATTCATGATCACTAACTACTGAAGGATCAAGTGATGTGTAATCATATCCTAAAATGTTTGCAGTTTGATCAGCATCAAGCTTAGCCTCTGTTGATTTTGTAGTACCTGCACTATCTCCACTTTTAGCTCCACAACCTACTAGTGCCACACTTAACACTAAGGCTACAATTAGTACTGAAACGATTTTCTTGCTTTTCATTAATAGTCCCCCTTAATTAATAAATAATTACTTCTAAATAAATGAAATTCACTCTCAATAAAATCAAAGAAAAATAGTACAAAATTCAGCTTCGCATCCTCTAAGTAAATATACTTACTTTAAAATATTTATTCAAATGTAAATTTAGGTTGTCGAGCTTCATATATCCATTCTTTCTACAATTTGAATTGGAAATAGATTAATTATTTAATTTTTGTAATATTTAATATTATTAGAATACTAGCAAATAAATAAATAAATGTCAATATAATATTTTATAATTAATATCATATTTCTTCACATTATTTATAATTTATTTGTATATTGTTAGTGTTTTATTCATATACGTTGTGAATTATGCATAAAAGCATTGTTTAATAATATTTACGTGTATATTTATACATTTTTTTCAGACAATACTAAATTTAATCCTCCTTAATCCACATTGTTAATATAAATTAAGTAAAAACTTCATATTTTTTTATTATTGCTAATATCTTTCATAATCTTCAATGTCATGAGCCTTTTTTATTCTTTTTTTTCAATATTCTTTTTTTGAAAATATTGAATTTTTTCATCCAAGTTTTTCTTACTACAACAAAATAAAAAACTATAGAATAGACATCACTTAAATGTCTATTCTATAGTTAATAATTTGTTCTGTTAAATCATCTCATTCTGAGCTGTGTAAAACTTCGAAAGGAGATTTTTACTTCAAATTTTCTATACTTAAAATTACTGAATTATACATTTCTTTATATTTTTCACCTTTAGCTTTTTCTTCTTCTACTACCTCAGCTGGTGCTTTAGCTGTGAATCTTTCATTACAAAGCTTTTTCTCTACCCTATCTATTTCTTTTTTTAGTTTATCTTTTTCTTTGTTTAATCTTTCCAATTCTTTTTCTAAATCTACAAGCTCGAGTAATGGCATATATATTTCAGCACCTTTAGTTACTACTGTAACTACATTCTCTGGTGATTGTGATTTAGATTCTAAAAATTCAACTTCACTAGCTGATGCAAGTTTTTGAAAGTATATCATTCCTTCTTCAAATGCTTCTTTTGCCTCAATAGCATATATAAATACTTTGGCTTTTCTTGAAGGTGCTACATTCATTCCTACCCTAGCATTTCTTACATCTTTTATTGCTTCTATTATATAGTTCATTTTTTCTTCTGATTTTTCGTCTTTAAGCGACTCATCAAATTCAGGCCACTTAGCGATTGTTATAGATTCATATTCATTCTCTAAATGAGTATAAATTTCTTCTGTTATAAATGGCATAACTGGGTGAAGTAATTTAAGCCCTGTTTTTAATACTTTGTTCAATACATTTAATACTATGCCTTTGGCTTCACAATCATCTGCATATAATACTGGTTTAACAAGTTCAATATACCAATCACAGAATTCTGTCCACATAAAGTCATGAGTTTTTTGAAGTGATATTCCTATTTCATATTTCTCAATATTCTCTGTAACTTCTTTTGTCACAGTATTCATTCTTGATAATATCCACTTGTCTGCAACTGTGTAATTTTTACTATCCTTATATTTCGTCATTAATTCATAATTATTATTCATCATAACAAATCTAGATGCATTCCAAATTTTATTAGCAAAGTTTCTAGCTGCTTCAACCCTTGATTCATAAAATCTTATATCACTTCCTGGTGAATTTCCTGTTGCAAGTGAGAATCTTAATGCATCTGCGCCATATTGATCTATTACATCTAATGGATCAATACCATTTCCTAACGACTTAGACATTTTTCTTCCTTGCTCATCTCTTACCATACCATGTATAACTACTGTATCAAATGGTACTTCCCCTAAATTATAAATTCCTGAAAATATCATTCTTGCAACCCAGAAGAATATAATATCGTACCCAGTTACCAAAACACTTGTTGGATAGAATTGTTTTAAATCCTCGGTGTTATTTGGCCAACCAAGTGTTGAGAAAGGCCATAACGCAGAACTGAACCAAGTATCAAGCACATCTTTATCTTGATTAAGATTTGTACTGTTACATTTACTGCAGTTTGTTGGAGCGTCAACAGAAACTATAACTTCACCACAGTCTTTGCAGTACCATACTGGAATTCTGTGTCCCCACCATAACTGCCTTGATATACACCAATCTTGGATATTTTCCATCCAATTGAAATACGTTTTATCAAATCTCTCAGGAACAAATTTTGTTTTATTTTCTCTTACTGCATCAATAGCTGGTTTTGCAAGGGATTCCATTTTCACGTACCACTGCTCAGATAACATTGGCTCTACAGTAGTTTTACATCTATCATGAGTACCTACATTATGAGCATGGTCTTTTATTTTAACAAGTAATCCAGCCTTTTCTAAATCTTCTACCATTACCTTTCTTGCCTCATATCTATCAAGACCAGAGTATTTTCCATACCCATCGCTTATAGTTGCATTTTCATTTAAAATTACTATTTGCTCTAAATTATGTCTTTTACCTATTTGATAATCATTAGGATCATGTGCTGGAGTAATTTTAACTGCACCTGTTCCAAACTCTATATCAACATAATCATCTGCAACTATTGGTATTTCCCTGTTTACTAGTGGAAGCATTATTGTTTTGCCTATTAAATGTGTATAACGAGGATCTTTAGGATTTACTGCAACAGCGGTATCTCCAAGCATAGTTTCTGGCCTTGTAGTAGCTATTTCTAAAAATTCATCTGTGCCTACTATTGGATATTTTATATGCCAGAAATGACCCTCTTGTTCTTCAAACTCTATTTCTGCATCTGAAATTGCTGTCATGCATTTTGGACACCAGTTAGTTATTCTATTTCCCTTATAAATAAGTCCATCATTATATAATTTAACAAAAACTTCTCTTACCGCATGATTTAAATTTTCATCCATAGTAAAACTTTCACGGGTAAAATCAACAGAGCATCCCATTTTTCTTATTTGGCCCCTTATTTTTGCTCTATACTCATTAGTCCAATCCCAAACTTTTTCAAGGAAAGCTTCTCTTCCCATTTCTTTTTTCTTAAGACCTTGTTTTAAAAGTTCATTTTCAACTTTTACCTCTGTTGCAATACTAGCATGGTCTTCACCTGGAAGCCACAACGTGTTATACCCCTGCATTCTTTTTGTTCTTATTAGGATATCTTGAAGAGTATTATCAAGAGCATGACCTAAATGTAATTTCCCTGTAATGTTTGGTGGAGGCATCATTATTGTGAATGGTTTTTTCTCTTTATCAACTTTTGGTGTAAAAAAACCTTTTTCTTCCCACCATGCATAAAGTCTTTCTTCAAAATCTTTTGGATTATAATTCTTATCAATATTGTTGTTTTCTTCCATAATTAACTCCTCCTAAATGATATTTATTAGATTGATTTTTTTAGCGCCAATTTTTAGACAATAAAAAAAGAGCCTTCGTCTGTAAAAGGACGAAAAGCTCCGCGGTACCACCTTTTTTCCTGCAAAATTGCAGGCTCTTTATAATTTAACGATTAAGAAAACCGTCTTATACCCTCTATTCATAATACATGAATGTGGCAAAGAAGCTCCAAAGCAACCTTCAAGGTTTTTCATATAAAAGATCTTACAGCCTATGGATCTTTCTCTCTTAATACTAATTTTCCCCTACTCCTCTTTATCTAAGCCTTTATATATAATATGTTTTAATTGTTATATAACTATACCATATAATATGATTTAATTGTTATATATTATTTAATTTCCATTATACATGCTAATTTTTATATGTCAATGTTATAGATTTTATAACTTACCATAAATATAAAATATATAAAATGTCACACTTATACAATTTTTCATATTATATAATCATAACTACTATATAATATGGAGGTATCTATGAAGATTAAAAAGATGTCGATTTTTTCTATACTTCTCTCCCTTGCATTAATAACTACCTTATTTTCTGGCTGTACACCAAAAACTAAGACTACTCCTCTCGTAAAAGTAAAATTAAATGAAGTGGTCCGTTCCATATTCTACGCTCCAATGTATGCTGCTATTTCTCAGGGGTTCTTTAAAGAAGAAGGCCTAGATATTGAGCTTTCGACTGGTCAAGGTGCAGATAAAACTATGCAACAAGTCTTAAGCAAAGCTTCCGATATTGGTCTTGCAGGGCCAGAACAAGTTATTTACATCTATAATCAAAAACGAGAAGACTATCCAGTTCTTTTTGCACAATTAACTCAAAAGGACGGTTCTTTCTTAGTATCTAAAAAAGCTGAGGCAAACTTTAAATGGGAATCCTTAAAGGGCAAAACTATAATAGGCGGAAGGCCTGGTGGGGTACCTGAAATGGCTCTTGAATATGTTTTAAAAAATCATGGTATAAATCCTGGTGTTGACGTAAATCTTATTACAAACCTTGCATTCACAGCTACTGCTGGTGCTTTTAAAGCCGGCACAGGTGATTATGTTGCTCTTTTTGAACCAACCGCTAGTACATTAAACAATAATAATTCTGGAAATATTGTAGCATCAGTCGGCGATTCTGCTGGGATCATACCTTATACCTGTTTTTTTGCAACAAAATCTTATATAACAAAAAATCCAGCTGTATTGCAAAAATTCACTAATGCAATATACAAAGGTCAAAAATGGGTTAATAGTAATTCTGATAAAGATGTAATTACTTCAATAAAATCCTACTTCCCTGGTACAGATGAGGCTGTACTTATTTCATCTATAAAAAACTACAGAAATATAAATGCCTTCTCAACAAACCCAACATTAGGAGCAGAAAACTTAACAAAACTTATGGATATAATTCAATCCTATAAATCATCACTAATACCTACAAGACCTGACTTTGATACAATAGTTAACACTACATTTAGTAAGAAAGCAGTAACAACTATAAAATAAAAAAAAAGCATGAAATTTCTCCGGTTAGCCTTAAAATAAGAGTTTGAAACGGGAAATTCTATTAAAAAATTCTAGTGCTTTGCAAATATAAAATTCTCTAACACTCACATTCGGCTTTCAGCCGGTTCGCTAGACTTCCTTCTAGTCAGTCTCACGAGAATTTAATATTGGCAAAACAAGAATTTCTAAATAAAATTTCAATGTTTCGACACTTCTTATTTTAGGCCACTTCCGGAAAAATTTCATACTTATATATATATCTGTCACCTAAGGAGACAATCTTGTGTGACATTAAAACAAAGTGATCTAAAAACTAAACATGGATTTTTAAAAAAACTGTGATATTGAAATGTTTTTCTTGAATTGTGCTAACAAAAGTATATATTGCGTAAAATGCATTTGAACAAGTCGTAATCATTCTTAATTTATTTTAATTACAGATGCGTCTATAAAAATACATGTTTGAGCATAGCGAGTTTGTATTTTTTAACATCTGTAATTACAATAAATTTTAGAATGACTTGACGATGTGAAAGCATTATAGCAATATATACCTTTTGTTATAACATAATTCAAGAAAAAACTTTAAATTAATAACTTTCGCAAATAACTCATATCAATCTAGTAGCAAATCTATGTTTAATTAACCATGTTTTAGCAAAGTCAACTCCATCTTTCATTTCAAATAACGTGCATTCTGCATTACCAAGCATTCCTTTTTGTACATTATAATTATCCTCAAACGCTTTTCCAATTAGCATGAAATCTTCTGTATCATACTCATAATCCTCAAACCATTTCCAGCACCTATCACCATTCTCAAATATTGCGGCACCCACACGTTCTTTAGGCATTTCATTTATAAGTGATTCTGAAAGATGAAAACTGGTGCAAGAATTATATCCTACTCCTAGTAAAAGAACTTTTGCTTTTAAATTATACATTTTGCCAAGAGGTGAATCCATACCAAGCTGTGGAGTCAATGGATGATTTTCAATAATATGCATTGCCTCTTTTCCATTTGCACTAAATGATACATGTGGATGATTTGAACGTATTGTGCTAGGAAATGTTCTAAATAATTCCGCAATGCGCCCCATTCCTCGTGTTGGTGAGATTTCGGGGTCAAATGCTGGCATATTATCATATATTGTTTGTATCCATTCTTTCGGTACCGGTGGGTTACACCACTGTGCAGGGTCACTCCACTCTCCGCTATGAGCTGGCATAACCAATGTTCCATCACTTCCCACTGCATTCATTAATGCAGTTATTACAGTCTGCGCCCCACCACAAACCCATCCTAATTTTGACATTGAAGAATGAACTAATAATATATCACTGTTATTTATACCAAGTCTCATTAAATCTTGATAAATAGTATTAATAGTATTAGGTTGTCCTGTTTTATTGATTATTTTCTCTTCACTCATTTATTTTGCTCCTTTTCTAATTACTCCCTATACTTTTGTTTTCATACATATAAAACAATATTTCACTATTAGAAAATAGTATATTTGCTTAATTATACTACTAATCAAAGTTAATCCGCCAATATTGAAATCTTCAGTAGCAACCACATTATTTGTTCTTCGCAGCATAGCATTTACCTTTGCGAGTAATATTCCCATACCAAAAGGCTTTGTTATATAATCATCTGCCCCAAGCTCCATCCCTCTAATTTGTTCGCCCTCTTCACTTCTAGCTGAAACAATAATTACTGGAACATTAGATTTATTTCTAATGATTTTTAAAAAGTAAAAACCATCAAAGGTTGGAAGGTTAATATCTAATATTATAAGATTAGGCTCTATATGCTGAACATCTTCTAATACATTGTCAAAATCATTTAAGAGAATAGTCTTATAATCATAAGCATTTAAATATTCCTGCATATACTTTTTTAATTTTAAATCGTCTTCTATTATTAAAATTTTATTCATAGTAAATCTCCTGATTTTATATTTATAATGCTAATTATACCATTTTTTAAAGTGTTGAGATTATATTTGAAATTAAGGATACTCCAATAATTATTCACTAGAACACCTTCAAAAAAATAAAAGGCACAAGAAGATTTAAATTTAATGATATAACAAAAAGACTGCACTATTTTAAGTACAGTCTTGATTGCCAATATAAGAAAGTATGAACTATCATTATTCACTTATACTCTTATAGCAGACTAATTTAATAGAGTAACTTCCAGAATAAATACCTACATTATTTGATGGATGCATCATAAATTGTTCCAATTGAATTGGATAACATCAAATTGAATTCTTTATCAGTTTGCTTTGCAGTCAATCCTTGCGATAAGGCACGGGAAAAACTAGCTATCAGCCCGTGATTGTGCGTAAGTTTTTGATTTGCTTCACTTTGAGTGTACCCTCCTGATAAAGCCACAACTCGTACAACATGCGGATTATCCATTAAGTCGTGATAGAAGTTATCTTCCGTTGGTATTGAAAGTTTAAGCATTACTTTGACGTCTTTATCAAGGAGTGCTAATTGATTAGAAATTTCAGATTTTAATATTTTTTCTGATTTTCCCTTATCCACGCTGTGGATATCAACCTCTGGTTCGATAATTGGAACCAACCCAGCTTCAAATATTTTCTTGCCAATATCGAACTGTTGCTCAACTATTTTTCGAATTCCTTCTGAATTAGCTTCCTTAATGACTGAACGCATTTTCGTCCCAAAAATGTTTTTTTCACTGGCACGTTTTAAAAGGCCTTCCAAATTAGGAATCGACTTCATGAGTTGAACGCCATTTTCCATTTCAGCCAGCCCTTTATCGATCTTTAAAAAAGGCACAACACTTTTGTTTTCCCAGAGAAAATCAGCAGTAAATTTATCACCAATCTTACGATCCATAGTGTTTTCAAATAAAATAGCACCCAAAATATGCTTTGAATTGAATGTAGGGTTCATTATAATACGCGTTCTCATCTCGTGTACTAAATTAAACATCTCTTCGTCATTTGAATAACGGTCTTCCGAAATTCCATACTGCAAAAGCGCCTTAGGAGTACTTCCTCCACTTTGGTCTAAAGCAGCAATAAAACCTTTTCCAGCATGCATTTGATTCATTTGTTCCTGATTCATATAATTATCCCCTTTCATTTTTATTACTAAGTAATATCTTTAATTACATTATAACACTTATTAAGTACAGATATACAACTCTATTTCCATCGATAAGGAATTTGAAACACCGTGTTTTTTACTACACTATTCCATGCTATTCCATATTGGACATATAAAATAATATAACATTAATGATAATATTATTATAACTACCATATACATAATTGCATTTAATATAAAACTAGCGGAAGTTATAAAACCTACTACTATTGAAATCAAGCAAGCAGATATATATAAGTACCAGCCTAACTTCTTCCAGCTAAATATTAGTATAAACCCTATAAGTTGAATTAAAGCTAAAATCATTGTTCTTAATACATAGAAATTAAATAATCCTCCTGGTTGTCTTGAAAAATAATATAAATTATCTTGTATACTTAAACTATATACTACTATTAATACCAATAAAATTACTGTTAAACACATTCCCCTTTCTTTGTTTTCCTTGACCACCATTTATCATCCTCCATAATATTTTGATCAAATATTATTATTGATGCCTTTTTTATCTACCTTATAATACTTATGTTACTTTTGTTGATTTTAAACTAAATTATAATAATTTTTTAATTATTATTTAAATAAATATAAATTATGTTATCTTTTTATTACCCTATATCCTGCATTAAAGAGGCTTGAAAAAAAACTAGTAGAATCCTATTAGCAAAGTCAAGAAATGCCTAGATTAAAACATAAAAACGTAGAAGCTAAAAAATGCTACTCATTTTTAAATGCTTTAGAATAGAATAAACTCATCCCTCCGGGATTAAAACATATGGAGGGCTAATAGTTTCAAAATCTACTAATATTCCTAAAAAGGAGAGGACAAAACAACTATTAATTGTTTTGTCCTCTCTTTTAGTCTGATTACAATTTTTTTTCATTACATAAACTAAGATTCTGTAACACTCGTTATATACTATCTTTCTCACTACTAAACAACAATTTTCTCCGGAGTGACTTGCAACTAGAAATGACAAAACTATTGCAATTTCATTTAGTAATTCTTCTTTTGCGAGTGTAAAATTCCCGTAAGACTGCCAGGACGGCAGTCTAGCGAACCCGAGACAGGACGTCGAGTGTGAGCGTTAGGGGATTTTATACAAGCAAAAGATTAGAATTTCTTAATGCAATTTCTAGTTTCGAGTTCGGTTGCAATTCACACAGGAGAAATTTATACTTTTTAGTCTACTCTTTTGTCACTAGCTGCCTCATCATAAGCAGTTTTTATTTCTTCTTCACTCTTAAGATTTTTAAAAGCAATAGACATCATAAGTTTAATCCTATTAATTTGATTTACCTCACTTGCACCTGGATCATAATCTATAGCCGTGATATTAGCTCCTTTATTTCTTCTCTTTAATTCCTTAATCATTCCTTTACCTGATACATGATTAGGTAGACAAGCAAAAGGTTGTACACAAACTATATTTTTTGTGCCACTTTCAATAAGTTCAACCATTTCAGCTGTTAAAAACCATCCTTCTCCTGATTGATTACCTAAAGATATAATAGGAGATGCTATATCCGCTAATTCCTGTATTGTTTTTGGAGGAGTAAATCTTTTACTCTTTTCAAGAACTAATTTCATATGTTTTCTATAACTTTCTATATATTGAATAGCCACATTATTTATTATTTTATCAGTTCTACTTTTACCTAAATACTTATATTTAAAGTCAGCATCATAAGCACAGTATAAGAAAAAGTCAATTAAATCTGGCATAACTGCCTCTCCACCTTCTTTTTCAATAACATCTATAATATTATTGTTAGCTATGGGATCGAATTTAACTAAAATTTCTCCAACTAGTCCTACCTTAGGTTTAACAATATTTTTGATTTCTAAAAGATCAAATTCAGAGACAATACCAGTTATATTGTTTTTAAACTCTTTCTTGTTTCCTTCTGCTACTGCTATCTTGCATACTTTTACCCATTTTTCATAAAGCAAATTAGCCGAACCTTCTACAACTTCATACGGCCTAACTTTGTATAGTACTCGCATAAGCAAATCACCATAAACTAAAGCCATAAATGATTTCTTAATTATTGGATAACTAAATTTAAAACCTGGGTTTTTCTCAAGTCCAGCAGCATTTAAAGATATAACTGGTACCTGTGGAAAACCTGCGTCCTTAATTCCTTTTCTAAGGAATCCAATGTAATTTGTTGCCCTACATCCCCCACATGTTTGAGAGATTATAACAGATGTATTTTCTACATCATATTTGCCTGACTTAAGAGCAGCAATTAGTTGCCCAACAACTATTATTGTAGGATAACAAGCATCATTGTTTACATATTTTAAACCTTCATCTACAGCTTTAGTATCCACTGATGGCAATATTTGTAGATTATATCCTGATGAATTAAATGCTTCCTGTAAAAATTGAAAATGTATAGGCGACATTTGTGGGCATAAAATTGTATGTTTCTTTCTCATTTCTTTTGTAAATATAATTTTTTTATCAGGCTCTTGTACTTTGCTTGGCAATACACCATTCTTATCTCTTTCATAAAGTGCAGCTTTTAAAGATCTAATTCTAATTCTTGCTGCTCCCAAATTATTACCCTCATCAATTTTTAAAGTTGTATATATTTTACCGTTATCTTCGAGTATTTGAGCAACCTGATCTGAAGTTACTGCATCAAGTCCACATCCAAAAGAATTTAGTTGAATAAGTTCAATATTTGACTCTTTTGATACAAAACTTGCTGCTGCATATAACCTAGAATGATAAACCCACTGATCCACTACTCTTAAAGGCCCTTCAATAATGCCTAAATGAGCCACAGAATCTTCCGTAAGTACAGGCATATCAAAGTCAGTAATAACGCTTGGAATCCCGTGATTAATTTCTGGGTCTATATGATAAGGTCTGCCAGCGAGTACTATACCCCTTTTTCCCGTTCTCCTAATATATTCTACAACTTCTTCACCCTTATTTCTAATATCTAATTTAACCTTTTCAGTTTCAGTCCATGCTAGCTCAGCTGCTATAACAACTTCCTTTTTGCTAATTCCAAAACTAACTAATTCATCTGCTAATCTCTTATCTAGTGCCTTCTTATTATCTAGAGAAATAAATGGATTAAGGAACCTAACATTTCTTTCTTTTAATATATCCATATTGTTTTTTATTACCTCAGGATATGAAGTTACTATGGGACAATTATAATGATCATCAGCATTTTTTCGTTCTTTTTTTTCATATGGAATACAAGGATAAAATATTAAATCTATTCCCTTATTTATAAGGCTCATTATATGTCCATGTGCAATTTTAGCAGGGTAACAAGCAGACTCTGATGGAATTGTTTCTATTCCCATTTCGTATACCTTTTTAGATGATCTTTGGGATAACTCTACTCTAAATCCTAAATTCGTAAAGAAAGTAAACCAAAATGGATAATTTTCATATAAATTAAGCACTCTTGGAATTCCTATTGTTCCTCTTTTCGCTTCTTCTTTTTTTAGTGGAATATAATTAAATATTCTTTTATATTTATAATCATAGACATTAGGTATTTCCTCTTTTTTGTTACTAAGTCCTAGTGCTTTTTCACAGCGATTACCAGATATAAATTCCCGATCATTATCAAATTTATTAATTGTAAGAACGCATTGATTAGCACACTGCTTGCATCTTCCCATGGTCGTCTCGATAGCTAAATTGTCCAATTGTTCTAAGGATAATAATGTAGAAACGCTGCCTTCTTCATCTCTTTCTTTTGCAATAAGTGATGCACCAAATGCGCCCATTAGACCTGCAATATCTGGTCTTACAGCCTCTCTTCCTGAAATAATCTCAAAAGCTCGAAGTACAGCACCGTTATAAAAAGTTCCTCCTTGAACTATTATCTTTTTGCCCATGTCTTTTGGATCTCTTATTTTAATAACCTTTTGAAGTGCATTTTTTATTACCGAATAAGAAAGCCCTGCAGATATATCGCCTATAGAAGCCCCTTCCTTCTGTGCCTGCTTAACTCTAGAATTCATAAACACAGTGCACCTTGAACCTAAGTCAACTGGACTTTTAGCCTTTAATGCCACCTCTGCAAACTCTGCTACTCCCATGTTTAAAGAGTGAGCAAATGTTTCTATGAAAGAACCGCAACCAGATGAACAAGCTTCATTTAACATTATACTATCGATTACGCCATTTTTTACTTTTAGACATTTCATATCTTGTCCACCAATATCTAGTATAAAATCTACTCCAGGCATAAAAAAATCTGCTGCCTTATAATGAGCTATGGTTTCAATCTCCCCAATGTCCACCTTTAATGCTGCCATTATTAGTTTTTCGCCATAACCTGTCACTGCCGAATTTTTAATAGTAACACCTTTAGGTATTATAGAATATATATGTTTTAGTGCTTTTCTAACTGAAGTTAATGGATTGCCTTCATTACTACCATAAAAAGAGTGCAAAATTGCCCCTTCTTCATCTATAAGTGTAACTTTAGTTGTTGTAGAACCAGCATCTATCCCCAAATAACAATTTCCAGTATACCCTTCAAGTTCACGTCTTTTAGCCTTATACTTGCTTTGCCTTTCATTAAAAACCTGTAGCTCATTGTCATCTGCAAAAAGTGGCCTAAATCTACGAACATCATTACTTTTCGCCTCCATCAATTTTGGAAGCTGATTTTTTAAATGTTCAAATGAAATAGTACTATTATCCTTTGAAGACATTGCAGCACCTACGGCTACAAATAGCTGAGAATCCTTTGGAAAAATAACTTGATCCTCTGTAAGTTTTAAAGTTTCGATAAACCTTTGTCTAAGTTCAGACAAGAAAAACAATGGTCCACCTAAAAATGCAACATTACCTCTAATTGGCCTACCACATGCAAGTCCGCTAATGGTTTGATTAACTACTGACTGAAAAACTGACACAGCTATATCTTCTTTTGCAGCACCTTCATTTAACAAGGGCTGAATATCTGTTTTTGCAAAAACTCCGCACCTAGCAGCTATTGGATATATAGTCTTATAGTCTTTCGCAAGTTCATTAAGTCCAGTTGCATCCGTTTGGAGAAGGGATGCCATTTGATCAATAAATGCCCCAGTACCTCCAGCACAAGATCCATTCATCCTTTGATCTATCCCTCCATCAAAATAAATTATTTTTGCATCTTCTCCACCCAGTTCTATTGCTACATTAGTTCTTGGTATAATTTTCTCTATTGCATAAGTACTTGCTATTACTTCTTGAATAAAAGGTATATTCATCCATTTAGCTAATGCTAGTCCACCAGATCCCGTTACAACTATAGTAATATCGGCCTCTGGAAAATTATTATAAGCTTCATTTAAAAGCTCTGCGATTGTACTTTTAATATCTGAAAAATGTCTCTGATACTTGCTATAAATCGTTTTTTCTTGCTCATCTAACACTACTATCTTAACAGTAGTAGATCCTACGTCTAACCCAACGTGTAATATATTTCTCATAATCATCTTCTCTTTCCTCGCAAGTTCGATTTATTTTTGTTTCTAAAATCTATTATATATATTTATGCGTCTTGATATAAACCCATTATTTTTGAAAATTTTTCTTTCATATATCCTATTTTTAGTTTATATATTTTTATTCTTCAAAAACATAATTTATTCTCAAAATCGCAACTTATTAGCATATTCTTTCCATTAATTATATCATTCTAATATTTATTTTACATATCAACAAGGTTTAAAAAAAATTATTAGACTAGTATATAACATTATAACTCAATAAATATGATATTTTCAACCTATTTTTACTTAATTACTTTAGAAACTAATGTCAATTATCTTTTATTCCTATAAGAATATCTAATAACCACAATTTTGATTTAATAGTATTTATCGTCATCTTATAAAATGTTCATTAACAATACAATATGAGCTCTCATATACTAAACTATAACTTTGAGGGGATGATAAAGTGATTAAAGTAGAAATTAATAATATATGTATGAATTACCACTCCTTAACTGCAGAAACTCATGCTTTAGCAGATATCTCCTTTGGTGTACAAGAAGGTCACTTTTTAAGTATTGTAGGACCTTCTGGTTGCGGAAAATCTACGCTATTAAATATAATAGCAGGCTTAATTTCTCCGTCATCTGGGGAAATTAAAATTAATAGTAGCGCTGATAGCGTAAGTTTTTTAAAAATCGGATATATGTTTCAAAAGGATCAATTGTTCGACTGGCTAACTATATGGGACAATGTACTGCTAGGCCTTAAAATTAACCATTCTATTACAGTTGCCAATAAGGAATTAGTAAAAAGACTTCTAATAAGTTATAATCTCTGGGAATTTAGAGACCATCATCCTAGAGAATTATCTGGAGGCATGAGGCAAAGGGTTGCTTTAATTAGAACCTTAGCTTTAAGTCCTGAATTACTTCTTTTAGATGAACCTTTTTCAGCTTTAGACTATCAAACTAGATTAAACATTAGTGATGAGGTTTCTGAAATTATAAAAAAAGAGAAAAAGACCACAATAATGGTAACACATGACATTGCAGAAGCCATCGCTATGTCAGATGAAATTATTATCCTTTCTAAACGACCTGCTGTAATTGTTAAACACATGACACTAGAATTTGGTGAAAACTTTTCTTATCCATTAAAACGTAGAGAAGCTCCAAATTTCAGTATTTACTTCAATGAAATTTGGAAGGAGTTGAATAATAATGCTGATTCAAAGCGATGAACAGAAAAAATATATTAAAGACGTAAAAAGAAAAAAATACATTATTATTTTTACAAGGATAATAATATTAATAACATTTTTTAGTCTTTGGGAAATAGCCGGCAGACTCAAATGGATAGATTCATTTCTAACAAGTACACCCTCGAAAATGTTTACATCGTTTATACAAGTATATAATGAAGGAACACTTTTAACTCATATCTCTGTAACATGTTTTGAAACCATAACAGGTTTTTTACTTGGAACAATTTTAGGCGCCCTTATCGCAGTATTATTGTGGTGGTCCGATTTTGTATCCAAAGTTTTAGACCCATATTTAATTGTATTGAACGCTTTGCCTAAAGTAGCCCTTGCACCTATTATTATATTTTGGGTAGGCAATGGTATAAAAGCAATAATAGTAATTGCTCTTTTAATATCAATAGTTGTAACTATAATAAGTATCCTAGGTGGTTTTAGAGAAGTTGATGAAGATAAGATAAAACTTTTAAAGACATTTGGTGCCTCGAAACTTCAAATATTAATTACTCTAATTATTCCTGCTTCTATTCCTACTCTCATTTCTGCACTTAAAATAAACGTAGGGCTATCATGGGTTGGTGTAATTATGGGTGAATTCTTAGTAGCTAAAGAAGGTTTAGGTTTTTTAATAATTTATGGTGGTCAAGTTTCCGAGCTAGATATGGTAATGATGAGTATAGTAATACTCGCAATATTAGCTTACCTTATGTATGAGGTGGTAGCATTTATTGAAAGAAAAGTGGTTTTTAAAAACAAATGAAATTTTACTTATAATGAATATAAATTAAAACCCTTGGACAGTATTTATATTGAATAACCAATTCAATGAAGTACTGTCCATATTAGTCTCATTTAAATTAATAGTGATCTAATATTAAATTTAAATGAGATTTAGGATAACTAATTTGTAATTCTTTTATGAATCATAAGGAGGGTAATAATGGAATACTTTCAAAAGGCTAACGATATTTACAATACTAAAGATTATAATAGAGCAATATCTCTATATAAGAAAGCTGCTGAGATGAAAGATAATGAGGCTGGCGCGCTTTATAATAGTGCAGTATGTTTTATTCACTTAAAAAAATATGAAGATGCAATCCCTTTATTCCATGCTGCTATATCACTGCGCCGTGAAAGCAAATACTTTTTCAACTTAGCTTACTGTTATGCGATGTGTTTTAACAAACCAAAAGCATTATATTATTTCAATACCGCTTGGTCACTAAATAATGATGATGAAGATTGTGAAAAGGCTATTAATTTATTATTAAAAAGTTATAAAAAAACCCCCTAATTTCAGAGAAAACTCCCTGATTTCAGGGTTTTTTTTTACCACTCTCCAGCTATGCTCTCTTGCTTATGATCTATAGTAAATCTCTTAGTATCAAAATAGTCTCCTCCTATTAAAAATGTAGGATCTACATTAATCCATTTATTCTCTCCTGCTATATATACTTGATTCCAAGCATGACTGACCCAATTACTTCCATTAAAGCCTTGACCAGTTATAATTCTAACCTTTATATTGTTAGCTCTGCACATAGCGACGTATAGACATGCATAATCGAAACATATCCCACTTTTAGAATTAAAAGTTGGAATGGCCCCCGATGTCATTTGTGTATCATTATTTAATACTCTATTTGCTTTTTCATCGCTATAAACTATTTCACTACCTACCCATTTATATATAGCCCTCGCTTTATCCTTTGTTCCACTTTTACTTTGAACCAAGTTAATTGCGAACTTGTTTATCTCATCATTAGACTTAACTCCTTGCTCTAGTGTAATACCATTGTAATAAATTATGCCCTTATGCTTGTTGTTTTGTACATTAGTCTCAGATGTAGAAGGATCTTTCACAACTATGGTAAAGGAATTATTAACAATATTAGGAAGTTTTTTCGCAAGTTTCGAATTAGTAAGAGGAATGACTACTTCCTTTGATATATAATTATATGCTTGTGATTCTTCCAGATATTTATTGTATGTATCCGCTACATTGAGAAGTGACATAAAATTCAATACAAAAGTAATAACAATTACATAAGAAATTGCCTTAGGAACTTGAAATATTGCACCAACAATTCTATTAAATAAAATACTCTTTTTCTTTAGCTTATTCTCTATAGTATCAAATAAAGGATAAATAGTAATATGAGCAATAATATTAACAACAAAAGTTATGATGCTGTAAATTATCATTATCAAAAGTGGCATAAGTAATATATAAATTACCAATGGATTACTATTAATAAATTCTATAGCCTTTGGCGGTATATTTTTATATATATTTGCATAAATACCTTCATCATGTTGAATAAATATTTTTTTAGTGTAATAAATACCTAGACACAAAGAAAACAAAAAAGAGAAGCTTTGAAACACGCCTTCAATAGATCCTTTTAAATATTCCGATGAAAACTTAGATATAAAACCTCTAATTATTGGGTATATAAATAATAATAGCAAAATCATACTTACGGGTTGCCTAAACAATACTATCACCTGCTTTAATTCGTATCATCTTTTTCCTCCGACTTATTATATTTTGAGGATGAGATAAACTAAAGTTATAATTCACCTCATATCTATTCATCTTCCACACCGTTAATCAAATTTCTTAATACTTTTTTGATTTGTTCCCACCTAAAACCACGCCTTAAAAGATAATCGTAAAGCCTTTTGTATATTTTTCTCTTATCAGTCTCTGACTTAATTAATATATTGTACCTTTTACTAGCTAGTTCATACAATTTATTATAATCTTGCGCGGATGTATCTTCATAGTTCTCACCTTTGGACAAAGGTATCCCTTCTACAAGGTCATCATCCTTGTCATCACTCGCGATTTCATCCATAACTTTTCTGATTAGTTCGTAATCATATCCACTACGGGCTAAATAATCTGATGTTTTTTTGTATAGTTTTTGGTGGTCTTTTTCACTCTTAGCTAATGTTACAATCTTTTTATTTGCTAACTTCAAAGCTGTTTCCATTAGCTGTTCACTAGTTATTTTATTAAGTTCTTCATTAATCAATTCTTTTGGTAGAAATTTTTTTAATAAGGCAAATTTAATCTTATTTTTACCACAAGATCTAATTTTCTCTTTTATATATAACTTAATAAATAGACTATCATCAATAAAATCATACTGCCTTAAAAAGTCCATTACCCGTTCTATGGTTTTAACATCAAATTCTTTCATCGTTAATTTATCTATTACTTGCTTTGTTGACTTAAAACTTCTTTCTAAAAAGTGAAGTGCACAAGTTTTTCCTTTTATATAATTATCTTCATTAACTATATTTTCAAGGCTCTTCTTGTCCATGTCTCTACCCTTACTTATATTATGAATATAAACAAGCTGAGCATCACATGCAAAAGCATACTCCCCATCCATATAGATGTTAACTCTAGCCTTGTTCTTCTTTTGGAATTCAATTTTTGTAATAAGACTACTCAATATTAGCCTCTCTTTTCTGGCAAAAATATGTGAATAGTTGGTTTTTGTAATACTTTTCTAGAAACATTATATAAATCCTCACTTTTAATATTTCCCATATTTTTCATATCGTCAGTAAATTGATATATATCTTCATTATCCATAGCCTGATGAAGTACATAATTCGAAAGATCCGTAGAATCCTCAAGTGTTGATGCAATGGCAGTTTTCATTATTTTTTTCATTAAAGATATTGTATTATCATCAAAAATTATTTTCTCAGTTTCGATGTCTTTAATTACAGTATCAATTACATTGATTGCCTCATCAACATTTTTTTCTGATACCGAGGTATAAATATAAAGTGTTTTAACATTATTGGAAGTATCTAAATGAGTATAAACATCATAAGACAATCCTCTTTTCTCGCGAAGTTCTCTAAATAATATGGAATTAGAACTTTCACCAAACTTAAAATTTAATATTCTAAGTGCTAGTTCCTCGTCTTTAGATAATCCATTAAATGTATACAAATAAAGTATTGTACTTTGCTCAATTTCTTTTTTATATGATATTTTTTTTATAAATTGTTGTTTTTCAGTCACTATTTTTTTCTTTTCAAATTTGTTCTTAGTCCATTTACCAAAACACTTACTTACAATATTTATTATGTCCTCATGTTCAAATGGGGATACAATAGATATAAAAGAATTGTTCGGCAAATAATATTTATTATAAAACTTAACAAGTTGCTCCCTGGTAACATTTTTTATAATATCTTCATTTCCAATAGTATCTTCCCTAAGCGGACTATATTTAAACGCAATTTCATTAACTTTTTGAAAACTTAAGTCTTCAATGTCATCATTAATTGTTCTAATTTCAGATAATATAACGCCTCGTTCCTTTTCAATCTCACCAATTGGAAAAGTAGAGTTTAAAAGCATATCCCCCATGAGTGTTATAGCATTCTCTAATTCCTCATTTAAAATCGTAGCACTATATACTGTAGAATTAAAATCAGTATAAGCATTATATTCTCCACCTAAATTTTCTAAATCACTGTTTAGCTTCTCATTTGTTCTAACCTGCGTACCTTTGAACAGCATATGTTCAATAAAGTGCGCTATTCCTTTTTCATCTTTTTCTTCAAAAAGCGAACCTATATTTACTCCAGCATGAACTGCTGATATTTGACTGTCCTTTTTAATAGTAATAAGTTTTATACCATTGATTAGCTCTGTTTGTTTTGTGTTGAAAATTTCTTTAATCATCATATTCTCCTTTAACCGAAAACTATATTATTAATTATCATCTTAAAATACAATATTAATACATTCAAGAGGTAATTTACACCTTAACTTTCAAAATAATTTACTTACATTTAAGTAAAACGTATATGTTGTTTAACTATATCATACTTTTAACTACTTTAAACTATATTCTTAACCAATTTAGAGCACATTTTTTTGTGAATTATAGCAAAAGCTATTGACTAATTAGGATTTATATACTAGAATTAAAGTTCGAGTCAAATACTCATAGACAGTTCGCAACCATCCTGTCTTAAACTAAAACTATGGAGGCACAAAATTGAATATTAAATTAAATGAAGGAACTATGTCTGTAAAAATAAGAAAAATCGTTTTTGCAGCAATGGTGGCTGCTATTTATGCGGCTTTAACTCTAAGCTTATCGTTTTTCAGCTTTGGAGTTATTCAATATCGCGTAGCTGAAGGGCTTACTATCCTACCTTACTTCGCATCCTTTTCTATTCCAGGATTGCTAATAGGTTGTATAGTTTCTAATATTATAAGTCCACTAGGTATTATGGATATGGTTTTCGGTTCCCTTGCAACACTTATATCCGCAATTTTAACTTACTATATTGGTAAGAGCAAACTAAAGTTTAAAAAAATACTTGCTCCATTACCAGCTGTGCTAGTAAATGCCTTTGTTATAGGCATACTGTTAAAGCTTTTATATGTCAAGGACATGCCCCTTTTACTTTGTATGCTGCAAGTTGCATGGGGAGAATTAGTCTGCTGTTATGGAATTGGATTACCTCTTATTTATATTATTGAAAAGAACTCAATTTTGAGGAGTTTTTTAAAGTAATAATGAAAAGCAATTTAATTTTGTTTTTTTAGTTTAATATTTATTGTTTTGTATAGAAAATTGTAATAATAGATGTATTTGATACTTTATGAGAAGAAAGAGGAATTTTAATTAATGGAAAAAATTAAATTTGATGAATTAGGACTAAACGAATCTGTACTACACGCTATACAGGATTTAAAATTTGAATACCCATCTGATATCCAAGAAAAAGCTATTCCAGTAGTACTTGCTGGCTTTGATATCATAGGTCAGGCTCAAACAGGAACTGGTAAAACATTAGCATTTGGTGCACCCATTTTAAGTAGAATGGAAAAATCAAATGGTAAAGTTCAAGCAATAATAATGTCTCCAACAAGAGAACTTGCTGTTCAAGTTGCTGAAGAACTTTCTCGAATTGCAAAACATGAAAGAATTAAGATATTACCAATCTATGGTGGTCAATCTATCGATAGACAAATATCCGCTCTAAAAAGAGGAGTAGATATTGTAGTTGGAACTCCAGGAAGATTACTAGACCATATTAGAAAAGGCACTTTAAAACTTGCAAATGCTAAGTTTCTTGTTTTAGATGAAGCTGACGAAATGTTAAACATGGGCTTTATTGAAGATATTGAAAGTATTATAAGTAATTTAAGTTCAGATAGACAGACTTTACTTTTCTCAGCTACTATGCCAAGAGCTATTAAAATATTGTCAAAGAAATATATGCATCCAGAAACAAAAATTATTGCTATAGAAAAGAAATCTTTAACAGTTTCTACTATAAAGCAATTTTATTATGAAGTAAATAATAAAAACAAATTTGAATCATTATGTAGAATTCTTGATGTTGATGCTCCTAAAACTTGTATACTATTCTGTAAAACTAAAAAAGGTGTAGATGAGTTAGTTGATGCATTACAACCTAGAGGTTATACTGTAGAAGGTATGCACGGAGACATGAAACAAAGCCAAAGAATGAACACTCTTAAGAAATTCAAAGAAGGTAATTTAAACTTCTTAATTGCAACTGATGTAGCTGCAAGAGGAATCGATGTTGAGGATGTTACTCATGTAATAAATTATGATTTACCACAAGATAGCGAATCATATATACATAGAATTGGTAGAACTGGTAGAGCAGGTAAAGAAGGTACAGCATATAATCTTATAACAAGACGTGAATTATCAGCTATAAGACAAATTGAACGTGATACTAAAAGTGTAATTAACAAAAAAACTGTACCTACTATAACAGATATTTTTGCTGCTAAATCAGATACTATTATAGATCAAATAAAATTAGTTCTAAAAGAAAATTTGTATGAAAACTTTCTTCCACTAGGACAAAATCTTATTTCAGAATTTGGTGATGAAGATGTAGCTGCTTCTTTAATAAAAATTATTTTTGATAAAGAAGTTAACTATAACTATGCAGATGATTCTACAACAACAACATCTGATACTGTTAGACTATTCTTATCTATAGGAAGAATGGATGAAGTTATGACTAAGGATATTATCGCTTTCTTATGTGAAACTGCTAATATTAACAAAACTGAACTTGGCCGTATTGACATCTTAGATAAATTTTCTTTCTTAGATGTACCTTCAAACTTAGTTGATGCTATTTTAAATAATAGTTCAGGTAAGAGATTAAATAGCAGAAAAGTAAATATTGAAGTTGCTAAATCTAGAAGATAATTCTAACAAAACAAAAAGAGTACCTATTATGGGTACTCTTTTTGTTTTGTTAATTTTATACACAATATTTTTATATATTGTATGTTACCCCCCTCTCTAACATACAATATATAAGGGGTGATAACTATGAACAAATTCAAAAAACTACTTTTTACTTTAACCTATATCTTATTGATTGAGATATGTCTAATATATTTTATTTATAAATGAAAATATTAAAATCCTTATTTACATTATTTCAGCTTTATAGATTTCCTCAAAAGCACATAATTTTTGCACAATACCACTACTCTTAATATATCTTGGCGCTAAAATTGTATACATCGTTGTACTGTACTTTGAAGTTTCATTTTCATCTTCTTCATCATCAATCACAAATTCTATATTCTTAACCTTTATGCTAACACTGTCAAAATATTTTTCTAACTTTTCCACCATGTCTTTTTTATTAACATATTGAATTTCCAATTTTAGAACATTAGTATTTTTAAAAAGCTTAGTTTCGAAAGTCTTAAGAAATACTAATACTATAAAAACACATACAGTTGATAATATCGTTAAAGTATAATACCCCAGTCCAATTGCAAGGCCTATACAAGCAACTGTCCATATGCTTGCTGCCGTAGTAAGTCCTTTTATTGATCCCTTATCATGTATAATAGTACCTGCCCCTAAAAAGCCTACCCCTGTTATAACTTGTGCTCCCAGTCTTCCAATATCTACTTTCATAGCCGATTGGAGCTCTGGATGTTGCAAAATCATATTCGTTGTTTCTTGAATAGAGTATAATTGTATCATTGAAGTAATTGCCGCACCTAGACATACTAATATATGTGTTCTAAACCCAGCTGGTCTATTTTTAAACTCTCTCTCATACCCAATTAAACCACCGACTAAAACTGCAAGCGCAAGCCTTATTGCTACTTGATATACTAACATGTACCTACCCCCATAAATCCATTGATAACATTATAATTCAACTCAAATATTTTAATTCAATACGATTTGATTTTAACCACTCTATAACAAATTCATTTATACAATGGTCCTCATATTTATAATACTCATCTGTAGTGCATTCATCGTCTTCGCATCCATCAATTGTATTTTGTTTATCCATTAGAATATGTTTAAATTTTTTTGTAGGCTCATTGCTTTTTAATGCCTCCGTTAATTCTAATTTCAAATCAGAATTACTGATTTTAGTTTTAACATATTCCTTCATAGCTTTTATATAAAAATCCTCATCTATTAGTGGAGTAATTAAATACCTATTTGCCTTATCCTCATTAATAAGTATTGCAACACTAACAAATTCTTTTAACCAATTATCAAAGGTATTTTCCTCTAATGTCCCATTTTCTAACGCTAAACTTACTTCTGTGGGAATATATATAACCTCACCAGTAACCGAATCTAGATAACTTTTCCCTAAATTATCATCAACATGCGAAATTGTTTCTATAAGTGCTTCCATATCAACCGCAACGTAATTCAAAACTTTTCCTCCTCGAATTGTACAATAATTATTTAATGTTTACAATAAAAAGCCAATAAACCCAAATGGTCTATTGGCCTATTTACTTATTCTTCAAATGTTGATTCATATTCTTCTAATACTTTTGCGAATTCTTCCTCATCTTCTACTGCAATATATTGTTCTTTATCGTCTACTAATTCTATTTTATAGACGAAAGCATCATCTTCTTCTCCTACTGGAGCGAGCAGTGCATATTTATTTTCATCTAATTCAATAATTTCAATTATTTCAAAATCAACCTTTTCTCCATCTTCATCTAGCATTGTAATAACTTTATTTTCTTCCATGACAATTCCCCTTTCAAACTTAATAAACACATTATACCGTTAACCTCGCCAACATGTCCATATAAAAATATAGATTTAAATTATTTTAATCACTATATCCATCCATTCCTCTAATAGATACTTCTCCTGATACAATATACTCAACATTGCCACTAGAATTCTCAACAACTAATTCACCTTTATCACTTATATCAATTGCTTTAGCTATCGTTACTTTCCCTCTATTTATTAATTGAATTTCTTTACCTATAAGTACAGAATTTTTTCTACATATCTCTAAAGTTTCTTTTATACTATCATTTTCTACAAAATCATTATATAACTCTTCAAATATATTTAAAATGCTAGCAAGAAGTAGCTTCCTATCCATAAGTTTACCACTTTCAATCTTAATTGACGTAGCCACATCTTTTAAATCAGTTGTAATATCTTCTTTTTCTAGATTTACATTGATTCCAATTCCCATAACTAAGTAATTTACATGATCTATTTCTCCGCTCATTTCTGTTAATATACCACATACCTTTTTACTATTAAGAATTATATCATTAGGCCATTTAATACTTGTTTTAACCCCCATTTCCATAATAGCTTTTTGAACAGCAGCTGCTCCAAGAAGAGTTATCTTTGATATATTTTCCGTAAGTATATCAGGTCTAAGTATAATTGACATCCATATACCCTTATACTTTGGTGATAAAAAATTTCGGCCTAGCCTTCCACGTCCTAATGTTTGTTCTTCGCTTATAATAACTGAGCCATGTTCTTGTCCCATTTCCGCAAGCTCTTTGGCCTTAGTGTTTGTCGACCCTATAGAATTACAGTAAATAATATTTTTGCCTATACACTCTGTATTTAGATGATTTTTAATTTCCTCAAAGGTTAGTATATCAGGTGATGAGATTATTCTATAACCCTTCCTTGAAATAGCTTCAACTTCGTAACCATCCTCTTTAATAACCTTTATATGTTTCCAAATAGCCGCACGACTGACTCCTAAAACCTCACTAATTTTTTGACCCGACACAAAATTATTTCCACTGGCCTTAAGTAATTCAAGAATTTTTTCTTTCATAATATCAACACCTTTTTTATTTTGTAATATAGCTAGGAATGTGCTTTCAGTTTATTATAATCTCCTATATTCCTCTTGTTTATATCCATGTTTACCTTTAAGTGTTATATCAATATCCGAAAGTAACTTATCTTTATCAACTGGTAACGTTCCAGAAAGTGATACATAATTTGAAGCATGATTACTTCTAAAAATACAATTAGTAACTTCTACATTTTCAAGAAATTCTCTTAACTCCTGAACTACTTCTTCCGAAGTTAATACATGGAAGATATCATTTTGTATATCTTTATAAATAGATGTTCCGCTTTCTAACATTAAAGTCAAAAACCCAACATAATCTGGGTTTATAGCACTTATAAGTTTCGCCGACTCTATAGCATTCTCACTGATTTTTTCTCTTCCACCTATACCCGAAATCAGAGTAGTTGATAATTTTATACCGCTTTCCTTAACCTTTCTACCTGCCATAATCAAATTTTGGGCAGTTACACCTTTGTTTATACTCTTTAATATTTCATTACTTCCAGATTCAACTCCAAGATACAAAATACCAATTCCCAGAGCCTTAAGCAAACTAAGATCCTCTACTGACTTTGCTAAAATATCATTAGGCGTAGCATAAACCCCCACTCTCTCACATCCTGGAAACAACTCTTTAATCTTTAATAAAATTATTTTTAATTCACTAGTTTTAAGAACTAAAGCATCCCCATCTGCTAGAAATATTCTTTTAACCACACCATAATCTAACTTAGCCTGCTCAAGATCAGCCATAATCTCTTTTAATTCACGTACCCTAAACCTCTTATCTTTATACATCCCGCAAAAAGTACATCCATTATGTGAACACCCAATAGTAACCTGTACAATAAGACTATAAGCCTCACTAGGCGGTCTATACACTATCCCCTCATACTCCACTAAACTCATCTCCCAATCTTTCAAATTACCCCCTATAGCCTAAAAGGCTATAGTTCTTTTAAAATATCCTGATAATTCCCTTCCATTCTCTCATACCCAAAGCATCCATTTCTTCCACAACTATCCCCATAGCCTAAAAGGCTATGGTTCTTTTGAAGCATCCTGATAATCTTGTTAATTCCAATAGTATACTAATAACATAATACTTCGGCAATAAGTGTATATATTGTGTAAACAGCAATTGAACAAACCTTAGTAATTCTTAATTTATTTTATTTATATCTGCGTAAGAAAATCGCATGTTTGAGCGAAGCGAGTTTGCGGTTTTTAGCAGATTTAAATAAAATAAATTTTAGAATTACAAGGTGAAGCGAATGCTGTTCTAACAATATATACACTTATGGTAGAAGGCACCATATCCTAGGAAGCTATAGAAACTTATGTAGATTACTTAGAAGACAACAACTGCGCTTCACACTTTTTAATGAAAGATTTGATGTTCTCTTTTTCCTCGGAGATTTTAGTGTCATTCATCTCACCTCTGCCAAGTCTATCACACTCCGATAACAAAGCAATTTCTTTAATAGATATATCTGCAGCCATTTCTTTAATATTTCCAAATGGTAAGTTTTTTGTTACAAAAAGAGTTTGCATATGCCATCTAACTAAAGCTGTCACCTGATTAATTAGTGCTTCATTATTTGTAAGTGCACAAAGGAACTCTCTGCTAAGATTCGCACCAACTTTATCATGATCATATGATGTTATCTTTCCTTTTTTAACTTTTGTAGTAGGTGCTTTCCCTAAATCATGTAATAAAGCAGCCCACATAAAAGCAATAGGATTCTCACTAATTTCTTTTCTCTTTGCAGCATTATCTATAACTAACATTGTATGTTTCCATACATTTCCTTCAGGATGGTGAACTGGTGATTGTGGAGTCTCAATCAGATTTCTCAATAATGTATACGGATATAGTGTGTAAATATCTTTATTATTTATAATTTCATCAAAATATAAAGACGGATTTTTATCCTCCATTAGATGTTTTTGAAATTCTTCAAACATTTTAACCATACACTAATTCCTTTCTGTTTATTATTTTATTTCATAATTTTTTATTGTTATAACAAAAGAGCAAGTTATCTTATCTAAACTATATACTATTTTAGTTTAGATAACAAACGCTTGCTCTTTTTATTAATATCACTTTATTAGTTATTCTGACTTGTTTCCGCCATACTCACTTTTATTAGTTGTAAAAACACTATCATTGTATGCACTTTCCTCAATGGATTGAATAATTTGATTTTTAGAATGCGGATTTTTGGATTTTGTGTCTTTGTTAATATAATTACGGGAATTATCCTTACTAACTTGTTCACGACTCTTCATACAGAACCTCCTAATTACTTATTATTATAGATTTAAAAAACACAAATCATCCCTTATATACTGCGATATTAATGCTCGCTATACTTCTTTAATACTTTTTTAAACTCATCACCCTGACCTATTGATTTATATTCTACTTCGCCATTAACTACAACTGACTTATAAGCATATGCCTCATCTGAATCTTTAGGTCCAACTATTACATAATCAGTTCCATCCATTTTAATAGCATCAATTAGTTCTAAATCAACTTTTTCTCCATTTTCATTTAGCACAGTAATTATTTCATTAGTTTTCATAAACAAACCTTCTCTCATGTAATTAAACATTTATTTCTACGTGCAATCTTATTTTGTTCCTAATTTAATGTTTTATACCATCTATTTTTGCGCAAAAAAGTATATATTACTCGTATTGCAATACGCGTAATATATACTTTTTTCATTTTTATTTTATATACTTATCATAAATTATAGATAAAAGTTTATCTTTAGTATTAAGCTCCGAATTTTCTAATACTATGTTTAAAAGAAATTTTAGCATAACACCTATTTGAGTTCCTGGCTTAATAGAAAATTCACTCATTAAATCTTTACCGTTTACTGCTAGTTCTTTTATAGATAATGGAGCCTTAGATTCTATTATAGCTATAGTTTGTTTCTCCACTTCATTAATTTCATCTAATCTAATTTGAGGAAACCGCGACCCTAAAGCATCTGCTCTTTGAAGCGTAAAGAGGTCAAATACTATTTTAGTGCTAACTCTATTAATAAGACGTTTTACAGAAATCTCTGTTGGCTTTGTAAGTACATTCATATGCTCTTTCACTAAAATTTCAATTTCAGTTATACTCTCATTATCAAATTTAAATCTTCTAAGTATTTGACCTGCTATTTTAACTCCCTTTCTATCATGGTCATAAAAATGTCCTATCCCACTCACATCAATAGTAAAGCAATCTGGTTTAGCGATATCATGAAGTAATCCTGCCATTCTTATGTTAAGAACTGGTGGGCATTTTTCTACAACTACTAATATGTGTGAAAATATATCTTTGTCATGGTGAGGATTTCGCTGATTAAATCCTACTGTTAATTGAAGTTCTGGCAATATAATCTGCAATAATTTAGTTTCTTCAAGTAATTTAAAAGCTTTTGTAGTGTTATTAGATACTAACATTTTACATAGTTCATCTCTAATTCTTTCAGTACTTACATTTGATATAAGGTTACAATTCATTTTTATAGCAATCATGGTTTTTTCTTCTATATCAAAATCTAGTGAAGCTGCAAAACGAATAGCCCTAAGCATTCTTAGAGCATCTTCCTTAAATCTTTTATTAGGTTCTCCTACAGCTCTAATTATTTTGTTTTTCAAATCGGAAATACCGTCAAAACAATCTATAAGACCATCTTTCTCGTTGAACGCTAAAGCATTTATAGTAAAATCACGCCTTGCTAAATCTTCTTCTAAATTTGAAACAAAAGTAACACCACTCGGTCTTCTATTATCTAGATATTCACCATCTATTCTGTAAGTTGTAACCTCGTAGCCCTCTCCATTTACCATAACAGTAATAGTCCCATGTTTTAATCCCGTCGGAACAGTCTTATCAAAAATTTTAATTATCTCTTCTGGCAGGGCATTAGTAGTTATATCATAATCCTTAGGAACAGCTTTTCCGATTGTAGCATCACGTACACTACCCCCCACTATATAAGATTCATATCCATTATTTTTTAAAGTATCCAAAATTATTTTTACATCATTTGGTATAAACATAAGTCCTCCAATATTATTTCCCATTTATTTATTACAATTTAAATATACATTGCTATTGGTATAATCTCAATTACAGGTCCATCAATTACTAGATTGTTTGAATCATAATCGTTAATTAAAGTTGTATCTTTTAGAAACCTGTTTTTAAATTCTTTAAAATACTCCTCATTTAAATAATCAAAATAAGTTCCACTAAGCAAATCATTGTTATTTATTTCAGTTTTATTTTTATTTGGAATTCTTACCACCTTACCAAGAACAGTAATTTTCGCACCTTCAATATAATCTAAATTATCTGCCATATGTTTTATCTCCAGGGGCACTATAACCTTTGTATTACTATCACCAATATTACTACTAATAAACTTTATACATTTTTCAGTTTTGCAGACTTCCATATCATCTTTTAGAATTTTTAAGACTTGCCTTTTAACTTTATGTTCTTGACTTTCATCACCATTTTCTAGTGGCTCCGGTGAAAATGCTAACTGCATTTCCATAACTCTAATTATATCTTCTATATATTCTAATACTGGATTTTTATATAATTCGCAAGTGAACTGAACAAAATCAAATTCCTTAATATTTGCCACATCGCTCCCACTCGTGATGACCTTTAACATATTTTGCTCATTTAACATATTCTTTAATCTTGACAAAATCGTTATTACAATTGAAACTCTTTCTTCAATTTTCTGAGATGTAAATTCATTTAAAAATTGAACATTTAAGTCACCTTCCATTATTTTACCACAGGTAGCTTCATATAATGGTGTATTTGTACTAATCGTTAATAGCTTCCTTGTACTTTCACTTTTTATTTCAGCAAATTCCTCAATTACAACTGTATATAAATTATTTATCATATCTCCATTAGTATATAAAGGTATTAGTGCTCTGTTATCCATATTTTCATACCCCCATAAGTCATTGTTTTCAACACTGCAAAACTTTCAGTAATGCACTATAAAACAATACTCATAACTATTTTATATTACTTTTTACAATTTAGAACAATAACTTGTAATGGGATTCTTTATTTACAACTAAGTATACTATTTTTTCTTTAGTAATATTGATTTCATAACTGCAGTTTCGCCATATTTATTGCGCAAACTATCTATAGTTTTATCTATAACTCTTTTCTTTTCATCATTAGTATTATCAAGATCAAAAATTGATATTTGTTTAAAATTATCATCACATAAATTATTAAGAGAAACCCCCAGTAATCTTATGGGCTCACCTTTCCATAATTCATCAAAAAGAGTCCTTACTGTTTTTAGTATCTCCTGAGTTACATCCGTAGAGCTTTTTAAAGTAGTACTACGTGAATAATCAATGAATTCATTATTTCTTATAGTTACTGAAATAGAATAACAACACTTTTTTATATTTCTTAATCTACTAGCCGTGTGTTCAACTAATTCTAGCAATACTATATATGCTTCATTTTTATTTTTAATATCATTTGCCAGGGTTGTTGAATTATTTATTCCTTTTAACTCCTGCTTATTTGATCTTACCTCTCTATTATCTATGCCATTGGCATACTCCCACATCATTCTACCACTACTTTTAAAATGGTATTTCAAAAATTGAACATCGTACTTCGCTAAATCTCCTATAGTAAATATATTTAAATTATTAAGCCTTGGAACACTTCTACGCCCAACCATAAAAAGCTCTCCAACTGGAAGATGCCACAATTTTTTTTCTACTTCATTTTTATAAAGCGTATGCACTTTATCCGGTTTTTCAAAATCAGATGCCATTTTTGCTAGTAGCTTAACATCTGACATACCTATATTCACTGTAAACCCTAACTCTTTTTTTATCCTATCTTTAATATCATATGCAAGTCTTAGTGCTGCTTCTTTAGACGTATTATAACTTGTTACATCTAAATAACACTCATCTATAGAAAATTTCTCAATAAGTGGTGTATAGTCACCAAATATTTTTCTCATAGCCTTACTACAGCTTTCATATAACATAAAGTCAGGTGATACAACTACAAGGTTTATACATTTCTTTCTTGCAGTAAATAAGCTCTCCCCCGTTACTATTCCACTCCTTTTAGCTATCATAGATTTTGCAAGAACTACCCCCCTTCGCGACTGTTCATCTCCACCTATTACAGCAGCGATATCCCTCAGGTCTATCTTTCCTCCTTGCTTTAACTTATCTGTAGCACTCCAAGAAAGAAATGCCGAATTAACATCTATATGAAATATAAGTTTTTCGTTAAATTTAGTCATATAATCTCACCCTTTTTATAAAACTTCTATAAGAGATATTATATATATTTTTCATATAAAAAAGCAACCTATCCTTAATAAAGAATAGGTTGCTTTAGAATAATTAGTTAATATATCTTATGCTTTTATATTAGCCTTTATATAATCCTTTATTTCATCTGCATCACCAAATGTAAGTACTGGTTCTGATAGTTTTTCACATTCTTTAAAGCTAGAATTTGTAATAGTTTTACGTGCTCTTAATATTGAAGCTGCACTCATACTAAATTCATCTAGTCCAAATCCAAGAAGTACAGGAATAAGATTTGCGTCTCCTGCCATCTCACCACACATATTTACCGTTATTCCGGCTTTATGTCCATTATCTATTACTATTTTAATAAGTCTTAAAACAGCTGGATGATAAAAATCATATAAATATGATATTTTCTCGTTCATTCTATCTACTGCCAAAGTATATTGAATCAAATCATTAGTACCAATGCTGAAGAAATCTACTTCTTTAGCTAATACATCTGATATTATTGCAGCAGATGGTATTTCTATCATGATACCAACTTCAATCTTCTCATCAAAAGTTACTCCCTCAGACTTAAGCTCTTTTGTGCACTCCTCAAGTAATTTCTTAGCTGCTCTAAGCTCTTGAATATTACATATCATAGGGAACATGATTTTAAGCTTACCGAAGGCAGATGCTCTTACTAAAGCTCTTAATTGAGTTTTAAATATATCTGTTCTATCAAGGCAAAGTCTTATAGCTCTATATCCTAAGAATGGATTCATTTCCTCGTCCATAGGTAAGTAATCTAATTTTTTATCCCCACCTATATCTAATGTTCTTATAATAACAGGTTTTCCATTCATCTTTTCAAGAACTGATTTATATTCTACAAATTGTTCTTCTTCAGTTGGTAGAGCATCGTTTGCCATATATAAAAACTCAGTTCTAAATAATCCTATAGCTTCTGCTCCATTTTTAAGAACAGCTCCTAAATCTGCTGCTGACCCTATATTTGCAGCTATTTCAACTTTTTTGCCATCAGTTGTTATAGATGACATTGTCGCATATTTAAGTAATTGATGTTTAGATTCAATAAATTCTTCTCTTTTGATTTTATATTCATTCAAAGTTTTCTCGTCTGGTTTAATAATAACTAAACCTTCTTCTCCGTCTACGATAATTAAATCACCATCTTTAATTTGATGTATATCACTACCTGCACCCACAACTGCTGGTAATTCTAAAGAACGTGCAATAATAGATGTATGAGCAGTTCTTCCTCCTATTTCAGTTACAAAAGCTAAAACCTTTTCTTTATCAATCTGCGCCGTATCTGATGGAGTAAGGTCTCTTGCAACTAATATACATTCATCTTGAATGTCTGCAATAGACGCAACTTTTATTCCCATTAATATATTCATCACTCTTTTACTTACATCCCTAATATCTACTGCTCTTTCTTTCATATATTCATTATCCATATTTTCAAAAACAGCAGCTGTTTCTGTAGATACGGTTTGTAGTGAGTATTCAGCACTTACCATCTCATCATCAATTTTCTTTTGAATAGCACCTATAAATTCTGGATCTTCAAGCATACATAAATGTGCTTCGAATATTTCTGCTTTTTCATTTCCTAATTTTTCTTTTACACCTTCAACCATTTTTTCAAGCTCTGAAATTGCTTCTTTCAATGCATTATCAAACCTAGCGACCTCTCCCTTTGAATCGGAAACCTTGCTTTTCTTTACTTCGACTACTTCATCGCTAATAACTAATGCTTTTCCTATAGCTATTCCAAATGATACACCTACTGCTTTTAACATAATTTTACCCTCCAGTTATTCCTGTTTTATAATTTCAATTATAATTTTTTTCTACTAATTTGTAAGCCCTTGCTCGATAAGTTTCACCATAGCAACTGCAGCAGCTTCTTCATCCGCCCCACTTGCTTTTATTATAACTTCATCATCTTTAGCGGCTGCCATACACATTATAGCTACTATACTTTTTGCATTATACTCATTACCATCTTTTACTATAAGAACTTCTGATTTAAATTTTGAAGCCTCTTTAACTACTGATAATGCTGGTCTTGCATGTATTCCAGTTTCATTTTTTACCGTCGCCTTCTTTTCTATCATAATGTAACCACCTTTAACTTTTTAATTTTATTATCATAATTTCATTGTTTTTATCTACATTTCCTAAAGCAAATTCTACAGATTCCACTTCTGCATTTTCAGTAATGATTAAAACACATAAACTACTCTCAGCTTTTGCTTTAATTAATTTCTAACATTTTAGAATTGCCTTTCTATAAGATAAGTAACAATTATTAATAAATCATTTAAATATTAGTTTGCTCATTGCTACATATTTTAAATACATTTATTATAATCTATTAAAGTAACCAAATCTACAAAAATAGCTTAATAACTCTCTTTTTTTATATTTTTAAAATAAAAGACATAAACTAATAAGATGCCTTATTAGCATTTTATTTGGTTCATGCCTGATCTAATCAGCAACATACCTAATAATATAAGGATCAAAAGTTTATATGGAGATAATTAAAACCGATTTCAAGTTTTATCTAACCATTTATATATTTTAAAATATATTCTACAATTATTCAATAGTTTTTTTAAATATTACTAAAGTTCAGCATATTAGCACTTAATTTGTAATATTTTGTTTGATAAAAATTAACTTTTAAAACTCTTGTATACATTATAACATTACTATATATAATATTGTAAAAATATTAAGAAACTTCTCTAAATAAATACAAACACCCTAAAACACTTTAGGATGTTTGCTTAAATCTTTAAGCCATAAACATTTTTATATCATCTTCTACATTTCCTATTCCAGCTATTCCAAAATTTTCAACTAATACATTAACAACATTTGGAGATAAGAATGCAGGTAGTGTTGGTCCTAAATGAATATTTTTAACACCTAAGTGAAGTAATGCTAATAATACTATTACAGCTTTTTGTTCGTACCATGCAATATTATATGTTATTGGTAATTCATTTATATCAGATAATCCAAATACTTCTTGCAGTTTCATTGCAATAACTACTAATGAGTATGAATCGTTACATTGCCCAGCATCTAAAACTCTAGGAATTCCACCAATATCTCCTAGTTCTAATTTGTTATACCTATATTTAGCACAACCTGCAGTTAAAATAACTGTATCTGTTGGTAACTCTTTTGCAAAGTCAGTATAATATTCGCGGCCTTTCATACGTCCATCACAACCAGCCATTACGAAGAATCTCTTAATTGCTCCTGTTTTTACAGCATCTACGACTTTATCAGCAAGTGCTATTACTTGATTATGAGCAAATCCTCCAACTATTTCTCCTCTTTCAATTTCAGTTGGTGCACTACATTTTTTAGCATGCGCGATTATTGCTGAAAAATCTTTAGCTGCTCCGAAAGCTCCATCAGCTATATGGTTCATTCCGTCGAATCCAGATGCTCCAGTAGTATAAACTCTCTCTTTATAAGAATCTTTTGGAGGAGTAATACAGTTTGTTGTCATAAGTATTGGTCCATTAAAACTTTCAAATTCTGAATTTTGTTTCCACCATGCATTTCCGTAATTACCTACTAGGTGAGTGTATTTTTTGAACGCTGGGTAATAATTTGCTGGCAACATTTCACTATGAGTATATACATCTACGCCAGTGCCCTCTGTTTGTTTTAATAATTCTTCCATATCCTTTAAATCATGTCCACTAATTAATATTCCTGGGTTATTACGAACTCCGATGTTTACCTTTGTAATTTCTGGGTTACCATAAGTAGTAGTATTTGCGTTATCAAGTAATGCCATAGCATCTACTCCATATTTACCACACTCAAGTGTCAATGCTACTAATTCATCAACCGATAAAGTGTCATCAGTAATTTGAGCTAAGCCTTTTTGCATAAATGCATATAAATCACTATTTTCATATCCTAAGTTGAATGCGTGGTCAGCATAAGCTGCCATTCCTTTGATACCATAAGTCACTAGTTCTCTTAAAGATCTTATATCTTCGTTTTCTGTTTTAAGAACGGAAGCATCTATAGATTTACTCTCATATTCTGCAGGTGTTCCTGTCCATGTTGCACATTCAGGTAAGTTAGCATCTATCACTCCACCAGCATTTACAAGTTCAGTTTTAATTGTTTCACGTAATTTTAATGCCTTAGTTATTGCTTCTACAAATCTAGCTTTACTAAAATTAGCATTTGTTATAGTCATAAACAAACCAGTTACTACAAATTTGTTTACTTCTTTATTTTCTACTCCGAGTTCTCTTGCTCTTGTAGCATAAATTGATATTCCTTTTAAAATGTAGATTAACAAATCCTGCATTTTAGCTACATCATCTGTTTTACCACAAACCCCTTTTATTGTACAGCCTGTACCCTTTGAAGCTTCTTGACATTGATAACAAAACATACCCATTGTAAATTCCTCCTGTTTTTTTGGATAGACAACAATCTTATATAATCATCTTCCATATATTAAAATTTATAATTTGACTATTTAACATCAGCATAAGTAATTTAACCACCCCGCTGAACTACCTTTATTATACTTTGGGATACATTGAAAGTCGGTAACAAATGTTACAATAATAAGACTTTATATATATTATTCTTATTCTTCCATCGTTTTTTTTGAATACCTTCATTAATAGTAGATTAATTACATTAAAATTTATTGCATATTATGGTATAATTAATTTGTAAAACAATTAGGAGTGGATATTATGAAACATAGAAATGTTAATGATTTAATAAAATCAAGCCTTTTTCTTGCGCTTGCTATAGTATTTCAAGTAGTTGGAAAAAGCTTTCCAGGGATAAGCCAGTTTTTTGTTGGTCCAGCCGTTAATGCTATCCTTATACTCACAGCTATAATTTGTGGTTGTACTTATGGAATACTAGTAGGTTCTTTGACCCCTCTACTAGCCTATCTAACAGGTCAACTTGCTAGTGCTTTAGGACCTTTCATTCCCTTTATAATTACTTCCAACATATTATTTGTACTTAGTTTTATAATTTTAAGTAATCGAGGTAAATATGGACAATATTTAGGAGTTATAATTGGATCATTTGTAAAATACATATTCTTATCTATTTCAGCCTCAAAACTTATCCCATTATTTGAACTAAACATACCTACGAAAATAGTTAACAAACTAGTAATTACTATGGGAATACCTCAGCTTATAACTGCACTTATTGGAGGATGTTTCGCATTAATCATAATCGGTGTTTTAAGGAAACGAAAAGTTTTTATATAAGTACTATAGCGACGCACACAAAAATATTATTATATTTTTTTAATAATATTTATATTCCAAAATATATTTTTTCTATAATTTGCTTGTTAATATTATTTTTCTACATTTTTCTTTGTAATATTGACATTAATTCGCATATAATGTATAATATATAACATGTACATAAGATTTTTAACTTTAAAGGAGGAAAAAATTATGATGTTTTCAAATTGGTTTAAAGCCCGCAAAAAAGAAATACAAAGAAAAGAAAAAATAAGAACAGCGAAAAAGGTAATTTTTGGTGCCGCAGCTGGAAGTCTTAGCGGTATAATCGGAGGTTTACTTTTTTCACCTAAATCTGGTAAAGAAACTAGAAAAGATATTGCCAATTCATCAAAAGAACTTAAAAACAATATCAAAGAAAAAAGTATAGTACTTAAAGGAACTATTGACAATAAAGTTAGTGATGCTAAAGACGGTATAGTTGATGCTAAAGCAAAAATTTCAGAATATTTGAATGAAAAAAAAGCAACAACTCAAGATAAAGTTTCAGATGTAATTACTGAAACAAAAGATACTATAGAAGATATATCTGAAATCATTGAAAAAGCTGATGTATCTGATAAGAAAAATAAGAAATAACCAAATTTAATAAGGAATAGTGGTGCTATTATGTATGTGGATTTTTTTAAATTAGGTGAAGGTTTATTAATTTTTCTTGGTATAATAATTTTAATTATACTTATAGTAGGATTATTAAAGCTTATTAAAACTATAACAAGTGTAAATTCAATTATTAAGAGGAATGAAGATGATATTGAAGAGATAATATCAGTACTTCCAAAAACATTTAAAAATTGGTTTGAGATAACTGACAATGTAAAAGATGTTACTGAAGTAGTCGTTGAGAAAACCGCCAGTGCACTTAAGTCAACAGAATCTTTTCAAAAATATTTAGTATACATAGTAGATATTTTAACTATTGCAAAAAATGTTTTTTCAAGTAAAAAGTAGGATAACTCCTGCTTTTTTTTTAACCTTATTTTTCGGTCATATACTAAAATAAATATCCATTTTGCTCTTGGATATTTATTTTACAAACTGTGATATAATATATTTCATATACAAAACTATGTAACTGGAGGAATTGATATGGATATGAACTGGAGTTTAAACGAGCTCTACACGTCATTTAAGAGCAAAAAATTTAAGGACGATATGGTTTCTTTTGAAAATTCTATAGAATATATAAAAAAATGGACACTAGAAAATTGTAAAACTTCAAACAATCCTAAAGAAAAAATTGAAACTTATATTAATTTTGAAAATGAATTTAATGACCTTGTTAATAAACTTTATAATTATGCAGAGTTATCCACAAGTGTGGATACAAAAAATGAAGTTGCAAACAAGATATCAGAAAGAATAGCTTTTAAAATGTCTGAGCTAGCTAAACCCTCTACTATATTTTCAAAATGGTTAAATTCAATAGAAGATTTGGATTCTTTAATTGAAGATTCCCCTCTTTTAAAATCACATAATTATTATTTAAAAAACTTAGCTAAAAACGCCAAGTTTTTGCTTAGTGATGTTGAAGAACAACTCATGGCTAAAATGAAAAATAGTGGATCGGACGCCTGGTCTAGACTTCAAAACGTATTATCCTCAAATCTAATAGTTGATATTAATATAAACGGTGAAGCTAAAAAACTTCCGCTATCTATGGTTAGAAATATGGCCTATGATAATGATAAAAGTATACGCAAAAATGCCTATGAATCAGAACTTAGAGCTTATGATAAAATAGCAGAATCCTCAGCTTCCGCCTTAAACTCCATTAAAGGTGAAGTTATTACATTAAGTTATGCTCGTGGATATGAATCAGTTCTCCAAAATACACTTGAAGATTCTAGAATGGATAAGGAAACTTTAGACGTTATGCTAAGCGTTATGATGGAAAGCATTCCTTCGTTTCAAAAATATTTTAAAAAGAAAGCCGAACTATTAGGACATTCGAATGGTCTTCCTTTTTATGAATTATTTGCACCAGTCGGAAACGTAAATATGCACTTTACCTTAGACGAGGCAAGAGTGTTCATAGTTAAAAACTTTAGAGCCTTTAGTGATAAGCTGGCAAATTATGCTGACAATGCCTTTGAGCATAACTGGATTGACTCTACTCCAAAGGAAGGTAAAGTAGGTGGTGCATTTTGTGAAAATTTACATAGCATTAAAGAGAGCAGAATTTTGTCTAACTTCACAGGGAGTTTTAACGACGTTTCAACTCTTGCTCATGAACTCGGTCACGGCTATCACGGTTTATGTTTATCTAATGAATCAGCATTAAACAGTGATTATCCTATGCCGATTGCTGAGACTGCCTCAATATTTTGTGAAACAATTATAAGTAATGCGGCAATCGAGAGTGCCACGAGTGAAGAATCATTTGTAATACTAGAAAATGATATATCTAGTAATGCGCAAGTTATTGTAGATATTTTAAGTCGTTATTTATTTGAAAGTGAACTTTTTAAACGTCGCGAGCATAGTTCGCTCTCTGTAAATGAATTAAAAGACATTATGATTAAAGCTCAAAAGGATGCTTATGGCTCGAGTCTTGATGAAAACTTTTTACATCCATATATGTGGATATGTAAACCTCACTATTACGATGCTTCCAGTAATTTCTACAACTTTCCTTATGCCTTTGGTTTATTGTTCTCAAAAGGTTTATATGCAAAGTATCTAAAAGCAGGAGACTCATTTATTCATGATTACGATGCTTTACTTTCAGCTACTGGGAAAAACGATTTAGTAGACGTGGCAAAAATAATGAATATAGATCTTCATTCTATTGATTTTTGGAGAAGTTCTCTAAAACTTATTGAGTTAGATATAGAAAAATTTATTAATATGAAGTAAAAAAATATATATTACGCGTATTGCAATACGCGTAATATATACTTTTTTTGTGTGTAAAAACATTTTTTAAACAACTATTTACCTATTAATTTTCTCTATTTTTTAACATAATAAGTCGATCTTTAATTTTTTTCTCATGTCCATTTTCAGAAGGCTTATAATAGCAGGTCTCAAGTAGCTCATCCGGCAAATATTGCTGTTTTACATAATTTCCTTCATAGGAATGTGGATACAGATATCCTACTCCAGCCCCCAGCTTCTTTGCCCCCTTATAGTTTTGGTCCCTTAAATAAGAAGGTATACTTCCTATGTTTTTCTCTCCTATATCCTTAAGCGCATTATTAATAGCCATATAAGAGGCATTACTCTTCGGCGCTGATGCTACATATATTGCAGCTTGTGCAAGTATTATTCTAGCTTCTGGCATTCCTACAAACTGAACTGCCTGCGCTGCATTATTTGCAACTACCATAGCAATTGGATCTGCATTCCCAACATCCTCAGATGCAGCTATTACAATTCTCCTTGCAATGAATTTAGGATCTTCTCCGGCATATATCATTCTAGCAAGATAATGCACGGCAGCATCTGGATCAGAACCCCTCATACTTTTGATAAAAGCAGATATTACATCGTAATGTTCATCTCTATTCTTATCATATTGTATATGTTTCTTTTGCATACATTCCTCTGCAACCTCAAGTGTTATGTTTATAATTCCATCAATATCTCTATCCGTTGTTAGTACCGATAATTCCAGGGCATTAAGTGCACGTCTTGCATCACCATTCGCCATGCTAGCAATGTAATTTATAGCATCTTCTTTCAAACAAATATTAGTATTCCCAAAGCCTGACTGTTTATCAACAAGCGCCCTTGAGATAATACATTTAATATTCTTTTCATTTAATGGTTCTAGTTTAAACAACATAGACCTAGATATTAATGCATTATTAACTTCATAGTATGGATTCTCTGTGGTCGCTCCAATTAAAATTAATGTACCCTTCTCAACGAACGGCAATAACGCATCCTGTTGTGCTTTATTAAATCTATGAATCTCATCTATAAATAATATTGTTTTAACATTATACATTCCTAAATTATTCTTAGCCTGAGTTACCACTTCTCTTAATTCCTTTAATCCATCCGTTACTGCATTAAGTCTAACAAAATTAGATTTTGTAGAATTTGCAATAACCTTAGCTAAACTAGTTTTACCAGTACCTGGTGGCCCATAAAGTAGTAAAGAGGTTATTTTATCAGCTTTTATAGCTCTCCATAAAAGTTTTCCCTTACCTAAAATATGCTCTTGACCAACATAATCTTCTAATTTGCCAGGTTTTAACCTTTCTGCAAGGGGTGCTTCTTTTAATAAGTTTTTTTCTGCTTGTAATTCAAACAAGTCCACATAATCACCTTCAAATTTTTCGTCTTGTGTGTCTTACTTCCCTATATTTCATACCCTTAACTTAAGGATTTCTGTTTTATTTTTTCTGTCATCTCATGTATTTTTACTATTCCAACTTCTCTTAATTTTTTATTTTCATCTTCAATGCTCTTTGTTTCCTCAATACCCTGCATAATAGTATTCCAAGTTTTCTCGAGTGTTTCAATTTTTACGCTTGTTCCTCCTGCAAGTTTTGCTATATCAACACTTTGCATTCTTATATTTTCAGCATTTTTCATTAATAATTCATTAGTAGTTCTATCAAGCTCTGCAAGTGAATCTGATACCAATCTTTGCTTTTTTAGAGCAATAGCTTGAATTATTCCATTTTTAAATACAGGGATAGTTATTATAAAAGCAGAATGTACTTTTGATATCAATTTATAATTTCCCCTTTGAATCATTTTAATTTGAGGAGCAGTCTGTAGTGACACCATCTTGGCCATTTCCAAATCATATATCCTTTGTTTTAACATTTCAACAGTTTCTTTAGCATTTTGATAATTTATCACATTTATTTGTTCACCATTTGCAGCTAGTGATTCAAGTTTTGGAATATCCTCGCTCTCATACTTTTGGACGACCATATTACCTGCAGTGATATATTTCTCTAATTCTCCATAATACTCAAAGTTTTGATTATACAAGTTTTCAAGCAATAAATTAGAACTATTTATTTCCTTCTTATATACACTAAGCTGAGTATAAATCTTGTCTATCTCTCCACCAATGGTTTTATATTTTCCCATCATTTTGTCAATTGCCTGACTTGGTTTACTAAATAACTTAGCAAAAAATCCAGTTTTTTCTTCCTCAAAATCTTGTTTATCAAACTTTTTCATTATACTTGTAAGTTCCTTTATCATAACACCCGAATTTTCAATGCTATTGGTCTTGATAGAATTTAATATTTGATCGGCAAATTTTGATATTTGAAGTGCTGGTTCATTACCAAATTCTAATACAGCATTTGCATCTTTAATATTAATTTTAGATGCAATTTGAATCACTTCTGGCGATGTTTTAAGCTGTTCACTTATACTCATGGTCCTTTTCTCTATTAAATCATTTCCAATGCTCTCATCCTCTATTGTAAGTATTTGATCAACTTTTTCCATAATTTCACTCCTTTTATATATTGGGACTTATTTTTATACCATATATCTTACTTAAAGATTTAATTTTATAAATAAATCTATAAATTATTGAATAAATTTTTAAAAAATCCTTTTTTCTTATCAACATTTTTTTTAAAATACAACTTAAAACTAACATTCTCAAGCCGATGAATGTCGTACTGCTCAGGATCAATAAAATTTTCTATGTCATTATATCCTGAAGGATTATAAATAATAATATCTACCCCCATAGAATCCATAAAAGAAAGCATAATACAGTCTTCAAAAGATAAATTCCCATCTTCTTCATTATTATAAATTACAATCTTTGGAACCTCTTCTGGGTAATCAAATGATTGCAAGAGTTCTAAAATTTTCTTATCTAAGTTTATTAAGACTGAAAAAATATCTACTTGTAAATCCCTTAAGTCTTCATGTTCAACATTTTTTATTATAGGATTAAGGCACAAATCTTTAATTTTTTCTGCCATATTCCTCTGAAGTCCAGACCTAAGATCCTTATATTTCCACCAAGATGAATTAATCATTTCCGTAGTATTAAACTTTGAAAAAACATTATTGGGATATACTTGATCAAACTTTCCATATTCTAAATGTACAGCATCCATTATAGGTAATTCATTATAGAATTTAGTAAACTTCTGGGTTATTACCCCGTTAATCTCTTTCCAATAGATATCAATGTTTTCATGTATGCCACAAATTTTAGAGAAAATATTTGGTATAACCACAGTTGACCCTTTAACATTAAACCCTTCCCTTATGTTTGCTTTTTCCTTAATCCATATATATATTTCCTCATAGGTAGTATTAAGGGTAACTGCCTCCACATTATAATCTGCAAACTGCCAAGGTCTGTAAAACCCAGAATCATCTGTATATAAAGTCTTATCAAGCTCCTCCCTCGCACTAAATGCAGTTGTCTTAATTCTATCCTCACTATTACTCGGGAAAGGTTTTATTTCCGCCTTAAAATTATAAACAATCTCCCTGGAAAAAGAATTAAATTTATCAATTTCCTTAAATAATCCAGAATTTTTCGGATTAAAATATAAAATATCACAACCGAGTGTTGATAATAATATTAAATAAAATACCTCTGCTTTTGAAATATCACCATAAAAAATTATCTTTGGATTAATCCTAGTATAATCGAAATTTTCGAATAACTCTTTAGAATAAGTGTATAACCAATGCATATTATAATTTACAATTAATTTAATATCATCATTATCAATTAACTCATTACTCTTAATATAATATTCTATAAGACCCTTTAAATTATTCTTAATTTGCTGGAGCATTACTTTATTAGAAAGCTGAGGGAAAAATCCATTATCACTTATTAAATTTATAATTAAAGAAACATCTAAAACTTGCGTCGAAAATACCTTTACCCAGATATCATTCAATACATTTTGCAACCTTATACTAATGTCTTTATCCAAGCCTTCACTAAATTTAATATAAGATGACCCAACCTGCCTTAACTCCTTGTCTAACCTATATAGATTTTCATAATACTCTTTCTCACTATTTTTTATACCAATAAACCTATAAAAGTAATTAGGGACAGTAACAACATTAGAATTATATTTAAAACCATCCCTTTTATATATTTCTGTTTTTAAACTGCTTATTATATCTTCATTAATCTCCAAATTTACGTTATTAATTTCTAAATTATTCAAACTATTCTTTTCCATATTCACCTAACCTTTTCAATTGTATTTCCTTGTAAATATAGTTTATTCATCAATAATAATTATACCATATTAAGCCCAAGATTTTTCAATCAAATATATTGGTATGGGAAGTAATATACATATTAACATAAATAAACTTATAAAAGAAATCATTAAAATATATTTAACAAAAGAGATACTAAAATTTAATTTAGTATCTCTTTTGTTGAATACAAATTGAAACATAACAAATAATAATTGTTGTATTCTCCTAACACAATCCGCTACGAAATTTTATCATAATAGATTTATTGTAAGTATTATATTTCTCAGTAGTGACTTGCAATAAGAAATGAAAAAACAATTAAAATTCTGTTTAGTAATTCTTCTTTTGCAGATATAAAATTCTCGTAAGACTGCCAGGACGGCAGTCTAGTGAACCCGAAGCAGGACGCTGAGTGTTCGCGTTAGAGAATTTTATATAAGCAAAAGATTAGAATTTCTTAATAGAATTTTTTGTTTTGAATTCTTATTGATAGGCACACATGAGAAATTTCATACTTTATCAACATTTATAAACGCGGCAATATTTTTTCTAATCTACTTATTAATATACTAGATAAAATCCCAATAAAGTATCCTGTAACAATCGCTGCAATTAATAACACCGGTAAATACACATATATTCTTAAGTCATTAATTATAAATCCTGCTACTAGTAACTGGCCTATATTATGAAATACAGCCCCACAAACACTAATTGTAGGTATACTTATGTATTTTTTTAGATACTTATAAAGTAGTATCATTATTATATTACTAAGTATTCCTCCAGCAAGACTAAACATAAATGCTGGCATACCTCCTCCAAATATAGAACCTAATAAGGTTCTTAAAAACATTATTAGAAATGCCTCTCTCCATCCAAGTAAAATCAATGCAACTAAGGATATTGAATTAGCAAGACCTAATTTTATACCTGGAAATAACACCGGTATCTGAGCCTCTATTAAATAAATAACTAAAGCTATTGCAACTAATGTACTAAGCAAAACCATTCTTTTTGTCTTTGTCATATTTACACCTACATCTTTTTAATTTTAAAATGTCCCACCATCTATGCCATCATTTTTTTCTGCCTGAATATTAATTATAAGTTTATAAGGTAAACATACAATTATCTCACCCGGCTTTGAAATCCAACCACTTTTTACACATTCCTTGTGAGGACAATCGGCATCTTTTACACTAATACTATTATGCTTAACTGCTATAACATTATAATGACCATTATCCGTTTTTAAAGTGAACTCTTGTGGCTCTACTACCTTACTTAAATCAATAGTTTTAATTACCGTGCCTGCACGCTTAATAACTGCAATATTTTCTGAACCTTTAATTGAGTTTTTGTATATTAAAGTAGCACCTATTGTTATTAACACAATAATCAAAAGTATTATTCCAACTATCTTATCGCCCTTTTTCATAAGTAAACTCCTTACTTGTTAATTTAAAATTGTCTTTAAGTCCTGGAGTAATGTATACTTTTTTATCCTTTGTTACAAAAATAGCCTCTACACCTTTAATAGACTCTACCAATTTAAGACCTTTATCGAGCCCCATGATATAAGTACTTGTAGACAGTGCATCTCCATCCACTGACTTATCTGATACTATAGTTGTACTTATAAGACTTTGCTGAGCTGGATATCCAGTCTTTGGATCAAATATGTGATGATACCTTATGCCATCCTTTATAAAAAATCTTTCATAGTTACCTGATGTAACTATTGATTTATCAGTAACACTAATCGTTCCCAAGTATTCACCACGTGTACTTAATGGATTTTGTATCCCCACATTCCAATCTTTACCATCGGGATTGCTTCCTATAGTATAAACATTACCACCTAAATTTATAATAGCACTACTAATTTTATTGTTTAATAAAACCTTTTTAACCTCATCAGCAGTATATCCCTTTGCTATAGCGCCGAGGTCTATAGCTTGATTCTTTCGTTTTAATTTAACCGTCAAATTTTTCTTATCTAAAACAATGTCTTTATAATTAACTAACTTTAATTTATCATCAATTTCAGTTTTCGAAGGTACTCTCTCCTTATCTGTTCCTATACCCCAAAGCCCTACAATTGGCTCTATTGTTACATCAAGGGCACCACCAGTTAATTTACTGTATTGAACTGATTTTTCTATTACCGAATATGTGTCTTCACTAAGTTTTTGTCCTGAAATTCCAGCTTTCGCATTTAATTTAGAAATTTCAGAAGTTTTAACGTTAACAGACATTTTACTTTCTATATTACTTATTCTTTTTAAAACCAATGCTGTTGCTGTTTCCGCATTTTTACCATATATCTTAAAGTTCATAATTGTCCCCATCATATATGTTTCTTTTTCAACCGGTTCATCATTTGTTGCACAAGATATTAAGAATGTTGGAATAATTAATAGTAAAAGCAAACAACTAATTTTATGTAATTTTTTTATGTTAACTCACCGCCTCAAACTTGTCTTTAAATATATTATACCATAAACATAATTCAAATAAACTCCCCACCTTAGCTTGTAATATATGGATTTAACACTAAGTATTATATTAAATTTTCCTTTACTATTTCTAATATCCTTATACTGTTTAATCCTTTCACTGCCATAAGATGTTATAAATTGCATATATAAAAAACATGTGTTATACTGATAAAAAATTTACAGAATTTAAGTTTTTTTGAAGTATCATTTTTCTATATATATAATGTACTAATTTATGGGAGGTACTTATGAAAGATACCCTTAAGAATAATTTAAGAAAAAATATGCTCATTATAAGAAAAAATATGACTGATCAAAGTGTATCCGCTTTTAGTTTGAAAATTATGGACACAATTATCAGCTTACCGCAATTTATAAATTGCAAAAATATAATGTTGTACATGAGTTTTAATAATGAAGTGGATACATACAATCTTGCTACGTGGTGTCTTAACAATAATAAAACGGTGATTGCACCATATTGCATAAAATCCAGTCATAAAATAGTACCTTTTATAATAAATAACCTTACAAATGATCTTTCTAAATCTACCTTTGGTATTATGGAGCCAAAATATGATATATTAATGAAGGCAAATATTGAAAATATAGATTTAATAATAGTTCCTGGTGTAGTATTTGACGAAGATTGCAATAGAATTGGTTTCGGTGCTGGTTATTATGATAGATTTCTATCTATGAAAGCAAAGGACACGATTGCTATTGGCATAGCTTATGACTATCAAATAATTGATAAAGTTCCAACTGATGAGTATGATGTGCCGCTTAATTTGATAATAACTGAAAAAAGAATAATATCTTTGAAATAGAAAATTATAAGCATTCTTGTAACATAATTACTATATTTTATTATACTGATGTTGGAGGTGATCCCTTTGGAAAAGAAAATAGCTGCTTTTTTTGATATTGATGGCACCCTTTATAGGGAAAGTTTAATGACAGAGGTATTCAAAAAATTAATTAAAAGCGAACTAATAGAAAATGATAAATGGTACAAAGAAGTAAAACCCTATTATGTTAAATGGGATAAACGAATAGGAAATTATGATAATTACCTACTTAAAATGGCTGATATTTATACCGAGGCTATAATTGGACTTCATAGGTCTCAAATTGAGTTTATCGCTAGTCAAATTATAAAACAAAAAGGAGACAGGGTTTATACCTATACTCGTGATAGAATTAAGTGGCATAAGAGTCAAGGCCATATAATTATCACCATATCAGGTAGTCCCATCGAGCTTGTACGTGAAATGTCTATAAAATATGGATTTGATGATTACGTAGGAACAAAATATGAATTGAACGAACATAATATGTATACTGGTGGCATTGTTCCTATGTGGGACAGCGTTAGTAAAAAAGCTTCAATAGAATACTTTGTGGATAAATATAATATTGATTTGAATAAAAGTTATGCTTACGGAGATACTTCAGGAGATTTCACCATGTTAAAATTAATTCGTCACCCTGTAGCTGTAAACCCTACCAAAGAACTTCTAATAAATATTCTAGACAATAAGGAGTTAAAAGAGAAGATTAATATAATGGTAGAAAGAAAAGATGTTGTTTATAGGCTGCTTCCAGAACATATCCACATATAACTTTTTCTTTATTTTCGATAAAATATACTTTATTTCACCAAAATACTACTATATAATATTATATAGTAGTATTTTATTTTTTGGAATTATCAAACTATATTTTATTTTAAAAGGAGTTATATTATGTTAAAAGATTTATTTATTAATTCGACAATACTAATCTCTTTTATTTTTATAATTAGCCAAATATTTAAAAATGAAATTTTAAGCTTATCAATATCATATAAATACAAATTTTTATTTGGACTAACTCAAGGAGTCCTAGGTATTATATTAATGTTATTTACCATCCACATTAACCCTAAAGTTATTATGGATCTTCGACATATTCCAATACTACTTGCAGCTTTTTATGGTGGTGGATTTGCCTCAATTATTGCTGGCATCACCATTGCACTATTTAGGATTAGCTACTTTGGCGTTAGTACCCCCGCTATAATAGCATCTATTAATATGCTTAATGTTGCAATTGCTTGTGCTATTATATCAAGGATGAATTTAAAAGGATTTAGAAAATGGATGTATATGAACATTATAAGCTCCTTATTTATTACTTCTACATTCTTATTAATTATTAAAAATTCAATAATACTTCGCAATACTCTTATTTATTTTTGGATAGCTTCTATAATTATTGGAACTCTAGCATATTATATTTCAAACTACATGAATATTTCAATCAAATTACTTGATAGATTAGAACATGAGTCAACTATAGATTTTCTTACTGGCTTAAGTAACGTTAGACAATATGATAATGCCCTAAATACATCTTTTTTAAATGTTAGAAATAGAAACGAACACTTATCTATTCTTATAATAGACATAGATTTTTTTAAAAAAGTAAATGACACTTATGGTCATTTGGCTGGTGATGCCGTATTAAAACAATTAGGGATTGTATTATCTACCTCTTCTAGAAGTTTTGATGTTGTATCTAGAATAGGAGGCGAAGAATTTTCTGTTATATTACATGATTGTCCAACCAATCAATCCATGGAAGTTGCAGAGCGCCTAAGATCAGACGTTGAACTCAATGAATTTATTCTCCCAGATGAAACTAAAATTAATATATGTGTTTCCATAGGCTCTGCCACCTACCCCGATAACGTAAACAATTTAGAAAACCTAGTTCATGAGGCTGATACTGCATTATACGCTGCTAAACATTCTGGAAGAAACAAAGTATGTCATCCAGAATAACTTTGCAATGAAAGTTCACTAATACGTTGCTAAACAATTAATAATTTTTAAGAGAAGCTAAATGACTTCTCTTAATTCATAAGTTATTTTCTCATCATAAATACTTCCTTATAATTTATATCCTTGTATACTCTCTCCAATTCATTAATAAGTTTTGCGTCTTTATAGTCGTACACAGATATAGCAGTGTCTGTACCCCTTTCATACAAACATAACTGATTTTTAGATACTTGAATTGAATATATATATTTACCCGTGTCATCTCTTAACCGAATATCATAATCACCATTATTTACTTCTTGATTACCTTCTGTACAACTTAGTGTCTTAATATACTTCACTATACTTTCCATATCTTGTTTTTTTGTAACTGTTTTTATTCTACCTAATTCTTTATTTTCACTTCTTATAGTGTAATTTGAAAATTCAATACTTTTAGCTGAGGCTATTGGAATATTCTCAAATGGCGTTACCATTTGTTTACTCTCTTGTTTTGCACATGCAGTAAGTAAAAAAATTAACCAAACACTAATTACAATAAGTATAAACCTCTTTTTCAAAACAGCCACCCCCCCTAAATTTTGTATTTTTGAGTAACCTTATCTAATCATACAGCATATCACTATAATTATTCAATTATTCAACAAAAATATATAAAAATTGCTTCTCTAACTTAATTCCTTTTTCCCTCTTTAACCTGCACATAAAAAGATACTACTGTCGCTACGAGTATAACAAGGCATACTAAGTCATAAAGAATAGAAAACATTGCAGATTTAGGACTATTATCAAAAATACCCCTAAAAAAAAGCATAAAATTAAGGCATAAACTTAGAATCAAAGCTAAGTTTATAGTATATTTCTTTTTAACCAAAAGTCGCACCTCCATATATATTAGTTAAATTATATCATTATTGGGAATCTTGTGTATATATTTTTAAAAATGGAATAAATAATTTAAGTCTAATTTCAAAATTCAAGGTAGTATATTATAGATATACAGATACTTCAAATCAACTTAGGGGTACATAACAATGTTATGTACCCCTAAGAATATTTTTGATACCTGTTTAAAATCGTATTTATTTCAAGTATGTAATTTCTCCGAAGGGCTTGCACTATGAAATATAGAACCTATTGAAATTCAATTTAGAAATTCTTTTTTTACGAATATAAAATTCTCGTAATCTTTCCAGCGATACAAGCAATGACTGAAAATTTCAGTATGTATTTTCTCCAAGTGACTTGCAATAGAAGTGCAGTAACTATTAAATTTTCATTTAGAAATTCTTCTTTTACGTATATGAAATTCTCGTGAGACTCACAGGGATACAAACAATGACTGATAATTTAGTATGTAATTTCTCCGAAGAACTTGCTATACGAGACGCAGAAGCTATTGAAATTTGATTTAGTAATTCTTCATTTGCGAATGTAAAATCCTCGTAATCTTTCCAGCGATACAACCACTGACTGAGAATTTAGCATGTAATTTCTCCAAAAGACTTGCACTATGAAATGTAGAAGCTATTGAAATTCAATTTAGAAATTCTTTTTTTACGAATATAAAATTCTCGTAAGACTCACCGGGATACAAACAGTGACTGATAATTTAGTATGTAATTTCTCCGAAGAACTTGCTATACGAGACGCAGAAGCTATTGAAATTTGATTTAGTAATTCTTCATTTGCCTATATAAAATTATCGTAAGCTTGCCAGGACGGCAAGCTAGCGAACCTGAGGCAGGACGCCGAATGTGAGCGTTAGATAATATTATATTTGCAAATGATTAGAATTACTTAACCAAATTTCCTAGTTTCAAGTTCGTTTGCAAGGTCATAGGAGAAATTTCATACTTTTACCTTATATTTCTTTTAATAAATTCGCCATTTCTATTGCAGTTACTGCAGCATCATAACCTTTGTTACCTGCCTTAGTGCCAGCTCTTTCAATAGCCTGCTCAATATTTTCAGTAGTAAGTACACCAAAAATAACTGGAACTCCAGTCTCAAGTGTTACACTTGCAATTCCCTTAGTAACCTCACCAGATACATATTCATAATGAGATGTAGCTCCCCTTATTACTGCTCCTAAACATATTACAGCATCATACTTACCAGACTTAGCCATTTTTTTTGCAACTAAAGGAATTTCAAAAGCACCAGGAACCCATGCAATTTCAACTTCTTCTTCCTCTACGCCATGACGTTTTAAGCCATCTAATGCACCTGATAATAATTTTCCACCTATGAATTCATTAAATCTTGCTACGATAATTCCGAATTTCAAACCTTGTGCTACTAATTTACCTTCATATACTTTCATCTTTATTCCTCCGATTAATTTATTATTTTATATATTATGTTTTAACTTATTTCTTATTTTAATATTATATTTATTTAACTCCTAATATAAATGACCCATTTTTTCTTTTTTAGTTCTTAAATAAAATTCATCTTTTTCATTATGATTCATAACAATAGGTACTCTTTCAACTATATCAATACCATAACCTGAAATACCAGTTATTTTCTTAGGATTATTAGTCATAAGTCTTATCTTTGTAGCACCTAAAAGTTCCAATATTTGTGTTCCAATTCCATAATCTCTCATATCAACTGGGAATCCTAAAGCTAAATTCGCTTCTGCAGTATCCATTCCTTTATCTTGAAGATTATATGCCCTTAACTTATTTATTAATCCTATTCCACGTCCTTCTTGCCTCATGTAAAGCATGATTCCATTATCCTCTTTTGATATAGCTTTCATTGCTGCATCATATTGTTCCCCGCAATCACATCTCATAGATCCTAATGCATCACCAGTAAGACATTCAGAATGTACCCTAACAAGTACTGATTCACTGCTTTTTACGTCGCCTTTAACTAATGCTACATGATGTTCTCCATTTATCTTATTTACAAATCCATAAATAGTGAATTGTCCATATCTAGTTGGCATTTCTGCCTGCGTAACCATTTCTACAAGGCATTCAGTTTTTCTTCTATAAGCAATTAAGTCAACTATAGTAATTATCTTTAAATCATGTATTTTCACATAATCCATAAGCTGTGGAACCCTAGCCATTGATCCATCTTCATTCATTATTTCGCAAATTACGCCTGCAGGATATAAGCCAGCCATTCTTGCTAAATCCACTGCCGCTTCTGTATGACCACCTCTCTCTAGTACTCCACCCTTTTTAGATGCTAATGGAAATACATGACCTGGGCTATTAAAATCTTTTGCTGTTGAATCGGGGTCTATTACCTTTAATATAGTAGTTGCTCTTTCTGCTGCAGATATACCAGTAGTCGCAGTTGTAATATCAATTGACACAGAAAAAGCTGTTCCATGTACATCAGTATTGTTTACTACCATAGGATTTATATTAAGTTTATCTAATCTTTCTTTAACTATAGGCATACATATAAGTCCACGTGCATATTTTGCCATAAAGTTTATATTTGCCTGAGTAGCTTTTTCGGCAGCTATTATTATATCTCCTTCATTTTCTCTGTCCTCATCATCTACAACAACAACCATTTTTCCATTTTTAATATCCTCTAAAGCTTCTTCAATAGTACTAAATTTATACATTTCTCCACCCCTTATTCATCATTTTCAATGCTGCTATCATTTTCAATGCTGCTATCATTTTCAATGCTGCTATCATTTTCAATGCTGCTATCATTTTCAATGCTGCTATCATTTTCAATGCTGCTATCATTTTCAATACTGTAATATTAACTATCTCTATCCTAATAAAATTTTAAACAAATCCATTTTTCTCAAGGAAATCCATACCAATAGATTTCTTTTCTTTTGGAGTTTCTCTATATTGTAATAATTTTTCAACATATTTTGCCATCATATCACTTTCTAAATTAACCACTTCCCCTATCTTCTTTGTTACTAAAGTAGTTTCACCCTTTGTATGAGGTATAATTGATACTTTAAAAATGTTTTCATCTACATATGCTACAGTTAAGCTAATACCATCAATTGCTATTGATCCTTTATGTACAATATACTTTAATATATCACTAGAAGTTTCCACAGACACCCATGTTGCATTTTCCTCAATTGATAAATCTACAACGGTTCCGAGTCCATCAATATGACCACTTACTATATGACCTCCCAGTCTATCGCTAGCCCTAAGTGCCCTTTCTAAATTAACGCCTGACCCTTGTTTTAGTCTTCCTAGATTACTGCATCTCATAGTCTCTGCCATTACATCTACGCTAAAGCTATTTTGATTAAATTCTGTTACGGTAAGGCACACTCCATTAGTGCAAACACTATCACCAATTTTCATGCCACTCATAATCTCTGTTGCATTTACAGTAATTCTTGCAGACTTAGTCCCCTTTGCTATAGATTTTATCTCACCAATTTCCTCGATTAAACCTGTAAACATCATTTCACCTCCCTTGTAACCATTAATTAATGATTTACTTTTTGACGTAAGCTTCTATCATAATGTCTTCGTCGAATCTAGTAACCTTCGTATCTTGCAGCAAAATAGAATCTTTTACAAAATTGATTCCCTTTCCACCTACTGTAGTTTTACCCGAAGTTCCTCCAAATATTTTAGGGGAAATAAAAGTAATAACTTTATCAACAATACCCTCATCTAATGCAGAATAATTTAATGTACTTCCACCCTCAAGTAGAATACTATCTATTCCCATCTCACCAAGTACTTTCATCAAATAGTTTAAATTAACCCATTTATTTTCACTAGGAGTTACGATAACTTCAGCTCCCTTTTGTTTAATAGCGCAGATTTTAGTATCACTTGCAAACTTTGTTGTAACAATAATAGTTTTCGTTTTTTCATCACATTTTAATACCTTCGAATCTAGAGGCACTTTTGCTGTGCTGTCTATAATTATTCTTATTGGGTTTGTGCTTATTTTACCTTCTCTTCTTGTGGTAAGCTCTGGATTGTCACTTAAAACAGTCCCAATTCCCACCATAATTCCACTTACTCTATTCCTTAATTCATGCACAGATGCTCTAGATTTTTCATTACTTATCCACTTTGAATCCCCAATTGTTGTTGCTATCTTACCATCTAATGTCATTGCAGTTTTCATAATACAAAATGGTTTTTTCGTTGTTATATATTTTATAAATATTTCATTTGTTTTTCTTATTTCATTCTCAATTATTCCTGTAATAACCTCTATACCCGCTTTTCTAAGGATTTCTACTCCTTTACCTGCAACTAGTGGATTAGGATCTATCATCCCGACTATAACTTTAGCTATTTTATTTTTAACAATAGCCTCTGCGCAAGGTGGTGTTTTACCATAGTGTGCACAAGGTTCTAGTGTTACATACATTGTTGCACCTTCCACATCCTCTTTTGCATTTGCAAAAGCATTTACTTCAGCATGTGGCCCACCAAAATGTTCATGGTATCCTTCACCAATTATTCTATTATCTTTTACAATAACTGCACCAACCAGTGGATTAGGGTTTACGAATCCTAATGCTTTCTTAGATAACTCAAGTGCTCTGCTCATATAATAACTATCCAAATTATCACCTTCCTAATTATATAATTATGACATCTCTCTTCATAAATATTTCTTTTCTTAGTATGTATAACTTTAGTCAAATAAAAACATATAAAATAATAAAAGCCCTGAAAACAATGTTTTCAGGGCTTAATAAGCTAATTATATATCTAATCAAACATCATAAAATGCTGCTTACTAAATATATTAGAATTAAAATACAAAAGTGTTTTTATAACTACCTTATATAGTTTATAAATAAAAATCTTTTATATCTATCATCGTTCTCCTTCTCTCATCCAGACTTTACTGTCGGCTCTGGAATTTTACCAGATCTACCTTTCGGCTCGCGGGCTATACCGCCGGTGGGGAAATTAACCCTACCCTGAAGGATCTATTCAATTTTCAATTTTAGAATAACACTTTGCTATTTTAGTGTCAAGTAAATATTTACACAACTATTTTCAATTTTCGCTTTACAATGTTAACGTGATAAAGTAAAATGATATTAATAGGAATCATAAAGGAGTGTTCAAAATGAAAATTAAATTTAAATTATTAACGATGGCAATACTTTCAACTGTTATTTTAACTGCATGTGGAAACACCCCTACAACTGATAATTCACTTACAGATATAAAAGCTAAAAAAGAACTAGTGGTTGGTCTTGATGATAATTTTCCACCAATGGGATTTAGAGATAAAAGTGGTCAAATAGTAGGTTTTGATATTGACATTGCAAAAGAAGTCGGCAAACGAATGGGTGTTAAAGTTACCTTTAAACCTGTAGAATGGGACGGCATTATATTGAGTTTAAACAATAAAGATATTGATCTTATATGGAATGGATTAACCATAACAGATAAAAGAAAAGAACAAATTGCTTTTTCTAACGTATATGTTCAAAACAAACAAATAATTATTGTAAATAGTAAATCAACGATATCCAAAAAAAGTACTTTGACTGATAAAACTGTAGGATTACAACTTGGAAGTAGCAGTGAAACTGCACTTGCTAAGGATACTACTCTTTCTAAATCAGTAAAAGAAATTAAAAAATATTCAAACAATACAGAGGCACTACTCGATTTAAAAGCTGGGCGTATCGATGCTGTTGTAGTAGATGAGGTAGTCGGAAGATACTATGTTAGCAAAAAACCTGGCATGTATAAAGTGCTTAATGAAAATCTAGGCGTGGAAGATTATGGAGTAGGTATCAGGAAAAATGATACAGCTCTTACTACAGAAATAAATAAACAACTAGAAGCAATAAAAAAAGATGGCACTTCCAATACTATTTCAAAAAAATGGTTTGGTAAAGACATTATTTACAAAAAATAAATTACTACTCAAGCATTCTTTCTTTAGGATGCTTGAGTTACTAACAATAATATTGATTATTTTAAAGGAGTGTTATATTTGGCTAATTATATAGACATTACATCTTATATTCTAAAAGGGGGTCTCCTTACAATTGAGGTATATGTTGCAACAATAATATTTTCTATACCTCTTGGAATACTAGGTGCATTAATTAAAGTTTCAAGTTTAAAATTACTTAACAAAGCTGTGGACATTTACACTTGGTTATTTAGGGGAACCCCATTACTTCTTCAACTTTTTTTCACATATTTTGGACTACCCATTATCGGAATAAAACTTTCCCCTTTCGTTGCCGCCGCTCTTACCTTTTCTTTGAATTACGGAGCTTATTTTACTGAAATATTTAGATCCGGCATTCAATCTATAGATAAAGGACAATATGAAGCCGCCAAAGTATTAGGCATGAGTTATAGACAAACTATGACAAAAATAATACTACCCCAAGCTTTTAAACGAATAATTCCACCTATGTGTAATGAGGGAATTACTCTAATAAAAGATACAGCTTTACTCGCTGCAATTGGACTTCAAGATATACTAAGAGCTGCTAGAGAAATTGTAACTCGAGATTTTACAATTACCCCTTTTATTATTGCCGCAATAATATATTTAATATTTACTTCTGTAGTTGTAATGGCTTTTAAAAAGCTTGAAAAGAAATACTCAGTTTACGAATAAAAGAAAAAAGTATATATTACTAGTAATACTTTCATTTCACTAAGAACTACTAATTATATTTTAATTAAGCTACTAAAAAACATAAACTCGCTATCGCTCAAACATATGTTTTTCTTAACGTAGCCTAATTAAAATATAATAAGAAGTTCTAAAGCTTATTCAAATGCATTATACGTAATATATACTTTTTTTGCGTTTAAAAATAATTGTCAGCAAAGAAGAATCTAAAACGGAATTGAAGGATGGTGCTAATATGGATTTTCTTAAGATATCTAATATAAATAAAAGTTACGGTGAGAACCAGGTTTTAAAAAATGTATCCCTAAATCTAAAAAAAGGCGAGGTAATATCAATTATCGGCCCCTCTGGTTCTGGAAAAAGTACACTACTTAGATGCATAAGCTCCCTTGAACATATGGATGGTGGACTTATAGAATTCAATGGTGTTACTATTGCCAAGGCTCAAGAGAAAATTAATAATGTCGAAGTTATTAATGCTTATAAAAAAATAGGTATGGTATTTCAAAACTTTAATTTATTCCCTCACAAAACTGTGCTAGATAATATAATTGAAGCTCCTATTATAGTAAATCATATAGACAAAAAATCTGCTATAGAAATTGCAAAAAAACTACTTGTAAAAGTTGATTTATTGGATAAAATTGATGCTTATCCTTGCACCCTCTCTGGTGGTCAAAAACAGAGAATTGCTATCGCTAGGTGCCTTGCTATGAATCCTGATTTAATTCTATTTGATGAGCCAACCTCTGCATTAGACCCTAAACTTGTAAGCGAAGTATTAAAGGTAATAAGGTCTCTTGCAGTGGATAAAATATCTTTAATAGTAGTTACTCACGAAATGCAATTTGCTAGAGAAATATCAGATAAAATTATATTTATGGAAAATGGAGAGATATTAGAAAACTCCACTCCGGAAGTTTTATTTACTAATCCTAACAACGAGAGAATAAAACATTTTTTGAGTTTGTCATAAAAAAGCATATAAAGAAAACAGTAAGTCTAATTAATAAGGCTTACTGTTTTTTTCGCTAAAAATATGTGGTTATAACTTTAAATTCCCGGGAAATATCCTTTTTTCATTATTATTTTACAAACTTAAAATAAAATGACATACCTATTTTTTAGCATCAATTGATTATAAAGTAAGAGGTTTTAAATTGTAAAAATTAACTAAAAATCATGTTGATTTTGTGAACAAGTGGTGATATAGTTATTTTATATAAATATAAAACGTTTTATATTTATATAGACTTATTAGTCTTGATACAATTATATAATAAAAGTAGGGGGGTTTTTAATGAAATGTAAACGATTTAAAAAAATGTTCTCATGTTTTATGACAATGAGCATGATGGCCGCCATGTTAACTTCACCAAGCGATGTGTTAGCATCTGAGACAAATAATATAGGGACATTAAAAGAAGCTAAAACCAGGGTGTCTGTCCATGATCCTTCTATTGTAAAAGATGGCAACAAATATTATGTTTTCGGTTCTCATATTGAGGCAGCAAAATCAACAGATTTAAAAAATTGGACTAAATTCACTAATGGCTACACTACTCCGAGTAATGTGTTATTTGGAGATTTATCAAAAAATTTAACTGGTTCTTTTGCTTGGGCTGGTGAAAACGATGGTGACTGTTTAGGCGGACATTCCGTATGGGCTCCATTTGTTTTCAAAAACGAGAACTATGTAAACAGCAATGGAACAAAAGGCGCGTATATGATGTATTATTGTACATCTTCTACGTATAAACGTTCAGCTATAGGATATGCTGTATCCCAAAAGATTGAAGGGCCATATACTTACGTGGATACCATTATGTATTCTGGTTTTACTAAAAAAACTGCCCATGATACTAATAGTGTAATTGATACAAAATATACTAATACAAATATTCAAAAACTTATAAATAATGGCAAATTAGTAGGTCCTAGTCCTAATTGGTTTACAAGTGATGGGTCCTACAATACTAGTAATTCTCCAAATGCAATAGATCCTGCTTTGTTTTATGATGCTAATGGAAAACTTCATATGGTATACGGTTCTTGGTCTGGTGGAATTTTTGAACTTGATATGGATGACACCACCGGTAAGGCAATTTATCCTGGTAAGGAAGGAACTTCGTCAGGCGGAAACACTATTGACAGATATTTTGGAACAAAAATAGCTGGTGGATATACAAATTCAGGTGAAGGGCCATTTGTTGTATATGATAATAGTACAGGATATTATTATTTATATGTAACTTATGCAGGGTTAAGTGCAACAGGTGGTTATAATATAAGAATGTTTAGATCAAAAAGTCCAGACGGTCCTTTTATAGATGCCGCAGGAAATAATGCTGCATTAAAGAGTCAAATGGATAATTCCTCAGTTGGAATTAAACTTATGGGCAATTACAAATTTAGTTGTTTAGATGTTGGATACAGATCTTGTGGTCATAATTCTTCATTCATTGATTCAGATAAGCAAATGTACCTTATTTATCACACAAGATTCGATAATGGTACAGAAGACCATGAAGTAAGAGTACATCAAATGTTCAAAAATGAAGATGGATGGCCTGTAGAAGCACCTTATGAATATAATGGTGATATTATTTCTAAAAATGGGTATTCAATGGATGAAATGTCTGGTACTTATGAATTTATTAATCATGGTACTTCTAATAGCGGGGCTTCAATGCTCAGTACATTATCAGTAAATTTAAAAAATAATAATACTATAGCTGGTGATGTAACAGGAACTTGGAGTAGTAATAATGGCTCATATTACATGAAGATGCTTATTGGTGGAGTAACTTATAAAGGGGTATTCTTTAAACAAAATGATGAATCTAAATCTAACTCAAAGATAATTACATTCAGCGCTATTGGTAGCAATAACCAATCTATTTGGGGTAGTAAGATGGAAACGGATAATCAAACAGTTAAGTATGAAGCTAGTCGTTTACAAGATAAGATTCCAAGTAGCACGAAATTAGATATAACATTACCTAAATCAGGTGTTTATGATACAAAAATTTCATGGACTTCAACTAATCCTAGTGTTCTTGATAATACAGGAACAGTAAATGTGCTTGATAATGATGTTGATGTTACACTAACAGCTCAAATATCTAAAGGAAAAGTCGTAACTACTAAAAAATTTAAGGTGAAGGTAAAGGGGAGAATTAATAAACTTAATGTGACACCGACTTATAAATATGACTTTAATATATCAAGTGGAGGCACTGAAGTTTTAAATAGTGGAAGTAAAACAGGAAATTCAACATTAGTTGGTTCTGCATCAATTTTCGAAGATAATCAGAGGGGTAAAGTACTTCAGATAAAAAATGTTGATAAAGCAGTAAAAACTAATTATTTAGCTTTGCCAAGTGATACTTTTAAGGGAATAACAACGGACGGTTATACAGTAGGTATGTGGGTAAATGTAGATACTACGGACCCTAATTACTTAGAGCATAGTGCCTTGTTTGAAGGAAACGCAGGAGGTCAAAATAAATTTCCTATTACAAGAATAAGTGCAAACTTATTTGGCAGAATTAATTCTAATGGAACATGGGCAGATGCCACAAATATTACAACAGGATTAACAGCAAATACATGGCAATATGTAACTTATACAGTTAACTCAGCAGGTATTCATGTATATTTAAATGGTAATGAAGTTGGCTCTTCATTAAAGGATTTAACAAAATGTTTTGAATCAGATTTCCTTTCAAATATTACAGATGTTAGAGTGGGTAGTGGTAATATTTGGGGCGATAGAGATATATCTTCTGCTAAATTTGACGATGTATCTATATATAATACTGCATTAACTGCTGATAACGTAGAAGCACTTTACTCTATGGAATCTGAAACAGCAACATCAGTAGCATCAGGAATAGTAAGTAGTCTGCTTTCACTATTAGGCATAGCCCTTAGCTGTCTTAGGCCTAGCTTGTAAATATAATTCAACATATCCAGGGGTTACTATTTGGGCCTCTGGATATGCTGTAACCTCCAAATTTTTTTATTATCTTGTAAATGCAGCTCTGCACAAACATAGTTGAATTATACTTAAAATCAAAAATTCAACCGTCGCCACATACCATTCCCCAAGAACTATCACTTGAGCAATAATGCTTATTAATAATAATCCACCCATTATAGCTGAGACAACCCAAAACTTACTATTACCTTTTTTAAAACTTAAGATAGCGGCTATAATATTACCCAGTCCAAATAATACAATTGTTATAATACCCGGAGCAATCCAATTTTCAAAAGGAACTCTAGATAACCACTCTTTAGGATACTCAGTAAAAATTCCACTGCTTGAACTTATCATCATTCCTCCAATATAAATAGCACCTAATGCTAAAACTAAGTCATAAAAACCCAGCAGATTTATTTTTATTTTTTCTTTCATTATACATTTCCTCCCCTAAAACAATCGCCTACATAACATCGAAATAATATAATCCTACAATGAAATTTATTAATAAAACAAAATATATTAATTTATACTCTTTCTAGCTTTAAATTTAGAATAATTAAATTCATACCAAGAGCGCTTCTGTGATAAATCCTTCTTAACATTTTTTAAATAATTATTAACTTCACTTCCAACTTTAATATTAGGATCATTTTTAAGTCTTACTATTTCTGGAATAGCGTCATAGGATAAAGTTTCCAAATAAAGAACATCAATCCTCTGAGTTTTATAATATATATCTATATTCTTTCCAGCAATGATTTTATCCACATTTACAAAGTTTAATAAGACATACATAATCAAAACAACTACTATTAAAACCTTATTTAGTTTCATTTTTCTATTCCAAATACCAATTAGCGCTACTATAAATAACATAAACAGCATAAGCATAAATATATGCACAAAAATCCTTAAATATGTGAATCCATAAATTTGTTCATATAAAGACATCTTAAAATGAGCTGAAAATAACATATTAACTGTAAAGCCCACAAGTAAAGTTAATAATACATTAGATATTATATTTGTAACCTTGTTATAAATTTTGATATATTTCATACTACAGAGTAATATTGTAAAATTAATTATCGTAACAATAAAAAGCTCAAAGAATCCTTTTCTTGCATACTGTGAATATGTGAATTTAAGTGGAAGAAAGTTACTAGCCCCACCGTAAAGATATGTAAACTGGACTATTGAAAATAAAAGGTACACTATATTTATCATAAATATAATTGTTAATACAGTGACTGGTTCCCATAAAACATTTTTTTTAATATCTGTATCCTCTTCGTCATTATATTTAAAACTCCATATATATGAAAATATAATAAAGAATACCATAATAATAACTAACAAATGACTTATAATTTTCCATACTTTTATATTCTCAAATACACTTGAAATATTTATTATATAATTCTTGAATACCATATCTGCTGACGTTAATAACATTAAAATAACAATTAATAATGGTATGGAAATAATCAGTCCTCTTAAAATATTTCTGTTCATAGATCTTTTTTCTGCATTTCTCATATTTATACTTCGTTTAACAAATATAAAAGGTTTTAAAGCATTTTCTGGAATAGCTTTAATTACTCTGCTTAGTGCTTTTAATATTATTATTTTAGAATTCCATTTTAAATTATCATATCTAATTAATACAGTACTTAAAGTCGTAAGTACCAATATTATAATTGTATTAAAATAGTTTAAAATGATATTTGAATGAATAGAATAATTTAATGTAAGCAGTAATGTAGGAACAATTATATTTAAACCAATATTTTTTTTAAATAAAACCTTCTCCCTAATACTCCATAAGAAAAAACACATAAACATAATATAAAAAATAGGAATAGAAATACCTTTTTGTTTACTAGTAAAAAAAACATCATAAATAATTGCTAAAATAATTGTTATACCTATAGTATTTTTTTTTTCATTTAAGCTAATTTTCGAATCTATAATTCTAATTTCTTGCATTTGTTTTTCCTTTGATACTTTCACATATTTACTCTCCATTTTCAATCTACCTCCATAATTTAGTACTATTGTTAATAACACATTAATATAATATATCTTGCATATATAATCTTTTTTACAATTTCAATCATACTACTATATTAATTATTTTTCAATATATTTTTATTGTTATTCAATAAAATTATATTGAATAACATTTTTTATTAAATTCATAATTATGAAATACAAATAATGTTTTATAATTATATTAACAACCAATATAAGTGTATCTTTTAATTGTTGATTTTGATATAATGTTAATTGATACTTATGAATGTTGATAATTTTGTATATTTTATATAATATATATTAATTAAATACTTCTAATAAAATAAATTTTTAGTGTAACATAGAGAGGATGATTAAATTAAATGCTTTATTATTTAGCGAATTCTATGAATTTGGGATTGAATCAATTTTTTATAATTATTTCAAAATCTTCAGACCCTACTTTCCAGGTTTTTATAAGCGCATTGGTTTTTATTGTATTATATCTTTACAATAATAAACTTGAAGCCATTTGTTGTGTATTTAATATTGGAGTTACTGGTTTTACCAACTTGGTGCTTAAAAATATAATAAAAAGGCCTAGACCCACTGGAATACAATTAATTGAAGCTCATGGATATAGTTTCCCTAGTGGCCATTCCTCTATTTCTACAGCTATAGGTATTGTTTTTATTTACTTTATAATTAAACGAATGAAAAATAAAAAAATTGCATATTTAATTAGTGGTTTTTTACTTATCTATTTAATTCTTGTTGGAATTAGCAGAGTTTATGTTGGTGATCATTACCCAACAGATGTTCTTGGCGGATGGGTTATTGCCATAATATGGTCATACATTTCTATTGCTGCTTATAATTTTTGTATAAAAAAAGGCGTAAATAAATATTTAGATAAACATTTTACTTTTAGACTTAAAATATTTAAAAATAAATCGAAGTTTATGTAAATATAATCAATATATAATATAAACTAAAATAAGCTAACAAAATGATAAATCATTTTGTTAGCTTATTTTTTGCAATCACATCTTTAATTTTTTATACCATTCGTCATTTAACTGTATTTCCCTTTTGATTCTTTTTCTGAGTTTTGTCTTTTGTATCTTTTGAACCTGATCTTTTTTCCGTACCTTTTTTAGCCATGTTAATCATCCTTTCAAAATGTATTACTTCTATTATTATTTACATAATATTTGATTTAATACATATGATCTATTGATTAACATAAATAAATTTATTTGTAAATTTCCATGTCAGCTATAGCCTTTTCAACAAGTTTATCAATATCTAAAACTGATTCTGACTTAATTATCTCAACTAATCTTGGTTTTGTTTTGGGATGTTTTGGAACAAAAATTGTGCAACAATCCTCATAAGGTAGAATTGAGGTTTCATAAGTATCTATTTTTCTTGATACCTCTATAATATCAATCTTGTCCATAGCTACTAGTGGTCTAAACACCGGTCTATCAGCCACATCATCACTTACTACAAGACCTTCCATAGTTTGACTAGCTACTTGCCCAATGCTTTCCCCTGTAGTTACTGAATTTATACCATATTTCTCAGCAAGTGCACATGCAAGCCTCATCATAAATCTTCTCATTATTATTGTTAATTCATCTTCTCTGCATTTATCTATAATTTCCATTTGAATTTCAGTAAATGGAACTACATACAATGTTAATTTTCCAGTATATCCTTTTAAAATATTAGTTAATTGCTTTACCTTATCCTTTGCTCTCTCACTAGTATACGGATGGCTATGATAATAAACTGCATGCACTTCTACTCCACGCCTTGCCATCATATAACCTGCTACAGGTGAATCTATACCTCCTGATAACATAAGCATAGTGCTCCCATTCATTCCATAAGGTAATCCACACACGCCCTTTATACGTTTTGAATAGATATATGCCATTTTTCTTATTTCAATATTTATAACACATTCCGGATTATGCACATCTACACTTACGTTTTCATTATTTTTTAATATGCAGCCCCCTACTTTTCTACTTACATCCATAGACCCTGGACTAAAGCTTTTGTTTGCTCTATTAGTTTCTACTTTAAATGTTTTAGCTGGGCTACCTACCATTTCTAAAACTGCTTGCTTTTCTATTTCTTCTAAGTTAGCTTCAACTTGCGTAACCTCACATACTTCCATTACTCCAAAAACATTTTTAACCTTGTTTATAATAGTATCTAGTTGCTCTGAGTATATAAACCATCTTCCTTGGTCCTCAACAAATTCGTATTCTAAGCCTTTAATTACATTTTTTATATTATCTTTAAGTTTTTTTTCAAATTTACCTCTATTGAGCCCCTTCAAAAATATCTCCGGCGCAAATTTTACAAGTATTAATTTTCTCATCTTTTGACACTCCTCGTTTCTTATAATTGTATTTTCATCTAATCCTTAGCTGGTTTATCTTTTATTCATTTTTCTTAAAAACTTTAGTGATTTATTTAATTCGATTATAACATAGTCTACTTCATCTTTATTATTGTATTCGGAAAAACTAAATCTTATAGTTCCTACTTGCTCGTCGCCCGTCCTGCCAATAGCTTTTAATATTTCACTGCTTTTATGGCTTTTCGCTGAACATGCAGAGCCTGTAGACACATATATGCCCTTTTGTTCTAATGCATGAAGAAGTACCTCTCCTTTTACACCTTTAAAGGTCACACTTAAAATATAAGGTGTAAAGTAAGGTTCTAGTGGACTATTGATTATAACACCATCTACCTCTTTAAGTTTTTCTATAAAATATTTCTTTACCTCTAAAACTTTATTAAAATTTTCATGTCGATTTTTAAATACTATCTTTGCAGCCTCATCAAAAGCCGCAATACCTGCAAGATTTTCTGTACCAGATCTTAAATTTTTTTCTTGACCCCCACCATTTATTAGGCTAGTAGGTATAAGTCCCTTTCTTATATATGCAAATCCAACCCCACGTGGTCCGTGTATTTTATGCGCACTAGTAGACAATAAATCAATATTAGACTTTTGTACATCAATAGGAATTTTCCCATAGCTTTGTACTGCATCTACATGAAATTTAGCCCTACTACTTTTCTCTTTAATTAGTTTTCCTATTAACTCAATATCCTGCACTACTCCTATTTCATTGTTAACATGCATTACACTAACAACTTGAGTATCCTTAGTTATATTTCCTATAAGAGCATCTATATCAAGCCTACCACTATCATCTACATCAATATAAGCAACCTTTATTCCTGAATCTTCAAGAGCTTTAAAAGTGTTAATTATACTTGGATGTTCAATTTTAGTAGTTATTATATCAGCATTTAATTTATTCGAAGATGGTTTAGCAAAGCCTTTTATAAGGAAGTTATTACTTTCGCTGCCTCCTGATGTGAATATTATCTCCTCACTACTAGCATTTATACTTTTAGAAATATCAGTCCTCATATCCCTAAGTTTTTGTTCTGCCTTAAACCCTAAACTATGTGCTGAAGATGGATTTCCATAATAATTTCTCATAGTACTCCCGAGTGTCTCAATAACCTCCTCATAAGGTTTAGTTGTTGCACTGTTATCTAAATATATTTCCATGTTTTTATCTCTCTCCTCTTAATATCTAGTGTATATCTTCATTAACGCTTTAATTGTCTTCATTGGTGTTCCTATATTAATTCTTAGTATTTTACTCTACTTTATTTAATTATAAATATGTTAATTATTAATGTCAATAACTAAAAAGGTAAGCATAAATTACTTTCATATGTAATATCTAAAGTATGTACATTAGTAAACGATAATATAAAATGTTTACTAATTACTAGTCTATGTTATAAAATAAGTTACTCTGTTGATATTTTACTAATTTTATACAACATATAAACTAACTAAAAAGGGGATAACTTTATGTCAGCAAATGTTAAAAGAATAAGTATTTATGATCTAAAACCCAATATGATTTTAGCAGAAAATTTAATGTTAAATGGTCTAACTTTAGTTGCAAAAAACATTTCATTAAATATTATGATGATTAAGAAAATAATTAAATTTTACCCATCTAACACTATATATATTTATGTAAATGAAAAGGAGACTTTAACTCCAAGTTTTCAAGACTCAAAAGGACATAATTTTACTGAAACTGAAAGTTTATTAAATGATTTTTCAAATAACATATACAAGTTTTTAAATAACATCGCTGGGAACTCCAAATTGGACTTAACAGAAATAAGAACTATGTCTAAAGAAATTTTAGATAAGAATAATGATTACAGTTCTATTTTAAAAAGTATAACAAATTCTAGAAATATAGATGAGTACCTAACTCGGCACTCTGTAAATGTCGCCTTTTTAAGTTCTATGTTAGGTAAATGGCTTAACTTACCTCAAAAAGATTTGACCCTTTTGACTTTTGCAGCCTTTCTTCACGATATCGGGAAGGTAAAAGTTAACCAAAAAATATTAAATAAGCCCTCAAAACTTACAAAATTAGAATTTGAGGAAATTAAAAAACATTCAGTTTACTCCTATGAACTTGTACGCACTATTCCTTATTTAGACGAATCTGTAAGTCTCGCTGTACTTATGCATCACGAGCGTTTAGATGGTTCAGGTTATCCTCTCCATTTAAAAGAAGATAAAATTAATACTTTCGCAAAAATAATAGGAATTGCTGATACATTTGATGCTATGACCTCTGACAAAGTCTATAATAAAAAACAAAACCCCTTTAAATCTCTAGAAATAATGCAATATGAATGCATGGCTACCTTAGATTATTATTATCTAACCACTTTTATAAAACAAATATTAAATTATTATACAGGCGAAATGGTTAAACTTAGCGACAACCGTATTGGTAAAATAGTGAAAACAGATATAAATAATATTTCTAATCCTCTTATATCAGTAGATTCTATTTTTATAGATTTAAAAAATGAAAAAGATTTATTTATCATAGATCTTGTATTTTAATAAATAAAACATTGTAAAAATCTTTGAATTAATAATTAACTATCTTTTAAAGGAGTGGTAACTATGAATGATCTTGTTAAAAAAAAGAGTATCCTCGCCGATATGTCTTTACTAATAGTAGCACTTATTTGGGGAGGTGGATTTATTGCTGTAAAAAGTGCCTTAGATGCTATTTCCCCTTTTTATATAATGGCAATACGTTTTAGTATTTCAGTGCTAATCATGTTATTAGTTTTCAGAAAAAAAATTAAATATATTACTAAAAACTATCTATTCATTGGAACTATAGTTGGGCTTCTTCTATTTTTAGGCTTTGCTGCTCAAACCATTGGCATGAAATATACAACAGCTGGTAAAAATGCTTTTTTAACTGGAACCAATGTAGTTATTGTCCCCTTTCTTTATTGGATAATTAGTAAGAAAAGACCAGATGCTTTTTCACTAATATCTGCTTTTCTATGTTTTATTGGTATAGGGATGCTTACCCTAGATTCCGGTATACATATTGGTCTAGGAGATGGTTTAACCTTATTATGTGCAGTATTCTACGCGGCTCATATTGTTTCCGTTGGTTTTTTCGCAAAGAAGGTTGATGTTATTTTGCTTGTAATAATACAGTTAGGTGCTTGCGCCCTATTCTCAATTATAGCTGCTTTAATTTTTGAACCAATGCCCCAATCATTAAATTCAGATACAATATTCGCACTTATCTATTTGGGTGTTTTTAGTACTATGCTTGCATTTATTGTACAAAATGTAGCGCAAAAATATACAACCTCTACCCATGCTGCTATTATTTTATGTTTAGAATCAGTTTTTGGTTGTATTTTATCTGTTGTAATGCTTCATGAAATATTTACATCAAAAATGATACTCGGATGTTTAACTATATTCCTTGCAATTATAACAACTGAGACTAAATGGAAGTTCTTAAAATTTAAAAAAATAAAAACAACTAATATGTAATATAATTAATAGCCACCTGCTTGTACAAGCAGGTGGCTATTAATTACAAACCCCTTAGACTTCTTATATTTCAATAATATGATATCTAAACGCATTTATAACCGTAGTATTATTATATATCCTTACCCTGTCTTTTTTCCCATAGTCCAAATGTTGATGACCATAGAAAAAATATTTTGGAGAATATTTGTCTATTATATTTATAAACGTTTCAAATCCTCTATGACAAGGATCTTCACCATCTCCCATGTCTTTCGCTGGTGAATGTGTTACTAATATATCAAATCCTTTTTTTCTCCATAAACACATTTTTAATTTTGAAATTCTTTTTTGCATTGCCCTTTCCGTATACTGAAAAGGACCTTTATTATAGGCAATTGATCCACCAAGTCCTAAAATTCTAATATTTTTATACACTATTACCTTATCATCAATAGGTATACATCCACCTGGTGGTTTTTCCAGGAAAGATCCATCATGATTACCATTAACATAAAATATAGGAGCTTTAATCATATCAGCTAAAAATTCTAAATAATCTGCTTTCAAATCTCCACAAGAAATTACAATTTCAATATCCTTAAATCTTTCATGATCAAAATGTTCCCAAATATAATCATCTTCAACATCTGAAACTAATAAAACCTTAATTTTAAACACCTACTTATCTTTCTAATATTTTGTTCAATTCTTTGGAATTTCTCCAACAACATTATCTACAAACCATTCCATATATAACATATCCTCATAATTTCCTATATCACCATCATCTATTCTAATTTGACCTGACCTATCAAATATCGGCCCAGCAAAAGTATGAAATTTATTTTCAATAATCATCTCTCGCATTACATCTACTAATTTTTGAGTTTGAATTGGAACATTATGTTTAGAATATATAATATCCACAAGTTCCGAGTCCATGCCCCACCAAAAGCTTACACGTTTAGACTCAGTACTAAAAATTCCCTTAAAACTACCATTTACAATATTTCTAAGTATTTTCTCATAAAACTGACCCCAATCCCATGTAATTAAAGCATAATTTACCTCTGGTATCCATTTTGTCTCATTCTCATTATATTTTAGTGAGTATAGTCCAAAATCTCTTGAGCCTTTACCTAAAGCTATTAGATCATTTTGCATTATGAGGTCCGCTCCACGACTTTGAAGTTCTTGCATTAATTCTTTTGAATGACTGATATCTCCAGTTTGATTAAGCCATGAAATTAAAACCTTTGCATTAGAATTTACAGTTTTAACACCAAGTGCAAAAGCATTGATTCCTGTTATAATCTCTGTTTCATTATAAGTATCTATATATCCTATTATGTTTGATTTAGTAATAGCGCCTGCTATAAGCCCGAGTAAAAATCTTGGTTCATGAGACCTTCCAAAATAAGTACTTACATTTCTATATGCTTTTACTGGAGAACAGTTAAAGAACTTAACATTGTCGTACTTAAGGGCCGCTCTAAGAGTTATATTAAGATAAGATGGACATGTAGTAAATATAATATCATAATCCTCTTCACACAATTTACTTAACCTTTCATAGCCATCCTCATCATCATCAGCATTAAAATTATCTATAACGAAAGTTTCTATTTCACTACCCAATTGTTGCAAAGCATATATTCTTCCTAAGTTATGGACATAACTCCAACCTGATGTATCAATAGTTTTTTCAAAAACAAAAGCCACCTTTAATTTTTTAGAGGTCGTCACTAGATTTGTAATTGATGTTATAACATTTTTCTTATGGACATCAAATGGCTCAGTTTGAATATCAACAGCATTATTTTTTGTAAGTATCCTAAGCTCAGCTAAAAACTTTTCAACTCTTACTTTTCTTTTTGTTTCTATGAATTCATTTGAAATGCCATAAATTTTCACATATTCTAGAAACGCGTCTCCAGTAGTAATGTCTAGTTTATCTCCCCCTAATTCATAAAATGTGTTCCTAAAAGGGAAATACACATTTTTTATAAAATGCTTATATTTATTTGAAAATAAATAAAGCTTTGGTTTATATTCATCTAAATACTTACCAAGTAGAGTAAAACTACCTTCCTTTGAAAACCAAATATCATTTATGCCTGTCTTATTATTAAATTCTAAAAATTCGTAATATATTATATTATTTAAGTCATTCTCATCTCTTTTAGGAACTAGCCGAGTAACCTCTCCATCTATTGAATAAGCATCTACATATTTAAGTATACTTACACGCTTATTTCCTTCCATGACATAAAATTCATTCATGTACTCATATATTTTTATAGGGTCATCTATTCCATCCTTAATATGATAAGCATACACAGCCTCCCATTTCGAAGCAAACTCACTAGAAATACTAGCTAGAGGAAGAAAGTTATTTGCAAAATCTCTACTTCTTGTATAGAAATAAGTTCCTACTATCTTTTTTAGTGGAATATTTTTTAAGCCCAAGGGTATTTCTGCTACTATGTCTATTTTCTTTAAAATACTATCTAATGATGATATATGTCCAGAGTTTCCTCTTAATATGTCTGCACTATATTTAGCTTTAGCTAATCTATTTGCTTTTTTATACTCATCAACAGATGAAAAATTCATCATACACTCACTCCCCTACTTTTTGACTCTTAATAACTATTACCACAATAATTCATTATTGTATCTATTATAGTATATTAAAAATTTTTTTACCATTAATAAAAATATAAAATAGCTATATATAAATATATTGGGTTATCTTAAGTTAACTATTTTATAAAAGTTCATTAATATATGAATTGAAAGAATTATAATGTTATAATATAGATGTACATATTTAATATAATTTGAAATACTGTGCTATAAAACATAGATTAAATTAACAAACTTAAAATTTGATAAGAAGGCGTTTACGTGAAATGGATACGAAAAGATGTATTTAATTTAGCAATACCAATAATAACGGAACAATTATTTGTTATATCGCTTGGTATGATAAATACTATGATGGCAGGGCACATAGGAGCAGAAGCAGTTTCTGCAATTGGAATGGTAGATTCAGTAAATAATATTTTTATAGCATTCTTTTCAGCTCTCGCAATTGGGGGCATGGTCGTTATAGCTCAATTTATTGGACAAGGAAATATAAAAAAGGCTAATGCTGCAATGCAGCAAGCTCTTTTTTCTGGACTTATAATTACTTTTGTTATAACTATTATAATGTTTATATTCCAAGGTCCTTTAATTGGAATGTTATTTGGCTCAGCCGACCCTAAAGTAATAAGTAATGCCCATACATATTTAGGCATAACTTTACTTACTTATCCACTAATAACAATTGATTTGATATCAAATGGACTTCTGCGTGGAGCCGGAGACACAAAAACTCCTATGAAGATCAGTATTTTTATGAATATTATAAACGTAATTTTAACGTACACTTTTATAAATATACTACACATGGGAATAATGGGAGCTGCCCTTGGCATCGCCATTGCTAGGGTTAGTGGAGGCATTATTATCTTATTTGTACTTTTACGTGGTTCAAAGATTTTAAAGCTTACAAATGTAAAAGGGTTCAAATTTGATAAATCATTATTAAAACTCATATTTGGCATTGGAATACCTGCGAGTATAGAGTCGCTACTTTTTAATGGTGGAAAGTTAATCACTCAAATTTATATAGTAGATATGGGAACTGTAGCAGTTGCCGCAAACGCTATTGCGGGATCAGTTGCAACGATGCTTAATGTTCCAGGAAATTCACTATGTATTGCAGCAACCGCTCTTGTTGGAAACCATATGGGAAGAGGCGAAAGTGAGGAGGCAGGAAGTGATCTCTCCTATATTACAAAACTATCGACTTTTGCTTTAATTGCTATAGCCTTAATATTCATACCATTTGCAGGAAAAGTAACATCACTATTTATTACTGATAAGGCAATAATTCATCTAGCCTCAACCGTACTTATAGTAAACTCAGCCTGTATCCCCTTATGGTCTATATCCTTTGTGCTTCCTGCAGGGCTAAAAGGTGCAGGCGATGTAAAATATACACTGGTAACTTCAATTATAGGCATGTGGTTATTTAGAATTACTTTAGGTTATTTACTAGGAGTTGTATTAAAATTTGGACTTGTAGGTGTATGGGTAGGCATGATTGTCGATTGGTTAGTTCGTGGCACACTATACCTTATCAGGTTTAAAAAAGGAAAATGGAAAAGTAAAACTGTAATAAAACTGCAGACAAACGCCTCACATTAAAGTTTAATGTTTTGTTAATATATAGGACTATAAAACATGTTATAATTAAATAACTAATAAACCAAAATAAAGAACTTTAAAGGATGGTTGAACTATGAACATAGCTTTTTTTCTTACACCTAAAAATGAAGTTATTTATGAAAAACCAAGTTCTACAATGAGACAAGCTTTAGAACGAATGGAGTACCATAGATATACTTCTGTGCCCTTAGTAAATGAATCCGGTCACTATGTAGGTACCTTAACTGAAGGTGACTTATTATGGAAATTAAAGAACACTCCAAATTTAAGTTTTAACGATACAAATAAAATTACAATTGGAGATATACCAAGACATGTTAAAAATAAATCAGTATTGATTAATGCAAATATAGAGAGTTTAATATCACTAGCAAAAGATCAAAACTTTGTCCCCGTTATAGATGATAATGGTGTTTTTATAGGAATAATTAAAAGAAGTGTTATAATAACTTATTGTTATGATTTATTATACGAAAACGATGAATTTAAAAATTTGATTTAATCCATAATAGAAAATAAAACACCTACTCTTGCACAAATGGCTAGAGTGGGTGTTTTAATTTTATAATAAGCTTGCTGCTTCTTTGTCTATAATAATAGTTACATCATTGTGAAGTTGAAGAATTGAAGCAGGAATACTCGGATTAATTTTCCCATTAACTGCTTTTTCTATAACTTCAGCTTTATTTAATCCATTGGCAAGTAAAATTATTTTTTTAGAGTTCATTATTGTCTTTATACCCATGCTTATCGCTTTTACTGGAACTTCCTCTATTGACTTAAAAAACCTAGAATTAGCTTCTATTGTTTGTTCGTCAAGATTTACTAAATGAGTCTGTGCTTCAAAATTTACATTTGGTTCATTAAACCCGATATGTCCATTTCCACCTATACCAAGCACTTGCATATCTATGCCACCAAGTGTCTTTATTTTACTTTCATAAAGCACACAACTAGCATTTACATCCTTTGCCATGCCATCTGGCATATTAATATTATTTTTACTTATATCTACCTTATCAAATAGGTTCCTAGTCATATAACTATAATAACTTTGTGAATTTTCACGATCAAGTCCATGATATTCATCTAAGTTAAAAGTTCTGACCTCTTTAAAGTCCACTTCTTTTTTATTATACAACTTAACTAATTCCTCATACATGCCTAAAGGAGTATCACCAGTCGCAAGACCTATTACACTATCCGGCTTTAACGTAACCTGACTTGCAACCATTAAAGCAGCTCTTTTACTCATTTCCTCATAATTATCTACAACTATTATTCTCATATTGGCACCACCTTATAATATTACTCAAAATATCACTTTTAAGCTTCGTACACTATTTTTCCATCGACTATTGTAAAATACACATCTATATCATCATTAAAAATAGCTATATTTGCATCATATCCTGGCTGTAAACTTCCAATTTTGTCATCCATATTAATTACCTTTGCTGGATTAATTGTTGCCATAGCCACAACATCATAAATTTCTAAATTACTGCTTCGCAGCATATTGAGTACTGCCTTGTTTATAGTCAAAACGCTGCCTGCTAGTGTTCCATCCTCAAGTCTTGCAGCTCCATTTTCAACTATTACCTTTTGTCCACCAAGCTCAGACACGCCACTCTTAATGCAACCAGCTCTCATAGAATCTGTTATAAGAACCATTCTTTCCTTATGCACAATATTTATTAGTATATTAAACATCGCAGGATGAACATGTATTAAATCTGCTATTAATTCGCAGGATATATCACTTGCAAAAATTGCACCTACAATGCCTGGCTTTCTGTGGTTAAGTGGAGTCATAGCATTAAAAATATGTGTCGCATGTGACATTCCATCATCAATTGCTTTCATAGTTTCCTCAAAACTTGCGTCAGAGTGACCTACTGATAATGTGATTTTAGAATTGTTTTTGACTTTTTTTATAAAACTATGATCTATATCCTTTTCAGGAGCAAGGGTTATAATTTTAATAATATCTAAATAATCCTTTATAATATCATAATCTGGCTTTATAATATTATCTGCCTTTTGAGCACCTTTATACTTTTCATTTATAAAAGGTCCCTCCATATGTACTCCTAGAATTTTTGCTCCCATAGTCTCTATTCCCATTTCTTGTCGAACAAGATCTAACGCTTTATATATGCTATCAGTATCCATAGTCATTGTAGTAGGCAAATAGCCAGTCACACCATTTACAGCTATGGTAGAACTTATAGTTTTCAAGGCTTTCTTTGTAGCATCCATAGTATCATATCCACCACTGCCATGAATATGAATATCAATAAAACCTGGTGATACGAATCTACCCTTAGCATCAATAATTTTCATTTCTTCCATGCACTCTTCTTTATACTGATGGAAGTTATCATTATCTATAATGCCAATAATTTTCTTATCAAAAACTATTACGCTATTATAAATAATTCTGTCTTTCATAATAAGTTTTCCATTAATTATAGCTTTAATATTAATCACCTCATCAAATATTTTACCTTATTTTAATGTTACTTGATATTTATACTTATCACTTCTATATATTGCTTTAGTATATTCAATTGGGGTTCCATTTTCTAAATATGTGGTTCTCCTAAATGTTAACGCCAAAGCATATTTATCTTGATTTAGAAGCTCGCTGTCATACTCGTTAAGCATTATAGGTTCAATTATTTGCTTAGCCTCATAAGGATAATATCCATATTTTTCACGAAATATACTAAATAGTGATTTCCCCTCTACCATATCCCTTGTCATTCCATCAAATAAGCAATACGGAAGCCATGCTGTTTCAATTGCTACCGGTTGCTGATCACCAAACCTCAATCTTTTAATTTCAATAATCTTATTTTCATCAATAGGCATTTTAAGTTCAAGCATGCATTGCTTTGTGGCATCTATTATCTCAAAAGATAATATTTTAGTTTTTGAGATCACCCCATTGTCCTGCATTTGCTCACTAAAACCTTTAAGAAGTGATATCTCACGATTGACCTTTGCAATAGACACAAACGTCCCTTTGCCCTGCTGTCTATATATAAGTCCCTCATTTACAAGTGACATAATAGCCTTATTAACTGTCATTCTACTAACACCTTGTACTTTGCATAATTCTCTTTCTGTTGGAATTGAATCTCCAGGCTTTAATACTTCATTTTCAATCATTTCTTGTAATATTTCTTTTATCTGGTAATGAAGTGGTATAGGATTATCCTTCGAAACTTTTTTCAAAATTTTTCTCCTCACTTACAATTAAATTTATTTTCATAACGATAGTTGACATGTTGTTATGTTGTATATACCAATTATATTTCAAATTCAACATTAATGCAAGCTATTTATATTAATAAACTAAAAAAAGATTAATATGAAAATGAAGTTTTTCATATTAATCCAATATATGTCACCTATCTAATTTATAATAACCCCGGTTGCAGGTTGCAGAACAGTTACACTGCATGTAGCTTTTTTAGTTGTATCATCCACTGAAGTTGCAGTTATTGTCGTAGTTCCTCCAGAAGTTGGTGTTACCCTCCCGTTTGAATCAACATTAGCGACAATTGGATTACTACTAGTCCACGTAACACGCTTTACCTTTTGGTTTTCTGGCATAACGATAGCTGACAGATTTACAGAAGAATCCCCTAATTTAAATTTTAAACTATTCTGATTTAGGATAATGTTATCTACCTGCTCTGGTACGTAAACTATGCAATAAACTAAATGATTTCCTTCCACTGATCTTCCGATAATCCCTGTTGTTCCGGCTGTTATTGCAGTTACTATTCCATCATCACTTACACTAGCTACATCTTCATTTCCACTACTCCAAATTATTGTCTTATTTGATGCATTTGTTGGAAGTATAACTGGCTTTAATGAAAGGGTGCTCTTAATCTTTAAAGTCGCACTATTTTTTATTAATGTCATTTCTGTTATATCTTGCTTAGTTACATTTACAAAACAAGCATCCATAATCCCTCTATCAACTGTAGTCACAATAATTAATGTCATGCCTTCAGCTATTGGCGTTACTACGCCTGTAGCACTTACTACCGCTACATTCTCATTACTACTACTCCAGGTTACTGCCTTATTAACTGCATTACTTGGGTTTATAACTGTAGTTAATGTAAATGGAGTTCCCACAATTGATGGATTTACAATTGGTTTTATAGAAATACTTGTTGCATGTACTTTAAGGTCACCCGATATAGGCCCGATTACATTTACACTACATGTGGCTTTTTTAGTCTTATCATAAACTGAAGTTGCAGTTATAACTGCACTACCTCCAGATATTGATACTACCCTACCATTTGAATCAACATTAGCTATGCCATAATTACTACTAGTCCACAAAATATCTTTTACTGAAAGATCATCTGGCATAATTTTAGCTGACAGTGTAACAGCGGCATCACCTAATTTAAGTTTTAAACTATTTTGACTTAATGTAATACTATCTATTACTTCAGGTACGTACACTAAGCAATAAACTAAATAATTACCATCCACCGTTTTACCAATAATCCCAGCAGATCCGGATGATATTGCAGTTACTATCCCTGTATCACTTACCTTTGCTACATCTTCATTTCCACTACTCCAAATTACTGTTTGGTTTGAAGCATTAACTGGAAATATGTCTGGCTTTAATGTTAATGTACTCTTAATTTTTAAAGTCGCATAATTGTTAGTTAAAGTCATTCCTGTTACATCTTGCTTGGTCACATTAACAACACAACTATCCATATTTCCTCTATCCACAGTTGTTACTACAATTAATGTAAACCCTTCAGCTATAGGAGTTACAACGCCTGTAGTACTCACTGTAGCAACATTTTCATTACTACTACTATAGGTTACTGCCTTATTCGCTGCATTACTTGGCGATATAACCTGAGTCAATGTAGATGGAGTTCCAGCTATTAAATTTAATTGCTTTGGTTTTAATGTTATTCCTGTTGCATGTATTTTAGTGTCTGTTATAGGTCCATTAACAGTTACACTACACGTAGCTTTTTTAGTTTTATCATAAACTGAAGTTGCAGTTATTACTGCCTTTCCACCAGCCTTTGGTGTTACCCTACCATTTGAATCTACATCAGCTATGTTGTAATTACTACTAGTCCACATAATATCCTTTAGCGAGAAATTATCTGGCATTATTTTAGCTGACAGAACTGTCGCAGCACCCCCTAAATCAAATTTCAAACTGTTTTGACTTAAGGTAATGTTGTCTATTACCTCTGGTACATAAACTAAGCAATAAACTGAATAGTCTCCATCCACAGTTCTACCTATTATTCCTGCAGATCCGGATGTTATTGCAGTTACTATTCCAGTATCACTTACTTTGGCTACATCTTCATTTCCACTACTCCAAATTATTGTTTGGTTTGTTGCTTTACTTGGAACTATCTCTGGCTTTAATGTCAATGTACTCTTTATTTTTAAAGTTGCATAATTGTTAGATAAAATCACTCCTGTTACATCCTTCTTAGTAACGTTAACGACGCAGCCATCGACATTTCCTCTATCCACTGTTGTCACCATAATTAATGTGGTTCCCGTAGATATTGGAGTTACAATACCCTTATCACTAACCGTAGCCACGGACTCATTACTACTACTCCAGATCACGGCCTTATTCACTGCATTAGTTGGAGTTATAACCTGAGTTAATGTATACGGGGTTCCATCCTTTAAATCTAATTGTTTTGGTTTTAATGTAATTCCTGTTGCATGTATTTTAGTATCAGTTATGGGCCCAGTTACAGTTACATTGCACGTAGATTTTTTAGTTTTATCATAAGTTGATGTCGCAGTTATTACTGCAGATCCACCAGACATCGGAGTTACCCTACCATTTGAATCTACATTAACTATGCCATAATTACTACTAGTCCACGTTATACTTTTAATTGAGAGATTATCCGGCATGATTTTTGCCGATATCGTAACAGGAGTATCACCTAAAGCAAATTTTACATTGTTTGGGCTTAAGGTAATACTGTTTACTTCTTCAGGCACGTATACCAAGCAATAAACTTGGTAATTGCCATCAACTGTTTTTCCAATAATACCTGCTGATCCTGGTGTTATTGCAGTTACTACTCCTTTATCGCTCACTTTAGCTACATCTTCATTTCCGCTATACCAGATTACTGTTTTGTTTGAAGCATCTAGCGGAAGTATTTTAGGATTTAGTGTAGTTGTTCCCTTAATTTTCAAAGTTACCATGTTTGGAGTTAATGTCATTCCTGATACATCACTCTTAGTTACATTAACAATGCAGGTATCGATATGTCCCCCATCCACTGTTCTAACTACAATCATCGCCGTACCTTCACCTATTGGGGTTACTATTCCAGCTGCACTTACAGTAGCCACATCCTCATTACTACTACTCCAAATTACTGCTTTATTCGCAGCATTAGCTGGTAATACAGTAGCTTTCAGACTTAATGTTGGCCCACCTACAATTAGAGTTTGGTTTCCTTGAGAAGTAGTTACAGTAGTGGCACTAATTGCTGATAAATTCACTGCAGCGCGTGTATTATAAACAGATACTTGGATTTGATATAATAGAGCTATTGTAAAAATTACTAATAAGTTCTTTACTGTAATTATTTTATGTTTTGTTATCAATTTTCCACTCCCTTTATTAAGATGAACGATCAATTTTCAATAAAATATATGTCTACCTATTTTAACATTATCTTCTATATATCGGTAATTTGTCAATATACTTTAACTATAAGACAATTTTACATTTTTTAAAAACAAAAGTACTCTATATCGCAGACTTTTCTTTGTCTACTTTATAGAGTACGTTTAACTTTTGTTCTTATTAATCTTTTTACTATTTTAAATTTAAGACTTCATAGCTCTCATAGAATTTAAAACTGCAATCAAAGCAACTCCTACATCTCCAAAAACTGCTTCCCACATATTTGCCATTCCAAACACTGCAAAGATCAATATAGCTGCTTTTACACCTAGTGCAAATACAATATTTTGCATAACAATCTTCTTTGTTTTTTTAGCAATTTTGATAGCCTCGGCAATCTTTGATGGTTCATCTGTCATTATTACTATATCAGCAGCTTCTATTGCAGCATCTGAACCCACACCGCCCATAGCAATTCCAATATCTGCTCTTGCAAGCACTGGCGCATCATTGATGCCATCTCCTACAAATACTATTTTTCCTTTAGGTGACTTTTCATTTTGAAGTTTTTCAAGCTTTTCTACCTTATCCTGCGGAAGAAGTTCTGAGTAAACTTCATCAACGCCAAGAACTTTTCCAATATTATTTGCTATATCTTTATTATCACCAGTAAGCATTACTATTTTTTTAACACCCATTGACTTTAATTTTTTTATAGCAGAAATAGAATCATCTTTTATCTCATCGGATATTATAATGCTACCAACATATATATTGTCTATAGCTACATATATTATAGAACCAACATTTTCACCTTTAGCGTAAGAAATTTTCTCACTATCCATGAGCTTTGAATTACCAGCTAGGACATATTTTCCTTTTACTTTAGCTCTAATACCCTTTCCAGCTATTTCTTCCACGTCTTCAATATCTTTTTTGTTTACTTCTTTACCATAAGCTTTTAATATAGATGTTGCAATAGGATGATTAGAATAACTTTCAACAAATGCTGCATACTCTAATAATTCCTCTTCACTTATTTCTCCTTCTACATGCATTTTTGTAACCTTAAATACTCCTTTAGTTAGTGTCCCTGTTTTATCGAAAACTACCATTTCCACACTATTAAGTGCCTCTAAGTAGTTTCCACCTTTAACTAAAATTCCACTTTTTGATGCTCCACCTATTCCTCCAAAGAATCCGAGTGGAATAGATATCACTAAAGCGCAAGGACAAGATACTACTAAGAATACAAGTGCTCTATATACCCACTGCGAGAAAGTAGCACCAGGTATTAAAATTGGCGGAATCACCGCAAGTACAACAGCACTTATAACTACAATAGGTGTGTAATATCTTGCAAATTTAGTTATAAAGTTTTCAGTTGGTGCTTTTTTACTACTAGCATTTTTAACTAAATCTAATATTTTTGCTAAAGCTGATTCGCCAAACTCTTTTTTCACCTCTATAGTTAATAACCCATTTTTATTTATGCAGCCTGCTAAAATTTCATCACCAGCACTTACTTCTCTTGGAACTGATTCACCAGTTAAGGCAGATGAATCAACTAACGAACTTCCTTCTATAACACTACCATCTAAAGGTACTTTTTCACCAGGTTTTACTATTATAATATCTCCAATGTGTACCTCATCCGGATCAACTTTTACTATTTCATCATTAATTTTCTTATTTGCATAATCTGGTCTTATATCCATTAGTGCAGATATTGACTTTGTGGATTTGTTTACAGCTACATCCTGGAAAAATTCTCCTACTTGATAAAAAAGCATAACCCCAACACCTTCTGGGAATTGTCCTATAGAAAATGCTCCCACTGTTGCAATTACCATCAAGAAATTTTCATCAAAAATTTCTCCTCTCAATATATTTTTTATGGCAACCACTAATACGTCTCCACCAATTAATAAATAACTTATAAGATATAATGAAAATTCAAACCAGTAATCTAATTTTAATATAACTGCTATAATGTAAATTACAAAACCTACCGAAAAACGTATAATTTTATTTTTATTATTTCCTTCTTCCCCATCATTATGTCCATGATCATGATTATGGGAATGTCCCTCATATTTAACTCCATGAATGTCACTTTGTATAAAATTAACGTCGGGTTCTATCCTCTTAACTATTTTTTTTGCTTCATCTATGACTTTTAATATTTTATCCTCGCTTTGAAATTGTATCACCAAATTTTTACTAATAAAGTTTATATTCGCATCGGATACTCCATCTAACTTTCTACATTGAGTTTCAATTTTATTGGCACAATTTACGCAACATAGACCCTCTAAAATGAATTCCCTTCTTATTATATCCTCCATTTTCTCGCCTCGCTTTCAAAGTTTTTACGTTCTTTTATATTATGAATTATTGTTTATGTAATAGAATATTATCTAAGTTCTTTTATGTGTGTAAGTCCTTGATCAAATATTTGTTTAACATGCTGATCGTCCAATGAATAATAGACAACCTTACCCTCACGTCTATACTTAACAAGTCTAGCATTCTTAAGTACACGCAATTGATGTGAAATAGCTGATTGAGTCATAATAAGAAGAGCTGCTATATCACAAACACACATTTCAGTTTCAAAAAGCACACAAAGGATTTTAATTCTTGTACTATCTCCAAAAACCTTAAAAAGTTCCGCTAGATCTGATAAAGTCTCTGCTGGTGGTATTAATCTTCTTACTTTTTCTATCTCATCTTCATGAACAGTTGCGCAATGACAAAACTCTATATCTTTCTCCATCTATATTCCCCTTTCATATGAACATATGAATTGTTGTTCATACGTTCATTATATGATACCCAACAATACTTGTCAACATTCCCTTAAAATATTTTTTCACTTGGTAATTCCATTGTTAATACATCATCCTACATTAGGGGATAGTTAATAACTTTAGTATTATTAATCCTTGATATAACTCGGGTTGACGTTAGGGGACACTTAATAACTATTGTATTATCAACCTAGTAAATATCACAAAAAATAAAAACTCGCATCATGCATTTGCATGATGCGAGTTTTTAATTCACTAAACAATTTAATCTAATAACTATCTATAGTACCTATATTCTTAATGATTTCAGAAATTATATCGATTCTTTTAAATGGTGTAATAAGATAATATCCATCTACATAATTATAAATTTCTCTTGCAATATCTGTAGATATCTTAATTGCAAGAATTGTAGCTTCCTCTTTTGAAATACCATTGTATAGCTCCGTGATTTCATCAGAAACAGTTATCCCTGAAATTTCATTATTCATAAAACAAGCGTTCCTATGACTTACAATTGGAATAATCCCACCTAGGATTTTAGCAGGCAACTCCTTGCGTGCTTGTTTTAAGTTCTCTACAGCTTGCTTTGATAAAATTGGTTGTGTTAAAAACATAGTTACACCATTTTCTATTTTCTTTTTTGCGTGGTCAAGTTGACTACTAAAATTAACAGCATTTACATTTAAGGCACCACAAACATTAAAAGGTGATGAGAATGTTGTCTCATTTAAATTAGTAATGTAATTGGCAAGTATTGCAGAATTAAAGCTAAACATTGCCTTAACCTCATCCCGCTCAGCCGATGGTATAGGGTCACCAGTTACCACTAAAACATTATTTACTCCCTCAATGCTTAAGCCTAAAAGCAATGCTTTAGTCGCATTAATATTTCTATCTCGACAAGTCATATGAGGAATAGTTGTAACGTCAAGTTCTCTCTTTAACTTACAAGCAAGTAAGCTGCTATCTACTCTAACTCTTGCAACTGGACAATCTGCAATAGTTATTGCATCAACTCCTTGCTCCTTAAGACTTTTAGCACTATTCATAAAAAAATCTATCCCCGTATCCATCGGTGGATCAAGTTCCACCGCAATAATCTTTTTCCCAAGCTTGATTTTTTCAAGAAGAGAATTTTTAACTATAAGTTTTTCAAACTTAATTTTTTCTATATTTATGCTTGGTACAATTTCATGTGGAGATAATCCTTCTATATTCGCTACAGTTTCTCTTATAAATTCTGGAGTTGTACCACAGCATCCACCTATTATCGCTACACCTTGTTTTGCTATTTCTAACATTTGCCTTGCAAAATATTCTTTAGTATTATTAAAAAACGTACGATTATTTATTACTGTTGGATACCCCGAATTTGGCATAACGGAGATTGTTTTATTTTCTATATTAAGAGTTTTAATATATTTTAATAAATGATTTGGCCCCGAAAAACAGTTAAAGCCACAAGCATCTATACTTGATATATTAAAAACTTTCTCTATAAATTTTTCACCTGATATACCATTTCTTGTGAACCCTTCTGGTGAAACTGCAAGTTCCATCAAAATATATGCCTTTGGATTTTTTTCCTTAATATATTTAGAAATTTGGGCTAGATATTCATCGCTACTAAAAGTTTCGAATATAAAGTGCGTTGCACCGAGTTCTAAAAACAAATCTACTATTTCTTTATATGCCTCCCATAAATCCAGCGTCTCTAAAAATGGGATTGGTCCAATATCCGCAAAAACCAAAACATCAGTGCCCTTTGTTGCCTCACTTGCTATTTCATAACCTTTTACAATCACATCTTTTACTCCATTAAAATCACTTTCAAGGCTAATTCTATTTGCAGCAAATGTATTTGTTTTAATAGCCTTGCAACCTGCATCTATATATTCCTTATGTATATTTAATATGGTATTTCTATCATAAATATTTGCAAGCTCACATTTAGATAATGGGTTTTCTTTGATACTTGCATAATATGTCCCCATAGCACCATCAAAAATCAGTGGTAATTCCTTAACATTCATATATTTCTCCTTTCTCTCAAACATACAATCTTATATTTAATAATCATCAAAAATTTCTTTAGGCTAATTATATCAAAAAATTCTGATTATAGTATACTTTAGAAAAAGTAATACTTAAAGCTTTAAAAATACATTTGATATAATTACTCTACATATCTAAATTATTTTCTTGCATATTACCATAAATGAAGCGTAAGATAACATTAGGATATTAAAGCAATAAGAATGTCTCATAATCAAGAAAAATATTTTCCTCGCATTGTACATAAGTAAAAAATAAATCTTAAATGAAATGGGTGATATCGATGGCTAAAAAAATTATAATAGTAGGTAGTGGCATTACAGCAATAACAGCTATTAAAGCAATTAGAGAAATAGATTTAGATTCAGATATATGTTTAATTGGAGAAGAAAAATTTTATCCATATACCAGAATAAAATTATCCAAAAGTTTATTCGATAACCTTGAAGAAAATAATATACTTATTCAAAAAAAAGAGTGGTATGAACAAAATAACGTGAAAATATTAATTAATACTAAAGTGGTAAGTATAGATTCAAATTCACATGAAGTATCCTTATCTAATGAAAGTAAACTTAGTTATGATAAATTGTTAATTGCAAACGGTGCAAGTAATAACGTACCTCCAGTTGATGGTATAGGTATGAACGGAGTATACACACTTCGGGGTCTTAATGACGCTTTAAATATTAAAGAGAAGCTTAATGAGAACACGAATGTAATAGTTCTTGGTGGAGGAATACTTGGCCTTGAAATGGCCTTCATATTACATCAGCATAACATCAAAGTTACAATTGTTGAATTATGTCCAAGGCTTATGCCTCGCCAATTAGACGATAAAGCATCAGAGATATTAAAAAGCAAAATACAAGCTTGTGGAATACAAATATTAACTAACACTTGTGTAAATAAAATAATAGGCACTGATAATAAAGTAGAAGGAATTCTTATAAACGAAAATGTAGAATTAAAGTGTGACATAGTTATTCACTCAATAGGTATTAAACCTAATATGGACCTAATTTTAAAGACTGATATTAAAAGAGAAAGAGGAATACTCGTAAACAATAAAATGGAAACTAATATAAAAGACATTTATGCAGCAGGTGATATTGCAGAATTTGATAATCAAGTTATTGGATTATGGAATATTGCTATATCACAAGGAAAAGTTGCAGGGTACAATATTTCAGGGCGTGATGCTGTATATGAAAAGATTACTCCAGTAACAATGCTAAATGCTTTTGGTATTTCTTTGTTTTCTATGGGATGTATAGAAGAATCCAGTTCTACGAAAGTATTATCATATGAAGATATTAATGGAACCGGCTATAAAAAGATATTTATAAAAAATAATAAGATTATTGGTGCAATTGTAATAGGTGATGCTAGAAGATCACCACTTCTTAAATCTGCCATTGAAAAAGAATTACCCTTAGATGGAATAAACTTATCTGATATATCCGTAGACGAGTTATTAGACAAATTAAAAAAGTAGATCAAAAATACAATACTTAATTTACACAAAATAAATGCCAGGATTTTTAATCATATAATGATAAAAACCTGGCTTTTTCTTAATTAGAACCATTTACCTACATCATTTAATATTTCAAAATTAGTTAGATCATAATGAAGTGGAGTTACAGTAACGTACCCATCTTTAAAATATATTGTATCGGAATCTTCCTCATGAATATCTTTTGCCGTGCCCTTAATCTGATACTGAGTTTCATTATTTTCTCCAATAGATTCTACATATTTATTATTATACAATCTGCTTCCAATTTTACACACTTTAATTCCTTTTATTTTATTCTCTGCAAGCATTGGAACATTTACATTTAATACAATGTCATTATTAATTTTATTTTGGATAGCCTTAAGAAGTATCACCCCAGCATATTTAGCCGCTATGTCATAATTTTCAGTATTGTCATCAAACTCTACTGAAACCGCCATTGCTGGTATTTTATATATAGTAGCTTCTATTGCTGCAGAAACAGTTCCGGAATATAAAACATCTGTACCTAAGTTAAAACCTCTATTAATTCCTGATACTACCATATCTATTTTAGCATCAGTAAGTTTATTTATTGCAATTTTTACACAATCCGCTGGCGTTCCATCTACACTATAAGCTTTTGCTTTTAATCCTTTGAGCTTAGTTTCTTTAACAATAAGTGGTCTTGTAAGAGTTATTGAATGCCCACATGCACTACGCTCTTTATCTGGTGCTACGATAATTACTTCATGATTTTTTTCAAGTTCTTTAGCTAAGGCATATATTCCTTTTGCGTTTATACCATCGTCGTTTGTCAGTAACAATCTCATTTTCATTCCTCCAATTATTTACTACAATACATATAATTTTATAACATATATATTTATATATTATAACAATAGATACATATGGGCAAATATAAATTTATATTCTAATATCCTTCAACTCATTAAATCATCTCTTAGGCCTCTGAAGTCTTAAAAGTAATCTCTTTCAAACTTTTGTTGACTATACCTAAGTTTGATATTAAAATTATATAGAAATAATATAATTTTAATTTTAGGATGTAATTATTCGCTAACTGTATACAAAATACTAAAGAAGAAAGGATGATTTATTTTGAAGGCATCAAATAATTTAAAAAGGGAAATCGGCTCGCTAGAAGCCATTACCATAGTTATAGGCATGGTTATAGGTTCAGGTATTTTCTTTAAACCTTCAATCGTATTTAAAAATGCGGGTTCTCCACTTATAGGGATACTTGCTTGGGTAGCAGGAGGTATTATAACTATAGCGTCGGGCCTTACTATCGCTGAAATAGCAGCTGCTATTCCAAAAACCGGAGGTATCTTTATATATCTTAAAGAACTTTACGGAGAGAAATGGGCATTCTTATTTGGTTGGGTGCAAACAGTTATTTACGTACCTGGCTCCATCGCAGCCCTCGCAATAGTTTTATCAACTCAAGCCACTAATTTTGTACCTATGAATGGCCTTCAGCAAAAACTATTTGCAATACTAATGCTTCTAATTATTACTACTGCAAATGTATTATCAACTAAACTTGCGAGCAAAATTCAGTTCATCGCAACTATTGCAAAACTTATTCCACTCATTATTATCATTGCTTTAGGAATTATAAAAGGAACAGCTCATAGTTTTTCCATGCCAGTAGGGACAACAGCCGCCGGTGCTGGATTTGGAGCTGCTGTGCTTGGAACACTTTGGGCATATGATGGATGGGTAAGTGTAAGTAATATGGCAGGGGAACTTAAAAACCCTAAAAAAGATATACCAAAATCCATAATTATAGGATTAAGCATTACTCTAATAGTCTATGTTTTATTTAATTTAGCAATTATAAATGTAATTCCTATAACCACTGTTATAAGTTCTAAGACAGTAGCATCAGATGTTGCATCCGTTTTACTTGGAAAATCTGGCTCATTATTTATTTCTGCCGGTATATTAATATCAATCTTCGGAGCATTAAACGGTTATCTAATGACCGGCGTTAGAATCCCTTTTGCTATGGCAGAGAGTAAACTTTTACCTTGTAGTAACTTTTTAGGAAAGGTTAACAAAAAATATCAAACTCCATTAAATTCTTATATTTTTGTGGCTGCACTTGCTTGTCTTTATATATTTAGTGGTTCTTTTAATGCCTTAACTGATCTTGTTGTTTTTGTTTTATGGATTTTCTTCACAATGGCAGTAGCAGGTATCTTCATATTAAGAACAAAACATAAAGATTTAGTGAGACCTTATAAAGTACCATTTTACCCAATAGTTCCATTAATCGGAATTATTGGAGGCCTATATATACTTATAAGTACTCTTTTAACCGATACTAGAAAAGCACTTATAGGAATTATTATCACTTTAATTGGATTGCCTGTATATTGGTATATTAAGAAACAAAAATAAAGTAAACGAGCATATGTTACTACAAATTCATCTCACTTGTTCAAATGTATTTTACGTAATATATGCTTTTTTTCCTTATTTTGTAGGCTCAAAAGTAATTACTGTCTCTGCACTAAAATTAATATCACTCTGACGTATTGCAATGATATGTTGATCAAAAGTACTCTGAGGTGATTCAGCACCAGCTATACGTATTATGGATTTATCTGGAATTATATTAAGCCAGCTACTGTTTGGAAATATTCTCAGGGTACTCCATTCACTATTTAAATCTTTTTTGTCAAAATCATCAAAGAATTTATTATCCTTTATTTTAATAACTCCCTTTACTTTTAATATACAAGGATCTGGATTAAATCCCTCAAGAATTGGATTATGAATAGATTTCATAACTATTAGTCCCTTTATTAAATATTTTTTTCTTTCAAATTCTAAATTATTTATAAGTATTATACCATTAGATACCATTTATTCCATCCTATAATTCGAATATAGTTTTAAATAGTTACTAAATAAATAACTCATTGTTTAAACGGTTCCTTTATTTTAAAAAAACCTAAAATAGTTATATAATATTCAATACATATATTATATAATATATGTATTGAATGAATTTATAAAGGAGACCTAAATAATGATACATATTAAAAACCTTGAAGATAGTTTGCCAATATTTAAAGCACTTAGTTCAGATGTAAGAATTCAGATTCTTAATCTTTTATCAGAATATAAGCAACTTAACATGAATGATATCGCAAAAAAATTAAAGCTTTCTAATGGAGCAATCACTATGCATATTAGAAAATTAGAAGAATGTGGAATCATTAAAATTAATATTTTAACCGCTAAACATGGGATTCAAAAAATATGTTATTTACATGAAGATAAATTTATTATAGATATTGGTAAACAAGATATGGATAACTCATATGAATTAGAAATTGGAATTGGACAATATTCTTTTTACGAAATACAACCAACTTGTGGAATAGCTACAAAAGATAAGTTGATTGGAGAAGTGGATAATCCAAGTTATTTTGCTGACCCTGATAGAATCAATGCTGATATTTTATGGTTTTCAAAAGGTGCAATAGAATATAGAATACCTAATTATCTAAAACCTTCACAAGTATTTTCGGAAATTCAAATCTCTATGGAAATAAGTTCCGAAGCACCGGGCAATTGTAGTTTATGGCCTTCTGATATTTACTTTAGCCTAAATGATATTTACCTCGGCAGTTGGACAAGTCCTGGCGACTATGCTGATACAAAAGGAATTTTAACACCTAACTGGTGGTTCTCAAATTGGAATCAATATGGTTTATTAAAGTTATTGTCCATTAATAAATTTGGAACTTTTATTGATGGGCTTAAAATCTCAGATACCGATTTAAATGATATTAATTTAAATTACAAAAGCGATTTATCATTTAAATTATCTATTCCAGAAGATGCTAAGCACAAGGGTGGTTTAACTTTATTTGGTAAGAACTTTGGCAATTATAATCAAGGAATAAATATAAGAGTCTTGTATGAACAAAACCTAATAGATGAAACCCTAACAAAATAATCATAAAATGAATGTTTAAATATTTAATTACTTTACAATTCTAATTAACAAGTTCATAATTATGTTAATCATTAAATAGTGAAAGGAATAATTATGAAAATAGATATAAACGAAAAATGGCTTCCTGTCTACGAAGCATTAGATAGTTCTGTACGAATTAAGATTATTAATCTTCTTTCCGAACTACCCTTAAATATAAAAGAAATTGCTAGTAAACTAGAACTTAGTAGTGCAATTATTACTATGCACATTAATAAATTAGAAAAAGCTGGAATCGTTAAAGGTGAACGTACCAAAAGTAAGGGTGGCGTCCAGAAAATATGCTCTTTAATTTTAGATGGTATAATAATAGATTTTCCGAGGAAAACCCAGGAACGAATAAACCATCATGAATATATCGTTCCGGTAGGTCAATATACTGATTTTGAGATCACACCAACATGTGGTCTTGCAACTACTGAAAAAATTATAGGTTATTTTGATGATACAAGATCTTTTTTAGATTCACAAAGAGTAGCTGCAAAGATTTTATGGTTTACTCAGGGTTTTGTTGAATATAAATTGCCTAATTATCTCTTAACAACGCAAAATCCTAGTGAACTTGAAATATCTATGGAAATTGGCTCAGAAGCACCCGGTGCAAACAAAAATTGGCCATCTGATATCTCTTTTATAATGAACGGAATTAAAATTGGAGAGTGGACTAGTCCTGGCGACTTCGCTGATGTAAAAGGAAAATATACTCCAAACTGGTGGATCAGTGATATAAATCAATACGGGATGCTAAAAATCATTAAAATAAATGAAAAAGGTTCTTTTATTGATGGAGAAAAAATTTCAGATGTTAAATTATCTGATATAAATATTAGGAGCAAACAATGGAAATTAAGATTAGAAGTGGCAGCAGATGCTAAGCATATAGGCGGTCTAACGGTTTTTGGAAGTGGTTTTGGAAACTACGATCAAGATTTAATCTTTAGACTATATTATACATAATAAAATGGGAATGAAGTGAAACTTCATTCCCATTTTGATTTTTGAGGATAAGGGCAACTAGATTCCATTAATTTCGCCTTTATTTGTACAATACAACCACACTGCAAGCAGGTTGTACCATATTCTAGATAATTGCAATTAAAGCAAATATGCAAACGTTTTTTATAAGTTTCCTGATCAATAAGCTTAAATTGATTGCCACTTACAATTATATTTAACATATCATCAATATCATTTTCAGAAACCATCACACTCGCAGAGCAAGCCTTACATTTTATCATCTTATTACTCTACATTAAGTACAATAACTGACATTTTAGGCATAACTATTGAAAGTTTATTATTTTGAATTGTAACCGCTTTAAATTCTTTTGGAACAACTTTATTTGGATCTGTAAAACTGTTGTATGCATTCATTTCATCAGATGCAAGTATGGTTCCCGATACTTTTGAGTAGACGGATCCTCTTAATTCACTAGTCACTTCAATTTCATCATTAGGGCTTAAATTGCATAAAGATATATGAGTGATTCCCTTGTCGTCAATTGAAGCTGACACATTTAGCTCAGGCAAAGATTTATTCCCATTAACATAATCTTCGCATTCAAATGATGTAGACAAAAGCTCAGCATCTTGATGTACCTTGTACATTTTAAATATATGGTATGTTGGTGTTAATACTATTTTATCTCCCTGCGTTAATATCATAGCTTGTAGAACATTTACCATTTGAGCAATATTTGCCATCTGCACTCTATCGCAATGGTTATTAAATATATTAAGACCAACCCCTGCAACTAGTGCATCTCTTAAGGTGTTTTGTTGATAAAGGAAGCCAGGATTTGTACCAGGTTCAACATTAAACCAAGTTCCCCATTCATCGACTATTAATCCTACACGCTTGTCTGGATCGTATTTATCCATAATAGTACTGTGTTTAATTATAAGTTCTTCCATATATAATATTTTTTCCATAGTTTTAAACCATAATGTCTCATCAAATACCGTTGCGAAACCTTTATCATCGAAACCAAAAGGCATTGTATAATAATGGAGACTTAATCCATCCATAAGACTAGAAGATTCTCTCATCAATACCTCTGTCCAATTATAATCACTAGCATTGGGACCCCCAGCTATTTTAAAAAGCTTATTTCCCTGATAATTTCTTGCGTAGGTGGAATATCTTCTGTATAGATCTGAATAATGTTCTGGTCTCATATTTCCACCGCAGCCCCAATTTTCATTACCAACACCGAAGTATTTTAGTTTCCAAGGTTTTTCGTGTCCATTAGCCGCTCTAAGTTCTGCCATTGGTGACACACCATCAAATGTCATATATTCCACCCATTCACTCATTTCTTGAACAGTGCCACTTCCAACATTTCCACAAACATAAGGCTCTGTTTCAAGTTGCTCACATAGCTCAAAAAATTCATGTGTTCCAAAATTGTTATTCTCAACTAGACCTCCCCAATGAGTATTAATCATTTTAGGACGACTCTCAGGATTACCTATGCCATTCTTCCAGTGATACTCATCAGCAAAACATCCACCTGGCCATCTTAATACTGGAATTTTAAGTTCTTTTAAAGCCTGGACTACATCATTACGAATCCCATTTGTATTTTGAATAGGCGAGTCTTTTCCAACCCAAAGGCCCTCATATATGCATCTGCCTAAGTGCTCGGAAAACTGACCATAAATGTTCTTGTTAATTTTACCCTTCTTAACATCAGCATTAATAATGATTTTAGCCTTTTTTAAATTAGCCATTATTACACCCTCCTTCAGTAATTAATAATATGATTAATATATTAACATTAGTATTAATTGTATTATAAGTTTTTTTCTATAGAAGGTCAATAATAAAATACATATAAGTAAAATTATATTTCTATGTACAAGTAATGAGGATTGGTTTATAGAAACATGAAACAATTAACTAAAGTTAAAAAAATTATTGACTTTTAAAGTAAATAATACCATACTGTAGTTATAAACCAATTAACACAAACATAAAACTATTAATATATAATATTCTTGATTTTAAAATGTATTAATAGTTTTACTCGCTTCGTGATAACGTTTCCTAATTACTTTTAATGAAATTGAAATGTTATGAAAATTTCTATTTCCATTACATTGCAATACAAAATTATTCTTTATTAAAGGAGGAAATAGAAGGATCAATTTAAATGCTCTATTTAATACATTTAGGAGGGGGATTTTATGAAAAAAAGAATTAGTCTTATGCTTATTTCACTGATGACAGCTACAATGGTTTTAGGTGGTTGTGGTAGTAACTCTTCAACTGGTACAAATGGTCAAAGTACTAAATCCGGAAAAGTAACAAAATTAAATTTATGGACATTTATTGGGTTACATTCTAATTTATACAATGATGCTGCTAAGAATTGGAATAAAGCCCATCCAGATCAACCTATTGAGTTAAAAGTAACTACTTACCCTTATACCGATATGCATAACAAATTATTGGTCGCAGTTAAAACAGGAGTTGGAGCTCCAGATATTGCTGATATTGAGGTTGGTCAGTTTCCAAATTTTACAAAAGGAACCCCACAATTAGCAGATTTGAGTGATATTGTAGCCCCTGAGAAGGCTAATTTTATACAATCACGTTTAGATTTATATAGCAAGGACGGAAAAGTGTACGGTTTACCTACACATGTAGGAACTACTGTTGCTTTCTACAATAAGGAGCTTTTTAAAAAAGCAGGTGTTGATTATACAAAAATCAAAACCTGGGATGACTATATAGCCGCTGGTAAAATTGTAAAAACAAAAACAGGAAAATATATGGGATATCTTTCTCAGACTGCAAATTGGGAATTTAGCTTAATGGTAGGACAACAAGGTTCAGATATCTTTGATAAAACCGGGAATGTGACTTTAGATAATCCGGTAGCAGTAAAGTCACTACAACTACTTCATGATATGGTATTTACAGATAAAATTGCTGCGATATCTCCTGGTGGACAACCTGATACAGAAGAAGGTTATGGAGCTTTTAACAAAGGTGGCGCTGCTTCAGTTATAATGCCATTCTGGTATACAAGTAGATTACTTGCTAATATGCCTGATTTAAAAGGCAAAATAGCAATACAAGCACCCCCAGTATTTGCGACCGGAAATAAAAACCTATCTGTTGGATTAGGTGGAACAGGAACAGCAGTACCAATTCAAGGTAAAAATGTTGAACTTGCAAAGAAGTTTTTGTTCTTTGCAAAAGGAACTGAAAAAGCTAGTGAGAACATTTGGAATCTAGAAGGTTTTGACCCACCTAGATGGGATTCATGGAAGAAAATAAGTGCAAATATTGGTGACACCAAGTTTACACAGTATTTCTCAAATGGTAAAGATGCCTTTAATGTTCTTATACCATTAAAAGATTCAATAGCTACTCCAGTAAGTATTGAAAAAAGCCCCAATGCTGGAACCCTATTAGATACTCAAGTTTTATTTAAAGTATTAAAAGAAAATTCAGCTACGCCTCAGGCCGCTTTAAAAGCAGCAGCAGATGAGCTACGTAAAAAATAAAAAAACAGCAGGCAAATAAAATTAGTCACCTATAAATTATTAGGGATGCAATTATTTATGTGATTTGCATCTCCTAATATTTAAATTGGAGGGGAATCTTCTTGGAAAAAAAGCAAAACATGATTGTTAATAAGTTTTTATATTCTTCAAAGTATGCTCCATATGTTTTTGTATTACCTTTCATTCTTTCATTTTTCATATTCTTTTTTTATCCAATAATAAGCACATGCATTATGAGTTTTCAAGATGTTGTTGGTGTTGGTCAAAATAAGTTTATTGGTTTAAAAAACTATAAAGATTTACTTAATGTTCATTTTTATACCGCTGTTTGGAATAGTGTACGATATTGTTTTTGGACTTTGTTACTTTTGATACCCATACCTATAGTTTTAGCCGTGTTTTTGAATTCAAAAGCATTAGTAGCTAAAAAATTTTTTAGAGCTACCATTTTCATGCCCGCTATCACCTCAGTTGTTGTTGCAGGTATTGTTTTTAGATTGATTTTTGGAGAAACTCCAGGTGCGCCACTAAATACAATTTTAGGTGTTTTTGGTATAAATCCAATAGAATGGCTACGTAATGAAAATACTGCAATGCCTTTATTAGTATTACTCGCAATGTGGCGTTGGACCGGGATAAATATTATATATTTCTTATCTGGTTTACAAAATATACCTACAGAACTATATGAATCAGCCGAAATTGATGGTGCAAGTGTTTTTAATAAATTTAGATATGTAACAGTACCTCTTTTAAAACCAATAATTATTTATGTTTTAACAATAAGTATCTATGGCGGATTATCAATGTTTACTGAAAGTTTTGTTTTTTGGCAGAATCATTCACAAAATGATTCTGGATTAACAATTGTCGGTTACTTGTATCAGCAAGGTTTTGAAAATGGCAATTTAGGCTTTGCTTCTGCTACTGGATTAGTATTACTTCTTATTGTAATAACTTTAAATTTATTCCAACTAAAATTTTTTGGAATATTTAAAAAGGAGGATGCATAATCATGTTAAAAACTGAAAATGTAATTATAACAAAACCTAAAAATGTAAAAGTAAAATCTAAAGTAAAATATTCTCATAAAGGATTGTTAATGGTTATTCTTTTTATTATCATAACCATTTTTGCATTACTTCCTTTCTATGCAATGTTGCTGGCTTCACTTAAACCTGCTACAGAGTTATTTCGTTATGGCTTAAATTTGAAATTAGACTTTAGTATTATGAGTATACAAAATTATATTCCTTTATTTACCGACAGCAGTATTTTATTTCTAACATGGTTTAAAAATAGTGTGCTAATTACTCTAATAAGTACAGTGTTTTCACTATTATTCTCTTCTATGGTAGGTTATGCAATAGCAGTATATGATTTTAAATTTAAGAATACAATATTTGTATTAATATTGTTTATGATGATGATCCCTGTTGAGATTTTAATACTTCCATTATATAAATTAACGGTTACACTTCATATTATAAATACATATAGTGGAATAATACTACCTTTCCTTGTCTCAGCTTCTTCGATATTCTTTTTCAGGCAGTTTGCTTCAGGAATACCAAAGGACTTTATGGATGCTGCTAGAATCGATGGGTGTACCGAATATGGGATATTTTTCAAAATTATGATACCTTTAATGAAACCAGCTTTTGGTGCCATGACAATCTTATCAGCCTTGTCAAGTTGGAATGGTTTTATATGGCCTTTAATTCAAATGAGAACAGATGAAATGTTTACACTCCCTGTAGGCTTAATGTCATTAATGACACCTTATGGAAATAATTACAGTGCTGTATTATCCGGATCTGTGTTATCGGTATTACCAATTATAATTATATTTTTACTCTTTCAGGATTCTTTCATTGAAGGATTAACTGCTGGTGGAGTAAAAGGTTAATTAGTTATCTATACATTTTATAATATAGCAAAATAAATATAGTTTAAATCGAGGAGAATATTATGTCAATAAGTCAAGAATATAAAAATCCAATAGTACGACAAGCAGCTGATCCATTTGTATATAAACACTCTGATGGATATTACTATTTCACTGCATCCGTTCCTGAATATGACAGAATCGAAATAAGAAGAGCTAAGACCATTGAGGAATTAGGCTCAATATTACCTACTGTAGTTTGGCGCAAACATATGGATGGGGAAATGAGCGCATATATATGGGCACCAGAAATACACTTTATAGATGATAAATGGTATATATACTTTGCAGCAGCAAAAGCTAATGACCCTAAAGGGAACATGTTTGATCATAGAATATATGTGCTTGAAAACTTGTCACCTAACCCACTAGAAGGACATTGGTTAGAAAAAGGGCAACTTAAGACTAATTATGAATCATTTGCTTTAGATGCTACAACCTTTCAACATAAGGGAGTAAGATATCTGGTTTGGCCTCAAAATGATCCTAATATAAAGGGAAACTCTAATTTATATATTGCAAAGTTAAGCAATCCATGGACTATTAGTGGTAAACAGGTAATGATTTCAAAACCTGAATATCCATGGGAGTGCATAGGTTTTTCTGTAAACGAAGGACCAGCAGTAATTAAGAAAAATGGGAAGATATTTATTAGCTATTCAGCAAGTGCTACAGACTATAATTATTGTATTGGCCTTTTAACTGCAGACGATACAAATGACTTGTTAAATCCATTATCTTGGAGCAAATCATCAGTTCCAGTATTTGCCACAAATTATGAAAATAATCAGTATGGACCAGGTCATAATAGTTTCACTGTTTCGGAGGATAATCAAACAGATATTATGATCTATCATGCTAGAAATTATAAGGAAATAAACGGGAATTCTCTTGATGATCCTAACCGACATGCTAGGGCGCAGAAACTAAACTGGAATGATGATGGAACTCCTGATTTTGGTAGACCAGTAGCTGATTTAAACTGATCCAATTAAGTTTATATTTATTTAAACGCAAGTAGTCTCTATGAACTATCTTATTTTCTAAATACAAAAGTGGATTCGCGAAATCCACTTTTGTTGTATAATTTATATTTACATAATAAACAAATAATACAAATCTATTACATTTTACAACATTTATATAATTGTTAAAATATCTATAAATCCTTATTTATAAATACTCTCATTTCACCTACAGATCGGTTAGCCCAACTGTAATATGGTACAAAAGTAATTTCACACTCTTCATATATAGGACTTTTTTTATCACTTCTATATAGTTGTCCCTCCCAACTATTATCTATAATTAGTTTTTTAGCCTTAGTTTTAATTTTACCAACACCTCCAAGGAGTTTAGAATCAAATTCATATTCATAACTAGCATATTTATCTAATCTAATTAAATGTAGATTTTTACCGTTGTCTACTTCTTCTAAGCAGTAGATAAAAGGTCCCTTTTGAATTGCAACTTTCCCCAAATCATCTTTAATATTTGGATTTGCAACTATTTCTTGAATTTCCATTTCAAAATTTATTTCTATTGTATCAGATGTATTCCAATCTCTTAGAATAGAAATATAGCCATTTATAATTTTATATTCCGCTTTTTCATCGTTAACTTTAACAAAATATGAATAACACCAATCAGGTATTCTAAATGCCATGATAAAATTACTTGATTTTTCAACTTTTAAGAACAACTTAATATCGCCAGACCAGGGGTAATTTGTTTCTTGTCTAATAGAAACTTTATTATTGTTTATTAAAATATCAACTTCATTAGACATATATAAATGCGTATATATTGTGCTATTAAAAATAGTATAAATATACTTACCTAAGGAGGTTAGTGTTCTTGCAAGGTTAGGAGGGCAACATGCACATCCAAACCACTCTGATCTAGTTACCTTTACATGACTTTTACCTGGATCATTTTTGCTAGCTACTGGATCAACTTCTAAGGGATTTACATAAAAGAAGTGTTTTCCATCGAGTGCCATTCCACTAATAGTAGAATTATATAAGCTTCTTTCCATAACATTTCCGTATAAACTTAGAGGTTCATTTTTAAGCATATTAAAAGCAAAGAATATTAATCCAACCGATGCACAAGTTTCACAATACATTGTGTCATTGGGTAGATCATAATCATAAGTAAAAGCTTCTCCTATTACAGTTGAACCAATGCCTCCAGTTATATACATTCTTTTACTAGTAATGTTCCCCCATAATTTTCTACATGCTTCTAGCATTTCTTTATCATTTGTTAGATAAGCTATATCTGCCATAGCTGTGCACATGTACATAAGTCTAACTGAATGTCCCTGCGCAGTTTCTTGCTTAAGAATTGGTTTATGAACTTGGAAATATTTCCGAGGGAATTTTTCCATTCCGGGAAGTATAAAAGTTTTATTATCATCATCTTTTAATTGATCTTTAAGAAAATTACTATCTTTACCCCTTTCATATAAAAAGTATTTGCTTAATTTTAAGTATTTTTTATTTTGGGTTACTGAATATAGTTTTGCTAAACCAATTTCTACTTCTTCATGACCGTCATATCCATGAATCTTACCTTCTTCTGGGCCAAAATATCTATTAATACAATCTGCTAAATTACAAGCGATATCTATTATCTTTCTTTTTCCTGTAACACTATAATAAGCAGCTGCTGCTTCCATAAAATGACCTGCGCAATATAATTCATGACTTTCTAGTAGACGCTTAAACTTTCTTTCCTTAGCATCAATAGTAAAGTAAGTATCCAAATATCCATCCTTTTGTTGAGCTAGTCCTATCAAATCTATAACACTATCAGCTATGTTTTCAAGTTCAACGTTACTATCATTAATCAAAGAATATGAAACAGCCTCTAGCCATTTATAAACATCACTATCTTGAAAAACATAACCATAATGATGACCACTTTTTAATCCCGCTGCAATTTTAAAATTTTCAATTGCATGACTTTTTTCAATTGGAATATTCTTATCATCCCGCTCAGCGTCAATTTTTATATTAGCTTCATCATTCAAAACATTCCATTGATATGGAATCATTTCATTTTTAACCAATTTTATATACTTAGACCAAAAATCATCTGTAATTGTAATATCCTTTATATTTATTTCGCTTTTCTTTTCATTTTTCATTTTCGTAATTCCTCCTATAGTAATATTTAAGGTATGGTAAATACGACAATTAGTGTTCTTTCTTAACACCAATTGACATAAGCTTTTTATGGAAGTATAATGTTGATTGTTCTTATATAATTGATTTATATGCTAATTATAAATCGATTACACTTATCTAACAACTAATAAAATCGTACTTTTGGTGGTGAAATCAGATATGCTCTATTTTAAGACAAATATAAGTGTACCTCTCTCTTATTGTAAATCTGGTCAATTTATATGTGAAAAAAATTGGCAGCATAAATCTTTTATTCTAGAAAATGACTATGAAATTATCATTGGAATTAAAGGAACCATTTATATTAAGCAAAATGAAGATAAGTATGAAATAAATCCAGGTGATGTTTTATTTTTACTCCCAGGTATGTTACATTCCGGATATGCACCCTCAGATGAGGGTAGTAGTTTTTACTGGCTACATTTTTTATGTACTGCAGAGGAGATAATATTAACTAAATCTGAGATCTATCAAGAAATCATTTCAATATTAAATACGGAAAGTTTACACGAAGATATTTTATTACCAACTTTTTTATCATTAATTGACACTGGAAAAGTATTCATTTACATAAAACAAATTTTACATATAGCTAATTCACTGTATTATACACATTTATCAACTGATTATTTAGTATCTGAACTTGCCATAGAGTTAACTCAACAATTTATAAACTCATTTAGTTTGTCAGTAACAAAAGAAAATTCAGTAAATAAAAGATTTTTTCAAATATTAGAATGGATAAGAGTAAATGTTACTAAAGACATATCTGTACAAATGGTAGCTAAGAAGTCTAATTTTAGTGCCGATCACCTAACGAGATTATTCAAAAAACATATTGGAATGAGTACTCTTCAATATATAAATAGTATTAAGATAAATAAAGCAAAAGAACTATTATTGAATTCTGAAAAAAGCATTAAAGAAATCTCTTATACTTTATGTTTTAAAGATGATAAATATTTCATGAAATTATTTAAGAAATATGAAGGAATAACTCCGACTCAATATAGAGATGCGTACCCTAGAACTTATATTAATACAGATTCATCTGACCCACTCATCCCCTTACCTAATTATTTATCACATAAGAAGTAAAACAAATGACTTAGGACACTACTATCAATCAAGTAACCGTCTATACTCAATCCTCTTCGCAAGTGCTTATAAATTAAAATAGCCTATAGAATAGACAATGTAAAGTCTACCTATAGGCTATTTTATGTTAAGTTGAATGCTAAACTTTGAATTTAAGTAGTTCCCCATAAGATTCTGCGAAAATAGTATTATTAAATTCATTATTTACAATACCTGCTCGCACTCCCTGCATAGTAGCAATAATATCTTTGGGTATAATATTATATCGTTTTTTAAATGGAGTACTAGCAATTAATGAGATGGCTTCTTCCCTACTCTCCCTTAATTCTTTTGAAATTTTTTCTAATTTTCTTGAATCAACAACTATATTATAGTCAATAGGACTTATATCTTTTATATTCTTTTTCAATTCCTCTATATAAGATATACCTTCTTCTTTTGTCATAACTCCACTCATAGTTATTATCAGTAAATTTGTTTTAAGTTCCATTGTATACATATTAAACCCTCCCATATCTTTGCTTATTTATTGAGTTCCTATGTTTTAAATTATAATCAATAACTGTATTACAAATATCTTATATTTATATAAAGTTTATGTTATTTATATCATAATTAAAACAAAAACATTTAAAATAAATAGTAAAATAGATTAACCTCTATCTTTATTCTCAACCTAACCAACTATAGCGTCCCTAAATCTATAATTCATTACAGAGTCATACATATCACCAAGTAAATATTCATACGCACAAGCGTCGATATAATTTTCTATAAATTTAGTATTCATACGTAACAATATTAAACATTGTTGTGAAAACGTTTAATATCTGCTATAATATTCTATAAAACAAGTCTGTTATATTTTAGGAGAAGAATATGAAATATAAATATGAAGAAGTAATAGAACAAATTATTAATTGGGCAATTACTGGAAAATATAAGCCCAATGAAAAAATTCCAACTGAATATGAACTAATGTCCCTATTTAAGGTCAGTAGACACACAGTAAGAAAGGCAATAAGTGATTTGGAATCTCAGCAATATATATATACAATACAAGGCAGTGGCACGTATCTATCTGATTGGAAACAAAATAATTTATATTTAAAGAAGACCAAAAATGTTGGTGTACTTACAACTCATATATCAAATTATATATTTCCAGATATAATCAAAGGCATTGAAAGTACCCTATATGATGAATCCTTTTCTCTTTTGTTGTCGTCTACTAACAATAACTTAATGCTTGAAAATAGCAATTTAAGAAATTTGTTAGCTCACAAAATAGATGGTCTTATTCTAGAACCAACTAAAAGTGCGTATCAAATTCACAACCTAGAATATTTGAATAGTATGATTTCTCAAAACGTTCCCATTATTATGATAAATGCTACTTATTCTGCAATTAAAACTCCAAGCCTATGTATTGATGATTTTACTGGTGGTAAAATAGCCACTGAATACTTACTATCTTTAGGACATAAAAATATAATGGGCATTTTTAAAGTTGATGACTCTCAAGGTATCCATAGAATGAATGGATTTATTACAAAATGTTTGGAAAAAGAAATTCCACCTTCCTCTGAAATTTTAACTTACCTTTCAGAAGAAGTGGAAACAATACTTCCCCAAAGAATAAAGTATGCGCTAAAATCAAAAAAACGTCCTACAGGTATCTTTTGTTACAATGATGAAATTGCATACATGGTGTTAAATATAGCACATGACTTAAAGTTAAAAATCCCTGAAGATCTTTCTATCATTGGCTTTGACGACTCTCCTATCTCAAAAATCATGGAACCAAAATTAACTTCTATGACACATCCAAAAGAAAAGATGGGTAGAGATGCTGCTAAACTAATTATTAAACTAATTAATAATGGTAATCATTTTGAAGAGAGTGATTCTATATTGTATGAGCCTGAACTTATTATTCGTAATTCTACAAAACCACATTAGAAGCATGTACAAATTTTTTATTTGTTATTTATATAATTTAAAAATCTTTTGCAGATTATTTGTTTTCTGATTTATTCACTCTATTAATAAATTTCATTACCACTAATATTGCCAAACATCTAGAAATCAAGAACTCTACCATCTTTTTTTAAAAATATAAATAAGTACCTATGTTATATTTAAATTACTTATTTGGATTATATATTTAAATTGTACTAATAAAATGCATTTAAGTGTTGACTTTTGTACGTATAAATACTACTATATTATTGTAATCGCTTTCAAAATTGTTATTTAAATTTTATAGGAGGTAATCTCAAATGTTAGTAACATAAGCGAATTTATTCTTAGTTGTTTATTATTCTAATATTATGTATTAGCAAAATTTTAATAAAGTGCTTGTCACGAAAATAGGGGGAGGAATTTAATATGTTAGAAATTAAAAGAAAATCATTAAGGAAATTATTTAAAAGATCACTAGCGGTTGTTACTGTATTAACAATGAGCTTAGGTGTAGTTGCCTGTGGTAATACAGATTCCGGCGCTAGTAAACAGAAAACAATAGCATTTATTCCACCATCTTTAGTAAGTCCATTCTATGCTTCATCAGTTGAAGGAGCAAAAGCTGAAGCTACTAAAGAAGGTTATACACTTAAAGTATTAGCACCACAAACAGAAGACGATTTCAATGGACTGTTAAAAATAGTTGAAGATGTTGTAACACAGAAGGTAGATGGTATTTCAATATGTACAACAGATAATAAAACTATGGCCGCTGTTGTAAAAACAGCAAATGCTGCGAAGATACCCGTAGTTGTTTTCAATTCTCTAAGTCCAATAGAAGGTGCAGATGTTTATTCCTATGTTGGATATGATCAAAAAAATGCAGGTGCTCAAGCAGCTGAGTATTTAGGTACCAAGTTAAAAGGAAAACAAGTTAATGTGGGAATACTAGAAGGTCTACCAGGAGTATTTACAGACAACAGAAAAGGTGGCTTTGTAGATGAAGCTAAGAAATATAGTAATATAAAAATTGTGGCTACACAACCTGCAAACTGGGAAAGAGAAAAGGGAATGAACGTTGCAACTAATATGTATCAAGCAAATAAAACTATAAACGTATTTTATGGTTTAAGTGATGAAATGGCTATAGGAGCGACTCAAGCTTTTAAATCCGTAGGTATTAAGGATGGAATTACTATTGGTATAGATGGTAATCCTGCTACAATGGATTCGATTTCTAAAGGAGAGACAACCGCTACTGTTTACACAAGTCCAAAGGAAATTGGAACACAAAGTATAGTTGACTGTGGTAAAGCAATTAAAGGATTAAAAGTTCAAAATAAAATGCATCAAATTAAAACTTTAGTTGTTGACAAAAGTCTTGTAAGTAAATATATAAAGTAATATGAAGTTTATAATAAACAAGTATATGATACTAAATATAACGTTAAGTTATATTTAGTATCTATAAAAAGGAGGAATAGTCTTGTCAGAGCAAGTTTTGAAAATGGAAAGAATTTCAAAGAGCTTTTCTGGAGTAAAAGTATTAAAAAATGCTGGAGTTGAAGTAAACAAGGGTGAAGTGCAAATTCTACTCGGTGAGAATGGAGCAGGCAAGTCTACATTAATGAAAATTCTTTCTGGAGCATACACAAAAGATGGCGGAGATATTATTATCAAGGGTAAAAAGGTTGAAATCAACTCACCAAAAGATGCAGAGAAATTGGGGATTAGTATAATATATCAAGAATTCAACCTAGTGCCATTTATGACAGTAGCCGAAAACATATATTTAGGACGAGAACCTATGTCAAATATTCCTGGTAAAATAGATTTTGAAAAAATGTATAGCGATGCACAAAATGCCCTCGACTATCTTAATGTGGATATAGATACAAGAAAATTGGTTAAAGATTTAGGAATTGCGAAGCAGCAAATGGTTGAAATAGCAAAGGCTTTATCCTTAAAATCAGAAATTATCATAATGGATGAACCAACTGCAGCACTTACAGATAAAGAAATTGATTATTTGTTCAAGATAATTAGAAAAATAAAATCTGAAGGGGTTTCTATTATATATATTTCCCATAGACTAGAAGAGTTTGTACAAATTGGTGATAGAGTCACTATTATGAGGGATGGAGCAACTATAACAACAGTTGCTATTAAGGATACATCAATAGATGAATTAATAAAATTAATGGTTGGTAGAGAAATTAAAAATAAATATCCTAAGGTAGACGTGAAACCAGGCAAGGAATTATTAAATGTTAAAAGTCTATCAAAAGAAGGCGTATTTAAAAACATTAGCTTTAATTTAAGAGAAGGTGAAATACTTGGTTTCTCCGGACTCATGGGCGCCGGAAGAACAGAAGTAATGAGAGCTCTGTTTGGAGTGGATGAATTTGATTCAGGAGAAATATATATAGCTGGCAAGAAAGTAACTATTAAATCACCAATACAAGCAATAAAAAATGGACTAGGTTTTGTAACTGAAAATCGTAGGGATGAAGGCTTAGTCTTACCAATGGACGTTGGCAACAATATCACATTAGCAACACTTAATAATTATTGTAAAAATCCAATAATGATTAATCATGAGAAAGAGGTTAAAGACATAAAAGAATATATGTCTTTATTAGATATTAGAGCATCAGGGCCGTTTCAAAAGGCTGGTACATTAAGTGGTGGAAATCAACAAAAGATCGTTATTGCAAAGTGGCTTTCATCTAATTCTAAAATTTTGATTGTAGATGAGCCTACTCGTGGAATTGATGTTGGTGCTAAAGTTGATATTTACAACATCATGAATGATTTAGTTAAAAAAGGAGTTGGAATCATAATGATTTCTTCAGAACTTCCAGAAATTCTGGGTATGAGTGATAGAGTATTAGTAATGTGCAGAGGTAGTATAACTGGTGAATTAAATATGGAAGAAGCATCTCAAGAAAATATAATGCATTATGCAACGATGGAGGTAAAATAAAATGATGAACACAAAAATTAATGGTAAAAAACAAAACAAAGGTATAATGAGCATTATTGAAAATAGTCTTTTTGGAGTATTTCTTGCATTTGTTTTTTTAGTTGTGATAATGTCAGTACTTTCTCCAAGTTTTTTATCTTCACAAAATATATTTAATATATTACAGCAAATTGCAGGAATAGGTATTATATCTGTAGGAATGACATTTGTCATCCTTTTAGGTGGTATTGATTTATCTGTAGGATCTATAGTTGCATTTACTGGTCTTGTAATGGCACTTGCCATGAAGGCAAATGTACCAGTTGGGTTAGCTATACTAATAGGACTAGTACTCGGTGGTCTAATTGGTTGTTTAAATGGAGTATTAATTGCTAAATTAAAAATACAACCATTTATTGCCACCCTTGGAACAATGACAATTGCAAGAGGTCTTGCTTATACCATTACGAATGGACAACCTGTTTACTCATTCTCGAAGAGTTTTAAAGGAATATCAGGTTTTATTGGTTTTGTACCAAAACCAGCAATTGTAATGTTGATAATATTTGCTTTAGGATATTATGTACTTACTTATACTAAGTTTGGAAGATATGTATATGCTACTGGTGGAAACAAAGTAGCTAGTAAACTTTCCGGTATAAATGTATTTAAATTAGAAATACTAGTTTACACAATATCAGGAATATGTTGCTCTATTGCTGCAATTTTGCTAACATCAAGACTTGATTCAGCAGTCCCTGTCGCAGGTAATGGGAATGAACTTGATGCAATAGCAGCTGTTGCTATTGGTGGAACCAGCATGACCGGTGGAGAAGGTCGTATTCAAGGTACGCTAATTGGAGCTTTGATTATGGGAGTTATAGCCAATGGAATGAACTTGCTAAATATACAACAAGGTCCTCAGTTATTTACTAAAGGTGCAATAATTATATTAGCTGTTACCATTGATTTAATTAGAAAAAACGGTAAAAAAAAGCTAACAGCATAAAAAATAATGTAAAATAACCTATAGAATAGACATTATAAACTCTACCTATAGGCTATTTTATATTATTGGATTTATATTCATATTTAATTAAAGGGGAACTCCAAATAAGAAACGTAGAAACTATTTAAATTTGTTTGGAATTACTTAGCGAAGTGAAACGCAATTGTAATAATATATACTGCCCCTTTGCTACAGTTCTTTCTCGAGCATCACTAATAATTCATCAAATCTTTTTATAGTATCTTCTAAAGGTTTTGGTGATGACATATCTACACCTGCTTTTTTAAGTATATTTATTGGATAATCACTTCCACCACTCTTTAAGAATCCTATATATCTTTCTACAGCACTTGCTCCCTCGTTAGTTATCATTTTACTGAAAGAATTAGCAGCTGCAAAACCTGTAGTATATTGGTATACATAAAAATCATTATAAAAATGAGGAATTCTTGACCATTCCATATCTATTCCTGCATCTACTACCATATCAGGTCCAAAATATTTCACATTTAAATCATGATAAATTTTACATAAGTCCTCTGGTGATAACGGATTACCCTGTTCAATTTTTTCATGCGTTACCTTTTCGAATTCTGCAAACATGCACTGTCTAAATACTGTAGTTCTTATTCCCTCTAATTGTTGATTTATTAGGAATAATTTCTTTTTCTTATCATTCTCATTTTTAATTTGATAATCTATTAATAAACATTCATTAGTTATAGATGCAACTTCTGCGCAAAATAACTCATACCCTGAATATATGTATGGTTGAGTTTTTCTTGAATAATATGAATGAATAGAGTGTCCCATTTCGTGAACAAGCGTAGATACATCATTTAATTGATAATTATAATTCAAAAGCACATATGGCATACTATCAAAACAGCCCCAAGAATATGCTCCAGATCGTTTACCTTTATTTTGGAATACATCTACCCATCCCTCATTAATACCTTCTTTGAAGATGCCTAAATACTCTTGTCCTAGTGGCTTAATACCCTCGAGTGCTATTTTAACTGCATCTTCATATTCAATATGATTTTCCTCTGCATCAATTATAGGCACATATAAATCGTACATATGCATTTCATCAAGCCCCAGAAGCTTCTTCTTAATGCTTACATACCTATGAAGTGATGATAAGTTTTTATTTATAGTATCAACTACATTATCATAAACCTTTACTGGAATATTATTAGGTTTTAAAGAACTTTCAAGTGCACAGGAATAATTTCTTGTTTTTGCATTAAATATAAAGTTCTTTATCGAAGATGTTAAAGATGCTGTTAAAGTATTACTAAATCCTTTATATGTTGAAAATAACGTTTCAAAAGCATCTTTTCTTACTCTTCTATCCTTTGATTTTATAAAATTGCTATAGTTTCCTTCAGTTAATTCGACCTCATTACCCTTTTCATCCTTTATACACGGAAATGTCATGTCTGCATTTGTAAGCATTCCAAATATGTTTCCTGGTGCACTTAAACAATCACTAACAGACGCCAAAAGTTTTTCTGCCTCTGCACTTAGTGTATGATCCTTTTGATTTATAATATCCGCTAAATAAAATTCATATAGTTTAAGCTTTGGAAACTTAACTATTGCCTCATCAACTGCTCTCTCAGGTAATGATAATAATTCAGGAATAAAAAATGCAGTTGCACTAGAAACTTCTGCGCCATAAGTATCGATCTTATTTTTTAGAACTTGAAATTCAGCCTTGCCTGTATCCTCATCTCCTCTTAAATGTGCATACACAAGCAATTTATCTAAGAGTCTTTCAATTTCTACGTTGCTTTCTAAAAATGATAGCAACTCCTCAGGGGTACCTAATTTACCTGAGAATTTTTTCATACTTGGCACTTTAGCCCTTAGTATTTCAAAATCTTTTTCCCACTCCGCTGAATTCTCATATATCTTTTCAACATTCCACTTATACTTGCTATCGACTTGATCTCTCGTTTTAAGTTTTTGTACTTCACTCACTAAAATTTCCCTCTTTCATTTTTTGAATTTAAAATCAACTTTGCTAGATTAATCTACATAGAATAGAAAACAACATAATATATTTATATTATCCTATATTTGAAAAAATAACCATACACTAATAAACTATACTCCCTTTTTTATAGATTATGCTAACAAAAGTATATATTGCGTAGAATGCATTTGAACTAGCTTTAGTAATTCCTAATTTATTTTATTTATAGGTGCGTTAATAAAAGTACATGTTTGAGCGCATGCGAGTTTGTACTTTTTAGCAACTGTACATAAAATAAATTATAGAATTACTTAGCGAAGTGAAAGCATTCCTAGTAATATATACTTTAGCTTATGGCATAATCTATGAAAAGGTACTTATATTATGGGATTGATATACATTAAACATGTGCATTAATCCATTTTATTATATCAGTAGTTACTTCATCTTTATTGATTTCATGAAGCATTTCATGGCGTCCATCTTTATAAAGTTTATAAGTCAGATCCTTAACTCCATGTTTCTCATAAGTCTTAACAAGTTTTAAATTACCTTTCCCATTTTTTCCTACAGGATCCTTATCTCCTCCAAAAATATAGATAGGTAAATTATTAGGAATGTTTTTTATTTCCTCTGCATCTTCTACACTCTTAAGTCCACTTAAAAAATCATAGAAAAAGCCCGCCGTAAAAACCGCCCCACAATATGGATTTTCTATATATTTATCCACTTCTTTATTATCTCGACTTAGCCAATCAAAGAGTGTTCTATTTGGTTTAAAAAAATTATTATTACTTCCAAAAATCAATTTATTTAAATTAATACTTTTAGCATTTCTTCCCTTTCTTATAATCTCTACTTTTGATGCTATTCTTCCTATATCAACAATAATTCCCCGCTTGCCGCAAGTCCCTGTAAGAATAACACCTTTTAATTCACTTCCATATAAACAAATATATCTTTGTGTTAAGAAGGATCCCATACTATGCCCAAATAAAAATATAGGTAACGTCATATTTTCTTCTTTAATAATATTATTTAGTCTATGCATGTCCTCAACCATTGAATTAAAGCCATCCTCACCTAATTCTCCTAAAGTCTCTATTTTCCCTGCAGTTTCCCCATGACCCCTATGATCATTAGCATAAACAACAAATCCATTTTTTGTTAGATTGTTTGCAAAATCTTCATACCTAGATGCTGTCTCCGCCATTCCATGTGCTAATTGAACCACACCCTTAACCTGCATATCCACATTCGGCATCCATTTGTATACAAATATTTCTAAACCATCCTTACCCTTAAACGTAAAACTTTCTGCTATCATACTCTCCCCCCTGTTATTTTATTCTTACATTTAATAATATTTTTATGTTGAGAAATAACTCAGCGAAGTTAAAGTTACTTTTTCTTAGATTATGCTAACAAAAGTATATATAACATAGAATGAATTTGAACTAAACTTAGTAATTCTTAATTTATTTTATTTACGGATACACGAAAGAAAATACATATTTAAGCAAGCTCAAGTTTGTATTTTTAATAGTTATACATAATGTCCTTTTTCTTAGATTATGCTAACAAAAGTATATGTTGTGTAGAATGCATTTGAACTAGCCTAGTAATTCTTAATTTATTTTATTTACAGATGCGTTAATAAAAGTACATGTTTGAGCGCATGCGAGTTTGTACTTTTTAGCAACTGTAAATAAAATAAATTTTAGAATTACTTAGCGAAGTGAAAGCATTGGAGCAATATATGCTTTTAGTTATAGCATAATCTATGAAAAACTACTTATCTCGTATTATACTTTTAAATACAAAAAAGCCACACTAATTAAATCTACTGCTTAATAGACTTGATAGTGTGGCTCTCATTTTTTTTAGCCATATTTCATGTTTCATATTTACTCTCAATAAAATTATATCACTAAAATACACATTTGAAAAGTAATATTACACAATTCTGAAAATTAATATTACATTAAACTATCTTTTTAAACATATTCATCCTTATTTCTCTAATACCTTATATTCAACCTCTATATATTTATCCTCATCATAAAATTCATCAGATTGTCCATAAATCTTAACGTTTGTATTTGTCGCATTTTCAGCAATATATTTTGCAGTATGCACCGTAACATCAATGGTCTTATCTATTAGAACAGCTGTTACTGCTCCTGCTATTTTTGAAGTTTTTGAAGCTACCCTACCAAGTATAACACTATACTTCTTCGTATTTTTAGCCAATTTATCCTTACCTGAAATTCCTGCAATAGACGATATGACATTCCCTGTTAGTTCAATACCCAATTCTGCAGTATTACCAACTAATTTTGAAGCATCATATACCGCTTTCCCAATAATTGTCATAATAATCACCACACCTATATTAATACTCTTATAATCATTATACCATATTATTATAAAATTATTACTAATGAATTTGGTAAAAATTATAAAGTCTTTTTAGCAAACATTCAAGACTGTATAAATCTTTTAAGATATTGTATAATATATAATGTTATATAAAAACAAGAGACATACCTTATAATGTATGTTAAAAATATAGAGGTGAAAATACATGATAAAAACCATATTTAAAGGTAGCGCAATGTTAAATCCCGTTCCTGTAGTATTAATTACATCAAAAAATAAAGAAGGTAAAATAAATGTTTTTACAGTAGCATGGATAGGAATGGCTTGTACAAAACCGCCAATGATAACTGTAGCTATAAGACCTGAGAGACTTTCCTATGATTACATAAAAGAAAGTGGTGACTTTGTAGTAAATCTACCTACATCAAAAATGACTCGTGAAGTTGATTATTGCGGAGTGCGTTCTGGTAAACAAGTAGATAAGATTCATGAGATGAACTTTAAAATGGACAACGCAAAAGATGTCATAGCACCAATAATATCTGACTGCCCTATATCTTTAGAGTGCAAAGTTAAAAGCATTACCCCTTTAGGTACACATGATTTGTTTTTAGCTGAAATAGTAAATACTCATGTTGATAATACTTTAATAGATGATCTTGGAAAAATACACTTTGAAATGGCAGATCTCATTACTTATTCTCATGGGGAATATTTTAGTGTTAATTCTAAACCTTTAGGTAAATTCGGTTACTCAGTTCAGAAAAAAACAAAACCAAAGAAAAGTAAACATAAAAATAAAGCCTGATTTCTCAGACTTTATTTTTATATCTATTTTTATTCATTATTTATTTGGTATTGATTTGTTTGGTATCGCTTTGTTTTGTATTTCTTTAGTAGGTATTGCTTTATTTTCAGATTTCTTATCCATTCTTAACATTTCGCCTATTGCTGATATACTACCAAAACTTGATAATATTTCATTTGGAAGTATAAGCTTATTAGCTGGATTTTTAGACATTTCTGTAAGAGCTTCTATCTGTTTTAATGCTATTACAGTTTCATTTGTACCTGACTCAATTATTGCTGTATTTACTTTTCTTATAGCACCTGCTTCTGCAATTGCAATGGTCTCTATAGCCCTTGCTTTACCTTCTGCTTCTAAAAGTTGTGATTCTTTAAGTCCTTCCGCACGTCTAATATTTGCTTGCTTTTCAGCTTCAGCATTTAATATTTGAGCTTGCTTATGTCCCTCTGCCCTTTCAATTTGGCTTTGTTTTTCGCCTTCTGCTGTAAGAATAAACGCTCTCTTATCTCTCTCTGCTCTCATTTGTTTTTCCATAGCTTGTTGAATCTCACTTGGTGGAACAATGTTTTTAATTTCTACAGATAAAATCTTTATTCCATAAGCATCTGTAATTTCATCAATTATTTCAAGAAGCTTAGAATTTATTCTATCTCTTCCTGATAATACATCATCTAATGTCATGTCTCCAACGATATTTCTCATATTAGTAATAGTTGAATACACAATACCTGATTTATAATCCTCAATATTATACACTGCATCTCTTGAATTAATAACTTTATAAAATATAACATTATCAATTGATATATTTACATTATCTTTAGTTATAACATTCTGTGGTTGTATGTCGAGTATTTGTTGCTTAGTAGAAATTTTTCTTCTAACGAAATCTGCAAATACAATTGTAAAATGCCAACCTGGCTCTAATATCCTATGAAACTGACCAAATCTTTCTATTAGAACTACATACCCAGTATTAACAATCTTAATAGATGTTAAAATCATAACGACAATTAGTAACAATAAAATCAAACCTATAATCATAATAAATTCCTCCTCAAATTTTAATATAACTTATACTTTAGATATTAATAATTTATTTCCTTCAATACCAGTAACTTGAACTAAGTCACCTTTTTTCAAAGGTTCTCCAACATTTTTAACGGTCCAATAAATTCCTTGAAACTTAACATTTCCTTTTTCATCAATATCTTTTGTTAGTGTAAATTCTTGTCCCACATACCCTTCTTCCATAGTCAAAGTTTTTTTCACAGTTTTTTTTATGGTTTTCTTAACTATAGGATAACCTATAGACATAACCACTCCACTAACTGCTACAAAAACAATTATTTGCACAATTATTGGTGCATCGAGTCCAATAGAAAGAATTGCTCCGAGTGCTCCTACAGCAAACCATACAAACATAAAACTACTAGTTGTAATATCAATGGCTAATGCCACCACTGCCACAACTATCCAAAATATCATCGGCGTCCAGCTCATATTGTACCCCCTTAAAATCTAAAATATTATTAACTTTAACAGCTTATGTCATTATTAATCTATATCACAATTATATAACTTTTATGAATTTTATAATACAACCTTATTATGTTTTTAAAGCAATATTATTACTATAGATTATTTATGAATAATATTCATCTTTTATAAACTAAATAAATGAATTTTTTATAATGCTATAATTACATTATATTGTATATACTAAACTTTATAAAGTTTTATTTTAATACATTGTACATTTCCATGTCCATTTCTGGTCTTTTATTGCCATCTACCCTATATTTACTCTTATTTGCTCGATAATACGTTTCATGGTAATTTTTATTATAATTGTAAATAGTTACTAACAATTTAATCATTGGTAAAATAATCATTGACCTTCCTACTAATGTATTCAAAATAATGATATAATTCTACTAAATATTTGTTATATAAAGCAATATTTGCATATACTATATTTGAAAACCAAAGAAAGGTCGTGAATTAGTTTGAAAACTTCTTTTATAAAGGTTTCTGCTGCTTGTCCAATAGTAAATGTGGCAGATATAGAATTCAACTTAACTAACATACAAAAATGCATTACACAGGCTTACGCAGAAGGATCAAAATTTATAGTTTTTCCAGAACTTTGCATAACAGCTTATACCTGTGCAGACTTATTTATGCAACATCAATTAATTAAAAAATCCGAAGATGCCATTAAATCTCTATGTGAGTTTTCTGAAAACAAAGATATATTAATTGCTGTGGGATCTCCTCTCTACTTTAATGATTGTCTATATAATTGCGCTTATATAATATTTAATGGAAAACTGTTGGGAATAGTACCAAAAAGCTATATTCCTAATTACTCTGAGTTTTACGAGAAAAGATGGTTTGCAGAGGGCCTTGGCATAATAAACAAAACCGTAAATCTTTCTTTTGCAAGTGATATTCCTTTTGGGACGAACTTATTATTTACTTGCGACAATATTAAATTTGGTTTTGAAATTTGTGAAGATCTTTGGGTAACCATTCCTCCAAGCAGCTACTTGTCTCTTCAGGGTGCAAATATAATTGCTAACCTATCTGCATCTAATGAATTAGTTAGTAAAGCTGATTATAGAAAATCCTTAGTAACATCTCAAAGTGCAAGATGTATGTGCTCTTATTTGTATGCATCATCTGGTGTTTTTGAATCTTCTACCGATTTAGTTTTCAGTGGTCATCTTTTAATTAGTGAAAATGGTTTATTATTAAAGGAAAATAATAGATTTCAAAGAGAAAACGAAGTTATCTCATCTATTATTGATATAAATAAGTTGAATAGTGAAAGAATGAAAAATACAAGTTTTAGAAATACTAATTCCATATGTTCTTTTGAAGTAAAAGAAATATCTTTTCAATTTAAGGATATGGATTTTGGCATATTTGATAGGAACATTGATAAATATCCTTTTGTACCTTCTAACCAATTTAAGCGTGAAGTACGCTGCGCAGAAATATTTAATATTCAATCTTCGGCTCTTGCTAAAAGATTTTCATACACTGGACTTAATAAAGCAATAGTTGGGATTTCTGGAGGACTTGATTCAACACTAGCACTACTTGTTATAGTTAAGACCTTTGATAAACTAAAAATACCATTAAAGAACATTATAACTATAACTATGCCTGGTTTTGGGACTACAGATAGGACTTATTTGAATGCAATAAATCTATGCAAAAACTTAGGTACTGACCTTAGAGAAATTAATATAGTTGACGCATGTCTTTTGCATTTTAAAGATATAGGTCATCCAGTAGAGAAACATGATGTAACGTATGAGAATGTTCAAGCAAGAGAAAGAACTCAAATCCTTATGGATCTTGCAAATAAGGAAGGTGGACTGCTAATAGGTACAGGCGATTTATCAGAACTTGCTTTAGGTTGGTGCACATATAATGGAGACCATATGTCTATGTACTCTGTAAATTGTTCAATCCCTAAGACATTGGTGAGATATTTAGTCAAATATGTAGCAGATAAAGAATCCTCAAAACAAGTTACAGACATTCTTTTAGATATTCTTGACACCCCAGTAAGTCCTGAACTTATGCCTAAAGATAAAAGCGGGAAAATAACGCAAAAGACTGAAGACATAGTAGGACCATATGTACTTCATGACTTCTTTCTTTATTATTTTATGAAGCAAGGAGCAACCCCTGAAAAAATATTATTTTTAGCAAAGCAAGCATTTATTGGTGACTTTGAAGAAGTCGTAATAATTAAATGGTTCGATAAATTTATAAAGAGATTTTTCACTCAACAATTTAAACGTTCCGCACTGCCTGATGGTCCAAAAGTAGGAACAATAAGTGTTTCTCCAAGAGGTGATCTTAGAATGCCATCAGATGCTAGTTATAATTCTTTCCTTTAATATCTATTCACACACAGAAAAAAATATATATTACGTGTATTGAATCAAGCTTTAGAACTCCAAATTTACTTTTAATTGATTTTTGTTTTTTATCAAATTAATTAAAAATAAAGTTACTACTCAGGCATCATAAATTATGTGAAGGTATAAGAAAGCTGAAAGAATACGGGTATGAATTCCTCCGGAAGTAGCACCAAATAAGAAGAGCAGAAACAATTGAAATCCCATTTAAAGTTCTTCTTTTGCAAGTAAAAATTCTCGTAAGACTGCCACAGGCAGTCTAGCGAACCGGCGCACGCCGAATGTGAGAGTTAGAGAATTTTTATTTACAAAAGATTAGAACTTCTTAATGGGATTTCACGTTTCAAACTCTTATTTGGTGCCACGCCGGAGAAATTCATGGATTGCAATACGCGTAATATATACTTTTTCACTTATATATATCAACGATTAACCCTGAAATTTCATCAATAGTATTTGCTACCTTAAGATTATCTTTTTCCTGACTAAGTAACATTTGAGTAAGTTCTTCAAGTTTAGCATCTACAGTATCTACTGTTATAAAATATTGTGTTTGCCAAAAACTAATATCTTTTTTAACCTCGTACATATGTTTCAAAACAGACTCCAAGTATTCTTTAATTAAATTTTTATATGCTTTAACATCAGCATAACATTTTGTAGTGCTTAACCTATTTCCTTTCTTTTTTATATCATCCATCATCTCCTTTAGTTGCTCTTCTGATTTATTATGCCTAGCAGAACTAAAGTTTTGAGAAAAATCCATTTTATTCTGAATAGGTTTTTTATCTGTTGAAATAGTCGAATTTCTTCTAGTTCTTGATATTTCCATGATTATTTCACCTCCTATTTATCTATATTTCTGTAATTAAACTTTTTATATCTTTTACATTCTTATGTATATTATAACGAACTTTCACAAAAAAAATAGCTACAATAAAAAATAAATTCTTGCCCTAAAAAAATATCTGAATTTGCTATTTATGTTTATATTAGTATAATTATATATAAATATTATGATTTTTACTATAACAAATTAAATTATAAGAGGTGTCGTAGTGCAAAGATTACTGATTATGTTTTGGACTTTCTTTAAAATAGGCTCTTTTACCTTTGGTGGAGGTTATGCCATGATCCCACTTATTGAAACCGAAGTTGTAAGTAAAAAAAAGTGGCTTTCAAAAGAAGACTTTTTAGATATAGTTGTTATTTCCCAGACTTTTCCTGGAGCATTAGCTGTCAATTGTAGCATATTTATTGGTTATAGAATTGGCGGTCTAATTGGAGCTATCATTGGACTTCTAGGTGTTGTTTTACCTTCATTTTTTATAATTCTATGCATATCTATCTTTTTTATGAGATTTCGTGAGTATTACTATGTGAATTTAATTTTCAAAGGTATTTCTGCTGCAGTGCCAGTGCTTGTGCTTATAGCTGTAGTAAGTTTATCAAAATCTCTAAAGAAAAGCTATGCAAATCTTATTGTGATTTTAGTGTCAATTGCAAGCATATTATTTTTCAAAGTAAGTCCTGTTATAGTTATACTTTTATCTGCTTTATATGGAGTTATATTTCTTGGAAAGAAGGTGAAGTAAATGGGTACTCTAATTAAAATTTTTCTAACCTTCTTAAAAATAGGTGCCTTTAGCTTTGGCGGAGGTTATGCTATGCTTCCACTTATCGAAAAAGAAATTGTAAAAATCAATAATTGGATTAGCTATAAAGATTTTGTTGATATTATTGGAATATCACAGATGACCCCAGGACCAATATCCATAAATTCAGCTACTTTTGTAGGGTTTAAAGTGGCTGGTATATCAGGTAGTATCGCCGCAACCTTAGGTGTAATTTCATTTTCTTTTGTTCTAGTTTCCATTGCTAACCATTATATTGTAAAATTTAAAAATTCATATATAATGAAAGCCGCCCTTGCTGGTATGCGTCCCGCTATGATTGGTCTTATAATTTCTGTATTCTTATCACTCGGACGGGAATCTTATAAAGACATTAAAAGCGTAATAATTGGATTTATAATACTCGGACTACTACTAACTGATAAATTTAATCCAATTATAACAATAATGATTTCTGGAGTACTTGGCATTATATTTTATGGCCTATTACCCATGTGATTTTTTAGAATATCCGCCTTTGTTTACCTAATATACTTATTGTTTCATTTCTATTAATATGATATGATGTATTTATTGTACCAAAGGGGAGTAGCGAGGGCAGTTTTTCTGCTTTTAATTATTCGTCATCACGGTGTACAAAAATTACACCCGGATAATTAACTCATTAGATGTTGCCAGACCTTTGTTCTATTCTTTAATAGAGCAAAGGTTTTTTTGTCTATAATAATTTACACTGTAATTGCAAATACTATAAAAAGAGGTGGTATTCATGTTCGCACGCAAAACTATAAAAGAAGTTCTAAAAGAATTTAACTCCAATTTAGAAACAGGGCTTTCTCAAAAAGAATCAGAAATTCAAAGAGAAAAATTTGGATTTAATCAGTTAGAGACTAAAAAGCCTAAAACATTACTTTCTATGTTTTTCGCCCAATTAAATGATATTCTAATTTACATTTTAATTGCAGCTGCTGTAATTTCTGCTCTCCTTGGTGAAACAAGCGATGCAGTTATAATTGCTATCGTAATTGTTATCAATGCTACAGTCGGAATTATTCAAGAATCAAAAGCTGAAAAAGCTCTTGATGCATTGAAAAAATTATCCACTCCAAAGGCCATAATTAGACGTGATGGAGCGGTAAAAGAAATTCCATCTAGAGAGGTTGTGCCTGGAGATATTATTATTATTGATGCTGGTCGATATGTACCTTGCGATATAAGGCTACTTGAAACTGCAAATTTAAAAATCGAGGAATCTACACTTACAGGCGAATCTGTACCAGTGGATAAAGATGCATCACTTGTATTAAATGGTGATGATATCCCACTAGGTGATCAAAAAAATATGCTCTTTATGTCAACCCTCGCAACCTATGGTAGAGGTGTTGGAATAGCCGTATCTACTGGAATGAACACTGAGATTGGTAAAATAGCTAAAATGTTAGACGAAAAAATAGATACTGAAACGCCGCTACAAAAAAAACTAGCCCAGCTTGGAAAGTTTCTTGGAATAGGTGCATTATTTATATGTGCTCTTATGTTTATTGTAGGTATTCTTCAAGGGAGAGATATTTTTGAAATGCTACTTACATCAATTAGTTTAGCTGTTGCCGCTATCCCTGAAGGTCTCCCTGCAATAGTCACTATAGTACTTGCTATGGGTGTTCAAAAAATGATTAAGGAACATGCAATTGTACGTAAACTACCTGCTGTTGAAACTTTAGGTTCAGTAAATATTATATGTTCAGACAAAACAGGAACCTTAACTCAAAATAAAATGACTGTAATGAAATTTTATGCAGGTGATTCTCTAAAAAATATTGACACTCTAAATCTTAATGATAATAATCAAAAGTTGCTACTTGAAAATCTCATTTTATGTAATGATGCTACATATTCGCAGAGTTCAAAAACAGGTGATCCAACTGAAATTGCACTACTCATTCCTGGTGCAGACAACAACATATTCAAAGATGAATTAGAGAAAAAACATCAGAGGATTGATGAGATTCCTTTTGAATCAGATAGAAAATTAATGACTACTGTAAATAAATATGATGATGAATATTATGTAATGACAAAAGGAGCAATTGATAATCTGTTAAATATATGTACTAAAGCCTATATCAAAGGTAGCATAGTAAACATTACTCCTGAAATAAAAAAAGACATAATAACAATATCTAATAACATGTCTGATGATGCATTAAGAGTTTTAGGTGCAGCTTATAAAGTTCTTAAAACAAATCATGTAGATATTGATTCTTTAGAAAGTGATTTAATACTTATTGGACTCGTTGGCATGATTGATCCACCAAGACTTGAAGTTAAAGATTCTATCGCATTATGTCACGAGTCAGGCATTAATACTGTAATGATAACTGGCGACCACCAAAATACAGCTTTTGCTATAGCAAAAGAACTTAATATTACAAATGATTCTAAAGCCGTTATGTCTGGTAGCGAACTTGATAAAATTTCAGACAAAGAATTAAATAATAGGATTGATAATATTAGGGTATTCGCAAGAGTATCTCCAGAGCATAAAGTGAAGATTATAAAAGCTTTTAAATCCAAAGGAAACATCGTATCAATGACTGGAGACGGAGTAAATGATGCACCATCCCTTAAAATGGCAAACATTGGTGTTGCAATGGGTATAACAGGTACTGATGTAGCTAAAGGTGCCGCTGATATGATATTAGTAGATGATAATTTTTCAACCATTGTTGCTGCTATAAAAGAAGGAAGAAACATCTTTCGCAATATCAAAAAGACTGTAATATTCCTTATCTCCTGTAATGTTGGAGAAATTATAGCATTGTTTTTTGCAATACTTTTAGGTTGGGCATCTCCTCTTCGCCCCATCCATATATTATGGGTTAACTTAATTACAGATACACTTCCAGCTCTAGCTCTAGGAGTCGATCCTGGTGACCCTGATGTAATGAAATATAAACCACGTAACCCAAAGGATAGTTTATTTAAGGGCACTACATTAAGTTTAGCTCTTAACGGATTATTAATTGGAATACTAACCCTAGCAGCATTTATAATAGGTGCAAAATACTATAGTGGCGATCTAAATCTATTTCCACTATTCCCAAGTGGTCTTAAACCAGACGCTTTAGAACATGCACAAACTATGGCTTTTGTAGTACTTAGTTGCTCTCAACTTGTTCATTCATTAAATATGAGGAATGAAAAGAAGTCCATATTCCAAATAGGTTTATTTTCAAACAAATATTTAATTGGATCTATTATCTTAGGCCTAATGCTACAAATCTTTATAATAACTATACCACCACTCGCAAGTGCATTTAGTGTTCACGCTTTGAGTATGCAAGATTGGGGTTTCGTTACTATATTATCCCTTATGCCCTTAATCTTAAATGAGATTATAAAAATATTTAAACGTATGTCATCTAAAACTTTAGAAAATTAAATAAATAGAGGTTGATGAATTAATTCATCAACCTCTATTTATTTGAATCATATATATGTGTTTTCTTACTTTACTAATACGATCTCTGTGCATAATATTATTTTCTTAATTCTTGTCTTCCAGTAACTTTGCTTTTAGCATCCATTTTACATGTGTTTTTAGCTTCAGGTGTAGTAAAATATATATTCCCGTCAACCTTAGTATCTATTAACTGAAAGTTATTTGCCGAAATATAAAGGTCACCTTTGAAAGTTCCATGTTCCATACTTGTTTGAGTACTTTTAACAGTTAATTTTGGTACAGTTAAAGTGAATCTATCTCCTATATTCTTAGCTTTATCTTGACTGTATAGATTTATCTTGCGTTCCAAAAGAGCTTTATCATTTCTAAACTCACCATCAACCACAAGGTCTTTATTTATAGTTAAACTTTTTTTCATATCAATAGTTTGTATACCATTTTTACTTATAGCCTTTTCAAAAGAAGCTGAAGTGTCTACTCCATTTGAAATTCTTACTAATTCCTTCTTTCCAGTAACTTTACTTTTAGTATCCATTTTACATGTTTTTTTAGCTTCAGTTGTAGTAAAATATAAATTCCCCTCAACTGTAGTATCTATTAATTGAAAGTTATTTGCTGAGACATAGAGGTCACCTTTGAAAGTTCCATGTTCTATACTTGTTTTAGGACTATTTACAGTTAATTTTGGCGCAGTTAAAATGAATTTATCAGTTATGTTCTTATTTTTGTCTTGACTATATAGGTCTATATTACGTCCTACAAAATTTTTATCCTTTTTGAACTCACCATTAACTACAAGATCTTCATTTATAGTTATATTCTTTTTCAAGGTAATAATCCATGTACCATTACTACTTATGGCCTTTTCAAATTCTTTTGGAGTACTTACCATTGAAGTTGCGGTTATTACCTTTGGAGTTGTTTTAGGCGTTTGAGTTGGAGCTTTCATGTTACATCCTACGAGTGATACGGCTAGTATAGCCGATGTTAATAATATGCTTTTTGATTTCATTAGAAATCCTCCTTATTAATAAAATGATTTTTTCTTCGAATATAGTATAACCAAAATAATAATAATTCATGTTTTATAAATTTTTATCTATCTTACATGTATTAAATAAAATTTAATATTTTTATCTCCCCAGCCTAAATCCCAAGGCACACGATATCTATCAATAGTATGAGTATTAACAAGAGGATAACCATGAGAATCAAAACCAGTAACTATAGCAAAATGATCTATATCGCTACCTTTTGCATAACAGATAAGATCACCTAAATCTAATTTTTGTATAACCCCACATGGATAATCAGGCATAGGAGAGATTAATTCCTTAAATGTCCCTTTTCCTATTATTTTTCCCCTACCACTATAAGTCAAATATTGTTTAAAAGCGTCAGCATTAACCCATGCAGATGTTCCGTCAGCTCCACCATATTTTTTGTAAGTACAATGCCAAACACCATCAAATTCTAGGCCACCACCTTCTTTATCTCCCATTGATTGAGATACATAATTGGTACAATTTCCACCAATGCCAGTATAATTTGTGTATTTTTTATTATATTTTTTTAAATTTCCACTTGCCCATGGTATTCCACAGTATTTATCCGCATATTTAACAGCATTTATTTTATCATATTTACCTTTGGTAACAGCTTTTGGTTCAGGTAGTATTTTAGGACAATTTTGAAGATTATATTTTTCTTTGGTATACTCATTAAGCTTAGGATCTTTTATTTCTCCTGAATAAGATTTTAAAGCATCTTCAAAGCAATCTAAATACCAATCAGAGTAAATTACCCATTTCCCATCTTTTTTTATTAAATCCATAGAATGTGTTAATCCCACTCCAAAAATATTTGTAGTCGGATTTGCATCATTTTTGTAAGTATATTGGAATTTGTAATATTCATCTACTAATAAGCGAAGACCTCTTTGCGTACTAGTTATTTTTCTAACTTTTGGAGTAGATTCAACTTTTACATAATTCATATCTCTTTGACATGACCACTCATTAAAATAACTAAGTCTTTTCACTTCATGCTCCAAGCTCCATTTTCCAAGCTTTTGAGAAATATCATAATGATTAGGTAGATTAGTAATATCTTTAGTAATAAACATTGAATTACGCTCTTTATAAATGTCTTCAATTACTTTTGTCATCTCAGCTGTATCAGAATTTACAGGATCTATTGTAGAAATTGCCATAGCTTTACTTGTAAAAAAATCATTTGATTTATAGCAAAATAAACCTACTAATAAAAGAAAAGAGGACAGAATAATAATAGAAGTATTAATTTTGCAAATATGTTCTTTCATTAATTTATACACCTCCAAGTTGCGTTAATTTAGTATTCCACAACTTAAAGATTTCTTGCAAAAAATCACAAAAAATATTAAACGGCTAAAGCCTTTTAATATTTAAGGCTTTAGCCGTTTAGTAATTTCTCTTATTTATTCTTTTTCTATTTCTTCAAATTTAGTCTCTTGTTCTTCTAATTTAATCTCTTGTTCTATTAATCTAGTACCATCCGTGTCTTGAACAATCCAGCCACTTTTCATAAGTCCACCCAATGCTCTTTTAAATGCATTTTTACTGGTTTTAAATGTTTTCTTTATATCATCTGGAGAACTTTTATCATTGTATACCATAGAACCACCAGATTTATCTAAGAATTCTATTATTTGACGTTCAACTAAATCTCTTTCTTCTAGTCTTGGTTTTCTTGCTGTTACATCCATTTTACCGTCTTCGTAATATTTCTGCACTCTCACTGTTAGTCTATCTCCAGGTATAACACTAGCATAATTCTCATTTTTTAGAATAACAGCTCTATAAATATCATCAATAGCTATCATTAATGTACCATTAGTCTGGATTCCGTATACTGTGCCTTCAACCTCATCATCAATTTCATATGAATCTGTATCATATAAATATTTATCAATAAAAGTAGTAGCTGCAAGTCTTCCAGTCTTATCAAGATATATGTAAAAAAGATATTTCTTTCCTGTTTCTAAGCTATAGTTTTCCTCTTTAAAAGGAACTAATATATCTCTTTCTAAACCAATTTCAACAAAACTTCCTATTGTAGTCATGTCAACTACCTTAAGATAAGCTAGGTCTCCGACTTTTGCCATTGGCTTTTTTAAAGTTGCAATTAATCTGTCACTCGAGTCCCTATATATAAACGCTTCAACTTCATCATCAATTTTAAGTGCTCTCCCAACTGTACTTTTCATTGGAAGTAATATATCATCATCCGTATTATCTGTCTCTGCTCCTAAATAGTAACCAAAATCTGCACGCCTAACTACCTTTAAACTATTAATATCTCCTATTTTTATCATTTAATATCCCCTACCTTTTTTAAACTTTTGACCAATCTATATATTTGTTAAGAATACCTACAAATTCTACTAAATATTTTTCTTCTAATTTGGTAAACCTTCCTATGTCCTGACTATCTAAATCTAAAACTCCATAAACTACATCATCTTTTATTATAGGTATAACAATTTCTGAATTTGTTGAAGAGTCGCAAGCGATGTGTCCAGAAAAGTCATGAACATTTTCTACAAGCTGAGGCTTTTTTTGCGTTACAGCTGCTCCGCATACTCCCTTGCCTACTTCTACTCTATTACAAGCCGGAAGTCCCTGAAACATACCAAGAATTAATGTATTCTCCCTTAGTATGTAAAATCCTGCCCAATTAACTCGATCCATAATTGCTTTTATTATTGCCGTTGCATTACATAAATTTGCCAAGTCATTTTTTTCTGAGCTAAGCTGGCCTTCTAAAAGAATAAGCATATATTTATATTTCTGCTCACTTGTCATCTTTTCTATTCCATTTAATTTTATCATTTTACTCGCTCCTTAAAAAAGCCTCACTCTTTTATTATATATTTCATTGAAAGTTCAGCATAATGATGCGCTGATTCTTTTAAGCCTTCTTTTTCCTGAACCGTTAACATTCTTACAACCCTTGCCGGCACTCCCATGCATAAAACACCAGACGGTATTTTTTTCCCCTGCGTAACTAAACTACCAGCTCCAATTATAGTATGCTCTCCTATTTCTGCACCATTAAGTATTGTACTTCCCATTCCGATTAAAGTATAATTTGCAATTGTACAACCATGTATTATAGCATTATGTCCTATAGTTACATAATCTCCAATATTAATAGCGAAGTCGTCATCATTATGTATCGTGCAGTTATCTTGAACATTTGTGTAATTACCTATATTCATAGAATTCATATCACCTCTTAATACAGCTCCAAACCAAATACTGCTGTACTCTCCTATAGTCACCTTTCCTATAACGTCTGCGCTGCTAGCAATAAAAGTATTTTTATGTATACTCGGGATTTGTCCATCGAATTGACGTATCATAATTTCATCCTCACCTCTTCCAAAATAATAAATGCACATCGAATATAGTGCTATACTAAGTATACATTTATTATACTACTATATTTAATAAATAAGCCCGTAATTAGTCATAATTTGATTTAATTTATTATTTGATTTTTTATAAAATATATTATATAATACCATATGTAGTGGCGATTATTTTAAAACTACTACATATGGTATTATATTTAATATTACATAAAATATACCTAAATAATTAATATAACTACTTAGGTATAATAATTTCAAACATACAGACTTATATTTTACATGATTTAAGATTAATATGCAACTAATAGGAGGTGTTTATACTAGTTTTTTTAAGCTAGTATTAATTATGGCGGAGATAAAAAATTTGATTAAACGGGTTTTCACAAAGGAATTAGAAAAGAATAAAGCTATTACTGTTTTTGATTTATTTAATTGGAAAAAGGTAAATGTTTTGTTAAAAGACCATAAAACTAATAAAGTACTTTTAGACATGAAGGATTTAGAATTTCCAGAACACTACTCACAAAATTCTTGCGATATAATCGCTTCAAAATATTTTAGAAAATCTGGCCTTAATAATAAAAAAGGTTATGAGGATAGTATGAAGCTTGTAGCTCATAGACTTGTAAATTTCTGGTGCGAAGCTTTAATAAACGAAACTATCATTAAATCTGATGAAGAAAAAAGTATAATTTATGATGAATTAATATATGCACTTTTAAATCAAATGTTTGCTCCAAATTCTCCTCAGTGGTTTAACACTGGCCTTAATCTATCCTATGGTATAAAAGGTGGATCATTAGATAATTTTTATTATGATGAAAAATCAAAAATGATAGTTAAAAGTAAAGATGCTTATACAAGGACTCAAGCCTCGGCTTGTTTTATTCTATCAATTGAAGACAAATTACTCGGCAGACATTCAATTTCAGAGCAATATGTAACAGAAACCAAATTATTTAAAGGCGGTTCTGGTACTGGAACTAATTTTTCTAGTATACGAGGCATTGGAGAGAAATTATCTAGTGGTGGTATTTCCTCAGGCCTTATGAGTTTCTTAAGAGGCCTAGATAGAAACGCAGGTGCGATAAAATCTGGTGGAACTACAAGACGTGCAGCTAAAATGTTATGCCTTGATATAAACCATCCTGAAATAATGGAATTTATGACCTGGAAAGCTAAAGAAGAAGATAAAGTAAGGGCTCTAACTAAAATGGGTTACGATGGTAGTTTTGAGGGAGAGGCTTATGAAACTGTTTCTGGCCAAAATGGAAATAATTCTATAAGATTTTCAGATGAATTTATGACTAAAGTTAATAAGTTGTCAATTGATACAGATCAAACTATTACCCTTAAGGGAAGATGCGATTCTTCAATTGACAAAGATATAAGTGTAAAAAAACTATGGGACACATTTAATGACGCTGCTTGGAAATGTGCAGACCCAGCTCCACAGTTTGATGACACCTTTAATGCATGGCACACTTGTCCTGCTGGAGAAGATGGAGAATTTGGTGCTAAGCATAATAGAATTAATTCGACTAATCCTTGCGGAGAATATGCCTTTTTAGATGATACTTCTTGTAACTTAGCATCTATTAATATTTATAAATTTTATGATACTAAAACTAAAAAATTTGATATAGATGGATATGTGCATTTAATAGGCCTTGCTCAATTAATTCTTGAAGCATCAATACATTGGGGACAATTTCCAACTGAAGATATAGCAAGAAAAAGCCATTTATTTAGAACCACTGGTCTTGGGCTATCAAATTTAGCTTCATTATTTATGGTAATGGGCTATCCCTATGACTCAGAAGACGCTAGAAATATAGCATCATCACTAACTGGAATAATGACTGCGCAGTCTTATTATGTTTCATCTTTGATTGCAAAAGAATTATCCCCTTTTGAAAAATATGATATTAATAAAGAATATATGCAGATAGTTATAAGAAATCATGCAAGGGCAGCTGGAGCAATAAAGAGTGACTTTGAAAATCTAAACTATGAACCTATAAAAGTGGATCACGCTATTTTAAATAAAGACTCTTTAGGTGCTATAAGTGAAACCTTAAAAAATTGCTGGACAAAAGCATTAAGTAGCGGCGAAAACTATGGTTTTAGAAACGCTCAGGTTACAGTTTTAGCTCCTACTGGCACTATTTCCTTTGCTATGGATTGTGGTGCAACATCTGTAGAGCCATACTTCAGTCATTTTATTTATAAGAAATTATCTGGTGGCGGTTTTATGACCATCGTAAATCCTGTAATTAAAGATTCTCTTGCTAACCTTGGATATTCAGAAAGTGAAACAAATGATATTTTTGATTACATTCTAAGAAAAGAAATGGTTGATGAAAACGGCTTTGAATATGAAAAAATTGTGGACGGTAAAATAGAGGGCGCTCCTCATTTGAAACCTGAACATTTATCTATATTTGATACAGCAAATAAATGTGGTAGCGGTAAAAGATATATTTCCTTTATGGGACACGTTCTTATGATGGCAGCAATAACGCCAATGATATCAGGTTCTATATCAAAGACTGTAAACTTACCTAAAAATGCCACTATTGAAGATTTTAAAGAAGTTATATTAACTTCTTGGAAATTAGGAGTAAAAGGTATAGCCTTATATAGAGATGGTTCAAAGGCAAGTCAACCACTAAACACTACTTTGTCCGAGGATAAGGAACTCTTACTTGAAGATTTATCATATGATGCTCTTTTAAAGAAAGCAAGATCATTACAAAAAACTTCAAATCAATCCCACTCAACACGTGAAAAACCAATTGGTATACGTTATGGAACTACTCATCCTGCTCAAATCGAGGATGTTAAAATCTATACTACGGTAAATAGGCGTTCGAATGGAGAGATTTCTGAAATATATATAACAACGGATAGAGAAGGTACTATTATTACTGGTTTACTTAATTCTTTATCAAAAGCAATCTCAGTTATGCTTCAACACCATGTACCTGCAGACGCTATCTCGAAGATGCTTCGAGGTCAAAAATTTGAACCTTATGGTTTTGTACAAAAACATCCCTATATTAAATCAGTTTCATCTATTTCTGATTTGATCAGTAAAATTATTGATATAGAACTAGGTGACTACAGTAGATGTCAGATTAAACCTGACAATTACGAAAACACTAATATACCTAATAATCCGTTAATCCCTGTTGAAAATGAAATTTCAACTACTTTAGAAGAATCCGCTAATGTGGTGTCTCCTGTAAGTAAAGAAACTGACAAAATTCAAGGTGAAAGATTGTACTCTGAAACCTGTTCACTTTGCTCAAGTACTAGGCTTGTTCGCAATGGTACTTGTAAGGTTTGCCTTGATTGTGGAACAACAACTGGATGTAGTTAACAGCTACATCACAATTGACATAATAAGTAAAAGTACAACTAAGTTGTGTTCTAACACAATTAAGTTATGTCCTAATACAATATAGTTATGTTCTGGAACAATTAAGTTGTGTTCTGTAAAATGAATATTTATTCATCATTACAAATTAAATATAAAAAATCACTATTTATTTAAAATTAATAAATAGTGATTTTTTTTGCAAATTAGTATGAATAGATAATTTTAAACTATCGATGAAAAATATAACTGGGTAGCTATATATCGAGTAGACTTACCACTAAATTTGTTAATGACTATATAAAAGATAAACTTTTTGGAAAACATAATTCTTCAATTGTATTCTTATAGAAATCTGCCTTTAAATGCAGTGTTTTAGACAACTGGCTTGATAGTCGAGTTGCCAAATCGTGCTGTTTCGTTGACATACAAAAATGGTAAGTATAGTATTATAAGTGAAAGAATACTAGGAGGGATTTCTATGGAAGATAAAAAGTCATTTGGTGAATTTATTACACAAAAAAGGAAAGAATCAAGATTGACTCAGAAGAGTTTCGCAGAGAAAATATTTGTAACAGAATCTGCAATTTCAAAATGGGAAAGAGGAATCTCTTATCATGACATCACCCTTATAAGTGATATTTGTGAGGTGCTTAAGATTAACGAACATGAACTGTTGACCGCGAGTGAAGACCTCCAAACAAGAACTACCGAAAAATCCGCCACAAAATATGTAAAATTAGTAAACAGATATAAATCTACGTTGTTTTTTGTGTATGGAATATCTTTATTAGTATGCTTTATATGTAATTTGGCTACTCAACATATGTTGTCGTGGTTTTTTATTGTACTGACTGCTGAATTGATTGCATTTACATTAACACTGCTGCCTGTTTTGGTGACTAATTATCGTGGATTGATTACGCTAGGAACTTTATGAATGGGAATATACATATGATTATACTCATTTTATTATTAGGGATGACTGTGTCGTTTGCAATAGCAGGAATTATGAAATCGGTAAATAAACGTTCTCAAAATTTGAACACTAATTAATATCTCTAGCAATTTTAAAGGAGTATCTTAGATGAAAAACAAAAAAATTGATGAAATTTTTTATATATACTGGATTAATTATTATAGTATTACCAATAATAGCACTTTTATATCCTACATGGACTTCGGATATAAAAGGTGAAAACAGTATAAGTGTATTAGAACAAGTAAAGATAAATGGAAGTAATCATGAAATTATGATACGTGGTAATGATAGGAATAATCCAGTTGTCATTTTTGTACATGGAGGACCTGGATGTCCTGAAATAGCATCTCTTATTTTAGACACATCATTAAATCTTGATATGATTTCTCCAACTTCTCTAGTTCCAAAAAAACTAATTGTTCTGATGCTTTAATTATTCCTAAAGCACTTGTCCCCTTTTTATCAGTACCGGACGCCTCCCTTATTTTAGATATTGGATACTTTAGACCATATGTCTTACATATTATTGCTAAGCAAGCGCAACCACACTCTTTATAATCATGTTACTTAATACAATAATATTTTTTAAATATATTTTTCATTATGCACCTCACAATTTTTTTATGATAAATTATGCTATAATTAAATTGTAAAATTAATTGTATAATTTATAAATTTATCTAAAAATGGTTGTATTGTGGAATTAACCCGTAATTTTAAAACTTTAGAAACAAATGAACTTAAAAATATTGATGGTGGCAGCTTTTTATTAGCATGTGGTATTATAACCACAGGTGCTGGAGTGTTTAAGCTAGGTGTTGAAGTTGGACATGCACTGAATAATTTAGTATTATGATATTATTTGATTAATGAGATTAAATACCAAGTTCGTGAGCAACAAAAACTTTTGCAAAATGAATATATCGAAGAATTTAAATCTTAAACATAATAAGGAAAAATATTTTTTAATATATTCCTTAATTGAAGATACCTGACACGAAATTGTTTATGATGGCAAATCAATTCTAAACAGAGATGTTTTAGTAGAAGAATGTGTCAATATAATAAAAAAAGTATTATTATAAGCTTAATTCATCACCTGGAGCTATATCCTTTGAAGAAAACTTCAAAGGGTTTCTTTTTCACTAAATTTTAAAGGCGGTTGTTTACGATGAAAAAAAATTCATTTAAAAAATTGGACTATATAATTCTTATCACTGCAATTCTTATTGTTGTTTTCGGCAGTCTTAATATTTACAGCGCTACATATGCAGATTATAAATATTCTTATTTAAAATCACAGTTAATATGGCTATTAATAGGATTGATTTTAGTATTTATCATTATATTGATTGATTATAAAAAAATACTTAGTTATTCATACTTAATTTATTGGATTGGAATTGTATTAGTGTTATATACTGATTTTATGACTAAATCTATAAATGGAGCTAATTCATGGATAAGGATTGGAGGCTTCAGTCTTCAGCCAGGTGAATTTATGAAAATCGGATTAATACTTATTCTCGCAAATCGAATAGAATATATGGAAGGCGATGTAAATAAGCCTAAAAACTTTCTCATTCTATCTTTATATGCCTTACTTCCTATAGCTCTAATTATAAAGCAACCTAATCTAGGTATGGCAATGATATTTTGTTTTATTGCTTTTTCTATATTGTATATATCAGGTTTGAATTTAAAGGTTATTTTTTTGGGAGCTATAGCTATAATTCCTATTAGCACTCTAATATGGTTTACTGGAATTCTAAAAAGTTATCAAAAAAATAGAATTATTGCCTTTTTAGATCCTTCATCTTATCAACAGGGTATTTCATATCAATTAACACAATCTATATCAGGAATTGGTTACGGTGGTCTATTAGGAAAGGGATTCTTTAAAGGGATTCAAATTGGAGTTATTCCTGAAATTCATACTGATTTCATATTTGCTGCGGTTGGAGAAGAGTGGGGGTTAATTGGAGCTATAGGTTTACTTTCATTATATGGAATAATGATGTGTAGAATAATTAAATTGGCTAAATCATCAGAAAATATTGCTGGTAGTTTAATATGTGTAGGTACAGTTGCTTCATTTTTATTCTCTATTTTTCAAAATATAGGTATGACAATTGGAATTATGCCAATTGCCGGAATAACATTACCATTTATGAGTTACGGAGGAAGTTCTATGCTTACCAATTTTATTTCCTTAGGATTAGTTTTAAATGTAGGGATAAGAAGACAAAAAATTGATTTTAGATAGTCAAGATGATAATTAATATAGCTTTTCAAGAAAAAAATTATAAACAATACCCCCAATTGTATTATTATACAATTGGGGGTATTGTTTTAACATTTTCTTTTTTAAATATTTTAAAGACTAATATATATCAACTATGCTACCATCTTCTCCTAGAATAACTTTAATGAAATTACCAGAATAATATTTTTCAAGTTTATTTTTATCAAAATATTTGCCAATCTCATAAGTAGTACCATTAATTTTTATACTAGTTGCATTTATTTTATTTGGTGTAAAAGCATCAATATCTCCAAATGCACTTTTTCTACTAGCATAAATATAACGG
>NZ_JAHLDU010000010.1 GCF_018861905.1 Clostridium sp. DSM 17811
ACATAATTTATTTGTTATAGAAGATGCAACAGAAGCACTAGGATCTACTTGTGATGGCAAAATGGCCGGAACTATAGGTGATATAGGATGTTTTAGTTTTAATGGAAATAAACTTATAACTACTGGAGCAGGTGGAATGCTTGTAACTAACAATTTAGAATATGGTGAAAGAGCAAAATTTTTATCTACTCAAGCAAAAGTGGTTACTGACAATAAAGCATTTTACCATTCAGAAATAGGATATAATATGAGAATGCCAAATCTTTTAGCTGCATTTGGAGTAGCTCAACTTGAGAATGTTAAGGAATATTTAAAAACTAAAAGAGAAAATGCATTGTATTATAACGAGCTTCTGGGTAAGATTAAAGGAATTACATTGCCAGTTGAAAGAAAAAATGTAGAAAACTGTTATTGGCTATATTCAATCCTAGTTGAAGATGAATATGGTATAACTCGTGATGAGCTTATACAAAAATTAAATGCAGATAAAATAGAGGCGAGACCTTTCTTTATGCCTATCCATGATATGCCTCCATATAAGGGAAGTAAACATGGTGATTTAACTGTTACAAATGATCTTTACGCACGAGGAATAAATCTTCCAAGTTCTGTAGGACTTAAAAAAGAGGACATAAAAGCGGTATGTGAAATAATAAAAAACTCCAAGAAATAACGTTGTTATTTCTTGCTTTTTAATGGCACAAAAGAAGATGGTTAACAGCACCAGAGGTGATGGTTAACAGCAGCAAAAGTGATGGTTAAGCTGGATAGGAGACAGATATGAACATAGATTTTTTAAAAAAACTGTACCAGAGCAGATTAGTGAAAAGTGGGATATGGTTTACTATAGGAACTTTTTTCATACAAGGAATTTCATTTATAACCATGCCTATATTTACGCGTATGCTTGGTACTACTGGCTTTGGAATAGTTAATGTATATACTACATGGCTTTCCGTTTTTACGACCCTAATTACATTAGGACTCCTTGCTACAGTTAATAATGCAAAAGTGGATTTTAAAGAAAGATATGATGAGTTTGCCTCCTCTATACTTTTTTTAGCTACACTGCTTGCTATTTTATGGTTTATAATTGCATTTATTTTTAAAAAGCAAATAGGTAATATTATTAATTTAAATTCTATATTAGTTATGTGCCTTATCATTCAAAGTTTTTTTGGATTTATTGTGGATTTTTCAAATGCAAAATTAAATGCTGAATATAAGTATAAGAAATTTTTACTAATATCAATAAGTAATGCTATTTTAAACACAATTTTAGCTATAATACTTATATATAATTTAAAAACAGATAAATATTATGGTAGGATTGGTTCTTTACTTATTGTCGCTTTACTTTATGGAACAGTTTTATACATAATTGCAATGAGAAAAGGAAAAAAACTAATTAATTTTAAATACTGGAAGTATGCTTTAATATTATCGATACCAGCAATTGTACATCTTTTATCGGGTGTAATATTGCAGTCAGTGGATACAGTAATGATAAACAGTATGTTAGGGTCAAGTGCCGCAGGAATATACAGTTTTGCTTATAAAATAGGAATGATAATGTACATTGTGTGGCTAGCTTGTAACAAAGCTTGGGTGCCTTGGTTTTATGAAAATATGAAAGAAAAAAACTATGATGATATAAGACTTAAAATTAAATATTATATTGCATTGTTTTCTGTTATGGGATTTGTATTAATATTTATATCTCCTGAAATAGGAAAACTAATGGGATCATCAGATTTTTATGGTGGATTAAATTATGTACCATTAATAATGGTTGGATATTATTTTCAGTTTTTATACAGTATACCAGCTAATCTTGAGTTTTATACTAAAAATACAAAGTTACTTTCCCTTGGAACGCTTATTGCGGCTTTAACAAATGTTGTTTTAAACTATATCATGATTCCAAGATATGGTGCAGTTGCAGCTACTTGGACAACAATAATAGCATATGTTATATTGTTTTTATATCATTATTTTATATCCCTACGTATATTTGATGTAAGAATATATACTTTTAAACCTTTTGCATATGGTATTATATCAATAGTATTAAGTAGTGTTATGTTTTATATAGTTAAAAACAATTTGATTTTAAGATATGGAATTTTAATAACAATATTAGTTATATTAGGTTATCAGATTAAAAAGATTAGTAAAAGATTAATGCAAAAATAAATCAAAAGAGTAGGATGGAATTTAATGGTTAAATTAATCTATACAGCACAAAAAAAAGAATTAATAATGAATGGTAAGGTTATGGGTTTATTTGAATATATAGGGAATATAAACATAGAAGATGAAGCCTTCAAATATTTAAGCTACTTAGAAAATCAAAAGGTTAATGGGTTAAAACTTGAAGAATTATATTTATATGATAATGTACCCTTATATGTGTTCGATAGACCTACAATATACAGAAAATTGAATGGTTTGATCTTTTGTATTATGGTTATAATGAATACAAAGGATAAAATTAATGAAGATTTAGAAGTAGATACAGATGATGACATTATGGAAAAGGTTTGTGATGATGTATTCAATATTAAATGTAATAAAATATATAACAAAAAAAACATTCGTACAGTAAGTAAAGTAAAGTTATTTAGAAGATTTATCAGAGGAATAGGGAGTTATTCTAAATTTTTATTAAATAATTCGCTCCTTAATAAAAAACAATGTAAACAACCATTCTTAGTTATTTCGCATGCTTCAGATTTAAATCCTGTTAAAGGTAATAAAAATGGTTATTACGATACTCAATTAGGACAAGTTATAGATAAATTAAAAGAAAATTATAATGTGATAAATTTCCAACAGTTAAACAATAAATATATTATAGATAAGACCTTAAATTATCATGAAAATTTTGTACCATTCGAATTATTTATTTTTTACAAAAGACTTAAATCAAAAAAATATATAAATATTAGCCTAATAGTTGATAATTTAATTTATATTAATAAATTAGATTTTCATTTCAATGAACTAAATCTTAAAAATGTTATGCTTAATTACGTAATGAAGAATTTAAGACAAAACTATTATTCTTATTTATATGAGTTGGTAGTAGCGGAAAAATTTATTGACAAATTGAAGATTAAGAAATGTTTAGTAGTTGGAGAAGGGGATAGAGGACGATGTTTTATAGCTGCAGGCAATAGGTTTAAAATAGAGACCTATGCAGTACAACATGGAATAATAAATGAAACATCATCTACTTATATAATTAATTCAAAGTATAAAGAGGTGTTAGTTCCTAAACATACATTCGTGTGGGGAGAAAACTATAAAAACTTATTAATATCTCATACAAATGTATATAATAAAGAAAATATTAGTGTTGTTGGACAAGTAAGAACAGACACTTTAGTTCAAAATGGATATTTAAAAACCGTTAAAAGAAGCGGGATGCTAAAAATAGTTTATGCAACTCAATATTTTAGAGATTTACTTGAACCTGCTACTATAATGTTATTTAAGGCACTAAGTTTAATGAAGGAAGACTATAAATTAATTATAAAACTTCATCCTGCAGATTTAAACTTCGAATTTTATGAAGCTATGGTGGAAAAATTTCATATAAAAAACTGTGAAATAATGAAAGATGGAGATTTGTATGAATTAATTAAATGGAGTGATCTCATAATAAGTGTACATTCAACTGTAGTTGTAGAAGCTGCTCTTATGAATAAACCATCTATTTGTATAATCCTTCCTAAATATAACGATGCTGGTGGGTTTGTTAAAGATGGAATCTCATTTGGTGTTAAGGATGAAAATGAACTTTTGGAATATATGGTAAAAGTAAATTTAGAAAATATTACTTTAAACAATAACATGAAAAAGTATATTACTGAAAATTTTTATAAGTTAGATGGAAAAGTAACAGAGAGAATAATAAGTATTATAGAAAACCCTTATGAGAGTTTTAAAGGGACAGTTAAAAATGGTGATTTATAATTAATTTTCTAAGACTCTTGTTTATGCTTAAATAGTATAAAAGAATAGGAGGAAATCCATGGTAAAAATTTGTTTTTTAGCAGATGCACAAAGTATACATACCAGAAAATGGGCTCAATATTTTTCTGGTATTTATAATGAAATTCATATAATTTCTATGAGAAAAACAGAGTATGTTTATGAAAGTAATGTATATGTGCATGTACTGAGAAGTATATCTAAAAATAAATTAAGTTACTTTTTACTAATTAAAGATATTAAAAAATTAGTGAAAGAAATCAATCCGGACATATTGCATAGTCATTATGCATCTAGTTACGGACTTTATGGGAGAATGTGCAATTTCCACCCTTTTATAATTTCTGTATGGGGTAGTGATGTATATGAGTTTCCTAAAGGGAACATTGCTAAAAAGTTGTTACTTAAGTATATATTGAAAGGATCAGACAAAGTCTGTTCTACAAGCTATAATATGGCTGAGGAAACAAGGAAATATTATAACAAAGAGATTATAATAACCCCATTTGGTGTAAATATAGACAAATTTAAATGTTACACACCTATATTAAGTAGTAGTAATATTACAATAGGGGTTATTAAAGGATTAGAAAAGATATATGGAATAGAGTATCTTATTGAGGGCTTTTCAAAGGCTATACGTGAATACCAAGGGAGCAAAGAATTAAAGCTTTTAATTGTTGGTGATGGTACCCAAAGAATTAAACTTGAATCATTAGTAAAGGAACTAGGTATTAATTCTAGTGTTATTTTTACAGGGAAAATAGATAATGATAAAGTACCTGAATATATAAATATGATGGATATCGTATGTTTACCTTCGTTAAGTGAGAGTTTTGGGGTTTCAGCTGTTGAGGCATGTGCATGTGGAAGGCCAATACTTGCTACTAACGTAGGTGGATTAAAAGAGATAATTTTTGATAATTATAATGGCTTTATAATAAAGCAAAAAAGTAGTGAAGATATAAAATTAAAAATTATTAAAATTATTGGGAATGAAGCACAAATGATGGAATTTTCAAAAAATGCAAGAAAGTTAGTTCTTGAGAAGTATAGTTGGGTTAACAATGCAAAAATAATGGATAATTTATATAAAAAACTGGTCAATATTGATAAATAGTGATATTATGTTATAGTTTGAAACAACTTTGTTATTAAAAACAAAAATAGAAGGAGTAATACAATTAATAGTATGAATTGGGGTAGTGGTGACGTTAAATGAAACATATAGCATTTATATATTTTAATGAGGCATTTAAAAATCAAATAGAATATACAGTTAATACTATATTTCAGGATTATGAAGTAGATGTCTTAATAGTTAGTGCTAATGATTTTAAGTGTTTAGACCAAATTTTTGATTTAGTAATATGTTATGGAAATATTAGGACTGATATTTGTGCAAATATGATATTATTAGAAGGCCCTTTATTTTCAAAGGAATACCTGACTTTAAAATCAATTCCAACGGATATACAAAGCTATGAAGGATTACCTGTTTTTTTTATGAATAGTGACGAAGACTATTTTATGAAAAGTGTGGAAAATAAATTTATTGTCAATATAGACATTATTCAAGCTAGTTTTTTCTTTTTGACTTGTTATGAGGAATACGTCATAAATGAATATGATATGTATGGTAGGTTTAACATAGAGAAAAGTACATTGTATATACATGATTTACTCAACAGGCCGGTTGTAAATGAGAGCATTCAATGGTTTGTAGATACGATAAATTTAAAATATAATTTTAATATTAAAAAAAAGAATTTATGGGGTGAGAAAAACTTTCAGGTATTATTGTCACATGATGTAGATGTGGTTAGTAAATACTTGACTTTTCTGCGGGAAGTAAGGCTTCAACTTAGTATTTTGCTTATAGACAGAAAACCAATAGAAGTTTTAAGGCGAATCAAAGGATATATAGCTACAGAGTTATGTAAAACAGAGAAGGATCCTTGTGACACTTTTAATATGATTTTAACTATGGAAAAAAGCAAGGGATACAATTCTAGCTTCTATTTTATGGCAGATGGTAAGGGATATAGTCCAAATAATAGAAAAGTGAAAGAAATCTTAAAACAAATATCTTATGGAAGAAATGAAATTGGATTTCATCCAGGGCTTGGTACATCTGATAATGAAAACTTATTCAATAAAGAATTTATGATATTTAAAAAAAACTTTATGGGGGTAGGTAAGGTTGGGGTTAGGCAGCACTATTTAAGTTTTAATGCTCAAAAAACTTGGTCAATTCAGGAGAAGTATGGAATTAATTATGACACTACGTTATGTTTCCCCGAGCGTGCTGGTTTTAAGGGTGGATATTGTTTACCTTATAAGCCATATGATTTAAAGAACGATAGAATTGTTGATGTATGGGAAATCCCATTAATAGTTATGGATGGCTCTTTAATGCAATACATGAAATTGGATTTTATGGGATCCGTAAAGTATATTAAGGAATTGATTCAAAAAGTTGAGATTCATAAGGGTGTTTTTGTTTTATTGTGGCATAATTCTGCAATTTCAAATGAATATAATATTCATTCTAGAGATATATTTCAGTGGTTTTATGATTATATTAAAACTTGCAATTGCGATGTTACTAGTGGAGGAGATATAATTTCAAAATACGAGAAAACTATTTAGGAGGATGAAAATGAAATTTACAGGAGACCTTAAGGATTATTATAATTATATGAAAAAATATATTTATATAATTTTAGGATTATATGTGATTATAGAAATAGGACTATTTATAAAAATTGGTACATCAAATGTGCTTATGTTTCTCTGTAGCATATTTGTAACGTTATTTGTAATTTGTAGTTTGATATTAATGTTTAAAGACTTTATTACAGCAAGTAAGATTTACGCTATATCAATGCCCATAATACCTATGGTGTTTTATATTATGCATAGGTTGCATATGGATGAAATAGGTCAAGTATTATATATAGCTTACTTTGCTATATATTTAATCACTATGATTCGTGAATATAAAAATGGTGAATTTGATCTTTCAAGACTTACAACTAAATATAAGAAAATAAGTATATTATATGTTATATTGTTAATACTTGCAATAATATCTTCGGTGGGAAGCATTCATGTTTTAGAAGCATTTAAACTCGTGATACTTAGCATAGTCTCAATGATGGTATATAGTATTGGAATGTTATGTTATAAGAAAAACAATAAAGACTTTTTTAAGGATATATTGTTTTATTTATGTATAGGAGTTACATTATCATCAATTCCAGATATAATAGTTACAATATATAATTTAATAATTAGACATACTAATCAGCATCTTTATGGTGTTCTAGGTAGCAATTTTATGCTTGGATATACAATAATGGTAATGCCGTTTATATTACTCTATGCTTTAAATAAAGAATTGTCTGGGAAATATAATAAAATATATCAATTGTTATTATTAATTCAAATAATCAATTTTTGTGGTCAAAAATCAAGAGGTATTCTTTTCACATTAGCAATATGCTTTTTTGTTTCTATTATCATTGATAGAAGAAATTGGAAAAAGTATATATTAATCTCTATCGTTGTATTTTCTTGTATGACTTACAATGTTATGCATAGATGGGATGTGGAGGGTATTGTAGATGGTATTAAAATAACTAGTCCAGCAAGCCTTGTTACGAGTAATGCAAAAATATGGAACAGATTAATAAATGAAGCTAAAAATAGAAGACCTATATGGGCTTTAGCTCTTGGAATGGTTAAAGATCATGCGTATTTTGGTGTGGGACCAGGGCATTTTAAATATTATTACTTAGAATATGGTGGTAATCCTAAAAAAATGTATATAGATGCTCATAATATTGTGCTTGATTTAATTACAGAATTCGGAATTGTATTTTCATTTACATTTATGGTAGCATGGATAGGAGCTTTATTAAAATCAGTATTAGATATTATTAAAAATAGGAAGAAAGATTTTAAAGAGTTTAAATGGCCTGGAATTATTGGGGTTATTTGTCTCTTAATTTATGGAAACATTACAGGGCAATCTTTTATGGCCTCAGCAAATCCACTAAGTGTAGCACCTGCTTTTGTTTTTACTGTGGTGATGATATTAATGATATACCCAGAAGGAAAATCTACTAATTAAGATTTAGAATAGTGTGAGGGGTTTGTAATGAAAAATATACTAATTGTTGCTTATTTTTATCCGCCACTTGGTGGTGCAGGAGTTCAGAGAACTTTAAAATTTGCTAAATTTCTAAAGAAATTTGGCTATAATGTATTTGTACTTACTGTAAATAATGAAAAGGGAACTATAAAGGATGAATCTTTAAAACTTGAGTCAACTGATGGAATAAAAGTATTTAGGGCTATTCAAAAAGAAAATTTTATTGTTAATTCCATTCTTAATAGAAAAGTAACTGATGTTAAAATAGATAATAAAGAAAATACTATAAAAAAAGCGCCTGAGACTACATTGAAATCTAGAATTAAGAGGAAAGTAAAAAAACATTTATTAAATATGTATAGAAATATGTATATACCTGATGATAAAATATCGTGGAAAAAAGATGCGGTAAGGGTAGGTCTTAAAATAATTAATGATGAGAAAATAGATATAATATATTCTACATCAGCACCATATACTGCACATTTAATTGCATATGAATTGAAACAAAAGTCTAATCTGCCATGGATTGCAGATTTTCGTGATCAGTGGGTAGCTAATCCATTTGTAGCTTACTCATCCTATGCTAAAATAAAAAATGAAAAAATGGAGAAAATGGTAATAGAAAAGGCTGATAAAGTAATATCTGTAAGTAAACCTATAATAGATGAGTTCGCTTATAGATATAAAGATGAGGCAGCAGGTAAATTCAAGACTATTACTAATGGATATGACGAAGAAGATTTTGCTGATTTTAACATGAATTTGGTGGCAAAAAAATATATTATAACTCATAATGGTACTCTATATGGTAAGAGATCACCTAAGAATTTCTTGATAGCTATAGATAAACTGATAATGGAAAAAAAGATAAAGCAGGATGAACTTACAATTAGATTTGTTGGACAAATAGGAAAAGATGCCCAAGAGGATATACGATTTTTTGTTGCTAAATATGATAATATTATTGAATTTATATCATACTTGCCACATAAAGAAAGTTTAAAGAAATTAGAAGAGTCTACTGCAACACTTTTAATTATTGAAGCTGGCGAGGGTAGTGATGGAATATATACAGGTAAGCTTTTTGAATACATAAGGAGTGGACGCGATATCGTAGGTATTGTGCCTCCAGGGGTTGCTAGAGATTTAATAATAAGTACAAATACAGGTTTTTGTTGTCATCCTGAAAAAGTGGATGAAATTGAAGTGGCTATATACAAATCTTATAGTATTTGGAAGGGTATGCATAAAAGAACAGATATTAATTGGAAAAAAGTTAGTGAGTACAGTAGGGAAAATTTAACTCGCGATTTAATGAATGTTATTGAAAGTTTATAGAGAATGTTGTGGAAGGAAGTGTAAATCCTGATTTTATCAAAGAAAAACTTTGGTGAATGGTAGGAGTATATATGAAAATATTAACAGTAGTAGGAGCAAGACCACAGTTCATAAAAGCAGCGGCAGTATCTAATATCATCAGAAAAGAGCATGAGGAAATTTTAGTGCATACAGGCCAACATTATGATGAAAATATGTCAAAAATCTTTTTTGAGGAACTTAACATACCTAAACCTGATTATAATTTAGGAGTAGGTTCAGGTGGACATGGCAAACAAACAGGAAATATGTTAATAGAACTTGAAGAACTTTATGAAAAAGAAAAACCAGATATGGTTTTGGTTTATGGAGACACGAACTCAACTTTAGCTGGTGCACTTTGTGCAAGTAAATTACTTATTCCAGTAGCTCATATAGAAGCTGGACTTAGAAGCTTTAATATGACTATGCCAGAAGAGCAAAATAGAATTTTAACAGACCATATATCAAAATATTTATTTGTACCTACGGCTTCAGCTATTAAAAACCTTAGTAACGAAGGAGTTACGAGTGGTGTTTATAATGTAGGAGATGTAATGTATGATGCAACACTTAATTTTTCAAAACTTTCAAAAGAAAAATCAAAGATTATGAAAGAGCTGAACTTAAAACAGGAAGAATTTATATTAGCGACTATTCATAGAGCAGAAAATACCAATGATATAAATAGGTTAAGAAATATAATTGAAGCATTAAATGAAAGTGGTCAGCAAGTAATACTACCATTACATCCAAGGACCAAGAAGTATATGGACGATTATAATTTATCATTTAACAAAAATATAAAGATAATAGATCCAGTTGGGTACTTAGATATGATAAGTTTAGAAATGCACTGTAGAAAGATTATTACAGATAGTGGTGGAGTTCAAAAGGAAGCTTTCTTTATGAATAAGCCTTGCATTACTATGAGAGATGAAACAGAATGGGTAGAAACAGTAGAAAATGGTTGGAATATTGTTGTTGGAACTAATAAAGCTAAGATATTAGATGGTATAATCAATTTTACACCCAATAAAGTTCAACAAAATATTTTTGGTGATGGTCACGCTGCAGAGAAAATTTTAGAAATCATAAACAAATAATAGAGGTGGAAAATGCGTATTTTATTCTTAACACAATATTGTCCTCCAGAAGTTGGGGCGCCTCAAAATAGAATTTTTGAGTTTGCTAAAAAATTAAAAGAATTTGGTCATGAAGTTACAATATTAACAGCTCTACCTAACTACCCTAGGGGAGAAATCTTTGATGAGTACAAAGGACGTGGAGTTGTTATCGAGGAAATCGAGGGTATAAAGATAGTTAGAACTAGTATTTATGCTACAAAATCTAAGCAGTTTACTAAAAGGTTAAGAAATTATTTATCTTTTACTTTTTCATCAGTAATTAGTGGCGCTAAACATATAGATAAACAGGATGTAATAATAACAGAATCTCCACCACTGTTCCTTGGATTTTCAGGGTTCGTATTAGCTAAGCTTAAAGGAGCTAAATTTATTTTTAACATATCTGACTTATGGCCAGAATCAGCTATAAAATTAGGTGTGCTTCATAATAGATTGTTCATAAAAATGTCTGTATGGCTAGAAGAATTCTGTTATAGAAGGGCTGCAGCTGTTACATGTCAAACACAAGGAATAGTTGATGACATAGTTAATAGAGGTTTCGATAAAAATAAAATACACCTTTTAACTAATGGAGTGGATACAAAGTTATTTAAAAAAGAAAACCGAGATGAAAATTTTAGGCGAGAAATAGGTATAGAAAATAAATTCGCATTATGTTATGCTGGCATTCATGGTATTGCACAAGGACTTGAAGTTATAATAAATGCAGCGGAGATAGTAAAAGATGAAGAAAATATTCAATTTATTTTTGTAGGTGATGGTCCAGAAAAACAGGATCTTATAAATTTGGTTAAAGAAAAAGAGTTAACAAATGTTACATTTTTGCCTCTTCAGCCGAAAACTAATATGCCTAAAATAGTAGCATCAATGGACGCCGCTATAATTCCTTTAAAGAAATTAGAGCTGTTTAAAGGTGCACTACCTTCAAAAATGTTTGAAACATTGGCTTCAGAAGTTCCAATTATTCTTCCTGTACAGGGAGAAGCTGCAAAGCTAATAAATAATGCAAATGCAGGGATAGTTGTGGAACCTGAAAATTCAAAAGAAATTGCAGAAGCGGTGTTAAAGTTATATAATGATATAGAACTTAGAAATGAATTAGGTCAAAATGGCAGAGCTTATGTTATGGAAAATTATGCTAGAGAAAATATAACAAGAAAACTTGAAAAAATATTGATGAATTTATAAAAATCATAATAAGTTGCAGTCCCTCACTTACAAATTGAAGCGTCTTTGAAAGTGAGGGACTGATTATGTAGTAATGATATTATTATTGTATAAAGAGGTGTAAATAATGAAAAATAAGTATAGTATTTTATATTGTTTAATGTGTGTATATATAGTAATAATGCCTTTGATTCAGGAAGGAACAAATTTTAGAGGAATACCTGTGTCGGATATCTTACTAGGAATAGTTATATTTGTGTATCTTATAAAAATAATTATTGAGAAGGCTACGCGTGAAAGGTTTCTTTACGGCATTAAAGACTTGTTTAGTAGTGTTTTAAGTATTTCCATAATGGTATTATTAGGTATAATGTTATTGTCCACATTGTATGCAACTGAAAAAACATTAGCATTAACCGAAAGTGCAAGATTTTTAACTTATGTATTTATATTTTTTGTAATTAAATATGAGTTTAATACTAAAAAATTAGTGAAGAATTTATTGAAATGTTATATATTCACAGCAGGGCTCTTAAGCATTTTTGGTATAATCCAACATTTCACAAGGATTGGATTAGATAAAAAGTTTGTAGTTCATTATACAGGATATAGTGTGGTTAAAATTGCAGCGACTATGTTTAATCCTAATGCCTATGCTGCCTTTCTTATTTTAATTATATTTCCAGTAGTAATGCTCACTATTTATGAGAAAAACAAAAAAAACAAGGGTATGTACGGGATAATATCAATTTTATTATTTGTAAATATAATTATGACTTATTCTAGGAATGCACAAGTAGGAGTTTGTATAGGTGCAGTAGTATTATGTGTAATTTACAGCTATAAATTAATTATAGCTTTTGGTGGTATAGGGATTTTTACTTTATTTATGCCATCGGTCCTTGATAGGGTTCGAGATTTACCAAATACAGCGGAAAATGAATCTAGAATTAAATTGTGGAAAACGGCAATGATGATGATTAAAGATCATCCGATTTTAGGCGTTGGAAATGGTAACTTCATTAGTAGATATAATGAATATGTTAGTAAATATAAGGGTTTAAGTTATAATGCTTACAAAAGATATCCTGCTCATAATTCTTATTTGAAGGTTGAGAGTGAATTGGGTATAGTAGGAATAGCATCTTTTTTAGCAGTTTTAGTGACATCACTTATTAGAGTGAAGAAACTATTTACTATAACAAATGATAAGTTTATAAAAGCTTTTTATATGGGAGCATTTGCTTCAATGATTGCATTTTTCTTTATGAATATATCAGATAATTTATTTTTTGTACCTATGGCTACAACGTATTTTTGGTTTTTAATAGCTACAGCTGAGAGTTTATTAAATTCATCAGAAATTAATTAAAATATATGAATTATTAAAAAAATTGTAAATAAAAAGTATTTAAATATTCATGAGAAGGTAGGGGTATAAGGTGAATAAAAGTAAAATGATAACTATAGATAAGAAAACACACATTGAGAATAAAAAATTTCAATTTGCACTTAAGAGATTAATGGACATTATATTATCTTTAATAGGGATAATTATATTATCACCTATATATTTAATTATCATTATTGCTATTAAAATAGACTCAAAAGGTGGAACTATATTTAGGCAAATTAGGGTTGGGAAAGATGGTGAAAATTTTACCATTTATAAATTTCGAACCATGATAGTTCAAGCTGAGAGTAAAAGAAAACTTGATATTAATCCAGATGATCTTGAAAATTTTGTATTTCAAAGCAGGTCAGACAGTAGGGTAACTAAGGTGGGTAATTTTTTAAGACGTAGTAGTTTAGATGAGATCCCTCAACTTTTTAATGTTTTATTTGGCAATATGAGTCTTGTAGGACCTAGACCTGAAATACCAGAAGTAGTTAAGTATTATCCAGAAAGTTATCATCAAAGACTTCTAGTTTTGCCAGGAATAACTGGACTTGCACAAATTAGTGGAAGAGGTGAAATAGAGCTAGGAAAAACGGTTGCTTATGATCTTGATTATATTAAGGACTTTTCAGTTATATTAGATATAAAAATAATCTTATTAACAGTGGTGTCTGTATTTAAGAAAGATGGTGCTTTTTAGTAGCTCACATTAGTGAGTTACTAAATTAAAGTAATTTAATATTGAATCTGCTAGAGGTAGGTTGTTTGGAGGAATTTATGATAACGAAAATTTTACAATATAAAATTTTTAATGATAATATGGGAGCTTTATTTGAGGCTATAGACAATTTTGAAAAAGTACATATTATTTCAGGAAACCCAGAAGTTCTCCTTAGTGGACTTGAAAATACTGTTTTGCTCCATAATTTTACAAGTGAAAATTCGATTATTATTCCAGATGGAATTGGAACAGTTATTTGTTCGAAAATTGTAGGAAATCCTGTTAAAGAAAAAATTGCAGGTATAGAAGTCATGGATAATATAGTGAAAAAATGTGAAAAAGATAATGAAGGAATATATCTCTTAGGATCAACAAAAGAGACAGTTGATATGTGTAATATAAATTTACGAACTAAATATCGAAAGCTTAATATACTTGGTAGCCATGATGGATATTTTGAATTAGATAATTGTGAAGATATATTAAAAGAAATAGAAACCGTAAAACCTAAAGTATTATTCGTTGCAATGGGATGTCCAAGGCAAGAATTATTTATAACAAAGTACATGGACAGGCTTCCTTGCAAAATATTTATGGGGGTTGGGGGAAGTTTTGATAATATTGCGGGTAAGGTTAAACGCGCACCTAAATGGATGATAAACTTAGGAATGGAATGGTTATATAGAGTAATAAAAGAGCCATTTAGGATTAAAAGATTATCATCTATACCAAAATTTATTATGATGGTAATAAAATATAAAAACAAACAGGAGTAAATATTGTTTTTTTAGATAAATAAAGGAGGGGTAAACATTAAAGTATTACATATTATATCTGGTAATGACAATGGTGGTGGTGGAAAACATGTATTAAATATATGTGACAAATCAAATAAAAAATTTGAAAATATAATTGCTTGTCTTGGAGAAGGGCCATTATATATAAAAGCTAAGGAACTGGGTGTTAGTTATAAGCTTTTTAGTAAGAAGCTTTATAATATGGAGCTTGTTAACTTCATAAATCACAATTCGATAAGCATAGTTAATTTCCATGGAGCCAAACCTTTCCTATTACACTTAATTTTAAAAAGCAAATTAAATGTACCAACAGTAGCCGTAGTTCATAGTGATTTTAGATATGATTTTCTTAATAATAAGTTGAAATACTTTATATTTACACCTTTAAGCACTAGGGGATTAAAGAGTTTTAAAAATTATATTTGTGTATCAAATAACTTGAAGTCTTTACTTGAAGATAAAAAAATAGAAGGAAAGATTTCGGTTGTAAACAATGGTATAGATATAAAAAGTTGTATCATTGAGACCCCTGCAAAAGATATAAGAAATAGTTTGAAAATAAAAGAGAATGAATTCATATATGTTATGGTAGCAAGATTACATCCAATAAAAAACCATAAAGAAGTTATTTTAGCATTTAAAAAATTAGAGCTTGAATTTCATGATGTGAAATTATTACTAGTTGGTGGTGGAGAGTTAGACTTAGAACTTAAAAATTTAATAAAGGAATTAAAACTAGAAAATGAAGTTATTATGGTAGGAAATGTTTTTAATCCTTTAGACTACATAAATGCATCTAGTGTTAGTATTCTAGCTTCTTTAAGTGAGGGTGGAGCACCTCCACTTACAGTATTAGAATCAGGGATTGTAAAGAAACCATTAATTTATACTCAGGTAGGAGACTTAGAGTGTATATTAGATGACAATAGTGGATATAAAATAAAAGATAAGGATAATGTTTATATTTATATGGCTATGAGAGAGGCATATTTAGATAAGGATTATTCAAATGTAAAAGGAAAAAATTTGCATGACATCGTTATTAATAATTTCACTATAGATAATTTTTGGGAAAAATATTATCAAATTTATAAAAAAATATTAGAAAAATGATTTAACAGTGAAGATGATAATAATTCTTAAATTCACAAAAATATGGAGCGTATCATGAAAGAAAACAAAGTTTTAAAGAGTTCAATGATTGTAATGGTTTTTGTAATACTTGGAAAAGTATTGGCTATAGTAAGAGATAGCTTAATGTTAGCTAAATTTGGAACTACTCATTCAGCAGACATATATGTATGGTGTTTTGGTGTAGTATTTCTTTTTACTAGTTTAGGTTATGGACTTAGTACAACCATAATACCCATTCTCACAGAGTATATTGAGACAAAAGAATTAAAAGAACGAAATCGTTTTGTAAACAATGTAACTAATACTTCCATGTTATTAACCATAATTATTACGGGAGTTGGGATATTATTTTCATATTATATAGTTTATTATTTCGCTAATAACTTATCTAATGACCCAGTTATGTTTAATCAAACTGTAAAAATACTTAAGATTATGTTCTTATCAGTGTTATTTTTAACTCTACAAGGTGTTGTCGCAGGAGTACTTCAAGCTCACAAAGAATTTTCTATTCCAGCTGCAATGGCTGCTGCTGCAAACTTAATATATATAATTTATTTAAGCTTATTTGTAGATAAATTTGGTCTTAACGGATTTGCAATAACTACTGTATTGGCTTTTTTCGTTCAATTTATAATTAATGTACCTAAGTTTAAGCAACTAGGATACGGGTATAAATTTGAAATGAATTTTCGTGATAAAGACTTAAAAAAACTATTTATATTAATGATCCCTATAATAATAAGCACTTCAACCATGCAACTTAATTTGTTTATTAATAGATCATTTGCCATGGCATTATATGAAGGTGCAACTGCAGTTCTTGATTGTGCAAATAAGGTAACTCTACTTACTTATGAAGTTTTTGCTGTAGCGGTTTCTATGATAATATACCCAATACTCTCTACATTCATAGTTCAAAATAATCATGAGGAATACAAAAAATCTTTAGTTAAATCAATTAACATTATAAATCTAGTAATGATACCTGCTGCACTTGCAATAGTGATATTAAGAGAACCTTTAATTAGTGTACTATATTTAAGAGGTAAATTCACCATAAGTGATGTGAAATTAGTTTCAGAGGCGTTAATATTATATTCTCCAACTATGGTAGCTTATGGAGTGCGTGACGTATTAAATAGGGCCTTTTACTCCGCTAAAGACACTAAAACACCTATGATTTATAGTATAGTGGGTGTAGTGATAAATGTTGTTTTAAGTGCTATTTTGTACAAATACATGTCAGTACCAGGACTTACACTTGCTTCATCAATCTCAGCTACAGTTATTACTGTAATGTTGTTAATCAAGATGAATAAGAAATTTCCAGGGATCCAATTTAGTTCTATGATTAAGACAATAGAAAAAATATCTATAGCTTCTATAATTATGGGGTTTGTAATATATTTCATGAAAAAAATATTTATAATTAATTTAGTGTCAGGATTTGTTTTGAATTTAACAATTTTATTTGTTTGTGCAGTTATAGGAAGTATGATATATTTTGCTTTAACATACCTTTTTAAAATCGAGGAAACTATGTATATATGGAATATATTTAAAAGCAAAATTTCGAAAAAATAATTACATTGTTTATGCAACTATTACACATACTAAATTTAAAGGAGTGTGTTATATGGAATTTTATGATGTAGTTGAGAGTAGAAAAAGTATTAAGAAATTTAAAACTACCCCAGTAAATGCAGAAAAGTTAGCTAAAATGATTAATGCGGCTATGATGTCGCCATCATGGAAAAATAAGACTTCTTACAAATTTATATTAGTTGATGAAAAGAAGGAGCTTATGGAAATTTCAAAATCAATAATGAATAAGGATAATTCAGCAGCACAGTCAATAATTGATGCGCCAATGACGGCAGTTGTAGTTGCGGACCCAGATGCTTCAGGTGAAGTAGAAGACAAAGACTACTATTTAGTAGATAGTGCAATAGCTATGGAGCATTTTATTTTATCAGCTACTAATGAGGGTTATGGAACTTGCTGGATTGCTGATATTAATGAAGACATTATCAAAACAGCATTATCAATTCCACAAAATTATAAGGTAGTTGCTATAACTCCAATCGGAGAAATAGCAGAGAGTAAAGATCATTATGATAAAAAAGATGTAAAAGAATTTGTATTTTCAAACACTTGGGATAAGGCATATACTAAGAATAGTAAATAGATAATTTATTCTAGGACCCTATGATGTTTTTGTTATCATGGGGTCTTATTTTAGTTGATTTTAAGTTACAGTGTTTTTTATTACAATGTTATACATCTAATATTTGTAAAGTTTTAGTTAATTGATGAAATAATAACATAAAGATGGTACAATTTTAATAGTTATGCGATTGTTATTTAGTTTCATTTAATCTATGTGAAAACGAGGAGGGATACTATGGAGAAAACAAAAGGAATTCTATATATTATTTTATCAGCTAGTGCTTTTGGAATTATGCCAATACTTGCGAAATTGTCATATAGAGGAGGAGCAAATACCTACAGTACATTGTTTCTTAGGTTTTTGTTTGCAGCAATTATGCTTTTTTATTATTTGAAGACTAAAGGTATATCTATGAAATTAACTAAAAAACAGTCCATTTTAATATTAATTATTGGTGTGTTTGGATTTACACTTACAACTTCTAGTTTATACATGTCATATAATTATATAGGCATTGGAATGGCAAGTATGATTTTCTACATATATCCATCCATTGTCACTATATTAGCATATATGGTTTATAAAGAAAAAATATATTCTAGAAAGATTATATCTTTGATTATATCTTTAATGGGTATTTATATTTTAATTGACAAGACAAGTGTCAGTTTTAACATAAAAGGAATAATGCTCGCATTAATAGCCGCAGTATTATATTCATTATATGTGTTAGGCGCTTCTAATAAAGAAATTAAGAATATAAATAGTTACGTATTAACCTTTTATATTTCATGTGCATCTGCAACCGTGATGTTTATAGCTGCTATGACCACTAATAATTTTAGCATCCATATTTCTTTCTATGCACTTGTGGCAATTCTACTTATAGCATTTATATCTACGGTTGTAGCTTTAATGGCATTTTTAGAAGGGGTTAGACTAATAGGACCTTCTAAGGCTTCAATTCTAAGTACTATTGAGCCTATAGTTAGCTTAATACTAGGAATAATAATCTTAGGAGAGCCTATTTCATCTAGAATAATAATTGGGAGTATAATGATTGTTTTGTCAGTCGTGATATTAACAAAAAAATAATTAGATTTTTAGGCCTTTTTCAATCCTTTTTCCAAATTCTTTGTTCGCCTTCATAAAGTGCACAAGCATTCTTTCTTGAATAGGTTTGATGGCAGCACTTAATGATTCAACTATATTTGAGACCAAATGATCTTGTTCAATAGTACTTAATGAGCAGTACCTTTCGCCTGCTTGAGCATAATCATTTTTCTTACTTATTGCTTTGCGGACTTCGTAACCTTCAACATAAGTTTTTTCAGGAATGCCGTTTTCTGGTGATTGCTTAGGAAGACCACATCCAAGTGAATTTGGATAATAATTCGTACTACTATGGTTTGGCATTATCTGCATGAAACCATCTTGCTGATTATTGTTAACAGGTACTTTGGGTCTATTAATTGGTATTTCTAGATAGTTAGTACCAAGACGATATCTTTGAGTATCAGTATATGAAAATACTCTACCTTGAAGTATCTTATCATTCGAGAAATCAATTCCGGGAACAATAGTAGCGGGACAAAATGCTGATTGCTCAACCTCTGCAAAAAAGTTTTTAGGATTTCTATTTAATACTATTTTTCCAATTGGCATTAATGGCAATATATCCTCTGGCCAAACTTTTGTATCATCTAATGGATCAAAGTCAAATTTATATTCATCCTTTATATCAATCATTTGAACAAACAATTCATATTCTACTGGAATGCCTTTTGCAAGTGTGTCAAAAAGATCGCGACTAGCAATGTCTGGGTCGATGCCTGCTAATCGTTTTGACTCAGCACTATTTATAGATTTAATTCCTCCAAGTGGTATCCAGTGATATTTAACATAAATAGCTTTTCCTTTTGCATTAATCCATTTATATGTGTTAACGCTAAATCCTTCAATAAATCGGTAGCTCTTAATTGTACCTATATCTGAGAATAGGTAAGTAAGCATATTAGTTGCCTCCGGTGTTAAAGATATATAATCCCAAAAACGACTGTTTGCAGAAGAATCACCTGGTATGTTAGAAACAGGATCAGGTTTTAAAGCATGAATTAAATCTGGAAATTTTATAGCATCTCTTATAAAAAATACTGGGATGTGATTTCCAACTAAATCATAATTACCTTCATTGGTATAAAATTTTATTGAGAATCCTCTAACATCACGTACTGTATCAGCAACTCCTTTTGATCCTACAACTATCGAAAATCTTACAAATATTGGTGTTTCTTTTGATGGGTCTTGTAAAAAATTAGCTTTTGTATAACGATACATATTTTTGTATGGCTTAAAATAACCATGTGCTCCTGCTCCTTTAGCATGAACTACTCTCTCAGGAATTCTTTCACGATCAAAGTGAGCAATTTTTTCTAAAAGAATATGATCCTTTATTAATACTGGTCCTCTTTCTCCCACACTTAGTGAATTTTGATCATCGGTTACGGGAGCCCCTTGATTTGTAGTTAGGTAATCTTTTTTCATATAAATCTCCTTTTTATAAATGCATTAGATTTTAAAAGTGAATAATAAAAATATTTATATATTATAATATGAATCATAAAAAAATTTATTCTTATTAGTGTATTTCTTAAAAGCATAATATGTTTGTGACTTTTGCTTATTTTCGTACAAATGCTATACAGATTGTAATGAAAAATGGTAATATTGTAATACGAAATTAATTAATAATAAATAGATTTTATTTAATTTATAGTATAAGTAAATAACATATTAGATTTTTGAAGGGAGAATAAAAAATGTTAGATCAAAAAACTGTAAGAGAATTTATTAATGAATTAGGTTCAAATTCACCTGTACCAGGGGGTGGAAGTGTTGCAGCACTTGCAGCATCTTTAGCTAGTGGATTAGGTTCTATGGTGTTTAATTTAACTATAGGTAAGAAGGTATATAATGAATATAGTGATGAGGAAAAAATACTTATTTCTAAAACTCTAGATGCATGTCTTAAATATCAGAGTAAATTTTTAGAACTAATGAACAAAGATAAGGAGGCATTTTTAATCCTGATGTCAGCTTTTAAACTTCCAAAGGAAAGAGATGATGACAAGAAAGTAAGAAGTGCTAAGATAAAAGAAGGATATTTAGGCGCCTTAGAAGTCCCCTTAATTGTAGCGGAAGAAGCATATAAAATATATGAGTATGTGATGGTAGCGGCTAAGTTAGGTAACAAAAATGCTATTTCTGATGCGGGGGTATCAGTTTTAATGCTCCAAGCATCTATTGAAAGTGCAATTTTAAATGTTAAAATAAATCTTTCTAGTATTAAAGATGAAATTTACAAAGAAAAAGTTAAAAAACGTTGCTATGAATTGGTTGAAAATGGAAGAATAAAACGGGATGAAATATTAACTATTGTTGATGAGAGTTTGTAGCTAAATAATAACACGATAAAACTAAATGTTAGTAACCTGGGTGGGAGAAAATAAATGCTTGATTTATTAAAACAAGAAATAAAAGAGGTATATAATATTATAATAAGTCCAATAGATGATGCATACAAAGTAATTGCTCTTAAAAATTATAAAATAAAATTAGAAAGATCAGGAAAAAAAAGTTTTGGTGATGACTATTATAAATTTATAAAAAATAATAAAGAGAAGGGTACGGTGTATACTCCAGAACCTATAACCTCTTATATGATAGAAAATACTATAAAAGCTGAGCAGATAATAAATAATCCATATATAAGAATTGTCGATCCATCCTGTGGCACAGGAAATATTTTGATTTGTTGTTTTAAATTTCTTAAAAATTTATATAAGGATAATTTGGGCTTTATTAATGAGAAAAATGGATTAAAATTAAATGTAAAAAGTATTGATGACCATATAATAAGATATAATTTGTTCGGATTTGACATTGATAATATAGCGTTAAAAATTCTTGTTATTGATTTATATGATTTAAGCAAGGGTTGCATACTTGAAAATATTTTCAATAAGGATTTTTTATTGTATGAGAATGAATGTAAATATGATATCGTAATAGGGAATCCACCTTATGTTGGCAAAAAATCTATAGATAACGAGTATGCTTCATTTCTAAAAATAAAATATAAAAAAGTATACAGCGACAAAGGGGATTTATCATATTGTTTTTTTGAGAAAGCATTAGAGGATTTAAGTGAGGGTGGAAAGCTTACATTTATTACTTCAAGATATTTTATAGAATCACCTAGTGGAGAAGATTTGAGGAAAGTGTTAAAGGAAGGCTACACCATAGATAAAATGATAGATTTTTATGGTATAAGACCATTTAAAAATGTAGGGATAGATCCTTTAATTATATTTATTACAAATTATAAAACTATGGATAATAAAATTGCAATTATAAAGCCATTGGCCGTAAAAAGTAAAGAAAAAAAAGAATTTTATAATAATGTATTTTTAAAAGGTGGCAATAAATTTAACGCTTTTATGCTAAATAAAAAAGAATTAGATGATAAGGGTTGGGTTTTAGTAGATGAGAAAGTTAGAACTATTATAAAAAAAATAAAACAACAAAAGTATACTAGCCTTAGTAATATATGCAATAGTTATCAGGGAATAATAACTGGGTGTGATAAAGCTTTTGTACTAAATAAGGATACTTCACTAAGAAAAAACATTGAAAATGATATAATAAAACCTTGGATTAAGAGTAGTTACATAGAAAAAAATAAAATTTTAAGGCAAGATAGTTATATAATATATTCAGATTTGATTTGTAATCCTAAAGAATATAGTAATGCTATAGCTTATATTGGATTACAGAGGGAAAAGCTTCTAAAAAGAAGAGAGTGTCAAAAGGGTATCAGAAAATGGTATGAACTTCAATGGGGAAGAAATCAAAGTATATTTGAAGGAGAAAAGATAGTTTTCCCATTTAAAGCCAGTAGTAACAGATTTGCTCTTGATACGGGAAGTTATTTTAGTGCAGATGTATATGCACTTACATTAAAAGAAGATGCTGCGGTTACTTATGATTTCTTATTATACATATTAAATAGTAAAATATACGAATTCTATTTTAAGACCTTTGCGAAAAAACTTGGTGAGGATGCATATGAGTATTATCCAAATAACTTAATGAAATTATGCATTCCAACCATGATGGAGTATAAGGGCAAAGATGAAAATTATTTATATGATTACTTTCACCTTAGTGAAGAAGAAAAAGAGATTATACTTGGAGAAGTATAATCTCTTTTGGCATGAATATTGCTTTATATATAATAAAAGATTAATATTTAGGAGGAATTATTATGAGCAATTTAGAAAAACTAAACAAGGTGTTACGTGATGTATTTGATATAAAAAAAAATGAGGATATAAATGATGATATGGGACCTGATGAGATTGAAGGTTGGGATTCTATTGGACATGTAGAACTTATAACTAATTTGGAAGAAGTTTTTGATATAGCTTTAAATGTGGTGGATATTTCTAGAATGTATACTATAGGTGACATTAAGAAAATAGTTGGCAAGTATGGTGTTGAGATATGACCTTTACAGATTATATTTTCGAGAATTCATCAAAAATTAATAAAACAGCTGTCATATTTAAAGATGAGATTAGCTATAAAGAAATTTATGAAAATGTAAAAAAAAAGCTTCTTTCTTAATAAACAAGAATTTATCTAAAAAGAATGCTGTACTTTTAGTTTCTGAAAATTCTAACTTTTTCATTGAAAACTACTTTGGGATAATTAAAAGTGGAGCTATATGTGTTCCTATTAATCCAGCTTTAAGTAGTAATGAGATAAAGTATATTATTGACTCTCTAAATATTAAGGTGATTTTTACTCAAAACAAATTCAGTGAAAAAATAAGGTCACTTAATTATAAAGATGTTGAAATTTATACAGATAAAAGTGATCTTAATATAATTTGTTATGAGGAAAATAACAATACGGATAATATAAACATAAAAGAAGATGTAGCTGTAATATTGTTTACTTCTGGGTCTACAGGTAATCCTAAGGGCGTAATGCTTACCCATTATAATCTTATATACAATACAAATTCTATAATAGAATACTTGAAACTTACAAATAAAGATAGAGTGGAAACGGTACTTCCTTTTTATTATTGTTATGGTACTTCAATTTTACATACTCATTTTAGAGTAGGGGGAAGTCTTGTAATTAATAATAAATTTATGTTTCCACAAACAGTTATTGAGGATATAAATAAGTATAATTGTACAGGGTTTTCAGGTGTTCCTAGTACTTATCAAATATTGCTTAGAATGACTGATATGAAGAATACTAAGTTTCCAACATTAAGGTATATAACTCAAGCAGGTGGAAAGCTACCAGAGATATTTATAAAACAACTTATAGATATTTTGGGGGTTGTGGATATATTTATAATGTATGGTCAAACTGAGGCTACAGCAAGGTTATCTTATTTACCACCCTATTTAATTAAGGAAAAGATGAATTCAATAGGAAGAGGCATTAAAGGAACGCAGCTCCAAGTCTTAAATAGCGAAGGAAAGAAAGTAAAAGTTGGAGAAATAGGAGAGGTTGTAGCTCAAGGCGACAATATAATGAAGGGATACTTTAATGATAAGCAGGCAACTGACAAAGTATTAATAAAAGGTAAGTTGTATACAGGAGATGTGGCTAAGGTAGATGATGAGGGATATATATATATAGTGGCAAGGGAAAAAAATATTATTAAAAGTGGTGGAATTAGAATAAGTCCTAAAGAAATAGAGGATGTAATATTACAAATTCCAGAAGTAGTAGAATGCGTTGTTATTGGAGTTTTAGATGATATTTTAGGAGAGGCGGCAAAAGCCTTTGTAGTATTAGTCGCGGATAAACCATTTGTAGATTTTAAATATATTTTAGATTTTTGTAAAAAGCAATTGCCATCATATAAAACGCCAAGATATATAGAGTTTTTAAGCACTCTTCCTAAAAATTCTTCAGGTAAGGTGTTAATTAAACAACTTAAGTAACAATAAGAGGGTGATGAAATTGGGGATTGTGGAAATTATAGATGAGCTAGTGCTTGGTGAACAGTTTAATTTAAATCAGAAAGATAAGGAAAAGCTGCTTTTAAAAACAATATTATCTCAGCTAGATAATAATATGGAGAATATAAACATAAAATCTATGTATGAAAAATTAAGTGTAGATATAAATAGTATTAAAACATTAGAAGAGGTTCCATACATACCTGTAAATATGTTTAAATCTTTTGATCTTAGAGTTTGCGAGGTTGGGAAAGTAGCAAGAGTGTTGCTTTCTAGTGCTACAACCACAGGAATTCCTAGTAAAATATATTTAGATAAAAAAACTTCAATAAGGCAAACACAAGGGTTAATAAGTACATTATCAAATTTTTTAGGTTCCAAAAGAAGACCAATGCTTATCATAGATGATGAAGATAGCAACAAAAAAGGGGATAGCATGACTGCACGTGGGGCAGCGATAAGAGGAGTAAGCGCTTTTGCGAGTGAGATTTGTTATGTAATGGATAAAGAGAATGATGAACTTAGGGTAAATATAGATAGACTACGTACATTTGAGCGAAAGCATAAGGGCGAGAAAATTATAGTTTATGGATTTACTTATATATTATGGTCTAAATTTTTAAAAGTTTTAAAACAGGAACAAATACAATTAAATATGCCAAATATGAAGCTGCTACATAGTGGTGGATGGAAAAAATTAATATCTGAAAAGGTAGAGAAAAAAGTATTTTCAGAGACTGCTGCACAGTTATTTAATACTAAAGTCTCTAATATAATAGATTTTTATGGAATGGTGGAGCAGTTAGGAGTAGTTTTTATTGATTGTGAATATGGGTATAAACATGTCCCTAATTTTGCAGAGATTATTATAAGGGATATACAAACATTAGAAGAAGTGAAATTAGGACAAATTGGGATTATAGAGGTTATGAGTATTTTAGGTACTAGTTATCCATCACAAGCCATCCTAACTGAAGATGTTGGCAAGTTTATAGGCATAGATGATTGCCCATGTGGTAGACATGGCAAGTATTTTAAATTTAAGTCGCGAATAGACAAAGCTGAAGTTAGAGGATGTGGAGATACTTTTGCACAGAGAGAGGTAGGAAGATGATAAATTGTTATGAGCTAAATGGTGAATTTAATGAGAATGGTTTGAGTTTTAAAGATTTTAACGAAATGGAAACCTACTTAAATAACAATCTTTCGGAAATTCATAAAATTCCAGTAGAAGCTATAATACTTATAATTAATGAGTATAGTAAAAAAATTGCGAAAAACAAAGAAATATTAAGAATGGAAGGCGTTTCATTTTTATGTTTCTATTTGAAGAAGATAAATATTGAAAAACAGTTAAAACTTAACTTAGAAAATATCGAATACTTAAATAAATTCGTACAGATAGATGATGAAAAATACATTAAAGCACAACCCAGAGGTATAGTATGTCATTGGATGGCTGGGAATGTGCCTACACTTGGAATTTATTCCGTTATGCAAAGCATATTATGTAAAAATGCCAATATTCTTCGAGTATCTAAGAAAAGTGTAAGTGTTGTATATAATTTATTAATAATTTTAGCAAATATAAATGTTGAATATGAAGGGCAAACATATTCTTCAAATATTTTACTTAAGAATATTGCCCTTATTTATTTTGATAGTTTTGATAGAAATCTTAATTCTTTGATGTCCTTAAAAGCTGATGTTAGGATAGTTTGGGGAAATAAAACAGCAGTAGATATTATTTGCCTGTTGCCAAAAAAAACTACTTGTAAGGATTTGATTTTTGGCCCTAAGTATTCATTTGCTGTTTTTGATAAATCAGCAATTGAGAGTAATGATTTAGAAGAATACTTAGAGAATTTGGTTACAGATACAATTGTTTTTGGTCAAAAGGGATGTTCTTCGCCTCAAGTGTTATTTATAGAGAAAAGTAAATTACATGTAAAAGATGTAGCTCAAATGTTAAGTTTAAAGTTTGAAAAAATAACTAAAAGATATACAAATTTAGATTTAGAGGAGGCTATTGTTGCTAAGATAATTAACAAAAGAGGAGAATATTTATTAGGCCTTGATAAGCTAGCTTATATAAGTAAGGGGCTTAAATATACAATATTAATTGATAGTGAAATAAAGCTTGAGGAGCCAATTACGGGGCGAACTATATTTATAAAAGAGGTGGAGGATATATTTGATGTATGCCCTTTAATTACTAAAAATATACAAACTATAGGAATAGCTTCTAAGAATAAGGAAAAGGTTTTAGAATTTACGGATAGGGTAACAACATTTGGAGTAGATAGAGTTGTGAAAATTGGGTACATGAACTTCTATGATTCTCCTTGGGATGGAAGCTTAATAATGAGTGAATTAGTTAGATGGTGTTCACTTAGTATAAAGGGAATGATATAACAACATTAATTTTAATATGTAAGAAATAATTGTACAATTTATGAAAGCTTAATATAAGCTCACCTTTTCTGATATAATAAAATTGAACTATGTAATGTATAATAATGCATGGTTTAATTTATTATAAATTGAGAGGTGTTTTTTTTGAAAGTAAAGGATATTATGACGAAAAGTAATTTCAAACTAAAAGAAAATAATACTTTTTATGAGGCAGCGCAGTTATTTAATAATAATGAAGTAGAAGTAATACCTATATTAGATAAAAAAGAGACCTTAGTTGGCGTTATAACGAAAAATGATATAATTAATAATTTTATTAACGGTACAAGCCCTGATACATATGTAAAATACCTTTTAAGGTGTACAACAAATATTATAAATGAAGATTCTAAAATATCAGACTGCATTGATAAAGCGGAAGGTTATATGGCAGTTACAAATTCAGATGGTAAATTTGTTGGATATTTCAATGTGAATAATATTTATAAGCATCGGTTTGCTAATTCATTAGAAAAAATAAATGATCTTAAGCAAAGATTAAACTGCAATAATGAATGTGGCATTGGAGAGCTCAATTGCATTGAATTGGATGCAGTTATTGAAGCATCATTTGATGGTATCTATATAACCGATGGTAAGGCTAATACATTAAAGATTAATAAATCTTATGAAAACATAACAGGGTTACAAAGAAAAGATATGATTAATAGAAATATGTTTGAACTAGAAAAAGAGGGCTATATATCTAAGTCAGCTACACTTATGGTATTAAAAAATAGAAAATCTAATACAATTGAGCAAGAATTTAATACAGGTAAAAAGGTGCTGGTTTCAAGTAGCCCTATATTTAATGATAAAGGTAATATAAGTATGGTAGTTACAAATGTACGGGATATAACAGAACTATATGAGTTACAAGATGAGTTGGTTAAAAATATGAAATTAACAGAAAAATACCATTCTGAGATAGAAGCTATGCGAATTCAATATCTAAATTTAGCTGACATAATTGCTAAGGATACAGTGATGATTGATTTGCTTGAGGTGGCTAAAAGGGTAGCTAGTGTGGATACTACTGTTTTAATATTAGGTGAAACTGGAGTTGGGAAAGAGGAAATAGCTAAATTTGTATATAAAAATAGTTTGAGAAAGAGTAAAAACTTTATTAAAATTAACTGTGGAGCAATTCCTAGTAATCTTATAGAATCTGAGCTTTTTGGGTATGTCAAAGGGGCATTTACAGGAGCTAATAAGGAAGGGAAAATGGGACTTTTTGAAGTGGCAGATGGAGGTACAGTTTTTTTAGATGAAATTGGAGAACTTCCTTTAGATATACAGGTTAAACTACTTAACGTGCTTCAGGAGGGCGAAGTTGAAAGAGTTGGAGCAGTAAAATCAATAAAGATTGACGTAAGAGTATTAGCTGCTACAAATAGAGATTTAGAAGAAATGACTAAGGATAAGACTTTTAGAGCTGATTTATACTATCGTTTAAACGTTGTCCCGCTTGTCGTACCACCACTAAGAGAAAGGAGAGGTGATATTATTCCTTTAGTCCAATACTTCTTATCTAAATTAAATAAGAAATATAAGTTTAAGAAAACATTTACTATTGAGGCATTGAATACACTTTACAATTACAGTTGGCCTGGCAATGTTCGCGAACTTAAAAATATTGTAGAGAGGGTTATAGTAATGAGTAGCAGTGATAAAATATTCAAAAACGATCTGTCAATTAAAAATTTTCCTGATTCTATTGAAACAAATATTAATGGTGATGATATTTGTAATTTAAAAGAAGCAGTAGAAAAGGTAGAAGCTAAACTTATTAATAATGCTTTTAATAATGCAGGCAATGTTCGAGATGCTGCTAAAATGCTTGGCATTAATTCTTCTACTTTTTTTAGAAAGCGTAAAAGATATTTAGAAAAAGATATGTTTTAAAAATGAAACATGTACCATAAATGCAACAATAATAAATATAATGTGCCATGGCATAAACTTTGGGAGCGTTTACAATAATTCCAATTAAAATGTTAAGATGTGTTTCGTTTATGAGACACATCTTATTTTTTATAAATATAATTATAGGAATAATCATAACAAATAGTTAAAATAGCATATTAAATTATCAAAATGTGCTTAAATCATACTATTAAAAAAAAATCATATAACCATAACTTTGGCACGGGTATTGCTAAGTATATAAGTGTAAATATATAAAGTTACATAAAATATAATTGTGAAAGGAATGATTTATAATGGGATTAATGACAGGAGAACAATACGTAGAAAGTCTTAGAAAATTGAATTTGAAAGTTTATATGTTTGGAGAAAAAGTAGATAACGTAGTAGACAACCCAATAATTCGTCCTTCAATGAACTCAGTAAAAATGACTTATGATTTGGCACAATTGCCTGAATATGAGGATTTGATGACTACTACTTCGAGTATTACAGGAAAAAAGATTAATAGATTTTCTACTCTTCATCAAAGTACTGACGACTTAATTAAAAAAGTTAAAATGCAAAGACTGTGTGGACAAAAAACTGCTTCATGTTTCCAAAGATGTGTTGGAATGGATGCTTTTAACTCTGAATATAGTACTACTTTTGAACTTGATAAAGCTCATGGAACAAAGTATCATGAAAATTTTGTAAAGTTTTTAACATATGTTCAGGAAAATGATTTAATAGTAGATGGAGCAATGACGGATCCTAAGGGTGATAGAGGTTTATCACCATCAAAACAAGAAGATCCAGATATGTATCTTAGAGTAGTTGAAAGAAGACCAGATGGTATTGTTGTTCGTGGTGCAAAGGCTCATCAAACTGGTATATGTAATTCACATGAAGTTTTAGTTATGCCAACGCAGGCTATGAGACCAGAGGATAAGGACTATGCAGTATCATTTTCAGTTCCAACAGATACAAAAGGTATTTTTATGATTCTTGGGCGTCAATCTTGTGATACAAGGAAAAGTGAAGAAGGTGCAGACATTGATGTTGGAAATTACAATTATGGTGGAGTAGAAGCATTAACCATATTTGACAATGTTTTTGTACCAAATGAGAGAATATTCTTAAATGGAGAAACTGAATTTGCAGGTATGCTTGTTGAAAGATTTGCAGGATATCATAGACAAAGCTATGGTGGATGTAAAGTTGGCGTAGGAGATGTGCTTATTGGTGCTGCTGCTGTAGCTGCAGAGTATAATGGAACTGCCAAAGTAACACATATCAAAGATAAATTAATAGAAATGACCCACTTAAATGAGACACTATACGCTTGTGGAATTGCATGTTCTGCAGAAGGTCATAAAACTGAATCAGGTAACTTTATAATAGACTTATTACTTGCCAATGTCTGTAAACAAAATGTTACAAGATTCCCATATGAAATAGTAAGACTTGCAGAGGATATAGCAGGGGGACTTATGGTAACTATGCCTTCAGACAAAGATTTTAAAGATCCAATTGTTGGACCTTATTGTGAAAAATATTTAAAAGGTGTTGCATCAGTTTCAACTGAAAATAGAATGAGAATATTAAGATTAATAGAAAACATGTCGCTTGGAACTGCTGCAGTTGGTTATAGAACGGAATCAATGCATGGTGCAGGTTCACCACAGGCTCAAAGAATAATGATAGCAAGACAAGGGAATTTACCTCGTAAAAAAGCCTTAGCAAAAGTTATTGCTAGGATAAAAGAATAAATTTATAAACATGTGTGGGAGGAACTCTCGCACATATTTTTAAAGAATGGAGTGACGCAATGGTTTCTAAAGACAAAGTGGGCGCTAATGAAGTTATGTATTCAGAGATTGAAAAAATTCTTGAGTTTAATGTTAGACCCAAGTTAGCAGAGCATTATGGAAATATCGAACTTATTAGTTACAATGATGGGATAGTTGAAGTTAAGCTTATGGGGCAATGCAAAGGATGTCTTTCTGCAAAATATACAGTTGAGGACGTAGTTGAAGTTGCACTTAAAAAAAATATACCATGTATTAAAAAGGTAATTTTAAGAAATGAGGTAAGTGAAGAGCTATTAAATCAGGCAAGGAAATTTCTAAATGAACGCAATAGAGGGAAATAATGAAAATTGGAATTAAATATTGTGGAGGATGTAATCCAACCTATGAGAGAATAGATGTTGTACTAAGAATAAAGAAAAAGATTGGTATAAGTCATAATATTGAAACGATAAAACAAGGAATTTTTTACGACATAGTGATTATTTTATGCGGATGTAGTCGTGCTTGTGCGAGTCATAAGAATATTGAAGTTAAATACGAAAAAATATGTATAACTAGTGGAAACGACGATAGTAAGTTATTGAAGGTTATAGATAAAATAAATGTTTTGTCTAGGGGGGAGTGGGACATATGAATTTAGAAAAAATTTACAAATCAAAAATTATTACTGCAAAGCAAGCAGCAGTGAAAATAAAGTCTGGCGACAGGGTAGTAATAGGCCATGCAGTTGGTGAACCAACTGCAGTTATAGATGCTATGGTAGCAAACTGTAATGATTATGAAAATGTTGAAATCGTTCACATGGTAGCGATGAGTAAAAGTGAATACGCACAACCAGGTATGGAAAGCCATTTTAGGCATAACTCACTATTTGTAGGCGGAAGTACAAGGGAGGCAGTAAGTTCAGGAAGAGCAGATTTTACACCTTGCTATTTCAGCGAAGTTCCGAGTCTTTTTAAAGAAGAGTTACCAATAGATGTAGCACTTATTCAAGTAACGTCGCCCGATGAACACGGTTTTTGTAGTTATGGTGTATCTAATGATTATACAAAGCCAGCAGCAGAATGTGCAAAACTAGTAATTGCAGAAGTAAACAATAAAATGCCAAGAACAATGGGTGATTGCTTTATACACGTTTCTAATATAGATTACATTGTAGAATTTGATCATCAAGTAATTGAGCTAAATCCTCCTAAAATAGGAGATATCGAGAAAGCTATTGGTGAACATTGCGCATCTTTAGTTGAGGATGGATCTACACTTCAACTTGGAATAGGTGCTATACCAGATGCAGTATTGTTATTTTTAAAACAAAAGAAGAATCTTGGTATTCATTCAGAGATGATTTCAGATGGAGTTGTGGAATTAGTTGAAGCAGGTGTAATTACTGGTAAATCTAAAACTATTCATAGTGGAAAAATTATTGTTACATTTTTGATGGGAACTCAAAGACTATATGATTTTGTTAATAATAATCCAATGGTTGAAATGTATCCTGTAGATTATGTAAATGACCCTATTGTTATTATGAAAAATACAAAAATGATATCAATAAATTCTTGTGTGCAAGTGGATTTAATGGGTCAAGTAGCTTCAGAAAGTATTGGTTTAAAACAGATAAGTGGTGTTGGCGGTCAGGTGGATTTTGTACGAGGTTCAAATATGTGTCCCGATGGTAAATCTATTATGGCTATGTCATCTACAGCAGCTAGAGGGAAAATCTCTAAAATTGTACCATTCTTAGACGAGGGGTCAGCAGTTACCACTGGTAGGAATGATGTGAATTATATAGTAACAGAATATGGAATAGCAAAGCTTAAGGGCAAGAATCTAAAAAATAGAGGTAGAGCATTAATCAATATTTCTCATCCAAACTTTAGACCTTCACTCATTAAAGAATGGGAAAAAAGATTCAATGCTAAATTCTAAAGTATACAATGAAATAATAAAGATAAGCTAATAAATTAAGTTCAACTTGAAAATAAGTTTTAAATTAAATTTTAAATCGAATTTAGGGGGGGAAATAATATAAGTTTAAAAAGAGAAGATGGTAAAGGTGGACCTATTGTAGGCGGAACTTTATGGCCACATATTCAATGGGGATTTTCACAATCAGCATTTGGAGAACTCTGGAGTAAATGGACGTTCTGGTCAATAGGTTTTCCGCCGGCTATTATGTTTATAAAAGCTCTTCCAATGGTTTTTTCAGCCTATATCATACTATTTGGTGAGATGATTCAGGCACAAGCATTTCTAGAAGATGCAGCACCATCAAGGCCAGATGAATTAATAGATTATAACCCTAATAGATCTCACATGATATTTGGATTACGTAATATGATAATGTCAATAACCGGACCTGATTTAACAATGTGTGGGCCGCTTTGGGCAGCAATGCAAGTTGTTGTATGTGATAGATATAAACATGGTAGAAAATCAATGGATTCAATAAATGGACACATATATATTTGAAGATAAATCGCAATTATCGGAATAAAAGTATATTATAAACAAATTAATGAATGGATAACTTTAAATTAGTGCAATTTACACCTGAAAAAATGACCAATGCACAAGCATGAGTCATTTTTTTAATTTTAATTTAACAGACTTTAATTAAAATATAATAATGATATTATGAATATTTAAATTAATGACGTTATTCATACACCATAAAAAGTATTTTTAAGAACATGTTTCAAAAATGAAACACGTTCCAGATATGCAACAACAATAAATATAGGGTGTAACACTTATATAGTGCAAGGGTTTAAGTGATTCGCTAATTTAAATTGTCAAGATTTGTTTCTTTTATGACACATATATTATTTTTTTTGTGAAATTTACATGCATATAATATTCAGAATATTTAATTAAAAGAAACGTAAAAAGTGCTAACGAGTCAATAATTTCAGAAAATATTATTTTATTTTAACTTTGGCATAAGTATTGCTACATATGTAAGTATATTTCTGAAAATGTAACTTTGTTAGATGAAGGTTCAACAATTACTACTGGCAGAAATGATAAGAATTTCAATCAGAACAAATATGAAGAAAAGAAAGGTAGGATGTTATGAAAAACTTTCAATTAGTACCTCAGATTCATAGTTTTAATAATTTTAAAGATTTTGCAGATGAGTTTAAAATTGGTGAAGGTGACTTAGTATTAACTCAAGAATTTATTTATGAACCATTTATGAAATATTTGAATTTAAAAGCAGACTTTATTTTTCAAGAAAAATATGGTGTTGGTGAACCTTCTGACGAGATGATTAACAACATTATTGCAGCGATGCCTAATAAAAACATCAAAAGAATTGTTGGTATAGGGGGCGGAACTGTTATAGATATTTCTAAATTAATGGTTTTTAAGGATGTAAAAAATTGTCTTGATTTGTTCGAGAAAAAAGTACCTTTTATAAGGGATAAGGAATTAATAATTATCCCTACGACTTGCGGAACTGGGAGCGAAGTAACTAATATCTCAATTGCAGAAATAAAATCAAAACATACAAAAATGGGACTTGCGACTGATGAGTTATTTGCAAACCAAGCAGTGCTTATTCCAGAGTTAATTAAGGGATTGCCTTTTAAATTTTTTGTTGCTAGCTCCATAGATGCATTAATTCATGCTATTGAATCTTTTGTATCTCCTAAGGCTAGTGTATACACAGAGATATTTTCAGTTAAAGCTATAGAAATGATTATGAAGGGTTACATGGAAATTATAGAAAAAGGTGAGGATCATCGTCAGAATCTATTAAAGGAATTTTCAACCGCCAGTAACTATGCTGGAATTGCTTTTGCAAATGCTGGAGTTGGAGCAGTTCATGCTATGTCTTATCCATTAGGTGGAGTTTATCATGTAGCACACGGAGAGGCAAACTATGAACTATTTACTGAAGTTTTTAAAATGTACAGTAAAAAGAATCCAAATGGAAAGATAAAGGAAATAAATACTCTTTTGGCAGATGTATTAGGTCTTAGTCATGGTGAGGATGTTTATAAAGAAATTGAAAATGTGTTAAATAAATTATTGATGAAAAAGCCATTAAAAGAATTTGGAATGAAGAAAGAAGAAATAGAATTGTTTACTGATAGCGTTATAGAGTCGCAACAAAGATTGTTAGTAAATAATTATGTAGCATTATCAAGAGAAGAAATGATTGAGATATATACAAATTTATATTAGGAAACATATTTTTAGGAGGTAGATTTCAATGGAAAATCAAGGTGGTCAGCAGGTATTTAAACGTACTTTAAAATTACATCACTTAACTTTATTTGGGCTGGCATATTTGGCGCCAATGATTGTATATGGAATATATGGTGTTATTTCTGAAACAACTCATGGCGTCGAAGCAGGAGCTTATCTTGCATCCTTAGTGGCTATGTTTTTTACCGCTCTCAGTTATTGCCATATGGTAAAGGCCTTTCCTGTAGCGGGATCAGCTTATACATATACTGGAAAAGCAATTAGCCCGCATCTGGGATTCATGGTAGGGTGGGCAGTTATGCTTGATTATGTCTTCATCCCAATGGCAATCTGGCTAATTGGTGCTTCTTATTTTAACGCTGCTTTCCCAAGTATTCCATCATGGGCGTTTGTTTTAGGATTTATTTTCGTCACTACCTCAATCAACATCATCGGTATCAAGATTGGCGCACAAGTCAATGTTGTCATGGTATTACTGCAACTTCTAGTAATTGGCGCTTTTATTGCTTTTAGCGTTAAAGCTGTTATGCATGGTATTGGTACAGGAACTATGTTATCGATAAGTCCTTTTTACAACAAACATGTTCCGTTTGGCTTTGTGATGGCCGGTGCATCTATTGCTTGTTATTCATTTCTTGGATTTGACGCCGTTTCTACTTTCGTTGAGGAAGCAGTGGATCCATTAAAAAATATTCCACGTGCTATCATACTTACAACAGTGATTGGTGGGTTGATTTTCATAGTGGCAACTTATACTACCCATATGGCTCACCCAGGTTATGTTTATAAAGATGCAGGTAATGCTGCATTTGAGATTGCTAAACAAGTTGCACCACCTATATTCGGTACCATTTTCCTAATCGGCATGATTATCGCGCAGTTTGCCTCGGGTATTTCAGCCCAAGCAAGTGGTGCCCGACTTATGTATGCAATGGGGAGGGATAACGTATTACCTAAAAAAATATTTGGAGTACTGAGCAACAAATTTAATACTCCAATTAATAATATCATCATCACAGGAGTGATTGCATTGCTTGCTCTTAAACTTACTGTTGCCACATCTACATCCTTTATTAACTTTGGAGCTTTCACGGCATTTGCATTTGTGAATATTTCAGTGATTGTCCATTATTTCATCAAGGAAAAGAGACGGTCATTTAAAGATACTATTCTGTTTTTGATTTTTCCAATGATTGGTGCAAGTTTTTGTTTTTTGCTTCTTACGAACTTAGACAAAGCTGCTTTGACTTTAGGATGCATCTGGGCCACATGCGGTTTTATCTATTTAATATTTCTTACTAAAGGGTTTAAAGTAAGCCCACCAGAGATGGCAGCTGGCAGCAATGATATAATAACGACTAATGTAGAAAGTAAAATAAAAATAGAACAATAGTTATTTAAATAATGGAACACAAAGTGTTTACACAATGAAGTTGTTAATGAAAAACTATATATAAAGTTAGAAATACAAATATTAGATTATTAATATAATCGAGGAGGAATTTATTATGACCGAATTAAGAACTAGTTTACCTAAAATAATAACAACAATACCGGGACCAAAAGCAAAGGAATTAATAAAACTTAGACAAGAAAATGTTCCAGTTGGAGTATCATCCGGAGTACCTACTTTTATTGAAAGAGGAGAAGGTGCAATGTTTGAAGATGTAGATGGAAATATCATGTTGGATTTTGTTGGTGGAATTGGGGTTTTAAATATAGGATATTCTAATCCAGAAGTTATTGAAGTTGTAAAAGAACAAGTTTCAAAATTTTTTCATTCAAGTATAAATGTAGTACAGTATGAATCTTATGTACGTTTAGCTGAAAAGTTAAATAGTATTATTCCGGGGAATTTCAAGAAAAAAACAATGTTCGTAAATAGTGGATCTGAAGCTCTTGAAAATGCTGTGAAAATTGCCCGTAAATATACAAAAAGAACAGAAATAGTTACATTTACAGGTGGGTTTCATGGAAGAACAAGTTTAACTATGGCAATGACAAGTACAATAAAACCATATAAACTTGGCTTTGGACCTTTTGCTCCAGGAGTTCATCAAGCAGAATTTCCTTATATTTATCGTCGTCCAGCTGGAATACCTAAGGAAGATGCAATGAAGTACTACATTGAAAAATTAAAGAATTTTTTCTTAGAAAAAATAAATGTAGAAGACGTTGCAGCAGTAGTTATTGAGCCGCTTCAAGGCGAGGGTGGATTTCTTCCAACACCTATGGAATATGTAAGAGAGCTAAGACGTATATGTGATGAGAATGGTATATTATTAGTATGTGACGAAGTACAATCAGGATACTGCAGAACTGGTAGAATGTTTGCTAGTGAATACTGGGCAGACAATGGATTATATGCTGACATAATAACTTCTGCAAAATCACTTGGAGCTGGAATGCCAATCAGTGCAGTAACAGGTAGAGCTGAAATTATGGATGCTTCTCAAGCTGGTGGAATTGGTGGGACTTATGCTGGAAACCCAATAGCATGTGTTTCAGCTTTGAAAGTTATTGAAATTATGGAAAGAGATAATTATGCTGCTAAATCAAACCATATTGCAGAAATAGCTATGGATAGATTTAATAAAATGAAAGAAAAATATAAAATTATTGGAGATGTTCGAGGCCTTGGGGCAATGATGGGTGTTGAGTTTGTTACTGATAGAGTAACAAAAGAACCAGCTTCAAAAGAAGTAAAAGCAATAATTAAAAATTGCAATGATAATGGCTTAGTCATATTAAATTGTGGCGTTAGAGGAAACACCCTTCGTTGCTTAATGCCTTTATGTATTACGGATGAACAATTAAATGCAGGACTCGATATACTTGAAAATGCAATTTCAAAGGTAAGCACTAAAGCATAAAATTAATAATTATTATTTGGATTTTAAAATGGCTGTAGATAAATTATCTACAGCCATTTGTATAAGTTGTTATTAACAGGTTATAATGTTCAAGCTTTTTTTATTTGAATGGATTCTCTGATTTGTAAAGCATTCCTTTTGGTTGATTAAATGATAATTCTTTAACGCCTAAGTATCTAAACAAATTGTACATTGCTTTTCCATAATGGCCAAATGCAACTGCACCATGATGTGGATATCTCTTTTCGATTAACACATTACGATAGAATCTTGCCATCTCAGGAATTGCAAAAACACCAATAGATCCAAATGATCGAGTTGAAACTGGTAATACTTCACCCTCTGCTACATATGCTGTTAATTCTGATTCTGCATTGCTTTGTAAACGGAAGAAAGTTATTTCGCCTGGAATAATATCTCCTTCAAGTGTTCCACGAGTTATGTTTGGTTCTACATTAGGTTCAAGGGATCTTGCCATAATTTTTTGGAATTTCATAGTACCACTTGTTAATTTACAAGCTGCTGTGTTACCACAGTGGAATCCCATAAATGTATCCTTTAATGTATAATCAAATTTATCTTTAATTTCTGATTCATACATATCATTTGGTACTGTATTATTAATATCTAGTAATGTTACAACATCTTGGCTTATGCAGGTTCCTATATATTCACTTAATGCACCATAAATATCAACTTCACATGACACAGGGACTCCCATTGCAGTTAACCTACTATTTACATAACAAGGTACAAATCCAAATTGTGTTTGGAATGATGGCCAGCATTTATTTGCAAAAACAACAAATTTTCTTGAACCTTTATGCTCCTCCATCCAATCAAGTAGTGTTATTTCATATTGTGCAAGCTTTGGCAGTATACCAGGCATTTTATTACCTTTACCTAATTCTTTTTCCATACTAGCTATTACTTCTGGAATTCTTGAATCATTTGCATGTTCATTGTAGGCTGCATATAAATCAAGTTCTGAATTCTCTTCTATTTCAACTCCTAGATTATATAGCTGTTTTATTGGTGCATTACATGCTAAAAAATCTTGTGGACGAGGCCCGAAAGATATTATTTTCAAATTGTCGAGGCCTAGTAATGTAGTAGCAACAGGTACGAATTCTGAAATCATATCAGCAACTTCACTAGCTGTTCCAACAGGATATTCAGGAATGAATGCCTTTATATTACGTAGTGCTAAATTGTAACTTGCATTTAACATTCCACAATAAGCATCTCCACGTCCATTCATTAAATTATCACCACTTTCCTCAGAAGCAGCAGCAAACATTACTGGTCCACCAAATTGTTTTGCAAGTAGGGTTTCTGAAGTTTCGGGACCGAAATTTCCAAGGTATACTACTAAGGCATTTACACCAGCTTCTTTAACTTCTTTTAATGCTTTTAACATATGTGTTTCATTTTCCACAGTAGTTAAACATTCAAATATATCAACGTTAGATTTTTTGAAATTTTCTACTACTGCTTTTCTACGGCTCTCAGATAACTCCATTGGGAAGCAATCTCTGCTTACTGCAACAATTCCTAATTTTAATTGTGGTAAATTTTTCATTTTTCATTCCTCCGATTATTTTATTATTAATAGTTATTTTTATACTTTTTTACTTTATTGAAATATTTTTACCTTTTAAGCCTATAAATGCTCCTTGAGTTCCTAAATCAGTATCTTTGTGACCAATTAACCATTTGTTTCTAGCAAAGAGTAAAACATCTTCACCAGATTTATTAATTTTATTTTCGAGTGGCAAATTAGTATCCCTAGGTAGTACAACCACACATTTAAAGCCATTTTCATTTGCATTACAAGGTGCATAATGAAGTGTAGTTGCATAAACCTCAAGGATTGTACCAGCCGGAACTAAAAAGGCTTCTATATTTGAAGTATCATATGAATAATCTTTTTCAACATCTTGAATACAACCTAGAAGTAAAATAAAATCAGTAACTGCAACATTTATTTCAGATGAACGATGGTATTCCACAGCGTTTAGTAAATAATTATTACCATTACAATATCCTATTTGAATTGGTAATTCACCAAATTCTCTTATTTTTAAGTCTTGCGCTATTTCTAAATCTTCTAATTCTTTAATTGATGGCTCATAGACGACATCATTTGTTAATGGTGTCGTTTTCATTTTTTCAATTAATTTAGAACAATCATAATTTTCTAAAACATGTCCATATTTCTTAAACTCACTTTCTGTAATTTTTTTAATAATCATAGTCATCTTCCCTTCTATTAAAACTTTTGTTATTATAATAAATAACTTTTTAAATTCCCTTTAATAAGTCTATTCTACTATTCTTTTATAATTTTATCAACATGTTTTGTAAACTATTTCATTTTATTCAAAAGTTTTTAATATTGTGGTAGGTACTAGCGAATGTTAAGATAATATTATTAAAGCGGAAAACTTAATTTTTGTTTTGATAATAATTTTTTTTACATGTACAAGTTAAAAAAGTTGGTGTATAATGGAACAATAAAGAAGTGAGTGAGCCTAATGCAAAACTAAAGACAAGAAATATCACAAAGGTATAATATACATCTTTATGAGATTTTTTTTAAAAAAGATTGTGAAAATAATCACAAAAATATACTCTAAAACTATGAAAAATGTATTAATACATGTAGTAATAATAGTAAATCAATTAAAATTATGGACAAAAATTTGATTATTAGGGAGAGTGTAGTTATGAATTTACAAGAAATCTACAAATCAAAGGTTATTACCGCAGAGCAAGCTGCTGGAAAGATAGTGTCTGGAAATAGGGTAGCAACAGGGCATGCTTGTGCTGAACCTGTTACTCTTATAGAGGCAATGTTAAAGAATAAGGATTCCTATCAAGATGTTGAAATTGTGCATATGGTTCCTATGGGAAAAGATGAATATACTAAGCCAGAAATGGAAAGTCATTTTAAACACAATGCACTATTTGCAGGTGCAAGTACAAGAGAAGCTATCGCTTCTGGAAGAGCAGATTTTACGCCCTGTTTTTTTTCTAAGATACCTGAGCTATTTAAAAATAATTATCTACCAGTAGATGTGGCACTTATTCAAGTTTCATCACCTGATGAGCATGGTTGTTGTAGTTTTGGTCTATCTGTTGATTACACAAAGACAGCAGCAGAATGCGCAAAAATGGTAATTGCAGAAGTAAATAAAGAAATGCCAAGAACTATGGGTGACTCTTTTATAAATGTTTCTGACATTGATTATATAGTAGAATCAAATCATCCACTAATAGAACTTACTTCTCCTAAAATTGGGGATGTTGAAAGAGCTATTGGAGAGAATTGTGCTTCTTTAGTTGAGGATGGTTCTACATTACAACTTGGAATAGGTGCTATTCCAGATGCAGTTTTATTGTTTTTAAAAGGAAAGAAGGACTTAGGAATTCATTCTGAAATGATTTCAGATGGAGTTGTGGAACTAGTTGAAGCAGGTGTAATTACGGGTAAGGCAAAATCCCTTCATGAGGGAAAGATTGTTGTGACATTTTTAATGGGAAGCAAAAGACTATATGATTTTGTGGATAATAACCCTATGGTAGAAATGTATTCTGTAGATTATGTAAATGATCCCTATATTATTGCTAAAAATAATAAAATGGTGTGTGTAAATTCTGCTATTCAAGTAGATCTTATGGGTCAAGTTAATGCAGAAATGATAGGAGAAACTCAGTTTAGTGGAACTGGTGGTCAAGTTGATTTTGTTCGCGGTGCATCTATGGCCAAAGACGGTAAATCCATAATCGCAATGCCATCGACTGCATGCAAAGGAAAAGTTTCGAGAATTAAACCAAATCTTGATGAAGGAGCAGCTGTTACAACACTTAGAAACGATGTGCAATATATAGTTACTGAATATGGTATTGCAGAATTAAAAGGTAAAACTTTAAAAAATAGAGCAAAAGCGCTAATAAATATCGCTCACCCGGATTTTAGAAATGAGTTAATACAGGAATTTGAAAAAAGGTTTAAGTGTAAATTCACATCAAAATAATTAAATATGATTAATAATAGTAGCCAGATAATTAAGTACCTAATTATCTGGCTACTATTTATTTTATTGCAGTAGATTTAGAATAATAAAAATATTTAATGTGCATTATGTTAAAAAGTACAAAATTGGGTATAATATAAAGAAATGAAAAAATATTACATAAAAAAGAAGGATTATCTTATAAGTTAGCGAATATAGAATATGGATACATTATTTAGACGATATCAAGATAATATTTAAATTCCAAATGATTCGGGGGGAAGAGAATGCATTTAAATTTTGAAAATAGCGAAGATAAATTGATAGTTTACATGTCTGGGGAATTAGACCACCACAGTGCTGAGGAAGTTAGGAATATTATAGATGATAGGTTAGAACGAGATAGTTATAACAAATTAATTATGGATTTTGGAGAAGTGACATTTATGGATAGCTCTGGTATTGGTGTAGTTATTGGAAGATACAAAAAGTTACATATGAGAAATGGAAAAGTAGGTGTAACTAATATTAAATCTTCAGTAAAAAGGGTATTTGAATTGTCAGGAATGTTTAAAATTATCATGTTATACGATGACGTAAAGCAAGCTGTAAACAATATTTAGTGGGGGGATTAGTATGTGTTACAATAAAATTAAGATAGAATTTTTAAGTAAATCGCAGAATGAAAGTTTCGCAAGAGTATCAATAGCAGCATTTGCTTCACAATTAGATCCTACAATTGATGAAATCACCGATGTTAAAACAGCTGTATCAGAAGCAGTTACTAATGCAATTATTCATGGATATGAAAGTGAAGAGGAAATGATCACTGTTGAAGCAATTATTAATGGCACGGAATTGACAGTGATAGTTAATGATACAGGTAAAGGAATTGATAATTTAGAGTTAGCTATGCAACCGCTATACACTTCTCGTCCAGACCTGGAGAGGTCTGGAATGGGTTTTACTGTAATGGAGACTTTTATGGACAGTCTGGAAGTAAAGTCTGACAAAGGTAGGGGAACAAGTATAATAATGAAAAAAATATTTAATCCTTTAAGTTAGGTGGAATATTATGGATCAAAAAATAGTGAAAAAAAGCAACTATAATTATGAAGATAATATGCAACTTATTCAAATGGCTAGAAATGGAGAACCTGGTGCACTAGACACTTTAGTAGAAATGAATTTGCCATTAGTTTCATCTATAAGTAAAAAATTTTTAAATAGGGGATATGAATATGATGATATCTTCCAGATAGGTTGTATTGGGCTCGTAAAAGCAATTAATAATTTTGACACTAAGTATAATGTGAAATTTTCCACATATGCAGTGCCTATGATAATGGGAGAGATTAAAAGATTTCTTAGAGATGATGGAATTATAAAAGTAAGCAGGAGCGTTAAAAATACTGCAAGGCAATTGCATTATGATAAAGATACTCTAACCAAAAAATTGGGTAGAGATCCTACAATTGACGAATTGTCGGTCTTTTGTAATATAGAAAAAGAAGATATAGTATATGCATTAGAGTCTGCTAGCAATATGTTGTATTTATTTGATACGATACATCAAGATGATGGTGCACCAGTATTGTTAATTGATAAGCTAAGTGAGAAATATGAAGAAGATAACCAAGTTTTAGATAAAATATCTCTCAAAGAAGCACTTAGAAAACTTGATGCAAAATCAAGGCAAATAATTATGCTCAGATACTTTAAAGATAATACACAAATTCAGGTAGCAAAAATGATGGGAATTAGCCAAGTGCAGGTATCAAGAATAGAAAAGAAAGTTTTGAAAATAATGAGGGAAAAATTAATTTAGAAAGATAATAAGATGTATTATAGACAAATAACTTCAAGTTTGATTTGAAGCCGTTTATCTTTAGTTACATCTTATTTTTTGACTAAAAACTATATAAATGCAAATACTAAAATTAAGAATCAGAGTATTATATTTTTATAAAAAAACAAATCAATAATAACTTTCAAAAGTGACAAGGAGGATTTTATGAAGGTAGAAGAAAAAGCCATAAGAAAAAAATTCAATAAACTTAATTCAAATAATATCCCAAAGCCAAATTTATTAAAACATTGTTTTAATGCCTTTTGGGTTGGAGGATTAATATGTGTAATTGGACAATTTATAAGTGATATTTTTTCGAAATTTGGTGTTCCAAAGGATGAGCTAGGGACATATGTATCTATAGTCATGGTGTTTTTAGGTGCAGCACTTACGGGTATTGGTGTATATGATAAGTTGGGTGATTTTGCGGGCGCAGGTTCTGTTGTGCCAATTACAGGATTTGCAAATTCAATTGTTTCACCTGCAATGGAGTTTAAAAAAGAGGGTTTTGTTTTTGGCGTTGCAGCTAAAATGTTTACTATTGCAGGACCTGTTCTAGTTTATGGAATTGGTTCATCTGTAATTGTAGGAATTTTATATTATTTTTTAAGGTGGTGATGCAGAATGGGTAGAAGAATTGGTCTTCAAACAGTAGAAATTGAAAGTAAACCTAGAATTATCGGCACCTATAACATAGTTGGTCCTAAGGAAGGTCAGGGACCATTAAAAGAGTATTTCGATAAAATTATAGAAGATGATCTTAATGGAACTGCAAGTTTTGAAAAAGCTGAAACAAGTCTTTTATATACTGCTATATCAGGAAGTATAAAAAAAGCAAAGTTAAAGGAAGCCGATATCAATTATTTATTAGCGGGTGATTTATTAAACCAGTTATCATCTTCATGTTTTGCTGCTAGAGATTTAGACATACCGTTTATAGGTCTATATGGAGCTTGTTCAACTATGGCAGAGTCTTTAAGCGTTGGTTCAATGATAATGGAAGGTGGCCTAGCTAATTATGTTGTAGCAGCTACCTCCTCACATTTTTCTTCAGCGGAAAGGCAATTTAGATTACCACTTGAAATGGGAAGTCAGAGACCACCAACAGCGCAGTGGACTGTTACTGGTGCAGGTTCAATGGTTTTAGGTAAAAAAGGTAAATTCCCTTATGTTACTCATATTACAACTGGAAAAGTTAAAGACTATGGAATAATTGATGCGAATAATATGGGAGTTGCAATGGCACCAGCAGCCGTTGATACTATTAAACAACATTTTATGGATACTGGTAGAAAACCTTCAGATTATGATGTTATTGCTACTGGAGATTTAGGTATTATAGGAAAGGAGTTTACAGAAAAATTATTACTTGAATACAAGTACGATATGAGAGGTCATTATATTGATTGTGGTGAGAAAATTTTTGATGCTTCGAGGCAAGGAACTAATGCTGGTGGTAGTGGTTGCGGTTGTTCTGCAGTAGTTGCAACAGGTTATTTACTTAAAAATATGCTGAAGGGAAAATTTAAAAGGATCCTGTTAGTTTCAACAGGGGCTCTTTTAAGTCCTACTTCAACTTTGCAGGGTGAAACAATACCAGGAATTGCTCATGCTGTTTCAATAGAGTTTGGGGGTGAATAAATGAATAATTACATTATGGCTTTTATAGTTGGAGGACTTATATGTGTAATAGGTCAAATACTTATGGATACAACTAAACTTACTCCTGCTAGGATATTGGTTGTATTTGTAACGGGTGGTGTAATACTAGGAGCATTTAATATATATGATGTAGTAATCAAATATGGGAAAGCTGGGGGGAGTATACCTCTGCCGGGTTTTGGATATAGTTTGGCTAAGAGTGTAATGAAAGAAGTAGATGAGTTTGGTCTTATAGGTGCTTTTACAGGAGGTATAAAGGGTACTGCGGGCGGCATTACTGCTGCAATTTTCTTTGGATATATAATGGCATTGATTTTTAATCCTAAAACTAAATAAAAAACAACTATTAAAATACATAATATTTTAATAGTTGTTTTTTTAGTTTGTTTTATGTGTAGTAGTGTCATTATTTTGATTAGGATAAGTATTGTTAATAGGTGTATTTGGGTTAAGTTGACCACCACCATTCGTAGTGTTATTTCCTCCATTAGTTTTAGGAGTAGTAACAGGAGGTGTTATTTCAGGGGTAGTTGATGGAATATTTGGAGTGACAACTGAAGGAGAAGAAAAGGAACCCGAAGAGGTATCAACTGCTGTTGGTAATACAAAAGCAGAGTCTTCTAAATATGCATTAGGAACATAATCCCTCTTTATAAAAACCCTTGTTTCAATTTTCCAAATTGGTGTATATTCTGATGCCAAAACATAGCTACCACTTGCATCCCTTGTGACTTTAGCAGAAACATGTATGCTGTCAAGGGTTGTAGGCTGAGTCCCGTCAATAAACAGTTCAGAGTAAACCCTATCGCCCCTTGGGTCTGCAATAGTTAAATCTGTAGGTATATTACCTGAATCCTTTGATACGGACAAGGAAGATATACCAGAAGGCATATCAACGTTCTTTACTGGAAGAGAAGTATGAGCAGATTTCATAACTTTTCCCCATAACTGCGCAGCATCATTACTGCCCAATCCTTCAATTTTATCTGCTTTATCAGTTCCAATCCAGACTGCGGCAGAGTAATATGGAGTTAAACCAACAAACCATAAATCTTTTGAATTAGAAGAAGTACCAGTTTTACCTCGAACAGGCATGTCGCTAAAAATAGCGTTTGTTCCAGTGCCACCTGGGCCTACAGGTCCGCTTAATAAATCGTACATGATATAAGCACTTTGAGGTGATAAAACAGGTGTTGTTTCAGGTTTTGTATCAAGCAGTACCTTACCAGTTCTATCGATTACTTTAGTATATAATCTTGGAGTAGTACGATTCCCGCTATTACCAAAAACGCCATATGCAGCTGCCATAGTAAGAGGATTAGTTCCACTATTTAATTGACCAAGGGACATAGCAGACAGACTAATCTTATCTACGTTATCTAGCTGCAATCCAAACTTTTCACCATAGGAAACTCCAGTCTTGATACCAATCATATTTTCTATTTTTACAGCTGCCACGTTAACAGAATATTTCAAACAATCTCTTAGAGTTAAATACCCTCGATATATATCAGGCGAATTTTTAGGGTTATATCCAATACTTGCAGAGACGGGTGAATCCTCAATAACAGTAGATGCCGTAGCTATTTTTGTATTAATAGCTGGACTATATACGGTTAAGGGCTTAATACTTGATCCAGGAGCCCTTAAAAATTTATCATCATAGGCAGCTCTGTTGTAAGAGCCAGGAACTTTAACATTACGACCACCTATAATAGTTTTAACTTCACCTGTATGATAATCCATGATAACACATGAGGCTTGTAGTTTTTCTTGTGAAGAGTTCATAGGAGCATCAATTAAACTTTGTGATGTATTTTGCATATTCCTATCCATGGTTGTATAAATTTTTACACCATCATACATAAGCATTGAAGATGCTTCCTTTTGGCTAATCTTATATTTTTTCATTAGATCATTAGTAACTTGAAGGAGTGCAGGTCTTGAAAAGAACTCATAGTTCATTTTATTTGCATCTTTTTTTGAAAAACTAAAAGTTAATTTTTCAGCCATGGCTGAGTCAAATTGTACTTTACTAATTTTATTATATTTGTACATATTAGCTAAGACCGCTTTGGTTCTAGCTGAATCAAAAGCTGTTTTAGTATCATATGATTTAGTTGCCATAGAATATGAAACACTAGGGTTTTGTGCAGCACTAGCTATAAAAGCAGATTGTTTTAAGGTTAAGTTTTTAACAGATTTATTAAAATATTGTTGTGACGCCGCTTCTATACCATGAGCATTTCCACCTAGAAAAATAGTATTCATATATGTCTCTAAAATTTGGGACTTGGTTAATACTTTTTCTATTTGTAGTGATAAGTAAATTTCTTGAACTTTTCTTTTTATAGAAGTCCTATTTTCGATAGAATCTTCTAAAAATACTCTGTATTTGACCAGCTGTTGAGTTATTGTTGAAGCACCCTGAAGACTTTGACCACTTCCAGTTATTTTTATTTTTATATCATTAAATATAGAACCAGCTAGTCTTTTTATATCAATACCTGGGTGAGTTGCAAATCTAAAATCTTCAATACTTATAAATGCTTCCTGAAGATTAACTGGAACATCACTAATAGGTACATTAATTCTTCTTTGCGAAATAACATATTCATCCATAAGTTTTCCGGAATCATCTAATAATACAGTAATTTCATCTAATTTTAAAAATTCATTAATATTTAAACTAGGAGCCGTCTTAATCATAGCTAAGACTACTCCACCGATGGCTACACTGATTGTTAAGGCTATAATTAGAATGGTAAAAATAAGTTTTTTAAAAACATGCTTCTCAGCTTTTTTTTTCTTTTTCTGAGAAGTTTCTTTTTTATCCATTGAGCATCCTCCTTGTATTTTTATGAAGCAGATAAAAACTAACAATTTTTACCATGACATCTAAAAATTCACGTTGTTTAGCTATAATTAGCTTTTAATATTATAACATATAATTATATTATTTATTTAAATAAAACTTAATATAAAATATTGTGTTTTGAAATGCTATTTGAATTCTTTACTTTAAATGAGTTACATATAATAATGTATAACCTTAAATGGGGGTAATGAATATTAATAATAAAATTAAAGGTAGAATATTAATAATTATAGCCATAGTTATGATTAATTTTACAATATTCATATATATTTTTGATAAAACTACAATGCCAACTGTAATGGCAGTCGCAGATTCAGAAATGAGAGCAAAAGCAACAGAGATTGTAAATAAGGCAATTATAGATGAATATTCAAATCAATTTAACTATGATGAGATAATAAAGGTGGATAAGGATTCTGTTGGAAATATCGTAATGCTGAAAGCGGATACTTTGAAAATGAATAAAATAGCTTGTGATGTTGCACTAAAGTCACAAAAGGAATTAATGAAATTGGGCGATGTAGGAATTAAGGTTCCAATAGGATACATAACAAGAAATAATATTCTATCCTATTATGGACCTAGTGTTAATATCAAAATGCAGCCTATAGGACATGTAGAAACTAAATATTCATCGGAGTTTGAAAGTGCGGGTATAAATCAAACAAGACATAAGATCTATGTTAAGGTGAGAACTACGGTTAGAGTAATTATACCTTTGAGAAGTAATGATATTGAGGTAACAAATGAGGTGCCAATTGCCGAAACTATTATAGTTGGAAAAACACCTAATACTTCAGTTCAATTAGATTTAAATGGAACTGGATTTAAACTAGGAAATAGCAATTAACAAAAGTATAAAAAATAAAGCGCGCGGTGCGCACTTTATTTTTTATACTTTTATGTATTTATAGGGCATTTAAATTAATCTTCCCAATTAAATATGTACGGTATATTTCTGTAGTAGTCTCCATAATTTAATCCATAACCAACTACAAAAAGATCTGGAATCTCAAAGCAATAGTAATCAGGTGTTATTTCAACCTTTCTTCTTTCTATCTTATTTAAAAGAACACAAGTTTTAACACTAGCAGCGCCTAAAGATCTAACGTGATTCACAACGAAATCCATAGTTAAACCAGTATCAACAATATCATCCACTATTAATACATCAAACCCAGAGATATTGTCAGGTATGTCATTCACAATATTAACGAGTCCTTTTGATTCTTCGTCATCCCCATAACTCGAAGTTGTCATAAATCCTATTTTTGTAGGTACAGTGATTTGACGTACAAGGTCTGCAGTATATATGAAGCTACCTCTAAGCAATGATAGAACATATAATTTTTTTCCCAAATAATCTTTGGAAATTTCAGTACCAAGTTGTTCAATTCGCTCATTAATTTGATCTTTTGATATAAGAATATTTATTTTTTTATTATCCAATGTTAATCCCGCCCTCTTTACATATTTACAATATGCTCTCAATAGTATAAAATTATAAGAAACTTGTCAAGTATAAGAATAAGAAAATTAGTTAAAATATTAGTAGAATGGAGTGATATGATGATATATGGAAATATAGATGGAGTTAAAAATTCAATTTTAAATAAATTAGAAAAGGCTTGTGAATTAAGCGTTTCTAAAGATTCTATTTTATCTGTTGAATTGGTAGATATATTAGTTGAGGTAACACAAAATCTAGATAGAGAAGTTAGTGCAGCTATAGATAGAAAGGGCCAAATTATAAGTATGGGTATTGGCGACAGTAGTACTGTGGAACTGCCTATAATTGATATAAGAGAAGGACGGTTATCAGGGGTTAAAATAATACACACCCATCCAAATGGCAATTCTAGATTATCAGCGCTTGATATGTCAGCACTTGTAAAACTAAAATTAGATTGTATAGTGGCTATTGGAGTAAGTCCGGAAAAGGAAAATTTAAAATACAACATAGGTTTTTGTGGAATAGATAAGGGTATTTTAATAGAAGAAGAAGTGGGTCCAATAAGTTTAAATGAAGTAATTGAATATGATATTTTAGACAAAATTAAATACATTGAAAAATTAATGAAAACATGCGATGTTATTGAAGATGATACAGAACGAGCTATTTTAGTAGGGATAGGTAGTGAAGAGGATTTAGTAGAACTCACAGAACTTGCAAGAGCATGTAATGTAGAGACTGTAGACACTATACTTCAAAATAGACATAAAATAGATGCAGCTTTATATATAGGTAGAGGAAAAGCTGAAGAAATAGCAAGCATAAGGCAAGCGTTAAGAGCAAATCTAGTTATATTTGATGATGAATTATCAGGTTCTCAAGTTAGAAACTTGGAAGAAGTTCTTGGGTGTAAGGTAATAGACAGAACTACGCTAATTTTAGAGATTTTTGCACGAAGAGCAAGAACCCGGGAAGCGAAAATACAAGTTGAGCTTGCACAATTAAAATATAGATTACCAAGATTAACTGGACTTGGAACAATGCTTTCAAGGACAGGTGCTGGAATTGGAACAAGAGGTCCAGGGGAGAAAAAGTTAGAAATTGATAAAAGACGAATAAGAGAAGGTATTTTTGATTTAAACAAAGAATTAGCAAAAATAAGAACAACGAGAAGTGTACAAAGGGAGAAGAGAAGTCGAGAGAGTATCTCAAAAGTATCTTTAGTAGGATACACTAATTCTGGTAAATCAACGCTTAGAAATGCATTGTGTGATGTAGCAGCATTAAAAAGTGTTGCTATAAAGGACAAAGTGTTTGAAGCAGATATGCTTTTTGCAACACTAGATGTAACAACAAGAGCATTACTATTACCTGATAATAGAGTGGCGGCAGTAACGGACACAGTAGGTTTTATTAGAAAACTACCTCATGACTTAGTTGAGGCTTTTAAATCAACACTTGAAGAGGTAGTATACTCCGATTTGTTGCTACATGTGGTAGATGTATCATCTGAAACTGCAGAACTTCAAATAGAGGCTGTAGAAGGTGTATTAACAGAATTAAACGCAATTGATAAACCAGTGATATTAGTATTAAATAAAATTGATAAAGCCTCACCAGAAAATATTTTGAAAATCAAAGAAAAATATAAGGAATTAAAATGTATAGAGATATCTGCTAAAAATGGTACGAATTTGGATGGACTATTGAAACATGTTTGCACAGATCTTCCATACACTCTTAAAAAAATTGAGGTGCTTATTCCATACACTGATCAGGCTATGGTTGCATACTTACATAGGGGTTCAATGGTTGATTCAGAAGAGTACAACGAGGAAGGAACACTTATGTCAGTACGAGGAGATGATGAAGTTTACAATAAATGCAAAAAATACATTTTAACTTAGTTGTGTTTATTAATGAAAAATTTTTAGAAGTGTAATAAAATATAGATCTATCTTATATAATTTAATATTAGTCTATAACAGTTATTAAAGAATGTAGGAGTAGATATGGGAGAAAAAAAGTCGAATTCAGATAATGAAGAAGATCAAGATAAAAGAACAATTCAAGACCGTATAAATTATCAACAAATACAACAACAAATTATAAATGATATGAACAAACAGATTGGGAGCATAAGTAGTGGGAATTATACTGATCAGTCATTAGCTACTTCGGCGGATACATCTAATAGTTCTTGCATTAAATTATTGGCAGATAAGGTTGTAGACATAAATATTTTAAAATTTGAATTAGATAGATTACCATTGGATTTTAAAGCAAGAGCTTATTTTGAAAATGATGTAAAACCATTGTTAGATACTCTATATACTTTATCACTTGCATCCCTTGATTTTTCAGCTACTGCAGTTAGTTTGACAAATACAAATTTCGGGCGTAGTTCAAAAATTAAGAACGCTCTAAAATTAACAGACAGCGTTGATGAAATATCATCAGATGTAATTAAAGTATTAAGATGTAAAGTTGATAATATGCTGAAATTATCAAAAGGTGATTGAAAATAATTTTTTTGGGGAATGGAGAGAATTAGTTTAATAAATATTAAACTTGTTTCTCTTTATTTTTTAAGTATATGTTTATTTGTAATTGTGAAAAATGTAGTGCTATAATGAAGGATAGAGGAATAACATATAGATTATATTAAAAATTAGTGGGGGAAGAGAATGATAAAAACTATTTTACAATATCAGAAGGCTTTTAATAGTGTGGTTGACAGGATGAAGATTGATGAATCTGTTTTATCAGTAATGGTTTTTGGAAGTATGGTAACAGGTGATTTATGGGAAGAATCAGATATTGATTTTATCGTAATTGTTGATAAAAACTATGATGAAATTAGGAACTTATATTCGCAGGAAGAAGGCATTTCTGTTCATGTTAAACTTATGAGTAAGGAAAAATTTATTCAAGTTTATTCTAATAATTTAAAGGGAGGATATTTGCATAGAATTTTCTCGTCATCAAGGTTAATATTTTCAAAAGATATGGATATAACAGTAAGGTATGACGGTGGTAGACTTTTTCCTGATGTTGATAGAGAACGTTGGGGGATTAGTTTTTTAGGTAAGTTATTAAAAGAAATGGGAGTCTGTAAAAAATATTTATGGAGTGATGCTATATATACTTCATACAGTTCTGCAACAAGATGTATAGAAAAGTACTCAAAGCTCTTTGTTAATTCATCTGGATATATGATTAGCAAGGATGTTATGACTATGGCACTTAATTTAAATGAAGAATTTAAACTTTGCGTTGATAAATTGTTTTTTGAAAAATCAAATATAAAAGAGGTAATCCAAGAAACAATGACGTTTTTAGAACAGAGTGTAGACTTAAGTATTAAGGATAATTGCAATTTGCTTTTGAACTATATGAGAGAACAAGATAAGTTTATAAGTGCCGAAGAAATTATGTCGGATGATTTGTTTAAGGAATTTGATATAGATATGGAAGAAGTTCTTAATAAACTATGGAAAAGAGATATTATTAAAAAAGAAAGTAGAGATTTTAAGATAGATAAGGACAATATATTGATTAAGCAAAATGTGTATTTCGTTTAACGACATTTCAGATAAGCAGGTGAAAATATGTATAGATATGAAATCAAATTTAGTAACGAAATTCCTAAATATCTAGAAATATCAAAGCATATAAAAAAGCTAATTGATGAAAATAATATTGATGATGGTGAAAAATTACTCTCAATAAGGAAACTAGCTAAAATACTTAAAGTTAATGAGGTTACGATAGTAAGCGCTTATAAAAAACTTGAAGCTGAGGGCTATGCATATCAAAAGATGGGAAGTGGTACTTATGCTAAAAGAAGAGATACAAACATTAAGTTTAAAAAGGAATACTCTAATACCTTAAAAAAAATATCTAGTCAAAATCTAAAAAGCTATGTGGATTTTACAGGAGAAATCACAAGTAGTGAGTTTTTTCCTGTGACAGTCTTTAAAGATGTGCTGAATGAGGTATTAGATAGAGATGGTACGGAGGCTTTTGCATATAAGGAATCACTTGGGTACGAGGGACTTAGAAATAGTATAAGTACTTTCTTTTGGAATAATAGGGTAAGTAGTGAAGATATATTGATACTCTCAGGTGCACAACAGGGGATTGATATAGTTTCAAAATCTATAATTAATATTCATGACAACGTAATTGTAGAAAAGCCAACATATGGTGGTGCACTGACGGTTTTTAAATGGAGAAGAGCTAATATATTTGCAGTTGATATATTAGAAGATGGTGTTGATTTAATTCAATTTGAAGCAATATTAAAAAAGAATAGAATTAAATGCTTTTATGCAATGAGTTATTTCCAGAACCCAACAGGCGCCACTTATAGTCTGGAGAAAAAGGTAAAAATATTAGAACTAGCAGAAATATATGACTTTTATATAGTTGAAGATGATTATTTATCTGAACTAATATATGATAATAAGGAATATAAAAGTTTTAAGAGCTTAGACGTAAACGATAAAGTTATTTATATAAAGAGTTTTTCAAAGATATTTCTACCTGGGATAAGGCTAGGATATATGATATCACCACAAAAATGTAAGGAGTATATTCAAAATTCTAAAATTAATACAGACATATCAACATCTAGTCTTATGCAACGTGCTTTAGATTTATATATAAATAAAGATCTTTGGAAAGAGCACATAAGCCGTCTAAATTTGGCATATAAGGATAAATATAATTTTATGTTAGAATGTATAGAAAAATATTTAGGCGCCAAGGCTAGTTATTATACGCCTGGAGGAGGAATTCATTTTTATTTTAAAATAGCTACTGATCTAAAAATTAATTCAATGGAATTGTTTTATAGGTGTATGAATAAAAAGGTTTTAATTACACCAGGAGTACTATTTTATAAAAATGCAAAAGAAGGCAACAACTATTTTAGGTTGAGTTTTTCGGAAATAAAAAAGCCTGAAATAGAAGAAGGAATTAAGATTATCTCAGAGATACTCAAAGAAAAATAACTATAGGGTAAGGAGCGACGTTTTTGAAAAAGGGATTAGTTGAAATTGACTGGTTATCTATTAGTAAATATTCTAATGAGGAAATATCCTATTTCTTGTTTTTAGAGGGGAAAACGATGGAGGCCATATGTAAAATTAGAAATTTGGATAATGCCATTGTACAAAAACACATTATAGATGGTAAAATTAAATATAGATTTTTAGTGCATAGCAATGATACTGATGAACTTTTTAAGAGCATTGCTAAAGCAGGGAAAGAAGATAAGATCTATTTTTTAAATTCTATAAGTCAAGATAATAAAAACCAATTAATTGAGTTAATAAGGACTAATTATGTGGAGATGCATCCGAGGGACAAAGAGGTTGCTGTTTGGATTTTAGGGGAATTAAATGAAAAATCTTCTTTAAATATATTAATTAAGGCATCTGTGCATAAATTTATAAATGTGCGACGAATGGCAGTCTCAGCTATGGGAAAATTAGGTGATCTAAGGGCTGAAGGAGCATTAATTAGAGCACTTGAGGATGAAAATCCACAAGTGATAAGTTATGCAATAAAGTCCCTGGGTAAAATAAAGAGTGAAAAAGCTATTGTAAAGATAAAGTATATATATGAAAACACAGACAAACAATACATAATTAATGCTGCGCAGAGTTTTTTATTGCTGATGGGGCAAATAGAGATATAAAGATAGGGTAAAATTAAATCTAATTTAGAACATTTAATCGTAGGTGGGATAATTGAAATGAGCTACTTTACTATAAAAGATGAATCAATTGCTGAATTTAAAGAAAAGAAATCAATATTTATTGGTCATGGAAAAAGGGTTGAAAATGAAGATGAAGCTAAGGAATTTATTCAAACAATTAAAAATAAACACAAACAAGCAAGGCACAATGTTTATGCTTATATAATTGGTGAAAGAAGAGAAATACAAAGGTATAGTGATGATGGAGAACCTCAAGGTACTGGAGGAATTCCAATGCTAGAAGTGTTAAAAAAAAGTGATATAACTGATGTAGTAGTGGTAGTAACTAGATATTTTGGAGGAATTCTTCTAGGAACTGGGGGGCTTGCAAGAGCGTATTCAAAAGGTGCATCCCTAGCTGTTAAAGAGGGCGGGGTAGTGGAGAAAGTTAATGGTGTTTCCCTCGAAATAATAATTGAATATGATTTATTAGGAAAAGTGCAACATGTCTGTGCTAAAGATAACTTTTATATAGAAGATGTAGAGTATACAGACATTGTAAAAATTAAAATACTCTGTCAGTATAGCAATTTGGAAAATCTAAAGTCACAAATAACTGAGGTTAGCTCAGGGAAGGCTTTGTTTGAAGAAGAGAAGGAGAAAATGTATTTTAAACTAGAACATAGATTATATGATAGTGAAATTATAAATTCAACACTTTTAAATGAGAAAGAGAAGTAAAATATACATTTCTTATTTATTTGAAAAGTGCATTATTTCTATGATATAATGTGAAGGTAATGTACTTGTAGCCAATTCATAGAAGTACTGCTATTTATTAGCTCGGTTAGGAATATTCCACATTAAAATAGTTGGGGGGGATTTCAAATGTCAGGACATTCAAAATGGCATAATATTCAACAAAAAAAAGGTAAAATTGATGTTATAAGAGGTAAAGTTTTTACGAAATTAGGTAAAGAAATAATAATGGCAGCTAAAAATGGTGGATCTAAGTTAGAAATCAACGCTCATCTTAGAGATGTAGTTGCAAAGGCTAAATCTAATAATATGCCACTCGAAACAATAAATAGAGCGATTAAAAAAGGTGCTGGGGAGCTCGAAGGCGTAAACTACGAAGAAATAGTTTATGAAGGATATGGAGCAGAAGGGGTTGCTGTAGTAGTTGTAACGCTAACAGACAAAAAAAATAGAAGTGTTGCGACAGTAAGGCATGCTTTTGATAGACATAATGGAAATATGGGAGCAGCTGGATGTGTAAGCTGGATGTTTGCTAAAAAAGGGCAAATTATAATAGAGAGAACTGAAGTTATGGACGAGGATGAAATCATGATGATAGCTCTTGAAGCTGGGGCCGAAGATTTTAATGCAGATGAAGAAATGTTTGAAATTATTACTACTGTAGAAACCTTTGGACAGGTAAGAGAAGTGCTCGAGAAAGCAGGCTTTGAATTTGCGTCAGCTGAGATTACAATGATTCCAGATAATATGGTTCCTGTTAGCATGGAAGGTGCAGTTAAGGTTCAGGATTTAATAGATACACTTGAGGATAATGAAGATGTTCAGGATGTCTATTACAATGCGGAGTATCCAGAGGGATTTGAGGGTTAATGCTATTGGCTAAAGTAAGCGATTTCAGAGACATTCGAGTTGCGATGAGTTCATGATGACAAATAACACTTTTAGATGTATGTATGAAACTATATATATATCTGAAGGTGTTTTTTTATAAAATTAGACGATATATTAATACTTTACTCAATTCTATATTTAGGTATTTAAGAAGTTGCAAGATTTTTGTGTTATGGAATAATATACTTTAATGAAAGGCATACTAAATTTATAAATAACCGAAATAGATTTAAAAATGTATTATTTTCGAAAAAGAAATATATAAAATAAATATAAAAGTAAAGGGTGTGCAAATAATGAATAAATTAGAGAAATTAATTGATGCCGGATTTAAGGTGAAAATCCAATCAAGTTCTAAGTTTTGTTTAACATTAGATGATACAATTCCTTGTGTGAGCTTTAATTCTGATAGCATAGATGAAGCTATTGATTCAGCTTATGATTTTGTAAAAGAACAGAAAAAAGTAGCAGATAAGACTGAAATAGAAAAGCAAAAAACTGATTATAAAATTATAATTGATGCATCGAAGTCACAAGAATTAAAGATTGATGAGGAGATGCTTGATGAAGAATTCAAGACGACCAATACTATTAGAGTATATTCGTATGTTTGGGATAAATTTAAGGATTTTACAGAAAAACATGAAGACTGTAAAAGCATGGATTTAGTTAGTATGGCACTTTTAGAATATATTGAAAAATATAAAGAATAATTGATATAGAAGTTGGATTAGCTTAGGTTGAAACTTTTTTATTTAAGCAATATAAAAGAATTATTAACATTTTAAAATAGCAGAGTTGCGATTAAATATCAACTCCGCTTTTATATTAGTTTTCTTTATAGCAATGTTTATTGGAATGTTCTTTTCTACAACAATTATCGTAACACCATAAGTTACTCCAAGGATCACTCCAAGGTTCACTCCATGGATCACTCCATGGATCACAACAATCACACTTATCATAATAATCTTTACAACAATCAGTATAAGGTTGTCTATTTTCATACGTCGACATAATATCACTCCTTGACTTTAGTCATTATATAATATGCTCACTAATTAAAATTGACACTTAAAATTAAAAGGTAGGAATGTATTAATTATTCGTTAGTGGATATTTTTTAAGATTTGATGTACAATAATTTAAGGATGTTTGAGTGAATGGGGGATTTAGCATGAAGTTACTGTGCAAGTGTGGAAATATTGAAGACTTGAAAACAGATAAACCTATTACAGAATTTGAATTTAAGAACTGTAATGATGGATCTGCGGTATTAGTATGTAAAAGATGTAGTGAAGTAGTAATTATTAATTTTAAAAATAGTTAAAGAGCGCTGAGTAATTTCTTAGGGCTTTTTATCTTTGATTTTATTCACAAAAATATTTATAACTGAATATATTATAGTGTAGAGTATACATTATCAAAATTATATATAAACCCATTAATTTAACTTTTCAGATCTGAATTAAGATACTAATCTTATTTAGGAGAACATATATCAATGTAAAAATTTATGTTGAAAGTATATTGAAACGATATATGTAAAATTTTATATGAAAAGGAGTTTTATTAAATGGGTAAAAATGATAAGTGCAATAAATGTTCATGTGATTTATGTAGTGTTATTAATGCAGATCCAGTAGATATGGAAAAACATGGCGCTAGATTATTAACTGTAAGAATACAAGTAAATAATGTATGTTTTGATAAAAAAGTTGCTGTTGCATGTATTATATATGACCAATGCCATAGAATACTTGCATTTAGAGGATTTATTACTACAGTATGTAGAAATGAATGTAGTAGCAATGAATGTGGTACAATTGAGAAGAAACTAGTATTTGTACTTCCAGATGATGATAGCAGTGACCCAAATGAAATAGAAGTACGTACTGCAGCCAATTATATATATCCATGTGAGTGAAAGTGTTAGGTAGTTAAGAACTAATCAAGATTAAAATATACCCTATAGAGTAGACAATGAAAGGTCTATCCTATGGGGTATATTCATTATGTGAAATGTAGTTAAATACACATAAATACAGTATCTTTTTTATTTCTTATGAATAGTTTAATAGGAGGATATATATTGCAGATATTTATATACATTTAAATTAAGTATGCGTATATTTTATAAGGGGGAGTGAATAAGATGAATTGGAAGGAAGAATTAGTTTTGCAATTTAGAAATATGACTATTGATAGAACTATAATTAGCAAAGCAATGCAAAATTTTGTGGATGTTTTTAATAAAAATTTGGATAAATATAATATAAAAAATATTCGAGCAATAACAGATTTAAATGAATATATAGATATTAAGTTTTATAAAAAAGTATGTATAAAATATACCGATGATAACGTTACTTTTATTTTATTTAATAAGGATGGAATAGAGCAAAATATATCTATTAAATTAAGTATTGCAAAAAAAGTGGGTGGGTATTTTCTTCAGTATATTAATACAGAAGAACGTAATCCAAAATTGAAAGCATTTATTGATGAAAATATTATTGATGGGATTTTGCAGGACTTATTTGAGCTAAATGAAGAAGTAATAAGCATAAAGTAAAAACAATTAATTAAAAGCACCCAAAGTATGGGTGCTTTTAATTTGCTAATAAAACACATATAATTTTAAATTTATAAAGTACTATTATTTAGAACCGTGCTTATTAAATTTGAATTATTATTAATATTAGTGCTATTACCGGTACTGTTTTGTTGTTGCGTTATAGTTTGTATTAATTGAGATAAGTCTTTATTGTTGTTTGTACTTGGAAAGAGACTTTCTGAACTACTGTCACTTCCATCTGTACCAGTACTTGAACTACTGTCTGCATCTTGAGTTGTCATAATCTGCATCATTTGTTGCATTACCATCTGTTGAAGTTGTTGAGCCTTTTGGGATTGTAATGATATACTATCGAGTCCACTAGTTTTATTGTTTATGATAGGAGTACTTGCCCCAACATTATTTGAAGTCTGTTTTTGTGAACTATCCACTAATTGCTTAAGCAAAGCTTCAAAACCGGTACTAGCATCACTTCCTGAAACCCCTGTAACTGATTGTGTGCCTCCAATACCCATAAGCTGTGATAATTGTGATATTTGATTTACATCCAAAATTATTCCTCCTTTGTTTAACAATAAATGTTTATATTCCTAATTTTACTCTTAATAACAATAATTATCTATGTTTATTATAATTTACTTAAAATAAATCTAAAAGAAGAAGATTATTTAATAAATTTTACAATCTCATTTTTGCCTAATACAATATAAATATCTTATAGTGTATTAGGTCTGTTTATGGTTTTGGATATTTCAAATAGTATATTACTAATAATCTATATGATATAAATTTAAAAATGTTAATTTATAAATTCAATAATACCAAGTAATATTAGCAATATACCTGAAAATAATGGGGCAAATTTACCCAAAATTTTACCCAAGACATGATTACCTGCGGCTTCGCCAAATTTGATCGCAAGAAAACTTAATATAAATGTTGATATGACTGTAAACTGGATACTAACTCCTGTTATACTTGCGGCAATCCCTGTTCCTAAATTATTAAATGTTAATCCAGATGCTATAATGAGTGCTTCTTTATTACTTATATCACCAGAATTATCTAAGTCTGATTTTTCAGCATACTCTATCATATCAGTAATATCTTTTAAGGCAAGTTCCTTTGACTTAGTATTATTAACAAGTTTTATTATGCTTTGGGATACAAAATATAATCCCAAAATAATAATAATAATAGCACCTATTCCATTGGCTGAAGTGCGAGGCAAAAATTCTGATATATAAACCCCAATTAGCATAGATAAAAATGTTGCTGCAGATGTTACAATTGCTATTATGAGATTTGCAATTATCCCTATTTTTACTTTTTTTATTCCGTAAGCTATTCCTATAACTACGTTATCTAGGTTAGAGGATAAACTAAATGATAATGCAGATAAAATTAATTCCATATATGTTCTCCCTTTTTATCATTTGCATTTCAATATATGAAATGTAAACTTATAAGGTGATTAAACATTTAAATTATGATTATATTTAAGAATTAATATATGCATTTAAATAATAAAATGGTCATAAACATAAATAAAGAATAACAACACTTGTATAATACAAGTGCTATTATTCTTTATTTATATTATAAAGTCTAAGGTATACTCTGCATTTAGACTTTTATATTTTTCTACTAGGTCCTGTAGAGTTACAGAATCCATAACTTTATTAATTTGTTTATTAACTTCTTGCCATACGATAGTGTCTATACAAACTTTTATGTTGTTATCAAGACCTGCAGCTCCATCATCATCACCTGCGATATTTAAGTCACCTTCAAGTATTCTTAAAACCTCACCTACTGTGATTTTTGATGCTTCAGTTGAAAGGGTATAACCACCTTGTGATCCTCTCGCACTTTTCACTAGTTTAGCTTTTCTAAGTATTGAAAAAACTTGTTCTAAATAATTTTCAGAAATTGCTTGTCTTTCAGCAATAATTTTTAATGGTATATAGTCACCAAATGAATGCACAGCTATATCTACCATTGCTCTTAAACCGTATCTTCCTTTAGTAGAAATATTCATGGTAAGTTAATTCTCCTTATCAATTACAAAATATAAATATATCATAATATAATCTATTTACTAAAACAAATAATACTATATTAAAAAGCATAAGTCAACTAGCGTAGTAAAGGAATATTATTATTTATTCCACATAGGATTTTAACATATCTAATTGCTGTATAACTAATATCATATAAGCAATTCTAGTTTCAGCATCATTTGTAGCAAGATTATGAGCAAGATTTTCAGTCTGACTTAAACGTTTTGTAATTACTTGAAGCAATTTCAAAGAAATTTTTTTATCTGCTCCTCTGAAAGCGAAGAAAATATGGGAACTTTTTTCGCACATAGAGTGTTATTACAACTAGTACAATTACACTGACTCATAGATTAATCACCTACCAAATATTATTTATATTTCAATTACTTAGTTCATAATAGCATTTTTGACTTAAATTGGTCAATTAGTTATTGAACATAATTTATATATTTCAATTTATCGAAAAAATATATTATAGGTAGCTGATTTGTTTTTTGTATATATAGAATAAAAAATACATAAGCCTATAAAACTCATAGGCCTATGTTAACTTGGATCTAAAAGATTATTAGATTTATATATTCTCAAACTCATTTAAAGTCTTTATTTTATTCTCAACTTTAATTTTGTCGCTTCTTATATTATCTAATTGTTGTAGCAACTTTTTGTTTTCTACTTTTATTGTTTTACTTGAATTATGTGCAAGACCAGTCTCTGAGAGTTCTAAAGTGTATTGTATTTCTTGTTCAAGTTTACTTTTATAAGTTTCTTCAAATTCCTTTTCAACCTCAGTTAATTCATCATTCAAAGATGTTTTCATATTATCGATGACTTGCCTTGTTACTTCTGATTTGATTTGTTCTTCTGTTTTCATATAAATTTCATCTCCTTATAATCTATTGTTTGAAAATGTTTTATTAAAAGTGAACGTTAATCAACCAAAATTTGATGCTTTTATCACTCCAACCAAGATCCCAAGGCACTTTACTTCTATCAGAATTATGGCAACTAACCAAAGAGTATCCTCTTGAATCAGCCCCTGTAACAACAGAAATGTGAGTAATATCATTTTTATTTTCATAAGCAACAATATCACCTGGCAGTAATTTATAACTAGCTTTATATACTTTGTCATAACTTCCATAGGCAATCACGGATCCTCTACCACTATATATCATATATCTTTTAAAGCTATCTGCATTAAGCCAAGCTTTTGTTGCTCCGTTTTTATCTGAATTCCATGTGAAATTTTTTCTGAATTTTCCTCCTTCAAAAAGAATTTGGGATGCAAAGTTTGCACAATCCCCACCTTGAGGATTATAGTCACGATAAAGCATGTTATATTTATACTCACTATCGCTGGCAGCACCACAATATTTATCAGCATATTTTACAGTATCTAGTCGTCTTTGTCCTATGTTTTTTAAATCTCTTGGTTTTTGAAATAATATATATTCTTTTATTGAATCTGCTTTTATATTACTTAGGTCTAAAGAATTTGCGAAAGGGTCTTTGTACCATTCTTTAGAGATAACCCAAGAACCATCTTTACTCATAAGTTGCAAGTTGTGGTATGTTCCAATCCTCGATGTGTTTTCAAGCTTTGGTTGATCTATATATATATATTTGTATTCAGTTGAACACAATAAATATATTGAAAAATTATTATTATTTTCTTTGATTTTTTTGATAATTAAAGTTGGAACAATATCCGTAAATTTAATTCCTTGTTTTTCGGCCCAATTATTAATGTAATCCATTTTTTTCTTTTCATACTCATATGCCCAGGTGCCATATTTTGTGTCCATATTATAAAATGATTGTATTAATTCTAAATCACCATTTAATATAGCTTTATTTCTGTTTTTAAAAATTTGGTTTATATAATTAGTTACTTCTTTTTTTGATTCATCAGTAATAGCATTTGCATAACTACTAATATATACTTGCATTGATAAAAGAAGGATGATAAATATAAGCAATTTAAGTTTGAATGATTGTGATTTTTCAATTTTACGTAAATTCATAATATTATACTCCTATTATTTTATTAATGAATCAATTTTATATATTGCATTTTTTACAGAAGTCTCTTGTATCGGAGCGCCTTCATACCATGTTTTTTTTAGAATGTTGCTATTTGGAAAATAGCGAGCTTTTAAAATTATTTCAGGTCTATACTCAAAATGTAAAATATCAAAGTGGGACCATTTACCACCCCAAACAAAATTGTTTTTTTCAAAGATTTCTACAAGTTCAGTGGAATATGATGATAGTCTTTTTTCTCCAGCATCTTTGGTAGACCATTTCCAATAGTCTCTTTTGTCACTGGCAAGATCAATAGCGATTCCAAAAGAATGTGGACTTAATCTATTAGTACCTGAAATTACTCGATAGTTAAAGGTTCCACTGCAAGGCAAAAGGCAGTTTCTCAAATTTGGATTCGTTTTTAATAAAGGCTTTAATTCTTCCATAACTGTCTGTAATGAACTAGATGCGTTATTGCTCTTATTAAATTGATAATTATTATAAATAATATTAACTTTTGTAAGGTTATCTTCTATGAGTTGTTTTGATGTACCATAAACTTCAGATAATAACCCGTAAGATCTATAACGCCCTGGATCAAAATCTGCTCTCATAACACATCTAATAGGAGATAAAGGATACATTTGATCCAAAGTGTCTTGAAGGTCTGGGTTTACAAGTTTTTCTTGAATGCTTTTCACTTTTTTATCATCGTAGCATAATTTCTTGCCTGATTTCATATTTAGATATACATAACCATTATTTTTTTCTATATTTTTAATATATTCAGGATAAGCAATCATTAAGCATAAAATATCTTGTTTCATTGTTACATCGTATATATTGCTGTTTTCTTTTTTGATTGTATCAGTTGCAGCAGAGGTTATTGATGTATTTCCTATATTAAAAAGCAAATTTACAATAAGTGTAACAATAAGCATTTTTCTCATGATTAAATTTCCCCCTTTATAAAAATAATATTAATAGTACAAATTTATAAAAATCAAATCACTTTTAATAATACTTTTGCTATATATAATTGCCAATGAACTATTATTATATGTGTGGATATATTAACAAAAAATATATGAATTTTTCCAAAATATAAAAAAACATGTCTATATGTATTAATACATGTTCAAGCAATAATAATTTGAAGGAATATACTTAATAGCAAATAGGCAGCGAGGTATTGCTGCCTACTTGTTCATCTTTTATTTTGTTAAACCACTTTCTAAGTGCGAAAACAATATAAACTATGCTAATTGATTAGTGGGACGTATTAACCATTTATAACAGTGCAACCATTAACGTGAATAGTTTCACCACTTATATAGGATGCACCATTTGATGCTAAAAACAAATATGTTTCAGCAAGCTCAACGGGTTGGCCAGGTCTTCCCATAGGTGTATTTCTTCCAAATTCACCAACCTCACTTTCACTGAAAGACGATGGTATAAGCGGTGTCCATATGGGACCTGGAGCTATTGCATTTACCCGTATCTTCCTACTTGTAAGGGAAAGAGCGAGTGAACGAGTAAATGTAACTATTGCGCCTTTAGTTGAGGAATAATCAATTAATGATTTATGTCCTTTGTAGGCAGTGACTGAGGAAGTATTTATAATTGTAGCACCCTCCTTTAAATATGGTAATGTTGCTTTAACCATATAAAACATTCCAAAAATATTAGTCTTAAAAGTTCTCTCTAGTTGCTGCTTTGTAATATCTTCAATACTATTTTGAGGATGTTGTTCTCCAGCGTTATTTATAAGAATATCTATTTTACTTAATTCTTTTATTGTTTGACTGACAGCATTTACGCAGAAAGTATCGTCGCCAATATCTCCAGGAATCAAAATGCACTTTCTACCTTTTGCGCAAACAAGCTTTTTAGTTTCTGCCGCATCTTCATGTTCATTAAGATATACTATAGCTATATCAGCACCCTCTCTTGCATATGCAAGAGCAACTGCTCTACCAATTCCACTATCACCACCTGTGATTAGAGCAACTTTATTCATTAATTTTTCAGAGCCCATGCAATTTGGATCTTCAAAAATAGGTCTTGGGTTCATTAGTGTTTCAAAACCTGGTTGTTTGTCTTGATGTTGCTTAGGTATACTCATGGGGAAATTAAAGTTCTCATTCATAAAAATGTCTCCTTTTGTAAATAAAATATATTTTATAGCTGTAGTTTATGATAATTCGTCATTTATATTCAATTTAAATTAAGGATATGAAAAAAATTAAAAATACTTAAAAATACTTATCAGATTGCATATTATGGGTTGTAAAAATTAGAATAATAGCTAGAAGACTAGAAATATGTTATAATTAAAAAATATGAGTGTTACGAATATTTAAATTATAAAATTATAAATTTGAAGTTGATAAAAATGAAACATATTTATTTATATATCAAAGACCTATAAAGTCAGAGTTAAATGAAGATTAATCAGCCTAAATATGCTCATATCGCTAATAAAGGGTGGTTTCTTAGATGCAATATAATCATGGAAGAAAGTTGTTGTTTCCAATTTTCAAGAAGATTCATAACAGGATATTAGTGATTTGTGACATTTAAAGTTCAAGACAGCCACTTCCAAAGGAGAAAAAATGTTATTCGAAGATTTAAATCTCATTACACCAATAAAAAAAGCATTAAATGATGAGGGATATGTGGAACCTACACCTATCCAAGAGGCATCAATTCCTAGCATATTAGAAGGTAAGGACTTTCTAGGCTGTGCTCAAACAGGTACTGGAAAAACTGCAGCGTTTGCTATTCCTATACTACAAATTCTTTGTGGAAAACAAAAGGTTATAAAAGGACCCAAAAATATTAAAGCTTTAATACTCGCACCGACAAGAGAACTTGCAATTCAAATTGGAGAAAGCTTCGATTCGTATGGTAAGTATATGAATCTTACTAGTACTGTAATTTTTGGAGGAGTATCACAAAAAAAACAAACTGATGCGTTAAAAGATGGAGTAGATATTTTAATTGCAACCACTGGTAGATTACTTGATCTTATGCAGCAGAGATTCATAAACATACATCATGTTGAGATGTTTGTACTTGATGAGGCAGACCGTATGCTTGATATGGGATTTTTACGTGATGTAAAAAAAATAATAGCACAATTGCCTAAGATTAGACAGACTATGTTATTCTCAGCAACTATGCCTGGTGAAATCTCAAAGCTTGTAGATAATATTCTTGTTAATCCAGTTAAAGTAGCAGTAACACCGGTTTCGTCAACTATAGAACTTATTGAACAGGCAGTATATTTTGTAGATAAAAAAGATAAAAAATCATTGCTTATTCATCTGTTAAAAGATAAATCTATAGTTTCTGCTTTAGTATTTTCAAGAACAAAACATGGAGCAAATAAAATCACTAAGGATTTAAACAATGAAGGTATAGAGGCTCAAGCTATACATGGTAATAAATCACAGAGTGCAAGGCAGCTTGCTTTAAATAATTTCAAGCAGGGGATAACAAGAGTACTCGTTGCTACAGATATTGCAGCAAGAGGGATAGACGTTGATGAATTATCTCACGTAATTAATTTTGATTTACCTAATATTCCAGAGACCTACGTTCATAGAATAGGAAGAACTGGCAGAGCAGGACTAGGTGGAATTGCATTATCGTTTTGTGATGTAGAAGAAAAACCATTTCTTAAGGATATTGAGAAGGTTATAAAAAAATCAATACCAGTGATAGAGGATCATCCTTATCCTGCAAGTAATATAGTAGTAATAGCAAGTAAGGATGATGCAAAGAAAGTGACTACTGGAAAATCACGTTCTAATGGTTATGCCAGACGAAACGGAAGAAATCAGCAAGGGCGATCACAATCTAAAAACACGGGATCAACAAGATAAATAATATATAAAGCATAAAGCCAATGATTATTTTTAAATAATCATTGGCTTTACTACTCTGTATTTTAAGTTTCATACAGAATTAATCAGTAGTCTCCATTTTTAGCCTTAGCAATGCTGCCTGCGCTTAAAATTATAAATAATTTATTATTTAACATAACTAACATCTCCCTACTATAAGTTTAATGTTTGTTTGTCGACTACAATAATAGTATATCCCATAATTAAAAAAGCATACATCAATAAAAAATTAATATTATTAACAAGGGGGTTATAAATTATGATTTTTATATCAGAAAATAATGTTATATTTAATTCTATTGTAAAGGAATTTGATTTGAGTAATTCTATTGTAGAAAAATCAGAAGAATTAAAAAAGTTAGTTGAAAGCTTAACTAATTATAGAATGGACATATGCAAACTATTTAAGATGCAAAAGTTTAAGAGTGAATTTTTAGAAGTGAATAAAAAAGAACTTATTGAAAGTGTAAATTTAAATAAATCTAGAATTGTGGATAATGAAAAGAACAAAATAGAGATAAGAGATAAGATTAAAGTTAATAGGGAAAAAATTAAAGAAGTAAAACTTTATATAAAGGAATTAGAGAATAATCTCAATGAAGAAAAGCAACAAAGCAGAATATTATTTGGAGCACTTGATATTTTTATGAGTAGAGAAAGATTTAAAATTATCAAAAAATTAGTTGTTAGGGAATATAAAAAAGTTTATTCAAATTATTCTAGTGAATTAAGTATAAAAACAAAAATAAAACAATGTGATGAAAGAAAAAATAAAATAAGAAAAGAGAGAAATGATTTTAATAATAGGATAGATAAATATAATAGAAAAATAACTATTTATAAATCAGCATTAGCAGAAATAAGAAAAAGTACTTTAAGTATGTCGAAAAATAATGATTTATCTACTATAAAAATTGAAAAAGTGATAAATTACATAAAATTAGAAAATAACTTTAGAATAGAGGCTTATAATTATAAAATATAAAAACATCAAGAGGATAACTTAAGACCATCTTCATAATGTTTTTATTGATTTTTAATTAAGAAACCATTTTATTTAAAAGCTTTTTCAAATATATTATTAACAATATTTTTAGAGGTAACTCCCTCATGAACCTTTATGCCATCAACATAATAAGTAGGGACATAATAGTATGTATATTGCTTTGCTATATCAGGCTCTAGCTCTTCGTCGATTATTTTAATTTCAATATCAGCATATTGTGGATTTTGTTTTTTTATATTTTCCATCCAACCAAGTGCCTTTTTACAGTATGGACACCATTCAGTTACAAACATAATTATTGGTTTCATTTATTTTCACCGCCAAACTTTCTATTTAGGATCTAATATTATTAGACGCATTAATATTATACACCATTTTTCTTATACTTAGGGCATTATAGTAAATTATAAAAGCGAAACTTTAAATTATATTTATTCGTAATTAAAATAGATAGTTATAAACAAAAAAAATTTATAATTATAATGATTAAGGTTATTAAGAGTAATTAATAGAAATAAGTTAAAAAATTTGCTATAATGAACTAGTCGAAAAATAATTTATTATGTTGATGTAAGTAGGAGAAACTGTAGTACATATTGAAGGCAACTAATAAAAGAAAATGAAGGAGTATTTTAAATGCAAACTATAAAGCTGTTATGTAGGAAAGAGTCAGTTATGAAAATAATATTATTTGCATCAATAGTAGTATTCGCGTATTTAATAAGATCCATTTTTGATTTAATTTTATTAACTTTTATGATTACTTATTTAGTGAATAGTATGCAAAGTTTATTAGTGTGCCAAATCAACAAAATTATAAAAGTAAGTCCAACCATTATTACGATAATTATATATGTATTTATTACAGCAACTATAGCGCTCCTAGCAGTAAAATACATACCAATAGCAATATCTGAAAGTTTACTTGTTTTGGATAAGATGGAGTATAATGATTTTGCGAAAAACACAAAAGGCGTTATGCCATATCTGTCACCAATAGTTAATCAAATTGACATAGCAAGTTATGCTAAATCAGGTATTCAAAGTATTATGCTTTTGGTAACAAATTTAGGTAAATGGAGTATTAATTTCTTTATGGCACTTCTATTAAGTTTAGTATTTATATTAGAAAAGAAGAGTATTTTAAACTTTGTCTACAAGTTTAAACATAGTAGAGTATCAGGTGCATATAATTATTTTAGTTATTTTGGAAATAACTTCTTAAATTCTTTTGGTAAAGTAATCCAGGCTCAAATAATGATAGCAATTACAAATACAGTATTATCAATTATAGGACTTACTATAATGGGTTTTCCACAATTATTTGCTCTTGCATTTATGATATTTATTTTAAGTCTTGTACCAGTGGCTGGAGTATTTATTTCTTTAATACCATTATGCTTAATTGCGTTCAAAATAGGTGGGGTAGTTAAAGTGCTATTTGTGCTTATTATGATTTTTATAATTCATGCGATTGAAAGTTATATTTTAAATCCAAAGTTTATGTCTGATACTACACATCTTCCAATATTTTTTACTTTTGCAACATTAATAATATCAGAACATTTTATGGGTATATGGGGTCTTCTACTAGGCATACCAATAGTTATATTCTTATTGGATTTAATTGGAGTGAATCTTAACGAAAAAAGTAGTCCTAAATTTACAGATGATTAATTGTCTAAGAAACACGTACAAAGTACGTTAGTTCATTCTTTGGAAGGTAGTGATTTTGTGGTAATAGAAAATATGCAGTCTGTATTAAAATGTCCTGTTTGTAATTTAAGTCTTGAAAAAAAAGAAAAACAATGCCTTTGTTTAAATAATCATAGTTATGATATATCTAGCAAAGGATACATTAATCTTTTATTAGCTAATCAAAAGAAAACCAAAGATCCTGGAGATAGTAAGGAAATGATGGAAGGTCGTAAAGATTTCTTAAATAGAGGGTATTATCACACTTTTTCAGATAGACTTAATGAGATAATAATATCGAATATAAGTGAAAAAAATATAAACATACTTGATGCCGGGTGTGGAGAAGGATATTTTTTATCAAGACTTAAGGAAGCTATATATGCGAATGAATCTAAATGTCTTTTAAACAAGCAATTTAATTTTTTTGGCGTAGATATATCGAAATCCGCAGTTACTTATGCAGTTAAGAGGGATAAAGAAATAAACTTTATAGTAAGCAGTAATTTTAATTTACCCATAATGCCAAATACTATAGATGTTATTATTAGAAATTTTGCGCCTTCTGATGATCTAGAACTTAAAAGAGTTCTAAAAGATAATGGAAAACTGATAGTTGTAACACCTGGGATTGAGCATTTATATGGTTTAAAAGAGATATTATATGTAAATGCGAGAAAACACGCGGAAAAAGAAACAACTTTTGAGGGGTTTAAATTAATAAAAAGATCAGAAGTTAAGTATAACATTCATTTAGAAGACAGGGAAAGTGTAAAAAATCTTATAAGAATGACCCCATATTATTGGACTTTTGACAATGCTATGAGAGAAAAAGCGATTGAGACTTCTAAACTTTCAACTGCACTTAATTTTGATATAAGTGTATATGAGAAATGTCGTTAAATCATCTTCTGGGTAGCTGCAAAATTACGAGAAATTAGAATTAATAACTGGATGTAGGATTATCCTACAATCAGTTATTTTGTTTTAAAATATAATTATTAGCTAGTAGTACTATATTTATAATGTATAATAAACTATACCAATATAAATTTTTCCAAAGGAGGGGTTTGTGTGAAGTTTTATATAAAGCAAAAGATATTTTCAATAGGTGACAATTTTAGTATTAAGGATTTTTCGGGCAATGATATGTTCAAGGTAGAAGGGAAAATTTTTTCAATAGGAAATAAGCTTAGAATTTATGACATGAAGGATAATGAAATTGTATATATTGAGCAGAAATTATTTAAGTTATTACCGGAATATAATATATATCTAAATGGAAACTATGCCGCCAAGGTGAAGAAAGAATTTACTTTTTTTAGCAATAGGTTTCATATAGAAAGTAATATGGGCGATTATGAAATTGAAGGGGATTTTTTAGCTCATGATTTTTCAATAGTGAAAAATGGTAAAAGCATTGCGCAAATAAACAAGAGGTGGGTTTCATGGGGAGATACCTATGAAATAGATATAAATGAATCCGAAAATCATGTATTTGTATTAGCAATGGTAATTGTAATTGACCAAGTGTTGCATGACAATAAAAATCAAAATAATGGATAAATGTGAGAAGTAATAGATTTTATTATAATTGATGTATTGATGTATTGATGAGGGCTAAGATGATATAATGTTAATGTATTTGATAAATAAAAGATTAGAGGTGTTATCATGACTAATGATGAAATGTATAAACGAATAATTGTTATGACTAGTATTAAAACTGCAAAAAGTTTTATTAAAACTTATGATATAAGTAAAAGTGATTTAAGCAAGCTTTGCAAAAAATTCAATATATTTATAGACGGTAAGGCTACTAAGGATGATATGATTGATAGATTTTTAGGCGAGACATTGGGTAAAAAACTAAAAAACAAGGTGATTAACAAGTACAATATTAGATAAGTTTTTAAAAAATGTAATTTTATGAATAGGATAAGTGTATAAATAACCTTATTTAATAAAACAATACTTATGAGGTGAAATTAATGAAGTTATTTATACCAGATATTGCCTATATAGACCCGAAATTATTAAAATTTGAGGAGTCAAAAAAAACAATAAAATATCTAGAAAAATTAAAGGTACCTATAGTTAATTCAAAAAAAGTTGTAATAGACTCTGGGTCTCCTGAGAAAAACTATGCAGTGGCTAAAAAGACTGTTCTTTTTACAACAAATGGTCAAAAGAAATTAGTGAGTTGTAAACCATCTGCAGATTACCAATTTTCGCTTTCGAGTTCATGCCCTGCAAATTGTGAATATTGTTATCTGCAAACTACCCAAGGTGAGAAGCCTTTCATGAAAATATTCCTAAATATTGAAGAAATTTTAGAAAATATACAAACATATATAGATGCTAACTTGCCAAGTATTACTTCTTTTGAATGTGCTAGTATAACTGATCCAATTGCACTTGAGCATCTAAGTGGAAACTTAAAAAAATGCATAGAGTTTTTTGGGAGGAGTGAGAAGGGAAGACTTAGACTTGTAACCAAGTTTGATGATGTTGATCCATTTTTAAAACTGAAACACAACAAACACACAAAATTTAGATTTACTTTAAACACGCCTTATGTAATAGATAATTTCGAACATAATACCTCAACTTTTAAAGAACGAATAGGCGCAGTTAAAAAAATAGCTTCTGCTGGGTACCCAATAGGATTTATAATTGCACCTATTATGATATATGATAATTGGAGGTCAGAGTATAAGGAACTATTTGAAACGTTAAAAATAGCTCTTGCAGATTACAAAGATGAAGTAAGTTTTGAACTTATTCAACATAGATTTACAAAGGCTGCAAAGGAACTTATAGTGCAGAGATTTAAAAATACTAAGCTTGATCTGGATGAAGAAAAAAGGCTGTTAAAATGGGGACCATATGGAAAATTCAAGTATGTATATAAGAAACCAGAGAGTGAGGATATAAAGAATTATATCTCAGAACTGATAAACAATAATTTTGATTTAGCAATAATTGAATATTTCACTTAATAATTAAAATATTTTAGTAATTTAAATAATAAACATGAATATCTATGTCTTCATGTTTATTTATTTTTTATATTTTTAATATCATGTAGCTTATAATGATAATTTTAAAGGCGATTTTGATATTCCATCTTTCACAAGTTCTAAAAAGTTTTCTCTAGGCATATAAACGGCGCCTAAACTTTCAAGATGATTTGTATGAACCTGACAATCAATTAAAGAAAAACCCTTATTTTCTAATACTTTTCCAAAGGTAATAAAGGCAACTTTAGATGCATTATCCATAGTAGAAAACATTGATTCACCAAAAAAACATTTTCCTATGCTTATCCCGTATAGTCCACCAACTAACTCATCATTGAACCAAGTTTCTACGCTGTGGGCATAGCCAAGTGTGTGGAGTTTGCAGTAAGCTTCAATCATTTCATTTGTAATCCATGTGCCAGCCTCGCGCCTGAGATTTGAACAATTAGATATAACATCCCTAAAGTGAGTATCAAAGGTAACTTTATATATATTTTTTTTAAGTGTTTTTTTCATAGAGTGGGAAGTTCTTATATCTTTTGGATAAATGATAAATCTTGGATCAGGTGACCACCAAAGTATTGGTTCATCATCCGAGTACCAGGGAAATATTCCATTAGAATATGCAAGTAATAATCTCTCTTGCGATAAATCTCCACCAATTGCGAGTAACCCATCATCATCTGAAAGAGATGGGTGAGGGAATATTAATTCATTTGATAATCTATAAACTGTCATAATAACTCCTTTCAGTATATAACCTATAAACCTTATTATATACTACCTAAATCAATCTTACATGCTTTTACATTGATAGACATAAAAATTTGATTAAAAAGAAAGTTATGGAGCATCATAAAAAAGATGAAAACTAAAATAAATATTGAAGTAGTATGGAGATTGAAGTAACATAAATATATAATCTAATGAAAAATTATAGTAAATTGTTGAGAGGATGTTTTTATATGAAGTTGTCTTATAAGGAAAGAATAAATAATGTTAAACCAGTAGTCGTTGTGAGTAGATGCTTAGGTTTTGAAGCGTGCAGATATAATGGTCAGATGGACGGTTGCAATTTAGTAGATAAATTAAATGATTATGTGGAGTTTATAACAGTTTGCCCTGAGGTCCAAATAGGACTAGATACCCCTAGGGAGGCTATAAGGATTGTTAAAGAAGATGAACTATCACCTGTGAAATTAGTGCAACATGTTACTGAGAGGGAATTAAGCACGGAAATGGTTGAATTTGGAGAGGAATTTCTAAAAGATCTTCCGAAAGTCGATGGCTTTCTACTGAAAAGCAAATCCCCATCTTGCGGCATAAAAGAGGTTAAAATTTACAAAAGTACACAAAAGGGTTCATCATCGGTTAAAGGAAAAGGATTATTTGGTGAACTAGTAATAAATAAATTTCCTAGTGCCGCAATCGAAGATGATGGAAGGGTTAAAAACTATAATATAAGGCAACATTTTTTAACAAAATTATATATTATTAAGAATTTTAGAGTTATAGAAGAAAGTATGCTTATAGAAGATCTAGTTGAGTTTCATAGCACAAATAAGCTTCTTCTTATGTCGTACAACCAAAAGCAACTGAAAATACTCGGGAGAATTATAGGTAGCCATGGAGAATTAAGCGCAAAGCAAGTTTATGAAGAATATGCAATAAACCTTAATCTTGCCCTTAATAAGTTACCAAGATATACATCGAATATAAATGTGCTTATAAAATCTATGGGCTATTTCTCAGATAAGTTAACGCATAGAGAAAAAGAATTTATTTTAAATACAATAGAACAATACAGAGAAAGTAAAATACCTTTTAGTGTTCCACTTTATGTTATAAAATCAAATGCTATACGTTTTGAAGAGAAAAATCTTATTAATCAAACTTTCTTTGAACCTTATCCGCTTCAATTAGATAATGTTACTGATTCTGGAAAAGGTCTAGATAAATAAAACAAATTAAATTCTATGTATAATTGTGATATATTTTTAATTTATTGAATGAATAATCCTTTCTTTGGACATAATTCCAAATAAGGAGGGGAATTATGAAAAATAGAAAAATTTTATATTCACTTTTAACAATAATCTTAATAGCTTTTGTTTGTGCCAATTATTCTCTAATCCATTATATGAATAAAAATGATTTAAAACTTGAAGCTTATGGTAATTTACCATATTTAAAGTTTACATCTAAAGTCATTGAAAACGGTAATTCATTACAAACATCTGTAACCACTAATTCGGCTAGGGTATCAACAGACACAAAATTCATTTTCAAGATTAAATATAAAGATAATGTAGTAAGGAACATGGTACTTGAAAAGTATTTTAATAGTTCGAAAGTATTAATTAGAAAAAATAAGGAAGAACTTAATGAATATTTTAAAAATCAAGGTTACACAGTTTCTAATATGGGTACTGATGAAGTTGTTTTTGTTAATAATAGCAATAGGTATAGTTATAAAGCCAATAGATATTTTTTAGGTGTGTATAGCGATATGGTTACAATATATAAAACAGATGAAAATGGAAATATATCAGCGAGTAAACTATTTAATGCTAACGTTTATTCAGCAGATGGTAAACAGCAGAAATATGATTTTGAAGCTGTAGACAAAGGAGAATTACAACATATTAAAATAATTGACTTAAAAGAAAAAGATGGACTAGTGGAGGATCTTATTCACGGCAGAAAATATAGCAAAGATGATGATACAAAAAAAGATATGGAAGATAGCGAAGAATATGAAAAAGGAGAATTCAAATCTCCGGCAAAGGCTTTTGATTATGCTATGGGTCTATTAAAGTCATGATAAATTAATTTGAATTAATTAAAATAATGAAATATGTACTATATCATTAGGAAATATATTTTCTAGAAGGATAAAACTTTAAGAAATGTATTTTTCTAATAAAAAAGCCTTATGAATTATATTTCTTAAGGCTTTTTACCATATTTTTTTATTTTCATGTATCTTATTTATTGAATTAATAACGTTTAGGTGGTAAAGTAATATATGTTGCTATAAAAATAGAAGGATAACAATTAATAATTAGTATCTTAAAGGAAGCAGCAAGGAGGAAGTATTATGTTCGAATATATAAAAGGCATTTTTGTAGGTATTAATAAAGACTATATTATACTAGACAATAACGGAATGGGTTATAGAATATATACTTCTGGAAGCACTATGGCTAAGATGCCTAAAACAAATGAAACTGTATTATTATATATAAAACAAATTGTTAGAGAAGATTTTATTGGTTTGTATGGGTTTCTAACAAAAGATGAGATAGAGATGTTTAGCCTTGTAATTAGTATAAATGGAGTTGGGTCAAAAGCTGGTTTGTCATTACTTTCTATTTGCAGTGTAACAAATTTGAAGTATGCTATTGTATCGGGGGATGAAAAAACTCTAATTCGGGCACCGGGTATAGGAAAGAAAATTGCTCAAAGAATAATTTTGGAACTTAGAGAAAAGATACATCTTGAGCAGTCTACCACTCAAGACCTATCACAGAATTCAGGAATGAATTTAATAGAAGATAGAAAACTTATGGAGGTTTTGGGTGCTCTTATTTCACTAGGATATTCTGAAAAAGAAGCGGAAAAAGCAATGAGTGCTGTAAGTCATGAACAATCACTTGAAAACATAATTAAAGATTGTTTGAAATATTTAATGAACTAAGGTGGGAATATACTATGGATGATACTCAGGAAAGAATTATTACTTCGTCTATTACAGAAGAAGATGTGGATGCTGAGTATTCTCTAAGACCTCAAAAGCTTGGAGAATATATTGGTCAATCTAAAATAAAAGAAAAATTAAGTATATTTATTAAAGCGGCTCAAAATAGAGACGAACCTCTTGATCACGTGCTTTTATATGGACCACCAGGCCTTGGTAAGACAACTCTTGCGAATATTATTGCGAAAGAAATGAAAGGGAATTTAAAAGTAACTTCTGGACCAGCAATAGAAAGAGCAGGGGATTTAGCAGCTATTTTAACTAGCCTTAGTGATTATGATGTGCTTTTTATTGATGAAATACATAGACTTAACAGATCTGTAGAAGAAATTTTATATCCTGCTATGGAAGATTATGCACTTGATATTGTTATAGGAAAAGGAGCATCTGCAAAATCCATAAGATTAGATCTTCCAAAATTCACACTTATTGGTGCAACAACTAGGATTGGGCTATTAACTGCCCCACTTCGTGATAGATTTGGAGTGCTAAGTGCTATGGAATATTATTCTCAAAGTGAGTTAAAAGAAATAGTAGTACGTTCAGCAGCTATTTTGAAAGTGGATATTACGAGTGATGCTGCGGTGGAAATTGCAAGACGTTCAAGGGGGACTCCAAGAATTGCAAATCGTTTGCTTAAGAGGGTAAGGGATTATTGTGATGTTAAGGGAAATGGAATTATAGATCTGAATATAGCAAAATCTGCATCAGAGCTCCTTGAAATAGACGACGAAGGTTTTGATAGGATAGATAACAAAATGCTTGAAGCTATTATAGATAATTTTAATGGTGGGCCAGTTGGTATTGAAACATTATCCTATTTTGTAGGAGAAGAGATAGGCACACTCGAAGATGTTTATGAACCATATCTAATTCAAAAGGGATTTATAATAAGGACACCAAGGGGACGAATAGCTTCTAAAAAAGCGTATCAACATTTAAATAGACCACAAAAGACATAGAAAGCAAAGAAACTTAAATAATTCATAATATTAATTATGATGGACATAAAATTTAAATGATTTTTGCATAAAGAGAGGGTGTAATATTTTGAAAGTAAAGGATTTTTATTTTGACTTACCAAAGGAACTTATAGCGCAACATCCACTTGAAAAAAGGGATGAGTCAAGGCTTATGGTAATCAATAAAACTAAAAAGGAAATAGACCATAAACATTTTAAAAACATAATAGATTATTTGAATCCAGGTGATTGTTTAGTATTGAATGATACTAGAGTATTGCCAGCAAGGCTACTTGGAGTTAAAGAGGGAACCGGTGGTAAGATGGAATTCTTACTTCTTAAAAGAATAGACATTAACAGGTGGGAAACTTTAGTTAAGCCTGGTAAAAAGGCAAAGATAGGAGCAACCTTTATTTTTGGTAATGGAGAGCTTAAAGCAACCGTTATTAGTGATTCAGAGGGCGGAAGCAGAATCGTTGAATTTGAATATGACGGAATTTTTGAAGAAATTTTAGATAAACTTGGAGAGATGCCACTTCCTCCTTATATTACTGAAAAATTAGAAGATAAAGAAAGATATCAGACTGTATACTCTAGAGAGGAAGGATCCGCCGCAGCTCCAACTGCTGGACTTCATTTTACAAAGCAGCTACTTGCTCAAATCAAAGCTAAAGGTGTTAAAATCGCTTTTGTAACATTACATGTAGGTCTAGGTACTTTTAGACCTGTAAAAGCAGAAGAAGTTGAAGAACATGAAATGCATTCAGAACATTATATGTTAAATAGAGAAACAGCACAGTTAATAAATGAAACAAAGGAAAATGGTGGAAGAGTAATTGCGGTAGGTACAACTTCTAACAGAACACTCGAAAGTATAGCAGATGATAATGGAAGAGTATGTGCGAAATCTGGATGGACAGACATTTTTATATATCCAGGATACAAGTTTAAAATTGTTGATGCATTAATAACTAATTTTCATTTGCCAGAATCTACACTAATAATGTTGGTTAGCGCTTTTGCAGATAAAGATTTAATTATGGGAGCATATGAAGTAGCGGTTAAAGAAAAATATAGATTCTTCAGTTTTGGAGACGCAATGTTTTTATATTAAAAAATAATAGTAAAGAAAGAGCTAACTCGTAATTATTGTATAGAAAGTAGGTTAATTATGTATAAATTACTTAAAAAAAGTGGTAAAGTAAGACGTGGTGAATTTACAACACCTCATGGCACTATTCAAACACCTGTATTTATGAATGTAGGTACACTAGCCGTAATTAAAGGTGCCGTATCAACTATGGATTTAAAAGAGATTAACTGCCAAGTAGAATTGTCTAACACTTATCATTTACACTTAAGACCAACAGATACGGTTGTACGTAAAATGGGAGGACTTCATAAATTTATGAATTGGGATAGGCCTATCCTTACAGATTCAGGTGGATTCCAAGTGTTTTCTTTATCAAAAATGAGAAAAATTAAAGAAGAAGGAGTTTACTTTAATTCTCATATTGATGGAAAAAAAATATTCATGGGTCCAGAAGAGAGCATGCAAATACAAAGTAATTTAGCATCGACTATTGCTATGGCGTTTGATGAATGTATACCCAATCCTTCTACTAAAGAATATGTTGTAGATTCAGTAGCAAGAACTACAAGGTGGCTCAAGCGGTGTAAGATTGAAATGGATAGATTAAATTCTTTAAGTGACACTATAAATAACAAACAAATGTTATTTGGCATAAATCAAGGTGGAACATATGAGGATATTAGAATAGAGCATGCTAAAACAATTAGTAAAATGGACCTAGATGGCTATGCGATTGGTGGCCTTGCAGTTGGAGAATCTCACGAAGAAATGTATAGAATTATTGATGCAGTTGTTCCACATTTGCCACAGGATAAGCCGATATATCTTATGGGGGTTGGTTACCCGAGTAATATATTAGAGGCTGTATCAAGGGGAGTAGACTTTTTTGATTGCGTATTGCCAGCAAGAAACGGAAGACATGGGAATGTTTTTACGAAAGATGGTAGAATAAATATGTTTAATGCTAAATTTGAGCTAGATGCTGGTCCAATTGATGAGGGATGTAAGTGTCCTGCATGCAAACATTATACTAGAGCCTACATAAGACATTTATTTAAAGCAAAGGAAATGCTCGCAATGAGGCTTTGTGTACTTCATAATTTATATTTTTATAATAAACTTATGGAAGATATTAGAGATGCTATTGATAATGATTGCTTTGAAGAATTTAAGGCTGAGAAACTTGCTCAGTGGAATGAAGGAAAATAATTATTTGCTATAATATGATTAGCCTATAAGATATATCTTTATAGGAAAATTATTTTATTATAAGTTAGAGAAACAATTATTGAAAGGAGGAGAATATAGATGGGACAATTAGGAAGTGTGTTTACAATGGTATTAATGCTAGTAGTATTTTATCTAGTAATATTTATACCAGAAAACAAAAGAAAGAAAAAATATGCTGCGCTTTTAAACAATTTAAAAGTAAATGATGAAGTACTGACTAAAGGCGGTGTGATGGGAAAAATCATCAACATCCAAGATGAGTATATTATACTAGAAAGCGGTCCAGACAGAACTAGAATTAAATTAGCAAAAAGCGGAATTGGAACTGTTATAAATTTAAATACTGATGCAGTAGTAGAGAAAAAATAATGAATTATGTAATAAAACCCCTTTTCAAATCATAATTAATATTATAGATTTCAATAAAAAAATTGTTTGTTTATTGGAATTTATAGAAAAGGGGGGATTTACATGGAAAATAAAAAAAAGTATTCTTACGCTGGAGAAGGAGTATTTAGGGCTTCAATTTTAACCTTAATTATATTAGTTATTTATTCTATAGTAACAACTGTTTTGCCAGCTAGCATGAAGGTTACATCCGTTTTTTATATTGTAATAACACTAGTGAGTGTACTTTACGGATCTATATTCGCTGCGAAAAAAGCAGGGGAAAAAGGTTGGCTAATGGGTATTATGGTTGCTGCGACTTACATGTTGGTTTTGTACTTAGTTAAAGTCTTTGGTGGTGGAAGTGCTGCTATTGGAATGCGCGAAATAGTAAGAACTTCACTCGCTTTAGGTATAGGTACCTTATCAGGAATGCTTGGAATAAATTTATAAAATTACTTTATTTAGCTAGAATATTATGATATGATGTACAGGTCAACTTTATGATATGGAGGAATAAAAAATGAAACATATAAAAACTATAAATGCAGCAACAATCAAAGAAAGTTTAAAAAAACCAGGATGCAAGGAATGTGCTAATTCATGTCAGTCAGCATGTAAAACTTCTTGTACAGTAGCTAACTTAGCTTGTGAAAACTAATAATGTTAACGGGGGCAGTAACTTAGGGTTACTGCTTTAAATTTAGTTAGGAGGAAGAAAATTGTCACTTATTCATAAATTTATCCAAGATAATGAACACTATGTAATTGATGTAAATTCTGGAGCACTACATATGGTAGATGAAATAGTTTATGATCTTTTAGATGAAAATGAACTTAGGAAAAAAGAAGATTTAATAGAAGATTTTAAAAATAAATATTCAATAGAAGATATTAGTGAAGTATATGATGAAATTAAAAGCTTAATTCAGGAAGAAACTTTGTACACAGGAGATTTATACAAATCAATTGCATTAAGTGGTGAAAAAGAAGAGCCATATATAAAGGCACTGTGTCTAAATATAATTCATGATTGTAACTTAAGATGTAAGTACTGTTTTGCTGACGAGGGTGAGTACCATGGCGCTAGAAAAGCAATGTCAGTAGAAGTTGGCAAGAAATCAATAGATTTTGTTTTAGAGAAATCTGGACCTAGAAAAAATATCGAGATAGATTTGTTCGGTGGAGAGCCACTTATGGCTTTTGAAATGATAAAAGAAATAGTTAAATATGCTAGGGTTCAGGAGAAAATTTATAATAAATCCATAAGATTTACTATGACTACTAATGCAACATTGCTTACTGATGAGGTTATGAAATATATGGATGAAAACATGGGCAATATAGTACTTAGCATAGATGGAAGAAAAGCTGTTAATGATAAGGTTAGAGTAAAGGTAGATGGAAGTGGTTCATATGATAATATTCTTCCTAAAATTAAAAAAATGGTTGATATGAGAGATAAATCAAAACAGTATTATGTTAGGGGAACCTTCACTAGAGAAAACACTGATTTTTTTGAAGATATAAAACATATGGCAGATTTAGGCTTTAAAGAAATATCTATAGAGCCAGTAGTACTTCCACCTGAACATAATCTTTCACTTAGAGAGGAAGATTTACCAGTGATATTTGAGCAATATGATAAGTTATATACAGATATGCTCAAAAGATATAAGGATGGGACAAGCTTTAAATTTTATCATTTTAATATTGATTTAAAGGGTGGTCCTTGTGTATATAAGAGAATAGCAGGATGTGGAGCTGGGCATGAATATGTAGCGATTACACCGGATGGTGATATATACCCTTGTCATCAATTTGTTGGTAATAAAGATTTCCTTATAGGAGATATATATACTGGGATTACTAATAAAAAGATGGTTAAAGAATTTAAAGAAGCCCATATTTATAATAAACCTGCTTGTACAGAGTGCTGGGCCAAATTTTATTGCAGTGGTGGATGCCAGGCAAATAACTTTAATTTCAATGGAGATATGCATATACCATATGAAATTGGATGTAAGATGCAAAAAAAGAGGATAGAATGTGCTATAGCTTTAAAAGCACAAACTATGACTAAGTAAATTATATTTAGGCAAGATTGACTAAATTTGTTAATCATAATATAATTGTAGTTATGAGTAAACAGTGAGGGGGATAAACATGAAAAAGAAGAAAAGCACAATACTGTTTCTAGTCAGTGTTTTTGTTGTCGGATTATTAGCATTTACAGGATTTCACGGATTTACAATAGGAGACTATAGGGTTAAACCATTTACTCAAACAATAAACAAAGGTCTAGACATACAAGGTGGAATTTCAGTGCTCGAAGAAGTTCAAGGTGGGGCTGTTGATGCGAAAACCTTAGACAGGGCTATTGAGCTTATTTCTATGAGAGTTAATAAAATGGGAATTAGTGAAACATTAGTTGCAAAGGAAGGTCTTAATAGAATTAGAATCGAAATACCAGGTAAATTTGATTCTAAAGAAATTCTTGATACTGTAGCTAAATCAGGAGAACTTAAATTTGTTGGTCCTGATAAAGTAACAATTCTTACTGGTAAAGATGTAAAGGACGCCACTGCAGCATACGGTCAAGATAATAAACCTGTTATAAATCTTGTACTTAATGATTCAGGAAAGGCAAAGTTTGCAGTAGCAACTCAGAAATTTATAGGACAAAAGATATCTATTTATATGGATAAAGATAAATTAACTGATCCTACAGTGCAAGTAGCTATTACAGACGGTAAGGCTGAAATTTCAGGAAGTGCAACATTAGCAGAAGCTACATCACAATCACAAATTATTAAATCAGGAGCATTGCCTGTAACTTTAAAAGCTGTTTCAGTTAAGACAGTTGGAGCCACTTTAGGAGAAGCAGCAATGGCACAAAGTATGAAGGCAGGAGCCATTGCAATATTATTTGTATTCCTATTTATGCTTTTATATTATAGAGCACCAGGGGTTATCGCGTGTATATCTCTAGTGTTATATATTGTTTTGGTTCTCGGAGCATTCTCAGCTATGAATGCAACTTTAACACTTTCAGGTATTGCTGGATTCCTACTTACAATTGGTATGGCAGTAGATGCTAATGTGTTAATATTTGAGAGAATAAGAGAAGAACTCAAAACTGGAAAATCAATAAAATCTTCAGTACATTCTGGTTTTCATAGAGCGCTTCCATCAATATTAGATTCAAACATCACAACTATTGTTGCTGGTTTAGTTCTTTATATGATGGGAACGGGTTCGGTTAAAGGTTTTGCACTAACACTAGTAGTTGGTGTAATTATAAGTATATTTACAGCACTTACATGTACTAAATTTTTATTGAAATTAGCAGTTGAAATGGGACTAATAAGTAAAACATCTCATTTTGGCGTAAAGAGGGGGTAAATATATGCTAAAGGTAGTTGAAAAAACTAAAGTATGGTTTGCTATATCTCTAATTATAATTGTAATAGGAATGGGGGTCGTAGCAACTAAAGGTCTAAACTTAGGTATAGATTTTAAAGGTGGTACAGCAATTACTATAAATATGAATCAAAAATTTGATAAGTCAAATGTAGATAAAATAATTGATAAACACGCAAAGGGTGAGTATTTATCAAAAACAATAAATGATGCTAAAGAAATCGAAATAACTGTAAAAAGCGATGCTCTTTCAGCTGATGAAACAGCAACCATGTTAAAAGAAATTAAGACACAATTTAAATCTAGTACTTTAGTTTCAGAAGATACAATTGGTGCATCTATTGGTTCTGAATTAAAGACAAAAGCAGTGAGTGCTTTAATTGTTGCTATGCTTTTCATGTTAGTTTATGTTGGTTTTAGATTTGAATTTAAATTTGCAGTTTCTGCAATACTTGCATTAGTACATGATATATTAATTACTATTACAGTGTATGCGGTATTTCAAACACCAGTAAATGCAACATTTATAGCTGCTATTCTTACTGTAGTTGGTTATTCTATTAATGATACTATTGTTATATTTGATAGAATAAGAGAAAATCAGAGAATTATGAGAAAAGCAACTATAGCAGAAATTACTAATACTAGTGTTACACAAACAATGGCTAGATCAATAAATACAGTTCTTACAGTTTTAATTTGTATATTTTCGGTATGGGTATTCGTACCATCTATAAGAGACCTTAGTGGTCCATTACTAATTGGTATAGGAGTTGGATGTTATTCTTCAATCTTTATAGCAAGTCCTATGTGGGCATTTCTTAAGAAAAGAACTAAGAAAGTAACTGCATAATCGCAATTAATGGTTCGATTCAAACAATTTAAAACAAAGGACAGAGGAGTAAGATGTATTAATTACTTCTTTGTTTTTTTTATTTTACATAATAGAAAACTACAATTATATATTTTCTATTAATATCGAGGAGTTTTTATGGTGGATTTTTTTAAAGACATACAAAAGAATAATAATGATTTTATAGAATATAACATGTATAATCCACTTTTATTAAAGGGAATGGAAGATGCATTAAAAAGGATTATAAAAGCGATAAATTATAGAGAAAAAATTGTCTTATATGGATTTTATGATGTGGATAGTATTACTGCAATATCTTTGTTGATGTTAGTTTTAAAGTTTGTAAATGCTGATGTTGAGTATTTTATACCAAGTGAACTTAGTGAAAATCGTGATTTAGTTGAAAAAGATATTACTAATCATATAAAATATTTAGGACCTGAACTTATAATAACGTTAGGCTGTGGTACTAATTCTTTTAGTGAAGTAGAACTATGTAAAAGTATTGGAATAGATGTTATAATAACTGATTTTCATAAACCAATTAAATACGTTCCACATACTATAGTTGTCAATCCAAATCAAAAGGGATGCAATTACCCATTTAAGGAATTATGTACCTGCGGGATGACGTTTAAACTAGCTCAAGCGATTTCAACTTACTACAAGATGAAATCTGTAAACAAATATATGGATTTGGTAATGATAGGTACTATATATAGCAGGAAAAAGATTGAAAGTGAAAATAAAATAATAGTTGAAGAAGGTATAAAACAATTAAATTGTACAACTAATTATGGAATTTGCGCATTGATAAAAATACATAACATCAATATTATTAATGAACAAACGGTTTTAAAATTAGCATCCACAGTTAAACCAACAATTAATCCTGTTGGAAAAATGGATAATGCTAAAATTGTTGTCGAGTTATTTATAACAACAGAGAAAAATAGGGCACTGCAGATATCAAAATATTTAGATAAGGAACTTAAAAATAGTATATAATGTTTAGTATATGGCAAGAGTAAAAATAATGAATTCTTCATGTGTTTGTGTAAATCATCTAATTTAGGGGGATAACAATGGAACTTAAAAATAGTATTAGAGTAATAGAAAATTTTCCAAAGGAAGGTATTAGTTTTAAAGATATAACTACCATATTACAAGATGGAAAGGTTCTTAAGCAGACAATAGATGATATTGTTGAGTATTTAAGAGATAAGCAAATAGATGTTATAGTGGGACCAGAGGCAAGAGGCTTTTTATTTGGGGTACCTGTAGCCTATGCTCTTGGAGCAGGATTTGTACCAGTTAGAAAACCTGGTAAGTTACCTTATGAAACACTACAAATTGAGTATGAACTCGAATATGGAACTGATAAACTTGAAATACATAAGGATGCAATAAAGCCTGGACAAAGAGTAGCTATTGTAGATGATTTACTTGCTACTGGTGGGACAGTTGCAGCGGTAACAAAACTTATAGAACAAATGGGTGGAGATGTTATTTCTTTAAACTTTGTAATAGAACTTACAGATCTTCACGGCAAAGAGAAACTTAAGGATTATGATATAATGTCTCTTGTAAAATATAATAGTTAGTCTAGTTTAGTTAGTCAATAAATTAAAATTGCATAATTCTACAAATTACTATATAATATTAGTAAAAAGTATTGGCTGGTTATTTAACCAGCCTTTGATTTTAGGAGTGTATAAGCATGTTAGAAAAATTATTATCTAAGATTGAAAATAATTGTAATAATGTAGACAAAGACCTTATTATTAAAGCATTTAATTTTTCTTATGCTGCACATAAAGAGCAAAAGAGAGAATCTGGTGAACCATATATAGTTCATCCAGTAGAAGTAGCATGTATTTTAGCAGAAATGGGACTTGATACTAGTACAATTGTTGCGGGCTTACTTCATGATGTAATTGAGGATACAGTATATACTTTTGAAGATGTAAGCAGAGAATTTAATATAGAGGTAGCAAATTTGGTGGAAGGCGTTACTAAGCTTGGACTTATAAAATATAAGACTAAGGAAGAGGAACAAGCTGATAATGTTCGTAAAATGTTACTTGCTATGGCAAAAGATATTAGAGTTATTCTTATTAAGCTTGCAGATAGACTTCACAATATGCGAACGCTTAAATATATGCCAATTGTAAAACAAAAACAAAAAGCAAAAGAAACTTTGGATATCTATGCTCCGCTCGCACATAGGCTTGGAATGTCTAAAATAAAATGGGAACTTGAGGATTTATCACTAAGATATTTAAACCCAAATGAATATTATAATCTAGTAAGAAAAATTGCGGAAAAAAGAGTTGAGCGTGAAGATAATATTAACAATATAATGAAGGAATTAAAATATAACTTAAATATTGTTGGAATAGAAGCTGAACTTGATGGTAGACCAAAGCATTTTTACAGTATATATAGAAAGATGGCTACCCAAAACAAGACTATAGATCAAGTTTTTGATTTGACTGCCGTTAGAATTTTAGTAAATGATATTGGTAATTGCTATGCGGCTTTGGGTATAGTACATACAGTTTATAAACCAATTCCAGGAAGATTTAAAGATTATATTGCTATGCCAAAACCTAATATGTACCAGTCACTTCATTCAACAGTAATAGGGCCACATGGAAAACCTTTTGAAATACAGATTAGAACCTATGAGATGCATAAAACTGCAGAGTATGGTATTGCAGCTCATTGGAAATATAAAGAGGGTACAGATCAAAGTGATGATAAAAATCTTGATTCTAAACTTTCATGGCTAAAGGATATTCTTGAATGGCAAGGGGAAACTTTTGATGCAGAAGAATTTATGGAAGGTTTTAAAATTGATTTATTCTCAGATGAAGTTTTCGTATTTACACCTAAAGGTGAGGTTATTAACTTACCTTTAGATGCAACTCCAATTGACTTTGCATATAGAATACATACAGATATTGGAAACAAGTGTATGGGTGCAAAAGTAAATGGAAGAATGGTGCCACTTGAATATCACTTAAAAACTGGAGAAATAGTTGAAGTTATAACTTCACCTACGGCTAAGGGTCCTAATATTGATTGGCTAAATATTACAAAAAGTAATCAAGCTAAGAGTAAAATTAAGGCCTGGTTTAAAAAGTCCAAAAGAGAAGAAAGTATTGAAAAAGGTAAAGAACTATTAGAACGAGAATCCAAAAGACAAGAATATAATTTTGGAGTGATTGCTAAGGGCGAAGCAATAGAAAAAATATACAAAAAATATAATTTTAGAAGTTTAGATGATTTATTTGCATATGTTGGAGTGGGAGATATTATGCCTTCAACTGTAGTTAATAGATTGAGAGAAGTTTATGAGAATAAAAACAAACAAGAAAACATGACGGTTGAGGATATTGAGGAAAAGATAACTAAGACCATAAGCAAAGATGATAAAAAGAAATTGGATTATTCAGGATTAATAGTTAAAGGTGAAGGAAATCTACTTGTACGTTTCGCTAAATGCTGTAACCCAGTTCCAGGAGACGAAATAATAGGTTATATAACAATGGGTCGTGGAGTTTCTGTTCATAGACGTGATTGTAAAAACGCTAAATCCCTAATGAATAATGATGCAAATAAGGTGGTTGAAGTAAGCTGGGGAGTTTCAGAGGGAAAAGGGTATATTACCGAAATTCAAATTAAAGCTGATGACAAATATGGTCTATTATCTAGTATAATGGAGATAATAACATTAACTAAAACTCAACTTTATTCAATAAATGCAAAAACTTTAAAAAACAATGTTGCCTTAATAAATATAAAGTTAAAAGTTGCAGGGATAGATAATTTGAAAGAATTACAAAAGAAAATAGCTAAATTATCTGGTGTATTAGAAGTTTATAGGATTAAAAATTAAGAATTGTTTTATTTTATTTAGGAGATGTATTTATGAGAGCAGTAGTTCAAAGAGTTAAATCATCAAGGGTTGAAGTGAGTGGCAAAGTAGTTAGTGAAATAGGGTTTGGTTTAAATGTTTTAGTTGGAATATGTGATGGAGATACATTGGATGATATAAAGTACTTAAAGGATAAAATTTTAAATCTTAGAATTTTTGATGAAGATGATAAAATGAACAAATCTTTAATAGATGTTGGCGGAGAACTTCTTATAGTCTCACAATTCACATTATATGGAGATTGTAGGAAAGGCAGAAGACCAAGTTTTATGAGAGCCCTTGGTGGTCAGCAATCTGAAAAATTGTATTTAGAGTTTGTAAAACAGTGTGCGGAAGTAATAGGCGAAGTTAAAACTGGAGAATTTGGGGCGGATATGCAAGTTTATATCCAAAATGATGGCCCAGTAACTCTGCTTTTAGAGAGTAAGAAAGATTTCTAGGAGGATTAGAATGGAAATTAAAAAAGTTATAGCAGGAATATATGAAGCAAATTGTTATATTGTAATGGATAAGAACACAAGTGAAGCGGTAGTGATTGATCCAGGTGGAGATGTTGATGATATTGTTAAAGTAATAAACAATATGGGTGCGAAAGTTAAGTATATACTTTTAACACATGGTCATGTAGATCATACATCGGGGGTTTGCGAACTTAAAGCAATAACAAATGCAATAGTTTGTATAAGCAAAAAAGATGATGATTTAATAACTAAAGGTGAGTATTTATTTGGACCTCTTATTAAAGGTGGTGCAGATAAATTATTAAGTGATGGTGATATAATAAAAATTAAAAACATTCAAATTACTTGTGTAGATACTCCAGGGCATACACCTGGTGGCATGAGCTTTTTAACAGGCAAATGTTCGTTTACTGGGGATACACTTTTTGCAGGTTCTATTGGGAGAACAGATTTCGTAGGAGGAGATTTTAATGCTATAATTAATAGTATTAAATCAAAGCTTTTGTGCCTTCCAGGTGACACCTTGGTCTATCCTGGTCATGGACCTGGTAGTACAATAAATAAAGAAAAATTAAACAATCCATTTTTACAGGATTAATATGGTGTATAATATATTAGGATATTATACACTATGTTTATTAAGGAGTTAAGATGATAAAAGTAAAATTAAGTAATGAGCAATTTAATTATGATGTATTTCAAATCATAAATTTATTTTATTTTTTCCCAGATATTAAGTTCGTAGAAGAAGATTATGATTTTAATATTAATGTAGGGGAAACTGTAATAGATATACAAGGCGAGCCTGAAAGTTTTAAGTATTTTGTTAATAATGCATATAAACTTAAGGATGAAGTTAAAAAGGCTGTTTTTATATATTTTTCAAAAAACACAACTCAGGAACTTCCGTGGGGTACAATAATAGGAATTAGACCTTCTAAAAAAGCTCTTGACTTGCTCGAAAGGGGAGTAACAGACGATAAAATAATCGCAGAGTTTAAAGAAAAACATGTTACAAGAGAAGATAAAGCACAACTTTGTATTGATGTTGCAAAATTTGAGCGAAATATTGTTAATAAAGAAAAAAATAATGTAAGTATTTACATTGATATGCCATTTTGTCCTACTAGGTGTATATATTGTTCCTTTACTTCTAATCCTATAGGTAAATGCAAAAATATTGTTATGCCTTATCTCGAGGCTTTAGCTCATGAGATTAAGAGTATAGGTGAGTACATACTCGAAAAGAAGTTAAATATAGAATGTGTATATTTTGGTGGGGGTACACCTACAGCAATAAACAATGAACAATTTGAGTTTATAATGAATTATATATATGATGCATTTATTTTGCAAAACAATGTGCGAGAATTTACAGTGGAATGTGGAAGACCGGATAGCATAACACGTGAAAAGTTAATTACTATGAAAAAATATGGGGTACATCGAATAAGCATTAACCCTCAAACAATGAATGATGATACATTGAAATTAATTGGAAGAAATCACAACGTAGAAGATGTTTTTGAAAAATTTGAAATGGCAAGGGAATTAGGGTTTAATAATATAAATATGGATTTGATAGTAGGTCTACCTGGAGAAAAAATTTCACATATGATTAAAACTTGTAATGAAATTTATAAGATTAAACCGGATAGTATTACAATTCATGGTATGTCTATAAAAAGAGCTTCAAGGCTTCATGAAAATATGCTTAATAATTATAGATTTGAAGTTCCAGGGCAAGAAGAACTAAATAAAATGTATGGGCTTACTGTAGAATTAACAAAAAAACTTGATATGAAACCATATTATATGTATAAGCAGAAAAATATGATAGGCAATATGGAAAACATAGGATACACAGCGCTTTCTAAAGAAGGAATCTATAATATTCAAATGATTGAAGAAAAACAGACAGTCATTGCACTAGGTGCAGATGCAGTTTCTAAAGTCGTGTTTTTAGATGAAAATAGACATGAAAGGTTCGCAAACGTAAAGGATGTTCGTGAATACATAAAAAGAGTAGATGAAATGATTGATAAGAAAATTGTATTACTTAATACATTATATGCTTAAAATATAATGTATATTAAAGCGCCTAAGGGTACTGATTTAAGTGTTAATATAATTTATAATAAGGAAGGAGAAAAATAAAATGGCAGAAGCATTAAATGGTTTAAAGAGAACCAATATGTGTGGAGATCTTAGAGAATCACACATATCAAATACAATAACAGTAATGGGCTGGGTTCAAAGAAAAAGAAATCTAGGGGGACTTGTTTTTATAGATTTAAGAGATAGAACAGGAATACTTCAATTAGTATTTGGAGAAGAAATAAACAAAGAAGCTTTTGAAAAAGCAGATAAAGTAAAACCAGAATACTGCCTTGCTGTAACTGGTGAACTTGTTAAAAGACAATCTCCAAATGAAAATCTACCAACTGGGCTTGTAGAGGTTAAAGGAGAGCAAATAAAAATATTGTCTGAATCAGAAACACCTCCTATATATATAAAAGAAGGTCTAGATGCAGCAGAAAATATACGTCTAAAATATAGATATCTAGATTTAAGACGGCCAGATATGCAAAAAATATTTATGATACGATCTAAAACAACTAAGGTTGTTCGCGACTTTTTAGATGAAAATGGATTCTTAGAAATAGAAACACCTATGCTTACAAAAAGTACTCCTGAGGGTGCCAGGGATTATCTAGTCCCAAGTAGAAATTATCCAGGTATGTTCTATGCACTTCCACAATCACCACAGCTATTTAAACAATTACTAATGGTTTCTGGGTATGATAAATACTTTCAACTTGCAAGATGTTTTAGAGATGAAGATTTGAGAGCTAATAGACAACCAGAGTTTACACAAATTGATATAGAAATGTCGTTTGTTGAAGAAGATGATGTTATGGCTATTAACGAAGCACTAATTAAAAAAGTATTTAAGGAAGTTGTGAATGAAGATGTTAAACTTCCTATAAGGCGAATGAAGTATAAAGAAGCTATGAGTAAATATGGTTCAGATAAGCCAGATATAAGATTTGGAATGGAAATTAATGATATTACAAGCGTTGTAAAAGATTCTGAATTTGTAGTGTTTAAAAGCGCTATAGAAAATGGTGGCTCAGTAAGAGCTATAAAAGTTGAGAATGCTGCAGATATGGGAAGAAAGAAATTAGATAAATTTGGTGAGTTTGTTAAGACTTATAGAGCAAAAGGGCTTGCCTGGATTGCATGTAAAGAAGATGGAATAAAATCACCTATGGCTAAGTTCTTTAATGACCAGCAAATGCAAGAAATACTCGATAAGGTTGAGGCAAAAACTGGAGATCTAGTGCTTATTGTTGCAGATAAGGATAGTATAACACTACAAAGTTTAGGAGCCTTAAGATTACATGTAGCTAAAGAACTAGAAATTTTAAAAGATAATAAGGAATTTAATTTTGTATGGATTACAGAATTCCCTTTATTTGATTATAGTGAAGAAGAAAATAGATATATAGCAGCGCATCATCCTTTCACAATGCCAATGGATGAAGATCTACAGTATCTTGAATCAGATCCAGGTAGAGTTCGTGCTAAAGCTTATGATATAGTCTTAAATGGAGAAGAATTAGGTGGAGGAAGTATAAGAATACATAGTTCAGAGCTTCAAGAAACTATGTTTAAGGTTTTGGGATTTACACAGGAAAAGGCATGGGAAAGATTCGGTTTCTTACTAGAAGCATTTAAATTTGGCCCACCACCTCACGGCGGACTTGCTTTTGGACTAGATAGAATGATAATGTTTTTAGCAGGAACAGATAACATCAAGGATGTTATTGCTTTCCCGAAAAATCAAAATGCTTACTGTCCAATGAGTGAGGCACCAAACATGGTTGATGACAAACAGCTAAAAGAACTTGGTATTACAAAAGCTGAGGTAAAATGATAAATGATGATAAATCAATAAATGACGAATTAGTAAAAAATATTCAAGTTAGATTGAGGAAGATCGAGGGACAAGTTAAAGGTATAGAAAAGATGATAACAAGTGAAGCTTGCTGCAAAGACGTATTGGTTCAAGTCGCCGCAGCAAGAGCCGCTATGAATAAAGTTGGTGGACTTGTTTTAGAAAGATATACAAAGAATTGTCTTTTACATGAAGATGGTGGTAGTGATGAAGAAAAGAATGAAGAAAAAGCTAAAATTGAAGAGCTAGTCTCAACTTTTCTTATGTTTTTAAAGTGAAAATAAAGAAGTGAAATTTGATATCAAATTTTACTTCTTTATTTTTTTAAAAATTGTACTTATTGAAGCTACCAATACTATTCCAACTGCAATTGCACCTGCACTAAATAGCGTCTCAGCGCCTTTGGTTAGAGCAACAGTAAAGTTACCTTTTACAGCTTCAAGGGTGGCATAATACATTCCACCACCGGGCACAAGGGGTATAATTGCACAGATTACAAACATAGTCACAGGATTTTTATATAATCTTGCCATTATTTCTGAATATATGCTACCAACCATTGATGCAAGAAACAATGAAAAAACGAGGGATGGTTGAAGTCTTCCAGAAATAAGATAAGTAAGCCAAGCAAGTCCACCTCCAAGTGATGCGATTATTAGGTTTTTACCACGAATGTTAAATAATACTCCAAAACCTAGAGAACTTAAAAATGCGTAAAAAGAATTAAGAATCATACAAGAGTACCTCCAAACAATAAGAACCAAATTTTGAAAATTATACTCGTGCCAGAAGATATGGCAACAGCTATAAATAAAGCCTCTATTGATCTAGATATACCAGAAACTAAATCTCCAGCAATAGTATCCCTTATTGCATTTGTAATGGCTATGCCAGGTACTAGTAACATTATTGATCCTATTATTATAGTATCCATATTACCTACTAAATGAAGCGAGTTAGCTATTAGCGCTATGAGTGCAGCTACAGAACCGCTAAGCGTATTTTTTAAAAAACTATTTACCTCAAATTTATCTAAAAATAAACTTAAATAATTAATAAGGGCTCCGATTATAAAGGCTACAAAGAAATCTTTATAATTTCCACCAAAAAGTAACGTAAAAAATCCTGCGCAGAAAGCTGAAAAAAAAGTAGTAGTCTTTTCAGAATAAGGTTGTAAATTATTAATATATTCAATTTCTTTTTTTATATCCACTATGGATAAAGGGGCCGATACAACTTGTCTTGATAGATTATTAATCATGGAAACCTTGCGAAGGTTAACTGTCCTAATGTGAATTCTTCTAATTAATGAAATGGTCTGATTTTTACTATTAGTTATAGAAATCATAATGCCCGTAGGAGTAACAAAACTCTCAGTTCGTGATACGCCATAAGACTTACATATCATAGTTATTGTTTGCTCTACCCTATAAGTTTCCCCACCATTTTCTAAAATGATTTTACCGGCTTCAGCAGCGATTTGAATGATATCGTCAGTATACATATAATCTCCTTTCTGAATAAATTTTACTTTAGATATTATATAGTATATAATAATAAAATTGCTCTATTAGTATATACCATAAAGCTAATAAATTCTTATTAGTTAGAAAATTAAGTTATTTTATTTATTATTTTGCGGATTTTAATAGGTCACTTATGATTAAAAAATGTAATTTAGGTAGCATTAATTTCTTATATTAATAATATTTTATAAGAAAAATCAGAAAATTTCATGGAATTAGCATCTTTTAGTTGATAATTATCGTATAAAATTTTATAATATAATTATACTATTTATTTCTGAAATTTCAGAGTATTATTTTTATTGATTTTTATAATTATTAATGGAATCATTTTATTGGATTATTTAATTTAAAAGACGAGAGGAAGGGTATGAACATGGAAGAATATTTAAAAAACAGTGATTTAGCAATTTACGAAATAATTGAGGAAGAGAATAAAAGGCAGGAGGATCATATCGAACTAATTGCTTCAGAAAATTTTGTTAGTAGAGCTGTACTTGAAGCAAATGGATCTATATTAACTAATAAATATGCAGAAGGATATCCTGGAAAAAGATATTATGGCGGTTGTGAAGTAGTTGATAAAGTCGAAGATTTAGCTCGCACACGAATTAAAGAACTTTTCGGTGCTGAACATGCTAATGTGCAACCTCATTCAGGATCTCAAGCTAATATGGCTGTATATTTCTCTGTGCTTAAACCAGGAGATACAGTACTAGGTATGAATTTGAGCCATGGAGGACATTTAACTCATGGAAGTCCAGTAAATTTCTCTGGAATATTATATAATTTTGTTCCTTATGGTGTTGATTTAGAGACAGAAACAATAGACTATGAAAAAGTTAGAGCTTTGGCTAAAAAACATAATCCTAAAATGATAGTTGTTGGAGCTAGTGCTTATCCAAGAGCTATAAATTTTAAACTATTTAGAGAAATATGTGATGAAGTTAATGCGTATATGTTTGTAGATATGGCACATATAGCAGGCCTTGTTGCAACAGGTGCACATGAGTCTCCAGTTCCATATGCTGATTTTGTTACTACTACAACTCATAAAACTTTGAGAGGTCCTAGAGGTGGAGTAATTTTATGTAAAGAAAAATATGCAAAGGCAATAGATAAAGCTATTTTTCCAGGTATGCAAGGTGGACCTTTAATGCATACTATAGCAGCCAAAGCTGTTTGTTTCGGAGAAGCTCTTAAACCAGAATTTAAAGTTTATATTGAACAAGTTGTTAAAAATGCTAAGCTACTTGGAAAAGAACTTCAAAAATATGGTTTTAAGTTAGTATCTGGTGGTACAGACAATCATCTTTTATTAATAGAATTAACAAATAAAAATATTACTGGTAAGGAAGCTGAAAAGTTATTAGATATCGTTGGGATTACAGTAAATAAAAATACTGTACCAAATGAAACTTTAAGTCCATTTGTTACAAGTGGTATAAGGATTGGTACACCGGCTGTAACTACAAGAGGATTTAAAGAAGAAGAAATGAAAATAATAGCTGAACTTATAAATGAAACTATAGAAAATAGAGAAGGAAATTTAGTACCAATTAGAGAAAAAGTAAAAGAGTTATGTAGTAGATTCCCATTATATAAATAGAAAGAATAAAAAGTAGCAGTAACCTAGATTACTTAGGTTGCTGCTATATATTTTTATGCTAATTTTTGATATAATTAAAGGCATTAATATAATTTAAGGTTGTTAAACATTAGAAAAAAATGCTAGGGGGATGAATTATGATTGACTCACATATACACACAGATTTTTCAGATGACTCTGAAATGAAAGTTCAGAATGCTTTGGAACAATCGAGAAAAAGTGGTATAGGTATGACTTTTACAGAACATCTAGATTTGAAATTTCCAGCAGGAGCAGATATGGCTTTTGATATAGATAAGTATTTTAATGACTATGAGAAATATAGGAGTAAAAAGCTTATGCTTGGAATTGAAATTGGAATGCAAGAAGTTTGTTTAAAAGAAAATAGAGAAGTTGCAAGTAAATATCCTTTTGACTATATAATTGGGTCTATACATGCAGCAGGTGGGGAAGATATTTACTACCCAAAATATTATGAAGGTAAGACAAAAAAAGAAGCCTATGACAAATATTTTTTAACTATGCTTGCGAATGTGGAGCAACATGACTTTATTGATAGCTTGGGCCATATTGATTATATATCAAGATATGCAACTTATGATGATAAAGAAATACATTATCATGAGTTTGATGAATACATAAATGAGATTTTTAAATCTATAGTAAAAAATGAAAAAGTTATTGAAATTAATACTAGGCGTCTTGGAAATAAGGAAGCATATACTAATTTAATTAATATTTATAAAGCATATAGACAAATAGGTGGAAAATATGTAACCATAGGTTCAGATGCTCATAATGCAGAAAATATTGGTGCTTATTTTACTCAGGCTATTAGGCTCTGCGAGATATGTAACTTGAAACCTGTCTATTTTAAAGAAAGAAAAATGGAGTATATGATTATATAATGAACTATGATTTACTAAAATGGCAGTATAGTTTATGGTATTACTATACCTATTATAATATTATTTTTATAAGCTTATTTAAGTAATTCGTTCTAAATAAGATTTTACAAGGAGGATAAACAAATGGAAATTAACTTTACGGATAATTTAGAAAGAGGTATGAAATTTTTGCATACACAAGGTGCTTTTTTAACAGTAAAATCCGGTGAGAAAATCAATACAATGACTATAGGGTGGGGAAATGTAGGATATGTTTGGAATAGGCCTATATTTACTGTAATGGTAAGGAAATCGAGGTATACGATTAATTTTTTAGAAGAGTCTGATAATTTTACAGTTAGCATACCCTTAAGTAAAAAATTAAAGAATGAATTAATGGTATGTGGAAGTAAATCTGGAAGAGATATTGATAAATTTAAGGAGTGCAATTTAACACTTGAGAAGAGTAAAAAAGTAGATACTCCGGTAATTGCTGAGTGTGATCTTTTTTATGAATGCAAAATAGTGTATAAACAAGAAATGGATCCTAAGTTACTTTCAGAAGATATTGTAAAAAATTCTTATGAAAATGGAGATTTTCATATATTGTATTATGGAGAAATTTTAGAAACTTATATAAAATAGAAAGGCTTTATATTATTAAAATAGTACACAGAGGTAAGTGTACTATTTTTTTTTGTCCAGAAAAAATACATATTAAAAGTCAAAAAGTGTCTTTTTCATATTTTCATATTTAATAATATAATAATCTCTTCTTAAAGAAATTTGTTCTAGAGCATAAGCTAATATATCGATTTCTGCGTATGTGTTATAAAGTCCAAAACTAATTCTAACCATTCCTGGGTGATACAAATCAGGATTTTCTAAACGCTTAATTAGAAAATCATTAGAAATACCTAGTAATTTAACTAGGTATGGTTGGGCACAAAAACAACCACTTCTTACCGAGATGCCACATTCATAGGAGAGTATTTTTGCAACTAGTGAGTGATGCATTCCGCATATATTAAAAGGGATTATGCTAACTCTGTCAACACATCTAGAAGTATCACAATATATTTTAATATTTGGTATATCTTTTATTTTATTGAGGGCATAGGCAGTCAATTTCTTTTCAACACGCTCCACGTTATCCATACCAATTTTACTTAATGTCCTAATAGCCGCGGCCAAAGCTATAGATCCTATAACATTTGGTGAGCCGGCTTCATGTCTCTGTGGAGAGTCATTCCATTTTATAAAATCATGAGTGACAATATCGACTGTTCCACCGCCTACTAAATCAGGTTCACAATTATCTAAAATACTTTTAGGGCCTATTAATACTCCAGTCCCAAAAGGTGCATACATTTTATGAGCAGAGAAAACCAGAAAATCTATATTATATTCTGAATTTTTACTATTCATTATAAAAGGAGCATGAGGAACTAATTGTGCTCCATCAATTAATAATTTAGAATTAAATTTATGAACTAGTTTAGCTATATCATATATAGGGTTTTTATAGCCAGTTACATTTGAAGCACCTGTAATTGTAACTAATCTCACATAATTATTGTATTTATTCAATTTAGACTCTAAATCATCTAAGGACAACTTGCCATCTTCATCTACAGATATATATTCTACAATAAACTTATCTCTCCAAGGTAGGTCATTTGAGTGATGTTCCATATCAGTAGTTAAGATAACATTTTTTTTATAAGGATTGTACAATAAATTGGATAGTTTATTAAGGGCTTCTGTGCAGTTTTTAACATAGATAACTGTATTACTAGAATCGGAATTAACAAAGTTACTTACAATATTTCTAGAATCATCATATACTTTGGTAGTTAATTGGGACTTATATCCTTCACCACGATGAATAGAGGAATACCATGGTGCAAAATCAATAATATCTTCCATAACAGATTTAAATGGTGGTGTAGTTGCTGCATTATCAAAATTAATTGCAGTAACCATTTTCCCAGATATAAGAGGGACCTTCTTATTTATGCCAAGTACCAGATCTCTGTAGCTTGGACTATTATCTTTAAATGACATGATACTCCTCCTCGCATACTTATTTACAGTATATAATATTAGGATTACGAGGAAAAGGTGATACAAAATTATGATTTAAATATTAACCATTTTATAAGCTTCATCCAAACTAGCAGTTTCTTGCACGCCAGTGACCATATTTTTTACTGTAACAGTTTTATTTTGTACTTCTTCATCGCCTATTAAAATTGTATATGGTATTCCTAATTTATTTGCATAACCAAGTTTCTTTACTATCTTAGTGTCCTCAAGGTAAATTTCTGTAACAACACCCTTGTCTCTTAAGGATTTTGCAAAAGAAATTGCATAATCAATAACATTATTATCAAGTGGTATGACGAGTACTTTTGTTATACCGCTATTTGTGTCATTTTTAAAAAATCCGACTTCATTTAATTGATAAAATAAGCGAGTTAATCCAATTGAAATTCCGACTCCTGGCAATTTTTGTTTTGTATAATATTCTGCTAAATTATCATAACGCCCACCGGAACACACAGAACCAATAGATGGATATTCATTTAAAAATGTTTCATAAACCGTGCCTGTGTAATAATCAAGACCTCTTGATATTTTCAAATCGATTTTAAAATTATTATCCGGAACTCCAAACAATTTAACGTATTTTGAAACGGTTGTAAGTTCACATACACCCTCTTTAAAGGTTGAATTAGAAATATCTAAATTCTTTAAAAATAGTAGGATATCTTCGTTGCTTCCACGAGCATTAATAAACTCAAGAATTTTATCTATAACTCCCTTACTTAATCCACTAGTTAATAGTTCTTCAACCGCTACAGTAACTCCGATTTTATCTATCTTATCAATAATCCTTAAGACGTCAGATTTATCTTCAATGTTTAAAAATTCAAAAAATCCATTTAGAATTTTTCTGTTATTTACTTTTATGGTGAAATCTTCGAAACCGAGATTGTTAAATATTGAGTAAATGATACTAGGAATTTCAGAATCATTTAAAATGCTTAAACTGTTGCTTCCAACAATATCAATATCGCATTGATAAAATTCGCGAAAGCGCCCTTTTTGATTTCTCTCTCCTCTATATACCTTTCCAATTTGATATCTTCTAAAAGGAAAAGTTAAGGAATTAGAATTTTGAGCCACATATCTTGCGAGGGGTACGGTTAAATCAAATCTAAGAGATAAATCATTACTACCCTTTGAGAATCTATAGATTTGTTTTTCAGTTTCTCCACCACCTTTTGCGAGTAAAATCTCTGATTTTTCGATTACTGGAGTATCTATTGGCATAAATCCAAAACTTTCATAAGTTTTCCTTATTGTATCTGATAATTTGTTGAACTGAATTTGATCTGATGGTAATAACTCCATAAATCCAGGTAAAATTGATGGTTTCACAATTTCATTTTTCATTATTAATACCTCCTATAAAAATATAAAAAACCCGACATAAGTGTTGTACTTACATGGGTGATCATCCGCTAAAGTGCTTGCTAAATTATACTATATATAATTAAATACTTCAAGGATGAATATAAATTTAGTTTTAATGTTATTTTAAGACTTTTATGATTATGTAATATCGAGTATTATGGATATATTATCTGATTATTAGTGGATAATAAGATAATATGGGTTAAGGATAGATATAATAAAAGAAAATTTTAAAATTTATAGTTGACAAGAATACTAGGGTTTGATATTATGAATTTAGAAAGTGTAGTAAAACACTCTACTTTAATAATAACTCATAAGGAAAGATTCGCTATTGTAAGCAATTATTACATACTTAAACAGTTTGAAAACTTTAGGAGTGTAAATTTCCTTATGGATTTGTTAATGCTTCACCACCTGCGATGATAAATAACACCTTAGGTGATGATGAATGACACCTAAGGTGTTAATGAATAGCTGGGCAGATGATGACAAAAAGGAGTGATTAAATGAAATTATCTACAAAGGGAAGATATGGAGTTAAGGCCATGGTAGATTTAGCGATAAATTATGGAGAACACCCTGTATCTATAAAGAGTATATCTGAAAGACAAGGTATATCTGAATATTATTTAGAACAATTATTTTCATCACTTCGAAAGGCTAAGCTTATTAAAAGTGTAAGGGGATCTCAGGGTGGATATTTACTCAATAGAGCTCCTGCGGAAATAACTGTTTATGATATTATTAATGTACTTGAGGGACCAATAGAAATTTCAACTTGTCTTCATGATGAAGAATGTACTAATATTGATTGTTGTGCCACTCGGCCATTATGGAAAAAAATTAAAAATAGTATAGATAGTGTAACTACTTCGATAAATTTAAAAGATATTGTATCTGATTATAACGAAATGACGTTAATTAAAGGAGTGAAGGATAATGAATAAATCAATTTATATGGATCATGCTGCAACAACATATGTTAAACCAGAAGTTATGGAAGAAATGCTTCCGTATTTTACAAAATATTTTGGAAATCCATCTTCTATTTATACTTTAGCAAGGGATACTAAAAAGGCTATTGATATTGGACGTGATAAGGTAGCAAAAGCGATAAATGCTGATTCAAGTGAAATATTTTTTACAAGTGGAGGCTCAGAAGCAGATAATTGGGCTATAAAGGGCATTGCTTCTTCTTACAAGAAAAAAGGAAATCATATAATAACAACAGCTATAGAACATCATGCAGTACTTCATACCTGTGAATATTTAGCTAAAAATGGATTTGATATTACATATTTACCGGTAGATGAATATGGATTTATTAGTATTAAAGATCTAGAAAATGCAATTACAGATAAAACTATTTTAGTATCAGTAATGTTTGCTAATAATGAGATTGGAACAATAGAACCAATAAAAGAAATAGGAGCATTATGTAGAAGCAAAAAAATACTTTTTCATACTGATGCAGTTCAAGCTGTAGGGCATATACCAGTTGATGTAAAAGAAATGAATATAGATTTATTATCACTTGCTGGTCATAAGTTTTATGGACCAAAAGGCATAGGAGCTTTATATATAAGAAAAGGTATTAAAATAGAAAATTTAATACATGGTGGTGGGCAAGAAAGAGGTAAAAGAGCTGGTACTGAAAATGTAGCTAGTGTAGTTGGAATTGGTAAAGCTCTTGAGCTAGCTGTTGCGAACATGGAAGAGAATAATAAAAAACTAGTTATTTTAAGAGATAAACTTATGAATGGATTATTAAAAGTACCTTACACAAGACTTAATGGACCAATAGGAGAAAAAAGACTTCCTGGAAACTCTAATATTAGTTTTAGATTTGTTGAAGGTGAATCTATATTGCTAATGCTCGATGCGAAGGGTATTGCAGCATCAAGTGGAAGCGCATGTACTTCTGGTTCTTTAGATCCATCACACGTATTACTTGCAATAGGTCTTATTCATGAGATAGCTCATGGATCACTTAGATTAACAATAGGCGATGCTACCACTGAGGAAGAAGTAGATTATGTATTAGAAACAGTTCCAAAAGTTATACAAAGATTAAGAGATATGTCACCATTATATGATGACTACTTAAAGAAGGGGGAAAAATAATATGGATTACAGTGCAAAAGTTATGGACCATTTTACTAATCCAAGAAATGTAGGAGAAATTGAAAATGCTAGTGGTATAGGTGAAGTTGGTAACGCTAAATGTGGAGATATTATGAAAGTTTATTTAAAAGTTGAAGATAATATAGTAGTAGATGCAAAATTTAAAACTTTTGGTTGTGGATCAGCTATAGCTTCTTCAAGTATGGCAACAGAACTTATTAAAGGTAAATCTATAGATGATGCATGGACATTAACAAATAAAGCTGTAGCTGAAGCTCTAGATGGACTTCCAGCAATAAAAATGCATTGCTCGGTACTAGCTGAAGAGGCAATTCATATGGCAATAAATGATTATAGAAAAAAAGCTGGTCTAGAGGAATTTGATTATGAAGAACACGATGACATACATGGTGAAATACCAGAAGAATAGGTGATTTTAAATGAAGAAAAAAGTAGTTATTGGAATGAGTGGTGGAGTAGATAGCTCTGTAGCAGCGTATCTTTTGCAAGAGCAAGGTTATGAGGTTATAGGAATTATGATGAAGCTCTCACCAGATAATCCTGATTATGAGGAAAATGAAGGCGGATGTTGTTCTATATCAGCGGCAAATGATGCAAGACGTGTTGCTGATGTGTTAGATATACCATTTTATGTTATGAATTTTAAAGATGTTTTTAAAAAAAATGTTATTGATAATTTTGTTGATGAATATATGGAAGGTAGAACTCCCAACCCTTGTATTGTATGCAATAGGACTATTAAATTTGATGAATTTTTAAGAAAAGCGAGAGCCCTTGGTGCTGATTATATAGCTACAGGGCATTATGCTAAAATTGAAAAACAAGATGATAGATACGTTCTTAAAAATGCAGAAGATAATAAGAAAGATCAAACATATGCTTTATATGGTTTAACGCAAGACCAACTAAGTCGTACTCTAATGCCTTGTGGAGAATATACTAAACCAGAAATACGAAAGATTGCAGAGAAAATTGGTCTTGAAGTTTTTAAAAAAAGGGATAGTCAAGAAATCTGTTTTATACCTGATAATGACCATGGAAATTATATTAAAAAATATAGCGGTAAAGTTATAAAACCAGGAGACTTTGTTGATAAGCAAGGAGTAGTTATAGGGAAACACAAGGGAATAGTGTATTATACTATAGGACAAAGAAAGGGATTGGGTATTGCACTAGGAAAACCTGTATTTGTTAATGATATTAATCCTATTACTAATCAGGTAATAGTAGGTGATGAAGAAGATATCTTTAAAACTGGGCTCATAGCTAAAGATTTGAATTTTATTCTTTTTGATAAATTAACCTCAAATTTGAAAGTTACAGCTAAAATTAGATACTCGGCAAATCCACAATCGGCTACTTTAATTCCTATGGAAAATAATAGAGTAAAGGTTGTTTTTGATGAGAAACAAAGAGCTATAACCAAAGGTCAATCGGTAGTTTTCTATTTAGAAAACTTAGTAGTTGGTGGAGGAATAATAGAGAAAATTTTATAAATTCAATATAAATATTGCTACTTTAGTGCATGATTATAGCAGAGGGATATCTAGTTAAAAAACTAGATATCCCTCTGCATTTATAAGAAATAATAGTTAATATTATAAAGTAACGATTAGGATACTGTTATCAACAATTTTATTGAGAGGAAAGGAGTAATACTATGGAATATAGTGATAAGGTTATGGAACATTTTTATAGTCCAAGAAATATGGGTGTATTAGGTGATGCTAATGGTATTGGAGAAGCAGGAGACCCTAATTGCGGAGACATAATGAAAATCTATATTAAGGTAAAGGATAATATAATAAACAACGTTAAATTCAAGGCGTTTGGTTGTGGTTCAGCTATAGCATCGTCGAGCATTGCGACAGAACTTATAAAAGGCAAAACTTTAGAAGAGGCTTGGAAATTAACCAATAAGTCAGTTATTGAGGCTTTAGAGGGTTTACCAGTTGTGAAAGAGCATTGCTCTGTACTTGCAGAGCAAACTATACATAATGCAATAAATAATTATAGAGAGTCACAAAATCTGAAACTTTGGTAGTTAAGGGACATTCAAGTAAATATTTATTTTCATGCCCCTAAGTTTAACAAAAATAGAACTACATTGAGGGCTAATCAATGTAGTTCTATTTTTGTTAAATTATTTGAGAAGGATTTTATTTTATCATTAATTTCATTAATTTTATTGGTATTTATGGTATTTAACGTATCATTATTGATTTTATACTTTTCTTTGAGTTTCAGTATACGGTACACACTCTCATTAAGTCTTTTTTCTGATATTGTTTTACTCTGGACTGCAGCTTTTAGTGAATTAATTACTTTTAGCTCATTATTATATTCATGGCATACTAAAATAATATCACTACCAGCATTAAAAGACTTAATGGCAGCATCTCCAATGTCATTATATTTCATTATGGCCGCCATGGTCATATCATCAGTAATAACCACTCCGTTAAATTCAAGCTTTTTTCTTAGTATATCCGTTATAACAACTTTTGACATGCTAGCAGGATTTTCATTATCTATTTTACTTAGCAAAATATGAGCCACCATAATAGCATCAGCGTTGTTTTTTATAGCGCTTTTAAAAGGTAATAGTTCAAATTTATTAAGTGTATTTATATCTTTATTTACTACTGGCAGACCTACATGGGAATCAACTGAGGTATCACCATGTCCAGGAAAGTGTTTTACAACAGGAATTATATTGTTATTACTCATGCCTTTCATGGTTTTAATTCCTAGTTTGCTCACAATATTTGAATTATTACCAAATGATCTATCTCCTATTATAGGGTTATTTGGGTTGCTATTTATATCTAGTACTGGAGCAAAATCCATATTAAATCCATAAATTTTAAGTTCATCTCCAATTGTTTTTCCAATGTTGTAGCTTAAGTCAGAATCATTCATATTGCCTATTATTTGATTTGATGGAAGCTTTTTTAATTCATAGGGCATTCTTGATACCCTTCCACCTTCCTCATCAACAGAGACAAATAGAGGTGCTTTATTTAAAGAATTATTGGTTTTAATTGAATCAATTAAGTTAACTAGCTGATTAGAATTCTTTACATTTTTACTAAATAAAATAACTCCAGAAACTTTATGTTGTTTAATTAAATTAGTTATATTATTGTTTATTGTATAACCATCCAGTCCAACGATTACCAACTGACCGATTTTTTCATCTAAATTCATAGAATCAACTTTTTTTTGGACTAAGTCAATAGGTTTTGGCTTTATAATAGCGACATCATCCTTAGTTTTAACATTAGATAAAGAGCTATGATCAGAATTATTACATCCAGATAGTAATAAACTACTAATTAATAAGGTGATTATAATGGATTTTTTCATTATTAAATTAAACCTCTTTTCTAAAAACAAATAAAATATTTAAAATTACTAGGTAACTATACTATTTAAAAGATATATAAGCAACAGTATTAATGACAATTTATAGAAATGGGTATATAGAAATTTTAATTTTATAAGTACAACTATTACTTTAATCATTTATCTTTATTTTATGTAATATTTTTATACTAATTGGAAAAGATAAGTATAACAAAAACAATTAAATTATTTTGATATAGGAGATAATATGTTTAAAAGTAAAGATTTTATGTTTATGAATGTTGTGAGTGTGGATGGTAAAAAAATTGGATTTATTAAAGACTTATTAATAGACTTTAATAAAGGTAAAGTAATTGGATTTCTAATATCTCCATACAATTTTTTTCAAAAAAATCTGAGTGTACTAAAAGAAGATATCATATACTTTAATAAAGATATGGTGGTTAAAAAAGCAGAAAAAAGTACACATTTATGCTTACATAGTTTTATTAGTATGGATGTAATAGATATATGCAGAAATGTATTGGGCATGGTGGAGGATATTACCTTTACAGGCAACAAGTTTATAATAAAAGGGGTTATAGTATCTTCAGGATTTATTACGAATTTGATTCGTGGGAAAAGAATAATATTAATAAATGAATTAATACTTGGTGAAGAAAATATTCTTTATATTCCAAATCACGATCAATATTGTTTTAAAAGTATGCCTCATAACTTTTTTGTACAGGGGAAATCAAATGAAAAAAAACAATAAAAAGAGGCTAGTTATTTGCGCTGTAAGCATTGTTATATTAATAGTAATAATCGCTATAGCTATAAGAATACCAATTATTAAACAATTACTAAATTTAATATTTATATCGTTTATTATAGCGTATTGTCTAAAACCATTATATATTCTTTTAATTAGAAGAGGGGTAAATAAAAAGGCAGCATCTGCTTTAATAGTAGTTGGGCTATTAGTTTTAATATTACTAATATTTATAGTGGTGATACCATCAATATTTAGAGAGAGCTTATCTATAAACAAAGTAATAAACGATTTGGGGAGTTATTTAATCAATGCGAAGACAAAAATAAAGGTATTAAGTACGAATAAAATAATGGATAGTATTATAAATACTATATATTATAAATCTAATACACAAATCATTTTAATATTCAATAAGCTACTTGATTTTATCATGGGACTCGGGGAGAATATATTAACTTATATGGTTTCACCTTTAATAATATATTATTTTTTATGTGATAGTGAAAACATGATAAATAAAACACTTATAATTTTCCCTCCTGAGAGCAGAAATATAATAAAAAAAATTATAGATGATATTGATAAGGTACTAGGTAGATATATTATGAGTCAGCTTATTTTATGTGGAATTATAACTATTGCTACCTTTTTAATCTTAATGTTTATGAAAGTTGATTTTCCATTAATATTAGCTTTAATAAATGGTATTTTTAATATAATCCCTTATTTTGGTCCTATATTTGGACTAATACCTATAATTTTGATTGCACTACTAGAATCCCCCAAAATAGCGTTATACACAACTATATGGATATTTGCACTTCAACAAATTGAAGGAAGTTTATTATCGCCAAAAATAATTGGAGAAAGCATAAGTATGCATCCATTAACGGTAATATTATTATTAATGATAGGTGGAGAAGCTGGAGGAATATTAGGTATGATACTTGCAGTACCACTAGGAGTAGTAATTAAAGTTATATATGAGGACTTAAATTATTATTTATTTTAGATGTTGTTATTAAATCTTAAATATTGACAAGAAATAGATTATTACTTATAATTTATATATAATAAGGTATTTAGTTAGAATATGTTTTAATGAATAAATAAAGTTAATATTAGGTAATGATGAGAGTTAGTAAATATATGGAGTCATTTAGAGAGGAAGTGGGTGGTGAAAACTTCTTGATAGGTATATTGAAGCTATCTTTGAACCTGTTTTTATTGAGAGATATCGCTATATAGTTAATTTTATTAATTATATAGCGATATAATTAGGGTGGTAACGCGGAAAACTTTCGTCCCTTGTTTTAGGGAAGTGAAGGTTTTTTTGTATTATAAAAATTCATGAATTTTAAATAAACGGAGGAGATATTATGGAGAATTTAGGCTTGAATGAAATTAGAGAATCATTTCTAACATTTTTTGAAGGTAAAAAACATCTTAGACTGGAGAGTTTCCCTCTAGTACCTAAGAATGATAATAGTTTATTACTTGTAAATGCAGGTATGCAACCACTTAAATCATATTTCACAGGAATTCAAACACCACCTAGTGTTAGAATAACTGATTGTCAAAAGTGTATTAGAACAGGGGATATTGAGAATGTGGGTAAGACATCAAGGCATGGTACTTTCTTTGAAATGCTAGGGAATTTTTCTTTTGGTGATTATTTTAAGCAAGAGATTATTCCATGGGCTTGGGAATATGTAACAGAGGTTTTAAATATACCAAAAGAAATGTTATATGTAACTGTATACTTAGATGATAATGAGGCTTTTAATATATGGAATGAAAACACCGATATTGATCCGCTACATATTTTCAAATTAGGAAAAGAAGAGAACTTTTGGGAAATAGGTCAAGGACCTTGTGGTCCAAGTTCAGAAATACATTTTGATAGAAATGTAAAATTAGGTAGAATAAAGACTAGTGAAGAATTTATGGAAGCAGGAAATGAAGACAGAATAATAGAATTTTGGAATTTGGTATTTACTCAATTTGATAAGGATGAAAAAGGCAACTATAATAAATTAAAGAATCCTAATATAGATACAGGTATGGGACTTGAGAGAATATCTGCTATAATGCAAGGCACGGATAGTATATTTGAAGTGGATACTATAAAAAACATTTTAAATGAAGTATCAAGGGTTACAGGTGCTAAATGCGGAGAAAGCCCTGCAACCGACGTATCATTAAAAATTATAACTGACCATGTTAGGAGCACAACTTTCATGATAAGTGATGGAATACTTCCGTCTAATGAGGGAAGAGGTTACGTTTTAAGACGTCTAATAAGGCGTGCTGCAAGGCATGGTAGACTACTTGGAATTAAAAATACTTTTTTATATGAACTCTGTGATATGGTTATAAAAAATTCTTGCGTAGCATATCCTGAACTTAAAGAGAAAGCATCTTATATTAAGAAAGTTGTAAAAATTGAAGAGGAAAGATTTCTTGAAACTATAGATTCTGGCATGGATATATTAAAAGGATATATACAGGAACTTGAAGTCAATAATGATAAAATATTAGGTGGAGATAAGGCTTTTAAATTATATGATACATATGGATTTCCATATGAACTTACAGAAGAAATACTCGAAGATGTAGGCATAAAGATTGATTTGAAAGAATTTAATACTGAAATGCAAAATCAGAGGCAGATGGCAAGAGATGCCAGGGGACAGTCAGATTACATGGGTAATGCAGACAATGTTTTAAATTTAATTCCTAAAGATATAGAAATTAAATTTGAAGGGTATGATAAAACTGAATTGTTTTCTAAAGTGAAAGTTTTAATTAGTGAAGGTGAGATTGCTACAAAACTTTCAAAAGGTTCAAAGGGAATAATTGTAACAGAAGTTACACCTTTTTACGCTGAAATGGGAGGGCAAATCGGAGACAAGGGAATAATCTTTAATGATAATTTTAAGGCAGAGGTTTATGATTGTAAAAAGAGTATTTCTGGAAAAATTGTACATCTTGTCAAAATGATTGATGGAACATTGCTAACAGGAGAATTAGTAACTCTTAAGGTTAACGAGGATAGAAGAAATGAAATTTGTAGAAATCATTCAGCAACACATATGCTGCAAGAAGCTTTGAAAAAGGTATTAGGTGATCATGTTCATCAATCAGGATCATATGTAAATGAAGATAGATTAAGGTTCGATTTCACCCATTTTTCAGCATTAACGGAGATGGAAGTTATTAAAGTCCAAAAGATAGTCAATGACAATATTTTAAAGGCGTATACAGTTAATACGAGTGTCATGACTATAGAAAAGGCTAAGGAAAGCGGAGCTATAGCTTTGTTTGATGAAAAGTACAAAAATGATGTTAGAGTTGTATCTATAGGTGAATTCAGTAAGGAATTATGTGGAGGTACTCATGTTAAAAACACAGGAGAAATAGGTCTCTTTAAAATTTTATCTGAATCAGGGGTAGCTGCAGGAGTTAGAAGAATTGAAGCTATAACAGGTATTAATTCTATTGAATTTCTAGAAGATAAAAATAATCAATTAAAAGATATTGCGAGTACGTTAAAATGCTCCGAAAAGGATATAATTAATAAATTACAACTTCAATTAGGTGAATTAAAAGATAAAGAGAAGGAAATAATATTATTAAAAGGGAAACTAGCTAGTTCTTCAGTCGATGAAATGTTAAATAATGTTAAAGAGGTTAAAGGTGTTAAAGTAATCTGTGGTACTGTACGCAATATGGACTCAGAGGCATTAAGGGATTTAGCTGATAAACTTCGCGATAAACTCGGTGATGGCGTAGTAGTTCTTGGAAGTAGTGTAGGTGACAAAGTACAGTTTATTGCAATGGCATCTAAGTCTGCAATAGATAAAGGAATTCATTGTGGAAAAATAATCAAAGAAGTAGCTAAAATTGCTGGCGGCGGCGGTGGCGGTAGACCGAATATGGCAGAGGCTGGCGGAAAACTGCCAGATAAATTAGATGAAGCAATCGAGAATGTATGCTCTATTATTGAAAGATTAGTAAAATAGTATACTTTTTGTAATAGTTGTTTTATAATATAATTAATTAGAAATAATTTAATTATCGTTAGTATATAATTGTACAGTTTTTTTTAAAAAGTTATAAAATATTACGAAGTGATTTCCGAGTGTACTAAAATATGGTATATTACAGTGTTTAGTGTATTATAAGGAAGGGGTGTATATAATGGATAGTAATCAAAATACAGTCCAATTTGATTTTGTAAAAGATAAAAAGGATTTAACAAAAACTATTTTAACTGACGTATATAATTCGCTTATAAAAAAGGGATATAACCCAGTAAATCAAATGGTAGGATATTTAATTTCTGGAGATCCTACATATATAACGAACTATAATGGAGCAAGGGCGTTAGTAAGAAAGCTAGAAAGAGATGAAATATTAGAAGAAGTTTTAAAATCTTATCTAGACATAAAAAAATAAAATGCCCATATGGGCATTTTATTTTTTAAGATAATACTGTAATATAATAAGGCTAATGATAAAGGAGGTTTACATGAGAATACTAGGATTAGATATTGGAGATAGAACAATAGGGATAGCTGTGTGTGATCCACTTGGGTTAACGGCGCAAGGAATTACAACAATTAAAAGAAAAAGCATAGTAATAGACATAGAAGAAATTGATAAAATATGTAAAAAATATAATGTGGAAAGTTTTGTATCAGGACTTCCTAAAAATATGAATGGTACTATTGGACCTCAAGGAGAAAAGGTTCAACGGTTCTGTGAAAAGCTCCGAGAAACATTGAACTTAGAAGTGAAAATGTGGGATGAAAGATTAACTACAGTCGCTGCTAATAGAGTAATGCTTGAGGGCGATTTATCAAGGTCAAAACGAAAAAAAATTGTTGATAAAATTGCTGCTACATTCATTTTGCAAGGATATTTAGACAGTTTAGGTACACGTTTATAAACCTAACGATCATAAACATGAGATTAAATTAAAATATTATTTATTACATAATGTAAAAGGAGATAAAAAAATGGATAACAATGTAGAGACTGTACTATTATATGATGAAGAAGGTAAGGAAATCGAATTTGATGTGCTGACAAAATTGGACATTAAAGATAAGGAATATGTTATAGTTGCACCAACTGGAGAGGAAGACATTGATGCAATTGCACTAAGAATTGAAAAGGATGAAGATGGCAATGATATTTTAGTTACAATAGAAGACGATGAAGAGTTTGAAATGATTTCAGAAGCGTATGATGCTATTTCTTCTGATGAGATTTAATCCTATTATAGAAGAAAACCACAATTAAATTGAAAAATTTTAAACAAATTATCCTGTTTTCTTAATGCTAAATGATTATCAATTGACATTACTTAAAAAAAGTATTAAAATGAACCTATAGTAAAGAAATTTATACTTATAGGTCAAATGATAGTTATAAGAAAAGGGGTATATATATGTCAAAGGTATCTCCAGAAAGCGTTGAGAGTTTAAAAGAAACCTTAAAACAAGAGGGATATAAACTAACTCCACAGAGAAGAGCTATTTTAAATGGGATAATTAAAAGTGAAGGTAGCCATCTTACTGCGGAAGAACTATATGACTTGGTTAAAATTGACTGCCCAGAAATAGGTCTTGCTACAATTTATAGAACCGTTCAACTTTTAGAAGATATGAGCGTAATTAGAAAATTTGATTTAGATGATGGATGTAGTAGATATGAGCTTAACCATCAAGATGAGCATCATCAGCATCATCACCTTATATGTAATCGGTGTGGTAAAGTGTTAGAAGTACAAGGGGATTTACTTGAAGAATTAGAATCAATTGTTGAAAAAGAATATAATTTCAAGATTGAGGATCATAGTTTGAAATTTTATGGGGTTTGTGAAAAATGTGCAGGCAAATAACTTTTGAATTGATAGCTTATAAAGTAAATGTTTGGATTTATGTAGGATTATATAATAAAAAAACTAATTATATGATATAATTTAAGTGAATTTATCATTTTTTAATATTGAGTAACAGACATAGTTGACTTTTTTGCAAGATAATATTAGAATAAGTATAGTAAATGCGAAAATTGGATACTTCAAGGCGTATCCAATTTTCGTTTGTGTAAAATGTGTAAACACATGAAAAAAATTGGAGGATTAATATGAATTTATTTACAAGAAATGACGTTAGAAATATAGCAATTATTGCCCACGTAGATCACGGCAAGACAACACTAGTGGATTGTTTACTTAAACAAAGTAATATTTTTAGAGAAAATGAAAAAGTACAAGAGAGAGTAATGGATTCAAATGACTTAGAAAAAGAAAGAGGAATAACAATTCTTTCTAAAAATACTGCAGTAATGCATAATGGAATTAAAATAAATATAGTTGATACTCCAGGACATGCTGATTTTGGTGGAGAAGTTGAACGTGTGCTTAAGATGGTTGATAGTGTACTTCTTGTAGTTGATGCATATGAAGGTCCAATGCCACAAACTAAATTTGTTTTAAAGAAAGCATTAGAATTAGACCTTAGACCTATCGTTGTTATAAACAAAATTGATAGAAAAGATGCTCGTCCAACTGAAGTTCTTGATGAAGTCTTTGACCTATTTGTTGAACTTGGAGCAGATGATGAACAATTAGATTTTGCAGTTGTATATGCTTCTGCTAGAGAAGGGTTTGCAAAACTTGAAGTTGATGATGTAAGTGATAACATGGAACCATTATTTGATTCTATAGTAAAGAATGTAAAGGCACCAGAAGGATATTTAGATATGCCACTTCAAATGCTTATTTCTACTATTGATTATAATGAGTATGTTGGAAAAATCGGAATAGGAAAAATCCAAAGAGGATCAATTAAAAGAAATGAACAAGTTGCACTTATAGCTAAAGATGGATCAATAAGCAACGTTAAAGTTTCAGCTCTTTTCGTTTATGATGGACTTAAGAGAGTAGAAACTGAAGAAGCAATGCTTGGTGATATCGTAGCAGTTTCTGGTATTCCAAACATTAACATTGGTGAAACAATAGCTGATGTACTTGAGCCAGAGGCACTTCCGTTCGTTGAAATTGATGAACCTACTTTAACTATGAATTTCATGGTTAATAATTCTCCTTTTGCAGGTCAAGAAGGAACTTTTGTAACATCAAGACACATAAGAGATAGACTTATGAAAGAACTTGAAACAAATGTTAGTTTAAGAGTAGTAGAAGCTGAAGAAGCAGATGGTTTCGAAGTAAGCGGAAGAGGAGAACTTCATCTTTCAGTTCTAATTGAAACTATGAGACGTGAAGGATATGAATTCCAAGTGTCAAAAGCTAATGTTATATATAAAGAAGAAGATGGGCATAAAACAGAGCCAATTGAATTCCTTACAATTGATGTTCCAGAAGAATTTATGGGCGTTGTTATGGAGAAAATGGGACCTAGAAAAGCAGAGATGGTTAATATGACTTCTGCTATAAATGGATACACTAGATTAGAATTTAAAGTACCATCAAGAGGATTGATTGGATTTAGAAGTGAACTTATGACTGATACTAAGGGTAATGGTATAATGAATCACGTTCTAGATGGTTACGATAGATTTAAGGGTGAGATTCCAGATAGAAGTAGAGGTTCACTAATTGTATTTGAAGGTGGAGAAACTATAACTTACGGATTATTTAATGCTCAAGATCGTGGTACTCTTTTCTTAGAACCAGGAGTACCTGTATATGCTGGAATGATTGCTGGAGAATGTGCAAGAAGTGGAGATATGGAAATAAATGTTTGTAGAAAGAAACAATTAACAAACACTAGATCTTCAGGAGCAGATGAATCACCAAAACTTGTTCCAGTAAAACCTATGTCACTAGAGCAGTGCTTAGAATTTATAGCAATAGATGAGTTAGTTGAAATTACTCCTCTAAATATTAGAATGAGAAAAAGAATATTAGACTCTGGTGAAAGAAAAAGAGCCGGTGGCAAAAAGAAATAAATAAAATAAAAAGTAAATAATTTTATTAATGAAAAAGAAAACCGCATAATTAATTTATATGGTTTTCTTTTTTAATATAAAAGGTTTTTATATACATATTAATATAAAGATGAAGCGCAAGGAATTTAGATAACTTGTGTTATTAATTTTGGAGGAAAGTAAATGAGTGGGGTAACATATGATTATATGGAGCAATATTTAAGAGAACTTATACCAAGTAATAGTGGTATTTTAGATGATCTAGAAAAGTTTTCTATTAAAAACAGAGTTCCTATAGTTCAAAAGGAAACTGCAAAATTTTTAGAGTTAATGGTAAAAATGAATAAACCTAAAAAGATCTTAGAACTTGGAACTGCTATAGGATATTCTGCTATTTTAATGAATATCGCATCATCTGGTTTAAGTGAAATTACAACTATTGAAAGAGATCAGAGAATGATAGAAATTGCAACTGCTAATATAGCAAAATGCGGACTGCAAAATAAAATAACTATTGTAAAAGGAGATTGTTTAGAGCTTTTGGAAAGTCTCCAGGATGAATATGATATGATTTTTATGGATGCGGGTAAAGGCCACTATAATCATTTTCTTCCTAATTGCTTAAGGCTTTTAAAAAAAGATGGAGTTCTTATTGCAGATAATGTACTATTTAGAGGAATGGTTGCATCAAAAGAACTTGCAACACATAGAAAAATCACTATAATAAAACGTATGAAAAGCTACTTAGAACTAGTATCTAGTAATGATGACCTTATAACTTCTGTAATACCAATGGGAGATGGCATTTCAGTTACTGTAAGAAAGAATATAGGTAGCAGATAGGGGGGAATAAAACTTATGAAACCAGAAATACTTGCACCAGCAGGTAATTTAGAAAAATTGAAAGCAGCTATAAATTTTGGCGCAGACGCAGTTTATTTAGGCGGAAGTAAATTAAATTTAAGGGCTTTTGCAGATAATTTTAGCAATGAAGATTTAAAAGAAGGAATAGAATTTGCACACGTAAGGGGTAAAAAAGTTTATGTTACTTTAAATGTTTTTCCTCATAATGATGATTTAGATGGCCTAGAAGATTATTTAAAAGAAGTATATGAGATAGGCGCGGATGCTATCATTGTATCTGACCCAGGGATTATTATGACAGCGAGGGAAGTAGTACCAAATTTAGAAATACATTTAAGCACTCAAGCTAATAATGTAAATTATAAATCTGCTATTTTTTGGCATAAACAAGGGGTTAAAAGAATTGTTCTTGCAAGAGAATTGTCGTTAAAAGAAATTAAAGAAATTAGAGCAAAATTACCCGATACTTGTGAACTTGAAGCATTTGTTCATGGCTCTATGTGTATGTCCTATTCAGGAAGATGTCTTATGTCAAATTACATGACTGGTCGCGATGCAAATCGTGGGCAATGTGCTCAGCCATGTAGATATAAATATTTCTTAATGGAAGAAAAAAGGGATGGAGAATATTTTCCTGTAATTGAAGATGATAAAGGTTCTTATATTATGAATTCAAAGGACTTATGTATGATAGAACACATACCAGAACTTATGGAATCAGGCGTAATGTCCTTTAAAATAGAAGGAAGAATGAAAAGCTCATATTACGTCGCTTCTGTTTGCAAATCCTATAGAGAAGCTTTGGATGCGTATGTAGCAGATGGAGCAAATTATAAATTTCAAAAAAAATGGTTGGATAATCTATTAAAACCTAGTCACAGACAATTTTATACTGGATTTTATTTTGGGGATCCTAACAATCAGATATATGAATCTTCGTCATATATTAGAAATTATGATATAGTTGGAGTAGTAAGAAAATATGATGAAAAAAGCAATATTGCAACAATTGAGCAAAAAAACAAAACGTTTCTTTGCGATACTGTTGAAGTGCTAAGACCTATAGGTGACAACATTTTAATTACATTAGATGATATGAGAAATTCTAAGGGAGAAAGTATACCATCTGCCCCAAGTGCTCAAATGATATTTACTGTAAATGTTAAAGAAAAACTTTGCGAAAATGATATCCTTATTAAGGCTAAGGAGAAAAAGTTATGAATCATCCTATACTAATAGGGATAACTGGCGGGACAGGTTCTGGAAAGAGCACTATTGCTAGAGAAATATATAAACATTTTGATGAGTCATGTATTGCTATGATTGAGCAAGATTCTTATTATAAAGATCAAAGTGAACTCTCTTTTGAAGATAGAATTAAAACAAACTATGATCATCCTGATGCATTTGATTCGCAGCTTTTAGTGGAACATTTTAATCTTCTTTTAAAAGGTAAAGTTATTCAAAAACCTATATATGATTTTAAAATATTTAACAGAACAAAAGAAACAATTAGTGTAAAACCTAGGGATATAATTATATTTGAAGGAATACTTATACTGGATAATAAAATTCTTCGTGATATGTTAGATATTAAAATATATGTAGATACTGATGCAGACGTAAGGTTTATAAGAAGACTTACAAGGGATATTAAAGAAAGAGGAAGAACAATGGAGTCTGTTATAAAGCAATATCTAAACGTAGTTAAACCGATGCATGAGCAATTTATAGAACCTACTAAAAGATATGCAGATATTATAATACCAGAAGGTGGACATAATAAAGTGGCTATTGATATAATTAATGCAAATATAAGTCAGATACTACAAAGGCGATAAAAATAACACATGAGCAGTATAAAACATCTCATTTTAGGCTAGAATTAGTCTAGGGGAGGTGTTTTTATGTCTAGTAGAAACAACATTTTTGGTTACTCGAATCAAAATAATGAAATTAGAAAAAGAACTTGGCTAGTGATGGTTTTATTTATGATATTATTTGGCTTTTTAATTTATCGAGTTTCAAATTACATGTATTTTAACTCAAAGCCATTAAAAACAATGGCTGATGCACAGTATACTATTGATGAAAAATACGGTGCTTTATATAAGGTATTTGATTGTAATGGAGAGGACCTTTTAAATTATAAAGAAAAGTATTATGCGATTATAGATCCAGTGGATTATACTAGATTTAATGAATACACCAGTAAATATGACTTAGAAACATTAACAATTACACTTAGAAATTACAATAAAACATATGATTTAGAAAAAATTAAAGCAACCGGTAATGGAGAAAAGTTAAGATATGAAATCGATAAAGTTACATATGAAAAGCTCAAAGATATTAAAAAGGTAAAAGGGTTTTATACTTATTGTTCTACTGATGTTGTAAAGGATGGGTATTGGAAAACAGAAAATATATTGACAAGTACAACTTACAATAAAGTAAGTGTTAACCCACTATCTAAAAAGGAAGTTAGTAATACTGTATCTAAGAGTTCTGATTCCCTGGAAATGAAAATATATAATAAAACTAAGAATAATGAATACACAAAAACTAGATTTTCTAAAGGAATTAATGGTGAAATGGGAGCAGCTACAACCGTTACACCTAAAAACAACATAAATGTAAGACTTACAATAGATAAACAAATTCAAGAAAAAGTTGAGGAAATTCTTCACAATGAAAAATATAATAAAATTGGTGTTGTACTAATGGAGAGTAGTAGTGGAAAGATAAGGGCTATGGCACAAAAAGATGATAATGCATATAATGTAAATCTAGGATATCCAAGTACTAATGGTGCTTTACCGGGATCGATTTTTAAGGTTATTGTTGATGAAGCGGGTATAGATATGAATAAAATAGATAAGAACCAACAATTTACAATAAATCCTAAATTATTCACTCAGGAGAACTTTAAAGGAAATACATTTACTGTAGCAGAGGCTTTAGTCAAATCTTCAAATAACATATTCGCTCAGATAGGTTGGAAGGTTGGCGTTCAAAATATATATAATTATGCCCGAAAACAAGGCATGTTAAGTAAAGTATTAGATTTCCAGCAAGAGGATATTGGTAATTTTGAGGAGGATATATCAAATCCTACATATGCCCAAACGAGCCAGACAGCCATTGGTCAAAATGTTACAATAACGCCTCTAGAAGCACTTAGCATTCCAAATACTATTATAAATAATGGAGTATATGTTAAGCCAAGTATAATAGATGCATATGTAAATGACAAGAAAGAGGTTTTAGAGAAAATTAAACCTAAAACCAGTACCGTATTAAAAAAAGAAACAGCAGAAACGGTTAAACTTCATATGATAGATGTTGTGAATAAAGGAACTGGTGATGCGGCTTACATTAAAGGTATGGATATAGGTGGGAAAACAGGTACTACTACATACGAGAAAGGAAATAAATCCGATGGTTGGTTTGTAGGTTTTTTTACTTTAAACGAAAAAAATTATTCTATGGTTGTATATGTGAATGATATTAAGATGAATAGATTAGGTATTGCAGATGAGGAAGGTGGAGGTACAGCTGCTCCAATATTTAAAAAGGTAGTTTATGCGCTTAAAAATATTCAGTAATAAATTTATATAAAAATTAAATAAATTTTTAAGTACAGGCACTTTTAATAAAACAATTCATATTATATTAATAAGCTCTATTAGGAGGAACAGCTGTGTTTTTCATGAATTGTTTATTAGATATGATTGGAAATGTTACATTTTTGACAGCTTATATAACTGGTAGTAGTTCATTCCCTCAACCATTAAGTGAAGAAGAAGAAAAATTTTATTTAATAAAGCTTGGGGAAGGCGATTTACTAGCTAAAGGAATACTTGTTGAACGAAATTTAAGACTAGTTGCACACATAGTAAAAAAATATTCCTATCCTGGAAAAGATGTAGATGACCTCATATCTATTGGAACTGTAGGACTTATTAAAGCCATTGATTCTTTTGATACAAATAAGGGAACAAGGCTTGCTACCTATGCTGCAAGATGCATAGAAAACGAAATACTTATGCTTATTCGAAACAATAAGAAAACAAAAGGTGAAGTGTATCTGCAAGACCCTATTGGCACAGATAAAGAGGGAAATGAGATATCACTTATGGATGTACTTAGTAGTGATGAAGATTCTATAATTGATATAGTAGAAAGCAAGATACAAATTAAAAAATTGTATAATAAGATAAACGTAGCTTTAATGGATAGAGAGAAGACAATAATTCAAATGCGTTATGGATTACTTGATGGCAACCCTAGAACTCAAAGAGAAATTGCATTGATACTAGGAATTTCTAGATCATATGTATCAAGAATTGAGAAAAGAGCATTGAAGAAGCTTAATAAAGAATTAAATAGTACGAAAAAAATTGGTAAATAGTTCTAGAAAACTAGAACAACTATGGTATAATTATATAATCTACAATTGTAAGTAAAATAAAAATCTTGAATAGTATAAGTTGAAAATTAAAATTAACGATGCAAGATTAATATTAGGAACTTCACTAAAAAACAGGAGGACAAAAGATGAAATCTCTTAGCGAGTTATTAAAATGGACAATAGAACAAAATGCATCAGATTTACATCTAACAGTTGGCTCAGTACCAGTTATTAGAGTTAATGGCCATCTAATACAAGTTGGTGAAGATAAATTAACTCCAGCAGATACTGAAAAATACGCAAGAGTAATATTGGATGATTCATATGAAGAATATTATAATAATGGTGAGATTGATACTTCTTACTCTATTGGAGGACTTGGAAGATTTAGAGTTAATGTTTATAAGCAAAGAGGAAGCGATACTATTGCAGTTAGAGTAGTTGCATTAAAGATACCTACACTCAAACAACTTGAACTTCCAGAGGTTGTTCGTGCACTTACCACAAAACAAAGGGGCTTAGTCTTAGTGACTGGACCTACAGGAAGTGGTAAAAGTACAACGCTCGCGGCTATGGTTAACGAAATTAATTCAACTAGAGCATGTAATATTATTACACTTGAAGATCCTATTGAGTATCTGCACAAACACAATAAATCAATTATTAATCAAAGAGAAATTGGAAAAGACAGTAAAAATTATCAAAATGCATTAAGAGCAATTCTTAGAGAAGACCCTGATGTTATATTAGTAGGTGAAATGAGAGATCTTGAAACAATTTCTATAGCTATTACTGCAGCTGAAACTGGACATTTGGTTTTCTCTACACTACACACTATAGGTGCAGCAAAAACAGTAGATAGAATAGTGGATGTATTTCCTCCATATCAACAACAACAAATTAAGGTTCAATTGGCTGCAGTGATGCAGGGAATAATTTCACAGCAATTAATACCTAAGATAACTGAAAAAGGGAGGGTTGCTGCTCTTGAGGTAATGATATCAACCCCAGCAATTCAAAATCTTATTCGCGAGGGTAAAACGCATCAATTACAGTCTTGTGTTCAAACTGGCGGGAAATATGGGATGAAAACTATGGATATGTCAATTTCAGATTTATATAAAAGATCGGTTATATCTAAAGATGATGCAATAACTTACTCTGTTGACAATGAAATGATGGTAAGAATGTTAGCACTTTAATTAATAATTCTAAATAAGCTAAAAGCAAAGATAAATTATGGCTTTTAGCTTGTTCTATTTTAATTTGAAATTAAATTATATATTACAAGAAAATATTACCTTGGGAATATTCCCATATAATATAACATTGCATTTTCTATATATTGATATTATACTTAGTGTATGAAAATAAATTATCTTTTAAGTATTATTAGGTTAATATAGTTTACTAAATTGAAATTAAAGTTATAAATATTCAATTATACAATAAAATGTAAAAACTTTTAACCGTATTTAGATTTAAAGTAAATTTTTTATTAAAAAAGATAAAAATAGGAGGAAATTTTATTTTCTTGTTGAATATATACACTTGAGGTTTCTCTTATGAGGGGGGATAAACTTAATGAATGAACAGATTGTAGGAATTGATTTAGGATCATCGAAAATATGTGGAGCAGTTGGTAGAATTAACAGTAATGGAAAACTTCAGATTATAGGCATTACATCAGTTGTATGTAGTGGTTTAAATAAATCAGTTGTAATAGACATAGATAGTACAGCTGAAGCTATTAAGCAATGTGTTACTCAATTGGAACGTATGACAGATACTCAAATTAGTGAAGGATATATATCACTACCTGGAGGAATTTGCGAATTAGTGAGGAATACTGGCATGATTGCAATATCTTCTGAAGACAGGGAAATCAAACAAAGTGATGTGGATAGAGTAATTGAAGCAGCTAAACTTATTTCAGTTCCGGCCGATAAAGAAATAGTGGGTGTTGAGCCTGAACAATATATTGTTGATGGATATGACAATATTAAAGATCCTAGAGGGATGAGTGGAATGAGGCTCGAAGTTGAGGGACAAGTTGTCATGGCGCAATCTACAGCAGTTAGTAATTTATTGAAAAGTGTTAAAAGAGCTGGAATTAAGGTAAATGGTATAGTGCTTCAACCATCAGCAATATCTGAGTCTGTACTTCGAAAAGAAGAGAAAGATATGGGAATAGCACTTGTTGATGTTGGAGCTCAGACTATTGACATATCAATTTATAAGAGTGGAAAATTAAAATATACATCTATTGTTCAATTGGGTGGAGATAACATAACTAATGACATATCAGTTTGTCTTAAAGTTCCTTTTAGTGAAGGTGAAAGATTAAAACTTAAATATGGAAGCCTTATCAAGGGTGCAGAATTTGATGATGAAAAGATTAGAGTTAAAGATTCTTATAACAATTTAATGGAGATTGATAACAATTTATTAATTGATATAATTTGTGCTAGGGTAGAAGAGTTATTACATTTAATTAAAAGAAATTTATTAAATAGTGGGTTTTATAAGGAAATTTCAGGCGTAGTAATAGTTGGTGGAGGTATATCTTTGTTTAGAGGTATGAATGATTTAAGTAAAGATATACTTGAAAAATCAGTGAGAGTAGGATCTCCTGAATATGTAGGCGCAGCTAGTCCAATATATGTTACAGCAGTAGGAATAGTACTTCAGGCTGTTAATAATCTTAAAACTAATACTAGTTCAGATGAAGAGTCAGATGAACAATCGCACGATAACAAATGGTCGAAAAAACAAAATACAAAAGGGAAGAATAAATTAGCGGCAAAAGTTAAAGGCTTTTTTGCGGATTTTTTCTAAAAAGGAGGTATTGTTGTGTTAGATTTTGATGTTGATGTTCAAGAGTTTGCTCAAATTAAAGTAATTGGGTGTGGTGGTGGAGGAAACAATGCTATAAACAGGATGATTATGGAAGGGCTTAAAAACGTAGAGTTTATAGCTATTAACACAGATAAGCAAGCTTTAATTCTATCTCATGCTGTTCAGAAAATTCAGATTGGTGATAAACTTACAAAGGGACTTGGAGCAGGTGCTAATCCAGAAATTGGTATGAAAGCAGCAGAAGAAAGTAAAGAAGAAATATCTCAAGCAATAAAGGGTGCAGATATGGTGTTTATTACCGCAGGTATGGGTGGTGGTACTGGTACTGGGGCTGCACCTGTGGTCGCAGAAATTGCTAAATCCATGGGAATACTTACTGTAGGAGTTGTTACAAAACCATTTCCATTTGAAGGCAGGAAAAGAATGATTAATGCTGAAGTAGGAATAAAAACTCTTAAAGAAACAGTGGATACTTTAGTAACAATACCAAATGAAAGACTATTAACTATGGTTGATAAGAAAACTACATTGATGGATTCTTTCAAAATGGCAGATGATGTTTTAAGACAAGGTATACAAGGTATATCTGATTTGATTACAATACCAGGCCTTGTAAATCTGGATTTTGCAGATGTAAGGACAATTATGCTTGCAAAAGGTCTTGCACATATGGGAGTTGGTAGAGCTTCTGGCGATAATAGAGCCCAAGAGGCAGCAAAACAAGCTATCTCAAGCCCATTACTTGAAACATCCATAGTTGGTGCTACAGGTGTGCTTTTAAATATTACTGGTGGAATGGACCTTGGATTACTTGAAATTAATGAAGCTGCAGAGATTGTGCAAGGGGCGGCTGACCCAGATGCTAATATTATTTTTGGAGCAGTTATAGATGAAGAGCTAAAAGATGAAATAAGAATAACGGTTATTGCAACTGGTTTTGAAAGTGATAATGTTGTAAAACAAAATAAAACTGTGCAAAAACCTAAAGTAAAAGAACCGGTTGTTCCTAACGAAGAAGTTGCGTATACTAAGGATTATGAAGATTCTGATTTAGAAATCCCAGCTTTTTTAAGAAGACAAAACAAATAATAATACAAAATAATAATATAAAATAAATTATAAAGTGCCCTTTGGGCACTTTATTTGCGTTTAGGGCAATTATAAATGTATTTACAATAATATGGGAATAGGTGACGTTTTATGAAAGAATAAAAATAATTACATGTGGTAAAAAATGACAAAATTTTGATGCTAATAGTTATATAATAATCTTAAAGGAGGAAGAGAGGATGGTAGTATATGTAGATGTTCTTATATTAGTAAATTTTATAGTTAATCTATTCATATTACACGTTACTGTTCAAACGTTAAAAAAAAGAGTAAAGCTTAAGTGGCTATTCATTTCAAGTCTAGTAGGTAGCTTATATGTTATAACAGTATTGTATCCTAGTCTTAAGTGGCTGACATTTTTACCTTTTAAGATATTAATAGTAATTGTTATGATAGTTATTGCATTTCATGAAAAAAGACTTTTATTTAATATTAAAGCTTCATTAATCTTTTTATTATACTCAATTCTTTTAGCTGGGATGTGTTTTTTTATTCAGATGAATAGTAAAAAGGATATGTCATTTGATGTAGTTATAATAAATTTCTCTTATGAAAAGTTGCTACTTTCAGTAATGACCATTTATATAGTGATATATAGGGTCGTAATTTTTGTAAAAGATAGGAAGAAAATATCTACGCTTATATACACAGTAGATATAGTAAATAAGAATTATATAAAAACTATTAAAGCATTTCTAGATACTGGAAATGAGCTTCGCGAGCCTGCTTCCAATCTACCAGTATTGATTGTTGAACGGAATATTTTAAGCGAAATTTCCCTAGAAAAAAACAATACATACTTCATTCCTTATACTGTAGTAAATGGAACTAGTGGTAGATTTATTGGATTTAAACCAGAGTATATTAACATTCATATTAATAAAAAAAATATAGAAACAAAAGATGTAATTGTAGCATTTTGTGAGTATAAATTAAGTAAAGATAATGATTATAATGGGCTTATGTCTAGAGGAATACTCAATTAATAAGCCTGAAATTAGTAATTATTTTAATAATATGGATAAGGAGGAAATTATGTTTAATTTTAAAGTAATGTTAAACAAGTTATTTGCTAAATTTAAAGTATTTTCAAACAATTTGTTTTATATAGGAGGCAATGATGCGTTACCACCTCCTTTGACTAAGGATGAAGAGGATGAATTGGTAGTTAGACTTGATACCGGGGATAAAAGTGTAAGAGCCACCTTGATTGAGAGGAATTTAAGGCTCGTAGTTTATATAGCAAGGAAGTTTGAAAATACAGGAGTGAACATTGAAGATTTGATTTCAGTAGGAACTATAGGGCTTATTAAAGCAGTTAATACCTTTGATCCTGAAAAAAAAATTAAGCTTGCTACATATGGATCGCGATGTATTGAAAATGAGATTCTAATGTATCTAAGGAGAAATAGTAAAATAAAAACTGAAATTTCTCTTTATGAACCGTTAAATGTTGATTGGGATGGTAATGAATTATTGCTTTCTGATATAATTGGAACGGATAATGATGTGGTTTATAATATTATTGAAGAAGATGTAGACAAACAATTACTTTGGCTTGCTATGCAACGGTTAAATTCACGAGAAAAAGAAATTGTGCAACTAAGATTTGGATTAAATGGAACAACAGAAAAGACACAAAAGGAAGTTGCTGATATACTTGGAATATCACAATCTTATATATCAAGGCTTGAAAAAAGAATAATAAAAAGATTGCAAAAGGAAATTAATAAAATGGTGTAGGTTAATTTTAGATTGGTATTAGGCACATGAAAATAAATAACAGGTCAGTATTATTTTTGACTTATTATTTATTTTCATGTGCCTTATTTAAAAAGATCAAATAAAATTCTAATTATAAATATATTCTTAGTGTCTAATGAATATAGATAATATAAAGTAGTAGGCATTCAAAAGACCTAGTTTAAGAATTACTAGCTACTTGAATAAGAAGGTTTAAAACACTCTAGGAGGGAATAAAATGGAAAGCTTAATGTTTGCGATTAACAATTTAAGACAGATGGAAATTATAGATATAAATTCAGGGTCAAAAATGGGATATATTAAAGACTTAAAAGTGGATTGTGATGACTATAAAATTATTTCAATCTTAATGCCAACTCAGAAGTCATCTTGGTTTAATAAAAATAATAGTATTGAGATACCATGGGAAAAAGTTAAGAAAGTTGGTGTTGATGTAATTCTTGTAGATGGTAGTGATCTAATTATGGAAAACGAATAATAGACTATTTTAATTTATAAGATAAGTGTATAATGTTAGTATATTTGTTAACTATACTAGAAAAAGGGCGTGAAGACCATTGAAGTGTCCATATTGCAGCTGTGAAGAAAGTAAAGTGGTAGACTCTAGATCAACAGATGACAATATTGCAACTAGACGTCGACGCGAGTGTCTGCGGTGCTTTAAACGATATACTACTTATGAAAAAGTTGAAGATGTGCCTATTTTAGTAATAAAGAAAGATTTTAATAGAGAATATTTTGATAGAACAAAGATATTAAATGGACTTATGAAGGCATGTCAAAAAAGACCAGTTTCAAGAAAACAAATTGAAGCTATTTGTGATGAAGTAGAAAAACAGTTGAATAATGAAATGCTTACAGAAGTAAAATCTGATTATATAGGAGAACTTATCATGAGCATACTAAAAAATGTAGATGAGGTTTCTTATGTGAGATTTGCTTCGGTTTACAGACAATTTAAAGATATTAATACATTTATGGAAGAGATAAGAAAATTGATGTCTAATGAAAAAAAATGCCCATAGGCATTTTTTTTTCATTTCTAAAAATCATGCAATATATATAGGGGATGAACTAATGGAAATAGAAACTTTTGATAACTATAAATTTCTGAAATTTAAAATTGATAATGTCGTTATTTTGTTTTCAACAGCAAGTGGTGGCCTTAACTTTAACTGCCATACTGATGAAGGATTGGTAAATCTAGAAAAGATAAAAACATATTATAACCTAGAATCTGTTGGATATTTAAATCAAATCCATAGTGACTTAATTTTTGACTTTGATGGTAATATAAAAGATGGAGATGCTTTAATAACAAATAAAAAAAATAGAGCTATAGGTGTTTTTACGGCAGATTGTGTTCCTGTAATTTTGGTAGATACTAGTAGAAAGATTATAGCCGCAATACACAGTGGATGGAAAGGTACAAATGCTTTGATAGTAAGTAAAACAATTGAAAGAATGCAAGAAACTTATGGTACATTAACTAAAAACATTAGGGCATATATTGGACCACATATTGGAGGGTGTTGCTATGAGGTTGGCAAGGAACTGATAGAGGAGTTTACTAGTAAAGATATTTATAGTAATATTAAAATAAGTAATAATAATAAATTGGATTTAGAAAAGTGCATTATAGCGCAGCTTAATGCAAAGGGTATAAAAAAAGATAATATTAAAATTACTAATACATGTACTGCTTGTAGTAAAAAGTATGAATTGTATTCGTACAGAAATAGTGAAAATAAGCAAGGGAGAATGTTTTCATTTGTTTATTTCGAAGACATTTAAGAACAAAAGGTGGCAATTTAAGTAATAACCGCATAAAAATATGGAGGGATTAATATGGCTGAAGAAAAAGTATTAGTAGTGGATGACGAGGAACATATAAGGGAATTAATTAAATTTAATTTAGAAAAAAATGGATATAAAGTTATATGTGCTGACAATGGGATAGATGCTGTAAAGCTTGCTAAAGAACAAGCACCACAATTAATGTTATTAGATTTGATGTTGCCTGGAATGGATGGATTAGATGTATGTAAAGAAATTAGAAAAGATTCAAATATGTCAGGTATGCCGATAATTATGATAACAGCAAAAGGGGAAGAAATAGATAAAATAATAGGGCTTGAGCTAGGTGCAGATGATTATATTACAAAACCATTTTCAGTAAGGGAGCTTGTAGCGAGGGTTAAAGCTATACTTAGAAGAACTACTATGCAGATAGTTGAAAGAACTTTTAAGATTGGTAATCTGGCCATTGACTTTGGTAAACATGAGGTTCTAAAAAGTGAAATAAGAATTGATTTGACTTTAAAGGAGTTTGAATTATTACAAATATTAATAAAAAACAAAGGTAGGGTTATGACCAGAGATTTTTTGCTGGACAAAATATGGGGTTATGAATATGTAGGAGAAACAAGAACGGTAGACGTCCACATAAGGCATTTAAGGCAAAAGATTGAAGAAGATGATAAAAATCCAGTGTATATCCAGACTATTCGTGGTATAGGATATAGATTCAATTTTGGAGAATAATAATGAAAAAGAAATTATTAATATATTTATTAAGTACTGTGATTTTTATATTTGTAGTAGTAACATCATTAATTGTATCTATCTTTAATTATGAATATGAAGAAAATTTAAAAGACAAACTACAAATAAATAATAATATGATAATTAGTTTATTGCAAAGCAATAATTTAAAAGACCATCAAAAGTTTTTTAAGCAGAACTTAAAGAGTTCTGAGCTTAGAGTTACATACATCGATAAAAAGGGTAAGGTTCTTTATGATTCAACTGTAGATGCGAGCACTATGGATAATCACAATGTTAGACAAGAAATAATAAAAGCAAGAAGTAGTGGAACTGGATCCTCAGTTAGATATAGTGCTTCGACTAAGAAGCATATGATGTATTTTGCAACTGAATTTGGTGATGGTTTTATAATTAGAAGTTCTAATCCACTTAAAATTATAAGTGGGCTAGGTAGTAAATACTTCAAGCTTTACATTTTAGCTATAATTTTTTCTGCTATAATGTCAATTTGGTTTTCTTTAAAACTATCATATATTATAGTAAGGCCTATTACAGATTTAATTTTCATTACTTCTAGAATTAGTAAGGGTGAATTTCATAGGAGAGTTAGTATATTATCAAATGGTGAAATAGGACAATTAGCCAAAAATTTTAATGAGATGGCAGATAAACTAGAGTCTACATTAAATGAAGTTACTGATAAGCAAAACCGGCTAGAAGCAATTTTGCAAAGTATGGATAGTGGAGTCATTGCAGTTGATAGAAAAAATAGAGTTATAATAATTAATCCATATGCTAAAAAAATGTTCGGTATAACAAAAGATATTATAGGGCAAAATCTTTTAGACAATATAAGGAACTTTGAATTAGAAAATATATTACATCAAAGTGATGATAATTACAAAGAAATAAGAATATCTTGGCCAAAAGAAAGAGAACTTAGGATAAAAACTGCAGATATTATTAATGCAAATGATCATATCGGTACTGTTGCTGTTGTTCAAGATATTACTGAAGTAAAAAAACTAGAGAATATGAGAACACAATTTGTTGCTAATGTTTCTCATGAACTTAAAACACCATTAACATCTATTAAAGGATTTGCTGAAACCTTAAAATACGTTGATGATGTAGAAACAAAAGAAAAGTTTTTAAATATAATCAATGAGGAAGCTGATAGATTAACTAGATTAATTACAGATATTCTAACACTTTCACATATAGAGCAACAAGAGGAAGTAAAAACGGAAAAAATTAATGTTAATAAAATTGTAGAAGATGTGTACAATTTAATGAAAAACACAGCAGATTTAAAAGGAATTCATTTATCAGTGAAACAGCACAATGTTAAAATATTGATAGGGGATACTGATAGATTTAAACAAATGTTAATTAATTTAGTGGATAATGGTATAAACTATTCTGAATCAGGTAATAGTGTTTGTATAGGAACTGAGAGTAAAACTGATGGATTTATTTTATGGGTACAAGACACTGGGGTTGGAATAGCTAAAGATCAGATTCCACGTCTTTTTGAGAGGTTCTATAGAGTAGATAAGGCTCGTTCTAGATCAAAAGGTGGAACAGGTCTAGGTCTTGCCATTGTTAAGCACATAGTACTAGAATTTAACGGAAAAATATATGTGGAAAGTCAATTAGAAGTTGGAAGCAAATTTATAATAGAGATCCCATATCAAGAATAAAAATAGAGCTACCACATTATAATGCGGTAGCTTTATTTTTATTGAATGTAAAGTTTAATTAACATTAGCTAAACTAAAGTTAACTTTAACATAATATAAAGTTAACTTTATGGGTATATTATTATAAGAGTAATGAGTAGTTAATAAAACGATATAAATTGAATGGGGGAAATATTAATGAGAAAAAAATATTTGAAATTGATGGTTGCTGCACTAACAGTTGTAATGACAGCAGGATTTTTTACTGGGTGTGGAAGTAAAACTGAAACGACTCCTAAAACTACAACAAAATCGGCTGCAATATCCGGTTCAATAACTGCAGCAGGATCAACTGCTCTTCAACCATTAGCAGAACTTGGAGCTAAAAAATTTAAAGTTAAAAATCCAGATGCAACAATAAATGTTCAAGGTGGGGGAAGCGGTACTGGACTTAAGCAAGTAGGAGAAGGTAGTGTGGAAATCGGTAATTCAGATATATATGCAAAAGATAAAGCAGGAATTGATGCAGCTGCATTAACAGATACTAAGGTATGCGTTATAGGTTTTGCTGCAGTAACAAATCCAAAAGTTAAGGTTGAATCATTAACAAAAAAACAATTAATAGATATATTTACAGGAAAGATAAAAAACTGGAAGGAAGTTGGCGGAGCTGACATCAAAGTTACTATTATAAATAGACCAAAATCTTCAGGTACTAGAGCAACATTTAAAGAATTTGGATTAGATAAAAAAGAAGAAGCAACTGGTTTGACTCAGGATTCAAGTGGCTCAGTTAAACAAGCGGTTAAACAAACAGACGGAGCAATAAGTTACTTAGCATTATCATATTTTGCTGATGCAACAAACAAAGAGGGCTTAAACATATTAAAAATTGATGGTGTTGAAGCAACTGCAGCAAATATAAGCACAGATAAATATAAAATTTGGTCATACGAGCATATGTATACTAAGGGTGAACCTACAGGAGCAACAAAAGCATATTTAACTTATATGACAAGTGCTGAAATGAAAGCATCAATAACAAAATTAGGATACATTCCAATGGCAGATATGAAAGCTAAAAGAGATTAATGCTGACTAAAGGTTGGATAAAACCAACCTTTATTTTTCATTAAAATAATTTTTGAGGTAAAATATTATGAAAAAAAATGATAAAAAAACAATGTTTTTAAAACTTAAGAATGAATATTTGGGACGTGGTTTTGCAACATTTTGTGGTGCGATTATAGTAATTCTTACTTTTTCAATAATAATATTTCTAACTAGTAAAGGCTTAAATACATTTATTAAACATGGATACTCAATATTCCGTTTTGTATTTTCTGGAAATTGGGACCCTGAGGGTAGCGGAAAATCCTCGATTCCTCAATTTGGAACTTTAATATTTATCTTTGGTTCTACAATAGTATCTTTTCTTGCGGTACTAGTAAGTGCACCAATAGGAGTAGCACTCGCTGTATTTATGAATTTGATTTCACCAAAACTCGGGAAAAAAGTTCTTCAACCTGCCATAGAATTGTTTGTTGGAATCCCATCCGTTGTTTATGGTTGGATAGGTGTAAGTGTATTAGTTCCTTTTATTAAAATTTTCTTTGGAGGAATAGGATTTAGTTTACTTGCAGGAGTACTAGTTATAAGTGTAATGATTTTACCGACAATAACAAGTATTTCATCTGATGCTATAAGAACCATACCAAAAGATTATATAGAAGCATCTTATGGACTTGGTGCAACAAGGTGGCAAACTATAATTAAAGTGATTATACCTGCAGCTAAAAGTGGAATACTTACAAGTATTGTACTTGGAGTCTCAAGAGCATTTGGGGAGGCACTTGCGGTGCAAATGGTTATAGGAAACTCAGTTACTTTCCCTAAGGGGTTACTTGGAACTACAACTACATTAACAAGTATACTTACTATGGATATGGCAAATACAATAAATGGTACAGCTTGGAATGATGCATTGTGGTCAATAGCATTGCTATTGCTAATAATATCATTTATATTTATAATTATTATTAGAAAAATAGGGAAAAGAGGTGAGCAGTAATGAACGCTAAAGTTAAGGATAAAATTGCAACAATAGTTTTGTATATAGTTTCTGCTTTAGTAATTCTTTTGCTTGTAAGTCTCATTGGATATATAGTATATAATGGAAGAGAGTCATTAAATTTAAAGTTTTTATTTGGTGAGCCAAAAATTGGTGAAGCTGGTGGAGGAATTGGACCTCAATTATATAATTCATTAAGTTTACTTGTAGTAACACTTATAATTACAGTACCATTAGGTATAGGAGCTGGAATATATTTAGCTGAATACGCAAAAAAAGGAAAGATACTAAATATTATTAGATTGTGTATTGAAACTATGGCATCATTACCATCCATTGTCGTTGGTTTATTTGGACTTTTAGTTTTTGTTAACATGACGGGATGGGGATATTCTCTTTTTGCTGGAGCTTTAGCCATAACTATAATAAATTTACCAGGACTTACTAGAGTTTGTGAAAATGCTGTTAAAACTGCGTCAGAAGGTGTTAAAGAAGCTAGTTTGGGATTAGGTGCTACTAGGTGGCAGACTATTAAAAACGTCGTGTTACCATCTGCAATGCCTCAAATTTTAACTGGTGTAATACTAGCCGCCGGTAGAATATTTGGAGAAGCAGCAGCTTTACTATATACTGCAGGTATGAGTGCACCAGCTGTAGATTTTGCTAATTTTGCAGTGAACAATAAGGATTCAGCTTATAGCTTATTTAGACCTGCTGAAACCTTAGCTGTATATATATGGAAACTTAATTCTGAAGGAATGGTACCTGATGCTACTAAGATAGCTAATGGAGCCTCTGCCGTTTTAATAATAGCAGTGCTAATATTCAATGTATCTGCAAGAATAATCGGGAAGAAATTATATGAATCTCATGCAGGTAGTAAATAAGGAGGTAACAATATGGGAATAATTACAGCAAAGAATTTAAATCTATATTATGGAAATACGCAAGCATTAAAGACTGTAAATATTGATATAGAGAAAAATTCGGTTACTGCACTTATAGGACCATCAGGGTGTGGTAAATCAACATTTTTACGTACTATTAATAGAATGAATGATTTGATAGATTCTGTTAAAATAGATGGAGAAGTATTATATGAAAATGAAAATATATACGGTCAAGACTATGATGTTATAGATTTAAGGAAAAAAGTTGGAATGGTATTTCAAAAGGCTAATCCATTTCCTATGTCAATATATGAAAACATTGCCTATGGTCCCAAAATACATGGGATAAAGAATAAGAAATTGCTTGATGAAATTGTAGAGAAAAGTCTTAAGGGGGCTGTGCTTTGGGACGAAGTAAAAGATAGACTTAAAAAGAGTGCACTTGGATTATCTGGTGGACAACAGCAGCGTCTATGTATTGCAAGAACTTTGGCCGTAGAACCTGAGGTGCTTCTTATGGATGAGCCAACTTCTGCATTAGATCCTATTTCAACTTTAAAGATTGAAGAACTAATGGATGTCCTTAAGAAAAAGTATACAGTTATCATTGTTACACATAATATGCAACAAGCTGGTAGAATTTCTGACTTTACAGCATTTTTCTTGAATGGAGAAATTGTTGAAAGCGGGAAAACGGAAGAAATATTTTATAAACCTAAAGATAAAAGAACAGAGGATTATATTACAGGAAGATTCGGCTAAAATAAAGCGAGGAAGGTGATAATATGGCAAGAAAAGTATTCGAAGCAAATCTTCAAGAGCTCCATAATGATTTAATTAGAATGGGGAGCATTGTAGAAAAACAAATTTATGACTGTATCGATGCATTAGTTACTCAGAACATTGAGAAAGCTCAAAAAATAATGGAAGATGATGATATCGTTGATGTTATGGAGAGAGAAATAGAAGATAAAGCAATAAGGTTAATTGCTATGCAGCAACCTTTGGCAATAGATTTAAGAAATATTTTCACTACAACAAAAATAGTAACGGATCTTGAAAGAATGGCTGATTATGCTGTTGATGTTGCTAAAATTACAGTAAGATTGAAAGATGAAAAGTATATAAAACAACTTGTGGATATACCTAGAATGGCAGAAATCGTAGTTCTTATGATAAGAGATTCTTTAGATGCATATGTATCTGGGGATATTGAAAAGGCTTATGCTGTATGCAAACGAGATGATGAAGTAGATGATATATATAAGGAAGTGTTTGGCGAACTTCTAAGAATAATGTTTGAAAATCAAAAGACTGTAAATCAAGCTACTCAATTTTTATTTATTTGTAAATGGTTAGAAAGAATTGCTGATCATACAACAAACATATGTGAATGGACAATTTATTTAGTTACAGGTGAAAAAGTTAATTTAAATGAATAAATTTTAGAAAAATCACAAAAACTATAATATAAATAGACTTATATTTAAAATATTATAGTGGAGTAGTGATTATGAAGAACAAAAAATTCAAAACTTTTTTTATGTTTTGTTGTATTAGTCTGATTATGGTAAGTATAGGATGCAAAAAAGATGTTGGAAACAAAGCAAATGGACCCAAAAATATTAATATAATTTGTGAAGATACAGTTTTTCCAATGGTAAGTGACTTAGTACATGATTATAATTCAAATAATGAGACTACAATAACTGTGAGATCTGAAGATAGAGAAAGTGCCTTTAATAAATTATATAATTCTGAGGTTGATGTATTGATAGGATATGTTCAGCCAATTAGTGATAAAATTAAGGCTGAAATGTTAGCATATGATGGTATAGGAATCATTGTTAATCCTGGTAACAATGTAAATGGTATCTCAATTCAGGAATTAAAAAAAATATATATTGGCAAAATTGCAAATTGGGAAGGACTAAATGGTGGATCAAATACAATAATACCAGTAGCATTTAAAGATAAATTCAATTCAATTCAGCAAGAATTTAATTTGAAAATAAAAGATACTCCTATAAAAGAAGAAATGAGCAAAAGTACTCAGTACGTATCAAGTATGGAAGAAATGAAAACTTTTATTGCTCAAAACAAAAATTCTATAGGTTTTATACCAGGACAATGGTATAATAAAGAAAGTAAGTTTTTAAAATTAAGTGGTGTTGAAATTACTATATCAAATTTAAAAAATAATCTTTATTTTTTAAGATTTCCAATAAAAATGTATTATTCGGAGAAAAAAGAAGAGAGTTTAAAGGATCTTTTTCAGTATTTTAAAAGTGAAGACGGCAAGAAAATCATAAGAAAATATTGCATAGAAGCATTTTAATACCTCCTTCTTAGGAGGTATTTTTATTCTGTATTAAATTATATTATAATTTGAATTATTTATTTTGAAGTGTCGAAAAAACTTGTAAGTAAGCGAAATATGCTATTTATCTTCATTTAAAGACAAATGCCGTTGACTTAGGGATATAATTCATGTAATATAACTTAATGGAATGCTATAATTTATTGTATAACTAATTTCTTATTATATTAAGAACATATTTAGTCTTAATATATTAATTCTAATTCCTCATAAAACCTTTTATTTAAAAGGTCATTGTAAAACAGGAGGTTAAAATGAAAAACCAAATAGCGAAGATACTTCCAGGGAGTATTGCAGAAGAAATTGAGCTTGAAGTAGGAGATAGATTAATTAGTATAAATGGCAATAAAGTAATAGATATTATAGATTACAAATTTTTGATTACAGATGAACTTCTTATCATTGAAATTGAAAAGGTAGATGGTGAGATTATTGAAATCGAATTTGAAAAAGATTACGATGAAGATTTGGGAATCCAATTTGTTGATGCCATTTTGGATAGGCCAAAGAGCTGTCATAATAAATGTATATTCTGTTTTATTGATCAATTACCTGATGGAATGAGAGATACTTTATATTTCAAAGATGATGATTCAAGATTATCGTTTTTTCAAGGTAATTTTGTAACATTAACTAATATGAAAGAAGAGGACATTGATAGAATTATTAGATATAAGATAAGCCCTATTAATGTATCGGTTCATACTACAGATGTTGAGCTTAGAAAGATAATGCTAAACAATAAATTTGCTGGAAATGTGTATGATAGGTTGAAAAGACTGGCAAAAGCTGGCATTAAAATTAATTGTCAAGTGGTCGCATGCCCTGGCATCAATAATGGAGTAGAACTTATAAAAACTATTGAAGATTTGTATAAGCTTTATCCGAGCATTGAAAATCTAGCGGTTGTACCAGTTGGAGTAACAAAGTATAGGGAAGGCCTGTTTAATTTAACATTGTATGATAAAAAGACTGCGGCAGAGGAAATAGAGAGTGTTAAAGAATTACAAGAAAAATACATTAGAGAAATAGATTCACCGTTTATTAGATTATCTGATGAATTCTATGTTGTAGCAAATATCGATGTTCCTTGTGAGAAGTTCTATGATGGTTATTCTCAACTCGAAGATGGCATTGGTATGATAAGATTACTTAGAAGCGTTATTGACGAAGATATAGTAAAACTAAAGCTTAATAATGAAGGAAGTTTTACATTTATAACAGGTCATTCAGCTTATGCAGAAATATTAAAGGTAGCTGAGAAAATAACTGCATGTAATAACAAAATAAATATTGACGTAAAAGAGATAGCAAATGTTTTTTTTGGCGAAACTATTACAGTAGCAGGTCTTTTAACAGGAAATGACATAATCAAGCAACTGACAGGTGAAAAACTCGGTGAATATTTAATACTTCCTAGTAATATGTTCAAAAGTGGATATGAACTAGGAAGTAACGAGCAACAAATTTTCTTGGATAATGTTACAGTAAGTGATCTAGAAAAAAGATTAAATACAAAAGTTTTAATATGTGATTATTCAGGAGAAGATTTAATAAATATAATAAACCAAAATAGTCGGGAGGCAAAGTAATGGCAAAACCAATAGTAGCAATAGTAGGAAGACCCAATGTAGGTAAATCTACATTATTTAATAAATTAGCAGGGAAGAGAATATCAATAGTTGAAGATACACCAGGGGTAACAAGAGATAGAGTGTATGCTGATGCAGATTGGTTAAGACATAATTTTACAATAATTGATACAGGTGGTATAGAAGTTGAAAGTCAAGATATCATTTTAGCGCAAATGAGAAGACAGGCACAAATAGCTATAGAAACAGCAGATGTTATAATTTTCATAGTAGATGGTAAACAAGGACTTACAGGTTCAGATTATGAAGTTGCACAAATGTTAAGAAAAAGTAAAAAGCCAATAGTACTTGTAGTAAATAAAATAGATCATCTGGAACTAGAAGCAAATGCTTTTGAATTCTATAATTTGGGAATAGGTACACCAGTAGCTATTTCAGCAACTCAAGGTCTTGGACTTGGAGATATGTTGGATGAAGTAGTAGTGCATTTTGATAGTGTTTATTCAAATACAGAAGATGCAGAATATATTCAAGTTGCAGTGGTTGGTAAACCTAATGTTGGTAAATCATCCCTAATAAATAGAATGCTTGGAGAAGAAAGAAATATAGTAACTGATATAGCAGGTACTACAAGAGATGCTATAGATAGTAAATTAGAAACTGCAGAAGGAAAGTTTGTTCTTATAGATACAGCAGGAATAAGAAGAAAAAGTAAAGTAGAAGAGGGTATTGAAAGGTATAGTGTTATTAGGTCACTCGCTGCTGTTGAGAGAGCTGATGTTGTTATACTTATGCTAACGGCTACTGAAGAATTAAGTGATCAAGATGAGAAAATTATAGGGTATGCTCATGAAATGAAAAAAGCAATTTTAGTTATAGTAAATAAATGGGACCTAATAGAAAAGGATACTAAAACTATGCTGGAGTTTAAACAAAGAATTCAAGCAGGCTTAAACTTTATGGCTTATGCACCATATTTATTTATATCTGCAAAAACAGGTCAAAGAGTACATAAGGTATTATCATCAATAAAAGAATGTTATGATAACTATTCAAAAAGAATTGCTACGGGTATATTAAATGAGGTTATAAATAAAGCTGTACTCATGAACGAACCTCCAACAGTAGCAAATAAGAGATTGAAAATATTTTATGTTACGCAAGTAGACTCTAAACCACCAACATTTGTATTCTTTGTAAATAACCCTAATTTACTACATTTTTCTTATCAAAGATATTTAGAAAATCAATTGAGAAATAGTTTTGAGTTTAGTGGAACGGGTATAAAACTTATATTCAGAGAAAGGAAAGAATAAAATGTCAAAAGTTGCTTTTTTAGGTGGAGGTAGTTTTGGTACTGCATTGTCAATAATGCTTGCGAAAAAAGGAACTAGCGTTAACATCTGGGATAGAAAACTAAGTGTTATTAATGACATTAACATAAAAAGGGAAAACATTAAATACTTACCCAATATTACGGTACCCTCAGGAATAACAGCATTTGTTGATATAGAAGAGGTTATAAATGATACTGATATAATTGTGTTATCAGTTCCATCGCATGTTATAAGACATATATGCAAGATGATAACTCCATATTTAAAACAAAACCAAATTATTGTTAGTATTGCAAAAGGAATTGAAGAGGGTTCATTAAAAAGAATTTCAGAGGTTATAGAAGAAGAAATCCAAAGTAATCCAATTGTAATACTTTCAGGTCCCAGTCATGCAGAAGAGGTTGCTTTAGATATACCTACAACTGTAGTAGTCACATCTAAACAAATGGAATATGCAATGATTGTTCAAGATGTTTTTATGACTAATAAATTTAGAGTTTATACTAATGAAGACATTATAGGAGTAGAAATTGGTGGAGCAGTTAAAAACATTATTGCATTAGCAGCTGGTATATCAGATGGTATAGGCTATGGAGATAATGCTAAGGCAGCCCTTATGACAAGGGGCATGAGTGAAATTATAAAAATAGGAACTAGGCTTGGCGGCAGAATTGAAACATTTTATGGATTAACAGGTATGGGTGATCTTATAGTAACTTGTACTAGTATGCATAGTCGAAATAGAAAGGCTGGTATTCTAATTGGAAAAGGTATTCCAATGGAGAAGGCGTGCAATGATATAGGAATGGTAGTTGAGGGTATAAAAGCTATAAGAGCTTTTTACGAACTTAAAGAAAAAGAAAAAGTTTCTATGCCTATAACAGATGTATTATACAAAGTACTATTCGAAGGTAAAGATCCTAAATATGGAGTATATGAATTAATGTCAAGAAATAAAAAAAGTGAGTTTTAATTATATCAAGTTACTAAATATAATTAACCTAAAAACCATTATAAAAAATCCGATTTTTATTAAGAAATTAATAAAAATCGGATTTTTTTATATTTTTTTAATCAATAGTAATAATTTGATGAAATCTAAAGTATATTTATATTGATAATAATAAGTATTGGGAGGTATATATTGGATAATTTTGATATATATAAAGATATAGCAGAAAGAACACAAGGAGATATTTATGTAGGTGTTGTAGGTCCTGTAAGAACTGGCAAATCAACATTTATAAAAAGGTTTATGGAGCTTATGGTAATTCCAAACATAGACAATCCGCATAAGAAAGAAAGAGCAAAAGATGAACTTCCTCAAAGTGGTTCAGGTAAATCAATTCATACTACGGAACCTAAATTTGTGCCAAACGAAGCAGTTGAAATTGAGTTTGAGGGTGGCACTAAATTTAAAGTTAGAATGGTTGATTGTGTTGGGTATATTGTTAAGGGAGCGCTCGGATATGCTGAAGGAGAAGTTCCAAAAATGGTTAATACGCCTTGGTATGATCATGAAATTCCATTTGAGGAAGCAGCAGAGATTGGAACAAAAAAAGTAATAAATGAACATTCAACTATTGGACTTTTAATTACAACGGATGGTTCTATCACTGGGATAGAAAGAAATGAATACTTAGAAGCCGAAGGAAGGGTTGTTGATGAGCTTAAATCAATAAATAAACCTTTTATAATGGTATTAAATTCTAGTAACGCAGCTGCACCTGAAACATCAGTTTTAGCAAGAGAATTAGAAGAAAAATATGATGTTCCAGTTCAGGTTATGGATGTTATAAATATGAATGAAGAGGATATCTCTAATATATTTCAAAGGGTTCTTAAAGAATTCCCAGTTAAGGAAATTAACATAGATATGCCAGAATGGATTGAAAATCTAAGTTCTAAACATTGGGTTAAAGTAAATTTTATGAAAGTTTTAAAAGATATGTGCAAGGATATTTTTAAAGTTCGCGATATAACTAAATCTTTACTCAGTTTTAAAGAAGTTGATTTTTTAGAATCAGCAAACCTTGATGAAGTAAATATGGGTGAAGGGACTGCTAGAGTTAAAATAATTCCTAAACATGAACTGTTTTATAAAATACTCGGTGAAACCTGTGATTGTGAAATTAAAGGTGAAAATGATTTATTAACATTAATGGGAGAATTCTCGAGAGCAAAAGTTGAATATGATAAAATTGCAGATGCATTAAAGGATGTTCGTGAAAAAGGCTATGGATTAGTAGCGCCACAGCTTTCAGAAATGACCTTAGAGGAACCTGAAATTGTTCAACATGGAGGTAGATACGGAGTCAAATTAAAGGCATCAGCTCCATCACTTCACTTTATTAAGGCGGATATACAGACAGAAATATCTCCTATTATGGGTACTGAAAAGCAAAGTGAAGATTTCTATAAATCCATTTTAGATCAATTTGAAAATGATAAATCACAAATTTGGCAGAGTAATATGTTTGGCAAGTCCTTAGAAGTATTAGTTAAAGAGGGCCTTCAAAATAAATTGTTTAAAATGCCTGATGATGTTCAAGTGAAAATTCAAAAAACGCTACAAAGAATTATAAATGAAGGTAATGGTAGCTTAATATGTATTATTTTATAAATTAATCTAGAATATATTAAAAGTCTGTATCCGTAACGGTTGCAGACTTTTAATACTATACTTTAGGAAAGAAAACTTATCCATATATAATTACTATATATTTACTATGAATTTAGTGTACAATAAGGTAAAGACAATATTAATTTATTTTTAAATATGAATTACAAGTTAATTGGAGGTTTGGAAATGTTAGAGGGAGAAGTTAAAGAAAGTTTGATTAGAGAAGGTATACATGGTGATGCAATAAAAGCATTAGATGAAAAGGGGAAATGTTTATTTGATATAAACAGTACAAGAGATGTTTGCTTTGAATTAATTGACGCTGGGGTTAAGTTTAGTTGTGAACAAAGCATTTTGGATGATGGATTGTATTTAATAAAAATATTATAGTACATATGAAAGTTAAAATTCCAACAAATAACTCTTTTAATTTAGCATCAAACATGGTAAAATGAGAACAAATGTTTGCGAGGTGCTATAATGGATGTAATGAAAAAACTTGAGATATTATCAAATTCAGCAAAGTATGACGCTTCTTGTTCATCAAGTGGCTCTAATAGAAAGAATACAAAAGATGGAATAGGCAATGCAGCAACCTCTGGAATTTGTCATTCATGGTCACAAGATGGTAGATGTATTTCACTACTAAAAATTTTATACAGTAATAAATGTATATATGATTGCAAATATTGTATTAATCGCTCTAGTAACGAATTAGAGAGGACAAGCTTTACTCCTAAAGAAATAGTAGATCTAACTATAAATTTTTATAGAAGAAATTATATTGAAGGACTATTCCTTAGTTCTGGTGTAGAAAGAAGTCCGGATTACACTATGGAAAATTTAGTGAAAATAATAAAAGAATTACGATTGGTCCACAAATTTAATGGTTATATTCATGTAAAAGCAATCCCAGGAGCTGATCCAAAACTTATTTATGAGGCAGGATTATATGCTGATAGGATGAGTGTAAATATTGAGCTTCCTTCGGAGAAAAGCTTAAAGCTTCTAGCACCGCAAAAAAATAAAGCAGATATATTAAAACCTATGAGTCTTATTAAACTTAGTATAATAGAGTCAACCGAATATAAGAAGAAAGGTTTTAACGTACCTAAATTTACACCAGGTGGGCAGAGTACTCAGATAATGGTTGGAGCAACTAATGAAAGTGATTTAAGCGTAATTAGTCTTACAGAAGGGTTATATAACACTTTTGGACTTAAGAGAGTATATTATTCTGCTTATGTGCCAGTTATGCAACATGCAAATCTACCAGCGATTCAAACAACACCTCCACTGCTTAAAGAACATAGAATGTATCAGGCAGATTGGCTTTTAAGACACTATGGATTTAAGGCAAATGAATTATTAGATGATTTAAACCCTAATTTTGATACGGATTTAGATCCTAAAGCATTTTGGGCATTGAACAATCTTGATAAATTTCCAGTAGAGGTAAATAACGTTGCTTACGAGACTCTTCTTAGGGTGCCCGGAATAGGAGTAAAATCTGCATTAAGAATTGTAAGGGCAAGAAGGCTTTGTAATCTCTCTTATGAGAACTTAAAAAAACTAGGAGTAGTACTTAAAAGAGCTAGGTTCTTTATAACTTGTAGCGGTAAATTTTACGGGGACAAGAGTATGGAGAGATTGACTCTTAAGAATTACCTATTAGATCATGAAAGTTTTGACAAGCCACAACAAATAAGCTTGTTTAATTTAAGGAGTGATTTGTTTGCTTAGATATATTTATGATGGAACATTTGATGGGTTCCTATCTGTTATATATAATTGTTATTATGATAAAATGCCTGAGTGCATAGAGCGGGAAGATAGGTATAAATACAATATGTTATTTGATGATAATATTATTATGAGCGATCTAGTTATATCCAATAAAGTATCAAAAGCTATAGCTCAAAAAATATCAACTGACACATTAATTCATGTATATCAATCATTTTTATCTGAGATTGAAGGCATTGAATTAAAATTACTTAAATATATACAATTGGGATTTAAGATGGGAAGTATTGCTAATGATTATCTAGTAAATGAATCAGTGAATGATATACAAAAGTATTCAAGGAAAGTGGCAACTGAAGCACACAAATTTTTAGGCCTAGTTAGATTTCAAGAATTTAATGGCATATTATATGCAGCAATAGAACCAACGTATAATATTTCAGAGCTAATTGCTAATCATTTTAAGGAAAGGCTTGCCAACGAAAAGTGGATAATTCATGATGTTAAAAGAAAATTTGGTATAGTTTATGAGAATAACGAATGGATACTTAGGGATCTTAAATTCGAGAAATTAGAAAGTCATGAAGAGGAAGAGTTATTTTATCAAAATTTATGGAAGGTATTCCATAAAAGTGTTTCAATAAAAGAAAGAAAGAATGAAAAGCTGCAAATAAAAAATATGCCTAAAAAATATTGGAACAATCTAATTGAGATGGAATAATATTTTGGGAATATGATGACACTTTTCTTATATTTTACTGATTCTTTAAAAAATACCCTAAATCGTGATATAATAGACATGAGTATATTTACTAAATTACTGTTAGTTAAAGGAAGGAACGATTATTATGAAGAAATCACAAGAATACATACAGGTTGAAAGTCCTATTATAAGTATGGAAAAAAGAAAAAAGATGATGGAAACAATTTACAAAACACTAGAAGACTTAGGAGCTATTAGTAAAGAAACAGCAAAAACTAGTAAGGAGATACACAATTGTATTCCAGATGAGCCGACTGTTAAAGACATAGATACTGGGAAAAAGATTAAGAAAGTGCAATTGAATACACCTTCATTTATAGGTTCACTTTCAGGAGTTATGTCTAAAGAAAAAATAATAGGAAAAGTGTATAGTGTAGAAAAACAAGAAACTACATGGTACATTAGGGGTAATAAAAAAAAGATTGATGATATAGACCCTAGAGATATGTAATTTAAATAACTTATATAAATAAAAATAAGTCTTATAATCTAAGACTTATTTTTTATTTATTAAATTTATTAAAATTCTTCAGTTTCTAATTTAAAACCTTCTATAACTATGTCATCCTCAATTTCAATAAGTAGACATCTTCTGCCATCCTTGTTTCTTACCTGTTTAATCGAGTTAAGATCTTTTGGAGTTAAAGTGATATTTGCGATTTCACTAGTAATTTTAATTGATTTAGAATTAAATTCTGGTACAATATTATTTATCTTAAAATCATACTGACTACCGCAAGTCTCTTCAAATGCTGTTTCTATATCAGATATGATCTCCGCGCCACAATTACTAAGAATATTTTTCACATCTGTAACTCCAAGGATTGGAGTTTCGCCTTCTTCAACTTGCTCTGCTAACTCATGTATATTAGCATAGATATCTTGCATAAGTTCTGGTTTTATTTTATCTCCAATTATAGATTTTAATATATCGCCAAAGCAATTTTTTTCATCTTCAGCAGTAAATTTGAAACCACAGTTAAGAACATTTTCTATAAAAGCTGAATTTAATTCCTTAGGCTTTGAAGCATAATATAAACACTTATTAAAGTCTGAATAACCGCAACTAAGGCTAGGGAACATAAAGCCCTCTAAAGGAGCATTAAGATTAATAACTGAATCAAGCACTGAATTTGCTTTAAATTCTTTATCAGTATAATCGAATTTTAGTGTTCTTTTTGGAATGTCTATTTTATTAACACTGGATAAAATAAAATTAAAAGCATTCATTGAATCTTGGATACTTTCATCTGTGTCCATATTCTTATGACTTGACCCTATATAGTACTCAGCTTTTATAAATGTGACAACAACATCTGTTTCATATTTATAGTTAGCTGCAATTTTATTAATAATTATATTAATATTACTTTCTATTTCATCTTTAGTAGTTGATTTTAAGGCACTTGTTAAAAATTTCTGAGTGTTATCTTCATCTTCGATGTTTTGAAAATCTAATTCAAATATTTTAGTATCAAGTGCGCCTGTAAGTACTTTCTTAAAATTTCCTAGAAATAGTTCTTTTTTATCCATATCCATTCTATCAAAGTAATCAAACTCTGAATGGATAATAGGTTCATAATCAATTTGTACATTATCCTTTTTTAGATAAACGCTATAAATCTCCTCAATTTTTATCATGCCATTTTCTAATTTGAATTCTTTTCTTATATCTGCCAATTCTTTTTTATTCATAATTAACCTCTTTTCGTTGTTATTTTATATTAAAATTATACCACTCGTCTTGCTTAATTAATAACTCTTTACAAACCAATCAATTAACTTTTTAGCTATACTTATACTGTCTGGTGTTATAGGCATATCACTTGGATCATACCAGTGAGCCTCGCCTATTTCTTCACCATCCACTTGTATTTCTCCACTTGCATATTCTGCAGTAAATCCAATCATTATAGAGTTTGGGAAAGGCCAAGGTTGATTTCCAAAATAGCTAATGTTCTTTACAGTAATTCCTGTTTCTTCCTCAACCTCCCGAACAACACATTCCTCAAAAGTTTCCCCAACCTCTAAAAATCCAGAAACTACACTATATAAATCCTTAGGAAATTGAAGGTTATGAGCAAGGAGTAATTTTCCATCACGTACAACAGCTACAATTATGGCCGGTGATATCCTGGGATAATTTGAGAGCCCACATTCTGGACATTTTTTAGCCCTTTCTCCATCCACATTTTGAGTTAATGTACCGCATCTTCCACAATATACATGATCATTATTCCAATTTACTACTTGAATTGCTCTACCTCCAATCCAAAACATATCTTCTGATAGCTTGTGAGTTAAAGATTTAAGATTCATATAAGACATGAAATTTGGAATAACAACGTCTTCACTTATTTCTCCACAGTAACAATTTATTTCATTTTCAGAACCCAAAAATTGAACATTATTCATTTCTAAATTTTCTAATTCTTTAATAGTTGGTATACTTGCTATATTATTTTCTAATTTCACTAGTAATTCATCATTGCAAAATAGAAAATATAAATCCATATTGGTTTTAGGTAAAACTTCAATTACTCCGGGTATATAATTTGTGTTATTTTCATTCTTACACATTAATATCATATCTCCAATCTATAGTTATATCGTACCTATTTAATAAGTACGATATGTTATTAAATATTCATATAAATATCACGTAATTATATCATATATATTTATGTTTTGATATTTAAAAAGGAATAATATAGTAAAACCATGATATAAATTAAAATTATATCATATATTAATAGTGAGTCTAATTTTAAAAACTGCTCAAAAAAATATCAATAATTAAATTAGTTTACATACTTATAATTATGTAAACTAATTTGAAAATGTAAACCAAAATAAAAAAATATTAACTAATAAAAAACCGAAATAAAAAAATAAATATTCAATATCAAAACATTCTATATTTTGGTATAATATAAATAATAATAAAATATTAGTTACAAAATAAAAAACAATTATAAGGAGGTTCAATATGATACCTACACCACATATTGAAGTAAAAGAAAAAGGAATTATTGCAAAAACAGTATTAATGCCAGGGGATCCATTACGTGCAAAATTTATTGCAGAGACTTTTTTGAAAAATGTTATTAAATTTAATACTGTGCGAAATATATTCGGATACACTGGTACATATAAGGGACGTAAAATTTCTGTAATGGCTAGTGGCATGGGTATGCCAAGTATCGGTATATACTCATATGAGTTATTTGATTTTTATGGGGTAGAAAACATTATACGTATTGGTTCTTGTGGTGCTTACACTACTGATTTGAAATTATATGATGTAATATTATGTACGCAGGCTTGGAGTGAATCTACGTATGCAAAAGTTCAAAGTGGATATGATAAAGATACTATTGATGCATCCTCTTCACTTAATAATAAGTTAGAAAAAATTGCAGATGATTTAGGAATTATAGTACATAAAGAAAAAATCCATTCTTCGGATGTATTTTATAGTAAAAATAGTGATAGTTATAAGGAGGTTTATGAAAAACATTGTTGTACTTGCGTAGAAATGGAATCCTTTGCTCTATTTAGTAATGCAAAAGTATTAAATAAGAAAGCAGCTTGTTTGTTAACAGTATCAGACAATTTGGTAACTCATGAGTTAACTACTTCTAAGGAAAGACAACAATCATTCACAAATATGATAGAAATAGCTTTAGAGATGGCAGAATAATATTATATAATAAAAAAATCCTCAATATAAAATTATTGGGGATTTTTTTAAAGTTTTTAAGGACATTTCATAATGTATTGTATTATCTATAAAATACAAGTGCAATCACTGACGATATAAGGGCACTACACGGAATAGTTAAAACCCATGCAACGAGTATAGTTCTCGCAAGGCTCCATCTAACGGCAGAAAGCCTTTTACAAGACCCTACACCCATTATTGCGCTAGTTATTACATGGGTAGTGCTCACTGGTGCACCTAATGCAGTAGCTGCTTGAATAGTAAGTGCAGCTGCAGTTTCTGCTGCAAATCCATCAATTGGCTCTAGCTTTATCATATTAACACCCATGGTTTTTATTATTTTCCAACCACCTACCATTGTACCGAGTGACATTGCTAATGCACAAGAAATTTTTACCCACAATGGTATAGCAAAGTTAGTAGCATTTAAAAAGCCACCAGCAATTAGTGCCATAGTTATAACACCCATAGATTTTTGAGCATCATTTGAACCATGGCTATATGCCATTAAAGCAGCAGAACAAATTTGTAATTTTTTAAATACACCATTAACTTTTTTATGAGTTGCTTTATGGAATAACCATGTAAGCAAAAACATAAATAAAAATCCAAATACAAGTCCTATTATTGGTGACGATATAAGAGGGATTATTATTTTATCAACAAACCCTTTCCAGTTAACTACAGAAAAATCAAGTTTATGAGTAGTTATGGAGGCACCTAAAAGTCCACCAACAAGTGCATGAGAAGAAGAACTAGGAATAGCATAATACCAAGTTATTAGGTTCCAAATAATAGCACCTACTAAGGCTATAGCTACAATTTGAGGAGTAGCTATGCCATTATTTATTATTCCCGTTCCTATAGTTTTTGCAACTTCTGTATGTAACATAGCACCAACAAAATTCAGTACTGCAGCCATTCCCAATGCTTGCATAGGTGTAAGTACTTTAGTACCAATAGATGTAGCAATAGAATTAGCTGTATCGTGAAATCCATTTATAAAATCAAAAATAAGAGCTAATATTATTACAACAACTATAATTGATGAACTAAGCATATTTCATACCAACTCCTCGGATTTCATTTGCAAGTGTTTCACAAGCATCAATGCTATCTTCTAGATAATGGTATAAATCTTTCCATTTCATTACGAATAAAATATCTTCGGGATTTTCGAATAGTTTTCTCATTGCTTTTCTGTAAATTAAATCAGCTTCGTTTTCCAAAGTGTTTATATCGATGATTTTATCCACTAAGATAGTGCTTTTGCGAAGAGATTTTAATTCAAAAATCACCTTAACAAGGTCTGATGAGACAACCATAAGTTTGTCAACAAGTTCAATAGCTTCTGGAGTAGCCGAGGTAACATTATACATATAGAACAAATGGGCTGTAGATTCAATACTATCAGTAATATTGTCTATTCCTTTTGTTATATTAAATATATCTTCTCTGTCTAATGGAGTTATAAACATTTTTTTAGTATATTCAATTAATTCATGGGTTACAAGGTCGCCTTCATGCTCAAGCTTTACTAGTTTCTCTAATCTTTCATTAGGATTATCGAGTTCATTCATTAACAATTTTAGCTCTTTTGCGGAACTATTAAATATTTCAGCTCCCTTCGAGAAAAGCTCAAAAAACAAATTGTCTTGTGGTTTAAAATTAAACATATATTGTTCCTCCTTCGATAAATAAAAAACATGTTTTAAATTAAAATATGTACTGCTGAATTTAAAATTAAGATATATTTTAAACCGTACAAGCCTAATTATATGATATTACTTAACAAAGTACAATATTGTATTAATATATTTAACATAACTTAACGTAGACTGTAATATTATGTTTTATAATGTAAAATTTTACTCTGAGTTTTTTGCTATTTCGTCAATATTAATGAAAATAAGATAGCTTTCTTAAAAAATATTGTCTACATTAAGTAAACATATCTATATTTAAACTAAATATTTTATTAGTAATATAAGATTATAATAAAAATCTGTGATATAATTTTAGTCGAGTTTAGGATTTTACTTAGGTATTATTCAATAAAAACTAATTATAAATCAATGAGGAGTACAATATGAGAAAAATTTATAAGAACCCAAAAGAATTAGGAACATGTTTAAAAGATTTAGTAGATTTTTATTTAGATGATGTTATAGAATATAATAAGCTAAAAGAAAAAATAATTATATTAGCCAATGCCAACGAGGATAAACTTTCTAAGGAAGGCTCTATTCCTATAAAAATTTCAAATATACTAGGTGAATCTAGAGTAGCTATTATTAAGAAAATTTTATCTGAAAAAGAAAATTAATTTTTATAATTTCATCAAAAAGTAGGCTATGTATCACAGAATAACAAACCACTTGTATATATCTTACGTAAATTATATAATGTATTAAGATGAAAATGTTTAAATAGCAAGAAGTGGTATAAATGACTAAAAAAAAATGATAAGAATACACAATAAATTATTATCATTAATGGAATTCGTCGAGGGCTATTTGATTTAAAAAAGGTATCAAATTGCAGACTTTTAGTCAGCTATCTGTGCCTTAATATTTTAATCATTAGCCCTATTTATTTTAAACGATATATTAATTCTATAAATACAACATTAATTAGTATATTGCTAGAACTTAACAAAATAATGATTTCATTTAGTTGATTGTTGTAAAATATTTCAATATAATATATACTAAATTTATTCACAATTATTATTTAAGTTATAAGTAAATCAAAAAAATATAGACCATAATTTTATTTTTAGGGGAGAGATTTATGAACTTTTGGAACGGGAATAACAAAAGAAATACTTTAATTATTTTTCTTACTACTGTTTTAGTTATGACAGGATTTCTTTTTATATTGCCAAATATCCACACCTTTGCACAGAGTGATAAAACAAAGATAATTATTCATTATGCTAGAAATGCAGACAATAATTCAAAATGGAAGATGTGGTTATGGTCTGACAAAAAAGAGGGAAATAAGTTCGATTTTACTAGTAAAGATTCATTTGGACAGATTGGTGAAACTGAGTTCGATGGAGACCTTAATAAAGTAGGTTTTATAATTTACACAAATGAGTGGAAAAAAGATACAGAGGATGATAGATTTATTGAAGAATTCAAGAATGGTGTAGGTGAAGTTTGGATTAATGGTGGAGACCCTAAAATATACTATTCTTTAGCTGAAGCAACCAAATTAAAAGTTACCATTATACCTGGTAAGACTATAAACAAACCAAATAAATTTGTAAGTGCGAAATTAGATGATTTGAAAACTATAAACATAGAAACTAATGTATCATTTCCATTTGTCTCAGCTGATGCTCAAGGCTTTATAGTTAAATCAAATGGAAAAGCTTTAAAAATAAATAAAATAACAAGTGCTAAGGTAATTGCTGGTTCTACAACAGTAGCGAATATAGAACTTAGTGAAAATGTAAATTTAAATCAAACCCTTACAATCTCAAAGACAGCCTTTCCAGAAAAGGAAATAGCATTTGGTAATGTAATGCAAAGCGCTAGTTTTGAAAAAATGTTTTCTTATGAAGGAAATGATTTGGGTAACACTTATTCTACTAGCAAAACGAGCTTTAAAGTCTGGGCACCTACTGCAACTGAGGTTAAGCTAGTAACCTATGAACATTGGAATGATAAAACTGGCACTGAAATCAAAATGAAGAAGAGTGAAAAGGGAACATGGTCTTTTGACCTAAATGGAAATCAAAGTGGTATATTTTATACTTATAAAGTTAACATTAAAGGCGTTTGGAATGAGGCTGTAGATCCTTATGCGCATTCTGTATCCGCAAATGGTGATAAGGGTGCTGTGGTAGATCTTAAGAAAACAGACCCTACGATCTGGAAGCCAAATGAAAAGCCTGATTTTTCGAATTTAACTGATGCAATTATATACGAACTACATGTTAGAGACTTCTCCATAGACACTAACAGTGGTATAAAAAACAAAGGCAAATTCCTAGCATTTACTGAAATGGGCACAAAGGGAATTGATGGTAACTCGACAGGGGTAGATTATATAAAGGCATTAGGGGTAACACATGTGGAGCTTATGCCCATATTCGATTACTCTACTATAAATGAAACTTCAAATAAATCACAATTTAATTGGGGCTACAATCCAAAAAATTACAATGCACCTGAAGGAAGTTATTCAACTAATCCATATAACCCAACTACGCGAGTTAAAGAATTAAAACAAGCAGTACAAGCCCTTCACGATAATGGATTAAGGGTAAACGTGGATGTAGCTTATGATCACATGTACAGCGGTATTAACTCTAATTTCAATAAAATAGTACCTGGGTACTATTTTAGAACTAATTCAAATGAAAGTGGTTATGGAAATACAATAGCTTCTGAAAATGTTATGGCAAGGAAATTCATTGTTGATTCAGTTATCTATTGGGCAAAAGAATATAATTTAGATGGATTCAAATTCGATCAGATGGGTCTTATTGATCAAAAGACGATGAATGAAGTTAGAAAAAAACTAAGCAGTATAAATCCTTCTATTCTCGTTTTAGGAGATGGATCAGATAAGGGTACTACCCTTTCACCAGATGTAAAAGCAAATAAACAAAATGCAAGTAAACTTACTGAAATAACACAATTCAATGATGAAATAAGAGATGGTCTAAGTGGAAGTGTGTTTTTACCAAAAGCAAAAGGTTTCATTAATGGTGCACTTCAAAAAGATACAGCCATAAAAAAAGGAATAGTTGGAGGTATAGATTACTCTAATATTATAGAGACTTATGGTAATGTAGAACCGGTACAAATTGTTAATTATGCTGAATCCCACGCTAATAATACCTTATGGGATAAGCTCCTTTTAACAAATCCTAAGGATAGTGATGAAATAAGAGCAAAAATGCACAAAATGGCAGATTCTATGATTCTTACTTCACAAGGTATTCCATTCTTCCAAGCAGGTCAAGAATTTTTAAGAACTAAGGCGGGTGTTAAAAACTCTTATAAGGCAAGTGATAATGTAAATAAGATTGATTGGACAAGGGAATCTAAAAACATTGAAACTGTTGATTATTTCAAAGGCTTAATTGAATTAAGAAAAGCACATCCTGCCTTTAGAATGACCTCTGCAGATATGATTAAGAAAAATTTGAAATTTTTAGTAGTTCCTGAAAATGTGGTAGCATATGAAATGAATTACAATGCAAACATGGATAGTTGGGCGCACATTGTAGTTGCATATAATGCAAATAGGGAGGATAAGACTGTAAAATTATCAAATAATGGCACATGGAATATCGTAGTAGATGGCGATAAAGCAGGAGTTAAAACTATAAAGCAATTTAATGGAGAATATTTAGTTGTTCCTGCACTAAGCTCTATTGTGGCTTATTATGAATCAGAAAATATATTTACATCACTAACTTTTAGAACTTATATTATATTAGCGCTAGGTGTAGTTGCTTGCATAATGTTTTTTTTGAAAAAGAGAAAAAAAATCTAAAAATGCACTGATTTGCGTATTTTAAGGGTCCTATATTAAAAAAAAGGGCTCTTTTTTGCTTCATAATTAATAAATTTATACGGATTTATAATTTTAAATATAGTCAAAAGAGGTGTTAACATGTTAATTATAATATCTTTTATAGTAATATTAATTATTATTACTAGTATCATTTTATTTGTAGGTTGGCATTTTTCAAGTATAGTCATTTATCCTGAGGTTATAAACTATACCTGTACATATGACACTGAAGTAAAAGATGGAAAAATAGAAATAGAAAAATTTAACAATTTGGAAAAACAAGAGGTATATATAGATTCAGAGTATAATTATAAAATTCATGGATTTTTCTTCCCGAATAATAATTCAAAAAAAGTTATTATATTGTGTCATGGAATAACTTGTAGTTTATATTCTTCTGTTAAATACATGGATATGTTTTTAAAAAAAGACTTTGCTATTTTTATTTATGATCATAGAAATCATGGTTTAAGTGGGGGATGTAATACTTCATTTGGTTATTACGAGAAGTTTGATTTAAAAAAATGCACTGATTGGTTATTTGATAAATTAGGAAAGAATATTATAATTGGTCTACATGGGGAATCCATGGGTGCTGGCATAGCTATTCAAAATATTGCAATCGACGATAGAATTGATTTCTGCATAGAAGATTGCGGTTACTCTGATGCGCAGGATTTATTTAGTCGTAGATTAAAGAAAGATTATAATATAAATAATTTTGCTCTAATAAAATTAGCAAGTAAAATCAGCAAAATCCGAACAGGATGGGATTTTAAAGATGTGTCACCTATAACAACTCTACCAAAAGTAAAAGTTCCGATTTTGTTCATTCACGGAGAAGATGACGATTATGTACCTACCTATATGTGTAAACAAATGTACGCAGCCACGAATAGTTACAAGGATATGTATATTGCTCAAAAGGCTGGTCATGCACAATCATACTGGAATAACAAAGATGAATATACAAAACGAATTTACAAATTTTTAACGGATATTAATATAATTTAAACAATAAATTCATTTAACTAATATAAAATAGAATGTTCTATATAGAAAGGTTGTGTTTTAATGTTTCATCTATTACAAAATGAAAAGAAGTATTTATACGTCACTAATTATTCCAGTGACGAAGAAAGTTTATGTAAAATGGAAATCAAATGTCTTTTCAATAAACCTCTTAATGATAAATATCTGTTTTCTAATATACACATAGACCCCTCTAGAAGTCCTTTCATAAAAAAATGCATTTCAGTAATGTATACGGGAGAAACAATGGAGAGAATTATAGAGCAAATTAATAATGACGAATTAACTAGCAAAAAATATAAAGTTGCTTATATTAATGCACCTCATGAAAATATAGGTTTTCATGAGAGTCGTAGAATTGAATTTGAAATAGGATTTAGCATACTTGGAGAATGTGAAATGAAAAAACCAGAAACTATTTTTGGTATAACAAAAATAGCAAACACATGGATATTTGGTAAATGTGAAAGCAACACTTCTGAATGGTTACAACGGAATAAAAAACCTTTTTCTTATTCTAATGCATTAAAGGTTAACGTTTGTAGAGCCATTGTTAACATAGCCGTAGGTAATAATCTAAACTGTAGTGTTGTAGATCCCTGTTGTGGCATTGGAACAGTACTAATTGAAGCTATTTCAATGCATATTAATATTAAAGGTTATGAAATAAACCCTTTAATTGGTAAAAATGCTAAGACGAATCTCCGATATTTTGGATATGAAGATGTGATAACTATTGGTGATATGAATGATATTCAAAATAAATATGATGTAGCTATCGTTGATCTTCCCTATGGTATATTTACTCAAATTACGACAGCTCAGCAGTTAGCTATTATGAATAGTACGCGTAGGATAGCAGCTAAAATGGTAATCATTACTTTTGATGATATGGAAGAACAAATTAAATCTGTTGGCTTTCAGATAGATGATAGGTGCAGTGTATCAAAAGGAACCTTTCAAAGACATATATACATATGTAGTTAATAAAAAGGAGGTGCATAAATTTATATACACCTCCTTTTTAGGGTCGGATTTAAACTATGTAATTAGAACTTTTCTATAGAAATATCATATTTTGGAATTCTACTTTGAAAATACTTTCTTAAATCAGGTACAGATATATAAATTTGATTTTCTAGTACTTCTAAATAAGCACAAGCTGTAATAAACTCTTTTTCATTTTTATTTGGTTTTCTGTCGTTTCCTAATACAAAATCAATATATTGATTTCTTAATATATTAGAAATACATATCTGTTCATTTTTTTTTAGTTGGCACCATTTCTTGTTATTTTGGGCAGGTGGCTCGTTACATTTTATATCATTATCAATTTGTTGTTTTACCATTATTTTACCTCGCAATTTTATTCTTTTATAATCTACATTATACGTTAAAACAATAATTTATTTCAACAATAATCTAACTAACACAAATAAGTATATTTGCTTTTATGCAAATATACTTATTTGTGTCAGCTATAATTTATATTTTACTAGAAATTTCTCCGAAAATGTGAATATTGGTTAAAAAAATTATCTGGACAATAGGTTTTCAGACTTTTTTTCTACCTGAAATCATATCCACTATAAATACTATTGCGGCGATTACAAGTAATATATGGATCATACCACCACCTATTTTAAATATAAGGCCTAAAACCCAAAAGAATACTATTATTCCACCTAACCAACGTAAAAATCCCATATAAAACACTACCTTTCATATATATGTTTATTTATTATCATTAATTAATATAATGGCCCAAAGTCACCTAAAATATACAAAATATTTTTCGTAAAATAATTAGATTTATCAATGACCCTATTTTTTAACAATTTACTGTATAATGTAATTAATATAAAAGATAGGGTGATAAAATGTTTTTTAATAGTAAAAAGACAAAAGCGAAAAAAGAAAATGAAGCAAGACTTAAAAGAATCAATAATTTTGAAGTAAGATATGTCACAACTAGAGATCCAAATCAATATGGTGAATCTATAATAGGGAAGAATTGTGTAATAAATATCTTAAATAACCAATTTATCATTCAAAGTGATAATAATGTCATTTTTAAACACTCCATAGAAAGTTTACAGTGTTCTGAATTAATGAGCCAAAATGGAATAATTCTAAGTTATACTGATGATAAAACAAGTAAATATGTAGAAATTATAGCATATTATAAGTACCATAGAAAATAAATGTATAAATAATTTGGCAATTTTTAAAATTTACAAAGCATGAATACGTAAATATGATATAATTTAACGGTACATAAAATTATCTAATTTTATTAAAACATAATTATAAATAAAATATTTTTATCCAAAATAAATGGTAGCAGAAGCTATGGAAGGAAGCAATGTATGTATATAGGTATTGATTTAGGAGGTACTAATATCGCTATTGGTATTGTTGATGAGAATGGAAAAATAGTGCACGAAGAATCATGTGAAACAAGGTCAGAAAGAGAACCACAAGAACTAATAGACGATATGATAGCCCTAGTTCTAAAGATTCTAGACGAATACAATATGCAAATCAACGAAATAACAGCTATAGGGGTCGGTATTCCAGGTCTAGCCGATAAAGATGGTAATGTGATATTTTGTGTCAATCTTGGTTGGAGAAATGTACCATTGCGAAAGATGTTAGAAGATGCACTTCATACACCAGTTTACATAGATAATGATGCAACAGTGGCTGCACTTGCCGAATATGAGAGTGGTTCTATGCAAAATTGTAAAAGTGGTTTAATGCTAACTTTAGGTACAGGTATTGGTGGTGGAATTATAATAAACGGTGAAATATATAGTGGGTTTAATGGTGTAGGGTCAGAACTTGGACATACAGTTATTGGTGAAAATTTTTATAATTGTAATTGTGGAAGGAACGGCTGTTTAGAGACTTTTGCATCATCTACTGCTATAATAAAATATACAAAAAAATTAATTATGGAAATGAATGAACCCACTATAATTATGGGAAATGTGGAGGGTAATATAGATAATCTAAATGCAAAAATAATCTTTGATTGTGCTAAAAAAGGGGATAAAATAGCCACTTTAGCTGTTAATAGATTAATAAAATATTTAGGTATAGGCATCCTTAATATAGTTAATTTTATTGATCCAGAAATAATAGTCTTGGGTGGTGGAATTGCAGGGGCAGGTCAATATCTTTTGGATTTGATTACAAAAGAAGTAATAGCAAATAAGTATTATAAGGATTTACCTATTGCCAAAATTGTTTTAGCGCAGTTAGGTAATAAAGCGGGTGTAATTGGTGCTGCAATGGTTGCAAAACATGGAGATATATAACATTAATATAAAATAATAATGTTATACTTTATTAAGGAGTGGTTATGATGGAAATTCAAGATATAATGTCAGGCAATTTTTCTCAGTACCCTGAAGAAACACAAATTTTTATGAAAGAATACACAGAAAAGCTTCGAGAAAATATAAAAGAAGAATTAATAAAAGATATATCCTCAAAAATGCTTAATAATATAGATAAAAGTAAAGACTATTTTATGAATGTTTTAACTGATATTTTAGATAATGGATATAAAGGTCTTAATAAATTGTCTACTCAGTCACTTATCGATATGTATTTGGAAAGAAAAAATCAGGATGACTTTTTAATATTGCTTGAAAAAGTAAATGAACAAATCTAATTCCTATTTAGGTTTATTAAATTTTAGAAAGAACAATTTAATAAACCTAAATAGGATTAGAAATATGAGGACTAGTAATTAATAGATATTTCTCCACATAGAGTTGTATCTTTAGTTTGCGTCCAAGTAGCTTCAATTAGAAGGTTTACTTTTAATCCTGTTTTATATTTAAATGATATCTCTTTATCATGTACTACGTTATGATTTTCGTAAACCACTAAATTTCTTTTTGATTTGTCTCTAATTACAATATCCCAAACTCCATTTTGAGGTTGAAATATTTTAGCAGTAATAATCAAGCTTGACCAAAAGGAATTATTAGTTCCAGTTTCATAAGAACCTTTTCCATTATGAATATTTATTTTAAAATCTTGTTGAATATTGTTAGTAGTGTTTGTTATTGCTTCTTCATTATATCCTATGTTTTCATTTTTTACGCTACTTATTGAACGATGCATACATTTCCCCCTTATTATAAACTGTTAAATTATAGTTTATATATGTGAACTTCACAACGTGAAGTCATTATATTATATGCAAACATATAAAAATGGTGTTACTAAAATTACAAAAAGTTGTTTTTTTTTATATAAGAGGTACCTTATATATCTAGTTAAATTTATTGATTTTAAAGAATTAATTTATAAAGCATGCTATAATTGTATTTCACATTATATATTAAAACTTACGATTAAATCAAAAGAAGGTGGACTTAATTAAAGATAATAAATATTTACCTATTAGCAAACAAGATATTGCAGATAGAGGCTGGACCGAATTAGATTTCATTATAGTTACAGGTGATGCATATGTAGATCATCATAGTTTTGGAACTGCAATCATTTCAAGGGTTTTAGAAAATGAAGGTTATAAAGTAGGAATAATAGCCCAACCTGATTGGAAAAATATAGATGACTTTAAAAAATTAGGCAAGCCAAGACTTGGATTTTTGGTCAATTCTGGAAATATGGATTCTATGGTTAACCATTATACCGTAAGCAAGAAAATAAGAGAAAAAGATTTATATTCTCCAGGTGCAAAAATGGGCCTAAGACCTGATAGAGCAACAATAGTCTATTGCAATAGAATTAAGGAAGCTTATAAAAATGTTCCTCTTATTATTGGTGGGATAGAAGCAAGTTTAAGGCGCTTTGCACATTATGATTATTGGAGTGATAAGGTAAGAAAATCAATGCTAATAGATAGCGGAGCAGATTTATTAATTTATGGCATGGGCGAAAAACAAGTCGTTAATATTGCGTCAAAGTTAAATGAAGGCATAGATATAAAAGATATTACACAAGTACTTGGCACCTGTTATGTTACTGACGATATAGAAAATATAGAAGGCTATATTGAAATAGCATCTTATAAAGAAGTATGTAGAGATGTACATAAATATTCAGAGGCCTTTAAAATACAATATGATGAGCAAGATCCCATTCGCGGAATTGGTATTGTGCAAAAGCATGCTAATAAGTACCTTGTACAAAACAAACCAGAAATGCCCCTTACGAGAGAAGAATTAGATATAGTTTATGGCTTGCCATATCAGAAAAATTATCACCCTAGTTATGAAGCAATGGGCGGAATACCTGCTATAGAAGAAGTTCAGTTTAGTTTAGTAAGCTCGAGAGGATGTTTTGGGAGTTGCGCCTTTTGTGCCATAACTTTTCATCAAGGAAGAATTGTACAAAGTAGAAGTGAAAATTCGCTAATTGAGGAAGCAATTCAAATTACAAAACTTAAAGATTTCAAAGGATACATTCACGATGTAGGAGGCCCTACAGCTAATTTTAGAAGGCCAGCATGTGATAAACAGTTAAAAGTAGGAGCTTGTAAGGATAGACAATGTCTGCATCCTAGCCCGTGTAAAAATTTAGACGTTGATCATATGGAGTATTTAAAACTCCTAAGAAAATTAAGAGAACTTCCAAATATAAAAAAGGTTTTTGTACGTTCAGGATTGCGTTATGATTATATTATGGCAGACAAAGATGACACTTTTTTAAATGAACTTATAAAGCATCATGTTAGTGGACAGCTTAAGGTCGCACCAGAACACGTTGCTCATAAAGTTCTAAAATATATGGGTAAGCCAGCAGGAAAAACTTATAATAAATTTTTAGAAAAATTCTATGAGTCTACTGAGAAAATAGGTAAGAAGCAATATGTTATTCCTTATTTTATGTCTAGCCATCCTGGATGCACACTAGAATCATCAATAGAACTAGCAGAATACCTTAGAGATATTAATTATCAACCAGAACAAGTACAAGATTTTTATCCAACACCGGGTACTTTGTCAACTACTATGTTTTATACAGGGTTTGATCCAATAACTCTTGAAGAAGTACATATACCTAAAACAAAAAATGAAAAAGCTATGCAAAGGGCACTTCTTCAATATAAAGATCCTATGAAATACGATTTAGTATTATCAGCTTTAACACAAGCTGGAAGAGAAGACCTTATTGGTTATGGCCCTAAGTGCTTAGTAAAACCTAGAGGAAAAAAGAATAAAGAACAATTTAATAATCAGACTGGAAAGCAAAAGGAATTAAAAGGCGGCAATAGAGATAAAGTTAATAACATAAAGAGTAAAACTAAGGATGCGCCTATCAGTAAAAGACTAAAAGATAAAAGCAAACCTATAAGCATCCAAGGTAGGCCGAGTCAGGGAATTAAAAGTACTAACAAAAAGAAATCAAAACTTAAGAAAAGACAATAGTTAGTTATAATAAATACCTACATTCAATTAAAGGATGTAGGTATTTATTATTAATCTATTGTAACTATTTTATTTATACTTTCTTGTTCTACAAGTTCACTTTTACTGAAACCCTTCCTAAAATATCTGATTTGCTTATATTTTACTTTGTTCATTTCAAAATCTAAAACATCAATTCTGTCACCAATATAAATAACAGCTTTTTTACTTCCTTTTAAAAATACATGTATTTCCATAGTTTCACCTAGTAGCTGCGTATCAGCTACTCCTTTCTTTATATTCTCACTTTAATAATATTAATGCAAAATATCTTAGTATTATATAAGTTCGTTTAATTAAATAATATTCGCCTTAAGAAGCTAGAAATTATATAATATTATCTAAATTATAATTGTAATATATACATTTATCAAGGTAAAAAAAAGATAAATAATAGTCAACCATTTAGATAATAATGAATATAATATTAATAAAATAGCAATACAAGCATCTTTCTATTGAAAAACTATTATAGATTTACTTCTAAAGGAGATAAGATATATGATATGTAAAGAGTATTTATTGGATACTAATATAGTAATAAAGGTGTGGAATAAATATCCTACTCTACTTGATACTATTGAAAATATAAAATCTGTTGATTTTAAAATTTCAAAGGACATAGCAGGGGAATTATCAGTAAAGGAATATGTAAAATTCAATGAAGATTTTGTACTCTCAAATAAATTTTTGAAATTGTTAGGACATATCATTACTAATAATGAGACATCTTCTAATTTTATAAACGATAGTTTACCAAATGATTTTATTAAATATCAGCAAGACAAAAATATATATTTAGTTAATGGAGATAAAATTTCAATAAATGATTATAGTTTAATTGATATTTGTCAAAAAAACAAAGAATATGTCCTTGTAACGGATGATAAAAAGTTAATTAGAAGTGCAAAAATTATATTAAATTCTTCAAGAGCACTAAACTTTCAAGAATTTCTAGATGATTTAAGAGATTTAGATGTATTGCAATAAAATATTATTGTAAGAGACTGTACCTTTATGGATTACAGTCTCTTATGTTGTTTTTAACAATTACTTAGTAATGATAGCCTATATAGGTACTAGAAATTTTATTATAAAAATTTATAATACCTACTTAATATTTTTCTCTAAATATTGGTTAAATCTAAAACTCCATAACTTATAAGTTTTTGGACGTTTTTCACTAACTACTGATAAAAACTCATCTATTACTCCTAAGTTATTCAGTCCTTTCATTAAATGTCTTGGATAATTTACATTTTTAGAGTAATTATTTTTAGGATCAATTACATTAATCGAAAAATCATCCATTAAGTATAAATCTTTACACCTAATGTCTAGTCTGTTAAATTTAAGTTTAGTAAACTCTTCAATAAGTTTAATTATGTTAAGCGATATTACTTCATTAATACCATGTTTTTTTATATATTTATCAAGACGTTGCCCACCAGCATAATCTCTTACAATGTAGTATGCTCCATGCTCATAAACATTAGGGAAATATTTGCTTTTTCTAGTTTTAACAAAAATATTATATTCTCCAGAACAAACTTTCTTATCTTTAAAAATTTTAATTACTCTTTTGTTAGGAAGCAAATAAACTATTCCATTGTGGCCTGACCCTAAAAATTCTGATGTTCTAAGCATTTTTTCAACTTTACTGTTTAATTGAATATAGTAACTTTTGTCTTCATTCATATTATCATCTTCTTTATAATAGATATCACTATATTATATGACAAAGGCTTGTAAGTATTTCCTATATATATAAATGTTATCTTGATTAATATTATAATTAATAATATAATGTTAAGGAATATATATACAATTAATTGAATCACTTTAGTGGATTCTTAAGGAGAGAGATTTGATAATGACAAAAATATTAGATGCTCAGGAATTCATATATAATGGAAATGACTTAGGTGCTGTTTATTCTAAGGAAAACACAATATTTAAAGTATGGGCACCTACCGTAGATAAAATATCAGTAATAGTCTATGAATCATTCGATGATTGTTTAGGAAAAAAACATGAGATGATTAAGGGAGAAAAAGGGGTTTGGGAACTTAAGCTTATTGGGAATTACAAAAATAAATATTATAATTATTTAGTATTAAATGATGGTATAGAAAGAGAAACGCCAGATATATATACTAAAGGTGCAAGTGCTAATGGTGAAAAGGGCATGATTATTGATTTTTCTTCTATAAATCCAGATAACTGGGCAAATCACAAACGACCTGCAGCAATTAATAGAACTGAATCAATTATATACGAAATTCATATTAGAGATTTTTCATCATCAGAATATTCAGGAATGAAAAATAAAGGAAAATATTTAGCTTTTACTGAGAAAAACACTAAAACACCTATAGATGTTATTACAGGACTCGACCATCTCAAAGACTTAGGAATAACCCATGTTCATCTATTACCTGTCTTTGATTTCGCAAGCGTAGATGAAAACACAGAAGAATATAACTGGGGATACGATCCGTATTTATATAATGTTCCTGAAGGTTCATATGCTACTAATTCTCATGATGGTACTGTACGAATTAGAGAATTTAAAACTATGGTCCAAGCCTTGCATGAAAATGGTATTAATGTAATTATGGATGTTGTATATAATCACACTTTTACTAAAATAAATTCTCCTATGGATATCTTAGTTCCAAAATATTATTATAGAACAGATGATTATGGCAACTATACAAATGGTTCTGGTTGTGGGAATGAAATTGCATCCGAAAAACCAATGGTTAGAAAATTTATAGTTGATAGTATTAAGTTCTGGGCTCAGGAATACAAAATAGATGGTTTCAGATTTGATTTGATGGCACTTGAGGATATTGCTACTATGAAAGAGATTGAAAATCAAGCTAAAAGTATTAATTCAAACATTATTATTTATGGCGAACCATGGACAGGAGGGCCATCTTCATTATCACAGAATATGCAGATGAAAAAGGGTAGTCAAAAGGGCACGCAAGTATCTGTATTCAATGATGATTTAAGAAATGCATTAAAGGGGGATAGTGATGGGGCCAGTTTAGGGTTTGTTAATGGTGGAAAAGGTTTTGAGTTAGAAATCAAAAAAGGTATTGTAGGTGGAATCAAATATAATAATGATATATGCAATTTCACACAAAATCCTGGAGAATCCATAAACTATGTAAGTGCTCATGATAACTTATGCTTGTATGATAAATTTGAGAAAAGCAATCCTCATAATACTCCATTTGAAAGAGAAAAAATGAATAGGTTAGCATTGTCCATAGTGCTTACATCACAAGGAGTTCCTTTTATCCAAGGTGGAACAGAAATATTAAGGACTAAACAAGGAAACTATAACAGCTATAATGCTGGAGACATGATTAATAAAATAAGTTGGAATAGAAAGTCTGTGTTTTTAGAAACTTATGAATATATTAAGGGACTTATTGCTTTAAGAAAAAGTCAAAAGGTTTTGACTTTAGATAATGAAAATGATGTAAGAAAATCGTTGAAATTTCTAGACTCACCGTGTAACAGCGTTGCATATGAATTAACTTCAACTTTTGCAGGTGATTATGATAATTTAATTATAATTCATAATGCTAACAATAATGAGATTAAATTTATTATACCAGATACTGATGAATGGATAATTATAGCAAATGAATTAGAAGTAAATGTGCTTGGTGTATGTAAAGGTGATAAAACATGCCAAAGTGATATAATCGTACCCGCTATTTCTAGCATTATTTTATGTAAATAGCAAAAACATTATTTGTGGAACATGCAAAGAAGCTACATTTTTTTAAATGCAGCTTCTTTGATTTTATTAAATCATATCACAAAATATTTAATGATTTGAAAAAGTACTAAAATCTAGGGTTCTATCTCAATATAAGCTATTGCCTTCTTATTAAACAAATATTTTTTACCCATAGTGTTAACTTCATGAGGCCTGGTGTTTTCAAAATTATAAAACCAGTTTTTAAATAAATCACTTTCAGATTGTTTTAAATCCAATATTTCACTTTCACCACTAATAAAAGAAATCGTTAACATTTTAGTCACTCCTTTTCAAGTAAATAGTCTCTTAAAGTATATATTCTATACTGAAAAGGAATTTCCTCTTTTTTCAACACTTTTTATTTCAAAATATTATGATAATATATACTATAGAAATAATCTCTATTATTAATTTTGAATCCAAAATTATAAATATATATTTACAAAAAAAAGAAACCTTCACTAGAACTGTAGTAGTGATAGATTTGCTTTTTTATTATTAGTCTAGACATTCCAAACATTCATTTATTACATCTTCTGTAATTTCAAATACGTATTCTGTTCTCATATAGGCACCTCCTTAATAGTATATGGGTACACAAAAAATATTAATTGTAACTCATATAATGTGATTTAAATTCATGTTATAACAAACGATATGTTATAAGTGTTATCAGTACGTTATTCAACAAAATTTTAATAAGGGATTCATTAAGAAATTTTCGAATGAAAAGGGTAAGAATTTAAGCGTGGGTTTTTAAAATTCGTGTCTTCTCTTTTGTTAAGTGATTTAATGATCCAATTTTAATGCGTTAGTACGTATTAGATAGTTTTGTAAAGATTTCATTGTTACTAGGTAACTTTTTAAGTATATAACATTTTAAGAAAAAATGCAAGGGAAACTTTGAATTAAAATAAAAATCCAATTTATTATTAATAATAAATTGGATTTTAACTATTAAATTCTACTTTGAAATAATGGCTTGCACTCTGCCAACTTGGCCATCTTCTAACATAACTTTTATTCCTCTATGATGTACCGCTGAGTTTGTTAGTATTCTTTGAACTACACCCCTAGTTAATTTAGTTGTTCTTTGGTCCTTTTTTAATACAACATCTACTGTAGTACCAACTGGTACGTTACTTCTTGTTTGTCCTCTGTTATCATTTTGCGTAATCATGAACTTGTAGTCTCCTTTAATAAAATTACTTAAAAGCATATATGTACTCTTTAATATAATCTTTATTTATATAAGCTTATATAAAACAATACTCCATATACCCTTGTTTTGTCAAAATAATTTTCATTTAGATAAATATTTTATAATAACTAATATAGAATAAAATAAATTAGTATGGAAACCATATTATAGAAAATATTTTTTGGAAAGGAGATATTGTGATGATAGAATCATTATTATTCATACCTGATAATCTTTTAAACCCTATTATATCATCTACATCTATAATAATTGGTGCCGTTTTAGGTGGCATTTTCAGTTGGTTTATAAATAAAAATTCTACCGCGATATCAATTAAGACGCAGAGTAAAATTGAAAAGACCAATAGAGAATACGCGGAGCAAAATAAAGCTTTAAAGCTCAGTGAGTATGCGACAATTATTCAATTAGATATATGTACAACATTATTTCAAAGTTTAAGAATGTTAAAAGAATTTGATAATGAGAACAAAATCAGTATTTATCCTATACCTATGAATTTTAATTATGCGCAGGCAATTGTGGCCTTATCAAAAGATTTTAATCTGAAAGATATTAGTTATATTTATCAATTATATGGAATTATAGAAAAATTATATAATGATACAAAAGGTTATCATTATGATGAAAAACATTATACTTTAATAAAAGAGGATTATGAGATGTTTATTAAGAAGATTTATGGAAATAACTTCTTAAGAGTTTTAGAATTTGATATCGATATAGTTACGTATGAAGATTTATATAACAACGAAATTATAAAACTAGGATATAAGAATGTACTTATAAAATTGGATAATATTACTCATTAGGTTCTTTAATCATGTAAATTAAGATATATTATAATATTAAAAAGTAATTTTGATCAAATTCTCTGTTATTTTATAATATTATATTGAAATTATAGAAGAACTAAGATAGACTGATTAGTAGAGAACACAACAAGTTGAGTTTGTATATATAATGAAAAAGTGGAAATTATAAATTGGAACATAAATTCTATAGTATCTACCATTCTTGATTTGCTGCCGAAGGAGGAAGAATTTATGTCAAGTAATAATATTGAAATGATGAAAAAAATTATTGAAGAAAAGAAAAGGAAAAGTTCTGAGCAAAGTGGACTTTCAAGAGCTACTAAGGTAATTGGTAAAAAAAGCAAAGCGGCAAGAAGTACTAAAAAAACTGGTGGATTATTCGATAAATAAAAAGCTATTCTTAATAGTAACTTCGTTACATAAACTATTTTTAAGGTAATATCCAAACTTAATTAATATTAATTTGAAAATGAGCTCCTATTTTAGGGGTTTTATTTTTTTGTATTTCTATTAAAATTCCTAGTGTAAATTACAATATCAAATTATGATTAAAGTCTAGTGATAAATCAAAAAGAAAAAAGTTAATATTATATTAAGCATAATATTAAACATATCAAAATATTTATATTATATAAACGATAAAATTCTATAAACAAAATAGGAGGGTTTTATGATATATCTTGATAATGCTGCCACAAGTTTTCCCAAACCAGTGGGGGTCTATTCCGAAGTATTAAAGTGCATGGAAAATTATGCTGCAAATCCAGGGAGAGGTTCTTATGATATGGTAATTGAGGCTTCTTCTAAAATTATGGATACAAGGCAAGAGTTAAGTGAACTTTTCAACATTCCTAACCTATTAAACATTATTTTTACTTGTAATGCTACTGAATCTCTAAATATAGGCATAAAAGGAATACTAAAGCCAGGGGATCATGTTATTAGTACAGTAATTGAACATAACTCGGTTTTAAGACCATTAAATTACCTAAGTAAAAAAGGAATAACATTTACTCTTTTGGGTGTTGATGAAAATGGGTATTTAAACATTAATAATCTAAAAAAGAAGATACGTAGAAAGACTAAAGCAATCATAATAAACCATACTTCCAATGTATTAGGAACTGTGCAAGATATAAGAAGTATAGGCCAAATCGCAAAAGAATCAGGAATAATATTTATGGTCGATGCATCTCAAAGTGCAGGAGTTTTACCAATAGATGTAGTACTTGATAATATTGATTTATTAGCTTTTCCTGGTCATAAAGGATTATATGGGCCACAAGGTACAGGAGGCCTTTATATAAAAGAAGGTGTCAATCTGGATTCGTTTATTCAAGGAGGAACTGGAAGTGATTCACTGTCTATGAGGCAACCGGACTTTCTACCTGATAAATTCGAAAGTGGAACCTTGAATACACCAGGAATAGCAGGATTGTATGAAGGTTTAAGGTTTATTAAAAAAATAGGGATAGAAAACATAAGGAACCATGAAATTATGTTAGTGGGATATTTAGTAAAAGAATTAAAAAAATTATCTTATATTAAAATTTATGGAGGAACTGATTATGAAAACAGGGGAGCAGTAGTTTCTTTAAATATAGACAATGTAGATGCATCTGAAGTAGGAGATTTGCTTAATAAAAGAGGAATAGCAGTTAGAACTGGTTTTCACTGTGCATCACTAATACACAATATAATTGGTACAAGTCAAAGAGGAACGGTTAGGATAAGCCCAGGATATTTTAATAGCTTAGACGATATTGAAAAACTTATTAAAGCTTTAAAAGATATACATGGAAAAAGGCCCTTTTTATAGGGTCTTTTTCTTTAATATGCTATTAGTAGCAATTACAGTTAACTTCATTTTCTACTACTAAAGCTGAAAATGTTGGATTGTTAATAACGGTAGTTCCTGCAGCACCATCCTCAGTAACAGTTACAACTACAGTATACGTGCAACATTCGTCGAAACATGAGTCACTATCACAATCACAATCACAAACTATGAAAGTAAAGGCATCAGACCCAGTAGTACCAGCTGGTCTAGAAAAAGTCCATACAGGTCCAAGTGCGGTTGCTGTAGTTTGCTTTCTACATTGTTTAAATATTTGGAAATCAAGGGTTACTTCTGCACCTATAGTAACTATATTACTTGCAAATTCAAACTTAATGCATGGATTACAAAAATGTTCAGTTTTTAAATTAAGCGTATTAAGTGTAAAGCTAGTAGGCGTAGGAAGTGTAGATGGAATTGTTACTGGGAAGCCTGTTTTGCACTTTAATAAAAATTCAGCCTCTTTTTCTTTTTTATGGTTATCCTCTTTTTCTTTTTTACAGCCACATCCTTTTTCTTCTTGCCAATTACCTTTTGACATTGAATTCATATATTTATTCCTCCTAAATTTTAATTCGTTATATAGAGTAAAAGAATTCTAAATGTACTGTTTATAGGGGTGGATATATTAGAACTCTTATACTATAATGTATGAGTCTTACATACAAATGTTCTAGTTATTTTAAACTTTCCTAGAATTTACTCACTCATCATCTTCTTCACATTCATCATCAAACAAAGGCCTAAGTTTTTGATCTGGGAAGAACTTTGGAACTGGGGCCCTATCAAATTTTTCACAAGGATTTTCTTCGCATTCCTCTTCGCATTGGCAAGGTACTGGGCAATATCCATATGCAGGAATTAATAATTGAACAATTAGTTCACATTTTACAATAAGATGAAATCCTAAGGTTACATCTAAAACACTATTATCACAATCATCTTTGCAAAAAATTCCATCTAAACATTCTGCTACCAATTCAAGTTTTATAATATCAGAATCAAGATCACTGGATTTACCAGTTGAAACTGTTGTAGCAGATATTTGTGCTATTGAATCTGGACAATATAGTTTTGGTATAACCTCTGTACGATTAATCTCATAAAACTCACATTTAGTTTCTCCATCACAATTTATAAATTCTGCATAAAATGAAATTACAAAGCAAACTATTACTTTCTTATAACTAGGATTTTTCTTTAATGGGATTTTCTCTACTGAAATTAGCTTTAAATTAAAATCTCTGCACCCTGTAAATACTCTTGGATTGTCAAGAGGGTCACTTCTTAATTCTGCATCTGTATCTACGGTATCTGGTCCGCACCCATAAACTAAACACCTTTTAATTAGGCATTGGTCAAATACTTTTGGAATTTCAACACATACCAACTCGGCTGGATCAGGAAGGTGTCCTTGTTTGTTAACAACACCAGGTCTTGCAATAAAGTCATTATGAGTAATAGACATATATTATCCTCCTTTTATGTTAAGTGATACACTACTAATTCGTGTTCTCTATTTTATAATATGCAGTTGCCTATAAGTTGTGATTAATATATTGGTTGTTAAAATAAATAGTTTTAAAATGTTAATTTTAAATTAGATTTTTTTTAAAAAGACCCTTTTTTTAGAGCCCTTTTATCTATTCAAGTACTAATAATAATGGTAATAAATGTAATAAATGTAATGAAAGTAGTTATGGGGTACAATATAAGTGTCACTTACTCATCAAATAAGGGTTTAAGCTTTTGATCCGGGAAAAATTTTGGAACCGGAGCCCGATCAAATTTTTCACATGGATCTTCTTCACAATCTTCTTCGCATTTACAAGGAACGGGGCAATAACCATATGCAGGAATTAATAGCTGAACAATTAGCTCACATTTTACAATAAGATGAAATCCTAAGGTTATATCTAAGAAACTTTCACCACAATCATCTTTGTAAAAAAAACCATCTAGACATTCTGGTACCAACTCAAGTTTTATAATTTCAGAATCACTATCACTTGATTTACCAGTAGGCACAGAAGTAGTAGATATTTGTGCTATTGAATCTGGGCAATATAGTTTTGATATAACTTCTGTACGATTAATTTCATAAAAATCGTAGCTTGTTTCTCCTTTACAATCTATAAAATCCGCATAAAATGAAATTACAAAACAAACTACTATTTTTTTATAACTAGAATTTTTCTTTAATGGAATTTTTTCTACCGAAATAAGCGTTAGATGGAAATTTCTACATCCTGTAAATATTTTTGGGTCATTAAGGGGATTGCTTCTTAACTCCGCATCTGTATCAAATGTATCTGGTCCACAACCATAAATTAAGCATCTTTTAATTAGACACTGGTCAAAAACTTTTGGAATTTCAATGCAAACTAATTCAGATGGATCAGGGAGGTATCCTTGTTTATTAACGATACCTGGTCTTGGAATAAAATCATCATGTGTAATAGCCATTAATTCTCCTCCTTTTATGTCAAGATATACACTTTTAATTCGTGTACCTTAGGGTATATTATGCAGGTGCCTATTAGTTGTGAGTGATATACTTTTTTATTAAAATTATCAAATACTGTATTATGGATTCACTATATATAGTTTTTAATATCCACTATTAGGTTATATAATGCTTTGTATTAAAATATAATTTCTATAGGGAGATGAGTAATATGATAATATGTAGTCCATGTTTATTATACGATGATGAAAATCATATATGGAAATTCTATATAAACGATAATAGAGAACTAGTATATAGTATTATGTACAATGAAGATAAATGGACTAAAGAAAAAAAAATTGATAATGAAGTTATAGATTTTGCAGTAAGTTTAGATATAAATAACAAAATATGTATTATATATAGTGTCAAACTCGGAGAGCTTAAGTATTGTGTATGGGAGGTTAATAATTGGCTTGGAAAAACTATTTATACTTTTGAAAATAAACACTATGAGATGTCAGAATTAACTGTTATTACAATTCATAAATCAATAAATATATTTTTCATAGCAAAAAACAACATAAATAAAATAAACTGTTCTTTAATTCATTTATGCTTAAATAAGGATGGTAGCATATTTAATACAATAGATACCATACCATTTCAAAAAGATATTTTTTTTCATTATGAAGTACAGAGGTTAGAAAATGATAATTTATCTTTAATATTTATTAAAGGCGAAAAGGATGAAGTAGTACTAAATTTCATAGAATACAGAAATAATAAATGGAGTAATCCCAAAAGATTATATGGTATTATTGGTAGTAATGTTAACTTTTACACATTATTGCATTTAGATAATATAAATATAATGAATTTGTCTAAAGAAGGTCCTTTATATCTGCTAGAACATGTACTAATTGAACCTGATGGGAAAATGAAAAATTATAAAGTACATGAAACGTCTTATAAACCAACTAACTTTTGTCTGGTTGAAATTAAAGGCATACTTTGGTCAATGTGGTCTGAAGGTGAAAATGTTTTTGTGTCTTCATTTAAAGACAAATGGAGTGAACCCTTCAGATATTATACGGAAACAACCGATGAATTTTTAATATACAAATATTTATCTTTAAATAATACAAATAATGATATAAAGTGTAGATATGTACTAGGAACAAATTCTTTTGAAATAAATTTAGTGTTACCTACCTACACAAATAATGACCATAATAGTGATCTTTCCAAAACAAATAAAGTAGATAAAAAAGTAACACTAGATTCTACTGTTGAAAAAGCCAAAAATAATTTACAAGAAGAAATTTTGATTTTAAAAAAAGAAAACAAAGATTTGAAAAAAGAACTTATAGATTTGCAAATAAAGTATCAACAAAAACTAAGGGTTATAGAGGAATCTGAAGATAATTTCTTTAGACTTACAACTGCAAAGAAAAAGGCTGAAGAAAAACTTTCTATAATAGCTGAAATTCAAAAAACTTCTATGGAAAAATTAAAGGTAATGGAAGTTGAAAAAATATCTAGTACTGTACTACTAGATGAATTAACAAATAAATCACAGGAACTTGCTAATGAATATGAGGGATTAAAAAAGCAGAAAATATCTAAATCTAATGTTATAAGCGAATTGGAAAATAAATTGCAACAATTAACTAATGAAAAGGAATCGTTAAGGCAAGATTTAGATTTCGAAAAAAGCATAGGTATTGTAGATAGAATTTTTAAAAAAAGGTCTGAAAAATAAATGTCATATTAATATAAGAAACTCAAGATAAAATATTTCACTTTAAATAAGTAAGATGAATTTAGTTAGCACAATAGTAATATGTTTTCATATTATACAATATCCATTTATTTTATTTAATATAAAATCCTTTATAAACTTGATTAGCAACAAGGGGGATGTACAAGACTATGCAAGTAGAAGAAACCGAGTATTTAGTTGTTTACCCAGGTCACAATACTACAACACTTCTGTACCAAAGACTTTTAAAGAAGTCTTGCAATGTTGAATTAGTATCAACACCAATAAAAATATCTTATGGTTGCAGTCTATCCATTAAATTTAAAGAAATCTATATTGATATTGTTAATGCTGAAATCCTAAAAATCAGTATAAAACCCAAAGGGGTATACAGAATTATTAAAAAACCAAAGTTTAATAACTACGAAATGATTTAGTTTGCGTTTGTATTATTTTGGATTTGGGTTTTCCGAATCCTTTTTTTAGTTTGTGCATATTTTATGAAGTTAAAGCATATTTTCTATTAATAAGGCAAAGGGTGTGATTAGAATGGATACAATAACAAGAAAAAATTTTTATTTTGTTTCAAATATTAAAACTGGAACTTTAACTATAATTGACGGTCTTTGCAATACAATATTAAAAGAAATAGCAGTTGGAAAAAGGCCATTCAAATTAGCAATAAAAGATAATAATACCGTTGGAATTGCATGTGATATAAGTAATACAATTTCTTTTGTTAATTGTAAAAGTTGCGAAATAAAGGAGCACTTTATTTCTAATAATGGTAATTTATTAATAGATAAAACAAATCAAAAAATATATGTTTCAGACACCTCCGAAGTAACTATATATGATATAAATTTAGATAGAATGATAAGCCGAATCATAGGATTTTCAGCAATTACCGATATAAAGCTTAACTCAGAAGGCACTAAACTCTATGTATTAGATACGTTATTAAAAGAGTTAAAAATTTATAATACTGATACTTATACACTTATAAATTCAATTGAAAATGTAGGTATTAATCCAATATGCCTTTTAATTTCAAAAGATGATAAAACAGCATATATTTCAATGAAGAGTGATATATTAAAAATAGATATTGATTTAAACCTTATCACTAAACTAATTCTTCCAAAAGGGTCTTTAATGAATGGAATGATATTAATAGGTAATACCTTATATGCATCAAACTCAGGGCTCAATAGAATAGAATTAATTGATATTTATACTAATAAAGCATATAAGTATATTCTTACCTCAAGAACTGAACCTACGGGGCTTTTTATAACTGATGACAATACAAAACTACTAATTGCTAATAGAAGTTGCGATGATTATGGTGGAATTGATATAATAGATTTAAAATCAAATTGTTTGATTAGTTCGATTCTCATGAATACAATTAATAGTCAACCCTATGACATTATTTCAGTTAACCTTCCTTTTACATACGCTCAACCAGCTGCAATTACTAATTTAAATCCAGATAGTAAACAAATAACAATATTAGCAAAAAGAATATTTGCATCATACAATGAAAATATAAACTTTCCTATTATAAGTTTTAATTTACCTAAAGAAATAAATTCAGCTTACATTTATAAATGTACAAAATTTGAACCAGGTATAATAGTGCCATCCTCAGAATACAGGAGATGTATACCTACAATATCTGAATTTTCAAGTATTAAATTTATTGCAAGAGTTAACTATATAATTTATTATCTTAAAAATAATATAAATAAATGCATAAATGGATTTTTTGAAAAACCTATAGATGTTCTTTTGGATATTCCCAAACAATTTAATTTAAATGAGTATGAGCTTAATATTAAAACGACTACCAAATTTATAGATAATCCAAAATTTTCGAATAATGTACTTACATTTGGTGTTAGTAGTTTAATGGAGCTAAAAGTAATAGGGGAAGATGAAATATACCTTACTAATTTAAAAGAAACTGATAACTTCGAAGAATTTACTGCGTTTGATGGCTCAATTTTTCCTGATGACACAATAATTCCTTTTTAGATTAAAGATTTCTAGATTTTTATGATGAAAAGAAAAGCGAGTAGGTAGCAATAGAACTTAATTATTTAGTTGCTATTGCTACTTTTCACTTGGTTTTAATTCTTCTATTACAAATTTATCAAAATAAATTTCCTCTATAAAATTATTCTCATCAAAACTTGTTTTACGTCTTTTATTATATTCATTAACATTAGGTTTCAGCCAATAAGGTGTTGAAACATCAAATTTGTAACATAAGTCTGTTATGCATATTTTTAGATTTTCTTGGTAACTATCGTCTATTTCCGATATTGTAACTTCATCTCTTATAATTCTATTATCCTTTATTAATTTGCCCCAAATCTTTAACATCTCGTCCTCCTTACTTGTATTTTTTTATGAAAAATATTATTTATAATCCAATATTTTTTGCTAGTCCTAAGTTTATCATAATTATTGGATAAAGTCATGTTTTATGTTAAGCATATATTGTTTGTTTTTCATCTTCTATGAACCAATATAAGTTGGTTATTTCTGTGAAATACTGCACATACTGAATATAATATATCTTCTAAATATAATTTATATAGTATGTTTAAGTATAAGACATAGGAGGGTTAAAAATACATGGTAAATTTAGGTGTAATACATTATGCATATATCATTATCATTCTAATAATTACTATTATAATTTCTATGAAGAAAGATGTAATACTTCCATGTATTTTAGGAATTGGAGTAATTGGTTATATATTTACAGGAAGTATCCTAAGTGGTGTTCAAATCATATATAAGGCTATAGTAGTATCAGGAAAAGAATTCATCGAAATAGTTGTAGTTATTGCGCTAGTTAATGCAATGTCTAGTGCATTAAATGATTTGGGTGCAGATGAGCTAATTATAAAACCTATAAGAAAATTAATGATAAACAAAACTATATCATTCTTTGTTTTAGGTATTACAGTAACTTTGACTTCTTGGTTTATTTGGCCTACACCAGCCATAGTTTTTATAGGAGCGCTAATGGTGCCTGCAGCAATACAATCTGGTTTACCACCAGTATGGGCGGCTGTAGTTTTATGTCTATTCGGTAATGGTGTAGCATTATCAAGCGATTTCGTTCTTCAAGCAGCACCATCAATAACTGCGAAAACTGCAAATTTACCTAATGCATTAGGAATAATTAGAAAATGTCTGCCATTTTGGGGCGTAATGAGTATAGTTACTATTACTATAGCATTTATACTTATGAGAAGAGACAAACCCACAGACAACAAAGTAGATGAAGTTATAATTAGAACCAATAAATTGACACGAAATAATTTAGTAGGTACAAAAGTAATGGCTATATCTACTCCTCTTGTATTTATAATAGACATATTTTTAATTAAAAGATTCAACTTCATAGGATCTGAATCAACAGCCCTAATAGGTGGAACAGCATCAATATTAATGATAATTTGCTCTATAATTAATACTAATGTTAAAACATCACTCGGAGAAGTTACTAAATATATTAAGAGTGGGTTTGCTTTTGGTATAAAAATTTTCGCACCAATTATAATTATAGGTGCTTTTTTCTTTCTAGGAAGCGCAGGTAGTGCAGTTGATATATTAGGTAATGGAGCTACTGGTATTTTAAGCGATATAGGAGTATATGCTTCAAACAAGATACCATTATCTAAGTACTCTGTGGTAGGTATACAAACAGCAGTAAGCACTCTTCTTGGTCTTAGCGGTTCGGGATTCGCTGGTCTTCCATTAGTTGGGACTTTAGCTAATACTTTTTCAACCACGATTAATATAGACAAAGAACAGATTGCAGCATTTGGTCAAATAATTACCATTTGGATAGGTGGAGGAACTATAATTCCGTGGAGCGTAGTTGCCGCGGCTGGAATATGTAAGGTTGAACCTTTTGATGTTGCAAGGAAGAACATTATTCCTGTAACTTGTGGAATAGTTGCTACAGTAATATTAGCACTATTAATTTTATAATTTTTAGTGCTAATATTTTAATTAATAGTGACCTGTGCTTTAATTAATGGTAGCATGATAGATATACTAATACACTTAAGGAGAGTTTACATAGATGAATATTCAATTTTTCGGAACAAAAAAATGTTTTGATACAAAAAAAACTGAACGATATTTCAAGGAAAGAAATATAAAATATCAATTTATTGATATAAATATTAAAGGCCTTAGTAAAGGCGAATTACAAAGTGTTAAAAGATCTGTGGGTTTAAATAATTTAATTAACACAAATGCAAAGGACTATAAAAAATCAAACTTAAACCAAATTAGGGGAGAGGAGCTTAAAGAAGAAATTTTATTGAAAAATCCTCAACTTTTTAAAACTCCTATAGTTCGTAATGGGAAAGATGCCACTGTTGGTTATGTCCCAGAAATATGGACAACTTGGGAATAGTAATATCACATAGGAGGCATTTTGATGGATAAGGAACTAATTACAAATAAGACAATGGAATATGTAAAAAGCAAACTAGAAGGGGAAGGAACCGGGCATGATTTCTTTCATATATTGAGAGTTTACAAAACTGCACTTTATATATCTAAAAAAGAAGGGGCCGATTCATTTGTTGTTGGGTTAACTGCTTTATTACATGATATTGCGGATTGGAAATTTAATGATGGCAATAGTGATATAGGACCTAGACTTACAAAAGATTGGTTAGAGAGCTTAGAAGTTGATAATGTTATTATTAATAAAATTACTATGATAATAAGAACTATGTCATTTAAAGGTGGCACTACAAATTCTAAACAAGAAACAATAGAAGGTAAGGTAGTTCAAGATGCTGATAGATTAGATGCAATCGGTGCTATAGGGATTGCAAGAGCCTTTGCTTATGGTGGATATAAAAGGAGAGAATTATACAATCCTAATATTAAGCCACAAAAACATAAAGATTTTGAGCAATATAAGGTAAGTGTAGATACTACGGTTAATCATTTTTATGAAAAACTTTTATTACTAAAAGATTTAATGAACACTGAGTCAGGTAAAACTATTGCAGAAGAAAGACATAAATTCATGATAACATATTTAGATCACTTCTTTGGAGAATGGGATTGTATTGAAGTAAATTAAAAGTTAAGGTGAATTAACTATTATAGTTAATCCACCTCTTAAAGTTACTCAAATCCTTCTGAGTTCGTCTATATTAACACATAGAATAGTTGCTATTGTTTCAATTATATTAAAAGATGGATTTTTTTTACTTCCTCGTTCTAGTTCTTCTAAATAAGTCTGTGATACATGTACACTCAAATTCTTAGATAAAGTTGATATATCTTTGCTTGTTAAAGATTTATTAAGTCTTAATTCTCTAATCTTAGCACCATTAAGCATATAAAAACCTCCTTATATAGATATATAATACATATAAGCTGATATCTTTATCATACTAAGTTGTACAAGTTAAGTATACTATGAATAAAAGAAATAGCTATGTTATTATTATGGTTTTTTTGTTAAAATTAGAAGTGAATTAGAAAAAGTTACTCGCTACAGAATCGTTCATTAACACAGAGTTTAATAATTGTGAAATTTGTTCATATTTTGTTAATATATTCGCCATTCATGTGCCATAATATATCTTTATTATATAATTAGTGCTAAAAATAATAACATTAAAACGAAAATAAGGTATGAATATTGTTGGTATTGTAAATGCCACCAATTTTGTTTATATTAAATTTGTAATTAAGGAGAATTTTATATGATGGAAACTATTTTAATAGTTGATGATGAAGAAAGAATTAGAAATCTTGTTTCTATTTATTTAAGGAAGGAACAATATAATATTCTGCAAGCTGAAAATGGCAGAGAAGCTATAAATGTCTTTAATAAAAATACAGTAGATTTGGTTATTCTAGATGTAATGATGCCAATCATGGATGGTTGGGATGTATGTAAGGAAATAAGAAAGACTTCTAACATTCCAGTTATAATGCTTACTGCTAAATCTGAGGAAGACGACGAATTATTAGGCTTTGAATTAGGCACTGATCATTATATTACAAAACCTTTTGTTCCAAAACTTCTAGTAGCTAAAGTTAAAGCAATCATAAGGCGAACTTATAGCACTGAGAGTGTTGTAAAAGAAGAAGACAACTTTGATGGACTTGTAGTTGATAATTTAAGCCATGAGGTTACAGTAGACAATGTAGAAATCAATCTATCGCCAAAAGAATTTGAACTATTAAATTATTTTATACTTAATAAAAGAATTGTATTAAGTAGAGAAAAAATATTAGATGCTTTATGGGGTATTGACTATTTTGGAGATCTAAGGACTGTTGATACAGTTATAAAAAGATTAAGAGAAAAGTTAGGTGAAAAATCTTACCTTATAGCAACAGTAAGGGGTACTGGATACAAATTCGAGGTGAGAAATGAAAAGTAAAGAAAGTATTACAAGAAAACTTTTCATTATAACTTCTATAGTTTTTGTAGTTTTTATAACTACTAATTTAATAGTTCAATCTGCATTTTTCGGGCAATTTTATATAAAATGGAAAAGCGACACTTTGTCGCATGACCTCGTTAAATTTAAAGATAAATATAGTTTACTTAAGACAAATGATGAGGAGACTAGCTTAATTAGTACTTTTGAAGATCAGAATAGTTATAAGATAATTATAAGAGATAAAGCAGGTAATTTAAAATATCTTACAAAAACAGTTGATGCAAGAAAGGACTCTATAAAAGCAAGAATTATGGATCAATTAATGTCAACTCAAATAGAAACTATAGGTGGAGTTGCTAAATTCAAAAAAGATAAAAAACCTTTGATCTTTCTTACCGATAATAACCTAGATCTGGAAGTAAGTGCAACCACAATTTCCTATAGTGTAGCCGGTATTTCCTATGATGAAAAAAAAGATGAATTTATATACGTATATACTTCATTACAACCGGTAAATGAAGCAGTTCAAGTTATTAAAGAATTTTACTATTATTTTTATATAGGAGCCATAGTAATAATTTTATTTCTTTCTTTAATCTATTCAAATATGATTGCAAAACCATTAATAAAAATAACTAAAACAGCAGGTAAAATGGCAAAACTTGACTTTTCAGAAAAATGTGTAGTAAAAAGTAATGATGAAATTGGGGCTTTAGCGACTTCACTTAACCTTCTTTCAGAAAATTTAAATGAATCATTAACATCACTTAAAGATGCTAATTCAAAGTTAGAAAAGGATATTGAAAAAGAAAAGAAATTAACAGAAATGAGAAAAGACTTTGTGGCAGCAGTCTCTCATGAACTTAAAACACCTATAACCCTTATAGAAGGGTATACTCAAGCATTAAATGATGATATTTTAGAAGGCGAAGAAAAACAATATTTTATTGATGTAATAATGGATGAATCAAGGAAAATGAACAACTTAGTATCTGATATGCTAAATCTATCTCAACTAGAGTCAGGAAATTTCAATTTGGTTCAAGAAGATTTTTATATCGATGAATTAGTAAAACCACTTGCTAAGAAATTTTCATCCATGCTTAATGAAAAAGACATTAAACTTAGTGTTAATTTAGTTCAAAACATAAAAGTAACTGCTGATTGGAACAGAATAGAACAAGTCCTAACGAATTATATGACTAATGCAATAAGACATGTTAATAATGGTGGATCAATAGCCGTAACAATGCTCGATAGAGAAGATAGTATCTGCGTTGAAGTTGAAAATAGCGGAAGTAAAATTGATGAAGCAGAATCGGACAAAATATGGGATACTTTCTATAAAGTAGATAAATCGAGGACTAGAAAACTTGGAGGTACTGGGTTAGGGCTTTCAATAGTTAAAAATATAATATTACTTCACGGTGGTAGTTGTGGAGTGGCGAACACAGAAATGGGAGTTAAATTCTATTTTATTTTAACAAAACAATAATGATTTGTGTATTTTAATTTGTAGGGTAGCACCTGGTTCCATTATCTTTGCACGAATTCCAGCAGGTAACTGCTCTACAAAATATAAAGTACAAGTGTTTTTTAACTAAATCGTCATAAGATTAAAGGAGAAATTATTTAATTTAATCTGCCTGCTGTATAGTCCTATGATTTTCATAGGACTATTTTTAGAAAATGTATGTGATTAGCCGGCCATGAGCTTTTATAAAATATATCTAGTGCCTGAAATGAATGTTGGGAAATTAAAGGCTGTGAATATCTAAAAGAGGTGATAATGGCAGAGTGAAAAATTTTCCCATTATCATCTTCAAAAAACATTAAGTCACCTAATTCAAGTAATCTAATATCGTTTACTTCAAACCCCTTTATTCCTGAAGCCTCAGATTGGTAGTTATTTTTCAAAAGCCAATAAAGAGAATGTGCCACCGTCCATGAAATAGACCATGTGTCATCCTTAGTACCTATGTTATTAGATTTATGATACCACCAAGGATGTGATACATTATATAACATAGGTGATCCACCCGATAGTAGACACTGCGATAAAAAGTTCGCACAATCTCCACTGGTCTCATTATTAATAAGCGGGAAGTACCTAAAGCTCTGGTTCGGAAACAATGCATAGGTTCTTGCATATTTAACAGCATTTACTCTGGAATACTGGTTTGTTCTAAAAAACTCCATGTTACTCTCCATAAAATTACTATATATTATGATATTCATCCCACTCCGTTAGGTGTGGGATGGATAGCATAATGCATAAATATTTATCTGCTATATATGTATAAAAGAGTTTAAACATACACATAATAGGATATAATGATATTATGGAAAATAAATATAGAACAACTAAAACAACAGTTTCTTTAATTAATTATCATTTTATATTTTGCCCAAGATATAGAAGAAAAATATTTTTAATACCT
>NZ_JAHLDU010000011.1 GCF_018861905.1 Clostridium sp. DSM 17811
ACATAATTTATTTGTTATAGAAGATGCAACAGAAGCACTAGGATCTACTTGTGATGGCAAAATGGCCGGAACTATAGGTGATATAGGATGTTTTAGTTTTAATGGAAATAAGCTTATAACTACTGGAGCAGGTGGAATGCTTGTAACTAACAATTTAGAATATGGTGAAAGAGCAAAATTTTTATCTACTCAAGCAAAAGTGGTTACTGACAATAAATCGTTTTACCATTCAGAAATAGGATACAATATGAGAATGCCAAATCTTTTAGCTGCATTTGGAGTAGCTCAACTTGAGAATATTAAAGAATATTTAAAAACTAAAAGAGAAAATGCATTGTATTATAACGAGCTTCTGGGTAAGATTAAAGGAATTACATTGCCAGTTGAAAGAAAAAATGTAGAAAACTGTTACTGGTTATATTCAATCCTAGTTGAAGATGAATATGGTATAACTCGTGATGAACTTATACAAAAATTAAATGTAGGGAAAATAGAGGCAAGACCTTTCTTTATGCCTATCCATGATATGCCTCCATATAAGGGGAGTAAACATGGGGATTTAACTGTTACAAATGAACTTTACGCACGAGGAATAAATCTTCCAAGTTCAGTGGGGCTTACAAAAGAAGATATTAGCAAGGTATGTGAAACAATAAAAAATAGTAGATTAAATTAGGGTTTAGAAAATAAGAGAGCAACAACGTTATGGATAATAAATTCATGGTGTTGTTGCTTTCTTTATTTATGTATGGTTTAAATAGTATTTGTAATAAAAATGAATATTTACTATAATAATGCAAAAAAATAAATAAGACATGTAAACATAACATAAATCAGCAAAATATGTATAAACATAATATAAGATGTAGGTAAAGCTAATATATATGTAAAGAATATGGCAAATTAACCGATATTAAAGTGTGGAATTATACTTAATAGCTTTATTAGTTATGATAATTAAAAATCTTATATTATAAAACATAATGTATTTTTTACAGGTGTTATACATGAAGGGAGTGGCAGATGGAAGATGGCATCGAATAGAAACATAAGATGAAAATTATTATGAATAGAGAAGAGGAGTGTTAAAATGAATTTTTTTGTTAATCTAAGCGTAAAGAAAAAAATTGTGTCAGTGTTTTCAGTTGTTTGTATTTTTATAATTTTAATTGGAGTAGAGGGCATAATAAGTTCAGATAAAATAAACGATGGTTCTATGTCTATATATAGCAATAATCTACAAGCAATAAAAGATTTGGAAGAAACTAAAGGAAATGTAAATAGTATTAGAGCAGAAATGCTTAGAATTGTTTTTGAAAGAGATAAATCAAAATTAGATGAAGAAACAAATAATATAAATGATTTAACAAATGAAGATGTGATATTTGAAAAGGATTACCTAAGTACTCCTTTTACATCAACAGAAGAGGAAAAAGCTTATGGTGATTATAAAAGTGACTTGACAAAATATAGAGAGGGAAGGACTACGGTAATTAATCTCGCAAAAGCTAATAACTATTTGGAGGCAACGAATGTTAATATAAAGCTTGATATAATAAGAATTTCAATGTCTAACAATTTAGGAAAGTGTATTGAAATAAATGTTAAAGCTGCTGAGAAAGCGAACTTAGATAATATAACTCAATTTAGCAAAGCTAGAAATACAATTATAATTTTTACGACTATAGCATTTTTGATTATAATTTCTATGGCTTATTTATTAAGTAAAAATATAGTAAATCCATTAAAGAAAATAAAAGATTTAGCAGGAAGATTATCTAGTTATGATTTTTCTGGAATAATGACGATCACAAGGAAAGATGAATTTGGACAAACTGGGATTGCATTAAACGCTGCTCAGGAAAATATTAAAGAATTGATAAAAGAAATAATGAATAATTCCTCGGATATGAGCGCCTCATCTCAAGAACTCTCAGCCACAGTTGAAGAAATAACAGCTAAAATAGAAATTGTAGACAATTCAACAGTGGAGATAAATAAGTCGGTTCAAGAATCAAGCGCTACATCAGAGGAAATAACTGCCTCTGTTGAAGAGGTTAATTCAAGTATGGAAGCACTATCTTCAAAGGCTATGGAAGGTAGTAGTAATGCGTCGCAAATTAAAGAAAAAGCAAAAGTGGTTAGGAGAGAGGCTAATAAAGCGCTTGAAGACAGTAAGAGTATCTATGAAGCAAAGGAAAAAGAAATATTAATAGCTATAGAAGATGGAAAAGTTGTAAATGAAATAAAGGTTATGGCGGATGGAATTGCGGCCATCGCATCACAAACTAATTTACTAGCATTAAACGCGGCTATCGAAGCAGCAAGAGCAGGAGAACAAGGAAAAGGATTTGCGGTAGTTGCAGATGAAGTAAGAAAACTTGCAGAGCAATCAGCTGAAACTGTAAATACAATTCAAGGGACTATAGTAAAAGTTCAAGATGCATTTAAACATTTATCTAAAAATAGTAATGATATACTTAAATTTATTATAGAAGATATTACACCAGTATTAGAACAATATGCAGAGGCTGGAAAACAATATGGTGAAGATGGGGAATTTGTAAGTTCAATGTCAGAGGAAATAGCAGCTATGTCAGAAGAAGTGGAAGCCTCGATAAATGAAGTTAGTTCGGCAGCTCAAGTTTTGGCACAGAGTTCGCAAATTTCTGCAGAAAATACAGGAAATATTCAAATTAGTATTGATGAAACTTCAAAAGCTATGGAGCAAGTATCGCAAACATCGCAAATGCAAGCAGAACTTGCACAAAAGCTCAATGAGATGGTACAGAAGTTTAAGATTTAGAGTACGATTTATTATATAACTTAAAGCATAAGTATCTACAATACAAAAGCACCAGGTATGATCTAATTTCATACATGGTGCTTTTGTTGTTTCAAAATTGAGAATCACAATAAATACATTTCAAGTTTTTATTGTGATCTTCTTTATAAAAAAAAATTTTTATAAACCGTTTATTGACTTAATTAAGGCAAGGTGTAATAATGAAAGTAACGTTTACAATAGGCGGGGTAACATAAGTAAACGGTATAATAAAATATTATAGTTTATTAAAGGCTATATAAAATAACCATATATAAATACACCAAGGGGGGAATTATATATGACAAAAGTTATGAAAACTATGGATGGAAATGAAGCTTGTGCTTATGTATCATATGCTTTTACAGAGGTAGCAACAATTTACCCAATAACACCATCTTCACCAATGGCTGAGCATGTAGACGAATGGTCGGCTTATGGAAAGAAAAACCTTTTTGGTCAAACAGTAAAACTCGTAGAGATGGAATCAGAAGCGGGGGCTATAGGCGCAGTTCATGGGTCTCTTGAAGCAGGAGCTTTAACTACATCGTATACGGCATCACAAGGCTTGCTTTTAATGGTGCCTACAATGTATAGAATTGCAGGGCAATTAAAGCCTGCAGTTTTACATGTTAGTGCTCGTACAGTAGGTACTCACGCACTTTCAATTTTTGGAGATCATTCAGACGTAATGTCTTGTCGACAAACAGGTTTTGCAATGATGTCTACAGCAAGTGTACAAGAAGTTATGGATTTGTCTGGGGTTGCACATTTAAGTGCAATTAAAGGACGTGTACCATTTTTACACTTTTTTGATGGTTTTAGAACTTCTCATGAAATTCAAAAAATTGAATGCCTTGAATATGATGATTTAGCTAAACTAATAGATCAAGATGCTCTTAGAGCATTTAGAAAAAATTCTTTAAATCCTGAAAGACCTGTGCAACGTAGCACAGTACAAAATCCGGATATTTTCTTCCAGGCGAGGGAGTCAAGTAATAGATTTTATGATGCTATTCCTGGTATTGTAGAAAATTATATGAATGATATTAATAAAATTACAAAAAGAAATTACAAACTATTTAATTACTATGGTGCAAGTGATGCAGACCGTGTAATTATTGCTATGGGTTCTGTATGTGGAGCAATAGAGGAAACAATAGATTATTTAAATGCAAATGGTCAAAAAGTCGGTCTAGTTAAAGTGCATCTATTCAGACCATTTTCAGTGGAGCATTTGTTAAAGGCAATTCCGCAAACAGTTAAAAACATTGCTGTTTTAGATAGGACTAAAGAACCAGGGTCAGCAGGTGAACCACTATTTGAAGATGTGTGTACTGCTTACGTAAACAAGGAAGTTCGTCCAAAACTTTATGGAGGACGTTATGGATTATCATCTAAAGATACAACACCTGCTCAAATAGTTGCGGTATATGAAAATCTTAAACAAAGTACACCTAAAGATCACTTCACTGTTGGTATTAATGATGATGTAACACATCATTCAATCCACGTAGGTGAAGAGCTTGATGTGTTATCAAAAGGAACAATTAGTTGTAAGTTTTGGGGACTTGGTTCAGACGGTACAGTGGGAGCAAACAAAAACTCAATAAAGATTATTGGTGATCATACAGATATGTTTGTTCAGGCTTATTTCGTTTTTGATACAAAAAAATCTGGCGGCGTAACACAATCGCACTTACGTTTTGGAAAAGAGCCTATACGATCAAGTTATCTTGTAAAAGGAGCAGATTTTATTGCATGTCATAATTTTTCATATTTAGAGAAGTATGATATAATTTCTGATTTAAAATATGGAAAAACATTTTTATTGAATTGTTGCTGGAAGGGTGAAGAATTAGAAAAATATCTTCCAAGTAAAGTAAAACAGTATATTGCTAAAAATAACATAGAGTTTTATACAATTGATGCTTCGCGCATTGCTAAAGAGCTCGGTTTAGGTAGACGTTCCAACACTGTGCTTCAAGCTGCTTTCTTCAAATTAGCTAATATCATACCAATAGATGAAGCAGTAGAGTATATGAAGAAATCTATATACAAAAGTTATAGTAAAAAAGGTGATATTATTCTTAATATGAACTATAGGGCAGTAGACAAAGGTATTGAAGGCTTAGTAAAAGTAGAAGTTCCAAGTGTCTGGGTTAATGAGGTCGAGGAAGATTCAGCAGAAGCTATAGATGTTCCTGATTTTATTAAAAATATTCTTATACCTGTTAATGCTCAAAAGGGAGATAGTATTCCAGTAAGTGCTTTTATAGGAATGGAGGATGGTACGGCACCACTAGGTACATCAGCTTTTGAGAAAAGAGGCATAGCAACAGAGGTTCCATCATGGAATGTAGATAATTGTATTCAATGTAATCAATGTTCATTTGTGTGTCCACATGCTGCAATAAGACCATTTTTGGTAAGTAGTGATGAAGTAGAAAATGCACCAAATGGATTTAAATTAAAGGGAGCTAGTGGAAAAGGCCTTGAAGGTTATAAATATAGAATCCAAGTTGACACATTAGATTGTACAGGTTGTGGAATTTGTTATAATGTTTGCCCAGCTAAAGAAAAAGCTCTTACAATGAAACCTATCGAGGCTGAGCAAAAGGAGATGGATAACTGGTATTATGCATTATCATTATCTAAGAAAGAAAACTGTGGTGACATTGATACTGTAAAAGGAAGCCAGTTTATGCAGCCATTACTTGAGTTTTCTGGGGCTTGTGCCGGATGCGGAGAAACCCCTTATGCTAAGGTAATAACACAATTGTATGGAGATAGGATGTATCTTGCTAGTGCAACGGGTTGTTGTCAGGCTTGGGGTGCGGCATCACCATGCGTGCCATATACAACAAACTCAGAAGGTCACGGACCAGCTTGGTCTAACTCATTATTTGAAAACAATGCAGAATTTAGTCTTGGTATGTGCTTAGCGGTGAACCAACAAAGGGAGTTATTAAAGTTAAAGGTAGAGAAAATTATTAATTTAACAAATGATTTAAATGTGAAGTTTTCACTTAAGGATTGGATTGACAATTATAGTAATGGCAAAACATCAAAAGTTATAAGTAAGAAGGCAATTGAAGTATTAGAAAAAGCAAACTTAAGTAAAGACCTTAGGGAACTAGCAAATGAAATACTTAGCAATAAAGAACACCTTGCTAAAAAGTCAATGTGGATGTATGGAGGAGATGGGTGGGCATATGATATTGGATTTGGTGGTCTAGATCATGTTTTATCAAGGGGGGAGGACGTAAATATAATTGTATTTGATACAGAAGTTTATTCAAATACTGGTGGTCAATCATCTAAAGCAACCCCAATAGGTGCTGTTGCTCAATTTGCAGCATCAGGTAAAAAGTTTAATAAGAAAGATTTAGGTATGATGGCAATGAGTTACGGTAATGTTTACGTAGCACAAGTAGCCATGGGAGGAAGTCAAAGTCAATTTCTTAAAGCAGTTGTGGAGGCTGAAAGTTATCCTGGTTCATCACTTATTATTGCTTATGCTCCATGTATAAGTCATGGCTTAAAAGGAGGTATGAGTACTACTCAGGCAAATACCAAACGTGCTGTTGAAGTAGGATATTGGCACCTTTATAGGTGCAATCCAGCTCTTGAGAAGGAAGGAAAGAATCCATTTATTTTAGATTCAAAGGAACCAAAAGGAAGTTTTCGTGAGTTTTTACTTGGGGAAGTACGGTATTCATCATTACTAAGAACTTTCCCTGAAGATGCTGAGGAGTTATTCGAAGCTGCAGAAGAAGCTGCTAATAAAAGATATCAGAATTATAGAAGACTTGCAAATAACTAATGTATTTAAAGCGTCAGGTAAAACAGTGCATGAATAATAAAAATAAACCTTACTCATTTTTTATGAGCAAGGTTTATTTTTGTGAAACCAAATTATATTAACTATTAACTGCAATTTTATTAATTTCTTCTATATATTCATTAGCTTTTATAGGGTTATACTGACCTTCCCATTTGGATATAACTACGCAAGCAAGTGAATTACCAACTACATTTACTGCAGTTCGTGCCATATCTAATATACGATCTATACCTGCTATGAACGCTAGACCCTCTACTGGAATACCTACAGAACCTAATGTAGCTAGAAGTACTACAAAAGATACCCCTGGAACACCGGCTATACCTTTTGAAGTAACCATTAATACAACCATTTATAGTTTTAAAGCTTTGTCGTTTTTGCCTTAGTGTATATTGTATATTATAAAGATGTACTATGTCTATACAATTAATATTTATTTTGGTGTCTTAGGTTTTGCTCCCCAGCATTTGTCACAATTTAGGCAACAATGAGAGGCAAAATTATTACAGTGCCCATTCTTAATTTGATTAGGTAAGTCTGAAGCTTTTTTTGATTTTTTCATCCATTTGAACATATTTTTTATTTCATTTTTTCCTTGTTTATCTAAAAGTATATTAGAGTCTATGATATACCACCCCTTAATATTTTTTAATTTAAGTACTATGCTATACAGTATAATCCTTTTACTTGTAATATGCAGTAACAATTGATACAGAGGTTAATAAAGGAATTTGTAGAAAAATAAAGTAATGAGTAGTATAATACAAATAACCGATTTAATTTAAAACTAAATTTAAAATTATTGTCATATGACAGTATAATAATATAAAAAAACAATTAGGAGGAACCATATGATTGAACCTGCTACTTTTCTTGTTGATGATCACGATGTGCCGGCACTTCACAATGTCATTTTACACCTTGCTAGCATTGGATACTGCGAAAGGAAAATTTGTGAACGTCTAGGCCTCTCAGATTTAACTGAAGTCATGTGGCGTGCTCTGCCAATTTATCGTGAAGAACAACTGGTTACGCGTGATGCACTAAATTCAGCTATAGATTTCTTTTTCTTGCAGGGAATAATTTCGCTAGATGAACTTAACCAAATGCTTGATAATAATGAAAGGGATGTCCTCATTAAGGTAGGAATCATTTTAGTCCATAATAAAAAATGTTATGCAAGTGCTTCACTATATCCTGTTGGGGATTGTTTAGTTTTTTCGGATCATGCTTGGCCACAATTACCACATCCTGGAGTCCTAAATGTACCATATGATCAAGTAATGTACGTTGGCATCGATAGCCGCTGGTTAGCACGAACTACTGTGCGTAACCCCGTGAGTTCGACTCTCGATCTTTGTACTGGATCTGGTGTTCATGCTCTTTTAGCAAGTTCTAACTCCAAGAGGGTGGTCGCTGTGGATATTAATCCTCGTGCCGCTCGGTGTACTTATTTTAACGCCAAAGCATTAGGTTTAACTAACATTGAAGTTGCGGTGGGGGATCTCTTCGAGCCTGTTTATGATGAAAAATTTGATCTTATTACAGCTAATCCACCATTCGTGCCATCACCAGTAGACACACTTGGGTATCGCGATGGTGGAAACTCAGGTGAAGATATTTTACAACGAATTGTAGTTGGGTTACCAAATCATCTAGCTCCTGGTGGGAGTGCACAAATCATTACTGAACTTGGCGAACGTATGGATGAACCGCTTACTAGCAGATTACGTGTATGGCTAAATGGTGCAAAGATGGACATTCTAATTCTTCGTCTTAGTGTTAATTCTGCTGCAAGCTATTCAATAGGACATGCTAATGGTGATGAGGACTACGATACTTTTCTAAATTCGGTTCACGATTGGTCCAGCAATTTAAGAAAGCAGGGTTATACTCAAGTAGTTTCGGTTCTTATTACAATTAAGTGGAGTGATACTATACTAGGAGAACCTTGGACTCGTGTTGAGGAATTGCAACCACCACATAATAATGCTGGCAAAGAGGTAGAGGCATTATTTATTCAGGAAAGGCTATCGCGAAAACTAAATTTATATGAGATACTTAAGCAAAGTAAGATGCGTCGTGCGGGGCCAATAGGGCTAACTGAGGCTCGATTGCTTGGAAGTGAATTACGAGCGAATTCTCAGGCTAATTTATTAGGAAGTGCGTTACCAATCTTTAAATGGCTTAATAATGTTGAAGAAGAAATCTTAGTTCGTATGGAGAAACCACTGACACTTGCTGAAATTATTGTGATTACCCAAGAACTTAACTTCCAGGAGGAAGCTGTAATCTTGGCAATTAGATCACTCATAAGAAATGGATTCATTATAATGACTTAGGTCGAAAACAACCTATCAAATAATATAGTGTGTTGGCTTGAGTTTAGTGAAATAGATTGTAGAATTGCATGGTGGTAATATATATGCGCAGAGTAAATTTGGGGAAGGTAGCACATTTACAATAAGACTCCCGGCAGGCAAGGTACTTGATGAAAATATAATATATAGTAATATTGCGAAAAATGGAAATGAAATTATACGAGTGGAGTTTTCAGACATCTATTCGTAAATTATATTATTAATTAAAGGCAGTTAAGATATAAGTCTTAACTGCCTTGTATGGAGCTACTTTGTAATAACTTCATGAATTAATATTGGCTTAGTTGCATGGTCACTAATAGAGATATTTTCATATATTTTTGTTTTTACATCATCTACATTTTCACGATTTGAATATATAGTTGCAAGAGGATCACCCTTTTTTACAGTGTCTCCTACTTTTCTGCGTAGCATAAGGCCTACTGCCAAATCAATTTTATCTTCTTTTGTTGCCCTTCCTGCGCCAAGTAACATTGCTGCAATACCAATTTCATCAGCTACCATATTTGATACAAAGCCACTAGTTAAAGCAGGAACATCAATTTTATATTTTGCCTGTGGTAATTTTTCTGGGTTATCTACAATTGATTCATCTCCACCTTGATTTTTAATAAATACTTTAAATTTGTCTATTGCTTTACCATTTTTTATTACTTCAATAAGCATTTTTCTTGCTTCATCTAATGTATTTGCTTTTTTAGCAAGTACTACCATCTGACTTCCAAGGGTTAGGACAAGTTCTGTAAGATCTTCTGGACCTTCTCCTCTTAATGTGTCGATGGCTTCTTTAACCTCAAGTGCATTACCAATTGCAAATCCTAAAGGTTGCGACATGTCAGAGATTATCGCCATAGTATTTCTCCCTACATTGTTTCCGATTTGAACCATTGCATGAGCTAAATTTTCTGCATCTTTATCCGTTTTCATGAAAGCTCCTGCACCTGTTTTAACATCTAGAACTATTGCATTAGCTCCGGCTGCAATCTTTTTACTCATAATAGAACTAGCTATTAGTGGAATTGAATTTACAGTTCCAGTCACATCACGAAGAGCGTATAATTTTTTGTCAGCAGGGGTTAAGTTTCCACTTTGACCAACAACTGCAACTTTATCCCTATTAACTAAATCAATAAATTGTTTTATTGTGATCTCTACATGGAAACCGCTAATAGATTCTAATTTATCAATTGTTCCACCAGTATGCCCAAGACCTCGTCCAGACATTTTAGCAACAGGTATATCTAAAGCAGCAACAAGAGGTGCGAGGACTAGTGTTGTTGTATCACCTACACCACCAGTTGAGTGCTTATCAACTTTTATACCCTCAATTCCTGATAAATCAATAGTATCCCCGGAATTAACCATTGCCATAGTCAAATCAGCTCTTTCACGATCATTCATATCTTGAAAATAAATAGCCATTGCGAGGGAACTTGCTTGGTAATCAGGAATAATTCCTTTAGTATAACCTTCTATAAAAAAATTAATTTCTTTAGTTGTTAATTCTTTACCGTCACGTTTTTTTGAAATTATATCTACCATTCTCATTTTATTACCATCCTTTTTATTTTGATTTTATAACATTAATATTATTATATTATTATATGGTTATATTATACAATTAAACCAACAACAGTTGCTGTTAATATACTAACTAAGGTTGCACCAAATAGCAGTTTTAAACCAAACCGAGCAACAACATTACCTTGTTTTTCATTGAGTCCTTTTACTGCTCCAGAAATAATTCCAATCGATGAAAAATTAGCGAAAGAAACTAAAAATACAGAAACAATAGCGGTTGTTCGCGGTGTTAAATGTATAGTGCTAGTTGCCAAACTAGTCATTGCAACAAATTCATTTGATACTAATTTCGTTGCCATTATACTTGCGGCAGGTATTGCTTCATTTAAAGGTACACCCATTAAAATCGCAAATGGTGAGAATACATAGCCAAGTAAATTTTGAAAAGAAATACCGAAAATACCCTTGAAAATCATATTAATCATAGCAATTATGGCTACAAATCCAATAAGCATTGCTCCAACTATGATAGCTACTTTGAAACCATCCATAATGTATTCACCAAGCATTTCAAAGAATGATTGTTTTTTTTCTTCCTGAACTATTAATATATCTTCCTCCGGGGTTACTGTATATGGATTTATAATTGAAGATATAATAAATCCACCAAATAAATTTAAAACAAGAGCAGTTACAACATATCTAGGTTTTATAAGAACCATATAAGAGCCAACTATCGACATAGATACCGTAGACATTGCTGATGCACAAAGTGTATAAAGTCTATGCTCTGGTAATAGACCAAGTTCTTTTTTTACAGAAATAAATACCTCTGATTGACCAAGAATAGCAGCGGCTACTCCGTTATAAGATTCTAGTTTACCCATACCGTTAATTTTACTTAAGCCGAGGCCTATATATTTAATTATAAAAGGAAGTATTTTAAAGTGTTGTAGAATTCCGATTAAAGCAGAAATAAATACTATTGGTAAAAGCACACCTATAAAAAATGTAAATTGATTTGTGTTAACTAATCCCCCAAATACAAAATTTACGCCCTCTGCTGCACATTTAAGCAATAATTGAAAAGCATTTGCTATTCCACCCACTAGAAAATTGCCAACACCAGTATTTAGCAATACAAATCCAAGTATGAATTGTAAAATAACCATTACAACGATAGGTTGGTATTTTACCTTTTTTTTATCAGTACTAGTAAACCATGCAAGCCCTAAGACAACAATTAATCCGAGAATTCCAATAATATATTTCATTTTAATGTTACACCCCTTAAATACCATAAGTTTAATATAATAAAATCATACAACGATTACATTAAAGATAATGTAAAAATGAAATAATTTTATTAAATTTTAAAATAATTTGAAAATGTAGTCCTTATCTGTAGTTAGCAAAATCATAAATATAAAACTACATGGTTTTTAGCAATATTCATTTTAAACCTCCTCTTATGCCTTATCAATAATAAAGCTTATTTGCACATTTGTAAAGTTGTGGGTGAAATTATGCATGATATATAGATATTTAAATATATATAGTTAAAGGATTATAAAAAAAATTTATAGAATTCTTTATATATGTTAATACAAATTATAGGAGGTGATTAATCTTGAAATTAAAAACAGCAACACTAATTGCTTCAATTGGAACATTTTTCATGGTATTATCTGAAATTTATTATACTTTTATAAATGCAGATGGAACGGGTAAAGTGTTTGGGCTTTTTTATTTATTTGGGATGATATCTTTATTTATATTTTTTATGACCTTATATTCAAAACAAAAGGAGAAATAATATATGGGTAATCTTAATGAAATTTTAGAAATTCGAAAAAAAGTATCAGATGGTAATATTGGAGTAATTAATAAAAGAAGTACAATTGGATTTACAATAAAATTAATAGGGAGGATTGTAGCAGGGGTGGGCATATTAGCTGGTCTAATTCTTGGACTTTTGTTAACTACGCCATCGAGTAGTGTAATATCAAATCCCAATCCTTTAAGATGGGTATACGCAATTGCAATTATGGTTTCTTCTTTTATAAGTGGATTTTTATTTATCGGTTTTGGTGAAATTATAATTTTATTAAATGATATTCGATATAATACTAAATCAAAGTAACATTGATTGTATATAGAAAATATAATTAAATAATCAGCTAAATTAAGCAGAATATATATAAAATATATTCTGTATTTTTTATTAATTTAAGAAGTTGTAAAAAAACTCATAAACACGCGTTAATAGAATATAATGTAAGAATTAGAGGTAATTGACGCTTATATGATTATTGATATATTTAAATATTTTATATAAAATAGAATTGTACAAACATAGGGGGGATGAACAATGAAATTTGGTTATTTTGATGATAAAAAAAAAGAGTATGTGATTACTACACCTAAGACTCCGTATCCATGGATTAATTATCTTGGAACAGATGATTTTTTCTCTCTGATTTCAAATACTAGCGGTGGATACTGTTTTTATAAGGATGCGAGGCTTCGAAGGTTAACTAGATATAGATATAATAGTGCACCAGTTGATAGTGGGGGAAGATATTATTATATAAATGATGGTGGCGACGTTTGGACACCAGGATATATGCCTGTGAAAACTGAATTAGATTCCTATGAATGTAGACATGGGCTTGGTTACACTAAAATAAAAAGTGCAAGAAATGGTATTGAAGTAGAGCAATTAATGTTTGTACCTTTAAAGTATCATGGCGAAGTTAATCAACTTAAAATAAAAAATACATCAAATGATACTAAGGAAATTAAGATTTTTTCATTTATTGAGTTCTGCTTATGGAATGCTTATGACGATATGACTAACTTCCAGCGAAATTTTAGTACTGGTGAAGTTGAGATAGATAATTCTGTAATTTATCATAAAACAGAATATAGAGAAAGACGTAATCATTATTCATTTTACTGCGTTAATACAGATATAGATGGGTTTGATAGTGACAGAGAGTCGTTTCTAGGATTATATAATGGTTTTGATTCACCACAAACGGTTATGAATGGTAAATCTAATAATTCTGTAGCGAGTGGATGGTCACCTGTAGCATCACATAGTAAAACATTAAGACTTAAACCTGGAGAAGAAACAAGTTTGATCTTCATAATTGGATATGTAGAAAATGAGGAAGAAGACAAGTGGGAAAGCCATGGAGTTATTAATAAGACTATTGCTAAAGATATGATAGCGAGGTTTAGTACAGATATTCAAGTAGAAGAGGGATTAGAAGCTTTAAGTAAATATTGGCTTAATTTATTATCAAAATATAGTATAAAAACGGATGATGATAAGCTAAACAGTATGGTTAATATATGGAATCCATATCAATGCATGGTAACGTTTAATATGTCTAGAAGTGCGTCATATTTTGAATCTGGAATTGGAAGAGGCATGGGATTTAGAGATTCTAATCAGGATTTACTTGGATTTGTGCATCAGATTCCAGGTAGGGCGCGAGAAAGAATACTGGATATAGCCGCAACACAATTTGAGGATGGTGGAGCTTATCACCAATATCAACCATTAACTAAAAAGGGTAACTTTGAAGTTGGCGGAGGATTTAATGATGATCCGTTATGGTTAATATTAGGCACTGCAGCCTATATAAAAGAAACAGGAGATTTTAGTATACTAAATGAACTTGTGGCTTTCAATTGTGATGATAGCAAAAAAGATACACTTATGGAACATTTAAAACGTTCTTTCTATCATGTTGTAAATAATCTTGGACCTAATGGGCTTCCTTTAATTGGAAGAGCTGATTGGAATGATTGTTTGAATTTAAATTGTTTTTCCACAGAACCAGATGAATCGTTTCAAACATTTGGAGATCCAGATGGAAGAGTTGCGGAATCTGTTCTTATAGCTGGAATGTTTGTATTTATAGGACCAGAATATGTAGAATTATGCAAAAGATTTGACCTGATTTCCGAAGCTACAATAGCGCAGACTCACATTGATAAAATGAGAAAAACAGTTATAGAAAAAGGCTTTGACGGAGAATGGTTTTTAAGAGCATACGATGCTTTTGGAAATAAGGTAGGTAGCAAGGAGAATGATGAGGGACAGATATATATAGAATCACAAGGTTTCTGCGTAATGGCAGGCATTGGGGTAGAAGAAGGTTTAGCTTTAAAAGCATTAGATTCTGTTAAGGAAAAATTAGATACTAAGTATGGCATAATGCTTTTGAACCCAGCTTACAGCAAATATGATGTAAACATTGGTGAAATTACATCTTATCCACCAGGATATAAAGAAAACGGTGGAATATTTTGTCATAACAACCCATGGATAATGATCGCTGAAACAGTTTTAGGTAGAGGGGATAGGGCATATGATGTATATAAAAAGATAGCTCCAGCCTTTGTTGAGGAAATAAGCGAGATTCATAGAACTGAACCTTATGTTTATTCGCAAATGGTAGCAGGAAAAGATGCAATGCGATATGGAGAAGCTAAAAATTCTTGGCTTACAGGAACTGCTGCATGGAACTATTTTGCAATTACTCAATTTATTCTAGGGGTGAAGCCGGAGTATGATGGGCTTCGTGTAAATCCTTGCATTCCAAAAGAGTGGAGTAGTTTTGAGATTGAGAGAACATACAGAGGAGATATATATAATATTAAAATTAATAATAAGAAGCATATTTGTAAAGGTGTTAAATTAATTACGGTGGATGGAAAAGCTATACAAGGAAATATATTACCTGTATTTGGTGATGGATGCGCACATAGAATAGAAATAGAGATGGGAAATTAACCATTTAAGGAGGGGTTCCCTCCTAATTCTTTTGAAATAGAAGGGCTAAGTGCTAGTTATCTAAGTAGTAAAATATAACTGGAACAAAAATTTTAGAAATAAATATAGGTGTAGATGTATTAAATACTGCGTTAACTGATTCTAAAACAGGTAAAAATGGATATATATTATAGAGAGACCAATTAATAGCGTAGTGTAAATATCGTGAGTTTTAAATCCTAAAAAAATGTAAACGATTCTGCAAGAAAATGAGCAATTCGGATGTAAATGGAGTAAATTATGTTAAAACATGGTTATTTGAGGAAATCTAGACATATTATAATTTGAAAAGCATGAAAAATTATAGTATTATTACGTTATAAACACGCGTTTAAATTCTAAAAAGAGGTGCGGAATGAATAGTATAGATATTGCAAAAATAGCAGGAGTTTCAAGAAGCACCGTTTCAAGGGTAATTAACAATTATGATAATGTTCCAGAGGAAACTAGAAAAAAGATTCAGCAGATAATAAAGGAAAATAATTATGTACCACATGCATCAGCTAGAATGCTTGCTGGGGTTAAAAACAGAGTAATTGGTCTTTTTATAATTGATATGAAGACGGATACTAATGGTAAGCAAGTTACTAGTAGTTCTTACTTTACACCATTTACCGGATCGGTTATCGAAAATGCAAGCAAGATGGGTTATAACGTACTTGTTTCTATAGTAAGTAAACAAAAGGATTATAAAAAAGTGAAAGAAATTTTCTATAATAAGACGGTGTCCGGTGGAATATTTATAGGGGAAAAAAATGGAGAGCCAGAAATAAAAGAAATTATAAATTCTGGCTGTAGGGTTGCATTATTAGATCAAGCAGTGAAATCAGATGAAGAAGTTTATAATAAATGTATAATTGTAAATGCTGATAACTACTACGGTGCATACAAGGCTACTAATTATTTAATTGGACTTGGACATTCGAGTATTGCACATATAGTAGGAATATCTGAAAACTTATCAGGTATAGAAAGATTTAATGCTTATAAAAACGCATTAACAGATGCGGGGATTGCTGTAAAAAGTAATTTAATTGTTAAAGGCGATTTTACTATCAATGGAGGATATAATGCTACAAAAAAACTTCTACAAAAGGAAATACCTACTGCAATATTTTGTGGAAATGATATGATGGCAATAGGAGCTATGCAGGCTATTGAAGAAGAAAATCTAAATGTTCCAGAAGATATATCTATAGTTGGATTTGACGATATAGAGGTTGCAAGATATATAAATCCAACGTTAACAACTGTAAGGATGAAACTTCTTGAAATGGCATCGATTGCAACAAATACTTTAATAACATCAATCGAGAGTAATTCAAATTTTTCAGCAAATTATACGTTACCTATTGACTTGATTGAAAGAAATTCGTGTAAGGCTCTAAAATAAACTAGTTTACATGCAGCTACTAAGGAGATGGTTAATCCATATTAAACGCGAGTTTATTAGAATTTGGTTGATATTATAATATTCTTTTTATGAATGTTATTTATTAATAGAAGATTTAAGGGGGGACAATAATGAAAAAAAATTATTTGAAGAAATTTGCATTGTTAACTTTATCGACAATAATGGCTACTTCAATGTTAGCTGGTTGTGGATCAAGTACGGCTACAAAAACAGATTCAGGCTCAAAAGCGGCTACTACAGGTGCTGCTAAATCACCAGCTGACTACACGGGAACTATAAAGATATGGTCATGGAATACTGAGCTTAAAGATTTAGGTATTATAGCTAAGTTTAACAAAGTTTATCCAAATCTTAAAGTTCAACTTGTTTCAATACCAAATGATAATAGTGCATATGTAACTAAAATATCTTCTACAATGAGTGCTGGCGTTGGTGGACCAGATGTTTTTTTAGCAGAATCTGCTTATGTGAAAAAATTTACAAATTTAGATTTTTATGAGGATTTAACAAAGGCGCCTTATAATGCAGAGACACTTACAAGTAAAATGGTACCGTATACTGTAGAGCTAGGACGTAATGAAGGAGATAAGTCAATTAGAGCTTTAACTTGGCAGGCAACACCAGGTGGATTCTTCTATAAGAGAAGTATAGCTAAACAGTATCTTGGAACAGATGACCCTGCTGCTATTCAAAAAATGATGACAACAACAGAGGACTTTATCAAATTAGGAGAGACTCTTAAAACGAAGAGTAATGGAGCGGTTAAGTTATTAGCTGGATATAATGAATTAGTAAATGTAGCTATTGGTAGTCGTACGCAGGGATGGGTAAAAGATGGTAAGTTAGTTATTGATACTAAAATGATGGATTACATCGATCAAGCAACTAAAATTAGAAAAGAAGGTTTAGATGCTAAGTTTACTCAATGGACACCAGCATGGACTGGATCAATGTCAGATAAAACAACATTTGGATATATGCTTCCAACCTGGGGACTTCCTTTTACTTTAGGAATAAATGCTCCAAAAGAAACAGGTAATTATGCATTCGTAAAAGCTCCAACACCATACTATTGGGGTGGAACTTGGCTTGGAGTATCTAGCAAGAGTACACAAAAAGATAATGCTTGGCAGTTTGTTAAGTATATAACTACAAATACAGATTTTATGGAAGCACAGGCAAAAGATAAGGGGGACTTCATGAATAACGTAGATGTTCAAGCTAAATTATCAAGTACAGATGCAGGAAATAATGCATACTTAAAGGGTGAAAATGTATATAAAGTATACACGGAACTTGTTAAAGGCATTGATGGTAAATTGTTTACACAATATGATGATACAATTAACAATGCTTGGAATAAACAAATAGACTTGTTTATAATAGGTAAAACAGCTTCAAAAGAGGATTTTCTTAAAAAATTTAAAGCTGATGTAGTAAATGCATATCCGGATATTAAAGTAGATTAGTTAGATGACATGTAAATAGTAATTAGCCTTATTAACTGTTTTTTAGTAAATAAGGCTAATTTAAAAATAGGGGGTGTCACTTTGGTTAAAGGCAAAATAAATAGAGAAAAGTATGGATTATTATTTATCTCTCCATTTTTTATAACATTTCTTATTTTTCAATTGTATCCTATGATTTATTCATTATATGTTAGTTTTATTAAATGGGATGGCATGTCAAAAAACATTAAATTTGTAGGTCTTGCAAATTACTCAAGATTATTTGCAGATCCTGTTTTTTTAAAGTCTATAGCTAATACTTGGATTATGTGGCTATGCGGGGGTATTCCTCAATTGGTTTTAGCGTTAATATTAGCCGTAGTATTTAATGAAGCAAGATTAAAAGGTAAAGATATTTTTAGAGCGGTATATTTTTTCCCCAATCTAGTTACTGCAACCTCAATTGGTATATTATTTGCATTTTTATTTGATTGGCAGGCAGGCTCAGTAAATAAAATATTGATGAATATTCATTTAATAAAAGAACCGATAAACTTTCTTATGAGTGAAAATTATTCTAGAGGCATAGTGTCACTTACTTCCTTCTGGATGTGGTTTGGATATAGCATGATAATATTTATGGCTGGAATTAAGAATATTCCCGAAGAACTTTATGAAGCTGCAACTGTTGATGGAGCATCTAAAACACAAAGGTTTTGGTCAATAACAATTCCTTTATTAAGGCCAACGATATTATTTTCTGTTATAACATCATTAATTGGAGGAATGCAATCTTTTGATATACCATATGCTTTATCACAAGGAGCTGGAGATCCTAATAATGCAACTACGACAATGGTAATGTATCTTTATAGAACTGCATTTGTAAACAATAACTATGGATATGGTGCTGCTGTAGGGTATGCATTATTTGTAATAATACTTGTATTTGCAATATTATCATTCAAGTTTATAAATAGAAATGCTGATGATTACGAATAAAGGGGGTAGAGATGGAACATAATAATGTGTTAAAAAATGATAGTAAAGAAATAGGCAGAATCATTAGTAAAACGGTTTTGTATATAGCGCTTATAGCGCTTGCCATCTTATGTTTTTTACCATTTTTTATAATGATAATTAATGCTACTCATACTAATGGTGAAATTGCTACAACCTTGTCTTTAAGACCAGGCACTGCATTAATTGCAAATTATCATAGATTACTAGAAAGTCAACCTATATGGAACGGTCTACTAAATAGTATAGTTATAGCAATTGCAGTTACAGCAGTAAGTGGTTATTTTAGTGCATTAACTGCATATGGTTTCTCAAAATTTAGATTTAAAGGAAATAAAATTTTATTTTGGGTACTACTGGGTACAATGATGATACCTACACAATTAGGTATGATAGGATTATTTCAATTGGTAAAAAAACTTGGCTTACTCGATTCATATTGGCCTTTAATAATACCAGCTATAGCAACTCCGGCATCGGTATTCTTTATTAAAGGATATACAGATGGTGCAATAAGCAGGTCACTTATAGAAGCTGCTAGAATAGATGGGTGCACGGAGCTTAAAATATTTAATAGGATAGTATTACCTTTAATATTCCCAAGTGTTGCTACAATGTCTATATTCACATTTATTCAAACTTGGAATAATTTCTTAATACCTCTTATATTGTTATTTGATCCTAATAAGTTTACACTTCCGATAATGGTAATGCTCGCTAGAGGAACATATAAGACAGAATATGGTGCAGTTTTCACAGGTGTTGCGATTTCTATTGTACCTATAATGATAGCATTTATTTTCTTATCAAAGAAGATAGTAGGAGGACTAACGGTAGGTGGAGTAAAAGGATAATGATTTTATTAAAAATGGAAACTAAAAAGTGAACTACTGAAATATATTTATATATATCTCAGTAGTTTTTTTTCGTAAAAGTCTTAAAAAATCAAAAATAACACAAAAATAACATAATCATTTGATAGTTGATACATAATTATTTGATATTATAAATACATAGCAAATAATTAAATTTATTTCTTAATCGGAAGGGAACTTTAACCAAATTTTAATCTGAATTTAACATTCATGTGATAGTTGATACATAATTATTTGATATTATAAATACATAGCAAATAATTAAATTTATTTCTTAATCGGAAGGGAACTTTAACCAAATTTTAATCTGAATTTAACATTCATGATATATTATGGATGTTGCAAGGATAATTAAGTTTGAAATTAAGATATTATAAGGAGGGTTGGTAGAATGCTTATTATTGACAATATCTTAATTATAATAATAGCGTTAATATTTATTATTTTAATTCTAATATTTATAACTGGGAATAATAAAAAATCTTATATTGTTAGAGAATTTTATTCGCTTGGCACTTCTAACCAGTTAAAAGTATATGGAAAGAAAGCAACAAAAGCTATTGAAGAATCAATTATAAAGGTTTGTGAGATAGATAACAAGATGTCAGTCTTTAAAGAAGAGAGTGAAATTTCAAAAATAAGTATAAATGCTGGAAATAAGCCACAAATAGTTAGTAATGATACTTATTATGTTATTCAAAATGCGATAAAGTATTGCAAGCTATCTGAAGGAGCTTTTGATATAACAATAAAACCTATAGTTGCATTATGGGGTATTGGAAAAGAAGGGCAACAGATCCCGAGTAGTAATGAAGTTAATGAGAAGCTTAAAATTGTAAACTACAAGGACATAGTAATAGATAAAAACGATGGATCTATTTTTTTAAAAAATAAGAAACAAGAAATTGATGTTGGAGGTATTGCGAAAGGATATGCTGCAGATGAAGTTAAAAATGTAATGATTAAAAATGGCATTAAGAGTGCACTTATAAATCTTGGAGGAAACATATTAACTCTTGGTACCAAAATCGATGGAACACCATGGAGTGTTGGTATTCAAGATCCATTTAAAACTCGTGGTGAATTCGCTTTAACAATTAGTGTTATTAATAAATCAGTAGTTACTTCAGGAAATTATGAAAGATATTTTGAAGTGGAGGGTAAAAGATTTCACCATATAATAAATCCAAGTACGGGATATCCATCGGAAAGTGATATTGTAGGTGCTACGATAATATCTGATAACTCTATTGATGGTGATGGACTATCTACAGGTGTGTATATTATAGGTGTGGAGAAGGCTATTAAGTTGATAGAAGAGATAGAGGGCGTAGATGCCATATTAATAACTAAAAGTAAGGAAATCTATGTTACAACGGGCATGAAAGGAAAATTTACAATAACGTGTCAGGAGTTTGTATATAAAAATAGGATTTAAAAGGGGATATAAAATGGTAAAAAAGATAAAGAAAATACAAATATTTAGACATATAATACAATTGATTATGTTTGTTTTATCACCGGGTTTATTTATATTAGCTTTTTCAGAACTAAAAAGTATTTATACTATGATTATTAAAGGAAATTTCAATTTTATAACAGCTTTTCCTACTTTAATTGAGTTCACAACAGTTATAATTGTAACTATTTTCTTTGGAAGATTCTTTTGTGGCTGGGTTTGTGCATTTGGAACTTATAATGATTTCATTTATTTATTATCAAAAAAAGTATTTAAGATTAATTTTAAGGTAAACGAAAAAGTAGATAAAGTTTTAAAATACGTGAAATATGTTGTTCTATTATTACTTGTAATTGTTGTTTGGACCATGGGAAGTAAAGTTCTTGATACAACTAGTCCTTGGGATGCTTTTGCACAAATAACAAATTTTCCTCAGGTATTATTTGATTACACTATTGGAGTGGCACTTTTACTTTTAATAACAATAGGTGCTCTCTTTGTAGAAAGGTTTTTCTGTAGATATTTATGTCCTTTAGGAGCTGTTTTTAATATATTATCAAGAATAGGAATACTTAAAATTAAAAAGCCTACTGATAAATGCGGAAAGTGTAGATTGTGCACAAATAATTGTTCAATGGGATTATCACTTTACAAAGCTCAGAGTGTATGTGGTGGAGATTGCATTAACTGTTTTAAATGCATCGAAGCATGTCCTAGAGGTAATACTAAGATAAATGTTCTTGGTGAAAATGTAAACCCTGAACTTGCAAGCAGTGTAGCAATAGCAGCAATGGTAGGACTTTATGCTGTTAATAATTTAGGAGCATCTGCATTGAAAAATAGTGGATTGGCAATAGCAAGTACTTCTAGTACAATTACAAGCTCAAGTAGTACTTCTCAAAAATATAAAGATGGAACATATACAGGAACAGGTACTGGTTTCCAAGGTGGTACAACGCAAATGTCAGTTACAATAAAAGATAATAAAATAACTAAGGTTGAAACAGTATCAAATGGAGATACTCCTGATTTTTACGCAAGAGCAGAAAGTACAATAGCTTCTGAAATAATATCGACTCAATCAACAACAGTTGATACAGTTTCTGGTGCTACTTATAGTAGTGAAGGTATTATAAGTGCAACGCAGGAAGCATTAAAGAAAGCGGAAGCAAGTTCCTCAGCAACTACAACAACTACTACACCAACAACGACTAAAACGACACCAACAAAGACTAAAACGACACCAACAACTACTGATTCAAGTTCAACAACAGTTAGTACTGCAGATACAAGTACAAATACAGCAAGCACAGCGACTGCTTCAAGTAAATATAAAGATGGAACATATACAGGATCGGGTAGTGGATTTCGTGGTGGTACAACTCAGATGTCAGTTACAATAAAAGAGAATAAAATAACTAAAGTCGAAACAGTATCAAATGGAGATACTCCTGATTTTTATGCAAGAGCAGAAAGCACGATAATTTCTCAAATAGTATCGACTCAATCAACAACAGTAGATACAGTTTCTGGTGCTACTTATAGTAGTGAAGGTATTATTAGCGCAACACAGGAGGCTTTAAGTAAGGCTAAAGCATAGTAATATTACTTGGCTATAATGAGATATTGTTAGTTAATCTAATTATTCTATCATTAACAAAATTGATAATATACCAATTTTATGGTATATTGTAAGCGTAACACTATTGATGCAAAATTAATGTATCATAAGTAATGGTGTTTTCTATTTGGAGGTTTATTAATGAAAATCGGAACAGTTAAATGGTTTAACACAGTAAAAGGCTTTGGATTTATTGAAATTGAAGGCGAAAAAGATGTTTTTGTTCATATATCCGCAATTCAAGGTAGTGAATCAGAAAAAAGTCTAGAAGAAGGTCAAAAAGTTCAATTTGAAACAGAAGAAGGACCTAAGGGACTTCAAGCAATTGAAGTTACTGCAATATAAATAATTTATATCACAAAAAGCCGCCTTTATTAAGGTGGTTTTTTGTATTTTAAAAAATAAATAATAATTTAAAATTTAAAGCGATGAATAAAAAGTCTGTTTTATAAAATACTAAATATAGTTATATAGGTTAGAAATCGAAATTATTTTTGGTTATCTATAACATAAAATTATAGGGAGGTAGTAAAATGTCTAGAAGAGTATTAGTACCAGAAGCAATGGGAAAACTTCAAAAGTTTAAGATGGAAGTAGCAAATGATATGGGACTAGATAATATTCGAAATAACAATGCAGAGATGGGAGATGTGCCTAGTAACATTGTAAATAAAATAAAAAATTCAGGTAATGTTGGTGGAGAAATGGTGAGGCGAATGGTAGAAGCAGCAGAAAAAAATATGGTTGATAAAATATAAAAAAAAGATGGCTAATTAAAGTAGCCATCATCTTTCATTTTCTTAGTACTGAAAATTAGAATATATATTGTTCACCAGGTTTTCTGCAGAATAATGTAACATCACTAATCTCAGGTTGCTGAGTTATAAATCTAGTTATTCTTTCTACTCCAAATCCAGCTCCTGCAGTTTTAAATATCTCTCCTTGTTTTGCAAGCTCAATGTAATATCTAAAAGCCTTCTCATCAGTTGCAAGTTCTCTCATTCTTAAAAGTATTCTATCTAGTTTAAATTCTCTTTCTCCGCCACTTAAACCTTCACCAAATCCTAATGGCCAAATAAGGTCGTAATTTCTATAAGTACCTAAGTTATCTAAATCTTCTGCATCATAGAATTCTCTTTTATGGTTTGTTAAGAAGAAAGGTTCTGTAGCAGCTTTTGATGCTTCTGCTTCGAAATCATCGCCATACTTTGCTTGCATCTCATCTGTTGTATATTTTTTAAATGGTCCAGTTATATTTAAATGATCTGTACCTACACCAAGTCTTGTTAACTCTGGAATACAGTTCTCTTTTACAAATTTAAATATAGCAGTTATGATTTCTTCTATGAATTTAAGTATATCTTCCATAGTTTTTTCTTTAAATTCAAAGTCTACTTGAGTAAATTCAAATAAATGTCTCGAATCACCTCTAGCTGCTTTTTCGAGTCTTATGTTTGGAGATACGATATAAAGGCTATCAATATCTGCGTTTAACATTGTCATTTGTTTGTGGAATATCATAGATTTCATAACATTGAAAGTTTGATTGTTATAACTTATTTCACATTCCTCAACGCTATGGTTTAACGTGTCTGTAATTGGAGACATCATAAGAGGTAATATTCTAGTTATTCTTCTCTTATACATAAATTCATCTACAGCTTTTAAAATTGATTGTTGAACGAATAATATATCTTTTATTTTTTTATTTTTAATTTTAGCCACCGCTACATCCAATAATTTTTTTTCTGCTTTTATTAATTCTGTCATTTTAATTCCCCCTGATAAATTTTTATTTTTGTTTGATCCATTGATAATATAATAACATAATTAGCTAGTTATTACAATATATCTAATGATAATTTATTATGTTTAACGAATTCGAAATTTAAGATTGATTTTAGTACTATATTGTTAAAAAAATAAATTTATTTGCTGTTTTTTTGCTAATCTGTTAATTGATTTGATATAATGATATAAAGTATACAATATTGTTGATTTTAGGTATATATAAAATAATTTATTAGGAGCTGATGGTATGGATTTAAATGTTCCCGGTTTAGATGAATTAGACTATCAAATATTAGAAATCTTAATTAAAGACTCTAGAATACCTTATCTTGAAATCGCAAGGAATTGTCATGTAAGTGGCGGTACAATTCATGTTAGAATGAATAAAATGCAAGAAATGGGATTAATTAAAGGTGCAAGGCTTATATTAGATACAAGCAAACTTGGATATGACGTATGTTGTTTTATTGGAATTTATCTTAACAAGGCATCTTCATATCCAGATGTATTAGAACAATTGAAAGAAATAAAAGAAATAGTAGAGCTGCATTACACAACGGGTGCATATTCTATTTTTGTTAAAGTAATGTGCAAGAGCATTTCTAACCTACAGGACTTACTTATGAATAGGCTTCAGGTAATCTCAGGAGTTCAAAGTACAGATACATTTATAACCTTGTCTCAACCTATAGATAGAAATATATCTTTTTGATATATTTTTATCTATAGGTTGTAAACGTAAACAGATTAATAAATTTTTAACAATATGCAAGTTAAATCACTTGATACACTTTCACAATGATGTTATATTAGTACGATAAAGTACTTTTATATTTATAAATAATAAAAGAATGGAGTGATGAAAATGGAATTTAATTTTAATGAAGGTTTGAAATCTGTTATGGAGCAGACGGTTGGAAGAAGTGATACAGCGAATTCTTATGGATCAGGAGATTTAGATGTTTATGCAACTCCCGCTATGACAGCTCTTATGGAGAATGCAGCAAAAAATGGTGTTAAGAAGGAACTGCCTGTTGGATACACAACAGTTGGTATAGAGATTAGTGTTAAGCACATAAAGCCAACGCCTGTTGGAGTCAAGGTTCGTGCTGAGGCGATACTTGAAAAGGCAGAAGGTAAAAAATTAACATTTAAAGTAGAAGCATTTGATGACATGGGTAAAATAGGTGAAGGAACTCATATAAGGTATGTGGTAAAAGCAGAAGAATTTATTAAAAAAATAGTACGTTAAATTATTTTATCTATTAAACAATGATCTAAATTAAAGAATTACATATTTTAAAGTAATTGCAGGTAACTCGCGGTAACGTAAAAGGCACTCTTCTAACTAAATTGTTAATGAGAGTGCTTTTATAAATTTTTGAATATATAAATATGTAAGTTAATAATAAATATAAGAAGAATATGACTAAAAAATCAAATCCATAGCTGAAGAGGCTACCTCCGAGCCGTTAATCAAGATCACTATTTTGTGTTCTCCTGGGTAATGTTTTCTTGTAGTGAGTTCCACCCATTTGTGTATTTTGGTTCCAGTAAGACACTGTCCTCCAGTCACTATTTTATCAGACAAAAGAAACAATTTACAGGATGTTTTTCCTCTTGATCGTATAAAATAAATCCCATATTCAATTCGTATATGTATAGGGTCACCTTCTCGAATGCAAAGTTCATATTTGATTTTACAACTTTCACCAATTTTCAGACTAGGTGGATCTATAGACAAAGTAGCCCTTGTGGTAATAGGTCTATCTATGGATTCACCATATCCAAATAACTGCATTATTTCTGGATTTGCTTTGCGAATCAATGTTCTAGAGCCATGTCTTAATATCCAGTCAGTATACTTATTTATTCCTTTTAAACGTCTTACTGTTTCCACAATTACAAAAGGATTATCTTTTGAAATATCATTTAAATTGTTAGCAACACTCTTACGTACATAAATAGAAGGGTCTTCTATTAGTTTATTAAGTACAGATAATACCATAGTGGGATCATTTTTAAACATAGTAAGTGCCATTCCCCAGGGTAGACGCGGACGACAGCCTTCACTTGCGAGCCTTCTTACATGTTCATTATTGTCTTTTGACCATTCTAACATCTTAAATATCATCCGCTTTGGATCAGACATAATAAACGGTCTTACTGCGAATTCAGAGGAGGATCTAATAGTAAATCGTTTAAGAGCTAACATAGAAAGCTCCCAATTTTCATCTGATAAACCATATACGCATACAAAATTTGGAAAAAACAAGTATGGAAATCCGACGCAGAATTCATCGATTTTAAATAGTATTTCCAGTGCTTCGTCATATTTTTTGGGTAAAAAGACACCAAGCGTTTTAGTAATTCGGTCCATCCTCTCCATTAGTTTTAGTTCATCCCAAGTATCATCTATTATAGTGGCTATAAATTTATTAATATTAAAAGAATTATAGACATTATATATTTGCTCACCAAATTGCTGTAGGAATTCCTTGTTATACATATTTTTTAAAGCTTCTGCCATATCTTATTCCTCCTTTTTAACTTATATATCATTATTATAACAATCATAACTTGATAACTGTGAATAATATTAATGTTTTTAAATACTAAATGAATTAAATTTAGGCATATTAGGCAAACTATTTTATATGAGGCTTAATAAATAAAAGGTGAAAACATGAAAAGTTACAGTGCTTACAACAAATTAAGATGGGTAAAAGGCTAGGACGTTATGTTCTAGCCTTTTGTTTAACATTATTCATTATCAATTTCATAAATGTTTCAGGGGTTACTATTGCAATTTTAGGATTTTCTTTTAATTTGTTCACAACTGTTTCAATATTGCTAAGGTCTTTGCTCCAAGCATGAACATAAACAAAAGTGTAACTATTAGAATTATTAATATTAACTTTACCAGAATCAATTCGATGATTAATATTTTTAATAAGTTCATCTTCACTTTCAATATTATCCCAAAGTAAATCCCTACAGGAGACTATGGGTTTATTATTTGACCAAATAATCTCCCCGTGGTAGTTGTCGTGTTTATGATAGTCAAGATAAAATAATCCGTGTATATTAGGTTTTATAGTAAACCTATCCCAAAGTTCGTTATTATGAAAAGAAGAGTCATCAATAATTGATACATATTTCTCATCTACTTTTTCCATATAATCATTTAATCTATTAATATACATAGATAGTGATTTCTTATCAAATTTACTTGGGTACATGTAGCCGTTCCCGGATGGTGGTACTATAAAATAGTCATTGGTAGATCCATAAGATGCACTTTCATAATATAGCTTAAATACGGTAGGGGCAAGATAATATAAGGATGGGCTTAATGACCAGCCTAAATTGAATTTTCCTTTATAAGGGGAACCATACCATTTGTGAGAACCATAATTAGTTCCAAGATCCCACTGCTGATTATCCCCGTCGGACATAATAAATGTTACATGATGAACATTTTCTTTAATAGGTAAGTTAACTAACGATTTTTGATGCATAGGTAATGAAGGAAATGAACTTAATACAGTTAAATTATAAGACCAGTCTGCAGCAACCATACTGATACCATATTTCGAAGTTGTACTTACATTAATAAATTCATCCGGGCCCCAACCGAGGCAAGTGGAGTCCTTATCTAGGGCTGAAAATATTTTATCTCGTAGGGTTGTAACGTCAATTTTATCTTCATAAAAAATTAGAGATTTGCTCATTATGCCATAGTCCCTTAATGCGGAAGATTTGTCTGGTGATAACTCAATTACTATGGAATGATTTAGACCAGAGTTCCATAAATTATCGAAGGCCCAGCTCTCAGCAGTATTTCTACAGTCGCCTATAATCTTTGTAATTCCATAGATTCCTGCTTTGCCTTGGACAACTTCATCAATCGCAATGCAATTATTTAAGGAGGCAAGCGAACAAGCATTATTTATTGAAGGATCTTTTAGTGTTTTATTATTGTAAAGCACATATCCATTAATATAATCTTTAAATACGTCTAATAAGCGCCACGGATTTGAGACATTTTCGTATGGAATTCCATATTCTTTTTTTAAATTATCTAGCCATGTTTGATAATCAGGTTGTGAGGAACTAAGCGTATATATTTGAATAGATGATTGTTTATTAACAATTCCTTGAAGGGTAGCTATCATTGTTTTCTCAGCTGGCGTCATTGCATTTTGAGATATAACATATAAGTAAGTTGGAGTTATAGGATTTTTTATATAGTTATTAGTATCTAGATTTTTTCTGAATTCACTCCATTTAATAAAACTCATTACTATTTTTCCTACAGTATTTATAAAAATTATTTAAGAAGTTAACTCTTTCATTATTATTAAAAGACTTGATATGACTCTCATCAAAATTAGCTAATAGTAATTGTCGTTCTATAATGTCTTCAGCTGTAACTTTGGCTGAATTTTTGATCATATCATACATAATCATGAAGGTAGTGGTCCTACCTATACCTTGTTTACAGTGAAAATGAAACCAACTGTTTTTAGGCTGTGATAGTACAAGCGCTACAAAGTAATCAACCATATCATCTTTAGGTATTTTACCATCGGTAACGGTAATTCGGTTATAGGATAATGATTTAGAATTAACAAGATATTGTTCATCTTCGACTTTTGTTGGAATTATAGTTATATTTTTATGATTATAAAATGTAATAGGTACATTTAGTTTTATATTACTTAGTTTGTTGTATTCATCAAGTAATACTTGATTTTTAGTTAGTCCTATGTTAGCATCATTTTTTGCATTAGCCCAGCTAACAGGTAACCCATTAATAAATCCGTGTGATTCTTGTCTTAGGTCAATGATGGTAATTGGTAATGATGTGTTTATACTATTTATTACAATAGGTAAATTATCCTTTGAAAATTGTTGACTTCCAGAAATGTTTAATGTGTTTAATCCACTAAGATTTAAATTCTTATTGGTTTGCGTATTTAATAAAGTTGATGACTTACGAAAATTTTTTGGTATGTTATTATTATTTTGAGAATCTAAAACAAGGTTTATACTATCGTTGATCTGCGTATATCTATTGAACATAATCATATTATAAAAATAGGGGCACTGGTACATATATATCCTCCATAAAAAATGTTCTTCAATGTATATTATGTATATATACCCGCTTTGTTACTAAGTACAGTTTTACATGCATACTTAAAGCATTTGAATATATTTAATGTTTAAAGGATATACAGGAAGACAGTTATAAAAGAATATAGTAATATATATTATAAAGGAACTAAACGTGGAGGTGGTAATATTAATAACATATTTTATTATGAAACAATAATTGGAAAAATAGGAATTGTTGAGAATGGCATGGCTATAACTCAGATGAATTTTGCTGAAAAAATGCCTAAAGGTATAAATATTAATGAGACCGTTTTGCTAAAAAGAGCAAATATGCAACTTCAAGAATATTTTTGTGGAAAAAGAAAAATATTTGATTTACCGCTTGCTCCTAGTGGGACAGAATTTCAGCAAAAGGTATGGAATTCACTGTTAGAAATCCCTTATGGAAAAACAAAAAGTTATAAGGATATAGCAAAAAATGTTGGTAATATAAAAGCAGCTCGTGCAGTAGGAATGGCAAATAATAAAAATCCGATTTTTATAATAATCCCTTGTCATCGTGTCATTGGGGCTAATGGTAAATTGGTTGGTTATGCTGGTGGGTTGAGTGTGAAAGAAAAACTTTTAGCAATAGAAAAACAAAATTATGAATCAATCATAGCAATAAGAAGCTACCAAGTGAAAATGTAACTTATTGACTTTAGAAAGACAACAGAATAATGTATACTGAGCTTGGATATACATTTACAAAGTAACAGAAATAATAAATTTGAACACATTTAAGCAATGTTATTATGGTGTTAGATATATCAGTGACAGTGAGGAGGGGAATATATTATTCAAGTAAAAAATTAAAGTATGGAATTGTTACTAAAGATGAATATATTAGGAGGAAAACTAATGAAAAGGTCAATAAAAGTCATTATAGGTTTATTAGTTATAGGACTACTTATTGTAATAGGGGTTATGTATAAAATACTTTCACCGTCGCTGTCAGCAGAAAATGCAAAATCTACAATTGGAACACCAGAGCAGGTAGCGGACAAGAGAATTTCAGATGCTAAAATAATAGCAGATAAAAAAATAGTAGATGCAAAAATAATAGCAGATAAAAAATTGTCAGATGCAAATGCAATTGAGGGTCAAAAAATATCAAATACTAAGTCACAAAGTGAGTTGCCTAAAGAAGTTGAATATAAAAATTATCTTAATGAAAAGTTTTTATGTTCGATTAAGTATCCTAGTGAACTAAAAGTAGTTAAAGAAACTGTTAATGGGAATATGTTTAAATCCGATGATGATAGTATATCACTTCAGATTTATGGAACTAACAATGTATCACACGATACAGTTGATTCAATATATAACAAAGCTATAAAAAATAATAATATGTATTATAAAGTAAAAAACGGTAATTGGTTTGTAATATCTTATACTGATGGCGACAAAATAGTATACCAAAAGAAAGTAGTTGGAAAAGGTTCAATTGATACTTTTATTTTTAAATTTCCAACTAATCAAAAGAATAAATATACTAAAGCTGTAGAAATGATTGAAAAAAGTTTTAAAGCTTCGTCAACTGACAAAGCTCATTAGTAATATGAAAAAATTTAAGTAGTGATTACTCCCTGCTTAAATTTTTACTTTGATTAAAAAAATTTATAAAAAAGATTTAAGTAGTCTTAATATTTTTTACTATTCGTAAATCTTCTCTATACTTACTTCGTAATTACCTTCAGGGGCTAAAACTGTGCATTTCTCTCCAAGTGCCTTTTTATAGATTGCAATTCCAAGTGGTGATTCAATACTTATATTCATAAGGTCCGGATTGGTCTCTACAGTGGATACCAAGCGTACTTTTACAATATCATCTGTATCAAGAAATTTAATGTCAGCCTGTCCACCAAGACCTAAGTGTTCATCGCTGCTCTCGTCATCTACTACTGTAGAGTTTCGAAGTAACTCTTGTACTGCAATTATTCTATCATTATTAGTTGCTTCCTCATCTTTAGCTGCATCATATTCTGCATTTTCACTTAGATCGCCATGCCCCTTTGCTTCTTTAATTGCTGCCGTTATTTCTCTTCTTTTTTCTCCGGTTCGTAGGGTTAATTCTTCTTCTAATTTTATTACCCCACTAGGTGTTAATATTGTACTTTTCATATTTTTTCACTCCTAACAAATTTTCCATTTATAATGGTATTAGACATACATAAAGAATTATTATATCACATTTTTAGCTAATATAATAAATTCCATATCTAAGTTAATGAATATTTAAATATTTTTATATCTATAATACTATAAATAAGGGCTAAACTTTATTGTAATTTATTTTTTTTGTGATATAATAGAATTATAGACAATAACAATTATTAAGAAATATTAATTTTTATATAAAAACTAAGCTTAATAAAAATGGAGGGATAATAAATGTCAATTTATGATTTTAATGCAATTACAATAGATGGGGAAGAGGTTTCTCTAAAACAATATAAGGGAAAGGTACTTATTATAGTTAATACGGCAAGCAAGTGTGGATTTACTCCACAATACAAGGGCTTAGAGAAGATTTATGAGCAGTACAAGGACAAGGGCTTTGAAATATTGGGTTTTCCAAGTAATCAATTTGCAGCTCAGGAACCTGGTGAAAGTAGTGAAATAAAAAATTTCTGTGAAATTAATTATGGAGTGAGTTTCCCATTGTTTGAGAAAACTGATGTAAGGGGAAAGAATGCTCATCCGATTTTTAAATACCTTACAGAAAAAGCAAAATTCAAAGGATTTGACTTGAATCAGCCTAATGAAAAAAAATTTAATGATATGCTTGAGAAAAAATTTCCGGAATTACTAGTAGGAGATTCAATAAAATGGAACTTTACAAAGTTCCTTATAGGAAGAGATGGTAATGTAGAATATAGATTTGAACCAACAACTACGCCAGAAGATATATCAACAGACATTGAAAAATTGCTTGGAACAGCAACTGGAAGCGACGTAACTAATAAAGAAATTTATACTGGTGAAGATGATGAAGAGGTTTTAAATTGTGAAGGAAAACCTTGTAACTTTGTATATAATGCTAAAAATGAAAATTAGTAAGGAATAGGTATATACTTATGTTGAGTTATTGATAGAAACTATAATATAGAATAGTCAAAATTATAATATATACAGATATAAAAATAATTTTAAAGAAATGAATGGAGAAGTAAAGTGTAATTTACATCTCTAAACATTTCTTTATTTTTTTGTATAGTTTTTTTAATGAGATAATGCTAGTAGACAACAAGCGACAAAAAACGATTAATATGTTAATATAAGGATAGACTCCGAATGTTAGAAACATAGTATAGTTACCGATAATATTATAGTTACCGATAATATTATATAAAACAATAAATATTTAAAAAAGGAATGGTTTTTTGATAAATATATGTATTTTAAAAATATGTTCATTATTAAATAAGATGTGAAAAATTTGGGAGTGTCATCTGCTAGAAATAAAGGTACAAAAGCAGCAACAAAAAAATTCATTCAATTTGTTGATTCTGATGATTATATTGAACCTAATATGATTGAAACTTTAACTAATGAAATAAGTAGAAATACTGATGTGGTATTTTGTGGATATACAAGAGTTTCTAAGGATAAAAATGGTAAAATAAACGTTAAGGCTATCAGTTTAAACAATCAAGTTAGTATTACAAAAAAAACATTCTTGAATGAATTTGGTATTCTTTTTAAAAATTATTATATTAACTATCTTTGGAATAAGTTATATGTTGCTGATATTATTAAAAAATATAATCTTGAATTTGATAGTTTAATAAATTGGGGGGAGGATCTTATGTTCAATCTCCAATATCTAGAACATTGTGGTAACATCACTATAATTGATAAACAACTCTATAATTATGTGAATTATAATGATAATTCTATTACATCTACATTTAATAAAGAATTATATAATAATCAAAATAACATGTACAAATCAGTAAGAAAATTTCTAATTAATAATAATGCATATACAGATACAAATAAAGATGTAGTAGAATTGAAATTCACAGATAGCATTATAATGAGTTTAAACAATTTGTTTTATAAAGATTCAGATTGCGATAAATTAGAAATTAAGAAGCAAATATCACGAATTATTGAAGACGACATTTTAGGTCAGAATTTAAAGTATTTTAACTTCGGAGGTTTTCAAAAAAAAATAGTCGGTAAACTGATAAAGAATAAATCTTTGCATTTTATTATTTGTTTTTATAAAACTAAAGAGTATATTAGGCGCAGAAAGAATTTTTTATATAGGATTTTTAAAAAGTAAGTAATCAAAATGAAAAGTGCCAGATATGTTTTATTTCATATCTGGTACTTTTAGTTTATAAGATGTGTTAAGTATTTAATTGTGATAAAGTAATTATTTTGACATTGGGAACCAACCAGGTGTATTTATAATTGTATTCCAAAGTGGCTCCGGAATATCTAAAGATTTTCTTTGAGTTTTATTTAAAGTAGTACGTATTTTTGAAAAATCACCAGTTTGAACCTTACTGACCCAGTCGGGTTCCATGATTAGCTCTCTACCAAGAGATATAAATGCGACGCCACTGTTTAATGCCTTTATAGCATCTTCAGGTGTGTGGATAGATCCAACGCCGATAAAAGGGACTCTGCCATGTATTTTGTCAAGTATACTGCAAATAATAGGATTAGTATTGGAGGCATTACGTATTGAACTTTGCCAAAAATCCGATATGGAGCTGTGCAAATAACTTAATCCTTGATTTGATAAAACATCTATAAATGAAAGAGTGTCTTCTAAAGTTATACCGGGATTTTCTATTTCCTCTGGTGAAAACCTGTAGCCCACTATGAAATTCTTTATGCCATCTTCTTTTATTACTTTCTTAACCTGCGCAATAACAGCTAGCGGGAAATTCATTCTTTTTTCTATGCTTCCACCCCACATATCATCTCTTCGGTTTGAATGAGGAGAAAAAAATTGTTGTAATAAATATGTGTTGGCCCCATGAATTTCTACACCATCAAAACCAGCAGCTATTGCAAGTTTTGTTGTTTTACCAAAAGCCTTAATAGTATCTTGGATTTCTGCTTGGGTCATTTCGCGTGGAGTCATTGCACCTTCTCTTTCAGCTGCTATAGCGCTTGCACTAATAGTTTGACCACCAGGTATTTCGGCAGGAATTGCCATTCTTCCACCATGAAATATTTGAAGAATTGCTAAGGCACCTTCTCCTTTTATGGTTTGTGATAATTTTTTTAAACTTGGTAAAAAGCTATTGTTGTAAGCAGCAAATTGTCCAGGGAATCCCTTACCTGATTCTTGTACATTGGTTGCGGCAGTAATTACTATGCCTACACCTTTTGACCTTGCTTTATAATAACTTAATTCTGCCACAGATACTGTTCCATCAGGATTTGCAGAAAAAGTAGTCATAGGTGCCATAACTATAGAGTTTTTTACATTTATAGTTGAATCTAATGTTGTTTGTTTAAGTAAATTTTCAAATTTCAATTTAATCTCTCCTCTTTAAAATATATTATAATTATGATGTTTTTAAAAACTAGTTATATTTAATACTATGTTTAAATTATAAATTTTATATTTATTTCTTATATATTATAATACTATAGTTGTATAAGAATGTAAATGATAATTATTATTATAAGATATTTATTACAAAGCGATTTTTAGAAGTTTGAATTTCTAAATTAGATTAGATGGATTTATATTGTAAGACAGTTTAAATCATAAAACGTATGATATAATATATAGCTGATGTTATAATGCAAAATAAGTTAGGATGTTACAAGATTATATTATTTTTAATATGGAGGAAATTTTATGAATACAAAATTAGGATCGGAAAGTATAAGCAAATTACTTTTTAAGTTTTCGGTGCCAGCTATAACGGGAATGGTAGTGAATGCTTTATATAATATTGTGGATCGAATATATATAGGACATATTAAAGGGGTGGGATCATACGCATTATCCGGACTTGCTATAACATTTCCAATATCAGTCATTATAATGGCATTTGGAATGCTTATTGGTATAGGTGCTTGTTCAGTGATATCAATAAGACTTGGAGAAAAAAACGTTGAGGCAGCAGATAATATTTTGGGGAATGCTGTGATGCTTTTAACAATAATATCAGTAGTACTTGGAATATTTGGAGTTTTATTTTTGAATAAAATTTTAGTATTATTTGGTGCGGATCAAAATAACCTGCCTTATGCAAAAGCATATATACAAATTATACTTATGGGAGCTGTTTTTCAAAATGTAGGATTTGGCATTAATAATATAATTAGAGCCGAGGGTAATCCTAAAATGGCAATGTTTACAATGATGTTTGGTGCAATTATTAATATTATATTAGATCCAATATTTATATTTGTATTTAAAATGGGAATTCAAGGTGCTGCAATAGCAACTGTAATTTCACAAGCTTTTAATACGTTATTAGTACTTAGATATTTTACAGCGAAAAACAGTGGAAGCGTACTTAAATTAAAGAAAACTAACCTAAAGCTTAATAAATATATTGTAAATGATATTTTTGCTATTGGGGTAGCACCGTTTTCTATGCAAATAGCTTCAAGCCTTGTAGCTATTTTGTATAATAAAGGCCTTTTAATTTATGGAGGGGATCTTGCAGTTGCTGCAATGGGGATATTAAATAGTATATCAATGCTTATTTTTATGCCCATAGTTGGTATTAGTCAAGGTATACAGCCTATAATAGGATATAATTATGGGGCTAAATTGTACGATAGAGTTTTTAAAATTTTAAAGCTCGCCATAATTTTTGGAACTTGTATTGCTGTAATTGGGTTTATTGTTGTGCAACTATTTGCAAATCAACTTATAACAATATTTGTAGGTAATAATCCTGAATTAATAAAATTAGGTGCACATGGACTTAGGATTGATTTAATGGTTTTACCTATTTTAGGATTTCAAATTTTAGGTGCAAGTTATTTTCAAGCCATAAATGAGGCAAAAACATCAATGATTTTAAGTGTTTTAAGACAAGTCATAGTTTTAATACCCATTATCCTTATACTCCCATTATTTCTTAAATTGGATGGATTATGGTTTTCACAACCTTGTGCTGATTTGATTGCAACAGCACTTACAATATTTTTTCTTGTTAGGAGTATTAAAAAATTAAAAAATAAATCCATATTGTAAGAATATTTTTGACAGTATACCTAGAAAATTTAAAAAATACGCAAAGATAATAAAATGCCACTTGACAATAAATGAATGATCGTTTATTATAGAAATTAGTAGAGGTGTTTAGATGAGAAGAAAAGATGATGAAAAAGAGAAAAGTATAAAGGAAGCAGTTGTTAAACTAATACTTGAATTAGGTTTTCATGGTACTTCTATTTCAAAAATCGCAAAAGAGGCAGGGGTTTCCCCAGCTACTGTTTATATTTATTACGAGAATAAAGAAATTATGTTTCAAGATATATATTATGAATATTCTGAAGAAATATTTGATTATTTGCTTAGTATGGTTTATAAGAATATGGATGGACATGAACTTATTGAAATACTGGTCAGAGGATATTATACTTACATCAAAGAGAATGGAGAGATATTTCATTTTGTAGATCAATTTTCCAGTTGTCCAGCATTAGCTTGCCATTGCTTAGATAGAAAGGGCATAAAAAATCTTAATAATTTGTTTGAGGAAATGAAACAGCAAAGAGTGCTTAAGGATATTCAAAATGATAATTTGATAGCAATACTTTTTTTCCCAATAAAGTCTATTGCGAGTAACCAATGCATTGGAGAAGTTGAAAGGGATGATCTATTAAAAGAGTTGATTACAATAATACAGGATGCTTTGTTAGCTTAATTAAACGAACATTCACTTATGAATATTATCGAAAGAAAGGATGATTATAATGATGAGTTTAGATGGAAAAAATAAAGAGGGAATGGTAATTCCTGTAGCAGATATAGTTTTATTACCAGGAATGGAGTATACTTTAAAACTAAATAAAATTAGTGAAGAAGAGCTTAAAAATTTAGACGATGATGAGCAATTTAGTATCGCTTTACCTTTAAAACAAAACTTTAACCAGAATCAGTTAAAAGGAGAAGATTTCCATAGAGTTGGCGTTTCATTTCATGTAAATGAAGTTGAAAAAACAGAAAAAGGATATCAAGTGAAAATTAAAACTTTAGATAGGGTTGAAATTAATGAACTTATTATTGAAAGTGGTTTTATACGTGTAGAATTTGAGGTAATACCAGATATTATTGATCTTAATGAAAAAGGTCAAGAAGAAATGATTGAATGCATTAAGAAGGTTACTCGTGAGGTTAGTGAAAGATTTAAGGGATCAGACCAGTTTATGAAGATGATAGACGATCAAAAGGAGCTAAATGCACTAATGGCTCATCTTACTCAATTTATGCCACTAACAAACGAAGAAAAGTATGAGTTAATTAAAATTAAATCATTAAAAGAGAGAAGCCTTAAGTTTATGGATTACATCTTAAAACAAAAGGAAGCTCTCAAGTTGCAACTTGAGATGGCAGAAAAATTCACTCAGAAAGCTAATAAAGGATATAGAGAATCAGTATTAAGAGATCAATTAAAGGCGATTCAAACAGAACTAGAAGAGGGAAAAAGTGAAAGTGCGAAGAAAGATAAAACTTTTATAGATAAAATTGAAGAGGCTCAAATGCCAGCTGAAATAAAAAATGCTGCTTTAGATGAACTTGAAAAGTTAGAAAGACAAAGCGAGAATAGTGCTGAATATAATATTGTACGTAATTATTTAGATTTATTAGTAAAACTTCCTTGGAAAAAGTCTGAACCGAAAGTTATTAATTTAGAAGAAGCAAGGAGAATACTAGATGAGCAGCATTATGGACTTGATAAGGTTAAGGATAGGATAATACAACATTTAGCGGTTATGCAGCTTAAAAAAGATAAAAAAGGTTCTATTTTATTATTAGTTGGACCTCCAGGTACTGGTAAAACTAGTTTAGGTAAAAGTATTGCACAGGCACTAGATAGAAAATATATAAGATTAAGTTTAGGTGGAATACGGGATGAAGCTGAAATAAGAGGACATAGAAGAACTTACATTGGTGCAATGCCAGGAAGAATTATTCAAAGCATAAAGAAAGCAGGAGAAATAAATCCAGTTATGGTTTTAGATGAAGTGGATAAGCTAATGACTGGCTATAATGGAGATCCAGCCAGCGCATTACTTGAGGTATTAGATCCAGAGCAAAATAACAGCTTTACAGATCATTATTTAGATTTACCTTATGATTTGTCAGAAGTGTTTTTTATAGCAACGGCTAATTCGATTGGTGACATTCCAAGGCCATTACTTGATAGGATGGAGATAATTCAAATATCTAGTTATACTATGAATGAAAAATTCCATATTGGAAAAAACCATTTAATACCTGAAATACTTGAAGAACATGGGTTAAATAAAGAACAGTTAGTTATTGAAGATGGAGCTTTGCAAAAGATAATTAGTGAATATACCATGGAAGCTGGTGTTCGTGGACTGAAAAAACAACTAGCTACTCTTGCAAGAATTACTTCAGAAAAAATTGTATCGCATAAAGGAGAGTTACCATTTATTGTTACTGAAAGTGAGTTAGACGATTTACTTGGTAGAAAAGTTTCAAGTCATGATAAGGCTCAAAAGGATAATCCACCAGGAGTAGTTACAGGCCTTGCATGGACATCTGTAGGTGGAGAAATACTTTTCATTGAAGCTACGGACATGTTAGGAAGTGGACAAGTTATATTAACAGGACAACTAGGAGATGTTATGAAGGAGTCTGCAAGGATATCTTTAAGTTTACTTAAATCAAGGTTACCAATGAATTCTATAAACTTTAAGGAAAGAGATCTCCATATTCATGTTCCATCAGGATCTGTTCCTAAAGATGGTCCATCAGCTGGAATTACATTGTTCACTGCACTTGCTTCATTGGTTACAGGAATAAAGGTTGATCCAAAACTTGCAATGACAGGAGAAATAACTTTAAGAGGAGCAGTATTACCAATTGGTGGACTTAAGGAAAAGTTAATTGGAGCTCAAAGGGCAGGTATAACAAAAATATTAATTCCTAAGGAGAATTTAGTTGACCTAAAGGATGTGCCTGAAGAAGTTAGAAGTTTGTTAACTATTAAAACGGTAGAAACAGTAGAGGATGTTCTTCGTGAAACACTAGGAATATCACTACCTAGAATAGAACATGTATTTAATCCGAGTATTTCGTCGGAAATAAAAATTAAAGCAAATCAAATATAAGATATGTTTAAAAGATGCCTTTAGAGGCATCTTTTTAATGTCCTAAATAGAGAAATTAATATAATATGTTGATATTAGTTAGTAAAACTGTTATTATAACAATAATAACTTACAACTAAATAGTTCGGATGATTATAGCAGAAGAGTATAGAATATCTATACACCCAAAAAGTAAATCTTTTAGGTACCGCACGGATATGACTGTTATAGGACGAGCCCTTGGAGAGACTCGAATTGAGCACCGAAGGAGCAAGCTTGTGAAAACTAGTGAAACTCTCAGGTAAAAGGACAGGGGATAATATTGATTTCAAGGGTCGAGTATTATCTATTCGGCTTTTTTTTGTGATTAAAAAAGGAGGAGAAAAATGAAGGCTGTATTAACTGTAATTGGGAAAGATAGAGTAGGTATCATTGCAAATGTATCCAATTTATTATTTGAAAAAAATGCTAATATTTTAGACATTAGTCAAACTATTATGCAAGAATTTTTTACTATGGTAATGCTTGTGGATTTAGCTAATATTAATATTTCTTCAAAGGAACTAACTGAATTATTAATTACGATGGGTAAAGATTTAAAAGTTTCGATAAAAATGCAACATGAGGATGTATTTAATTCAATGCATCTTGTATAGGAGGTAGAAAGTGAATATTAATCAAATAATGGAAACAGTAAAAATGTTAGATGATGAAAAGTTAGATATTAGAACACTTACAATGGGGATATCCCTACTTGATTGCTGTGATTCTGATGGTAAAAGGGCTAGAGCTAGAATTTACGAAAAAATTATGAGACTTGCTGGAAACTTAGTAAAGGTAGGAGATGATTTGGCTCTTGAATATGGCGTACCAATAATAAACAAGAGAATCTCAGTTACTCCAATTTCTTTGATTGCAGGAGCATCTAATGATGAGAACTATGTAGAGTATGCAATAATGCTTGATAAGATTGCAAATGAACTAGGAGTAAACTTTATTGGAGGATTTTCCGCATTGATTCATAAAGGATACACTACTGGTGATCATAGACTCATATCTTCTATACCAGAAGCTATGAGAGTTACAGAGAGAGTATGCTCATCTGTGAGCGTTGCAAGTTCTAAGGTTGGAATTAATATGGATGGAGTTCGCGAAATGGGTCAAGTTATTAAGGAAGCTGCAAGGCTTACTGCTGATCGTGATGGGCTTGGTTGCGCGAAAATCGTAGTCTTTGCTAATGCAGTAGATGATAATCCTTTTATGGCAGGAGCTTTCCACGGAGTTGGAGAACCTGAGTGTACATTAAATGTAGGAATAAGTGGCCCTGGTACAGTAAAAGTTGCCCTCGAAAAAGTAAGGGGTGCTGACTTTGGCGTTGTAGCTGAGGTAATAAAGAAAACCGCATTTAAGATAACAAGAATGGGTCAATTAGTTGGAATGGAAGCTGCCAAAAGGTTAGATGTACCTTTTGGAATAGTAGATTTATCATTGGCACCAACACCTGCAATAGGTGATAGTGTTGCTAGGATACTTGAGGAAATGGGACTTGAAGTATGTGGAACTCATGGCACAACTTGTGCACTAGCAATGCTCAATGATGCAGTTAAAAAGGGAGGAATAATGGCCTCTGGCTGCGTTGGTGGTTTAAGTGGCGCATTTATACCAGTAAGTGAGGATGAGGGAATGATTGAAGCCGTAGAAAAGGGAGCTTTAAACATTGAGAAACTCGAAGCTATGACTTGCGTTTGTTCAGTAGGACTTGATATGATCGCTATTCCAGGAGATACTTCTGCGGAAACAATATCAGCAATTATTGCAGATGAGTGTGCAATTGGAATGATTAATAATAAAACTACTGCAACAAGGTTAATACCAGCTCCAGGTAAGAAAGTTGGGGACTCAGTAGAATTTGGTGGACTTCTTGGACGTGCTCCAGTTATGAAGGTAAGTGAATTCTCAAGTAACGATTTTATAAATCGTGGTGGAAGAATTCCCGCACCTATACATAGCTTTAAGAATTAGAAAGCTAATACATTTTAGTTGGAAAACAGAAATTTGATCTGACTTCAATAAAAATAAAAAGTTGGCTATATCAAAATAATTATTTGAATTATTTTGATATAGTCATTTTATTCTTTTCTGCAACAATTTTTATGGACCCAGTTTTTATAGACATCTTGAAATCCTAAGTCTGTATAACAAATCACGTCTCCAGGGGAAATTTGATTTTTACATACCTGACAAGTAGATCTATAATCAGCAGTTTTTGTAATCCCAAGCCATAGTGGTTCACTAAGTTTTATTAGCTCTATATTAAGTTCATCCGATGTAAATTCTTTGCATACTATCTCACGTAAATAAGCGGAGAAATTATTTTCTCCATGAGTTAATTTGGATTTTTTTAACGCAAGGCTATATACATGATCTGGTAGAGTAATTGATACTTTCTTACTCATTATGTTTAACTCCTATAGTATTAATATCTACTAATATAGTATGAATATTAATAAAATTTGTGCATATTTTATATGTACTAATACTAACTTTATGGACAAGCAATTTTAAAATTAATAATAAATATAAAATATATTATTTTATATTTGAAGTGTTTTTTATTTTTTAATCGTTATATTATGTGTAGGGACAAAAGGGGGGGATGATGGTTATTCAAGAGGAAGAATTTTCAAACTATATAAAACAATATGAACGTTTAATCATCACTATTTGCCTATCATTTACTAAGAGTTACTTTGATGCAGAAGATTTGGCACAACAAACATTTTTGTCTGCATATACGAATTATAGTAAATTTGATGGAGTTAATTTTAAGGCCTGGATTACAAGAATTGCTATAAATAAATGTAAAGACTTTCTTAAAAGTCCTGCAAGAGTAATTTATAGCTTATCTGATGAAGATTTTGAATCTTTGAAAGATAAGGGGGGTACTCCAGAAGAAATGCTTTTAGAAAGATGTAGTAAGAAAAAAATACACAATTTATGTGAAAGATTAAAAGAGCCTTATAGAGCTGTTGCAGTAAATTATTTTTGTGAAGCTATTAAACTCTCAGATATGGCAAAAGATACAGGGATAAGTCTAAAAACATTGCAAACCCATCTTTATAGATCAAAAAAGCTTCTTAAAAACTTATGGAAGGAGGAGTTTATGTGAGTGGGAAATTATTCAATGAAAATGGACATATAAGTAAGATATTGATACAAAGGTTTAAAGAGGGTTCCCTAAGTGATAATGAACTAGTTTTAATGTCAGAACATATATGTTTGTGTGAAACCTGCGCAGATGTTTTAGCAGATGCTTTTAGTAATAATGAACTTGCGAATGCTCCTTTAGGATTTGAGCAAGAGGTGATAAGCAAAATAAAAAAGAAAAAAGAAAGTAATACTCAGTTTATATTTTACTCTCTTAGGGTAATAACTGCAGCAAGTATAGCATTAATATTTGTTTTTTCAAATTCATTAAATTTTATAGCTAATAAACCATTGGATGTAAACCCTATAAGTTTAAGCTCAATAAACACAATTAATGCAGGTCTTAACAATTTTTCTAAAAAAATAATTAATATGGAGGTATTTGACAATGAAAAAGGAAAAAAATAAATTTTTAACTTTTGGTTTTTCACTTTTGCCCGGGGCTGGTCACATGTATATGGGATTTATGAAGATGGGATTATCACTAATGACAATGTTTTTCTTCATAATATTCCTTTCGAGTTTTCTTTCTATAGGACCAATTCTCTTCGTTTTACCGTTGATATGGTTTTATTCGTTTTTTGATTGCTTAAACAAGAGGTATGCAACTGATGAAGAATTTTTACTTTTAGAGGATAAGTACTTATTTTCTCTTGATGAACTGGTAAAAGTAGATAAAGATATATTAAAAAAACATAGATTGCTTTCAGGAATATTATTAGTAATTCTTGGTGGATACTTAATTTTTAATAATATTATTGACAGCTTAATTGGATATATCCCTGGAGATGTATATGATGTTATAAGCAATGTAACAAGGATGGCTCCTCAGATAATAATAGGTGTAGTAATAGTTGTTATAGGTGCAAAGCTTATTATAGGTAAGAAAAAGGAGTGTGATATGAATGATTAAGGGACGCCGAGTTGGGACTTTTACTACTGGAATAGTTTTAGTTATGTTTGGGGTAATGTTTTTGCTCAGATTAATATATCCAAGTATTAATTATTTAAGACTAGCATCACTGTGGCCAGTGATTTTAGTTCTACTGGGAGTTGAAATTATTGTAGGGTGTTTAATAAACAAGGATGAGATAATGAAATATGATTTTGCTGCAATAATTCTAATAATAATCTTAGCTGTTTTTTCAATGGGTATGGGATGTATGGAGTATGTAATTACTCATATTCAGCAGTTAAGAACTATATTGTAAGTTTTATATTATGAAAAATTAGCTATAGGATAAACATTTTTTAATATGTTTATTCTATAGCTAATAGTTTTTTATTGATAAATAATTGTAAATTTTCAAAGGAAGTATCATAAGATACTATATAAAGCTTATAAAACAAAGGAGCCGTTATGTATAATAATTATTCTAGAGATAATATAATAAAGCCAACAATTGTAGCTTATGCAAGTGGAGATGTAAATGGCGATAGAATACCTGATAATGTGTATTTAACTGGTATAAAAACGCCAGATAGTCCATTTATTCAGGATATAACACTTAAAATTCAAAATGGAATGACAGGTGTGTTTACAAGTATTATTCTTAATGAAAATGTAGGATATAATCCTACGTTATTTTTAGGAGATTTTACTGGGAATTCTGTAGATGATATCTTGATAGGAATTAATACAGGGGGTAGAGGTGGAATAATGTATTATTACATTTATTCGTTTATTAATAATACAGCACAATTACTGTTTGACTTTAATGAATATAACGATATATACAAATATGATGTTATATATAAAGATAATTATAAGGTTGAAGTTATTAGTAAAACAAATAAACAAAAATACATTATTGATATCTCTAATAGGGGACGTGATTATTTAAATGAAATATATTATGCAAACGGAAAATTAAAGGTCCCAATCAACGGGTTTGTAAATCCGATAAGTGGATTATATCCTGTGGATTTCGATTCAAATGGAGTGTATGAGCTATTGGCATATCAAAGAATTGCGGGTAGATATAATGCAGACGCTTTAGGGTATGTCTTAAATACTTTGAAATGGGAAAATAATAAGTTAGATTTGTATAATCAGAATATAGCTATTTTTGGATCACAAATATAGCTATATTCTGATATAAATTTAAAGGAGTAATAGTATGCCAAGCAAATATGATAGAAAATTAGCAACAAGTTATGCGGTGAAGTACGCTCTTGAGCCAAACAAAAGATATAAGTTCTATGAATTTGTTAATGGAAATGGGGGGGATTGTACTAATTTTGTTTCTCAGTGTTTAATGGCAGGTGGAGCAACAATGGATTACAATAATGTTAGACCTTGGTGGTATGATGGTAGAGGTAAATCTTCAATTTGTTGGGCTGTTGCTAATTCGCTGTTCTGGTATTTAAAAACGAATCAAAAACTAAATAGAAATGTTATTAAGGGTTTAGAGGTAGAGGACCTAAGTAAACTTGAAATTGGAGATGTAGTATTTTACGAAAACTATGGTAATTCTATTTTTCATGCGGCAATAATAACATCCTTTATAGACGAGTCTGGAATTCATGAACCTCGCATATCTCAACATTCATATAATCAGATTAATGAAACATATGTAAAAAACTATGATTATAAAAAAGCACATTTTCTTAAAATTACATTATGATAATCATATGTGTTACCTTCAATTTTTTTATTGATTTGATTTTATTATTTAAAAATATAGACTTACCAATTGGCAAGTCTATATTTTTTGAATATTTATTATAAAGAAGCTTTATAAATATTTAAAACATCCTGCATGGCAAGTGGCTTGAAAGATCCAAGTTTTCCATGTGATGTGGCTTGTTTTGCCATTTTTTCTAATTTATCTTCACCAATACCTATCTCTCTTAAAGTGGAAGGTATCCCAAGTGATATAAAATGTTCTTTTGTTTTCTCAATAGATTTATGTGCTATATCATATTTGTCAGTGTCAGGGTTAAGTCCCCAAACATTAACTCCATATTCAACAAATTTGTCTAATGTATTATCATTTAGTGCGTACAACATCCAATGTGGTGTTAGAATTGCAAGACCTACTCCATGAGTAATATCATAGAATGCACTTAGTTCATGTTCCATTGCATGAACACTCCACTCTGTTTCTTTTCCGTAACTTAATAAACCATTTATAGCAAGACTTGAAGTCCACATTAAATTAGATCTTGCTTCATAATTTGTAGGATCAGACATTGCTATTTCACCATATTTTATACAAGTTTTAAGAAGTGCTTCTGCCATTCTATTTTGCATAAAAGCTTCATTTGTGTTACTAAAGTACACTTCAAAAATATGACTCATTATATCGGCTGTACCTGCAGCTGTTTGATTTTTAGGTACTGAAAATGTATTAGTAGGGTCTAGTATTGAAAATTTAGGTGCCATGTCAGGATTGAATGTTGGTAATTTCTCATTTGTATCTAAATTTGAGATTACGGCACCAGCATCCATTTCAGAACCAGTGGCTGCAAGTGTTAATATGGTCGCAATTGGTAGGACTTTGGTAATTTTTCTTGAATTAAGTACAATATCCCATGCATCACCATTGTAGTAATATCCTGCTCCTATAACCTTTGAGCAATCAATTACACTTCCTCCGCCTACAGCAAGTATAATGTCTACTTTATTTTCTCGGCATAGTTCAATTCCTTTTCTTACACTTGTTATTCTTGGATTAGGTTCTACACCAGATAGTTCGCAGAACTCTATATCATTTTTATTAAATATTGTTACTATTTTATCATATAGCCCACTTTTTTTTATACTACCTCCACCGTAAACAAGTAAAACCTTAGAACCATATTTTTTTATATTATTTGCGAGAACATCAATTTTATCCTTCCCAAAAAATATTTTTGTACCAATTGAATAATCAAAATTTAACATTTTATATCTCCTTTATTTTAAGATTTGTATTTTTTATTTGATATTATTTATGATAGTTTTATTCCATTCCAAAATCCTTCAAAAACTTCATTTATAATTTTTTCATCTACATTAAACATCTTTGAATTAAATGTTCTATATAATTGAGTTATAGTACCAAGCATTAGTATTGTAACAGCTTCATATGAAATTTTTCTGATTACATTAGTATTAACTGCTCTAACATAAAGATCTCTTAGATGAGAGTATTTCTCTAAATTGCTTTTAACTACATCTTGGCTTATATATGGTGAAGTTGCATACTGATCCATAAATTTTGCTTCTAATTGATTATTGATATGATAGTCAACCATGTTTCTCCATTTTAAATAATATTCATCATGTGAACTAATATCATCATACATTCCTTTAAGAATAGCATTATTAAAGTCTGTTTTTATATAGGTATACAATTCGTTAATAATATCTTCTTTATTTTTAAAATATCGATATATCGTTCCTGCCGCAACGCCTGAATCACTAGCTATCATTGATATTGGAGCACCATGAAAACCATTTTCGGTTATAAGTTTTAGAGTACTTCGCATAATTAAAGTCTTTTTATTCATCTGACCAAAACTTCTCCCTTCGGAATGAACGTTCATTCATAATGCAATGTTATCTTATCGTGTAAGAGATGTCAATGCCATATTAAATATATGTTTATTTATTGTTTTTGATAAAATATGCAGTAAAAAAAAGGTTTTTTTGGAAAAATGACGAAAGTAAATAGAGAAATAGAAATTTAGTGTATTGTTATTATATTAGGAGGGGTTAAAGTGATAGAAAATTTGCTAAAAATATTGGTTTGTGATGATTCTATGCTAATTAGAAAAAAATTGAAAGAGGTATTAAAAAGTTGTGGTTGTAATAATATTTTAGAAGCATCTAATGGGCAAGAGGCCGTAGATAGTTACAAAGAGAATAATCCAGATTTAGTATTTATGGATATCATTATGCCTTTTAAAAATGGAATTGAGGCTGTTAAAGAAATAATAGAATTTGATAATGACGCAAAGGTAGTAATGGCATCTTCAGCTGGAACAAAGGAACATGTAAAGGTTGCGATAAAAGCAGGAGCATTTGAATTTGTTCAAAAGCCTTGGGAAAAGGAACAAATTAATAAAATTCTTCTTAATCTAAAATAAGTAAGGAGGTCATGCAATGTTTAGTCAGTATTTTGGCCAATATTTATTAAATGAAAAATATTTAACTGCTACGCAATTAAAGATGGCAGTAGAATATCAGCAATCAGTACGATTAAAACTAGGGGTTTTAGCAGTAAATGCAGGATATATGAATGCGGATCAGGCAAGTAAGGTACATTCAATGCAAACAAAACTTGATAGAAGATTTGGGGAAATAGCTGTTGATATGGAATATTTAAAAGAAGAACAAGTAGAGGAATTGCTTTCATCTCAAAGATTTGGACATCTTCTACTTGCGCAAGCACTAATTGATAAAAAGTATATGTCACTAGAAAAGTTTGAAGAGTCAATTTACGAGTATAAGAAAAAATATAATATTTCGGAAGCTCAGTTTGATAAACTGCAAAGAGATGATGTAGATGAGATTATAGATATTTATATAAATTTAGAAAATGATAAATATGGTACTGAAATCAAAAATTACATAGCTTTATTTATGAGGAATGTAATTCGTTTTATTGATTCTGAGGTTTATACTAATAAATTTATGAAAGTTAAAGAATTCAAGACAGAATTCTGCGTAAGTCAAAGAATAAAAAACTCAATTAATTTTTTAACTTATATTAATGCAAAGGAAGATGTTTTTGCATTATTAGCATCTAGATATGCAGAGGAAGAATTATTAACTGTAGATGAAATGGCTAAAGACTCTGTGGGTGAGTTCTTGAATTTAAACAATGGGTTATATCTTGTAGGAATGTCTAATATAGGTATAGAACTTGATATGGAGCCTCAGATAGAGTTTTCTGGAAAAACAATATATTCAACATATGTGATCCCAATAGTATTACCTTTTGGTAAAATAGAACTTATTATATCTCATTTGTAGAAGATGTTTAGTAGAAATCATATGCTTTTATGTATTTATAGCAATAAAGGTTAATATAAAAAGACAATATTAAAATTGTAATTTTATCTGTAAAATGATACAATGAATTTATAACATAAGTAAAGAAAAAATATAATAAATATTATATAAAAAATATTATTAAATGATAAAGGGAGTGATGTTTGTGTTAGCTTGTATTAAAATTTCTCAAACTAAAGAACTGAAAATATCATCTAACATAGTCATAGATAAACTCACTTGCGTTAAAATTAATATGGGATTAAAATATAATTTAGTTAGAAAACACCTAGAAGCGGTATGCGCTTTCTAGGTGTTTTCTTTTTAGAATTTTGGATATGTGAAATTCTTAAGATATAATTAATTATTATGTTATGTTTTTTTAAAAAATAAAAGAAATTAAAAGGAGAATTTATTTATGAATAAAAGCGAAATTATAATTAAGGGATTACCTGTAAAAACAAATAGGCTAGAGAGTGGAGATGTTAATTTACTCTTTAAAATAGGAACTTATGATGATATGGAATCGGTTTATAGAGTAGTTGTAAAAAAAGATTATTGGAGAGATGCAGTAGTAGGTATGGAAGATGTAAATTATTTTGTTATTAAAGGTGAACTTAAAGCATGTGTAAATCGTACAGGTACACCTTTTATTTCAGTAGAAGCAACATCAATAAAAATATTTCACTTGTTAAAAGATGAAAATGGACAAATAGATTTAAATTATGAAATGCCAGTTGGAACTGATGAAATAATGGATATAACAAAGTTAGTAAATGAAAATGAAGGTATGTCTTTAAAAAGATCAAAAAACAAGGCATTAAATTACATGAAAAATAATAATAAGTTCAATAAACCAATCGTTGTTAAAAAAGGAAGTCTTGTTATTGTGTCAGGACATGATCAATACGCAGCAGCACAGGAACTTGGAATAAATAATGTCCCAGTTTCATATTCGGATAACTGACAAGTGGGAACTTTGTTCCCACTTGTTTTTTCGTGAAGGGTATATTATAAATAAAACATACAATTTATTATTAGTACATAATAACATAAGAGAAAAGATAGCTGCAGAAATTGCAGCTATCTTTTTATAAAGGGCATTATAATTATGAACATAAAATATAAATTATGCAATTATTAAAAAAATGAATGAATTGAAATATTTATTTTTAAATAAATCAGAAAAGTATTGATAAGCGTAAAATTATATGCTATTATTAATAAAAATTACGAATTATGAATGATGTAAAAATTATTTATTCATAAAATACTATTATGCGGTAATTATTTTATAGGGTATTGGTACACAATTATTTAGGAAATGTATGCCAATATTAATCAAGAAATAAATATAAAATTAGGGGGGCTATTAAATGTTTAAAAAGAAAATGTCGTTATTACTATCTATGGCTATGGCTATAGGATTACTTGCAGGATGTGGTGCAAAAAGTGCATCAACTACAGGAGATATAAAAATTGGAGTTGTATTACCACTTACTGGTTCAGTTTCATCTTTTGGAAAATCTGGACAAAATGGTATAAAATTATTAGAAGATCAAGTGAACAAAGCTGGCGGAATTAATGGACGTAAGATTAAGTTTATTTATGAAGATGATGAAGGTAAACCAGATACTGCAACAACCGTTGGTACAAAACTTATTAGTAGTGACAATGTTGTAGCAATAGTTGGTCCATTAACTAGCGGATCGGCTATAGCCCTCGGACCAATAGCTACTCAAAGCAAAATACCAATGATTACTGGATCAGGAACAAACCCAGATGTTACTAAAAAAGGTGGAGAATATGTTTATAGGGCATGTTTTATAGATCCTTTCCAAGGTAGTGTTTTAGCAAAATTTGCTTCAGGAGATTTAAAGGCGAAAACAGCTGCTATTCTTTATGATAATGGTAATGATTATTCTAAGGGATTGGCTGAGTTCTTTGAAAAAGGTTTTGTTGCAGCAGGCGGAAAAATAGTTGCGAAAGAAACTTATGCTACAGGAGACAAAGATTTTAAGGCACAGCTTACAAAAATGCAACCAACAAAACCAGATGTAGTATTACTTCCTGATTATTATGGAACAGTTGGTAATATTGCAAAGCAAGCAAGGGCTATTGGAATAAATGCTCCACTCCTTGGTGGAGATGGTTGGGATTCAGCTGAATTATTTAAGGTTGGTGGAACTGCAGTTAATGGATGTTATTTATCTGATCATTACTCAGCTGAGGATACAGCACCTATAGTTGTCGCATTCCAAAAAGAATACAAAGCAAAATACAATTTAAATGCAGATGCTATGGCAGTTTTAAATTACGATGCTGCAAAAATAATGGTAGAAGCTATAAAAACTGCTGGTAAAACAGATGGACCAAGTATTAAAGCGGCACTCGCAAAAACTAATCTTGAAGTAGTATCTGGTAAAGTATCTTTTGATGCAAATAGAGATGCAATCAAAGGCGCCGTAATTTTAAAGGTTGATGGTGGTAAGTTTAATTTTGTTAAGAAACTTGTTCCTTAATAGAAAAACAGAAAAATAAAGTTAGCAGACATACTTCATTAATAAATTGTAGTATGTCTGTATTTTAAAATATAAATTATGAGAAATGGGGGAAAATAAATGGAATTTTTACAGCAGATTATTAATGGCTTATCATTAGGTTTTGTGTATGCATTAATTGCAATTGGTTATACAATGGTATATGGAATTATTGGACTTATAAATTTTGCTCATGGTGATGTTTTTATGGTTGGAGGATATTTTGGATTTTTCGCTGCAACTATGCTACATTTAAGTTTTATACCTACATTATTAATAGCAATGGGTGGAGCGGCATTAACAGGCGTAATTGTTGAAAAGATAGCATATAAGCCTTTAAGAAATTCGCCGAAGTTATCTATATTAATAACAGCTATTGCAATGTCAGTACTACTTGAGAATTTAGTGAGACTCAAGATGACTACTGATCCACAAACGTATCCAGAGACTCTTTTGCCTTCAAAGGTAATACATTTCCTTGGCTTAAGCATTGATAATCGTCAACTTATAATTATAGGAATGTCAATTTTGCTTGTAATAATACTTCAATTTATAGTTTTCAAAACTAAAACAGGTAAAGCAATGAGGGCGACTTCTTTTGATAAGGATGCGGCGGCGCTTATGGGTATTAATGTGGATTCTGTTATATCTATAACATTTGCAATTGGTTCAGCACTTGCAGGAGCTGCAGGTGTACTATTTGGAATTTTGTATTCAAGTATAGATCCATATATGGGTATAATGCCGGGGCTAAAAGCTTTCGTTGCAGCAGTTCTCGGTGGAATTGGTATAATCCCAGGTGCTCTATGGGGTGGACTAATAATGGGACTAGTTGAAACATTTAGTAAAGTATATATATCATCTAGTTACTCAGATGCGATTGCATTTTCAATCCTTATTATTATTTTAATTGTTAAGCCTTCTGGACTTCTTGGTAAGAAAACCAGAGAGAAAGTGTAGGTGATAAAAATGAAAAAAGAATTTAGAAATACTATTATCTTACTAGTTATTGGAGTTATCTTGTTTTTTATATTATCGTTTCTAATGGATACTGAAATATTAAATAGATATTATGGAAGAATAGTAATATTAATTTGTATTAATGTTATTCTTGCAGTAAGTTTAAATCTTATCATAGGAATTACAGGACAGTTAACACTAGGACATGCAGGTTTTATGTCTATAGGGGCATACGCAGCAGCAATGGCTACAATTCAATTAAATATGCCGTTTCCTATAGCGCTTCTTCTTGGTGGAATAGTTGCTGGGTTAATTGGATATCTTATTGGTCTTCCTACTTTAAGTTTAAAAGGTGATTATCTTGCTATAACTACTTTAGGTTTTGGAGAAATAATAAGAGTTGTTATCACAAATATGGATAAGCTTGGAGGTGGGCGTGGACTTTCAGGAATACCTCCTAAAACTACTTTTGCTTGGGTATTTTTTATAATGGTCTTTACCATTTTAATAATTTACAATATAGCACGTTCTTCGCAAGGTAGGGCTATGATGTCAGTTCGCGAAGATGAAATAGCCGCAGAAGCTATGGGTATTAACACTACAAAGTATAAGATTATGGCTTTTGTTATTGGATCCTTCTTCGCAGGTATTGCAGGTGGACTATTTTCACATTATCTAATGTATATTAAACCAGAACAATTTGGTTTCTTAAAATCAGTAGATTTAGTTACTTACGTAGTTATGGGTGGAATGGGAAGTTTAACAGGTAGTGTATTATCAACAGGGATACTAACAGTTCTTCCAGAGGGGCTAAGATTCCTAAACGATTATAGGATGATTATTTATCCACTAGCACTTATAATTATTATGAGATTTAGACCACAAGGTCTAATGGGTACAAAAGAATTATCTATGAAAATATTTGATAAATTTTCAAAAGGAAGTGATAAAGATGCAGCTTTTAAAGGTAAATGATCTTACGATTAAGTTTGGTGGGCTAACAGCTGTTTCTGATTTCGCACTTAACCTTTCTGACCATGATCTTGTAGGTTTGATTGGACCTAATGGAGCGGGAAAAACTACAATTTTCAATATGTTAACAGGTGTTTATGCCCCAACATCTGGAACTATTGAATTTAATGGAGAATTTATACAAGGTATAAAACCGTATGATATTACTAAAAAAAGAATTGCTAGAACTTTTCAAAATATAAGACTATTTAAAGATTTAACGGTTCTTGATAATGTGAAGATATCATTTAATTATAATGTTAAATATAATTTATTTCATTCAATATTAAGGCTTCCAAAGTTTAAAAAGGAAGAGGCTGAAATTGAAGAGAAAGCACTTGAAATTCTTAAGGTTTTCAATCTTGATGGTAAAAGAAATGAGCTTGCATGTAATCTTCCCTATGGAGAGCAAAGAAGACTTGAAATAGCGAGAGCTCTTGCTGCAGAACCTAAATTATTGTTACTCGATGAACCGGCAGCTGGTATGAACCCACAAGAAACTCATGAACTAATGGGGCTCATAAATTGGGTAAGAGATGAATTTAAAATAGCTATATTATTAATTGAGCATGATATGAAACTGGTTATGGGAGTTTGTGAACGAATAATAGTTGTAGATTACGGTAAGGTAATTGCCGAGGGGACGCCCGATGAAATAAAGAACAACCCTAAGGTAATTGAGGCATACCTTGGAGAGGAGGTAACTGATGCTTAAAATTGATGGGTTAAATGTAAATTATGGCGCAATACATGCATTACATGATATTAGCATACACGTGAAAACAGGAGAAATAGTTACACTTATAGGTGCTAATGGAGCTGGAAAAACCTCAATATTAAGAGCTATTTCAGGGCTTATTCCTATAAAATCAGGAAGCGTTTTATTTGAAGGCAAACCAATTCATACCACTGCTGCTTATAAACTTTCAAAGCTAGGTATTGCACATGTACCTGAGGGAAGAAGAATATTTGCAAATATGTCAGTTATGGAAAATCTTGAACTTGGAGCTTATATTAGAAAAGATAAAAGAGATATAGCAAAAGATTATGAGATGGTTTTTGACAAATTTCCAAGGCTTAAAGAAAGAATAAAACAAATGGCTGGAACATTAAGTGGTGGAGAACAGCAAATGCTAGCTATGGGAAGAGCCCTCATGGTAAGACCAAGAATATTATTATTAGATGAGCCATCTATGGGACTCGCACCACTGGTCGTAAGAAATATATTCTCTATAATAGAAGAAATAAACAAGTCAGGAACTACGGTTTTGCTTGTAGAACAAAATGCTCATATGGCACTATCGATTGCACATAAAGCATATGTTTTAGAAACTGGAAAAATAGTTTTAGAAGGTAGCGCGAAAGAATTATTAACTAATGATTCTGTAAGAAGTGCATATCTCGGCGAGTAAGATTCTTTATACTAAGACGTTTATATTATGGTTATTCACTCACTCCTATTTTGGAGTGAGTTTTTGTTCGCCTAAGAATAAAAAGATGTTAAGAATATGTTTGAATATAGGAAGCATTCAAGTTATAATATAGTATGTAAACAAGCTATATTATATTATAGATGATATTTTGTTTGTTTTGTAGACTTATATTAATATTTGGAGGTAACAAATGCGTTGCGACAGCTGTAATAATGAATTTAGTAATATTAATGGATTAAAATTTTGTCCATATTGTGGAGAGAAAATAGAAGAAAAAATAGAAATGCAAGGTGAAACGATTCCTAATAATGGGAATGAAGAAAATAAAGCTAAACCAACCTTAAATGAGAAAAAAGAGCAAGATACCTCAGCAATGCCTGTAATATCAAATAGAGATATAAGAAAGTATAAAAGGGATAAAATCTTTGCTTGGGTTAAGAAAACATTTGTACATAAGAAAGTAATTATACCTATGATAGCAATTATTTCTGTAATTATAGCATTAGTATTTGCATACTCATTTTTTAATGTTAGACCTGTTGATGATGTCAGAATAAAGGAAGACCTGATAGGAACAGCTGTAACACTTCCGAAGGGGACAGTAATAAAAATAAATAAAGATAACATGAAAAGTTTCATTATAAGTAATCGGAATACGCAGAAGAGTAAAATTGAGATAAAATTAGCATTAACTCTAAATAATGATGCTCTTGAGGCAAAGGTTTTGTTATCAGTAGTTTATCTTAAAGAAGGTAAAAACGAATGGAAAACTAATGGAAAACCAGTACTTCTTAATATTACTTCAGTAAAACCAACGGTGGGAATAAATGACAAAATATTTTTAGCCAAATTAAAAGGATTAAAAATGACTATTGGGAATACACAGGAAGCATTAAATGGACAAAATGTTAAAAATCTTGGTATAACATTAAGGACACCAGATTTTCAAAATGGAAAAGAAGAAATTTTAGTGGAAACGACTATAGATAGTGGACTTCTTAGGGCCTCAGGGAAAATAAAGTGTAGTCTTGTTTTTGAGAATGAAACATGGAGTATTAATTCTATAGAAGCAAATAGTTCTGATGATTTTAAGTTAACACTATCGTCAGATTTTTCAGATGAAAAAGTTATTCAAATTATAAAAAAGCAAGGACTTGCGGAAACGGTATCCTATTCTGATTTTTTCGGAGGCAAAGGATTTACTGTAAAGGATGGTTTTACTAAGAACATTAATATATCAGGAAAAACGTTTAATGAAAAAAAAGGAACACTAAATCTTATTGCTAAGAGGGAAAATATATCAGGTGAAATAAAGTCAGTATTATCAACTAATTATACTTTCTCGATATCTTTAAGTGATATAGCTTTATTAAATGGATCAGAAACTACAGTTGATAGTGCAGTGATAAGCAATATTCCTGAGTCGTTAATTATACCTTCTATTACTAATGGTGAAATTGAAGGAAGTAATCTACTTTTCTGGTGGTCTAATAACCACAAAGTAACAGGGGAAGAAGCGAAGACTTTTAAAACTGATAAGACGTTATCTACAAAAGGTTTAAAAAATATAAAATATGTTTATGGAAATATTACGTATAAAGATGATAAAAATAATAAAAGTAAAGATAGGAGCGTTTCTATTGTAGCAGTTTATTTTTTAGTTTATGATGATTCTAGTGGATACAATTGGAAATTAAACAAACTAATTAGTGAAGACTCACCTAATTACAAAACATATATTAATTTAAAAGATGGTTTATAATAACAAAATTAGCCTAAAGCAAATGCTTTAGGCTAATTTTACTTGTGCGCCCATCATGGGCGAAATCACTTATTTTTTAAATAGTTTCAAATAATCTTCATAACCGACCTCCTTAAGTTTGTGAACTGGTATAAATTTTAATGATGCACTATTTATGCAATATCTTAATCCGCCGTCAGCACGAGGGCCATCATCGAAAACATGACCTAGATGGCTGTCACCATAATAACTTCTTACTTCTGTCCTCATCATTCCAAGGGTTATATCTTTCTTTTCTTTAACATTCTTATTATCAAGAGGTTTAGTAAAACTAGGCCATCCACAGCCTGAGTCAAATTTATCAAGAGATGTAAATAATGCTTCGCCGCTATTAATATCTACATATATTCCTTCTTCTTTGTTATTCCAAAATTCATTGTCAAAAGATCTTTCAGTTGCATTTTCCTGCGTTACTTCAAACTGAATTTTTGTTAGTTCTTTTTTTAACTGTTCTTTACTTTTTTTAGTGTATATTTTTTTATCCATAAAAATAACCTCCTTAAAATATTTATATTATTTTTCCTAAATGATTTTAGAGATATATAAAGCTTAACCATTTTACCGTATTTAAGCAAGTTATAGTTAGTATATACTAATAAGCACCTAATTTTTTTAGGTTGATTAATTTCAGTAAACGTAATCAATTAAAAAAATAAGGCTTAAGCGTATATTTAGTTAAATAACTATCTAAATATAGATGATGCGTTTAATTTATTAAATCGTATGATATAATATACCTAATAATATTATTTGAGAGGTGATTTTGTATGGACAATATCGATATTAGAATACTTAAACTTTTGCAACAAAATTCCAGAGTTACCGCTTCTGAAATAAGTACTCGAATTAATTTATCCGTACCTGCAGTAGGCGATAGATTAAAAAAACTTGATAATGCTGGCATTATTGAAAAATATACTATAATATTAAGTGCTAAAAAGTTCAATAAGGATCTTATGATAATAATGTTTGTATCACTTGAATCACCTAAATTTACAGATCTATTTATTAATACGATTCAAGTAGACGATGAAATCGTAGAATGCCACTACTTAGCTGGAGATTACGACTATGTTTTGAAAATTATTACAGGAAGCACAGAAAGTTTAGAAAAAATTTTGAATAAAATAAAAAACATACCAGGTGTTCAAAAAACTAAGACTACAGTTTCTCTATCTACAATAAAGAATAATTATTCTATTATACCAAGTGAGATTATTAACTAGATTATAAAGGGAGGTTACTAAAATGAATTTTAGATTAGAAAGCGATTCAATTGGATCAAAACAAGTACCAATGGAGGCATATTATGGGGTACAGACTTTAAGGGCTGCTGAAAATTTTAAAATAACAGGACTAGGAATGTCTATGGAATTTATAAAAAGTCTTGCAGAAATAAAAAAGGCAGCAGCAATAACTAATAATGAAGCCGGGCTTTTAGAAAAAAAGATTGAAGAAGCTATTGTAAAAGCCTGTGATGAAATAATAGATGGTAAATTACAAGATCAATTCATAGTAGATCCTATTCAAGGTGGAGCGGGTACAAGCATGAATATGAATGCTAATGAAGTAATTGCAAACAGAGCTATAGAAATACTGGGAGGGAAAAAGGGAGATTATAGTATAGTTCATCCTAACGACCATATAAATTATGGACAATCTACAAATGATGTTATTCCTACAGCAGGTAAAATGACTGCCTTAAAACTTATTCCAAAGGCAATAGTTGAACTTTCTAAACTTTACGATGCTTTTAACGAAAAATCAAAAGAGTTCGATGATGTTATAAAAATGGGAAGAACTCAGATGCAAGATGCAGTTCCAATTAGGTTAGGACAAGAATTTAAAGCTTACAGTTCAGTGATAAGGAGAGATATCTCAAGACTTGAAAAAGCTAAAGAAGAATTAAAAGTTGTAAATATGGGTGGTACTGCAATCGGAACAGGTATGAATGCTGATATACAATATTTTAATAAGATAGTACCAAACATTTCAAAAATATCAAACATTGAATTAAAACAATCATCAGATTTAGTAGATGCAACTCAAAATTTAGATGGTTTTGTAGTAGTATCTGGTGTCATTAAAGCTTGCGCAGTTAACTTATCAAAAATAGCAAATGATTTAAGGCTTATGTCATCAGGACCAAGAACAGGATTTGGTGAAATTAATCTTCCATCAAAACAAAATGGTTCGTCTATGATGCCAGGAAAGGTGAATCCTGTAATACCAGAAGTAATAAGTCAAGTAGCTTTTAATATTATAGGAAATGATATAACAATAACTATGGCTGCAGAAGCTGGTCAATTGGAATTGAACGCTTTTGAACCAGTTATATTCTATAAATTGTTTCAATCCATAGAGACATTAACTAATGGAGTAAATACTTTTGTAGTTAACTGTGTTTCTGGAATAACTGCAAATAGAGAAAGATGTAAAGAATTGGTAGAAAACAGCGTTGGTATTATTACAGCAATCTGCCCACATATAGGGTATAAAAAGGCTGCTGAAATCGCAAAAATAGCTTTAAATACTAAACAATCAGTAAGAGAATTAATATTAGAAGAAGGTCTTTTAGGTGAAAAGGAACTTAATGATATATTAGATATAGAATTAATGACGAAGCCTGGTATATTAGCAAAAGAACTAATGGTAGGTTAAAATATGTGATCCCCATCAAATGGACATGACTATAGAATAGTTGTGTCCATTTAATGATTTATAGAAAGTTTTTATCGGATAAGAAACTGATGCAGTAACTCCCGCGAGGCTTGGAGTAAATGAATTATTTGTGTTGACAATTTTAAAATAACGTGGTAATATTAGCAAAAGTTAAAACATATATGTTTACTCGGTATAAGCGGCGGCTATAATGGATTAGATCAAGATAAGTATTAGCTTTTAATAATAATCTTTGAAGGGAGTGTTCATAAATGTTTGATGTTGTTATTAATAATGGTACTTTAGTTGATCCTGAACTCAAAACGAGTTTCAAAGGAAGTTTAGGTATAAAAGATGGAAAGTTGGCAGAAATAACAACTGGAGAACTAGTTGGAATAAAAAATATAAATGCATCGGGTTTAATAGTTTCTCCAGGATTCATCGATATTCATGGGCATGTTGATGGCGAAGATTATTGTGGCGAGCTATCCTTGCGTCAAGGTATTACGACTACAATAGGAGGCAATTGTGGGTTAAGTCCAATAAATATGAATACTTTTTTTGAGGAACAAGATAGAAAAGGGTTTGTTATTAATCAAGCTGAACTTGTAGGACATTCTATGAGCTTAAGGAAGGCTGTTGGAATTACAGATGTATATTCGGCAGCTAATAAAGAACAAATTTGTAAAATGCAATATCTTACAGAAAAAGCATTAGGTGAAGGTGCTTGTGGCTTATCATTAGGACTTGAATATGCGCCAAATAGCTCCCTTGAGGAAATATATGCTGTTTGTATAATAGCTGATAAGCATAACAGACCTATTACAATTCATACAAGAACATCTTCGGATCATGATTTAAATTCATTAAGAGAAGCTATTGAGATTTCAAGGGTTACAGGAGCAGCGGTTTTAATATCTCATTTTGTTTATCAATATAATGCAGTTATGGATAAAGCGTTAGAAATAGTAGATAAAGCAATAGAGGATGGATTAAATATAAAAATAGATAGTGGATTATATAACGATTGGGCTACGTCTATTGGAACTGCAATTTTTTGTGAGAACAATGTGAATCAGGGATTATGTTTAAACAAAATGCTTGTAGCTTCAGGGAAATATAAAGGTGAAAGATTAAACAAGAAACTATATAAAGAATTAAGAGCTGGTAATCCTTGTGAATGTATTATATATTGTACGGGTTCAAATGAAAGTGTATATAAGGCTTTAGATAAAAATTATGCAATGCCATCGTCAGACATTGGGCCTTATAAAAAGGGTGAAGGGCATCCTCAAATTTCAGGTACATTCCCAAGATATTTTAGGTGCATGGTTCGTGAACGCAAGGAGATAAGCCTTATAGAAGCGGTGCGCAAGGCAACTTTTCTTCCAGCAGAAACCATGGGACTTAAACAAAAGGGACGAATAAAAAAAGGGTCAGATGCTGATATTGTTATTTTTGATATAGATACTATTAAAGATAAATCTGATTTTCCAGATGTGGGGGTTCCAGATAGAAACCCTGAAGGAATAAAATACGTATTTGTGAATGGAAGGTTAGCTTTAGATGGAGGGATTTTTAAAAATAGTACCGCAGGTAGAACTATTAGGACTGCATAGCATAAGTCTAAAATAAAGTACATCATCCCCATTAAATGGACATAACTATAAAATAGTTGTAAAATCCATTTGGTGGGTTTATTTTATAGGGTACGATTCATATACTTTAAAAAAAAGCAAAGAAAGTTCTATTAGTAGGATATAATGATAATACAGAGCTTAAAAAAAATTAAGGGGTATAATATTATGGGAAATGAGAAATTATTAGAGAATATTAATAACTTAGAAAAAAAACTTTTAGATGTACGTCATAACCTCCATAAACATCCAGAGTTATCTAATGAAGAATTTGAAACAACTAAAACTTTACGTAAGTTACTAAATGAGGCTGAAATTCGTATACTTAATTTACCACTAGAAACAGGGCTAGTTGCAGAAATAACAGGAGATAGGGAAGGACCAATTATTGCCATTCGAGGAGATATTGATGCATTGCCTATTAACGAAGAAACAGATTTAGAATATAAATCACAAGTTAGTGGTAAAATGCATGCTTGTGGTCATGATTTTCATGCAAGTGTTATTTTAGGTGCAGCTTATTTATTAAAGCAGCAAGAATCAACACTAGAAGGAACAGTAAGGATAATATTTCAGCCAGCTGAGGAGTTAGGACACGGCGCGGAAGACGTATTAGCATGTGGAGCATTATCTAATGTGGCTGCTATTTTTGGACTGCATAGCGCACCAGAGTTAGAAGTAGGAAGCTTTGGAGCGAATGTGGGAGCTATGACTGCAGCTGTTGATCGTTTTGAAATTGAAATTGATGGTATTGGTACTCATGCGTCATCTCCAGAAAAGGGAATTGATCCAATTATTGTTGCAGCTCATATAATTACAGCGCTTCAGACAATTGTTAGTCGAAGCGTTAGCACCTTTGATCAAGTACTTATTAGTGTTACTCATATTGAAAGTGGTAATACATGGAATGTAATCCCAAATAAGGCTTATATTGAGGGGACAGTGAGAACTGTTAATGCTAAGATGCGTGAGTTTGTTCCAAGCAAAATGAGACAAATAATTAAAGGTATGGCTGACTCATTTGGAGCAACTGCTGAGCTTAAATGGTATAGTGGACCACCAGCAACAAATAACGCGAAAGATTGGACAGAGGTTGCATTAGAAGTTGCGCAGATGCAAGGGTATGTTGTTAAAAAATTGCCGGATACACTAATTGGTGAAGATTTTGCTTTTTATCAGGAGAAAATACCCGGTGCATTTGTAAATATTGGTACAGGTGTGTCATATTCACTTCATCATCCTAAATTTAAGGTAGATGATGCTGCACTTTTGCCAGCTGCCAATTATTTTTCGGAACTTGCTAAGCGCGCTTTGGTAATACTTAAAGAAAAATAAATATATGAACTAAAAAACACATTCCTAGGAAATATAGGAATGTGTTTTTTGTTTATATAATTATAATTCTAATGCTGTTTTTAAATCTTTTACTATATCAGAAACATTCTCAACACCTACTGATAATCTTACTAAATGATCGGTTATTCCAATTTCTTGTCTAATTTCATATGGAACTGCTGCATGTGTCATAGTGGCAGGATGGCAAATTAATGATTCTACTCCTCCTAAACTTTCTCCAAAAGTTATTAACTGAAGACTTTCTAAGAATTTTTTATAATCATAATCTTTTTTTAGAACAAAGGAAATGATACCGCCATATCCAGTTGCTTGCTTTTCTTGTATTTTATGTCCTGGGTGATCCTCAAAACCTGGATAATATACTTTTTCTACTTCTTTTCTATCTCTTAAGAATTCAGATACAATTTTTGCGTTTGAGTTGTGTCTGTCCATCCTTAAAGCTAAAGTTTTAATACCTCTTATTAATAAGAAGGAATCAAAGGGAGATAGAACACCACCTGTTGAATTTTGTATGAATCCAATTCTTTCTGCAAGGTCTTTATTATTTACGACAACAAGTCCTGCAATTAAATCACTGTGACCACTTAGATATTTTGTAGCACTATGAATAACTATATCAGCACCGAGGGTAAGTGGCATTTGTAGATATGGAGTCATAAATGTATTATCTACAATTAAGAGTAAGTTATTTTTTTTAGCAATTTTTGCAACTGCAGCAATATCTGTAATACCCATTAATGGATTTGTTGGTGTTTCTATAAAAATAGCTTTTACACTATCATCAATTTTATTTTCTAATAACGTTATATCAGATGAATCAAATGCAGTATAATGTATACCAAAATTATTAAAATATTTGTCTATAACTCTAAAGGTTCCACCATATATATTATTTGATATTAGAATTCTATCTCCTGTTTTAAATAACGATAATGTAGCAGTTGTAGCTGCCATACCTGAAGCAAATGCGAAACCTGCATAACCTACTTCAAGATCTGTAATGAGTTTTTCAAGAGCTTCGCGTGTAGGGTTTCCTGATCTTGAATACTCATAAGCATTATCAGCATCAAATTTACCTTTTTTGAACGTAGATGTTTGATAAATGGGAACATTTACTGCTCCGGTATGAGCATCACCATCGACTCCGCCATGTATTAATAATGATTCGAATTTCATATTTTTTTTCATATCTTTCCTCCTCGAATAATTTTTTATATATAATAACTAATTAAAATCTAAACTTAAAAATTGTTTTATTCGTGCGTTATTTGTGTTACTTAATAATTCCTCTGGAGTTCCCTTATCAAGGATAATTCCGTTATCCATAAATATTATATTGTCACCTACATCTCTTGCAAAGTTCATATTATGAGTAACGACTACCATAGTCATACCTTCAAGAGACAATTCCTTCATAACTTTAAGCACCTCGGCTGCAAGCTCAGGATCTAGTGCAGAAGTTGGTTCGTCAAATAACAACACTGATGGCTCGATGGCCATAGCGCGGGCTATGGCAACTCTTTGCTGTTGTCCTCCAGAAAGTTCATGAGGGTAACTGTTAGCTTTATCTAAAAGTCCAACTTTCTCTAATAGATTAAGTGCTTTATCATGAGCGGTCTTCTTAGATTGCTTAAGGACTGTAGTAAGTCCCTCCATAATATTTGCAACTACAGTCATATGAGGAAACAAATGAAATCCTTGAAATACCATTCCTGTATTTCGTCTTAGTGTTAGCATTTCTTTATCAGTTGGTTCTTTATTTCCACCAAAAACCAATTCAATATCTCCAATGCTTATGGTTCCAATGTTCGGTATTTCCAATAAATTTATACATCTAAGAAGTGTGGTTTTACCTGAACCTGAAGGGCCTATTACAATTGTTGTTTCACCCTTTTTTATTTTTAAATCTATACCTTTTAATATTTCATTATCTCCGAAACTTTTGTGTAAATCTTTTATATTAATCATGAAATACCTCCAATTACCTAGCTACATATCTTTCAAGTTTTTTCTCTATTCTTTGCTGAATTATAGTTAATATTGTACAAAACATCAGATAAATAAAAGCTACTTCACAATACAACACAAGCGGCTCATATGTTGTTGCTGTTATTTGTTGTGCAACTTGGAACATTTCAGTCAAAGTAATAGCCGCTGCAAGTGATGTATCTTTAATAAGACTTATAAAGGAGTTTGACAGTGGCGGTACAGATACTCTAGCTGCCTGTGGCAAAATTATACGAAGGAGTGATTGAGTATGAGTCATACCAATTGAACTTGCGGCCTCCCATTGACCCTTAGGTATAGATAAAATAGCCGCTCTAATCACTTCTGAATTATAAGCACCAACGTTTAATGTAAAACCTATAATTGCTGCAGGGAGTGCTCCGATTGTTATACCTGCTGTTGGCAATCCGAAGAATAATATAAATAACTGTACAAGAAGTGGCGTACCTCTTATTATCCAAACATAAAAACTTGATATTAGGTTTAGTAATTTATATTTTGATATACGAGCAAGAGCCGTTACCATAGCTAAAATTGAACCAAGCAAGAAGGAAATCACAGCTACTGGAATTGTAAACTTCACACCTGCTATTAATAAAGGAAAGAAAGAATCTTTAACTATGCCGAGTATTCTTAGTGTATCTACGTCTAAATTCATTTTATCACCCTTTTATTTTGATACATCGCTGCCAAAATATTTATTTGAAATTTTTGAGTAAGTGCCATCTGATTTCATGTCAGATAATGCTTTATTAACTGCGGTTACTAATTCTTTATTTCCTTTATTGAACATAAATCCACTTGGTTGTGCGTTTCCTTTTTGATCAACAATCTTTATAGCAAGGTTTGGTTTTTGTTTTTTTAGATCAAGGTAAGATAAACTGTCATTAACTGTGGCATCTACTCTTTTAGAAACTAAAAGGTCAATTGATTGGTTAAAGCCATCAACTGCTTGGAGCACCGCACCATTAGCTTTTGCAATTTTGCCTAAGTCACTAGTTAATGATTGAGCAGATTTCTTACCTTTTAAATCAGCAAATTTTTTGATAGTATTATCAGAACTATTTACTATTAGAACAGCTTTCGAAACTATATACGAGGTTGAAAAATCGTATTTTAGTTTTCTATCTGAATTGATTCCAACTTCATTCGCTATCATGTCAAATCTCTTTGCACCCAGCCCAGCAAGCATACCGTCCCACTTTGTTTCTACAAATTCGGGTTTAACTCCAAGACGTTTAGATACTTCAGTTGCAATATCAACATCAAATCCAGTTAATTTTCCTGATTTGTCATGGAAAGTATAAGGTGCATAAGTACCCTCAGTACCGATTTGTATTTTACCTTCACTCTTTATTGTTTCTAACAAATTTTTTGATGTTGTAGTTTTACTGGTACTGGTACCACATCCTACAAGACCTACTGATGCTACTAATAAAGTGGTAATTAATATAGATAATTTTTTCATTTGTTTCCCCCCTTGAAGTAATCCTACTGTTTTAGTAAGGTATTGTATTAATAATACCATAATTAATCCGTTGTTGTCAATATACGTTCGAAATTAAAAAGTGGCTTAAAAAACAACTAAAATAAAGGGTGGCTAATGGCCATCCTTTATTTTAGTTCATTCGGTGAAACTATTTTTTCAAAAAAACTAATAGCAAATATTAATATGCTATTCCCTCAGAATACATAGCATCAGCTACTTTAATGAATCCTGCGATATTAGCACCGGCAAGTAAATTACCTTCAAATCCATATTCTTTTGCAGCACTACTTGCTTTAATATAAATATCTGACATTATAGTCTTTAATTTATTATCAACTTCTTCAAATGTCCATGAGTATCTTATGCTGTTTTGTGACATTTCAAGTGCTGAGGTAGCAACGCCGCCTGCATTAACTGCTTTAGCAGGTCCAAAAAGAATCTTGCTTTTCAAGAATACATTAATTGCTTCTGAAGTGGAAGGCATATTTGCACCTTCTCCAACTGCTATACATCCATTCGCTATAAGAGTTTTTGCAGAGGATTCATTTATTTCATTCTGAGTAGCGCAAGGAAGTGCAATATCACACTTTATTTTCCAAATTCCTGAGCAACCTTCATGATATTCTGCAGTAGGATGGTATTTAACATATTCGCTTATCCTTTCTCTATTAACTTCTTTAATTTTTTTAACTGTATCTAGTTTAATTCCAGTAGGATCATATATGTATCCATTTGAATCACTTAATGCAACTACATTTGCACCTAGCTGTATAGCTTTTTCAGCTCCGTATATTGCAACATTACCTGAACCAGAAATTACAACTGTTTTATTTTTAAAGGAATTTTTTGTAGCTTTAAGCATTTCTTCAACAAAGTAACACATACCATATCCGGTGGCTTCTGTACGAACAAGACTTCCACCATAAGATAATCCTTTACCTGTTAATACACCTGTAAATTCATTTCTAAGCCTTTTATATTGACCATACATAAAACCAATCTCTCTGCCACCAACACCAATATCACCAGCAGGAACGTCAGTATCAGCTCCAATATGTTTTGAAAGCTCAGTCATAAAACTCTGACAAAATCTCATTATTTCTCTATCAGATTTTCCCTTAGGATCAAAGTCACTTCCACCCTTACCACCACCAATTGGTAGACCAGTTAAGGAGTTTTTAAAAGTTTGTTCAAATCCAAGAAATTTAATAATACTAAGATTAACTGAAGGATGAAGTCTTAAACCGCCTTTGTAAGGTCCGATAGCACTATTAAATTGGACACGAAAACCTCTGTTTACATTTACTACTCCCTTATCATCTATCCAGGAAACTCTAAATATAATTTGTCTCTCAGGCTCTACAATTCTATCAAATATTCCAGCTTCCATCCATTCAGGATGAGCTGCAGCAACTGGTTCTAGCGATTCTAGTATTTCTTTTACAGCCTGTTGAAATTCTGGCTCGTTTGGGTTTTTATTAATAACTTGTTGAGTCAAACTTGATAATAAACTCACTTTATGGCCTCCTCAAATATAATAAATAAATAAATATAAGTTGAATTTTAAAATTAATAGTTATCAATATATACAATTTTATAAAAATTGCATTTATCTATTATATATTCTACCATTTATAGAACGATTTTTCAACTTTTTAAAAGCCAGTTTTGATAACAATGATCAGTGGTAAGAACTTGTGGTGATATGCTACACCATAACAAATTAGTCGAGAGTGATTTTTATTAAATAAATTTTGCAAATAAACTGAAACCTATTAATCTAACATAACTAACAATGTTGTTATATTTTATTTGAAAACTTGGGTTTTATATGTTAAATAAACCATAAATCCATATTGAAGTTTATGTACAAGTGGAATATATGAGTATTACAAAAGGGATTATATATAAAATGAATTAAATTTAATGATAACATGCAATAATTTAGTTTTTAAAATTAAATTAAATATATAAATGTTAATGATTACATTCGAATTTATATGTTGCTTTTGCGTTAATGCACCTAGAATTGGCAGGTTATTCGTTAAAGAAATAGAATTAACAGAATATTAAAATACTTGACTTATGTTTCAAAAGTTAGTAAAATGATTTCTAATGGTAAGCAAAAATTCATTGTGACTACAATACGAATTTTTAAAAGCTAGGAATAATAATATTTAATTAGGGGGAATTTTTATGAACGCAATAAATACGACAGATACGTCATTTATGATTTTTGCAACGGTATTAGTAATGTTAATGACACCTGGACTTGCTTTATTTTATGGTGGAATGGTGAGAAGAAAAAATGTACTTAGTACTACAGTACACAGTTATACAGCAATGGTAATTGTATCGCTTCAATGGGTTTTAATTGGTTATACTTTATGTTTTGGAAAAGATTTTGCTGGTTTTGTTGGTAATTTTCAGTTTCTTGGATTGCATGGTGTAGGCTTTCTTCCAAATGCAGACTATGCAACTACGATACCACAATCAGTATTTATGTTATTTCAGTTAATGTTTGCAATAATTACACCTGCTTTAATTTCAGGAGCAATTGCTGAGAGAATGAAATTTCTTGCATTTGCAGTGTTCATTTTAGTATGGACAACATTAGTTTATGATCCAATTGCACATTGGGTATGGGGTGCAGGTGGATGGCTTAGAAATTTGGGAGCACTAGATTTTGCAGGTGGAAATGTAGTTCATATAAGTTCAGGTATATCTGCACTTGTTGTAGCACTTGTAATAGGAAAGAGAAAAAAATTAAAATCAATTACTCCACACAATCTTCCGATGACACTTCTTGGAGCAGGGATTTTGTGGTTTGGATGGTTTGGATTTAATGCAGGAAGTGCACTCGCTGTAAATGGTGTAGCACTTAATGCATTTATTACAACTAATACATCTGCTGCGGCATCTGCACTAGCTTGGTGTACATGTGAGTTAATTATTAGAAAGAAAGTTACATCGCTTGGGCTTGCAAGTGGTATAGTTGTAGGATTAGTTGCTATAACACCTGGTGCAGGTTTTGTAAGTCCGATGTCTTCCATATTGATAGGTGGAATAGGCGGCATAATATGTTACTTTAGCGTAACTGTAGTTAAACAAAAATTTGGATATGATGATGCATTAGATGCTTTTGGTTGTCATGGGATTGGAGGGATTTGGGGAGGCATAGCTACTGGCATTTTTGCTTCAAAGGCTATAAATTCTGCTGGTGCAAATGGTTTAATTCATGGCAATATTAAATTGCTAGGAATTCAACTAATAGCAATTGTAGCAACAATTGCATACTCAGCAATAATGACCTTTATTATATTGAAGGTACTTGGTAAATTTATGAGCTTAAGAGTAACAGCAGATGAAGAAAGCGATGGATTAGATATTTCTCAACATGGTGAGGAAGCTTATGGTGGTATAGATATTTAATAAAAAAGGGGGTACTATTATGGAAGAAAAATTTTCAAAAATAGATATTATTACATCTTCAAGTAAATTTGAAGAATTAAAAGAAGCTCTAAATGCGATTGGTGTAAGTGGTATGACTGTATCTAACGTTTTAGGATGTGGAATTCAAAAGGGCCACAAAGAATTTTATCGAGGACTCGCTTTAGATATTAATCTTTTACCGAAATTGAAGGTAGAAATAATAGTGTGCGATATTCCAGTAGAATTGGTTGTGGAAACAGCACAAAAGGTACTACACACGGGGAAAATGGGGGATGGAAAAATATTTGTTTATGATGTGAAAAACATTATAAGAATAAGTAATGGTGCTGAAGGGCGAGATGCTCTACGATATAACAAATGATAATATTAAAAAGTAATATATCGATTTAATTATATAAAAAACAAAAGTGCTTTCTACGATTTAATTAAATCGTAGAAAGCACTTTTGTTTTTAAGCAAAGGCATATTGTTGTCATAATGGATACTTGTTGTTATAGGTAATAAAAATTTCAAAAAAATATTTGATGAATTTATACTAGCTTAAAATCATTTTGAATATACTTATTTGAAAAAAGCCTATATTTAATACGTTTAATTCAAACTAATACAGAATAAAATAAAAAAATGATTAATATTAAAAGATATATTGCAATTAACTGAAAATGGTGATATTATAAATATTATATTATTTGCTATATAAATGGTAATAATAATCATAACTTACTAAAGAAGTAAAAACAAAGAGGAGGTTATATAAAACTAATTAATAATAACAAGAATCTAGGGGAGGAATTGTATGAAAAAAAAATATTCTATTATTACATTAATGGTTTTAAATACTTTAATATTACTTTCAGGAGTCCTGTTTATTGCATACAGTATTTATTTTAAGATAACTTTCAAAATTATTAATACTAATATCCCAGGTGCAATTGTTGGACTAACAGTTTTATATTTTTCATCACGCTATTATAAAATGATTTTAAAACTAAAGACTGAAATTAATGAGAAGGGAACCACTTTTTCTTGGTCAAATTTTAAACGAATAAAAAAATGATAAACAAGAATGAAGATAGGGGGGATATTAAATGAAAAAGATGACGAAAATTTCTATAATCACTTTGTTAACGGTATTATTTATAAGCATTTTTTCAGTTGTTGTATTTGCAGAAGGGGCAAGCGGAGATCCAACAGGTGTAAAAGCGGCTACGGTTAATCAGATAACAGCACAGATTGCTGGTAAACCAACATCTAGTGAAATAACAACACAAATTGCAAAAAATACATTGGGTGTTAATTATGTATGGGTTCTAATGACGGGAATGTTAATATTCTTCTTCCAGTGTGGATTTGCAATGGTAGAAACAGGTTTCTGTAGATCTAAAAATGCCTTGCATACAATGGCAATGAATTTTATGGTATTTATAGTTGGTGCAATAGGATATTTCTTAGTTGGATTTGCAATTCAATTTGGAGGGGTCGGAGGTTGGGCCTCACTTGGATCTGGAGTAGCAACACTAAATCATGAAGTATCTATAGCCGGGTGGGGTATATTTGGTACAAAAGGATTGGCACTTGCAAGTGGAGGAACTTATGATGTAGGGGTGTATGCATTATTCTTCTTCCAAATGGTATTTATGGATACAACTTGTACAATACCAACTGGGTCAATGGCGGAAAGAGTTAAATATTCAGTAGTTGTAATAAATTCTTTCTTCGTATCAATGATATTTTATCCTCTATTTGGTAATTGGATGTGGGGTGGCGGTTGGCTTTCTCAAATGGGTGTAAAGCTAGGACTTGGACATGGTGCAGTGGATTTTGCTGGATCGGCAGTAGTACATTCAATGGGAGGTATGATGGCACTTGCAGGTGCAATTGTTATAGGACCTAGAATTGGTAAATTTAGAAAAGATGGAACAGCAGTCGCATTTCCTGGACATGATATACCAATGGCAATAGTCGGAACTATAATCTTGTTTTTCTGTTGGTTTGCATTTAATGCGGGGAGTACAACTAATGCTACTGATTTAAGACTAGCAATAGTTGCAACTAACACAATGATTGCAGGAGCTGTAGGTGGATTTACAGCAATGATGTATATGTGGTTAAGATATGGGAAACCTGATCCGTCAATGATGTGTAATGGAGCTTTAGCAGGACTTGTTGCAATAACAGCTCCCTGTGCATTTGTAAATGGAATATCATCTTTTATAATTGGGATTATTTCTGGAATACTTGTATGTATATCAGTAAGAGTATTTGAAGATAAATTCAAAATTGATGATCCTGTTGGTGCAATATCTGTTCATTGTGTTAATGGGGTATTTGGAGTAATCGCTGTAGGGTTGTTTGCAGATGGGACCTACGGCGATGGTTTAAATGGAATTAAAGGTGGAGTTATTGGCTTATTTTACGGTGGTGGATTCAAACAATTAGAGGCTCAACTTATATGTGTTGCAGTATTGATTGTTTGGGGATTTGGATTATCTTATTTGTTTTATAAGGTGCTTGATAAAACAATGGGGCTTAGAGTATCTGCACAGGTAGAAATAGATGGTTTAGATGTTCCAGAGATGGGAATGCTTGCGTACCCAGATTTCGCATTAAATCCTGATAATATTGAAATATCAAGTTCTATAAAGGAAAGAATGATTCATACTAAAAAATAGATGGAAATGTTTATAAGTGTATTTATAATAGCTTTATAAAATAAAAGGGGGTTATGATAGTGGAAGAAAAATTTTCAAAGATAGATATTATTACATCTTCAAGCAAATTTGAGGAATTGAAGGAAGCCTTAAACGCAATTGGCATCAGCGGCATGACTGTGTCAAATGTTTTAGGATGTGGAATTCAAAAGGGTCACAAAGAATTTTATCGAGGACTCGCTTTAGATATTAATCTTTTACCTAAATTAAAGGTAGAAATAATAGTGTGTGATATTCCAGTGGACTTGGTTGTGGAAACAGCAAAAAAAGTACTACACACAGGTAAAATGGGTGATGGAAAGATATTTGTTTATGATGTGAAAAACATTATAAGAATCAGCAATGGGTCTGAAGGACGAGATGCTCTTCGGTATAACAAATAATTGCACTTAGAATTAAAGAAAAGCAGACCAACTTAATTGCATTAAGTTGGTCTGCTTTTTAGTTGTTATACTTTTTTGATAATAAGGCTCTACATAAAATAATAGCTATGAAGAATATATTAAAAAAATAAATAGTATCACTAAATTGTAATTTGATTAATAAAACAAAAAAGCTTGACTTTTGTCACAAAATTAAGTAAAATGACGCTTATTGGCAAGCAAAAATTCATTGCAACTGCAATGAAATTTTTTTTTGCATTTAGGAATAATATTTAATTAGGAGGAATTTCTATGAAGGCAATAAATGCTGCAGATATGTCATTTGTAATTTTTTCAACTTTATTAGTAATGTTAATGACTCCAGGACTCGCTTTATTTTATGGGGGAATGGTAAGAAGAAAAAATGTACTTAGTATTACAGTACACAGTTATGCGGCAATGGCTATTATATCAATTCAATGGATTTTAATAGGGTATACGTTATGTTTCGGAAAAGATTTTGCTGGACTTATTGGTAATTTTCAATTTATTGGATTGCAAGGAGTGGGATTTCTTCCAAATAATAATTATGCGACTACCATTCCACAATCAGTATTTATGTTATTTCAGCTTATGTTTGCAATAATTACTCCCGCTATAATTTCAGGAGCAATTGCTGAGAGAATGAAATTTTTCGCTTTTACAGTATTCATTTTACTATGGTCAATAATAGTTTACGATCCAATTGCACACTGGGTATGGGGTGCTGGTGGATGGCTTAAAAATCTAGGAGTATTAGATTTTGCAGGGGGATATGTTGTTGAAATAAGTTCGGGTATTTCAGCACTCGTTGCAGCACTCGTAATAGGAAAGAGAAAAAAGTTAAAAACAATTACTCCTCATAATATTCCTATGACAATGTTAGGCGCTGGAATTTTGTGGTTTGGATGGTTTGGATTTAATGCTGGGAGCGCACTAGCAATAAATGGTGTAGCATTAAATGCATTTATTACAACTAATACATCTGCTGCTGCAGGTATTATATCTTGGAGTATATGTGAGGTAGTAGCTAGAAAAAAGGTTACGTCACTGGGTATTGCAAGTGGTATGGTTGCAGGACTTGTTGCAATAACACCAGGTGCTGGTTTTGTAAGTCCTATGGCATCGTTATTAATAGGAGGAGTTGGAGGCATGTTATGTTTCTTTAGCGTAACGGTATTTAAACAAAGATTCGGTTATGATGATTCCTTAGATGCTTTTGGGTGTCATGGAATTGGAGGCATTTGGGGAGGACTAGCTACTGGTATTTTTGCTTCAAAAGCTATAAATTCTGCTGGCGCAAATGGATTAATATATGGTAATATTAAATTAGTAGGAATTCAACTGATTGCAATTGTAGCAATTATTGCATACTCAGCAATAATGACATTTATAATATTAAAAGTTATAAGTATATTTATGAGTTTAAGAGTAACAAGTGAAGAAGAAATGGAAGGACTAGATGTTTCACTACATGGTGAAGAGGCTTATGGTGGAATAGATATTTAATGAAATAAGTTAAAATAAAAGGGGGTACGGGTATGGAAGAAAAATTTTCAAAGATAGATATTATTACATCATCGAGTAAATTTGATGAGTTGAAGGACGCTTTAAATGAAATTGGTGTTAGTGGAATGACTGTATCTAACGTTTTAGGATGTGGCATGCAAAAGGGCCATAAAGAATTTTATCGTGGTCTTGCCTTAGATATTAATCTTCTACCTAAAATAAAAGTAGAAGTAATAGTTTGTGATATTCCTGTAGAATTAGTTGTAGAAACAGCAAAGAAGGTACTTCATACAGGGAAAATGGGTGATGGAAAAATATTTGTTTATGATGTTAAAAATATTATAAGAATCAGCAATGGTGCTGAAGGTCGAGATGCCCTACGGTATAATAAATAATTTAATATTAATAGATCAGCTTAATTACATTAAGTTGGTCTTTTTTTATAAAAAAAAGACTTTTTTGCTGTTTATTGATATAATTTTATTAAAACTGAGTTGAAATTTTAAAAAGTATAAAGGGGTCTTTTAATTATGAAATTTGTTACGTATATTAACAAAAGTAAGGAAAGCGTAGGAATTATTATTGGACAAAAGGTTATATATATCAATGAAATATACAATGCATTAGGTAAAGCTAGTGTTAGTTCTATGACTGAACTAATAGAAAGTTTTGAAGAAAACACAGTGGAAAAAATTAAAAATGCTATTAGTAGTAATAATTTTAATTATGTATCATTAAATTCAATTCAATTACTTGCTCCAATACCAAACCCCAAAAGAAATATATTTTGCCTTGGCAAAAATTATGTAGATCATGTAAAAGAAATTAAAAAAACTAAAATATCAGGTACTGGTATTCCAGAATACCCTATATATTTTACTAAAGTAGCATCACCTGCAATTGGAAGTGGTGATTTTATTAAATTTTCTTCAAAAGTTACAGCTCAGGTAGATTATGAAGTAGAGCTCGCGGTAGTAATTGGAAAAGAAGGAACTGATATTAAACCAGAGAATGTAGAAGAACACATTTTTGGCTACACTATAGTTAATGATGTTTCAGCTAGAGATTTGCAAGGAAAGCACATTCAATGGTTTAAAGGGAAAAGTTTAGACACATTTTGCCCTATGGGACCATGTCTAGTCCATAAAAGCGAAATTAAATTTCCTACAGAGCTAAATATAATATGTAGCGTTAATGGAGAATTAAGGCAAAATTCCAATACAAGAAATTTAATTTTTGATATACCATATATCATTAGTGATTTGTCAAAAGGGCTTACTTTAAAACCAGGTGATATAATTAGTACAGGCACTCCAAGTGGTGTTGGTCTAGGATTTGATCCACCTAAGGTTTTGAAAAATGAAGATATCGTAGAATGTTATATTGAGAATATAGGCAAATTAGTTAATAAAGTAATCGTTGTTAATGAATAGATACAGAAATTTAGAATAAATTAAAGGCATACTTTTTTTGAGAAGGTATGCCTTTAATTTAATATGTGTGTATTAGCTGTATTATTTTATTTGAGCTAGACCCTTTTCTTTTAAAACTTTATTTAAAACAGTAATATTAAATAAATCCTTAGTATCGGGTTCGGATTTTAAGAAACCTTCTTTAACTGATGATTTAACAAAATCAAGTACTGAGTCTTTTTCAGGATCATTTGTAATTGTTAATCGCTTAAAAGCAGCATCTAAAACATCATTAGATATTGATTTTTTAGTTAATTCAGTGATTTGTTTATTTACTATTTCCTTAGCTTTATCTGGATTTTTATTAATATATTCAGTTGTCTCTACGTGATTTTTTATAAAAGCTTCAACAATTTGTGGATGATCCTTTAAAAATTCAGTTCTAACAACTACTACAGCAGTAGTATATTTTCCTTCTCTAAATACATCTTTATAATCTAAAATAATATTTGCACTTGCCTCTTTAATTAGCCTTGATCCCCAAGGTTCAGGTACTAAAGCTGCATCTATATCTCCCTTTTGTAGTAAGGCTAAAATATCTGCGTTCTCTGCCTGCCTTACTTCTACGGTTCCACCTTTTGTTTTATCTTTAAGTCCATTGTCAGATAATATTTTCCTAAGAGTTAAATCTTGAGTGTTTCCAAACTGAGGAACTGCGATTTTCTTGCCACTTAAATCTTTTAAATTCTTAATAATTATGCCTTTTCTAGAGACAAATATTGCTCCTGCATCAGTTGCGCCTGCAATAATTTGAACATCACCTTTAGATTTTACAAAAGCATTTATAGCTGGTCCGGGTCCTATATATCCAATATCTATAGCTCCTGCAAAAAGTGCCTCTACTTCTGCGGGTCCTGCATTAAATAGTTTCCAATCTATTTTGTTCGCTGCTCCTATAGCCTTTTGAAAAGTACCTTGATCGCGGCCTACAAGCGCTTGTGCATGGGTTATGTTTGGAAAATATCCAACTCTAACATTAACAGCCTCACCTTTTGTTTCTTTTGATGAGCAGCCTGAAAATGTCCCAATAATTGAGATACCTAGTAATAATGCGATTGAAAATTTGAAAACTTTTGAATTTTTCATTTTGTCCCCCTTATATTAATTATTTCACAATCCTAGTATTGCGGTATGTTTAATATGATATGTAATAGTTAATATATTAGTTCCTAAATAAAAATATGTCAATAGTTTATTTTTTTATAAATATGTTGCAATTCCGGTTGAAACATAGTAATATACTAGGAATAGTAGGTATTGAATAGTTTGAAAGTTCAAAAAATATAACAGTAAGAGGAAGGCGGTGAAAACTATTTGAGAATAGGGGGTTAGAGGATTCTTGAATGGCGAGGGCTATGAGTATGTTAATTGTAGGTGGGGATAATATTGAAGTAATAAATTGCAATCTTTGTAAATATGGATATTGTGTATCTAAACACATAAGTGGTCGTAAGAACAAACATAAATGTATCGAAATTCCTAAAGACATTGATTTAATTTTAGTTTTAACCGATTTTGTTAGCCATGGAGTAAGTAATCATATAAAAAAAGAGTCGAAAAGGCTTGGTATAAAGACTATATATTCAAAACGCTCATGGTCCTGTGTTGAAAGTTCATTAGTGGTATAAATAGAGTTTAAATACATAAAAATATAACAATAAAAGGGGGCATACTTGAATGCAGAAGGTAGTTGAAATTGATAGTGAGAATTTAAGGCTTAGGGGCATGCTTCATATTCCTGAAAATATAAATAATAAGGTACCGATAGTTATAATATTTCACGGGTTTTGTGGTGATAAAATGGGTCCACACTTCATATTTGTAAAGTTATCTAGATTACTTGAAAAGGCTGGAATAGCGTGTATAAGGTTTGACTTCGCAGGAAGTGGTGAAAGTGATGGAGATTTTATAGATATGACTATGGATACCGAGTTAAAAGATGCAAATAACATTTTAAATTATGTAAGAACATTAGATTTTGTAGATAATGACAGAATTGGAATTGTAGGGTTAAGCATGGGAGGTGCGATTGCTAGCATGCTTGCAGGAGAAAGGAAAAGTGATATAGAAACATTGTGCTTATGGGCACCTGCAGGAAATATGGGTGAAATAATTTTAGAGAAACATTATATTGGGGCGGGTTTTGAGGAATTTATGCAAAATGGCTATTTTGATGTTGAAGGATTACTTGTAGGGACGAAATTTGTGGATAATGTTAAAAATATAAAAATATATGAAAAAGCAGCTGAATATGATAAAAAATCTCTTATAATCCATGGAGACAAAGACGATGTAGTTTCATTAAGTGCATCGCAAAAGTATATCGATTTTTGGGGAGATTCCTCTTTATTTAAAGTGATTAACGGAGCAAATCATACCTTTGACAAACGTGAGTGGGAAGAACAGGTAATTGATAGTACAATAGAATTTATAGAAAAACAACTTTAATTAATCATATTATTTACAAAAAAATCAATAATATTCTTGACATTATATTAAAATAGTATTATTATAATAACAACATACAAATAAACATATATGAATACTTGGTATTAATAACATGCAACACTTAATAGTAAGTATAAAAAATTTATAATCATAGCGAATAATGTTAAAAGTACAACTAAATAAAAACTTCTTATCAAGAGTGGTGGAGGGACTGGCCCTATGAAACCCGGCAACCTAATTTAAATTAAAGGTGCTAATTCCAGTAGGTTTAAACCTTGAAGATGGGAAGCTAATAGACAGGTAAATTATCCTTCTATAGCTAGCCTATAGGGGGATTTTGTTTTATTTAAAAGTTTTAAATCATAGCGGTATTTTTATCATACAAAATATTAAAATCAAAAATAACTTATAAAAAGGGGACAAATTATTATGAGCGAGAGAAAATTTAGTTTTGAAACATTACAAGTACATGCTGGGCAGGTTCCAGATCCTACTACAGGATCAAGGGCAGTTCCAATTTATCAAACATCATCTTTTGTTTTTAAAAATGCAGATCATGCAGCAAACTTATTTCAATTAAAAGAACCTGGAAATGTGTACGGAAGAATAATGAATCCAACTACAGACGTTTTTGAAAAGAGGGTAGCAGAACTTGAAGGTGGTGTGGCAGGACTCGCTACAGCATCAGGACTTGCTGCAATATTCTATTCAATACTTAATGTAGCTAGTGCGGGTGATGAAATAGTATCAGCAAGTACGTTATATGGTGGTACTTATGAATTATTTAATGTTACTCTTAGAAAACTTGGAATTAACGTAATTTTTGTTGATCCAGATGATCCTGAAAACTTTAGAAAAGCAATAACAAATAAAACAAAGGCACTTTATGGTGAAACAATAGGAAATCCCAAAATAAATGTTTTAGACATAGAAGCAGTAGCAAATATTGCTCACGAGAATAAAATACCACTTATTATTGACAGTACATTTGCAACTCCGTTCCTCTCACGCCCAATTGAGTTTGGAGCAGACATAGTTATCCATTCTGCAACAAAATTCATTGGTGGTCATGGAACTACTATTGGTGGAGTTATAGTTGATGGAGGTAAATTTGATTGGAGGGCAAGTGGCAAGTTCCCAGATTTTACAACTCCAGATAAAAGCTATAATGGCCTTGTATATGCAGATTTAGGTGCTCCTGCATTTGCTTTAAAGGCTAGAGTACAACTTCTACGTAACACTGGTGCAACCCTTAGCCCTCAGAGTGCATTCTTATTTCTTCAAGGACTAGAATCATTGTCTTTAAGAGTTGAGAGACATGTATCAAACGCTAAAAAAGTAGTTGAATTCTTAAGTAAGCATCCCAAAGTAGCATGGATTAATTACCCAGAACTTGAAGGAAGTAAATATAAAGAATTATCTAAAAAATATCTACCTAAGGGGGCAGGATCAATATTCACTTTTGGAATAAAAGGTGGACTTGAGGCTGGAAAGAAATTTATTAATAGCGTAGAACTATTCTCATTACTAGCAAATGTTGCTGATGCAAAATCACTTGTAATTCACCCATCTAGCACAACACATGCAGAACTTAATGAAGAAGAACAAAAAGCAGCTGGAGTTACTCCAGATTTAATAAGACTTTCAATTGGTGTTGAAGGTATAGACGATATTATATACGATTTAAAACAGGCACTTGATAAAACAATATAATATAAAGTATTATTTAAAACTAAATATGACTTATCGAGAGAGGTAGAGGGACTGGCCCGATGATACCCGACAACCAGCATTTTTTAATGCAATGGTGTAAATTCCATCAGATTGTAAAATCTGAAAGATAAGGATGTTAGCAAATTTTATTGGACATTATATTGTTTACTAAAGTTAATTATGCTGCTCTCCTTATGTGAGAGCAGCTTTTTATTACCCAAAATAGTGAAGCCTAAATTTTATTAGATTGTAAATATGTTTTAATCAAAGGAAATAAAGATGAGTATAAGAAATGTGGTACGAGATTTTTCAAACATAATTTCCAAGGAGGAATTGTAATGACTAATAAAAGATATTCAAAATTCATAACAAATTGTGTTCATGCTGGCAATGGTATTGACAAAGAAACAGGAGCGATTAGAAGACCATTAACTATGGCAAACAGCTACAGGCTGCCAGATGATGCATCTAAGCTTAATTGGAGTGGCACGGATGAATTAATCTATACTAGAACTACATCTGCAAATCAAATATATTTACAGGAAAAATTAGCTACTCTTGAAGGCGGAGAAGATTGTGTGGTTTTAGCTACGGGGGTAGCAGCCCTTGCAGGAGTATTCTTTACTTTCCTTAAATCAGATTCACATATAATATGTACAAATGTTTCCTATGTAGCTGTCTACAGGCTACTAAATCAATATTTTCCAGAGAAATATGGTACAGAAGTAAGTCTTGTAGATACAACAAATCTAGAGGAAATTAAAGCAGCTATAAGACCCAATACAAAGCTTATACATATAGAAACACCTGGAAATCCTACTACCAGAGTAAGTGATATAGAGGAAATAGCGAAAATAGCAAAAGCGGCTGGAGTACTTTTAAGTGTTGATAGCACTTTTGGAACACCTTATTTGCAGCAGCCATTGGCACTCGGAGCGGATTTAGTTATTCATAGCCTTACAAAATATATTAATGGACATGGAGATGCTATGGGTGGTGCGGTAATAGGAAAAAAAGAATTAATAGATAAAATAAAACGTGAGGCTATGGTAAACATAGGAGGTGCAATAAGTCCATTCAATGCATGGCTAATAATGAGGGGAGCTGTGACACTATCTCTAAGGATGAGGCAACATAGTGAAAGTGCCTTGAAGATAGCTAAATTTCTTGAAGCACATCCATCAATAAGTTTTGTGGCTTATCCGGGACTAAAAAGTCATCCACAACATGAAATAGCAAAGAAACAGATGAGTGCATTCTCAGGAGTAATGTCCTTTGGACTTAAGGCAGATGTTACAACCCATAATAAGTTTGTAAATTCTTTAGAACTCATAATTTCTGCGGTTTCTATAGGTCATGATGAAAGTCTTATAGTTTATACTGGACCAACGGATGAAAGAAATCATTTCTATCCAAAGGAATTTCAAAATGGACATCTAAGATTTAGTGTCGGGCTAGAAGATCCAGATGACATAATAGCTGATATAGAACAAGCACTTAAAAAAAGTGAATTATAGTATGCAAGTTAATTGTTTATATAGATAAGTAATAATGTACAACAAAGAAAGGCCATAAGAATAATGGCCTTTCTTTTATTATACCCGAATTGTGGAACAATCCTGGAACTTTAAGTCGTCTAAAACTTCTTATATAATAATAAAGATTTAATAGTAAGTTTTTAAGCATATACCACAAAATTACATTAAAGAATACAAATATAGGATTAAAGTTAAATGTTTAAATACTTGAAAAAATGACTTGACAAAAATTTAATATAGCATATAATAAAATTATAACTAATCCTATATGAATACTATGAGATGCGATGAAGAAGGAAAGTATTATATTGAACGGGTACAGAGAGGAAGCGCTGCTGAGAAGTTTCCACCTGAATATATATGAAGTGCCCTTTGGAGTATGGACCTGAAATTAAAGTAGGGGACTACGGGTTCGCCCGTTAAAGCGATAAAGCATTTTGTGCTTGGATTTAATTCATATTTATAATCAATTAGAGTGGGACAGCGAAGTTTAAAAGCGACGCCTCTATAATAGGGGGCATTGCTTTTTTGACTTTAAAAATATAATCATTGGGAAATGTAGTAGGAAAATGCCAATAATAAAATGGGGGTTAAAAAATGTCAATCAACAAAGAGGAACTGTATAAGAAATTAGCTGATACTGTAGTAAATATGGAGGAAGAGGAGACAGTAGAAATTTGTGAACAGGTCATTTCTGAAAACTTGGATGCTTATGAGGCTATAGTAAATGGATTGTCAGAAGGTATGGATCAAGCAGGAAAACTTTTTGATGAAGAGGAGTATTTTGTTCCAGAACTTTTGTTATGCTCTGATGCTATGTACGCAGGTTTAGATGTACTTAAGCCACATCTAAAAGCTAAAGATAATAAGGACAAACAAAAGGTAATTATAGGTGTTGTTGAAGGTGACACTCATGACATTGGTAAAAATCTTGTAAAAATTATGCTTGAAACTGCTGGTTTTGATATTATTGATCTAGGAAGAGATGTTCCACCATCTGTTTTTGTAGAAAAGGCAAAAGAAGAAAAAGCCAAAATAATAGTAATCTCTACGCTTATGACTACTACAATGGAAGGTATGAGTGAAGTAATTGAGATTCTTAATAAAGAAAATATAAGAGAAAATTTTAAGGTTATGATAGGTGGAGGACCAATATCTCAAGTATATGCAGATAAAATTGGAGCAGATGGATATTCAGTAAATGCGGCAGAAGCTGTAAAACTTGCTAAAAGGTTAGTGCAAGCATAGAACTCATTTTAACTTAAAGTTGTCTTAATTTTAAAAGAATAGGGGGAAAATAATATGTCACTTATACAAAGAAAAGATGAACTAACTTCACTTGAACGGGTATCTTTAACGCTTGCACGTAAGGATGTAGACAGAATTGCGGCTGTTCCACTAGTTTGTGGTGCTTCATATAGAGTATTAGGTACAAGATATGATAAATGGTCTAATGATGCAGAAGTAGCAACTAAAAGTTTGCTTGCAGCTCAGGAATTAATAGGACAGGATGCATTTCTATTGCTTGTAGATCTTTCTGTTGAAGCTGCTGATTTTGGACAAGAATTACTTTTTCCAAAGTATAGTACAGCATACCCTGATTTTAATAATCAATTAATTAATGCAACTGATGAATATAACAAGGTTAAAAAAATAAATCCTCGCGAGACAAAACGTATGAAACAAGTTATTGATATTATAAAAGGTCTGTCTAAGGCAAAAGGGAATGAAGTAGCAATTCTTGGTTTCATATATGGTCCTCTTGGCGTATTATCTCAGATGAGAGGACATAAAAATTTATTTACGGATCTTATTCGTCATCCGCAAGAGGTACTAGCTGCAGTTGATATTATAACTGATGTACTTGTAGAATATGCTAAAGCACAAGTAGATGCAGGGGCTCACTCTGTGTGCATTGATCCATTATATTCTTCGTCAACAGTACTTAGCAAGAAAACATGGGAGAAGTTTGAAGGCCCGTATCTTAAACGTATTGCTGATGCGATAAGGGAGGCAGGTGCAGCAGTATCAATACACAATTGTGGTGATGGAGTGTATTTTGAAGAGGTAATAAAATGGTCTAATCCTATAGCAATATCTGTAGCACATCCTGCACATGGCTCTAAAACATGGGAGGAACATGCAAAAACATGGGGAAAGAAAGTCATTACTATTGGATACTCAGATCCAGCAACTACTGGACTTAACATGTCTACTGATGAGGTATTAGAAGATTGTAAAAGCCAAATTGACTTATTTAGGAAAAATGATGCGGGGTTCATTCTTTCAACTGGTTGTGAATTTCCTCCTAATGGTAATTTACTTAGTGCAGCTGCGATGGTTGAGGCATCAAGAAGATATGGAAGATAAGATAAAAATTGATATTTTTTCTGGCTTTTTTGGTGCAGGAAAGACAACATTAATAAAAAAATTAATAGATGAAGATTTATATAATAAAAAAGTTGTCATTATTGAAAATGAGTTTGGCGAAATAGGTATAGACGGGATTTTTTTAAAAAAATATAATATTGAGGTTAAGGAAATAAATGAGGGATGTATTTGCTGTTCAACTTTTAATGATTTTAATAACACAATTCAAGATATTATTGATTCAAATAAAATAAAAAGAATTATTATTGAACCATCAGGTGTGGGAAAGTTATCAGAAATACTTGATATTGTAAAAAAATTTGAAATCAAGAATAATGTAATTATAAATATGGTTACTACTGTTGTTGATGTCACAATGTATGAAGATTTTATTGACTTCTTCAGCGAATTTTACAAGGATCAAATTATCTATGCGAATACTATAGTGCTAAGTCGAACACAAAGTGTTAATTATGAGGAATTACAAAATGTAATTTCGAAAATAAAGAAGTTGAATAAAAAAGCAAATATTATAACAACGCCTTGGGATGTTTTAAGTGGGAATAATATTATTATGGCTTCAGAAAAGAATGGTAGACAAGAATTATTTAACGAAGTAAATATAATTAAAATTCCAAAAGCGAAAGCAAAATTTCGAATTGCAAGAAAAATATTGGCAGAAGATATCTTTAGCAGTTGGGGAATTGAAACACCTAAAGTTTACAACATTGAAGAACTAAAGCGTATATTTAATAATTTGAAAGATGAAAAATTGTATGGAAAAATAGTGAGAGCGAAAGGAATACTACAGGTAGATGAGAATAAGTGGATCCAGTTTGATTATTTACCAAAACAATTTGAGGTAAGGGAGGTTAGGCCAGATTATACGGGGCGAATTTGTGTAATAGGAATTAACTTAAAGATTGAAAGCTTAATAAATATTTTTTAATCTAGTTATGTGATTTGTAAGGAGATATAGAATGAAGATAAAAGTAATAGCTTGTGAGGTTATGAAAGAAGAGATGTTATCAATAAAGCCATTAGCTGATGAGGACTTTGAGTTTGTATCGATGGATTACCATCTTTATCCTCAAAAACTAGGCACTGAGCTCCAAAATATTATTGATAGATCTGTGGATTATGACAGAATTATTTTAGCTTTTGGTTTGTGTGGTGGAGCTGCAAATGGGTTAAAATCAAGCAACTGTAAGCTTACAATACCCAAAGTACATGATTGTATTTCTGTATTTCTTAGTTCAGGTGAAGGATGTGTATGTGATTTTAAAAAAGAGGTAGGAACCTTTTACCTAAGTTGTGGTTGGATGATCACAGAAAAATCAATACTTTCCGATCATAAGCGAATTCTTGAAAAATTTGGATCTAAAAAAGCTTTTAGAGTTTTAAACAGGATGTATGACGGCTATAAAAAGGTGCTATTTATTCGTACAGGATATCCGTCGGAGGACGAAGTAATAAATCAATCAAAAGAAATAGCTTCATTAATTAGTTGTGAACATGAAATAATTCAAGGGAAAACCTCTTTTATTGAAAAGATTATAAGAGGACCATGGGATGATACAAATTTTATAAACAAAGATCCACTAGGAATTCTTACAGAAGAAGACTTTGGGATACATTAAAATTTATTATCAATATAAAATGCAAAAGGAGAGTTGCTTTATGAATGATCTAACTCCAAAAGAGAGAATACAACGCACATTTAAAAAGCAAACAGTAGACAGACCACCTATAATTTGTCCGGGCGGGATGATGAATTCTGCCATTGTAGAGGTAATGAATAAAACAGGTCATAAACTTCCACAAGGTCATCATAACAGTAAGATAATGGCTGAGATCGCAAATGATGTACATCAGAATACAGGCTTTGAAAATTTTGGGATACCATTTTGCATGACCGTTGAAGCGGAGGTTCTAGGAAGTGAAATAAATTATGGGAATCTTTTTTGTGAACCTAAAATACAAAAAGAAGTATTTGCTACAGCATCTGATGTAGTATTTAAAGAATTAGGGGCAATGGAGAAAAATAAAAGAGTTAATTCAATAATTGATGCTACTTATACATTGTCTAAAAAATACCCTGATGTTCCTGTAATCGGAAGTCTAACAGGTCCTATTAGTACAGCGGCTTCTTTGGTAGATCCTATTTCTTTCTTAAAAGAATTAAGAAAAAATCCAAGTATCGCCCATAGTGTTATTGATTATGTAAGTAATCATATTATAGAACTCGCAACATTAATGATAGAAAATGGAGCAAATGTAATTTCTATTGCGGATCCTACTGCAACGGGGGAGATATTAGGGCCAAAGATGTTTGACGAATATGCAGTTAGATATTTAAATAAAATTATTAATGCGGTGCATGCTATGAATACACCCGTAATTGTTCATATATGTGGAAAAATGAGTGCAGTAAAAAAATATATACCTAAAATTAAATCTGATGCCATAAGTACTGATTCGTCTATCAATTTAAAAATACTTAAAGACGAATATCAAGGACTTACTACAATGGGAAATGTAAGCACATATCTTTTAGAATTTGGAGATGAAGAAAAAATTGCAAATCAAACAGCAAGACTTGTAAATGATGGAATTAACATTATATCACCAGCTTGTGGACTTAGCACATCTACACCATTAAAAAATATAGAATCAATGACAAAAATAGTGAAGGGGTCTTAGTTCATGGTAAAAGTAAATTTTATTACAAATAATAAGTCAGTTACTGTGGAAAAAGGAACTACAATACTTACAGCAGCAAGAAAGGTAGGAATCGTTATAGAATCACCATGTAATGCAGTTGGGGTATGTGGTAAATGCAAGGTAAAAGTTGAACTAAGCAACTTAGTGGATATAATTCAAGATGGAAACCATCAGTTGTCAGAGAAAGAGAAAGCTCAAGGTTTTATATTAGCTTGCGGAGCTAGGGTAATGGCAGATATAAATGTAGAAATAATATCTAAAAATTCAAATAAGACGCTACAAATATTAAATCATGGTGAAAGCTTCGATATACAATTAGACAGTTTTATTAGAAAAGAATATAAAGATAATGGAAAGACGAATGTGTATGCAGGAGATGAAATAATAGGCGAAGAGGAGGGTGATACTACAGCATTAATTTACGGCGTAGTTGTGGATATCGGAACTACAACTTTAGTAGCAACATTAGTTAATATTAGTACAGGTGAAGAGATTAATTCAGTTTCAGCATTAAATCCACAAAGTATTTATGCTCAAGATGTTTTATCTAGAATAAAATTTGCGTCGGATGAAAAAGGACTTAATATAATGTATTCTTCAATAATCAAAGAAATAAGCGGATTAATTGAAAAAAACACTAAAGAAACAGGGATAGATAATAAGTATATATATGAAGTGATTTTTAGTGGTAATACATGTATGATTCATCTTGCAGCTAATGTTAATCCTTATTCTTTAGGCAAATACCCATATACTCCAGTAATAAGAGGCGGAAGTTATTTAATTTCTAAGGAGCATAAATTAAATATTTCAAGTAATGGATTAATATATTTACCTCCTATAATTTCATCCTATGTAGGTCCAGATATAACATCTGGTATATTAGCAACAAGGCTTCAAGAGAGAAAAGGTACCACATTGTTTGTTGATATAGGGACAAATGGTGAAATGGTGATAGCAAGGGATGGTAAATTATCATCAACATCTACTGCGGCAGGGCCAGCTTTTGAAGGCATGAATATAACTTATGGTATGAGAGCGCAAAGAGGTGCTATAGAATATTTCAATATAGAAGAAGATGGGTCAATAGAAATCAAGACCATTGAAGATGGAGATCCAATTGGTATTTGTGGTAGTGGTCTTTTAGATATTGTGGGGGAGTTAGTTGCAAACAAAGTTATTGGTAAAAGTGGTAGATTTGTTTCCATAGAAAATTCTAATTTACCAGAGATTTTAAGTGAGAGATTAGTAAAATTAGATGGTAAAAATGCTTTTAAAATAGCAGAGGGAATATTTCTTACTCAAAAGGATATAAGACAAGTTCAGTTAGCAAAAGGTGCAGTAAGATCGGGAATTGAATTTCTTATGTTAAGCAAAAATGTAGAGGCAACCGAAGTTGATAAAATACAAATAGCTGGCTCATTTGGCTATCATCTAAGATCAAAAAGTCTTACAAACATTGGACTATTGCCAAAAGAGTTTGAAGGTAAGATAGATTTTGTTGGAAATACATCTAAATCTGGCGGTCATGCGTTTTTATTAAATAAAGAATATAGAACTGAAATGGAGAAAGTTGTAAAGGACATTGAAGTTGTTGAATTATCAAATGGTGAGAATTTTGATAAGATTTTTGTTAAAAGTTTATCTTTCTAAAAAAGTAAGGAGAAAATAAAATATGAATGAAATTTTGTTAAAAGATGAAATGACACCAAAGGAAAGAATTGAAGCCATGATTAGTGGTAGACCATTTGACAGAGTCCCATGTAATATTTTTATAGGTGATCATGCAGCAACTATAATAGGTGTCAAAGTGTCAGATCTAAACTTTTCATCTGACAAGTTTATAGAGGGACAGATAGCCGCAAATGAAAAATATGGTATAGAGTCTACAGGTGTTTCACCTGGACTTGCAGGTATTGCTGAGGCATTAGGAAGCAAGCTTATTTTCCCAGATCATGGGGCCCCTTATGTTAGTGAATATGCTATAAAAGATGTTTTAGATTTAGAAAAGCTAAGTGTACCTGATCCAGTAAAAGCAGGTAGATTTCCATTCGTTTTAGAAACTACGAAAAGACTTGTAGATAAATTTGCAAAGGAAATACCGGTTTCAGTAGAAGTACCTGGGCCATTTACAACAGCAGGAAATCTTATGAGTATAGAAAAATTATTGCGTGATACAAGAAAAAATCCGGATTATATTCATAGAGTTCTTCGTCTTGTAACTGATACAACAATAGCATTTATAAAGGAAGCCGCAAAATTTGATGTAGATATAGGAATAGCTGAACCGTCTGCATCAGGTACTTTAATAAGTAAAGATTTGTTTCAAAAGTTTACTCTTCCATACTTAACAGAAATAGTTGATCTTATTAAAATGTTAGGTAAAGGATCACCTTATCTTCATATTTGTGGGAATACTAAAAAAATTTGGACTTTAATGGCAGATACAGGTGTGGGATCTTTAAGCCTTGATGATGTTATAGATTTGGAAGAAGCAAAAAAAACAGTAGGAGATAGGGTAACACTAATTGGTAATGTAAAACCTACAGCAACTATGTATTTAGGAGGACCAATTGATGTGGAAAAAGATGTTAAGGAGTGCCTTAAAAAGGCATATGATAATCCTAAAGGATATGTACTTGCTTTGGGATGTGGATTCCCAATTGATACGCCTCCTGAAAACATTTATGCACTACGGAAAGCGGCAATAAAATATGGTAAGTATCCATATGAACCATCACTATTTAGCTAGAATAATTATTGATTATCCCGTAATAAACCAAAATATAAATATTTAAAAGAAGAGTTGACAAAGACAAAACATGGCATATAATAGAAATAAAACTAATCCGATATGAATACTATTGAATTTAACTTAAAATAGATATATGGGGGTAATATTATGGGATCAGTAGATTATTTCAACGAAATAGCACAAAGTTGGAATGTAATAAGAAGTGAGTATTTTGATGAGAGATTAAAGTACAAGGTTTTATCTAAAGTAAATATTAAAGACAAGGTTGTGGCTGATCTTGGATGTGGAACTGGATTTTTATCATTAGCACTGGCATTAGATGCAAGTATTGTATTTTCTATAGATCAATCTGTAAATATGTTAGTAGAAACAAGAAAATTAATGGAGACTAAAAAATTTGATAATGTGTATCCAATAAAATCATCCATAGACAACTTGGCTTTGTTTGATGAATCTGTAGATGTGGTTTTTATTAATATGGCACTTCATCATGTTAAGGATGCTAAAAAAGCAATAGAGGAAATGTTTAGAATAATAAAAAAAGATGGAACTTTAATAATATCAGATGTACAAGAGCATAGTGGCGAATGGGCAAAGACTGAGATGTTTGACGAATGGCTTGGGTTTTCAAATAATCAGATGGAAGAGTGGTTAACGTCTGCTGGTTTTAATCTTGTTAATATTGAGAATACAGATTTATTATGTAAAGGCTATTCTAGCAAAGGAGAATTTACACAGACTGGCATTTTTATTGCAGTAGCAAATAAGGGAGGACTAAATAGTGAAGTATATAAATAGTGTACTCGAGAATATAGGAAATACACCACTCATAAAATTAAATAATTTAGGATTAAAAGAAGGGGTGAATATTTTCGCAAAACTTGAGGGTGAGAACCCAGGTGGTAGCGTAAAAGATAGAGTTGGAGTTTACATGATTAAGGATGCAGAAGACAGGGGCATCCTTAAAGTGGGATATACAATTGTTGAAGCTACCGCAGGAAATACTGGAATAGGTGTGGCACTTGCAGCAATAAACAAAGGATATAATATAATATTTGTTGTTCCAGAGAAGTTTTCAGTAGAAAAGTTAACTTTGATGAGAGCATTAGGTGCAACTATTGTTAATACACCAAGGGAAGATGGCATGTTAGGTGCCATTAATAAAGCGAAAGAACTATTGGATGAAATCCCTAATTCTATTTCATTACAACAGTTTGAAAATGATGCTAATCCAAAAGCACATTATGAGACTACAGGACCAGAAATATATAATGCATTAGAAGGTCAAATTGATTATTTTCTTGCAGGAGCAGGAAGTGGTGGAACATTTAGTGGTGTTATGAAATATCTAAAGGAAAAGAATGAAAATATAAAGGGTATATTAGTAGATCCGGATGGATCAACCATAGGTGGTGGAGAGGAACATTGTTATGATATAGAAGGGATAGGAAATAATTTTGTTCCAACCACTATGGATTTAAACCTAGTTAAAAGTGTTATTAAAATTACTGATGATGAGGCTAAAGATAAGGTAAAGCTAATTGCTGTTCGTGAAGGATTATTTGTAGGAAGTTCTTCTGGAGCTGCAATAGCGGCTGCAATAAAACTTGCAGAAACTATTGATAAGGGAAACATTGTTATAATATTGCCTGACAGAGGGGATAGATATTTTAGCAAAAACATTTATGATTAATACTTGTTATTATTTATAATTTAGTAGTCAAAAGGTAGAAAATAATATTTAAAATTATGCAGCAAAGCTAACACCTTTGCTGCATAATTTTTTTTGGCGAAATATCATTAGGGCAGTATAAATAAAATTATTTTGGCTAGAAGAATATAAGTTAGTTTACATATCAATGATTATGTAAACTAACTCTAAAATGTAAACCTATTTTAAATTAATGAATAATACTAACAAAATCAAGAAATAGCAAAATATATATTATATTCAAAAATAAATAAAGTATAGATAATATATATGCTTAAAACATAAAAACATTGACATGTTTTTACTAATGTAATATTATTAATTAAACATACAGGTTTGGTATGAGAGATAAAGTGCGAATATTGCAAATTATGAGTGTTTGTTTTGAAATGAATTTAACAAAAAATACTGCTATTACAAGAGAAATTAAAATAAATCATGAAAATATTGGAGGAATAAATATGAATATCAAAGTAAATGGCGAAGAAAAAAATATTAAAGATGATGTTACGGTGACTGAAATGTTAAAAATCGAAGATGTGGAAATGCCAGATATGGTTTCAGTTCAATTGAATGGTGAATTTGTGGATAGAGATCAATTTGTGAAAACTGTATTAAAAGAAAATGACGAAATAGAAGTTTTATATTTTATGGGAGGTGGAAGTCTTGGACTTTAGTGAGGAGCAGATAGAAAGATATTCAAGACATATATTATTGTCTGAGGTTGGAGTTGAGGGACAAGAAAAATTACTAAATTCAAAAGTTCTTATTATTGGAACAGGAGGTCTTGGGGCACCAGCTGCTATGTATTTGGCAGCTGCAGGAATAGGTACAATAGGACTTGTAGATGGCGATGTTGTTGATTTATCAAATCTTCAGAGGCAAATTATACACCAAACTAAGAATGTGGGGCAACTTAAAGTTGAATCTGGAAAAGAAACAATAAATGAACTTAACCCAGATGTAAATGTCATTACTTACAATGAATTTGCTACATCAGAAAATATTTTAAATATTATAAAAGATCAGGATTATGATTTTATAATAGATGGAACAGATAATTTTGCTGCAAAATTTTTAATAAATGATGCCTGTGTACTTGCTAAAAAACCATTTTCTCATGCTGGAATAATAAGGTTTAAGGGACAACTCACAACTTATATTCCAGGTAACAATACGCCTTGTTATAGATGTATTTTCCAAACACCACCACCAGAAGGAATGGTGCCAACATGTAGAGAAGCTGGCGTACTTGGAGTAATGGGTGGAGTTGTGGGAACACTCCAAGCAACAGAAGCTATTAAATATATACTAGGACTTGGACAAACTCTCGCAGGTTATTTACTAACTTATGATGGACTAAAGATGGAATTTAAGAAAATAAAAATAAATCATAATAAAAGATGTGGAGTTTGTGGGGATCATCCTACTATAACAGCTTTAATAGACTATGCAAATCCATCTTGTGATTTAAAAACAGGAAAGTTGAATGGGTGATTAATATGATATATATTGATAAACTTACGATAGATAAAATAATAAATCAGGCAAAAGAGGAGTTCCCTAATGAATGTTGTGGCTTTTTATCAGGAACTAAAAGCGAAGGTATAATTAATGTGAAAAAGTCATATCCACTTACAAATTTAGATAAAAGTAGTGAGCATTTTTCAATGGATCCTAAGGAACAATTTAATACAATAAAAATTATTAGAGGTCATGATATGTTATTCATTGGAAACTATCATTCCCATCCATATACTCCCTCAAGGCCTTCAGAAGAAGATATAAGACTGGCGTATGATCCAAAGATAATATATGGCATTTTATCACTTGAAAAAGAAGAGCCAGTATTTAACTTGTTTAAGATAAATAAAGATGGCGTTCTTAAACTTGAGTACAAAACTATTTAATATATTAATTTAGATTTTAATATACAAATGCTTTTATTAATACAAAGGGAAGTGATTTAGGATGATTAATATTACAGAAGAAAGTTATAAGGTGATAGAAGATTTTAAAGAAAAAGCCGATTTATATATGAATGGCAAACTTGATCCTACTAGATTTAAGGCATTTAGAGTTTCTATGGGAGTTTACGAACAAAGAGCTTCAGATACTTATATGGTAAGGACTAGGATTCCTGGTGGAGTAATTACACTAGAGCAATTTAAGCAGATAAGTGATATCTCAAAAAAATATGCAAAAGGTTTATTGCGTTTTACTTCTAGGCAGGATATTCAGTTTCAAAGTGTTGAATTAGCAGATGTATATAGTATTATGAAGGAGCTTATAGAAGTAGGTATAATTACTAAGGGAACTGGCGGTAATACAGTAAGAAATGTTGAGTGTTCCCCTCTTTCTGGAGTGTCTAGAAATGATGTATTTGACGTAACTAGTTATATGAGTGAAGTTACTAATTATTTGCTTAAAGACCCTACCACTATGAATCTTCCAAGAAAATATAAAATAGGTTTTTCAAATACTCTCGGCGACACTGGAAACGCTACAATATCTGATTTGGGATTTATAGCAAGGGTAGTTGATGGAGCTAAAGGGTTTGAGGTTTATGGTGGTGGAGGTTTTGGAGGAAATCCAAAAGTATCACTAAAACTTGAGGATTTTATTAATGTAAAAGATGTTTTGTATTATGTTCAAGCTATGAAGGAACTTTTTGAAAAAGAAGGGGACAGAAGCAATAAACATAAAGCAAGAATAAGGTATATTGTTGAAAGATTAGGTGAAGAAAAATTTAAACTAAGGTTTAATGAAGAACTTAAAAGAATAAAGAAAGATAGAGATGTTGATTTAATAATAGATGATGTCATAGATGAAAAATATGATCAAATTGCTGAAGGTTCTGAAATTGATAAGGCATATGAAAGTGTTTTATTCCCTCAAAAACAAGTTGGATATACTTCTGTTTATGTACATCCGCAAGGAGGAAATTTAGAAGCGGTAAACCTTCAAGAAATATTAGATTTTGTTAATAAATTGGATTATAAAATATCTATAAGGCTTTCAAACACTCAGAGCTTTTTTGTGAGAGATTTAAAAGATAACGATGCTAAAACATTATTAAAAATAATAGCACCATTTTCATCAAATTTTAACATATATAATTCAGTAACTTGCGTTGGAGCATCAACTTGTCAATTAGGACTGTGTTTATCACAAAATCTGTTGCAAGCTATAAAGGAAGAATTTAGTGAAAATACTGATGAAATTAAAGCATCACTTCCTAGAATCTTTATATCGGGATGTCCTAATTCCTGTGGGCGTCACCAAATAGGCAAAATAGGCTTAAGTGGGAGAGCAAAAAGAACAGAAGATGGTCTAATGCCTACGTATACTGTATCATTTGGTGGTAATGTTGGGCATGGCCAAGCTAAAATCGGAGAATCATACGGTGATATTCCTGCAAAGAAGGTACCAAAGTATCTTGCAGAGATTGCTAAGCTTAAAAAAACATCCGGTTATGAGTCTTTTGAAGAGTTTTTAAATAATACCCAGAAGGATGTAAGAGAGTTAACTAATAAATATGGAGCATTGGAAACATTTAAAGAAAATCCTGACCTTTATTATGACTTTGGAGCAAGTGAAAAATTTTCTATTGAAGGACGTGGACCTGGTGAGTGTAGTACAGGGGTATTTGATGTTATAAAACTTGACTTATCAAATGCAGAAAGTTCTCTTTTAAAGTATAAATCAAGTAAAAAATCGCAAGATTTGTACGAGGCTGCGGTGTCATCTGCGAGAACTCTTTTAGTATTAAAGGGCATAGATACAGCAAAGGATAGAGAGATATTCAAACAATTTAATATAAATTTTGTTGAAACTGGTTTCGTTAGCAAATCTGTTGTAGAGCTTTTCGATACGCTTCTTGATTATAAACTTGGCGATATAGTTGATATAACAAGTAAAGCAGTTGAGGTTGAATATCTTTATAACAAGGTAAAAGAAATGTATGGATCTTTAAATGGACAATTAGAAATAACACTTCCAAAGGAAGTATCAATTAACGTGTCAGAGGAATCACAAATAAGTAAAGATTATGAAGTTATTGATTTTAGAGGAGTTACATGTCCAATGAATTTTGTAAAAGTTAAAATTCAACTATCTAAAATAAAGTCTGGTGAAAAAAGAGGATTTTATTTAGATGATGGTGATCCTATAAAAAATGTTCCATTAAGTGTTTCAAAAGAAGGTAACAAGATAATATTAATAGATAATAATTATGAAGGCTATAATTTACTTGTAGTTGAGAAAAAATAACTTCAGAGGTGTAAATATGAAATTCAACACTAAATTAATACATGGAAATCTAAAAACTGATGAAACAGGAGCAACTAATACACCACTACATTTATCAAATGCATTTGCTCATAATACGGCGGAGAAGTTAGAGGGTATAATGAAGGGTACGAGTATGGGATATGCTTACACTAGAATTTCAAACCCTACTGTTACTTCGTTTGAAAGAAGAATTGCAAGTATCGAGGGAGGCCTCGCAGCTACTGCTGCTGCCTCTGGTATGAGTGCTATATATCTTGCAATAATGAATATTGTTGAGTGTGGAGACGAAATAATAGCATCTAGTGGCCTTTTTGGGGGAACTTATGCACTTCTTAAAAATCTAAAAAGTTATGGTATAAATGTTAAGTTTTTAGAAAATTTAGATGAAGAGAGTTTAGAAGCTGTTATAAATGAAAATACAAAAATTGTATTTGGAGAAACATTAGGTAATCCAAAGCTAGATGTATTGGATATAGAGGAAGTAGCTAAGGTTTGTAATAAACATAATCTTATTTTTATTGTAGATTCTACTATAACAACTCCATTCCTTATAAGACCAATTGAATATGGAGCAGATATTGTTATCCATTCAACTTCTAAATATATAAATGGAACCTCAAATTCTATTGGTGGAATCATAGTAGATGGAGGAAGTAGTAAATATAAAGATATCAAGTATAAAAATTTTAATGAGTATAGTAAAAAGTTTGGGAAAATGGCATACACATCAAAGCTTAGAAATACGGTAGGAAAAGATATTGGAGCGTCTCTTGCACCTTTTAATGCTTTTTTAAATCTAACTGGAATTGAAACATTGTCACTTAGAATGAGAGAGCATTGTTCAAATACTCTAGCAGTGGCAAAATTTTTAAGTAACAATAGTAAAGTAACATCAGTAAATTATCCGAGTCTTTCGACTTCTAAATACTATAATATAGCTCAAAAGTATTATAAAAATGGAGCTAGTGGGGTTTTAACTTTCAGACTTGGAAGCAAGGAGAATGCTTTTAAATTTATTAATAATTTAAAAATGATTCTTAATATTACCAATATTGGTGATACTAAAACTTTAATTATTCATCCTGCCTCAACAATATGTTCTAGTAATACAGAAAATGAAAAAGAACAGATGGGAGTTTTTGATGATTTGTTAAGGCTTTCTGTTGGCATAGAAGATATTGAAGATATACTATTTGATATTGAGAGCGCTATGAACTCCATTAACTAATAGTTATAAAGAGCAGCTTACATGATGTTATATCACGTAAAGCTACTCTTTTTAAGTTTTCTTATTTATTTTTCAAAAAACAAAGGATTTTACAATATTTAGTCGAATTTAATATATCAGTGATAATATATTTTGTTTATAAAAAATTATGAATAGGAAGTGATTTTTTGTGGAGGATAATAAAAATGAACATATTAAAATAATGGATATTGATCCATACCTTAAACCATATGAAAGCGATATTAACCTTAGAATGAAGTCTTATTCATCTTCTAAGAAAAAATTACTAGGTTATAATCAAGATTTTAAATCTTTTGCAAATGGTGAATTATATTATGGCTTTCATTTAATGAAAGATGGTTGGATTTATAGAGAATGGGCTCCTAATGCTGATGCTCTTTATTTGATTGGTGACTTTAATTATTGGGATCCACATACACATCCAATGCAAAAAACAGAAAATGGAAATTGGGAAATTTTCTTACCAGGAGTACAAGCTCTTAAACATATGTCACGTGTTAAGGTAAGAGTAGTAGCAAAAAGAAAATCAAGAGATAGAATTCCACTTTATATTAAGAGAACAGTTCAGGATCATGATACTCATGATTTTGCAGGTCAAATTTGGCAGCCAGAGCATGCATTTATCTGGCAGGATAGTGGCTTTCATATTGAAAGTACAAAACCATTATTTATATATGAAACTCATGTAGGTATGGCACAGGAAAAAGATGGCATTGGTACTTTTAATGAGTTTACAGAAAATATACTTCCAAGAATAAAAGCTGATGGTTATAATACTTTGCAACTTATGGCAATTATGCAACATCCATATTATGCATCCTTTGGCTATCAAGTATCTAATTTTTATGCTGTTTCCTCTTGGTTTGGTACCCCGGAGGATTTAAAAAAATTAATTAATACTGCTCACCTAATGGGTATTGCGGTATTGCTTGATTTAGTACATTCTCATTCAATTAAGAATATAGCTGAGGGTATTAATGAATTTGATGGAACTGATTATCAGTTTTTCCATACTGGCATTAAAGGAAATCATCCAGCTTGGGGTACAAAACTATTTAATTACGGAAAACCAGAGGTTATTCATTTTCTTTTATCAAATATTAAGTTTTGGCTCGAAGAATACCATTTTGATGGTTATCGATTTGACGGTGTGTCATCCATGTTATATCATCACCAAGGACTAGGAGTAGCATTTACAGATTACAGTAAATACTTTAGTATGGAGACGGATATAGAGGCAATTACATACCTTCAATTTGCAAATGATTTAATTAGGGAAGTAAATCCTACAGCTGTTACAATAGCTGAAGATATGAGTGGAATGCCAGGAATGTGTATACCTGTAAGCTTTGGTGGTCTGGGTTTTGATTATCGCTTATCTATGGGGGTACCTGATCTTTGGGTGAAAATATTAAAAGAGTTACCTGATGAAAAATGGAGTATGAATCAATTATGGTATGAATTAACTAGTAGAAGGCCTATGGAGAAAAACATAGGTTATTCTGAATCACATGATCAGGCACTTGTAGGGGATAAGACTATAATGTTTAGGCTAGGTGGCAAGGAAATGTATTCTCATATGCTCAAAGATGATGATAACTTAATAATAAATCGAGCAATAGAACTTGATAAACTTATTAAATTTATCACTATAACTTTAGGTGGAGAGGGATATTTAAATTTTATGGGGAATGAATTTGGTCATCCAGAATGGATTGATTTTCCAAGAGAAGGTAACAATTGGAGTTATAAATATGCCAGAAGACAATGGAGTCTTATGGAAAACAAGGATCTTAAATATGACTATTTATCAAATTTTGATAGAGAAATGATAAATTTTATAAAATATAATAATGTTTTAAGTGCTAGTGATGAGCAAAATCTTTGGACTGATGAAAAATTTAAACTGCTTGCATTCAGAAAGGGTGGACTGGTGTTTCTATTTAATTTTAATTCGGACACTTCTTTCCCTAAATATGAACTACCAACCTCTGAAAATGGTGATTACAAGGTTGTTTTTAATAGTGATGAAGTTATGTTTGGTGGACAAAGTAGAATTGATACGAAGTATATTTATCACACCAAAGTGTTAAGTCATAAGGATAATAAGACTGGGGTTATAATAAACACACCAAGTAGAACTGTTCTAGTTTTAAAGAAAATAGACAATAATACAGATTAAATATTAAAATAGATTGTAAAAGGGGACGGCAGTCTAAAAAATCTCGTTAATCACGAGAATATTTTTAGACAACCGTCCCTAAGTTTTACTATATTTTATCCTCTTAACGAAGTTTCTCCCATTAAGTATTCATCAATATTTTTAGTAACTAAACGCCCCTCATAAATTGCCCAAACAACTAGTGATTGACCTTTTTTCATGTCACCAGCAGCAAAAACACCTTTGGTCTTAGTCATATAATTGTCATCTACAATTACATTGCCACGGATATCAAAGTCTAAACCTAGATCGGTAAGCAATCCTTCATGTTGTGGATGTAGAAAGCCCATAGCCAAAATAACTAGGTCAACTTTTAACTCAAATTCTGAGCCTGGTATTTCAACCATTTGCATGCCTTTTTCAGTATGTGTCCATTCCACTTTAGTGGCATGGAGAGTATTAACAAAGCCATCCTCACCAGTGAATTTTCTTGTAGTAACATTCCAATCACGGTTACAACCTTCTTCATGTGAAGTTGTAGTTTTCAATGTTCTAGGATATGTTGGCCATGGCATTGAAGCATCACGGTTGGCCGGAGGTTTTGGCATAATCTCATACTGATATACGCTCTTAGCGCCTTGCCTAATAGCTGTTCCAATGCAATCAGAACCTGTATCACCGCCGCCTAGAACTAATACTACTTTGTCTTTAGCATTTATTTCTGTAGTTTCTATTTCTTTGCCTGAAACTCTTCTATTTTGTTGTTTTAGATAATCCATAGCAAAGTGTACACCCTTAAGCTCGCGTCCTTCAACTTTCAAATCACGAGGGATTGTACTTCCACCGGTTAAAGCTACAGCATCAAACTGCGCTAAAAGATTTTTTGCACTATAATCTACGCCGACATTTACGTTAGTTTTAAAATTAACGCCTTCTTCTTTCATAAAGTTCACACGTCTTTCAACTATACTTTTATCTAATTTAAAGTCTGGTATACCATATCGCAAAAGTCCGCCTATTTCGTCGTCCCTCTCGAATACAGTTACATCATGTCCTACAGAATTAAGTTCAGCAGCAGCTGCAAGACCTGATGGACCTGAACCAATTACAGCAACCTTTTTACCCGTTCTTACTCTAGGTTCTTGTGGGTTTGTCCATCCTTCTTCAAATGCTTTTTCTATGATATTTAATTCTATTTCCTTTATTGCGATGGGATCTCTATTAACACCTAATGTACATGAACCTTCACAAGGGGCGGGGCAAATTCTGCCAGTGAATTCTGGAAAGTTATTTGTAAGAGTTAATCTGTCATATGCTTTCTCCCATTTCTCTTTATATACCATGTCATTCCAATCTGGAATTAAATTTCCAAGTGGGCAGCCCCAGTTACAAAAAGGGACGCCACACTCCATGCACCTTGCACCTTGCTGACGTAACTTATCAACTGGAAATTTTATGAATAATTCTTTAGAGTCCTTAACTCTATCTTTAACAGGGCGTTTTTTTGCAGTTTCTCTTTTAAATTCTCTGAAACCTTGCAATTTTCCCAAATTTAACACCTCCAAAATTGAAAAGTATAAACTGTTCTCAAAATTTGAGAGAACAGTCTTATATCTTCTTATTGTATTTTCTCTCTAATCTATTTTCCTTCTAGTATTGCTTTGTAAGCGGTTGGTATTACTCTTTTGAATTTTGATTTATATTCATTCCAATTATTTAAAATTTTATTAGCTTTGTTACTGTTAGTAGCCTCAAAATGTTCTTTTATTATTGAATAAAGCTGATCTAAATCTAATTTTGAGGTTATTGATTCTACTTCAATCATTTCCATATTACATTTTGATTTAAAAGTTTCATTCTCATCTATAACGTATGCTATACCACCGCTCATTCCGGCTCCAAAGTTTCTACCAGTTCTTCCTATAATAACTACAACTCCGCCAGTCATATATTCACAACCGTGATCTCCAATTCCTTCAGCTACAGCCTGGGCTCCTGAATTTCTTACTGCAAAACGTTCACCTACGAGTCCGTTTATAAACAATTTACCAGAAGTTGCTCCATAAAGAATTGTATTACCAGCAATAAAGTTTTCATCTTGGACAAATGTACAATTTTGTGGTGTTTTTACAATAATCTTAGCACCGGATAATCCCTTGCCAACATAATCATTTGCATCTCCTACTAATCTTAATGTTAATCCATTAGCACCAAATGCTCCAAAACTTTGACCTGCAGCTCCTACAAAATTTAATGTTATTGTATCGTCTGGAAGACCAGTAGCACCATATTTCATAGCGATTCTCCCGCTTAACATTGCACCAACAGAACGATTAACATTTTCAATTTCTAAGTTAAATGTACTTTTCATTCCATTTTCTAAAGATTCTTTTGCCATTTCAATAAGTTTATAATCTAAAGAATTGTCTAAACCATGATTCTGAGCAATTACACAGTAACGTTTAATTCTCTTTGGCATATCTGGTTTATATAAAATATTTGATAAATCTAGATTTTTTGCTTTCCAATGAGTGATTGCTTTTTTAGGACTAATCTTATCTACTCTACCTACCATTTCATTCATAGTTCTAAACCCAAGTTTTGCCATATGCTCCCTTATTTCCATTGCAATAAAGGTAAAGAAGTTTACAACATATTCAGGTTTGCCTTTGAAATTCTTACGAAGTTCTGGATCTTGAGTAGCTATACCCATATCGCAAGTATTTAAATGACAATTTCTTAGCATAGTACAACCTAGAACTACAAGAGCTGTAGTTGCAAATCCAAATTCTTCAGCTCCAAGAAGTGCAGCGATAACAACATCGCGGCCTGTTTTAAGCTGACCATCAGTTTGAACTGTTACTCTGCTTCTTAAATTGTTTAGCAGAAGTACCTGCTGAGTCTCAGCAAGTCCAAGCTCCCAAGGAAGTCCTGCATGCTTAATAGATGATAGTGGGGAAGCTCCTGTTCCACCATCATGACCACTTATTACTATAGCATCAGAATGTGCTTTAACAACTCCAGCAGCTATTGTTCCAACTCCTAATTCTGAAACTAATTTCGTACTTATTCGTGCATGAGGATTTACACTCTTTAAATCATAAATAAGCTGAGCTAAATCTTCAATTGAGTATATATCATGATGAGGTGGTGGTGATATTAAATCAATTCCAGGCGTTGAATGCCTAAGTCTTGCTATATTAACATCTACTTTTTTACCTGGTAGTTGCCCACCTTCTCCAGGTTTAGCACCTTGAGCTATCTTAATTTGTAATTCATCTGCATTAACAAGGTATTCAGTTGTAACTCCAAATCTAGCAGAAGCTATTTGTTTAATTGCACTTCGTCTTAAATCTCCATTCTGATCAACCTTGAATCTTTCAGGGTCTTCTCCACCTTCACCAGTATTACTTTTTCCACCAAGTCTATTCATAGCTATAGCCATAGTTTCATGAGCTTCTTTACTGATAGATCCAAATGACATTGCACCTGAGCAGAAACGCTTAACTATTTCACTTATTGGTTCAACTTGCTCTATTGGAATTTCATTTCCATAATTAAGTTCGAATAATCCTCTAATGGTACATAAATGTTTGTCCTGATCATTTATGATTTTTGAGTATTCTTTATATAAGTTGTAATCGTTAGTCCTTGCAGCTACTTGAAGTTTATATATTGTATCAGGATTAAACAGGTGATATTCTCCATCTTTTCTCCAAGAATATAATCCACCAACATCGAGTTCTGCTATAGGTTTTCTTAACTTATTAAATGCATTTTTATGTCTAATTAATACTTCCTTTGCCACAGTTTCTATACCAATTCCACCAATTCTAGAAGGTGTTCCTCCAAAATATTTTTGTAGAAAGTCAGAATTTAAGCCAACAGCATCAAAAATTTGTGCCCCGTGATAACTTTGAATAGTTGATATTCCCATCTTTGATAATATTTTTAGAAGACCTTGTGATACTGCATGTATATAGTTTTCATGAGCTTTTTCTATAGAAATATTTTCTATATCACCCTCATTTATAATATTATCAATTGATTTAAATGCAAGGTATGGATTAACACCAGTTGCACCATAACCAATTAATAAGGCCATATGCATTGTCTCTCTTGCTTCTCCTGTTTCAACTATTATAGAAACAAAAGTTCTGGTTTTTTCGCGTATTAAATGCTGTTGAACAGCAGATAACGCAAGCAAACTTGGGATTGCAGCATCATATGAGTCTACTAATCTGTCACTAAGAACGATAATATTATATCCTTCTTTAATTCTTGTAGATGCTCTTTCACAAATTTTATCAAGTGCCATTTTGAAACCTTCAACCCCAGTGTCTGCCTTAAAAGTTATAGGGATTGTTGTAGTTTTAAAAGCATTATCTTTTAAATTCTTAATTTTAGCCATTTCTAAATTTGTTAAAAGGGGTCTGCTTATTTCAATAAATGGATTATCATTAGAATCCTGATTTAAAACATTATATTGAGAGCCCACATAGTTCATTAAAGACATTACCATTTTTTCTCTAATTGAATCAATTGGAGGATTGGTAACTTGGGCAAAAAGTTGCTTAAAATAAGCAAATAAAAGCTGTGGTTTGTTAGATAAAACAGCAAGGGGAGTATCATTTCCCATAGAACCAATGGGCTCTTTACCGTTTTTCGCCATAGGAGATAAGATAAGTTTTAAATCCTCTAGAGTATAACCAAAGGCTTGCTGTTTTTCCTTTAAAATATCTTTATCTATTATAACTTCATCAACTACACCATCAAAATCTTCTAGATATAGTTTGTTTTTTAAAACCATTTCGCCATAAGGCTTATTTGTACAAACTGTTTTCTTAACTTCGTCGTCTGTAATTATTCGTCCTTCGTTTGTATCAATTAGGAACATTTTTCCTGGTTGAAGTTTGCCCTTTTTTTTGATATCTTCTGGTTTAAATTTAAGAACTCCAGCTTCAGACGCAAGAACAGCAAAACCATCCTTTGTTATTACGTATCTTGCAGGTCTAAGTCCATTTCTATCCAGGGTCGCACCTATTCTAATTCCATCCGTAAATGCAACGACAGCTGGGCCATCCCAAGGTTCAATAAGCGATCCATGATATTCATAAAATGATCTCTTATAATCTTCCATATCATCATTTGTAGTCCAAACTTCAGGAATCAACATCATCAAACTATGAGTTAGAGATCTTCCATCCATTTTTAATAGTTCCAACATATTATCTAAGGAAGCTGAGTCGCTACCATTAGGACTAATGATTGGGAATAACTTCTTAAGATTTTCTCCGTACACATTAGATTTTATTATTCCTTCCCTAGCATTCATCCAGTTTCTATTTCCACGAATAGTATTTATTTCACCATTATGAGCCAAATATCTAAAAGGTTGCGCTAAATCCCAAGTTGGAAAGGTGTTTGTACTATATCTTTGATGAACAAGGCAAAGAGCACTTTTAAAGTTTATGTCTTGCAAATCAATGTAAAAGCCTTTTATTTGTTCAGCAAGTAAAAGTCCCTTGTAAACAATTGTTCTGCTAGAAAGACTACAGATATAGAAATATTCTGTGCTTCTATTAACCAATTTGATTACTTCGCTTTCAGCTCTTTTTCTTATAACATAAAGTCTTCTTTCAAATTCTTCTTGTAGTTCATCTTCGGAAAGTGATTCATCCTTAAAGGTTGACCCTATAAATATCTGTCTTATAATAGGTTCGGTTCCTTTTGCTGTGTCACCAATGTTTCTACTATCTATAGGAACAGATCTCCAGCCGATTATTTTTTGTCCTTCTTCTTCTGCAATTCTCTCGAATATGCCTTCACATTGAAATCTCAATGCCGGTTCTTTTGGTAAAAAAATCATTCCTACAGCGTATTTTCCGACTCTAGGTAATTCGAGTCCTAAATTGTCACAGCTAATTCTAAAAAATTCATCAGGAATTTGAACAAGTATTCCTGCACCATCGCCAGTTTTAGGGTCTGCCCCTACTGCACCTCTATGGGTTAAATTCACGAGAACCTTTAGCCCTTTTTTTATAATATCGTTGGTTTTTTCACCTCTGACATTCACTACAAAGCCAACGCCACAATTATCTTTTTCATTAGCAGGATCATATAATCCCTGCTTTTCAGGATAACCAATGCTAGTATTCACAATATTACCCCCTTCTAATTTTATAAAGTAATTATATAAATTGTACCACGATTTTATAATTTTGCAAGTTCGATTTTAAAACGAGTCAAAAATAACAATTTACAGACTATTTACAAGGAATTTACAGCAGAGATTAATGTTATCATTTAACAACAAAGGCAACAGTCATTGAAAATAATTTTCAATGACTGTTGCCAAGTAAATTTGTTTTTTAACTTTCTAATAAAAAATTATAATTTTCTTTTAGAAAGTTTAATATAACAGTTGCTATTAATGACTGACCGTCGATGTTTGGATGTATCCCATCTTTACATAAAAACCGAGTGTAATCATTATGTTTTAAAAACTCTGAACGAATATCAATAAGTACAGTATCAGTTTCATTAGCTACCTGAGTAATCATTTTACTATAAGAATTATGCCAAGTAAAAAGTCTATCCTTTGTTCCGAGCCAATGTAAAATGTTTTTCTCTGAAGTACAATCTTCTTTTGAAATCCAGTTAAAATATTTTAAAGGATCAAGTGGAGGCAAAGTAAGAAGTACCGGCATTATGTGATTATTTTTTAATGTATCGATCATTGAAAGTAATGTTTCACGAAAAGTATATATATCAGTGTTTGGTTTGTATTCCATTTCAGGATTTTTGGCGATTTCATCCCATTTATAATCGCAATCATTACCACCAAATTCTACTAAAACTATATCAGGTGATTTTTTAATCACATCATTATACATTTTAAGTGCACCACGAATAATTGTATTACCAAATTTACCTGCATTGTACACAGGTCCTTTTATTTTATTATCTATAATACTTGTAAAATTTTCTTTTAAAGTTGCATATTTAGATTTTTTATCATCATAAATAATCCCTTTTGTAATAGAATCTCCATATGCTACTATAATGTAACTATCTTTAACTTCCATAATACACCTCCATAAAACTAAATTATATAAATCAAATTACTTATTCTATGTTAATATTATACCATAGGAATACAAACATTTCAATACATAGTTATTAAAACTACGTAAAACATTAAAATTTTTATTAAGTTACTTATTTAATATATTATTCCCATTATTATTTGGTATATTCTATACTAAACAATAAACTTATATAAGTGATTTAATTCTTTCCTTATAATTTTTTTATTTGATAATATTTATTAGCAATATTTTCAATAGACGAAAAAAGTATGGGAAAATATATAGGATAATAATAGCAATAATTGTGTTGACAATTCATTAAACTAATGATAACATACACCTAACCTATAGGATAAGTATGGTTAAGCGCTGTGAATAATTTAAAAATATAATTAATTAAATACTTCTGACAAAATAGTTAAAAGTTAAAACAATTATTATTATGTAGAAGGGAAACGTTGTGAAAGAAAACATTAATATATTGAAGAACTTAAGTAATGAAGAAAAAAAGATATTCAACTCACTTCAGAATGAGGGACCTATTACCAAAAGTGAAATATCCAGATTAACAGAAATTAAATTAACTACATTAAATAATACAATGGAAATATTAGAAAAAAAAAGAATTATAGTAAGGGAAGCTATAGGTCAATCTACAGGTGGAAGAAGACCAGTTCTATATGATGTGAATTTATTAGAATTTTATATTATAGGAATAGATATATCTAGAGTTTATACTCAGGTAATCATTGCTAACTTAAAAATGGAAATATTGTATAAAGAAATGTTTAATATGGATATTTTTTGTTCTCCGCAGGAAACTGTGAGAAGAATATATGAAATTATTAATAAAGCAAATCAAAATTTAAGATTAGATAGTAGGAACTTGGTAGGAGTAGGTCTTGGAACAGTAGGCCCATTAGATATAAAAAATGGGATAATGATAAGTCCTGTTAATTTTAGTGCACTAGGTTGGTCGAATGTCCCTATAAAAGAAATGCTTGAGAAAAAATTAAATTGTCCTATTATTATTGAAAATGGAGTAAATGCAGCTGTTATTGGAGAATATTTTTATGGTATTGGAAAAGGAGTTGAAAATATTGCTTATTTAAATTGTGGAATAGGCATAAGAACAGGTACAGTTTTATCTAGTAAGCTAATGAGGACGATAAGCGATGATGAAGATGCTTTAGGACATATGATAGTCGATGTTCATGGAGAAAAGTGTAAATGCGGAAATTTTGGATGCATAGAGAGTTATTCATCTATAAATGCAATAATAAAAAAGTTTTCCTTAGAAGTTAAAAAGGGAAGAAAGACTATAATAAATAAGCAATTAAAAAATATAGGTTATAAAGATATTTGTATTGCAGCAGAAAGAAATGATAATTTATCTAAAGAAATACTAATAGGTGCTGCTTTAATTTTAGGAACTGGGTTAGTTAATTATATTAATCTACTAAATCCAGGATTGGTTATATTAAGTGGTCCTTTAATAATTAATTCAAAGCTATTTTATAATGAGTGTATTAAAACTGTATTCAAAAAATTGCATCCAGATAGAATGAAAAAGATTATTTTTAGTAGAGGTGGATTTTTTAAAGAAAATGCAATTTCGATTGGTGCCGTAGCTTTAGTAATTAAAGATATTTATAATTAACATCCTTAAATGTATATAGGTAGTATTGAATATTTCAATAAAACTAATTTTAGTAGGAGGCCTACGTTGAAAAATTCAAAGGGATTTAAAGTTTCAGGAGTAATAGTGGCAGGATTTTTAATTATCGCTGGATTATCAGGATGTTCATCAAAAAAAGTGGTAAATGAGAATGTTGATGTTAGAGTTGGATATTTTCCAAATATAACCCATTCTCAAGCTCTTGTAGGACGAGAGCAAGGTAGCTTTCAAAAGGCTATAGGAACGAAAAACAAAGTAATGTGGAAATTATTTAATGCAGGACCTGCAGAAGTAGAAGCATTATTTGCAAAAGCTATTGATATTGCATATATTGGGCCTGGTCCTGCTATCAATGGATATTCAAAATCAAAAGGGGATATTCAAATCGTCGCAGGTGCAACGGATGCTGGTGCAATATTTGTATCTAAAAAGGGAATGGTTATTAAGAATTTGAAAGATTTAAGTGGTAAAAAAATTGGAGTTCCACAGTTCGGAAATACGCAAGATTTAACACTTAGGAACATATTGTCTGAAAATGGACTTAAGGATAAAACAAAGGGTGGAACGGTTGAAGTAAGGCAAGCATCAAATGCTGACATTTTATCATTGCTAAAAAAAGGGGACATAGATGCTGCATTAGTACCTGAACCTTGGGGATCAAGACTCATTAAAGAGGCAGGAGCAAATGTTATTTTAGATTATAAAGAATTATTTAGACAAGGTAACTATACTACAGCTGTAGTAGTTGTAAGAACTGAATTTTTAAAGCAGCATCCATTAATTGTTGAAAACTTTATAAAAGCACATGTAGATGTTACTACTTATATTAATAAGAATCCGGGTATAGCTAAGGTAATAGTTAATAAACAAATTACTGAGTTGACAAAAAAAGGAATAGAAAAGGATGTTTTAGATGCTGCCTTTAAAAGATTAACAATTACAAATAATCCACAAAAGGATTCCGTTTTAGATTTTGTTAAATTTTCACTTCAAGAAGGGTTTTTAAGATTAAATCCAGACACAAAGAATTTGTTTAACCTTACAATTTTAAATAAGGTTTTAAAAGAAAAAGGTCAAGTTCAAATCAAATAAAAGAGGTGATAAGTTTGAGTCTTATAGTTAAGGATGTTAGTAAGGAGTTTATTTCAAAGCATAAGAAAACAAGTACACTTGAAAATTTTAATTTAGAAATTACAAAGGGCGATTTTGTATGCATATTAGGGCCATCTGGTTGTGGAAAATCAACTTTACTAAATATTTTAGCAGGACTTGAAAAGGCAACCAAAGGTGTTGTTCTACTTAATGGTAATGAAATAACAGGTCCGGGGCCTGATAGAACAGTAATGTTTCAAGAAGCAGCATTGTTTCCATGGCTTAAGGTAATAGATAATGTAGAGTTTGGAATGAAGATGGCTGGAATGCCAAAGGAAGATAGATATAAGAAGGCTATCCATTATTTAAAAATGGTGCATCTATCAAAATTTCAAGATTCTTATGTTTATGAGTTATCAGGTGGAATGAAGCAAAGGGTAGCTCTCGCCCGTGCACTATCTCTTGATTCTGAAATACTGTTAATGGATGAACCTTTTGCAGCCCTTGACAGTCAGACTAAAATGATGCTGCAACAAGAGTTACAGCGGATTTGGGTAAATACAAGAAAAACAATTATTTTTATTACCCATAATGCAGAAGAAGCAGTTTATCTGGCTAATAGAGTTGTTGTGATGGCAGCTAATCCTGGGAGAATAAAGCAAGAATTTAAGATAGAACTTGCAAGGCCAAGAGAAATGGAAAGTTGTGATATAGCTTATTATACATCTAAGATAATGAAAGCATTAAAAGAGGAGGTGGAGAAGGTTGCAAAAGCAGAATACGATGGTGATTGGAATATTGAAGAAAATACTGTTCTATATACTCCTGATAGTGATATGGGAGGGGATTTATAAACTAGGTGTTGATGTTTTAAAAATTTGGAAACCTTATATTTTCCCATCACCTTTTGACGTTTTTGGTACTTTGATTTCACTTATAAAAGATAACACAATAGGAATAGCTATTGTTGCAAGTTTAAAGAGAATTGTAGTTGGCTATTTTATATCAGTAATAATAGGGGTTACTCTAGGACTAACAATTGCTAAATTTAAATATTTAGATGAAAATTTAGGGCCATTAATTTTAGGACTTCAAACTTTACCTAGTATTTGTTGGTTGCCTTTTGCTATTCTTTGGTTTGGACTTAGTGAGATTTCAATTATTTTCGTAATTGCAATTGGTTCAACATTTGCGGTGGCAATATCAGTTAAATATGCAATACAAAATGTAAATCCATTATATATAAGAGCTGCAAAAACAATGGGTGCAAGGGGTAGTAAAGTTTATACCCATGTAATTCTGCCAGCGGCGCTGCCAGATATAGTTAGTGGACTTAAGCAGGGCTGGTCATTTGCATGGAGGGCTTTGATGGCAGGAGAAATGTTATCTTCAACAAAAGGGCTTGGCCAAGTGCTTATGGTAGGCCGTGACTTAGCCGACATTAGCCAAGTTGTAGCTGTAATGATAGTAATAATAATTCTTGGGTTAGTGGTGGATAAACTTGTTTTTTCAAGACTTGAAAAAAATATGAGACATAAATGGGGCCTTGATAGGGCTTAGTTTTTAAAATTAATGGAGGTGAATATAAATGAGCATAGAAAACCTTACTTGGCACGATACATTTGTAACTCGGCAGTTGCGTGAAAATCTATTATCACAAAAATCTAAGTTATTATGGTTTACTGGCCTTTCGGGTTCTGGAAAGTCAACGGTAGCAAATGCTTTAGATTTAAGATTAAATGAAATGGGCAAAGCAACTTATCTATTAGATGGAGATAATATTCGCCTAGGTATAAACTCAGATCTTGGGTTCTCAAAGCAAGATAGAAATGAAAATATACGCCGAATTAGCGAAATAGGGAAATTGTTTGTAGATTCAGGATTAATAACCATTGCTTGCTTCATATCTCCATTAAAAGCAAATCGTGAGATGGCACGTTCTACACTTGGCGATGATTTTATTGAAATATTTGTTGATTGCCCCCTCTCGGAATGTGAAAGGAGAGATCCTAAGAATTTATATAAGAAGGCAAGACTTGGCGAAATCAAAGAATTTACAGGTATATCTTCCCCATATGAAAAACCTGAAAATCCTGAAATTGTTGTAAACACAAAAGAGAAAACAGTAGATCAATGTGTAGATCAAATATTAGACTACTTAAAGTTAGTATCTAAAATTTACTAGTGTATTTATAGTTATTTATTTTAAAATGTCTTGGCTAGGAGGATATAATGAGGCTTGAAACAAAAATACTAGAAACAGATGTGCTAATAGTTGGTGGAGGCACCGCTGGATGTTATGCAGCATTAACCTTAAGTAAAAAGGAAGATATTAATATTATTGTAGCAGATAAGGCCAATATAAAAAGAAGTGGATGTTTAGCGGCAGGTGTTAATGCAATCAATGCATATATTAATGAGGGATATACCCCAGAAGACTTTGTAGATTATGTTAAAAAAGAAGCAGAAGGAATAGTAAGAGAAGACTTAGTTTATTCTATAGCTAAGAATTTAAATAAGGTTACAAAAAATATGGAGAGTATAGGTCTTACTATTTTAAAGGACTTGGATGGTAAATATGTAACTCGTGGAAAAAGAAGTATTAAAATTAACGGTGAAAACATAAAACCCCTTCTTGCAAATGAGATTAATTTAAAGACAAATATAAATGTTTTAAACAAGGTAAATATAATTGATTATATTATTAAAGATAATATAGTCATTGGTGCTTATGGTTTTCATATAGAAGAAAATACTTTCTACGTAATATATTCGAAAGCTGTAATTTGTACTACCGGCGGAGCCTCTGGCCTTTATAAACCTAATAATCCTGGCTTTTCTAAACATAAAATGTGGTATTCACCCTTTAATACTGGGGCAGGTTATGCTATGGGAATAAGAGCTGGAGCTGAAATGACCTCTTTTGAAATGAGATTTATTGCTCTAAGGTGCAAGGATACTATAGCGCCAACAGGTACAGTGGCTCAAGGTATTGGTGCAAGGCAAGTTAATGCTAGTGGAGATGAATATGTAAAAAAATATGGCAAACCATTGACGACTATAAGATTGTTTGCAACTGTAGAGGAAAATGGTAAAGGCTTAGGCCCTTGTTATTTAAAAACAAAAGGCATTTCGGTTGGAACACAGGAAGAACTTTACAAGGCATATCTTAATATGGCACCAGCTCAGACTTTAAAGTGGATTGAAGATGGAGTTGGACCTAGCAAGGAGAATCTTGAGATAGAAGGTACAGAACCTTATATAGTAGGTGGACATGCGGCTAGTGGATATTGGGTTGATACTAAAAGATCTACAACTATTTCTGGCTTATATGCAGCTGGTGATGTCGCTGGGGGAAGTCCTAAAAAATACGTTACTGGTTGTTTTGTAGAAGGTGAAATTGCAGCAGATGCTGCAACTGAGTTTATAAAAAACAAGAAAAACAAGCTAATTGATGATAAAGAAATTTCTGCTAAAGTAAAATTATTAGAAACTTTTCTTGAAAAGAATGATAGCTTATTTTCTATAAATGGTATTGAAGAGGCTATGCAAAAGGTAATGGATGAATATGCAGGTGGTATATCTAAAAATTATGTTTTTAATTCTTCTAAGTTACAAATTGCTAGTAAAAAAATAGAAGAACTTTTAGTTCTTTCAAATGATTTAAGGGCTAAAGATATGAGAGAATTATTGCAAATATACGAAGTTATTGATAGGCTATATGTCTGCAAAGTTTTAATAGTTCATCTTCTAGCAAGGAAAGAAACCCGCTGGAAATGTTATGGTGAAAATGCAGACTTCAAGGAAAAAGACGAAAACTTGCTTAAGTATGTAAATACTATATATAAGGAAGGCACGGTTCAAGTTGTCTTTAGAAACCTAGTAAAGCGAGATGAAGTTTATGAGCATTAAAATAAATTTACAAAAATGTGTGGGTTGTGGTAAATGCCTTAAGATGTGTCCGGGAAATCTCATTTTTAAAAATGATAAATCGAAAGCTTTTATAAAATACCCTGAGGAGTGTTGGGGGTGTACTGCCTGTCTTAAAGAATGTCCAGTCCAGGCTATAAACTACTATCTTGGAGTTGATATTGGTGGCAAAGGAACTTTTTTAAATACTAAAAAAGAAAAAAATCTTCTTCATTGGCACATATTTAAGCCAAATAAGGACGAGATAATTATTACAACAAATGAAACAGAGGCTAATAAATATTAGGGAGGTTAAATTATGGATCATTTAGATGAATTAGAAGCAGAAAGTATTTTCATATTAAGAGAATCTTATAAAAAACTAGGCAAACTTGGAATGTTATGGTCAATTGGTAAGGATTCAACAGTATTATTGTGGTTATCAAAGAAGGCGTTTTTCGGACATTCTCCTTTTCCGTTTATTCATGTAGACACAAAACATAAAATCCCTGCGATGATCGAATATAGAGATAAAATTGCTAAAGAGTTTAATATTGACCTTATAGTGCATACAAATCAGGAAGCAATCGACGCAGGTATGGGACCAGATAAAGGAAGACTAGTTTGTTGCAAAGCACTAAAAACAGATGGACTTCAACAAGTGGTTACAAAATATGAATTTGATGGATTAATTCTTGGAATTAGAAGTGATGAGGAAGGTTCCCGCTCAAAGGAACGAGTATTTAGTGAAAGAAATAAAGATTCAGAGTGGGATTACACTAATCAAGCACCAGAACTTTGGGATCAATTTAAAACTGATTTTCCAAAAGGAAATCATATAAGGGTTCATCCAATACTTCATTGGAATGAAATAGATATATGGACTTATATACAAAGAGAAAATATACCACTTATAGATTTATATTTTGCAAAGAACGGCGAGAGATACAGAAGCCTTGGATGTGCTGAGTGTACAGGTAAGATAAAGTCCAATGCGGTGACGATTGATCAAATAATTGAAGAATTAAAACATACGACTACTGGAGAAAGAGCAGGTAGAGCTCAAGATCAAGAAGATTCATATGCTATGCAAAAACTTCGTAAAGATGGTTACATGTAAGGGAGGGGTTTATTACTAATGGAAAATACAAGAGAACAATTAAGAATAGTTGCAGTAGGACATGTAGATCACGGTAAGTCTACAGTAATTGGAAGATTATTGTATGATACAAAATCATTACCAGAAGGTGCAATTGAAAAAGTTAAAAGAATTGCTAAAGAAACAGGTAAACCTTTTGAATATGCGTATCTATTGGATGCTTTTGAAGAAGAACAAAAACAGGGAATTACAATAGATACAACATCACTTCAATTTCATACAGATAAACGGGATTACGTAATTATAGATGCACCAGGGCATATAGAATTTCTTAAAAATATGATTACAGGTGCAGCTAGTGCTGAAGCTGCGCTACTTATAATAGACGCTAAAGAGGGAATACAAGAACAATCTAAAAGACATGGTTATATATTATCACTACTTGGTATAAAGCAGGTGTGCGTTGTAGTTAATAAAATGGATCTTATAGATTATAGCCAGGAAAAATTTAATGTCATAAAAAATGAAATGAACGCTTTTCTAAAAAAATTAAATGTACATCCAATGAGTTATATTCCTATTTCAGCATTTTACGGTGAAAATTTAACTTCAAAATCAGAAAAATTATCTTGGTACAAAGGAGAAACTGTTCTTGAAGCATTAGATTTATTTACTCAGGAAGAAGGATTAGACGCAAAACCACTAAGATTCCCAATTCAAGATGTATATAAATTTGATAATAGAAGAATAATTGCAGGTAGAATAGAAGCAGGTACGCTTAAGGTTGGTGATGAAATTCTTATTTCTCCTTCAAATAGGACTACAAAAGTTAAAAGTATAGAAGCCTTTGTAGAAAAAGATAGGGTAAGTACAGTAAGCGCAGGAATGTCAGTTGGAATTACTTTTGAAGATGAGTTTTTCAATAAAAGGGGAGAAATAATTTCACACATTGATAATGCTCCTGTGATTGCTGATCTTTTTACTACTAATATATTTTGGATGGGAAAAAATAGTTTAGTAAAAGGCAGAAAATATAAGATAAAACTTGTAACTCAAGAAGTAGAATGTGAAATTGTAGCTTTTAATAAAGTCATAGATGCAAGTACTATAGGAACTTATGAAAATGCAACTGAGGCAAAAACTAATGATGTAGCTGAAGTTACTATAAGGACAAAAGAAAAAATATGTTTTGACAAATTTGCAGATAACCAAAATACAGGTAGATTTGTAATAGTAGATGGTTATGATGTAAGTGGTGGTGGAATTATTTCAGGGGTAGCAGAGTCTACGAGTGTCATAGAAACTACCTTTAGTAAAGATAAACTTAAACTTACTATTAATTGTTTTGATGAATATTATTTTGATATTAAAGCACTAGCAATAAAAAAGGAATTGATAAAGGCTACCCAATATAAAATTGGAGATAATGTACCTTTTCTTGGATCAAGTTATGAATACACAAAAGATTTTGATGTAATTGCATTAAATGCCGGTCTTGCCAGTAAAATAAGAAATGGTAAGTTAATAGATGTTATACCAGTAGAAAATTACTCATATGAATCTATAGTTATTATAAATGAAAAAGGATTTGGTATTAAACTAACATCACAAAAGGACTTAGTATCATATAAGAATGAATATAATAAAGTTATGAATGAGAAGTTTGCAAACAAATGGTTAGAGTTTACTAAATATAGAACAATAAGATTTAGTGATAGTGTAGATGAAACATTAGAATATTCAATTTAAAGTAAATATGAGATTTAACTGAATGAAAAATTGAAAGAGCCAATTGTGATGATTAGTAGTCACCTTGATTGGTTCTTTTGTTATGGAGAAAATAATTTCATTAGAGCAATTAATGGGATTAGCTTCTATATTTTAAAGTTTTATGATCTAATTGATTTTGCAAAATTAAGATGCTTTTGATACAATAAATAGAGTTATCTATTTTTAATATAAGAATTATATAATTAATTTAATTTATAAGCAATAAAGTAATAAGACATAAAGCTACTAAACAAACACACGCAGTTTAGTAGCTTTTTTAAATTATAAAAAATGGTTTATGTAAAATAAAGGAGAGTTATATGAAAAGTTCGCAAGTTTTGAAAATGGAAATAGATAAAATGGATGGGAAAAGCTATAGATTATATAAAAATTTAGAGGGAGAATATGATTTTGAAAGTTTTGTGCTTTGTATAGATCATGTTCAAGGAGATCCTTTTGCATCACCATCAAGAATTAGAGTAATAGTGGATCAGAATATTTCTAAATTTCCAAAAGAAATTTTTGATAATAAAATTAAGAATATTGCAGTAGCCGATTTTTTAACAAGAGAATTTCATTATAATATAAATAAATATTCACAGAAGGTTTTTGGGTCTGGAAAAAGTGGATTAATAGCAATAAGTAAATGTCCACAGGAAATATTAGATAGAACTTCAATAATTATAGATGAAAATAAAATAGAAGCTAGATTTTATGTTGGATTTCCAGCAAGAGGGAGAAGTGTACTAGCAAGAGAACTTGAAAAAATTTTATATGATGTTATACCAAATATTGTTGAAAAAACTTTAATATATAAAAACATAGATAGTGAAAAATTAACAAGTAGAGTAACCCTTGTAGAAGATCAAGAACATATAAGAAGGTCGCTCACAAGTAGAGGGCTAGTTGCATTTGTGGCTAATGGATCAATATTACCTAGAGAGAGTGGAGTCTCTACAAAAGCACTAAAAGGGGGTATAGCATTTGCATCACCAAAGGACCTAGAAGTAGAATTTAATACAAAGAGCCATGGTAAAATTCGTGGCATGGGAATTAAGGACGGTATAACACTTATAGTAGGTGGAGGATATCATGGTAAATCTACATTATTAAAGGCTTTAGAGCTTGGAGTTTATAATCATATTGAAGGTGATGGTAGAGAACTTGTTATAACAGATGAATCAGCCTTAAAGGTGAGAGCAGAAGACAGCAGATGTATAACTAAAACGAATATATCTCTATTTATTAGTAAACTACCTAACGGTAAAGATACAATAGAATTTTCGACAGAAAACGCAAGTGGAAGTACATCACAAGCGGCGAATATCATAGAGGGAATAGAAAGTGGAGCAAAGGTACTATTAATAGATGAGGATACCTCAGCCACCAATTTTATGATGAGAGATGACTTAATGCAAAAATTAGTTTCCAAGGAAAAGGAACCAATCACACCATTTATAGAAATAGTGAGACCTTTGCATAAGCAAAATGGTATTTCAACGATAATGGTAGTAGGAAGTTCAGTAGAGTTTTTTGATGTAGCAGACAGCGTAATTCAATTGGACAACTATGAAGCAAAGGATGTTACAAAAGAGGCTAAAAAGTTAAGTCGTGGTAATATAATGCAAAGAATTATTGATAGAGATCTAAAAACAAATGTTATTTTTAATAGAGTAGTCAAAGCTGGAACTATAACACAAGGGGATAAAGGTATTAAGATGAAAACAATAGGGCTAAGTGTTTTAAGTATAAATCGCGAGGATATAGATTTAAGGGCTGTGGAACAAATAGTTGACAGTGAACAAGTAAATGCTATTGGAAGTATTATGAAATGGTCAGAAGTAAGTCTTATGAATAAGGGTTTGAATTTTGGTGACATGGTCGATAATATAATTTGCCAAATAGATAGAGATGGGTTAATATCCATGGATAGATTAAAAGGTGGAAGCGGTAGTTTAGCAATGCCTAGAAAGCAAGAAATAATGGCGACCTATAATAGATATAGAAAGCTCAAAATATAAAAAGTTACAACAAAAACATAAAGTTAAAATAAACCAATGATGTAGAGAGGGGAAAATAAATGTATAGTTTTAAAAATGATTATAGTGAAGGCGCTCATCCAAATATACTGAAAGTATTAATGGAATCAAATATGGAGCAAACAGATGGATATGGAGAAGATAAATACTCAATAGGTGCTATTAAATTATTAAAGGATAAAATAAAGTGTAATGATGTTGATATCCATATGCTTTGTGGTGGAACTCAAACAAACCTTACGGCCATTTCAGCTTTTTTAAGACCGCATGAGGCTGTCATATCAGCAAATACAGGACATGTATTAGTTCATGAAACTGGAGCAATAGAGGCAACTGGTCATAAAGTTATTTCTATAAAAGTAGAGGATGGAAAACTTAAACCTACTCATATACAAATGGTTATAGATGAACATACGGATGAGCACATGGTAAAGCCTAAGATGGTTTACATATCAAATCCAACAGAAATAGGTACTATATATAAGAAAAAAGAATTAGAAGAGTTATATGGATATTGCACAAAAAGTAATATAATTTTGTATATTGATGGAGCAAGGCTTGGATCCGCTTTATGTTCAAAAGAAAATGATATAGAAATTTCAGACTTGCCAAAACTAGCTGATGTTTTTTATATAGGTGGAACTAAAAACGGTGCATTACTGGGTGAGGCCATTGTTATTTGCAAAGAGGGCCTTAAAGAGGATTTTAGATATCATATTAAGCAAAAGGGTGGATTACTTGCAAAAGGCAGGTTAATAGGTATACAGTTTTTGGAGCTATTTAAAAATGATCTTTATTTTAATTTAGCGAGACATGCTAATTTTATGGCGGAAAAATTAAAATTAGGAATTAAAGAGTGTGGATATAAATTTTTAATAAATTCATCAACAAATCAAATATTCCCAATATTGCCTAATAAAACAATTGAGAAACTTCAAGAAAATTATTTGTTTTTTGTATGGCAAAAAATTGATGAGGATAATTCTGCAGTGCGTTTAGTAACATCTTGGGCAACTAAAGACGAGTCTGTTAAGTCATTTATAGATGATTTAAAACTAATTAGCAAATAAGAAAATAGATGATAAATTCAGTTTTACTAGCATAGATTATTGTAGAATACTATTAGTTTATTGCAATATCGAACTTATTTTATTGCATTTTAGGTGAAAATCATGTATTCTAGTTAATAATGATTAATGAATAATTAAATGGACAAAAGGCTATATAGGGGGTAATGAAAGTGAGAAAGTTTAAAAGAGTACTAGTAGCAAATAGAGGTGAAATTGCAATAAGAATTTTTAGAGCTTGTAATGAGCTTGGAATTCGTACGGTTGCAATTTACTCTAATGAGGATAAATATTCTCTATTCAAAACTAAGGCAGATGAGGCATATCTAATTGGAAAAAACAGAAGTCCTGTTGAGGCATATTTAAACATCGAGGAAATAATAAGTATTGCGCTTAAAAAAGGTGTAGATGCTATTCATCCAGGGTATGGTTTTTTATCAGAGAATCCTGAATTTGCAATAAAATGTGCTAAAGCAGGTATTGAATTTATTGGACCAACTGCGGAGATGATGGATAGTCTTGGAGATAAAATCAAATCTAAGATTGTGGCAAATGCGGTAGGAGTGCCCACTATACCTGGAGATAAAAAAGAAGTTGATACAGTTTATGAGGCAAAGGAACTTGCAGAAAAATGTGGATATCCTGTTATGCTAAAAGCAGTCGCCGGTGGTGGTGGACGAGGCATGAGAATTGTACGCGATGCGAGTGAATTAGAAGCCTCTTATATTAGTGCTAAAAGTGAAGCAAAAAAAGCTTTTGGTGTAGACCACCTTTATGTAGAAAAATATCTTGAAAAATCTAAACATATAGAAGTTCAGGTTCTTGGAGACAAGTTCGGAAATATTGTTCATTTACATGAGCGTGATTGTTCCATCCAAAGAAGGCATCAAAAGGTTGTAGAATATACTCCTGCATTTTCAATATCACAGGAAAAAAGAGATGAAATTTGTAATGATGCATTAAAAATTGCTAAATCAGTAAATTATAGAAGTGCCGGTACATTGGAGTTCTTAGTAGACACTAAGGGAAATCATTATTTTATAGAAATGAACCCTAGAATTCAAGTTGAGCATACCGTTACAGAAATGGTAACAGGTATTGATATAGTTCAAAGTCAGATACTTATAGCAGAAGATTATGCTTTAAATTCACCTGAAATAGGGATTAAATCACAAGAGGATGTACAAGTTAATGGATTTTCTATTCAGTGTCGTATAACTACAGAGGATCCTTCTAATAATTTTGCGCCAGACACAGGTAAAATAGAAGAATACAGAACTGGTTCTGGTTTTGGAATAAGACTAGATGGAGGTAATGGATTCGCTGGAGCTATAATTAGTCCTTATTATGATAGTTTACTCGTAAAAAACATATCATGGTCTAGAACTTTTAAAGATGCCATAAAGAAGTCTATTAGAGCTGTAGAGGAAACTAGAATTACAGGAGTAAAGACTAATATAGGTTTTTTAATTAATGTATTAAATCATCCTACTTTCCTTAAAGGCGAATGTAATACAAATTTTATTGAAGAAAATCCTGAACTTATATCTATTACACCTCAGGCAGATGAAGAAAGTAGAGTACTTAAATTTATTGGTGAAAAAATGGTTAATGAGAACAATGGTATTAAAAAACTTTATGATGTACCAGTAGTTCCAAAAATAATAATGCCAAATGAACTTAGTGGAACAAAACAAATATTAGATCTTCATGGGACAGAAGGACTTTTAAAATGGATTAAAGGACAAAATAAATTGTTATTGACTGATACAACAATGAGAGATGCTCAACAATCATTAATGGCAACTAGAGTGAGAACAAAGGACATGTTAAAGATAGCAACCGCTACCTCTGTTTATGGAACTGATTTGTTTTCTCTTGAAATGTGGGGAGGAGCTACTTTTGATGTTGCATATAGATATTTGAATGAATCTCCCTGGGAGAGATTAACACAACTTAGAAAGAAAATTCCTAATGTACTTTTTCAGATGCTTATACGTGGAGCGAATGCAGTAGGTTATAAGAATTATCCTGATAATATAGTTCGCGAATTTATTAAAGAATCAGCGAGCAGTGGTGTTGATGTATTTAGAATATTTGATTCACTAAATTGGCTTAAAGGAATGGAAACTTCAATAGATGAGGTTCTTAAAAGTGATAAGGTTGCAGAAGCTTGTATTTGTTATACAGGTGATATATTAAATGATAAAAAAAATAAATATAATTTGGATTATTATATAAAACTTGCAAAGGAAATTGAAAAAACAGGAGCTCATATATTAGGTATAAAAGATATGTCAGCACTTCTTAAACCTCATGCTGCATTTAAGCTAATTAATGCCTTAAAGCAAGAGGTAGGAATGCCTATTCATCTTCATACTCATGATACTACAGGAAATGGTGTTGCTACAGTTTTAATGGCAGCTCAAGCAGGTGTTGATATTGTAGATACAGCATTTAACAGTATGTCAGGTCTTACTAGTCAGCCAGCTCTAAACTCAGTTGTTGCAGCACTTAAAAATACTGACAGAGATACTGGAATAGACCTTAAAGGGATTCAGGGGATTTCAGATTATTGGGATGCTGTAAGACCAGTTTATGACCAATTTAAATCAGATTTGAATTCTGGTTCAGCTGAAATTTATAGATATGAAATCCCAGGAGGTCAATACTCTAACCTTAAACCACAAGTAGAGAGTTTCGGTTTAGGGCATAAATTTAATGAAATTAAAGAAACATATAAAGTTGTAAATGATATGGTAGGGGATATTGTAAAGGTAACTCCATCTTCTAAGATGGTTGGAGATTTTGCAATATTTATGGTCCAAAATGACCTTACACCAGAAAATATATATGAAAAAGCAATTAAAATGTCCTTCCCAGATTCTGTTGTATCATACTTTAAAGGAATGATGGGTCAACCAATGGGAGGATTTCCAGAGAAACTTCAGAAATTAGTTTTAAAGGGTGAAGATCCAATTACAGGTAGACCAGGTGAATTATTGCCAGATGAAGATTTTGATATGGTGGAGAAACACTTAATAGAAAAATTTAATATAACTCCAACTAAAAAAGATATATTAAGTTATTCATTATATCCAGATGTATTTGATAACTATATTAAATATATTCAGGAGTATGGAGATTTAAGCAGAATTGGAAGCGATATTTTCTTCCACGGACTAAATGAGGGTGAAACTTGTGAGGCTGAAATTGCGGATGGAAAAACCCATATGATAAAATTGCTTCATATTAGTAAATTAGATTTAGAAGGTAATAAAGTTCTTGTGTTTGAGGTTGATGGAAATAGACGTGAAATAAAAATCAAAGACAAAAACAACAAGGCTGTGCTAAATTACCAAGTGTCACAAATGGCAGATCCGTCAAATCCTTTAGAGGTTGGATCTCCAATACCAGGAACAGTTATATCTATACTTGTAGCAGAGGGAGATAAAGTAACTGAAAATCAACAATTAATGGTAGTTGAGGCTATGAAAATGGAGACTAGGGTAATTGCCTCAAAGGCAGGTGTAGTTGAGTTAATTAATGTTAAAGAAGGACAACAGGTAAAGGCTGGGGAACTTTTAATAAATTTAAAATAGAATAAAAGGGATATAGGAAAAGATAGTAAAACTTTGAAATAAGGTTTACTATCTTTTTTATTTTTTTACGATTAGATGTCTAAGTAAAATAACTAACTAAATAATATGTAATTATACGCTGAAGTATTAAGAATATAATTGTAAAATAAAATACTATTGTGTAAACGACTAATATATGCTAATATATAATTATAAAAGAAAAGAAAAGGTTTTCCTAAAAAGAATTATTTGATTTTACATAATTATTTTTAGCTAAACAAGCGTACTTGTAAAAGTACGTATTAAATTTAGAAGTATAGAAAAGGTTTTCCTATAAAAAGTTTGGCGGTAATATTGTGGACATGTTACTTGGAAAATGGATATTTTAGTAGATGATATACCCGATGGACTATTTCTACAAAAGTAAAAGAAAATATAAATAAAACAAAGATAGCGTTAACACTATCCAATATACAAGGAGGAAATAAAAATGAAACAAGTGAACCAAATGAAACAAAGATTTGCATTTGCAGCAGGTGCATTCGGCCATGACATTTTTTACCAAGCATTGTCAACATATTTCATGATTTTCGTTACAAAAGCTATGTTTGCAGGAGCTCCAAAGGAAACACAGATGAAAATGATAGGGTTAGTTACCTCATTAGTTGTAGGTATCAGACTAGTTGAAATTATCTTTGACCCAATTATTGGTAGCGTTATAGACAACACTAAAACTAAATGGGGGAAATTCCGTCCATGGCTTTGTATTGGTGGAACAATCAGTGCAATTTGTTTAGCAATGCTATTTACTAACTTCTTTGGACTCGCAACAAGTAACCAAACTTTATTTACAATTCTATTTATTATTGTTTTCATCATATTAGACTGTGCTTTTTCATTTAAAGATATTGCATTTTGGTCAATAATCCCTGCACTTAGTGATGATTCGGCAGAACGTGGAAAATTAGCAACATTTGGACGTTTCGCTTCATCATTAGGGGCAAATGGAACAACACTAGTAGTAATCCCTATAGTTTCATTCTTTACATTAGTAGTTACTGGTCACTCTGGCCAAGGAGCTAGCGGATGGTTCGCTTTTGGCTTAATAGCTGCAATAATCTATGGTGTTACAAGTTGGATTGTAGCTCTTGGTACAAAAGAACAAGAAAGTGTTTTACGTAAGCAACACGGGAAAACTTCACTTAAAGATGTATTTACTGCACTTACTAAAAACGACCAATTAATGTGGTTGGCACTAGCATATCTTTTGTTTGCTATTGGGTATGTAGCTACAACAGCCGTATTAATGCTTTACTTCCAATATGTAATTGGGAATATATCAGCTTTTTCAATTGTAGGTATTGTAGCTGCAATTTGTGGTATTATATCTGTTCCACTTTACCCAATTATCACTAAATATATTTCAAGAAAATATGTTTACATAGTTGGTATTTTATCAATGTTAATTGGATATTTGATACTTTCCGTAGTCTCAACAAGTTCAATGGCAGTTATTATTATAGGGCTAGTATTCTTCTATTTTCCGTACCAATTAATTTTTCTAGCAGTGCTTATGACAATAAGTGACTCAGTTGAATACGGACAATGGAAAAATGGAGTTCGTAATGAAGCAGTAACTTTATCTCTTCGTCCATTATTAGATAAACTCGCAGGAGCTTTATCTAATGGTATCGTAGGTTTCATATCAGTAACGTGTGGTATGATTGGAGATGCACAAGCAAGTGATATAAGCTCTAATGCTATTGTGACATTTAAAATGTGGGCTTTCTATTTACCAGCAGCATTAATGATTATTTCCGGTGTTATCTTTTTATTCAAAATTAAATTAACAGAAAAGAGACATGCTGAAATAGTAAAAGAATTAGAAGCATCATTAGCAAAAGTAAACTAATTTAATTCAATAATTAAAGTATTATTAATACTAAAAAGCTGCCTCAAGACAAAATTGAGGTAGCTTTATCTTTACAAATTTTAATTTAAATAGTAATATTTCCATATATGAGTAATTAGTTAACTTAATATAATATATGTAAATTTTCTTGCTTTATAGGGGGGCAAAAATGAAAGCTAGTATAAGAGATGTCGCAAGGGAAGCTAATGTTTCTATGAGTACTGTATCAAGAGTTATAAATAAAAATTATCCTGTTAAAGAAGATACTAAAATTAGAGTTGAAAAAGCTGTAGAAAAATTGAACTTTAGTCCTAACACATTGGCAAGATCCTTAATTTGTCAAAACACAAAAACAATAGGAATTCTAGTTCCAAGCATAGACAATTTATTCTTTCCAACTGTAATTAAAGCTATCGAATATGAACTTAGAATAAACGGTTATTCAATTTACCTTTGTGATACAGCTGATAACGCTTCAGAAGAAATAAAATATATAAGATCACTTATGGGAAGACAAGTAGATGGCATTATAGTAATTGATCCCAAAACAGAAAATATGAGGAGTGGGTTTTATGAAATTGTAGGAAAAGATATACCACTTGTATCAATCAATGGATATAATAAGGACATAGATTGTAATTTTGTACTCAATGATGAAGCAAATGGTGCAAGGCAAGCAATGGAATATCTTTTAAAACTTGGACATGAAAATATAATATTTGTACGAGGAAAAGAGAGTTACTCATATGACATAAAAGAAAACGTTTATATTAAATTCATGGAAGAAAACAAATTAACTGTTAGAAAGAAAATTATAGATGTTGGTGAAGGCAATAGTTACGATACTGTTAACGGGACAATGAATATAATGAGAAAAGAACTAGAAAACTTAAAGGCACCTATTGCTGTATTTTCCTGTAATGATTTAATGGCACTCGGAGTTTTAAACGCTTGTAAAAAAATGAATCTCGATGTACCTAAGGAAGTTTCAATAATTGGATTTGATAACATTTGTATTTCGAGTATGGTTGAACCCAAAATTACAACAGTAGATCAAAATATGTATTTACTTGGGGAAAATGCTGCAAAAATGCTTTTGGACTTAATAGATAATAACAATCAAAAGGTTAACAGAATTAAACTAAGCACAAAACTAATCATTAGAGATAGTTGCAGTAATATTTAGATCTAAATATTAAGTAATCATAAGGATCTAGGTATAATTAATATAAAAAGGCATCTACAAAAAAGTAGGTGCCTTTTATAAGCATGTAGTGTATATCATTTTATTATTAATTTCTTATTATATATCTTTTCAAATGATGAACAGCATTGTAGTGCCGCACTTATTTCGAGCAATGGGTCTGCTTTTGCATCAACGGTTATTGTTACAGTATCTAATCCAATGCTGCAACTAATAAATTGTATATTTCCATTTAAGCAACTATCCAGACTTTCACTAATGCGTAGTAGTATGGTTAACTTATCTATTATATCTAAATCTTGTTTAGTTATTAAATTCTGGTACAATTTTAAGTCAATTTTAAATTCATTTTTTCTGTGAAGAGCAGCTATGTATGAAGCCATTAGTTGCTCTTTATGAGTAAGTCCATTAATTTTAGAGTTTGCAATCATATAGGAAGAATGTTTATGATGATCAAAATAACTTATAAGAATCCCTATATCATGAAGCATTGCTGCAGTTTTCAAAATTTTATAAGGGTTTATTGGTATGTCGATAATTGTATTAAGCTCATTATACAGGGTTTTAGTTAACATCCATACGTGACTCGGATGTTTAACGTCAATTTTATAATTAAGTAAGTGGTTATTAAGAGAGAAATCAAGCACATCATTTAAAGGTATTTTACTATTAAAGATATATTCATATAAAACACCATCACGAAGACCACTTCCGCTAACATGGAGTTCTTTTATATTAAGGTATTCAATTAAGGTAACTAAAGATGCAGCAGCACCAACAAAAATATCGGCTCTTTCCTTTGAGAGTCCCTTAAGTTTTTTTCTTTGAAAAGACTCTTTAACTTTAACCTGATCGTAGATAGTTATAACTTCATTTGTAGGAATTATATAATTATGAAGATTATCTATAGGATAATTAGTTTTTCTCTTATGTAATTTACCGATATTTCTTATAGTACCACCGATCCCAATTATGGGTATATTTTTAACTTCTTTTAGCCAAGGAATATCTTTATAAAGTGAAGTAAGAAATGTCTTAATTTCAGCTTCGCTTTTATCATTCATGACCTTTTGAAGTGAAAACTTTTCTGTGAGATTTATGGCACCAAAAGGTAAACTTATGGATGCTTTTAATTTTCTGTTTTTAACTAAAATTAATTCTGAACTACTTCCACCAATATCCATTATTAGTGCATCAGAAAAATCCATACTGTTGATAGCCCCAAAATAATCATAGTAAGCTTCTTCAATTCCAGTTAAAACACGAATATCAATAGAAAGTTCTGATTTAACACGGTTTAAAAATTCAATTTGATTGGTGGCTTTACGGACAGCTTCTGTAGCAACAGCTAAAATTTCACTTATATCTTGAATAAAACACAACCGTTTAAAGAAAGCTAAAGTAGATATAGCATTATCAATTCTAGAGGGATTTAATTCTCCATTTTTGGTCATATCTTTGCCAAGGCGAACACTCCTTTTAATTTCATCTACTATTCTAAAGGAATTATCTTTGTTTATTTGAACAATTACTAGACGTATAGAATTTGATCCTATATCAATTATGGCTATTTTTTTCATTTTTATTATTCCCCTTTGAAATTCATTTATTATACAACTTATGTCTATAATAATTAATAGTTATAATATTTGCAAGTGTTAATAAATATGCCCCTTACAAATAATTTTTTTTTTATGGTTAAAGTTAGGTTAAGGTTTCGTTAAATATAATATACATTATTGTATAATAACAAACATTATAGTAGTATCAATATATATGAATTTTTTTATACAAAGGAGATTTTTTATGGGTATAGCACAAGCATGGAAGATAATTGCGGCTATTGATCTAGGTGCTAACTATCTAAAAATGACAATTGGAGAAATAAATACGCGGGGGGAAATTATAATTTTAGAGGAGGTAGTAAAACCTACAAAAATAGGAAAAGATACATTTTCTAAAGCTAGAATTTCTGTTAAGACAATTCATGAGACTTGTGATGATTTAAATGGGTTTGTTAGACTTATGAAGGATTATAAAATTAAGTTTTACAAAGCAGTAGCAACTAGTGGCATGAGAGAAGCTGAAAACAAACAATATGTATTAGAACAAATACGACTTAGAACAGGGTTAAATGTTGAATCAATAAACATAGCAGAAGAACAATTTTATATGTTAAAAGCGGTTAGAAACCACGTAAACTCAATAGATATTAAAAAATCAGAACAATATCTAATTGTTAATATCACTTCTGGCGCAGTGGAGACATCAATTTATGAAGAGGGTAGATTAAAGTTTACAGAGCATGTTAAAATTGGATCTTTAAAAATAAGAGAGGCTTTATCTGATTTAGAAACAAAGACAATTGAATTTCCAGAGACTATGCAGCAGTATATAGAAAGTAAAATATATACACTTAAACCTCAAATCAAAAAGTTTGAGATCAATCATTTTTTAGGACTAGGAGGAGAGTTAAATACAATCTGTGGAATTATAAGAAAAAAGAGTGGAGCTAATAAGAAAGATTATTTCATTAAAAAGGAAGCATTATTATCACTTACAAAAGAAATTAGTAACATGGATAATTTTCAAATTAAAACCACCTTTGGACTTTCTAATAAGACAGCAGAACTTTTGCTACCATCGATACTTATTTTTTATTGTTTTCTTAAGATGACTAAAGCAGAGGGAATTCAAATTCCTAAATTATCCTTAAGGCAAGGTATTTTATATGATTTATCTGATGAAATACTAAATATTCCACGGAAAGAAGAATTAATACACGATATCATAAGTTCCGTTTGGTATATAGGAGAAAAATATCAAATTGATAAAGAGCATGCGACTTTTGTTGAAAAATTATCGCTTGACATTTTTGATCACACAAAAAGCTTACATAAGTTAGGAGAACGTGAACGGCTTTATCTTCAGGTTGCAGCAATACTTCATGATGTGGGTGGGTTTATAAGTGCTAATAATCATAATTTTCATTCTTATAATATAATAAGAGCTCAGAGTATTGTTGGGTTTTCCGATATTGCTATTGAGATTATTGCAAGTGCAGCAAGGTACCACTCAGAGGAAATTCCTATAATGGCGCATAATAATTATAGAGTTTTAAGTGATGTTGATAAAATGATTGTATCCACATTAGCGGCAATATTAAAATTATCAGAAGCTTTAGATATATCACATATGCAAAAAATAAAAGAAATCAAGCTACTAGAAACTAGGGATAATATATTTTTTAACTTGAAATCTAAGGGAGATATTATTTTAGAGGAATGGAATTTTTCAATGTATGTAGATTTTTTTGAAGAAGTAATTGGTGTTAAACCAATAATATAAAGAGGGGATAAAAAATGATTGATTATTCATTACCTAAGTATTTTATAAGTCGCGAATTAAGTTGGGTTCAGTTTAATGAACGAGTTCTTGAAGAAGCACAGGATACAACAAATCCATTGTTTGAAAGATTAAAGTTTGCATCTATCGTAAGTTCAAATTTAGATGAATTCTTTATGGTTAGAGTTGGATCACTATCGGATCAAATTACAGCTGAATTTGATAAAAAAGAACCATCAGGACTTACGCCAACAGAGCAAATGGAGCAAATAGGAATATTAGTACATAAACTTGTTTCTAGCTTATCGAGTTGTTATAATCGGTCCTTAAAAAAAGGACTTGAAAAAGAAAAAATAAAATTTCTGAAATTTAATGATTTAAGTAAAGAACAGATTAATTATGTTGAAAACTATTATACAAAAAATATTTTTCCAGTACTAACACCTATGCTAGTTAATCAAAGCAGTCCTTTTCCGTTGATATCAAATAAAAGTTTAAATATTGCAATTCTTCTTAAAAATGATAAGGGGGAAAATATTTTTGCAACCATAAAGGCACCTTCTGTTTTTGATAGATTTGTAAAAATTCCAGATGAAGGTGGTTTAGCTTTCATATTTTTAGAAGATATTATTAAAATGAACTTAAAGTCCCTTTTTAATGGACATGAAATTATAGATGCAAGCTGTTATCGTATTACAAGAAATGCAGATATGGCACTAGATGAAGAAGGTGCGGAAGATTTACTTGAGGCAATTGAAGAATCTTTAAAGCAACGAAGATGGGGCAAAGCTGTGCGTCTTGAAATAGAGAAGGGTATGAATAATAAATTGCTTGAAATTCTTAAGCGGGAGCTTGAAATTTCGAAAGATCAGGAGTATATAATAAACGGACAAATAGATTTAACTTTTTTAATGAAAATTGGAAGGATTAAGGGTTATGAGAAACTAGAGTATAAACCTATAAAACCGCAGTTATCAAAACAGTTTTTAAAATATAACAACATATTTGAAGCTATAACAGAGAAAGATATTTTATTACATCATCCATATGAATCCTTTGGCCCGATTGTTGAGTTAGTAAGGCAAGCAGCTGTTGATTCTGATGTTCTTGCTATAAAACATACATTATATCGTGTAAGCGGGAATTCACCTATTATAGAAGCCTTAGTAAAGGCTGCGGAGATGGGTAAACAAGTTACTGTACTCGTTGAACTTAAGGCAAGATTTGATGAAAGTAATAACATAGTTTGGGCAAAGCAATTAGAACAATCAGGATGTCATGTAATTTATGGGCTTGTGGGACTCAAAACACATTGTAAAATATTGCTAGTAGTAAGGCGTGAAGAAGATGGCATTAAGCGTTATGTTCATATGGGGACGGGAAACTACAACGATGTCACTGCAAAGCTTTATACAGATATTGGTCTGTTTACATCGAATCCTTATTTTGGGGCAGATGCATCTGCTCTATTTAATATGTTATCTGGGAATTCTAGACCAACAGCTTTACATAAATTTAGTCTTGCTCCATTACAGTTAAGAGATAGATTTTTACAAATGATAATTGAGGAAACTGAGAATGCGAGTAAGGGTAAGAAGGCCAGAATTATTATAAAAGTTAACTCATTAGTTGATATTGAGATTATTAAAGCTCTATTTAAGGCATCGACTGCAGGAGTGAAAATAGATTTAATAGTACGTGGTATTTGTTGCCTTAAACCTGGAATACCAGGTGTAAGTGAAAACATTACGGTGAGAAGTATTGTTGGTAGATTTTTAGAGCATAGTCGTATTTTCTATTTTTATAACGATGGACAGGAAGGAATTTACTTATCAAGTGCAGATTGGATGACTAGAAATTTAGATCGAAGAGTAGAACTTTTATTTCCAATTGAAGATCAACATGCAAGGGACAGAATAAAAGAAATTTTATATATATCTTTATCGGATACAATAAAAGCTAGAATTTTGACTAAAGATGGGATCTATACGAGAATTGATAGAAGAGGTAAGGAACAAATTAATAGTCAGGAAGAATTTTATAATTTTGTACTAAATAAAGATGATAAAATTAAAGAAAAAATGCATAGTATGAAGGAATATTGGAAAGAAAATGGTTTTGTGCCAAGAGTATCAGATAAAATCGAGTGATTTATAAAATAGTAATAGCGGATAGATTATTAAATCTATCCGCTATTACTATTTGTCTTGTTTTAATTTTTTAATAAGTTTTTCTACGCTATCAGCAGATATAAACTCACCATGGTTTTTAGCAATTGGATGTTTATGGCATAGACCACATTTGCTTAAACATTTTTTGTGTTCAAATTCTATATTATTATCTTTTAAGGCTTTACTAAGTTCCTTGTAGCTTTCATTTGATTTACATATTTTAATCATTATATATCACACCCTTATATTTGTTTTTATTATTACCCAAGATAAAATCATTTCATATTAATACATTACCTTGTCTTTGTCATTTGCGCAAGGAATTAGCGTATGTTTGTAAAAAATACATTTCAATTCTTAATTGAGCATTTTTAACGTAAACATAAAAGAACTTAACTTAATATTAACACTATTATGATAATATACTATATATGGTATATTTTAAGGGGGAATTCTACATGTCCGATGAGCTTCGAGAAATTATTTCTAGTAATAGATTACGATCTGTTTTTCAGCCAATTATCTCAATGCAAACGGGAGAGGTTATAGGATATGAAGCTCTAACAAGGGGGCCTAAGGATAGTAAGTATATAAATCCTGAAATACTTTTTGAAGCAGCTAAAACACATGACCTTCTCTGGGACTTAGAAATTACATGCAGAAAAAATGCGATAAAGACATTTAGTAGCCATAATTCTGATAAATTTTTGTTTGTAAATATAGACCCGGCTGTTTTAAAAGATGATCATTTTATTAAGGGTTTTACTAAGGAGCTATTAGCAAAATATAATATTAGTCCAACCTCACTTATATTTGAAATTACTGAAAAAACCTCAATTGATTGTTATGAAAATTTTAGTGAAGTGATAGATTATTATAAGAATCAGGGATATAAGATAGCTATTGATGATGTAGGAACAGGCTATTCTGGACTTACAACAATTGCAAAGACAAGACCAAACTATATTAAAATGGATATGAGTTTAATAACAAATATAACTAGGGACAATTTTAAAAAAGCAATAATTAAATCCTTTGTCGATTTCGCAAATTCCACTAATACTAAAATTATTGCTGAAGGAATAGAAGATGTAAATGACCTTTATACTCTTATCGAAATAGGTGTACACTATGGTCAAGGATTTTTAATAAATAGACCGGCTGATAATTTAATGGAAACATCTGAGATAATAAAAAAAAGAATTGTTGATAAAAATATTAATATGAGGAAACATAGTTTTAGTCCAAGTTCTAATGTGAAAATAGGAGAAATTGCGAGAGAAGAGAGCCCAGTTTTATCTACAACGACATGTAGCGAAATAGACAAGATTTTTAAGAGTAACCACAGTATAAGAGGTATTTCAATAGTTAATAACAACTATTCAATAATTGGAGTAGTAATGAATTCTGATTTTTTTTCAAAGGTTGGAACTCAATATGGATGGTCAATATATATGAAAAGACCTATCCACTTAATTATGGATTCAAACCCACTTATTGTTGATTATGATATCACCTTAGACATAGTATCAAAAATTGTTATATCAAGAGAAGAGGATAAACTATATGATTATATAATTGTTAAAAAAAATGATAAATATTTTGGTGTGGTTACTGTAATTTCATTACTTGAAAAAACAATGGAGTTTGAATTAAATGTAGCAAAATATTCCAACCCATTAACAGGATTACCTGGAAATGTTGTTATCGAAGATTTTATCTCTAAGTTAATTATAGATAAAAAAAAGTTTTCTCTTTTATATTTTGATATAAACGATTTTAAAGCTTTTAATGATAAATATGGGTTTGAGAACGGAGATAGGGTTTTATCATTTACATCAAGTGTTATTCAAAAACATACATGTCTCTATAAAGATAGCTTTTTAGGCCATATAGGTGGGGATGATTTTGTTGCAATAATTCCAGGTTATAATGCATACAATCTTTGTGAAGATATAATAAATGAATTTGATAATAACATAATAAATTTCTACAATGAGTATGATAGAGAAAATAAATACATACAATCTGTTAATCGGAATAACATTAATGAAAATTATCCGTTAATGAGTATATCTATTGCCATTGTAATCAATAAAAATAAGTCTTATACAAGTATATTCGAATTGACTGAAGAAGCAGCTAGAATCAAGAAAAAATGCAAATTAAAATCAAAGGAATTAATGAAAAGTTGTTATATAGTATAAGTACTAAATGGGTTAGGGTAATTAAATAAGATCTAAATAATATAGAGAGGAAGTTGTATTATGATAATTGATTTTGAAAACAAAGAGGATATTGAAGAAAAAAATGTTATTAAAGAAATTAATATTTTTAATAAACTTATGATTAATACTATCAAGGCTAAGGAGCGTGAATTTGAATTTAAGGGTCATAACTATATAGTTTTTTCTGATGGTATTTGTGTACAAACATTAATAAATGAAAGGGTCTTGTATCGCATTTTTATTGAAGAATGCAGAAATAATAGTTTTATAAATGATAAGGTAGTAAATTTTATATAAAATTATGAATAGACATACATAAAAGGTATTCACTTTATTAAAGTAGGTACCTTTTTTGTGTTTGAAATAGATTAAACAAAATATTTTTTGCAACGCAAATTAATGTTCCCTCCGGAGTGTCTCCAGGTATTGTCAACTTTGCAGTGCTTCTTCTTCGAAGCTGTTGCAGCGACCCAGGAGATGATTTAACCGAAAGATAACTAAATCTTAACGTAATCTAAATTACAATTACATGAGTTTGGAATAATATATAAATATAAGGCGGTGTATACTATGATAGTTAATACTCACTTACTAATGTCTCAAATTTTATATAAACATCTCTTAAGTAATATGAATTTTAAATTAGACAGATTGGCATTTGCATACGGGAATATAAAGCCAGATTTTATTAATAAGGATATTAATTGTGCGCATACACTAGATGAAAGTTTATATAAAGTTAATATATATTCAGAAGAATTAATGAGCGAAAACATTTCAATTAAAGAATTCTCAGAGTCTTTAGGCATAATATGCCACTTTGTTTGTGATTACTTTTGCTTATATCATAGGGACGGTAATGAGAAGAAAGGTGCATATGAACATCTGTTTTACGAAATGACTTTACATGTAAAGTTACTAACCATTATTTTAAAAGATAAGTTAAAACTAAAAAATCATGAAATATTTCAAGAGAACGTAGAAAATATAGTGCTTAATATGGATAAAAATTACAGAACAGAAGCAAAATGCTTATCCAAAGATATAACATATGCATTATCAGGGGCACTTCAAATATCAGAATCAATAGTATATTCAAGTCAATTATATTTCCAGCAAAAGGAAATTAACAACTTAAAGAAGTATCAATTAAATTAAAAAAATGATATTAAAATTAGTTATTAACATAAGCACTTTTTTAAAATTTATTGAATAATTACTGTGTTTTTGAAAATATCTCTACATTTTTAGTGAAATTTTTGTGGTATAATGTAGACTGTTGAAGAAATAAGGAGGGTTATCAATGGCAATACTTACATCCATTAAAGACGCTTTAAGTGCGAAGCAATATAAAGCTGAGATTGAAAAATTAATCGAGGAAAATAAAAATTTAAAATATATAAAATTAACTCCAACTCAAATGGGAATGAGTCGGATTTTATCTAAAACAAAAGAACTTGAAGCAGAGCTCGAAGAATATGATAAGCTAATTTTAACAAAAACAAAAGCTATAGAGGAACTTAATATAGACTATGGTAATCAGGCTACCTATCAAACAAGAGAATTTGAAGAGAAATCTAATGAATACGATCATAAAATCGAATTAAAAGATAAGGAACTTGAGGATAAATCAATTGAAAATGATAATATAATTGAAAGTAAAAAGAAAGAATATGATGATTTAATTGAACTCAAAGCTAAAGAACTTGAAGATAAGTCAGCAGAATATGATAATTTAATAAACGGTAAAAGGGAAGAGTATGATAATCTAATACAAATAAAAGTTAAAGAGCTTGAAGATAAATCAACAGAATATGATGAATTTATTGAAAGCAAGAGCAAAGAATATGAGGATACTTTCAAACAAAAGGCTATTGAACTTGAGCAGAAGTCTAGTGAATATGAGGTTTTAATAGAAACTAAGACAAAATCTATCGAGGAGCTTAATTTAGAATATAATAATACAAAAACTTCTGTAGAGAATTTAAAGTCTCAAATAATTCTTTTAGATGATGATGTATCGATGCAAGATTTTGGTATTTATAAATCTGAATATAATTTAATGAATTCAGTGAAATGTTCTACTATGCTTGCAGAGATAAGGGAAAAGCAAGTGGAGATGATTAAATCCAAAGAAGCTATAGAATTTAAGCAATGGATTATTAATGGAAATATTAATGGAAATAATCAATTAGCAGGAGATATGACTGATGATATGATCAAACTAGTTGTTAGAATTTTTAATGATGAGTGTGATTCTATAATTAACAAGGTGAAATTCAGTAATATTGAAGCAATAGAAAACAGAATAAAAAAATTCTTTGAAGATTTAAATAAACTTGGAAATATAACACAAGTTAAAATATCACCTAAATATTTTAATACTAAACTAGAAGAACTTTACCTTTCTTATGAATATAAATTAAAGGATCAAGAAGAAAAAGAAAGCAAAACTACATAATAATATAATTAGTGAGTTTCGGGCCGTTGACTAAGTAATCAATGGTCTTTTTTTATAAAATAAAACATGTTGTTTTTCCAATTATGCCTATTTACAAAGTATTCAAGTGATATAATAGGAAAGGGGTGATAAAAATATGTTGAGAAAATATTTGAAGGTATCTATTTTTACAATCTTAGGTATAGTTTTAGTAGTTGGAGGCGTATTTCTGTTTACTATTTATACAAAAGTGGATAGTGCAACTAAAACATTTGATACATATAAGACTATGTGGGTAAAGCAGGATTTTACAGCAATGTATAATATGCTTTCAGTTAAAACTAAAGAAACAATAACTGAAAAACAATTTTCAAATAAATATAATGCTATATATAAGGGAATAGAGGCTAAAAATATAGTAATTAAGGTTGATAATGAAGAGGAAATTAAAGATGGTAATAAAGAAACTATTGAAATACCATTTTCAATAGTTATGAATACCACTGCAGGGCAATTAAAAATGCCAGGATACCAAGCAACCATGATAAAAGAAAAAGTTAATAAAAAAAAGCAGTGGACAATAGTGTGGGATGAAAAAATGATATTACCTAGTATGGGAGTAGGAGATAAGATTAAGGTTATTACGTTGCCAGCGATTCGTGGTGAAATTTATGATAAAAATAAAAAGCCACTTGCAATAAACGCTGCAATAGTTACCATTGGAATAAGCCTTAATGATTTTGTAAAAGAAAAAGATAATAATATAACACAAATGGCTGAAATTCTAGATATAGATGCTTCGGCTATAAAAGATAAACTAAAAGCAAATAAAAACCCAGATGAGTTTATACCAATTATTAATATATTAAGCAGCGAAAAAGTAAAAATAGCTGAAGTTATGAAGATTAAGGGTGTAATTCACATTAGTCCTAAAGGTAGAATATATCCAGGAGGGGAAGCATTTGGTTCACTAATTGGATATATTGCTCCGATAACCGGTGAAGAATTAGAAAAGATGAGTGGGCAGGGGTATAGCTCATCAAGTCTAATAGGTAAGGCAGGCCTTGAACAAGTATATGAAAAAAGACTTAAGGGCGAAAGTGGAGCAACAATTTATATATCTAGGCAAAAGGATGGAAAAGAGATTAAAGAAGATATAATTCTTAGTAAAGCATCTAAAGCAGGCGAAAATATAACATTGTCAGTAGATTCAGAGCTTCAAGCGAATATATATAAGGGAATGAACAAAGAGCCAGGAGCATCTGCAGCAATAAATCCCAAAACCGGAGAGGTGTTGGCTTTAGTAAGTTCTCCATCATATGACTCAAATGCATATACAACTTATAAATCTAATACTCAAATAGCATCATGGAAAGTAGAAAAAGAACCATTTAAAAATAGATTCAAGGCGGTATATTCTCCAGGATCTACATTTAAACTTATAACTGCTGCGGTGGGTTTAGATAATGCAAAGATAAAACCTGAAGAACTTATAAATATACCAGGATTAAAATGGCAACCCGATAAATCTTGGGGAACTAATATGGTTACTAGGGTTAGTGATAAGATAGAGAGCGTTAATCTAAAGGATGCGTTTATATATTCAGATAATATATACTTTGCACGAGCTGCACTTAAGATCGGCAAGGAAGAATTCATTAAGGGTTCGAGCAAATTTGGAATAGGTGAAAAGCTTCCTATAGATTACCCTATAGCAATATCACAAGTAGCTAATGATAACGTCATTAAAAATGATGTAGCATTAGCGGATACTGGTTATGGTCAAGGAGAAGTTCTTATAAGTCCACTCCAGATTGCATTATCTTATAGTGCGGTTGTTAATGAGGGTAATATTATGTCTCCAACACTTGAAAATTTTAATACATTGGTAATATCTAAGGTATGGAAGTCTAGTGTAATATCTAAAAATAATGTAAAAACTTTGAAGAATGATCTTACGGATGTTATAGAAAATCCGAATGGTACAGGTCATGGTGCGAAAATTAGTGGCGTAAATCTTGCAGGTAAGACCGGAACAGCAGAATTGAAAAAAGACGCTAAGGATATTACGGCAGAAGAAAATGGTTGGTTCGTATGTATGAATACAGACAATCCTAAAATAGTGATATCAATGATTATGGAAAATGTTAAAAATACAGGTGGAAGTCACCATGTGGTGCCTATAGTTAAAGGTGTAATGGAAAGTTACTTAAAGACAGCATCAAAATAGCAATAACAAGTTACCAAATAAACTAACAATCTCAAATAATTGAGATTGTTAGTTTATTTGGTTTTATAAGAATAGTGATTTTAGTATATAATTTATACTACTCTGCTTATTAGCAATACAAACTTATAAATCTATTAATAAGATGCGGCGATATTAAAAAACATCTAATAACTCAATTTTCTGAAAAATACATTGACAATTCCTTTTATTATTAATATACTAAATAACAACAACTAAATACAACTTATCCAGAGTGGCAGAGGGACTGGTCCGATGAAGCCCGACAACCAGCATTCTTTATTTGATTGCAATGGTGTCAATTCCTGCAGATTGTAAAATCTGAAAGATAAGGATGTTAGCAAATTTTACTATGCAATTATATTGTTTATTAAAGTTACCATTGCTGCTTTCCTTATAAGGAAGCAGCTTTTTTTTCTTGAATTAAAGGGTTTCTTAATATATAAATATAAAAAACAAAAATAATTATTTAAAAGGGGAAATTAATATGAGTGAGAGAAAATTAAGTTTTGAAACATTACAAGTACATGCAGGACAGGTTGCTGATCCCACTACAGGTTCAAGAGCAGTTCCAATTTATCAAACGTCATCCTTCGTTTTTAAAAATGCAGATCATGCAGCAAATTTATTTCAACTAAAAGAACCAGGAAATGTCTATGCGAGAATAATGAATCCAACTACAGATGTTTTTGAAAAGAGAGTAGCTGCACTTGAGGGTGGAGTTGCAGGACTAGCTACAGCATCAGGAATGTCTGCAATATTCTATGCAATACTAAACGTGGCAAGTTGCGGTGATGAAATAGTAGCAGCCTGTACACTATATGGTGGTACTTACGAATTATTTAATATTACACTTAGAAAACTAGGGATTAATGTAATATTTGTTGATCCAGATGATCCAGAAAACTTTAGAAAAGCCATAACAAATAAAACAAAAGCACTTTATGGTGAAACAATAGGAAATCCAAAAATAAATGTTTTAGATATAGAAAAAGTAGCAAATATTGCTCATGAAAACAAAATACCATTTATTATTGACAGTACATTTGCAACTCCTTTCTTATGTCGTCCAATTGAGTTTGGGGCTGATGTAGTCATCCACTCTGCAACAAAATTTATTGGCGGACATGGAACGACTATTGGTGGAATTATAGTTGATGGTGGTAAATTCGATTGGGCTGAAAGTGGTAAATTTCCTGATTTTACGACTCCAGATAAAAGTTATAATGGTCTCGTGTATGCTGAACTCGGAGCTCCAGCATTCGCATTAAAAGCTAGGGTTCAGTTACTAAGAAACACAGGCGCTACCCTTAGTCCTCAAAGTGCATTTTTATTTCTTCAAGGATTAGAATCATTATCATTAAGAGTTGAAAGGCATGTAACAAACGCTAGAGCCGTGGTTGACTTCTTAAGTAAACATCCAAAAGTGTCTTGGATAAATTATCCTGAGCTAGAAGGAAGTAAATACAAAGAATTATCTGAAAAATATCTACCAAAGGGAGCAGGATCAATATTCACTTTTGGAATAAAAGGTGGACTTGAGGCAGGAAAGAAATTTATAAATAGTGTAGAGTTATTCTCATTACTTGCCAACGTTGCTGATGCAAAATCACTTGTAATTCATCCATCGAGTACAACTCACGCAGAACTTAATGAAGAAGAACAAAAGGCTGCTGGGGTTAGTACGGATTTAATAAGACTTTCAATTGGGGTTGAAGGTATAGATGACATTATATATGATTTAAAGCAAGCGCTTGATAAGACATTATAATAAAAAGGGGTATAAAACAATTGGACGGACTAGTGTAAATAACTAGTCCTTCTTTTATTTTTACAATTTTTTTAGAAAATCATATAATAATATTATTTTTAAGCATATTATTATGTTCAAAAGTTAAATGTTATGTTACATTAAATATGTTAAAGATTTTTATTATAAATAGTAATAGTTTTTTACGACAAGGAGGACAAATATGGAATTAGAAATGAAGTTTCAAAAACTAAAGGATAGTATTCAAGGATTGGGAAGTGTAGCAATAGCATATTCAGGAGGTGTTGATAGCACTTTTCTATTAAAAGTAGCAGCAGATGTTTTAGGTAATAAAGTTATTGCAATTACTGCCAAGTCAACAACATATCCAGAAAGAGAATTTAAGGAAGCTGTTAAATATATTGGGGACATTGGAGCAAAACACATAGTCATAATTTCAGAGGAATTAGAAATTGAAGGGTTTGCTAAAAATCCTATTGATAGATGTTATTTTTGTAAAAAAGAACTTTTTTCAAAAGTTAGAAAAGTTGCTGATGATAATAATATTAACGCAGTTTTAGATGGTTCTAATGCTGATGACGTTTCAGATTATAGACCGGGAATGAAGGCAGCAAATGAATTGAAAGTTATTAGCCCATTGAAGGATGCTGGACTTACAAAAGATAATATAAGAGAATTATCAAAGAGGCTTGGATTACCAACTTGGAACAAACCAGCTTTTGCATGTTTATCATCAAGATTTCCATATGGCAACGAAATAACAGTTGAGAAATTAAGCATGGTTGAAAGAGCAGAACAATTTTTACTTGATTTAGGATTTAGACAGATAAGGGTAAGGCATCATGGAGATATAGCAAGAGTAGAAGTTAATGCCCAGGAAAGAAATAAATTTTTCAGTACAGAAATGATGGATAAGGTTGCAAATGAATTAAAAAATATTGGTTTTAAATATGTAACTCTTGATTTGCTAGGATATAGAACTGGAAGTATGAATGAGGTACTTAGTGAGAAAGAAAAGAATTCAGTAAAAGCTCTTGATTAAAATCAAGAGCTTTTTTACTTATTTAAACTTTGTTTGATAAGAGTTAATTTTTGTTCTTAATCAATAGGTAGAAATTTTGGTAAGGTGTTTGCTCCATGTGGCATTATAAAAGTTTTTAAATTTTTGCCCTTTTCTGTATAAGTTAAGTTTAAGGCCTCATCTATTGTTTTAACTATTTTAATCCCAGTATTTTTAAAGAATTTAGGATCTAAATTTGATACTAGTATAAGATTAAAATTGTGTGCTGTCTCACAAGCAAGGCATCCGACATGTTTTGATATGGTATAACGCTCTCTTAATGATTTTTCTCGATCAACTAGTCTATCATAGTTAGCGAGTATAGCCCTAACATCATCATCACCACCAAGTCCTTCACTACACTGCGTTAATGCAATGATAGTCCCTCCAATTTTTGCGGCTTCTCTTGAATTCATGAGAAGTTTTGAAGATTGATAAAAATTAATGTCTTTAGGATAACCACCGGCGGTAGCTATTACTAAATCAGCTTTCTCTTTTATATATGCACAGTCAGACTCATCAACATATTTTCTTCCTTGTGCATGTGCCTTAATGCAATCACCTGCAACTGCCGCAGATATATTTCCATGACTGTCTATGATTACATTGAACATAAAACTTGGTTTTACAAAGGCACATGCTTCTTCCATATCTAAATGTACAGGATTATTTATTATATTTCCACATCTGATTTCGCCTCTAGTTCCTTCTCCTAAACTTTCATTAAGTGAAAGACCGTGATTTGCCATTATTGTTTCATATGATGCAATTCCAGGTAGAATTGATTTTTTTCCACCAGACCATCCTACTAGAAAATGATATACTATTCCCCCAGCAACTATAATATGGTCACATTCCATGGCCTTTTTATTAATGGATACTGGTGTACCAAAGCTAGTTTTACCTAGATAAACTAAATTATCTTCATCTCTACAATCATGATCAATTATATTATATTTGCCGTAAAGGGTGTCCCCTAATAATTGTTTGTATTCATTTTCAGTTTGTTTTCTATGGGAACCAGTAGCGCTAATAAATAATATATCTTCATCAACTATGCCAGCTTTCGTAAGTTCAGCCACAATGAATGGAAGATATAGGGATGATTTTTGCCACGCCCTAGTAATATCTGGTATAACAATACAAATTTTTTCACCTGTATGTACTATTTCACTAAGTTTAGAACTTGATATAGGATTTTGTAAGGCTTCTATTATTACTTCTTCTTCAGTTTTAGAACTTGTTGAATGGGTATTATCAAGTACTCCAATAACATCTTTTTCGTTAATGGAAAACTTAACAGTGCCTCTTCCTTGCTTTAATTCAAACTCTTTCATGATTAGTTCCTCCCATATTTTCTGTTTCTATACATTAAACATGAAATTTTAAATTATGTCAATGCAGGCGTAAGTTAAATTCTATTTGAGTAAAATCATTGACAATTATTTTTATGAGTAATATACTAAAAACTAATAGCTTTAATTATGTAATTATTCTGATTATTATTATATTTATAGTTGTTTTCCATTTAGGCGAGTGGCTTTTCATACTTAAAAATATAAAATGAATATAAATAAATTGAATTATAAGGACGTGTTATATGCCAAAGTTAAGTGACAGAACAGCTTTTTTTACTGAATCTATAATAAGAAAAATGACAAGAATTTCAAATGAATATAATGCAGTAAATCTTTCTCAAGGGTTTCCAGATTTTGATCCACCAAAAAAACTGTTACACTCTTTAAGTGAGGTTGTGAGCAAAGGGCCTCATCAATATGCTGTTACTTGGGGTGCGCAAAATTTTAGAGAAGCATTAGCTAAAAAACAGTCAAGATTTATGGGTATAAATATTGACCCAAATAACGAAATTGTTGTAACTTGTGGGAGTACGGAAGCAATGATGGTAGCGATGATGAGCGTTTGTAATCCAGGTGATAAGGTTATAGTTTTTTCTCCTTTTTATGAGAATTATACCGCAGATGCTATTTTGTCAGGAGCAGAACCTATATTTGTTTCGCTAAGGCCACCTTGTTTCAATTTTAATGTTTTAGAATTAGAAACAGCTTTTAAACAAAATCCTAAAGCTCTTATACTCTGTAATCCATCAAACCCAACTGGAAAGGTATTTACATTCGAGGAGCTTAAAACAATAGCCGATTTAGCAGAGAAATATGATGTCTTTGTAATTACAGATGAAGTTTATGAACACATAATTTATGCTCCTTATAATCATACTTATTTTGCATCACTTCCGAATATGTTTGAGCGGACAATTTCTTGTAGTTCTCTCTCGAAAACCTATTCAATTACCGGATGGAGATTGGGTTACATTATAGCGCCTAAAGCGATTGTTGATGTTGCAAAAAAAGTTCATGATTTTCTTACAGTTGGTGCAGCGGCGCCACTTCAAGAAGCGGCTGTTACAGCTTTAAATTTCGATGACGTTTATTATACTGGATTACAAAAAGTATATACGCAGAAAAGGAATCTATTTTTAAGAGGCCTTGATGATATAGGATTAACATATACAACTCCACAAGGGGCTTATTATATAATGGTTGACGTATCAGAATTTGGAGTGAAAAATGATATAAAATTTTGTGAGTGGTTAGCAAAAGAGGTTGGTGTTGCAGCAGTTCCTGGTTCGAGTTTTTTTAGAGAATATGTACATCATTTAATTAGATTTCATTTTGCTAAGAAAACAGACACTTTAGAAGAGGCTCTTAATCGACTTTCGTTGCTAAAAGAAAAGGCGAAAGGAATGCAGTTATAAAATAAAACTATGTATACTTTTAATTCAAAAATATATTAAGAAAGTTATGGCCTAAAGATTATAAAAAGACCGTAACTTTCTACTTTTCTTTATAAACTAAAATTTGCAAAAGCAATATATGAGAAGTATTAAGCAATTCATGGGGAGCAATTAAAAATGAAATGTTATAGAATAGTAAATGTAAACGATATATAACTTTTAGGAACTAGTTTAATATATTTTAAAGAGAAAGGGTGAGATTGTATGGATAAGAAATTAAGAGTTGGAATAATAGGATGCGGTGGCATAGCTAATGGGAAACATATGCCAAGCTTAGCTAAGATAGCAGAAATAGAAATGGTTGCCTTTTGCGATATCATAATCGAGAAAGCAGAATCGGCGGCAAAAGAATATGGAAGCGTTGGAGCAAATGTTTATACCGATTATAAAGAGCTTCTAAAAGATGATACTATCGATGTTGTTCATGTTTGTACTCCAAATAGATCACATAGTTATATAACAGTTGATGTGTTGGAAGCTGGAAAACATGTTATGTGTGAAAAACCAATGGCAAAGACTTCTAAGGAAGCAAGAGAAATGTTAGAGGCTGCAAAGAGAACAGGTAAAAAGCTTACTATTGGTTATCAAAATAGGTTTAGAGCGGATTCTAGATATCTCAAAACAACTTGTGAAAATGGAGGGCTTGGGGATATCTATTTTGCAAAGGCGCATGCTATTAGAAGAAGAGCGGTTCCAACTTGGGGAGTATTTTTAAATGAATTTGAGCAAGGTGGGGGACCATTAATAGACATTGGAACTCATGCTTTAGATCTAACTCTTTGGATGCTTGATAATTATAAGCCTAAGTATGTTGTAGGAAATGTATATCATAAACTTAGTAAAAAAGAAAATGCTGCTAATGCATGGGGGCCATGGGATCCAAGCAAATTTACAGTAGAAGATTCTGCTTTTGGGTTCATTACTATGGAGAATGGCGCTACTATAATTGTTGAATCGAGTTGGGCATTAAATAGCTTAGAAGTTGGAGAAGCCCAAACAAGTCTATGCGGAACTGAGGGTGGGGCTGATATGAAGGATGGCCTAAGAATAAATGGAGAAAATTTAGGTGGATTATATGAAACTAAGGTCGATTTTGGCTCAAATGGAGTTGCATTTAACGAAGGAATTTCTGAAGAACCAGCAGATGTTGAAGCCAGATCATGGATTGATTGTATTTTAAATGATACACAGCCAATAGTAAAACCTGAACAAGCGTTAATTGTTACAGAAATTTTAGAAGCAATATATGAGTCATCAAAAACAAGAGAGCCAGTTTATTTTAATAAATAATAGTTGAGGAAGGTGTTTAATATGTATATAGGATTATTAACAGGTTGCCTTGGTGGAATTCCACTTAAGGAAAAAGCAAAGTGGGCAAGTGAGCATGGGTTTAAAGCTTTAGAACTTTCTTGTTGGCCAAGGACTAATAGCCGTGATTACTCAGGAAGTGAGATAGATGTAGCTAATTTCACAAAGAGTGAAGCGGAAAAAATAAAATTATATTTCAAAGAATATGGACTTACAATATCTTCAATTGCTTATTATGATAATAATTTAGATAGAGATCCGAAAAAAAGAAAATTCATAAATAATCATTTTAAGAAATGTGTTGATGCAGCTGTGCTACTAGACGTTTCATCTGTTGGAACATTTGTTGGAAGAAACATAGATAAATCGTTAGAGGAAAACTTTGATGAGTTTGAGGTGGTATTTAAGGATTTGGTTAAATATGCAGAAGATAAGGGTATAAAAGTAGTAATTGAAAATTGTCAAATGAACGGATGGCAAGTTAAGGGAGTACCAGGAACTATTTCATTTACTCCAGAACTATGGAGAGAAATGTTTAGGAGAGTTCCAAATAAGAATTTTGGATTAAATTATGACCCTTCTCATTTACATGCAATGTTAATTGATTATATGACTCCAGTAAAGGAATTTAAGAATAGAATATTTCATGTGCATGCAAAGGATGCTGAAGTGTTTGAAGATAAATTAAAAACTTATGGAGTATTTGATAGACAATTAAATGTTTGTAATGAAGACTTTGGATATTGGAGATACCGAATGCCTGGACTAGGAGACATTAATTGGGAAAAGTTAATTAATGAACTAAAAGAAATTGGATATGACGGCGTAGTAAGTATAGAACATGAGGACCCTCTTTATGAAGGTAGTGAAGAAAAGGTTAAAGAAGGATTACAACTGGGAATAGATTATCTTGAAAAATTAATATAGTATTATTTAGGAGATGTTGATATGAAAATATTAAAAGTAGCCATTATTGGATGTGGAAATATATTTCCTATGCATGCTCAATCTATAAAAGAAGTTGAAAATGCAGAAATCGTTGCAGTTTGTGATATTAAAGAGGATAGAGCAAAGGAAAAAGCTGATCAATATAATTGTAATTATTATATTGACTATAAGGAAATGCTTTCAAAGAAAGATATTGATGTAGTGCACATATGCCTTCCACATTTCCTTCATGCACAGGTGGCAATATATGCTTCTAAACTTGGGAAACATATATTAACTGAAAAACCTATGTCTATAAAACTCTCAGATGCAGAAGCTATGGTTAAAACTGCTAAAGACAATAATGTTATACTTGGAGTTATATTTCAAAATAGATATAATCCTGGCTCGAGACTTATAAAAGAGACATTGGAATCAGGAGAACTTGGTGATATACTAGGAGGAAAACTTGAAGTCACATGGAAACGAACAGATGAATACTATGGTAATAGTGATTGGAAAGGCACATGGGACATGGAAGGTGGTGGAGTCATAATAGATCAAGCTATTCATACCATGGACCTTATGAGATGGTTTGTGGATAGTGACATTGATTATATAGATGCAAATATAAGTAATAGATCTCATAAAATTATTCAGGTTGAGGATTCTGCAGAAGGGGTTATTAAGTATAAAAACGGAGTAGTAACTGCGTTTCATACCATTAATTATTATACTTATGATGCACCTGTAAAAATAGAGTTTCATTGTGAAAAAGGTATGGTTAATATGGTGGGAGATAGAGCTGATATAAAATTCAACGATGGTAGAGAGTTAATTGCAGATAATAACCCAAATGATACTTTTGATTATGGAAATGGAGCAAAGGGATATTGGGGAACAAGTCATACAAAACAGATAAAAAATTATTACGCATCTATTAGTGCTGGATTACAACCTGATATAACAGGCGATGATGCAATAAAAACTCAAAAAATGATATGTGCAATATATGAATCTGGTAGAAAAAGGGTTAGAATTAGTTGTAATAAATAAATTCTTAAAGCATAGAAAGCTTGGAATGTTTAATAAACGTAGGAGGAAATTATGCGGGGTAGTTTTGAAAAGACAGTACTCGAACCGGATTTTCCATTTAGATTATTTTTAAGTGATGGCTTTGATAGCACACCTCATCATTGGCATGAAGATATTGAAATTATTTATATTGTAGAAGGCAGTGTGAAAGTAGGCATAGGTAATGATTTATATCACCTTAACAGGAGAGATATTTTAATAATAGGTCCTGGTGAGGTGCATTTCTTTTTAAAAGAAATGCAAACCAGCAATAGGGCAGTAATTCAGTTTAGAATGTCTATTTATGATGCATTTCTTTCAGGATCAAAGGATATTAGAACTATAAGACCAATGTTTACGCATTCTAAACATCTTACCCCCAGTACTGAAGTTCATAGCCTCATGGAAAAACAAATTCAGCAACTTATTAATGAAAATACTGCTGCAAAAGAAGGCTATAAGCTTATTATGAAAGCTAGACTTTACGATTTGGCTGGTATATTAATTAGATATATGCCTAAATGTGAGTATTCAGCTGAAGCTGAAAGTCGTCAAATGGAAAAACTTCAAAAGCTGGATAAGGTGTTTCAATATGTAGACAAATACTATCAAACAAATATTAACTTAGAGCAAATTTCAAAGGTTGCTGGATTCAGTCTATATTATTTTACAAGATTTTTCAAGGAAAACACGGGAGTTACATTTGTTGATTATTTAAATAATTTTAGAATAACTAAAGCAGAATGGCATCTTATGGAGGAAAGTGACTCCATTACAGAAGTTGCATATAAGTCAGGTTTTAATAGCATTAAAACTTTTAATCGAGTGTTTAAAAACTTAAAAGGTTGCGCTCCAATGCAATATAGGAAAGGTATTAAATAATTATTTGCACCTTAAAGTTAATTTATTAACAATTGGTAATATATAAAAAATGCACCTGAATTTATTGTAAGCATTTATCAAATATGGTAGACTCAATTAAGTAAATATAAATTTGGGGGAGAGTTTACATGTTTTTTGCAGCAGATCAAAGTGTATTAAGTATAATGATAATGATTATAATAGGATATTTTTTAGCGTATAAAAAATTAATTGATGAAAAGGCAATTAGTTTGATAACTACTATTGTTATAAACATTTCACTACCAATGATGATGCTTAATACAATTGTGAGTAATTTTACGAAAAAGATGCTTATAGATGACTCAAGAGGTTTAATAGTTCCTTTTCTAACAATAGGTTGTTGTTTTATTATTGCAAAGTTGTTTTCAAAAATTGTAAAAGTAAAAAATAACAGACGTGGACTATTTGTATCTATGTTCTTTAATTCAAACACTATATTTATGGGGCTTCCAGTCAATTTGGCGTTATTTGGAGAGAAAAGTGTGCCTTATGTGCTACTTTATTATATTGCAAATACCACATTTTTTTGGACTTTTGGTGTATATGAAATAACTAAAGATGGAAATAAGAGAACTTTAAACTTTTTTTCAATGAAAATTATAAAAAAAATATTATCGCCACCTTTAATTGGTTTTATGGTTGGAATATTTCTAGTTTTATTAAATATTAAATTGCCTTTATTTATTATGGATACAAGCAAAAGTTTAGGGAGTATTACAACACCATTATCCATGTTTTTTATTGGCGCATCCATATATTTAGTAGATTTAAAGTCAGTAAAATTCACTTTAGATATAGTGTGGGTATTAATCGGCAGATTTGTAATATCTCCAATACTTGTAATCCTAATAGCACCTATATTTCATATACCACATCTTATGGAGTCAGTTTTTGTTATACAGGCGGCTATGCCAGTTATGGCAAATTCAGCTATAATTGCTAGGGCTTATAATTCTGATTATGATTTTGCCTCGTTAATGATAGCAATTTCAACGGTAGGTACGCTTATAGTTATACCAATTTTAATGGCTTTATTATAAATAAAAAATTAATTCAATTTAGGAAGTTAATTTTACTTTGAATTCTTCAAGACTAAAGTTTGAATTAACAAAAATTCTACCTAATGAATAAATGTTGTCGTTTTTATCAATTAAGCCAAATTCGGTTGAAAAGGCTAATTTATAACCTGATTGTTTTGCAGCTTTTATAGTGTTAGGTGTGTATCCTCCGTAAGGATATGCTATGTAATCTATTTTCTTATTTAATATTTTTTCTAATTTGATTTTTGAGGTTTTCATAGTATTTACATTATCTACATAAGATATTTGATCTAAGTGTTCATGAGACGAGGTATGACTTTCTATTCTTATATTATTTGAATCCATTAATTTTATTTCGGTGGAAGTTAAATAATCTTTTTCATGATCAATAGTATTAGTAATTACAAATATAGTAGCTTTTAGATTGAATTCTTTTAAAATAGGATATGCATTAGTATAGTTGTCTTTGTAGCCATCATCAAAAGTTATAACTATGGGTTTACTAGGTAAATCTTTACCTGTTTTCATATACCTATAAAGCTCATCTAATGTTAATGTTGTATAATTATTATCTTTGAGGTATTTCATTTGATTTCTGAATTTTTCTTTAGGTATCCTTAGTATATTATCTTTTTCATAACTAATAGAATGATACATTAAGATTGGTATTTTTTTATTTTCTAAAGAATCAACAGATTTATGTATAAAAACAGTTTTTAAACTAGTTGGTTTAAGTGACTTTTCAGTATTAATTATAGTTGTACTATTTTTTTCTTTATGTATAACTAAACCAGAATACTGGTAGAGTATACCTATAGATACTATTAATATAACAAGTGTAACAATTAAAAGTCTTTTATATAATCTCATAATACCCCCATTTTATATTTGTTTTTAATATAAGTATGGTAGAAATAATATAATAATATACGCTTATTTCAAAAAAAAAGGAAAACCTAAGAAACTAGGTTTTCCTTTTTATTTATATGACAAGTACAGAATGCATTAGTTATCTTTTAATCACATTTGTGGAATCTAAATAGATAGTATCTATAATTTCTTTTAGTGATTTATCATATACTATAATATTTAATCCAGAGTGTTTATTTAGATTTTCAACCCCATTTAAAACTGCACTTGGCATCTTTTTATCAACACTTTGGGTGGTGATTTTAAAATTAGTACCTTTATCTAAATAAAATTCCTTAGATAGTTTAGCATTACCAAGTGTTTCTGCTTGTATTTTATTACCATTAATAATCGCAAGGTAATTAGAACCAACACTATTTTCCGTAAAAGTTTTTAACCCTAATAATGTTAATGATTTTTTTGAAATTTTATTTTAACTCTATCATAATTAAAATTATGTTTCTCATCAAATTGATGTAACATATTTTTTGATTTTTCAATAGGACCTGCAACTACTTGAGGGAAGAATGATACAAACAGAACATATTTTCCTATGTTTTTCTGTGCGGGAACATCTTTTCTATAAACATCTACAGTATAGCTAAGGGCTTGAAGGGTATAGAATGATATCCCAAGTGGCAGTAAATATTCAAAAGATGGTGCATGATTTGAGATGCTAAATACATGTAACAAACGCGATAAACTCTCATTGAAAAAATTATAATATTTGAACAAAAACAAGATACCCAAATTGCTAGAAAAACTTGCAAAAACCCATAATTTCTTAAATTGAATAGATTTTTTTTCGTTGCTTATCTTATTTGCTTTTTCAATTAGTAAACCACTTAAATATGTGATGATAGTCGATGTAGCTATTAATATTGCATATTTAGGATTTAAGACCATATAAAAGAAATAACTGCATATTAGCAGCCAAACCCATCGAAGTTTATGCGGGATTACATAATATAAAACAGAAACAATCAGAAAAAACATTAAAAATTTTATTGAAGTGAATTGCATCATATACCTTCTTTCTATTATATAATGATAATTATATACAAAATTATACAAATCATATCTACAAAATGTATTATAACTACAAGTGTATTATAATAACAAATAATAATAGAAAGAAAATAATGATAGTTAATTGTAAATAAAAAAAGTGCGGAAATATTCTGCACTTTTTTATATAAATAATTGTATATCTGACTCAAGAGCATCTTTTAAATAATCTTTAGCTTCAATAACTTCAAGTTCAGGAATAAGTTCTTCTTTTTTCAATCCCATAACTTCCATTGATAGTTTACATCCATAGAACTTAACACCTTTTTTTAAGGCACCTTCTAAAAATTTTGAAAGAGTTGGTGTGCCATCTTCTTTCATCATAGCCTCAAGCATTTTTTTTCCGAAACCACTGAAGTTCATGTTAGATAGTGGTAATTCTTCTGGACCTTTTGGAGTCATTGCACCCATAAGTTTCTCTAATGAAGACTTACCATCGTTTATAATTTTATCAGGGTCTCTTAACAAAAGTAGACCCCAGAAAGCAAAAAACATAGAGACTTCCATTCCTAATTCCTTAGCTGAATTTGCCAGTATTAATCCAGCTAAAGCTTTGTCATATTCTCCACTAAACATTATTAGACTTAACTTTTTATCCAGTATATCACCTCATTTTTATGTAGTTTGTGTATATGATCCTTTATTTATTCAGACTAAGTTAAACAAAGACATTTAGTTTAAAAAGAATTTTTTTTTAATATTGGGAAACAATATAATAAATGTTGAAAAAATATTAATTATATTTAGGAGGCTTATTATGAATTATTTAAGCAAATTATCAAAAAATATTAAATATAACCCCAAAAATCAAAAGGTTAATTTAGTAAAAGGCCTTGCAGTCTTCTCAATTATAGGAATTACAATAGGAGGGGTCGCTAAAAAATTATTGGATAGAAGTCATTTAGAAGAGAAAAAGAATATTCCTATTCCTAATAATAGTGATGAAGATATAAATATTAAGAGAGATGAGATTAAACATACATTGGAAGAATTTGGTGATGAAGTTGTAGGGGATGTAGGGGTTGCAATGGAGAAAGCACTTGATGGCTTAGAATATAAGAAAAAAAATGAGATTAAACAGTAGTATAAGTATATAGAGTTTAAATCATCTCCTGGGTCGCTGCAATAGCGACCCAGGAGATGATTTTAATTATAACATATTTAGTGATGGTTACTTCTATAGTCTGAAGGGCACTGGCCTATGATTTTTTTAAATTGTTTTGAAAAAACAAATTGATCGGAGTATCCTACAGAAGTAGCTACTTCAGCTATGGATAAATCATGGTTTGTTAAAAAGTGACATGCGTTTTCCATTCGTGTTTTTATAATGTATTCAATAGGTGTTTGCCCCAAAGCGTTTTTAAAAATAGTACATAAATATTTACGACTTATACCAATGTAGTCGGCTAAACTGTTTACACTAATGTTACCATAAAAATTCACTTCAATGTAATCTACGGCACTTATTACATATCGTTCTATGTTTGGCTCATAAAGACTAACTGTATTTGACTTTGGGGCTATTTCAATTAATTTAGAAAGAAACAAATATAAATAAGATAATCTAGATAAGTCAGTTTCTAAAGACAATTTAGTGAAGCTGGCCATCTTTTGTATCGCATCTTTAAAAAAATTGTCAGTATCATAATGAAATATTGGATTGTCATAGCTAAGACCTGCACTGTGTATAATTTTTGGTGCTTTTACACCGTTAAAACCAACCCAAAGATAGTGCCAAGGGTCATCCAAATCTGCTTCATAATAGGCAATATGATCTGGACAAATAACAAACGCATCTCCAGCTTCTAAAGCATATAACTTTTTACCACATCTAAAAGTACCTTTTCCACTAAGTATAAAGTGTATAATAAAATGATTTCTAGCTACAGGTCCAAAAAAGTATCCACTCGAACATACTTCTTCTCCACAATCATAAAAGTTTAAATCGGTGTTAGTAAAATTATCACTTTCAACACACCATACTTCCATTGCATCACATCCTTTTAGTTTACTTGTGGACATTATAACATATTTTGAAGACATGTAATCATTTACTTAAAAATGTTTAGAGTTCATAATAAAGATACAATCAACAGAAAGATACACAATTAATCGTTATGTTTTCAGTGATTAACAAGTTTAATAATAATTAGTTATTTTTATTAAACTTAAAAAATAAGTGTGGTTAATTATGCTCGAAATACCATTTATGCTAGTACGAAGTTAGAATGTACAAAGCTTACTTTAGCTGAATTTTAAAGAGATTATAATAATAATCTTTTTATAAATGAAACCTTTTGGTTTCAATATATATATAATTCGAGGGGGATAAATAAATGAAAAAAAGTTTACACAAGATTATCGCAGTTGCACTTACTTCTATGGTTATGATGTCCACTTTAGCGGGCTGTGGTAGTTCTAAGACTACAACTGATACAAGTGGTAAACCTGTAACTCTTACTTATGCGATTTGGGATAAAAATCAACAACCGGGTATGCAAGCTATCGCAGATTCTTTTCACAAGTTAAATCCAAATATAACAGTAAAAGTGGAAGTTACACCTTGGGATAGTTATTGGACAAAAATGGATGCAGGTGCTACGAGTGGAACACTTCCAGATGTATTCTGGATGCATTCAAATAATTTCACAAAGTATGCTGCTGGCGGTGTATTGATGGATTTAACTGATACTATAAAAAATAGTAAAGACGTAAAAATGAGTAATTTTCCTAAGGATCTTGTAAGTTTATATACATTAAAAGACAAAGTTTATGCTATGCCTAAGGATTACGATACAATAGCATTATGGTACAACAAGACTATGTTTGATAAAAAAGGGATCGCTTATCCAGATGGAACTTGGGATTGGAATAAGTATTTAGAAGTTGCTAAAAAATTAACTGATTCTTCAAAAGGAGTGTTCGGTTGTATTGCTCCTTCAGATGATCAACAAGGTTATTATAACTATGTTTACCAAAATAAAGGATATATACTTTCACCTGACAATAAAAAATCAGGTTTTAGTTTAGCAGCAACAAAAGAAGCTATACAGTGGGATGTTGATCTAAGTCAAAAATATAAGGTTTCTCCAACGCAACAACAATTTGCAGATACTAGCTTTGCGACATATTTTGAATCAGGTAAAGCTGCAATGGGACTATTTGGATCATGGATGGTTAGTGAATTTAAGGCAAATGATTATGTGTCAAAAAATTGTAATGTAGCTGTTATTCCTCATGGAAAAACAAAGGCAACCATAATTAATGGTTTAGCAAATGTTGTTTCAGCAAAAACTAAACATTCAGTAGAAGCTTTGAAATTCGAAAATTTCTTAGGAACAAAAGCAGCTAATACTATTCAATCAGAAAAAGGTGCTGCAATTCCAGCATATGCAGGAACTGCACAACCATTTATAGACAATACTAAACAATTTAACTTAAAAGTATATCCAGAAATGTTAAACTATGCTGTTTTATTCCCAAATTCAGCAACTAAAGCTAAATGGTATGAAATTCAAAATAACACAATGACAAAGGTATATACTGGTCAACTTACAGTAGATCAAGGCTGCAGTATAATTGATAAACAAATGAATGCTCTTTTGGCCACTGAAAAATAATTAATTGATGACAGTTAATGATTATAGTTAACTGTCATCATAATTAACTAAATTTAATTATGATTTTATATAAGGAGGGGAAGTTTTGAAAGCGATGATTAAACAAAAGAACACATCGAAACGTTTAGATAAAAAGGTAAAAATTAGCAAGAAAGATTTACATGATTATTATTGGGCTTATCTTATGATAGCACCTACAATAATAGGACTTATTATATTAAATATATGGCCGTTAATTCAAACTATTTATTTAAGTTTTAATAAAACTAGTGATTTTGGTCTTAATCAGTGGGTCGGGTTAGATAATTATAAACAGATGTTTTCAGACCCTGCTGTATGGCAAGCAACTTTGAATACACTAAAATATACTGTAATTTCAGTTCCTATCGGTGTTATTCTTTCTTTAGGTATTGCAGTACTACTTAATTCTAAGATAAAAGGTAAAACTATATATCGTACAATCTATTTTCTACCTATGGTTTCAGCACCGGCAGCTATAGCT
>NZ_JAHLDU010000012.1 GCF_018861905.1 Clostridium sp. DSM 17811
TTTACTCTCTGTTGCTTTTTCAATGACCCTCGTAATTTTCTCTCCAACTACAGATCCCATACTTCCCATCATAAAATTACTATCCATCACTGCAATTAGCGTATCTTGCCCGTTTATCTTTCCTTCTCCGGTTATTACTGCTTCGTTTAATAAAGTTTTATCACGTATAGTTTGAAGTTTCTCCGTATATCCCTTAAAATCTATAGGGTTACCTGATATCATAAATTCAGCGTATTCTTTAAAAGTACCCTTATCTATAGTATAATCTATTCTTTCGCGACACCCTATTCTGAAATGGGTTCTACAATTATCACAGGTCATTATGCTACTCTCCAAATCCTTTTTATAAAGAATTTGATATGTTGAAATTGATTAGTGGATATCCTTTTAAACATGGCTTTCCATATTTATTTTTATGGAATGTTATATATTCATTTGCAATATTCAGTTCCCTAACAACTATAGATCTTATCAATATTTCACCAATTAGGCTTCTAATTTTATCTTCCTTATTAACGAATTTTTCAATTTTATATCGTTTCTATGCACTAATTAATAAACAGAGATTATCTAAATTTTCTTGGGTAATATTTAAAATTTTAACAGCATAAATTTTCATAAAAAACCTCACTGTAATTTTCAATAATTATTTTTATGATTTACCGGAGTTTAATGCATTTTCAATGGATTTTAGAATTACCTTACTGCTGTTTGTTGCTCCTGTAACAGTGTCTACTTGCAAGCTTTGAGCCTTTGTTACCTTCTCTGTAATAATTTCTGCTGGTTTTCCTTTTTCATTCTTATGTTTTAGTATAGTTATCTTAACAATTTTGTTATCCTTGACTGTAACTGAAACAGTAGCTGCCACAGCTAAAGCATCACAAGATCCTGTATATGTTCCGTTAGAAACTTTTGATAAATCCACAGAACTAATTTTGATTTCCTTAATTATTTCCTTATACTTCTGAATAGAAATTAAATACTTTACACCAAAAATTGCACCGGTAAACACAACAACACAAATTGCACCTAAAATAATTTTTTTTAAATTTAGCATAATTAATTCTCCTTTACTTTTTTAAGTCATTAGCTAAGTCTCTGCTTACTAGCGTTATACCTGCTCCCAAGTGTATAAAGTTTAGCATCATAAAATTCACTGTTTTTGAGTTCATTAATATTATCAGGATAAATAACCACCTGGTTTTTGATTACAAATTCGTTTAAATCTTTAATATTTTTTTCTCCATTTATAGAAATATCAAGCACATCTTCAACAACACCTATTGGTGTTAATATAGGACAATTTAGATAGACTGCATTATTGTTTCCATCGTCAATAGTATTTTCTAAAATGCTATTGCACGTAAGTTCCTTAATAGCTTGATCTAATGTTATTAATCCGGTTAAAACTGCCGCGGCAGCAATATCTGTACCTTGTTCAATCATACCATAAATTTTCAAATCAAAACTACTTAAAAGAACACCAAGAGCATACTCAGTTGCATTCATATTGTGTATTATTTATTTGAATAATCATAGATTTGTGAAGTGGATGTTTAAAAATATCAAAAGGCTTGTTTATAAGTTCTTCTATAGTTTTCTTTATTGTCTCATTTCTAACTTCTTCAGATAAATCTCTCATGTCTCGCACTTCAATTTTAGTTAATATAGGATTTGTATATACTTTGAGTTTGTAGTCTTTAAAGTTTTTTGATTCATCGTATGCTTTAAACTCTGAGCATAAACTACGTCTTCTATTGGATTATTAGGACCTTTAAGCTCTAGTTGATAAAAAACAAGATTAAGCCACTTTCCAAATTTATAGCCAGCCTTATTTATAGTACCAGAATACTTGAACCCTAACTTTTCATGCATTCTGATACTTTTATCATTTGAACTGTCAATTCCAGCTACCATGGTTGCAAATCCCCTTTCATCACAAATTCTTATTATCTCTTTAAGTAGTATGGTCCCTATACCCTTGTTGCAGTGTTTTTCATGAACGTAAATAGAATGTTCAATTGTGTATTTAAATGCTGGAAAGGGTCTGAATGATCCAAATGTGGCAAATCCAATAACCTTACTATTTTCTTCAACCACAATTATTGGATATCCCTCTTGAATCTTTTTTTCATACCATTGTATTCTCTCTTCAATAGTATGAGATTTATAAGCATATATCGATGTCGTATGTAATATTGCATCATTATAAATTTCTAAAATATCAGGTAAATCATTTAAGTTTGCGTCCCTTATCATTTCTATACCCCCTTTTTAATAAAAAATTGTGACATAACATCTTTTTAATTGTTACCTATTCATAACAGTATACAATAGTTTTACGTTACATATCTCATAAATTCCCCTTTTTTCATTACCAACTTGGTTTAGTCGGGACACTTACTTATATTCTATCTACATCAGATTAAATAATCACTTCACTATTAATTATTTTTAAAGTAATATAGTTATTTAATTTTATATTATTATGTTAGGAGGTATTTGCAAGTATGTTTAAAAAGAATCCATTATAGGTATAAATAACTTCATTAATCACAAAATAGTGAAATGGAGGATGATTTAATGTTAAACTCAATCAAAAAAATTTTTTCTTTAAGCGAAAAGAGTAATAGAGATCAAGACATAAGTAATAAAAACATTCAAGAACAATACTTAAACTTGAAAATTTCTAATAAATTAGAAGAAAATAGAAAATATATAAATAATATTTTTGATAAATGTACTGACTTAATTATAAGAGAATTGAAGATTACAAGCAGTTCAAAATTCAGTGCTATTCTCGTGTATATTGATAATATGATAGAAACAACAATATTTGAAGAATCTATTATTGAAAGATTGATCAATAAAAAGGTCGAATCTTCTTATCCTCCAAATAGTAAGGAGTATTCACAGTACTTACTTGGGATAAGTGATAACAATATATGTCAAGATATAAGCATAGTTGTGAATTCAATATTAGATGGTAAAGTTGTTTTATTTGTAAATGGATTAAATGAAGCAATGATAATTGATATAAACAACCCTCCAGGTAGGGATGTAGCGGAACCTCAATCTGAAACTGTTTTGAGAGGACCTAGGGAAGGGTTTACAGAGTCTATAGGCTCTAACATAACGCTTTTAAGAAAGAAAATCAAAAGTGCGAATTTCAAAATAGAAGAATTTAGAATAGGAAGAGAGACTAAAACAAAAGTTACCATTGTCTACCTTTCAAACAAAGCTAATCCTAAGATAGTAAATGAGGTAAAAGAAAGGATAGGTAAAATTGATATAGACTCAGTATTGGAATCTAACTATATAAAAGAATACATAGGAGATGAGCCTACAAGCAATTTTTCTACCGTATATAGTACAGAAAAGCCAGATGTGATAGCAGGTAAGTTACTAGGCGGTCGTGTTGCTATTTTAACTGATGGAACTCCCTTAGTTTTAACTGTACCTTCACTTTTTATAGAATTTTTCTTAAATAATGAGGATTATTATTTGAATTTTATTGCAGCCACATTTAATAGATGGATTCGCTATATAGCATTTTTTATATCCACGACCTTACCAGGATTTTATGTAGCTATAACAACATTTCATCCTGAGCTTATTCCAGATTCTTTAATAGTATCTTTAATAAAAAGTCGTGCTGGTGTACCATATCCAGCTTTAGTTGAGTGTTTATTAATGTTAAGTGTCTATGAGTTACTTAGGGAAGCTGGTATTAGGATGCCAAGGGCTCTGGGGCAGACGATAAGTGTTGTCGGTGCATTGGTATTAGGTCAGGCAGCAGTTGAAGCGGGTCTTGCTAGTACACCTATGGTTATAGTGATATCTCTTACAGCATTATCCTCATTTGCTTTACCATCAACAGATATGAGTTTGGCACTTACATATCCAAGAATAGTATTTCTTGTTCTCAGTGGAACACTGGGGCTTGTAGGCCTTACTTGCGGAATAATAATACTGTTTTTGAGATTAACATCATTAAGGTCATATGGTATTCCATATTTAAGCCCTATGGCTCCAATTCAAGGAAAAAAATTGACGGATATATTTATAAGAAGTCCCCTATTAACAAAACTTAAGAAATCCTGGGTTATTAAAGGAAAGAAGACTACACGTAGATAACCTGATGTTAGAACAGCTTCTATAAATATTGAACAAAAAGAATCTATAAGTAAAAAAAAATGAGGAGTGCCTTATGAAAAGATTTATTTGTATTTTCATATTAATCATGATTTCAACTTTTACAACTGGTTGTAAGGGAACAAAAGATGAACTTGATAAACTAGCTGTAGCCGCGGCAATAGGATATGATATAACCTCTGATGGTAAATACATATTAACTGCTCAGATATTAAATCCACAAAAAAACCCAAGTGGGAGTATGATGGAAAAAAAAGCTGGGAGTCAGCAGAAAGCTACGGATGTAGTAGTTTTTAACACTATAGGTGACAGTATTTCTGATTGTAAAGGTAAGCTAACCACAAAGCTTGGTAAGGAACTGAATTATGGTCATATAAATTTTGTAGTCGTAGGTAGGCAACTAGCAGAGTCAGGTATAGCCACAGTATTAGATGCTGCATTAAGAGGTTACAAAATGGGACCCGATACTCCATTGATTGTAACAAAAGGTAATGCTTTCGATATTATAAGGGCGACCTCAGTTCATGAGAAGATTCCTGCTAATGAAGTAAATAATATATTAAGGTTACAATCAAGTTTTGGTTTTACAAAGAACGTTTCAATCTTAGATTTTACTAATTCCTTATCTAGTAAGACAGATTCGCCCGTAACAGGTGTTATTAATTTAAGTAAAAGTAAAAATTCAGATGAAACATTCGAATTGGCTGGCACTGCAATCTTTAAGAAAGATAAGCTTATAGGATTTATGGACATGAACGAAACACGTGGTATGCAATGGGTAAATGGTAAGGTTGAACTTGGTTACATAACAACATTATCACTAGATGAAGGCAAAATAACTTTTGAGATTATTAAATCAAGTAGTAAGATAAAACCCTCACTAAAGATTGATTCGTTTACAATGCTTATTAACGTAAAAGAAGAAAGTAATATATCCGAGATGACAGGCAAGTTAAATCCAATGAAGAACTCTGCAATAATGGACAGATTAGAAATTAGACAGAATGATGCTATTACTAATGAGATTAAGTTAGCTATATATGCAGCACAAAAAAAGTTTGGTGCAGATATATTTGGATTTGGAGAAATGATATATAGAGATTATCCTGAAAAATGGGAGCGCATAAAGGACCGATGGAAGGATATATTTCCTAATTTAAATATTGAAATAAAGGTAATTTCTAGTTTGAAGAGACCAGGATATATATCTAAACCTATGGATTGATTAAAAATCCTTTGAAGAAGGAGGAACCTAAGTGAAAACAAAAATATCAGCTTATCAATTATTTGGTGCCATTGTAATGTTGCCTTATGGTACTGCTGCTCTTTTTTTTATAACCCCTGAAGCAAAGCAGGACGCATGGATATCAATGCTTATTTATGTACTTCCAGGCATTTTACTGCAACTTATTTATACTGAATTATGGAAAAAGTATCCTAAGGATACCATAGTTACATACATGCCCAAAATATTCGGGAAAATAATAGGATATACATTGAGCGTAATATATATTATTTACTTTGCCTATATAGCTGCAAGAATTACAAGAGATACTATCGAAATTATACTAATTGCTGTAATGCCTAGAATGTCCATGTACATAATTGGAATAGTATTTATGTCTACAGTTATATATGGGACATACACTGGAATTGAAAATTTATCACGAGTGTGTTTCGTTTTTCTGATTTTGTTTGTGGTTATATTTGTGATGAAATGGGTATTATTATTTTCTATGCCAGATACAATAAAATTATATAATTTAAAACCTGTTCTTGAAAAAGGTATATTTTCTGTTATAAAAGAAGGTTGGCCTCTCATTACTTTTCCATATGCTGAGAGTATAGTATTAACTATGCTATATCCATCAGTCACTGAATCATCTAGAGTAAGAAAATCAGCAGTGTTAGCTACTATATTTTTAGGAGTACTCCTTACGTGTAACACTATAATGTTTATATCAGTACTAGGGTTAAATTTTGCATCCACATCACTCTTTCCCCTTCTTCAGACCTACCGTATAATGAAAATAGGTGAGGTCTTTAGTAGATTTGGTGTATTTTTTATTCTATTTATGATAATAGGCGGTTTTATTAAGGTGAGTTTTTTTGTCTATGGATCTATGTTAGGTGTCTCTCAACTAATAAAATTAAATGACACTAAATATTTAGCTCTACCTTTGGGTATCGTGGTTTTTATTACTTCGCTATTGATATCTTCAAATTATCCTCAGCATATACAGTCAGGTAAATTCTTAACTACATATACTCATTTACCATTAGCCATAATAATTCCAATCATTGCATTAATTTTGTGTTATTTAAAAGTTTTGTTTTCAAAAAAACGTAATGTATATAAAAAAATATAATGAGGTACGGCAATGATTAATACAAAGAATAGAAAGTGAATCCTTCAATTAAAATTTTCTGTGTTTTTATAATTGCAACCATATAATTGTAGGATTACTTTGTACCACTATTAGTCTGCTTTTGTCTTTTTATATTCATCAACCAGTTTATAAAAAGTATTTCTTTTAAGTTTTAATAATTCCATTGCGCTAGTCCCTGTTAATTCTCTATCCTTATACTTATTATAAATCTCTTCCCAATTCAATGGATAATTTATCTTTTTACGGCCTTTATATTTTCCATTTGCTTTTGCAACGGCAATACCTTTTTTTTGACGTTCTAATAAAGTAGCCTTTTGAAACTCGCTAATTGATTCGATCATAGTAAACATAAGTTTACCAGCGACAGTACTTGTATCTAAATTCTCATTAACACATCTTAAATTAATTCCTTTACTTTCTAACTGCTTACCTATGTCTAGAAGTTCATTAGTTGACCTGGCGAGCCTACTAAAATCTAATACGTAAATTGTATCTCCGGGCCTTATAAAGTCAATCATTGCAGTTAATTGCGGGCGTATTTCGACTGTAGTTAATTTCTCATTGAACCATTTTTCTATGTTGTACGTTTTAAGCTCTGAAAATTGTCTGTCGTCACTTTGCTGATTTGAACTTACCCTGGTATAAGCAATGTTCATATAAACAACCCCTTTTATTATATTAACTCTATATTCGCCTTATATCTTACTATATATTAACATATTTTCCGTTTAAAGTATACTGTAAAGGACAATTGTTTGGTAATTTACATATAATTACAAACAAACAGTTTTAACTAATTTATCCCATGTTGCTTTGTAATGTACCTCAAACAAACACATGAACAAAGAAAAAGGTAATCATGTCGAATACATTTCAACATGATTACCTTAAATAGAGCTAAGTAGAGCAATACCTCCTTTATTTATAATAAATTTTTGTTATATAATCGGCAGCATCATCAAGCTTTCCTATATCTTCAAGAAGTTGAAGAATACCATATCTATTACGCATATCTTTTGCGGCAATAAAACTTTTCCTAAATATTTCTTTATCAAAGCCCAAATCTTTAGGATTCCACACTGCACCTGCTTTTTTCAAAGTTTTAATTATTTGCTCAGGTTCTGGTACGAATACATCACAAATTTTTTTTATAAGATTCCACTTAGATACTATCTTTTGCATACAAAATTCTCTATCCTTCTCATTAAAATTAATACTATCTTGCTTAAATTCAATAATGTTTGCCCCACTTATAGTAAATACATCTGTTATGTTTTTCATCCACTTATTTTTATCTAGATGTAAATAGTCACCCTTTTTAAGTAGTTCATTAAGATCTATATCCTTTGCATATTTATATGCATAAGCTACAATGCCAACACCAACACCTACAGTATTACCGTGAAGCCAGTTTGTATTATTCCCACTATTCATAAACATCATCTCAAAACAATGTGACATATAGTGTTCTCCACCAGAGGCTGGTCTTGAAGCTCCAACCATGCCAATAGCAATCCCTGATAAAATTAATGCTTCAGTTATATTTTCTACAGTTTTATAATCTCTGCTTGTAACTCCACCTGAAGCCTGCTCGCACTTTTTCAAAGTACTAAGGACTAGTTTTTCAACCTCAGGGCAGAAATATTCACCATTTAAAATGTTTGCAACATGCCAATCAGCTAAGGCTGTATATTTACCTAAGATATCTCCAAGGCCTGCCTGAAGCATCTGCATAGGAGCCCTCTTCATAATATCAATATCACAGACAATTGCGAGTGGATAGGCCGCATCATAAGTAACTTTTACACCATCACGAATAAGCGGAGAAACCACTGAGGCATAACCATCCATTGATGGTGCTGTCCCTACAATTACATATGGAATACCGATTTTATAACTAAGGAACCTTGAAATATCATTAATAGTACCAGATCCTACTGCAATTATAATTGACGTATCTATTGGAATTTCTAATAGCAATTTACCAAAAGATAATTCATTAGGATGTAAATGTTCTTCTTTAAATATATATTTGCTTACTTTAAACTTGTTTTTTAATAAATCTTCCACTTTTTCACCTGCAACATCAGAAGTATGAATATCTTCTATAATGAACACTTTTTTGCCTTCATAACGTTTGATTACAATTGGTAACTGACTTATAACTCCACTTCCAACCTTTATAGTTTCTATCCCTACACTATGATTTTTGCCACATGAGCACATGTAATTAAGACCAGTCATTTCTTCTACGCTTAGAGTTTCTAAATCTATCATCATTTTTTTCTCCTTAAATTTTATTTATTCTTTGATTACCTTTTTTAAAAGCACTATTTTTAGTATTTATTATGTTTATAAGTTTGTTTTTTTTATTCATATAAATAATCTTTTCTCTCACTAGTATACTACCAAAATCTTTTCCATAAAAACCATTTTATTTTCTTATAGTATAAGGCTAAGATTATATTGACAAGTAAAATCAATTAATTTAAAATGAACTATGTTCATGTCAGTTTTATAATCTATTTTAGAAGGTGTTATATTTGTCAAAAATAATTGAAAATCCTGAGCAGCTTATATTAAGTAAAGCAAAAGAAATTCTATATAATGAAGGATACACGAGATTTAGTATGAGAAATTTGTCCGCCAAATGTGGTATTGCACTTGGTACAATATATAATTATTATTCAACTAAAGAAGACCTTATTATTGAAATGATGACTGATTATTGGAAAGAGCACTTCTATATATTTGAAGATATATTGAATTCAGATGATACATTATATATTAAGTTAAATGAAATATTTAATAAACTAAGCATTTTTATTAAAACATTTAAAGAGGTATGGCTTAAACCCGAACTTTACGAAAATCCTGACTGCATTAAAAGAAGCTTAGAAAAACAAAATATTTATATAGAAAAATTAGTAATTATGATAGAAAAAATTTTATTAAAAGAAGCAGAAAATAATAAAATTAAGCTTAGATTAGATTCTTATGAAGCAGCTAAATTTATATTAATGAACTATATTACAATGGTGCAGATGCCCGTCTTTAAATATTCATCCTTTGAAAGGATTCTTAAAGAATTACTTTAATCAATATATAGATTTTTTAAAATATTGGTTAAAGTAATTTTTTAACTTTAAATGAACAGTGTTCATATTGAGTTAAATTATAACAAACTCTAATTTAGGAGGTATTATTATGTTAATTTGTGCAATTATTTCTATTTCATTAGCACTTATATTTTATACAATCGGTGTATGGAGTGAAAAAAAGCAAGGTAAATTAAAAAAATGGCATTTGCTGGTTTTTTACTTGGGGTTAGTATTTGATACTTTAGGAACAACACTTATGAGTAAAATTGTTAATGAGGGTTTTCAAATTAACTTCCACGCTGTAACAGGTTTATTAGCAATAATTCTAATGCTTTTACATGCACTTTGGGCAACAATTGTTTTAATTAAGAATGATGAAAAAGCTAAGGTTAATTTCCATAAATTTAGTATTATTGTATGGATTATTTGGCTAATACCCTTTATTTCAGGCGCAATTTTGGGTGTGTCGCACTAAAGTTAGATTTTATAAAATTATGCTTATAAATCATATTAAATCAATAAAACCGACTATGTTAAAACATAATCGGTTTTATTGTCATTCTTAATTTTTAAAGCTGAAATTACATCTTGACAAAAGTCGTGTCTTAAATGATGGATATTCTATATGAGGAGAATGAACAATGAGCAATGTATTAGAAGTCTCAGGTTTAAATAAATCTTATGGTGATTTTGCCATTTCTGATGTTGATTTTTCTTTACAGGAAGAGTGTATTACCGGCTTTATAGTCATTAATGGGTCCGGTAAAACAACCACTATCAAGACCATACTTGGTCTTATAATGAGAAATTTCGGTACTGTCAAATTCTTTGGTAAAGATATGGATAAACACGAGCACGAGTTAAAAAACCGTATTGGAGTTGTACTGGATGGTGGTTGCTTTTATGATGAATTGTCAATGAAAGAGATGAAAAGCATTATCGCACCGGCATATTCTAGTTGGAATGAACGAGATTATAAAACCTATATGGAACGTTTTTCGCTAAATCCACGCCAGAAGATTTCAACACTTTCAAAAGGTATGAGTATGAAGTTCGCATTGACTTTGGCACTTTCTCATCAGGCAGACTTACTTATTATGGACGAACCTACTAGTGGACTTGATCCCTTAATCCGTAGCCAGCTTATGAATATCTTGACGGATTATATGAAACAAGGCAATAAAAGCGTCTTCTTTTCAACGCACATCACTTCAGATCTTGATAAAATTGCTGATATGATAATTCTTATTAATAATGGCAAGATTTTGTTTGATGAAGAGAAGGATGCATTGATTGATACTCATAAATTAGTAAAAGGTGATAACAAAGATTTGACTGTTGACACAAGAAAACTATTCTTAAATATTCAAGAATCAAGATTTGGATTTACTGGTATCACCAATAAATTATCTCAAGTTCAAAATAGCATGAAAGACATATTGATTGAAAGGCCTACTATAGAAGATATTATGCTTGGTTATGTAGAAGGAGGGGGAAAATAATGTTGTTTCATCTTGTTAAAAAAGACTTTTTACTTATAAAAAAATATTTGCTACTTATGATACTTATACCAATTGCTATACCAATTCTTATGATGATACAAGCATCCCAGCTTTTGGGTTTAAGTGCTTTTGTTATGTCAGTGATTTTTACGGTGTTTATGTTGTATCAATATGTTTTGATGGCAGAAATGAAATACCCTAAAGCTGAAGCTTTGCTATGTGCTACGCCTTACTCTCGCAGTACTCTTGTAAAAGCAAGATATGTGTTTCTATTGTTACCATTTGCTTATTGCTGTGCAGTATATAACGTATTAGCGCTGCTATTTGCCAAAATTGAATACCTTACACTATCCACTTACCTTATTGCTATGCTGATTTCAGTAATTCTATTTGGTATATATACACCCATACAATATAAATTAGGCTTTGAAAAAACAAAGTATTTCTTCGTCTTAGTGATTATGGGAGCCCCATCCTTAATGGTTTTATTAATAAAAATCAATATCAAACTCGATTTAACGGGATTGTCTGTAATGCCTATGTTTGCCCAGTACCTGATACTGATTGTGGCTATAATTTCTATTATCTTTATTTCCATGAATGTATCTATAAAAATTTACTCAAAGAAAGAATTACTATAACTGCTGCATAACTTATTTCATTTCGAGAAAGGAGTCATACCTATGCAAGCTTTACAACCCATAGTAATAACATTATTTGTGCTGCTTCCTTTTGTATATTTAACTTATAAGCACTTTAAAGATAATCCAAAAAAGTAAGACTTAGCTGAAAAAAATTTCTATAAATAACACCTATGAAATATATTATTCTCCTCAGCTTCTATGATTTGATTTTTATACCACATTACAATTACTATATCTTTAAATAGAAATTGAAATGGCATTAGCTAATGCTTAGGCTAATGCCACAATTAAAATCTATATTATGATTACTGCTTATCTATTTAAGTGTGTGATAACTTTGGAAACATAAATTGATTATTCGCAAGTAACAGTGTACCTTCACCTAGAGCAAATAAAGTACCCTCTCCTTCTATTGGCATAATTAAATAAGAATCAGTTTCTTTTGGTGTAAAATAAAGTTTTTCCCTTTTTATGTTTTCATCTACCAAATAATCAAGTATTTTATCTAACGAAATATCTTCTTTGCAAAAGACATTTAGTACTTCCATTGTATCTCCCTCAAAATTTGCAATTATAACTGCATCATAATCTTGAATATAATAAACACTGTCAGTCATATCCAAAGTACAATAAAACATAATCAATTCCGCATTACCACACATAGAAATTTTAGCTAATGAAGAAAGAGTATTGGCTTTATCATATACCAGAGCTCTGTCACATTCATTAGTCATATCTAATTTTTTTACAAGTCCATTTTCACCCCTTTTACTTATCAGTTTTGTACATTGATATTGTTTCAATATATCAAACCCAAATTTCGGATAAAAATTGAGTACTGAATCATTAGCAAATAAATAAAGCAAATCGCATTTATCTTTCCATTCTTCAATAATCTTCTCCATTATTACTCTACTAAGTCCCTTATTTCTATAGGCAACATCGGTCATAACAGTTCCTAATTGAATATACCGTTTTGATTTTCCAAAAACCTCAAAGTCCATTATGTTTACTGATACATTAGAAACAACCACGTCTCCATCCATGAGTGAATAAGGTAAAAATTGATTTTTCCAGTATCCGTATTGGTACCACTGTTCAAAATTAAATCCAAATGTCTTCTTAGTTAAAGAGTTAAAACTTATTCTAAATTTATCATCTTCACCAGTTCCAATAATAAATTTATACTTTTTATCATTAATTTTTATATATTTATATTTCAATTTATTCCCCCTATTTACTTACAACTTTTATATCTTTGTTATTGCATTTTTACAGCTTTAATTAATAAAAAATTTGGTTTATGGATATCTTTTTTCATGTTCGGTATAAGTTCTAAAGCTTCCTTGTCTGGTAATGGTTCAAGCATTGTTTCTATTTTAAATCCCGTTTCGATTAGAGTGTTTACAATTTCGGAAAATGGTCTATGATATTTTATTACACCTTCAACAAACCATTTCACACTACGTTCACCACTTTCCATATAGTTAGAAAGATTATAAAACAAAGGTTTTTTATTTTCATCCAACGTCCATATTGGCCCTTGTTTGGGAGCTGTGGTAAGTGGATGTTCTTGTGAATAAATAAGTAAGCCATCATCTTTAAGTAAATAATTTATGTCTCTAAGTAATTTACTAAAAGATTTAACATAATGAAAAGCAAGGGAACTATATACTATATCAAACTTCTCATGTATTGTGTTTATCTCATTCATATCAAGGTGTATGTATTCAATATTTTCAAAGGCATTATCAACTTTTGCAATTGATAGCATTTTTTCTGAGATATCAACACCTACAACCCTTGCAGCACCCCTATTTAAGAAATCAACACAATTTTCTCCAAAGCCGCAGCCTAAATCAAGTATAGTTTTTCCGACCATATCTGGAAGCAAACTTTGCATTGAAGGTTTTTCCTGTATGTTGTTATAATTAATTTTATTATTGCGAAGCTTCTTGTATCCTTCGAAAAAGATTTCGTTATCATATATGTTTTGAACATTAGACATAAACTCAACTCCTCTTAAAGTATTAAATAAGATTTAGCAACCTATAAATACATTATATACCATATATTCGTATTCTACCATTTAGAAATAGCCGTTAAGTATATCTATAAAAAAATAAGTTTACAATCATTTTAATTTAATGATTGTAAACTTATTTTATTGAGCGTCCATCCTAAACAAGTATTCAATATATTGCTTTGAAGCTTATAATTGTTCACTTGCTACTTGTGATTCTACTTTAATATCTATATCTGTTATTATAGGCAAATCTTTATTTAGCTTATCATAAACATTAAGTATATATTCTTTGTCTATATAGTAATCTTTAGTGTCTTCAGAAGGAGCATCAAATCTTAAATCTCTTAAAACTCTTGAAACAATACTAACTAGTCCTCTAGCACCCATCTTTTCTTCAATAGCAATATCTGCAATTGCTTCAAAACAATTATTGTTAAACTCAAGATTTTTACCCAAATAAGCAAATATCTTTCTATACTGTTCAAATACACTAGTATCAAGCTTAAGTACTTCAATAAGATTATCTCTTGATAATGGATCTAAATTTGATAATACTTGAAATCTACCAAGTAATTCTGGAATTAATCCAAACTCCTGCAAATCTTTTTTAATTATGTTTGATCTAAGATACTTCGTATATTTATAATCTTTTTCATAATTCTCTACAGTAGATTCTACAGTGCTTGATACATCAAAGCCAACTGATCTAACAATTCCTGGCTTACTAAACTGCTTTAATTTATTATTTGGACTGAATTTAAGACGATTTTCGACAATAGTTTCAATACCATCAAAAGATCCACCTGCAATAAATAAAATATTAGTTGTATTTATCTCAATCATTTTACTTGTAGGATTTTTACGACCTCCACCTTCTGGTACTCTAACAATACTACCTTCAACCATCTTAAGTAAACCTTGCTGAACTCCTTCACCTGATACATCTCTTGTAATAGTCATGGTCTCACCCTTTTTGGCTATCTTATCAAGTTCATCAATAAATATAATTCCTTTCTGAGCAAGTTCAATATCGCCGTCTGCCCTTACTAAAAGCGAGTATATCATACTCTCAATATCATCACCAACATATCCAGCCTCGGTCAAACTTGTAGCATCACCAATAACAAATGGTACTTGGGCAATCTCTGATAATTTTTTGGCTAGTAAAGTTTTTCCAGTACCTGTTGGTCCAGTTAGTAATATGTTATGCTTTTCTATATCTATACCAGTTGCAATCTTTATCATATGATTATGTAATTCTATAGATAACTCTATTTTAGCCCCTTCTTGGCCTATTATAGACTGATCTAATAGTTCTTTTATCATTTTGGGTGTTAGTGTTACCCTTGTTTCTTCTGATGTTATATTTTCGCGAACTTCCTCTCCTTGCTGTGGGTTTATTGCTATACTACGTTTATTTAACATTTAATGCACCATCCTTTTAAATTTATACTACCTTTTAAACTTGCTATTTTTTCTAAAGTTTTTTTTCATCATTTTCATAGTATTCAGATGTTTAGCAAGTGATTGAGTATTTTTCCTATTCTGTATATTACTTGTGGTAAATAAACCACGTTGAATTTCTTCGCTTATAGGATATCTAACATCAATTCTATTTATATAGCTTTTAATAATTTTAACATAGACTACTAAAAAAGACTAATAAGAACTTCATCTTTTTTAGTAGTCTCCTTATTTTTTATCATAGAATTTATTTCATTAAAGCTTTCTATCCTAAACAAAAAGCCCAAAAGCACAGGTTCGATAACCTGTGCAGTTTTATATGTATGATTAACTCTTTCATCAGATAATTTTTTATAGAATATATTATAAACAGTAAGAAGAATATAATGTTTAGTGTTATCTTTTTTCTATATGACTATCCCATCACAATGGTCTACTTCATGTTGAATAATTTGAGCAATCCATCCTGAGTATTTTTCCCTTCGCTTTTTAAATCCCGAATCAAAATACGCTACTTCTATCACTTTGAATCTATTAGTTTTTCTAACACCTATAAGTGAAAGACATCCTTCTTCTGTTTCATATTGACCCGATTTATTCACTATCACAGGGTTAATCATCGGAACGTTCATATCGCCCATACTGATCACAATAATTCTTTTTTTTACACCAATCATATTCGCTGCCATTCCTACACAGCCTTCTTTATTTGCTTTAAGCGTATCAAGCAAATCCTGTATCACCTGAACATCTGCTTTTGTAGCAGGTTCTGATTTTTGATTAAGAAAGAATATGTCTTTCATAATTGATTTAACCATATGTTATACTCCTTTATATTTATCTTTTTTATTATATCACATTTAATTATATCTTCTTTTATCATTTTACCTATATTCCAGTATAACGATACAAGTTCATATTTTACAGAATACTATCCCCTTTCCTTAGTTATTTCTATCAACGTAGAAATACTATGATATTCTTATGGAGATATCATGTTTTTGTGAAAAAAGCAATAACTACTTTCCTCTATTTGTTTTGCTTCATACATAGCAAGATCGGCTTGTTCAATCAATATTTCCAAATTCCGCGAACAATCTGGAAATATACTTATCCCAATGCTCAAATTATTCTGTATCTCTTGTTTATTAAAAACAAGTGATATCTTAACTAACTCAAATATTCTGACAATCATCGCTTCAATATCAGCTTCTGTATAAATATACCTTAGAAGAATTACAAATTCATCTCCTCCAAATCTTCCGATGGAATCTGATTCTCTAATGCAGGCGTTAATTTTCTGCACCAGGCATTTCAAGGCCTCATCCCCTGCCCTATGTCCATATTTATCGTTTGTAAATTTAAACTTATCGACATCAATCACCAAAATTGCAAATTTTTTTAAATTTTTATCATGATCAATGATTGCTTCTGTTATTTTGTTCAGTATGCTTAATCTAGAGTCAGCCCCTGTAAGTGCGTCAAAATTAGCGATTTTAAAATTAATCTCGGATCTTTTTTCCGCAATTTCCACACTCTGCTGAAGTAGCACATTTTTAGATGAAGACGAAATGCCCGTAAATACTATTACATATCCCAGGATAATAAAAACAAATAACAGCATCAAATCATAAACCGTCGATAAATTTCTTAGCTTGATATCCATAACAGTCGTGTTATTAACCAGTAACAAAAATGCAATAATCATATAGATGGACATCAAATTAACTGTATTATCTTGCACAAGCAATAGTATTCTCCTATAATTCTCACGAAACCAAGGCCTAGCTAAGAACAAAAGTAATATTGTTTGAAGCAAAAATATTATACCGAATTCAAAATAGAGCAGAAATTCATAATCAGAAAACAGTTTAGCAACTTCTACTGAAATAATAAATATCATAGCCGAAATCACCCATGTGCTAAACATTACGAATAGCTTTTTAGCAAGAGATTCCTTAAACACCAAGTAAATATACACTATATACAGAAACATTATAAAATAAAAACCGTATTTAAATAAAGTAATATTAGTTTTAAAATGCTGAAGACCATTAAGCGCAGCCATTACGATGGCGGAATTTATTACAAATGTCACCACGCAAAAGGTAACAGATTTTTTTCTTGTAAGCATTGTGTGATTCAATAATGTATTCAAAAGAGCAATAGTTATTTCAAATAGTAAATCCATAAGCGCCCTTCCTTCCATTTTCTTACTTTAGTTAATCACTTTTGTTTTCTTCAATTATTTTTTACGTTTTTCATGTACCTAAATTAGCTCACCTGCTTCATATTTACTTTCATGCTAACATTATAATCAATTTTGGTATTAAAATATATACTACTAAACATTTAATAACTATCTGGCCATAAAAGTTACAACATATTAAATCAATAGCTTTGTTTTAACATACTAAGTGCATGACACTTAGTCCCATGTTCATTTCTTTAATATCCTATTTAAAATATATTAGGTGAATCTATGTTATCAAAACTTCTATTTATAGACCTTGATATAAGCCATTTTTTAAATTTATGTTTATTTTCTTTATCATCACAATATTCATACTCTTGATAGTAGAACGACTGCCATGCAATACGTCGCAAATGTTGGTGGCATATGTAAAAACGGTATTACCAAGGATACAAGTTATCTGATCCTAGGTGACAATTCCTATTGTATTTCAATTAAAGATGGAAAAAGCTCTAAGCAAAAAAAAAGCTGAAGATATGATTTTAAATGGTCTAGATATTCAAGTAATACCTGAAACTACATTATATCAAATATTAAAGAACGAATAAATTGGGAGGGTATAAGCTTGAGTTTAGAAAATGTAATAAAAGATATTTTTCAAGACATCATTTAGGTAAAAATATAGAAAATTTTGACCCACCATTATTTGAATTTACCTTAATATATCCCCCATGCTGCATTATGATTTCTCTACTTAAATAAAGTCCAATTCCTATACCTTCAGCATCTCCTATATTTCTACCTCTGTAGAACCTTGAAAATATCTTAGGAAACTCATCCTCATTTATTCCTATTCCATTATCTTCTATATCAACCCTGCAAAAGACCTCATAGGTTTTAATTGTAATATCAATTCTTCCACCATTTTTTGTATATTTAACTCCATTTTCTAAGATATTGAATATTGCTTCTGATAACCAATTTTTATCATGATTAATAATAATTTTATCTACTTCATTTAAGCAAATAAGTATATTTTTATTTTTAGCTTTTTTCTGAACTTCGCATAAAGCTAATAAAACTGTTTCGTTTAATGAATCTTTTTCTAATTTCAATCCAATAACTCCACTTTCAAGCCTTGACATTTTTATCATACTTTCAACTAAAAATGTTAGCTTATTTAATGAAAATAAAACTATAGTATTAAACTCTTTTCTTTCGTCTTCTTTTAAATTATCATCCTGTAAAAACTCACTATACATTTTTATATTGCTTAATGGAGTTTTTAGTTGATGGGCAATATCTGAAATCAAAGATTTTATTTCATTTTTTTCTTCTTCTATTTCCTTATTTTGAGATATTAATAAATTAGTTAATTTTGTAGTTTGGCTTTGTAGTTTTGAAAAAATTGTATCTTCCGTTGTTAAAAAAACTTCTTCACTTTCCATATGACTAATTGTTTCTAGCATATCTGAAAGCTCTTCTAAAATAGATGTCATGTAGTTTTTAAATAATATATCATAAAGAAAAATAAAGCTTATTATTCCTAAAGAAAATATTGTTGTTATAATTGTTATCTGTATATTTAATGTTTTAAAATAAATTGTTATATTAAATAAGAAGCAAAATAATATAATTCCAATTTTATAAATTAACATTTTCAAGTTATAGTTTGTCTTCATCACTACTCCCCAAAGGTATATCCAATACCAAACACTGTAATTATATATTCTGGTTTTTTAGAATCCTTTTCTATCTTTTTTCTAAGTCTTCTTATATTAACACTTAAAGTATTTTCGTCTACAAAATTACCATTACTATCCCATACCTTATCTAAAAGCCTATCCTTTGTAATTACCTTACCTTTATTTTTAGCTAGTATTTCTAATAACTTATATTCAGTAACTGTTAAGTTAACTTCTTTGCCTTCTATTGTTACTAATATTCTATCAAAATCTATTATTAAATTATTGCAATCAAACTTATTTTTATTTGCTGGCTTATTTCTCTTTAAAATAGCATTTATTTTATACTTTAAGACTTCAATAGAAAATGGTTTTGCTAAATAATCATCTGCTCCAACTTCAAAGCCTTTCACCGTATCCTCTTCTGTATCATTTGCTGTAAAGAAAACTATAGGAAAATCTATTTTTTCTCTAATTTCTTTGCAAAAATCAAGTCCATTTCCATCAGGAAGATTTATATCTAAAAGAAGAAAATCTATTTTACTATTTAGCATTTCGTTCTTTCCTTCTAGTATTGAATATGCTGAAATAACCTCATACCTTTCTTTTTTAAGAGCAAATGCAACTCCCTTATTAAGATTTTTATCATCTTCAACAATTAATATCCTACTCACTTTACCACCCCTGTATTTATTATACCCAAAAGTGGCATATTTTCAATAACATGCCACTAAGTAAGGTTATTCTATTCCTCTAATTCTTTCCGTTACACTCTTCTTTGTAGAATTAGTAAATAAAATAGCTGGAGTAATTAAACATACTATAAAAATAACTATTATTACTGATATTATTTCTATTGCTGGGACGGTAAATACAGCATAGTCTGCAATTTTTATGGTTAAAGTCCCAACTCCATAAATAACAGCCATTCCTACTGTTAATATTAAGATAGTAGTTATTCCTGCATAATAAAGCCCCTCAAAGGTAAGCATCTTCTTGATTTGCTTTTTAGTCATTCCAATGCTCTCCATAATTGCAAGCTCTTTTAATCTTACATTTACTCCTGTTATCATTATATTTATGAAATTAAGTATTCCAATTAATATTAGTATTATGGAAATACCTCCACCTAAAACACTCATTACTATTTGAGATTTATTGAACTCTTCTGTTTTTTCACTTTTTGATTCAAACCAGAGGCCACGTTCACTACTCATTTTCTTTAATTCCATATTTATTTTCGGTTCATACTTTTTCTCTCCATCAATATATAAAATATAATTATTTGTAGCCTCATCAAGCTTCTCTAAAGCTGAAGTACTCATATAAATAGTTGGAAGTCCAAGAGATGCTGGTAATCCTGGAGGTAAGAACTCTGTGTTATCTTTGAAAATTTGAACTGGATAGGTTTCTTCTTTTCCAGTCTTAGTATTTTTAATAGTTAAGTCACCCTTAATATTTTTATAGTTATCTCCATACGACCAAGATTCGATTAATATTAGTTCTCCTTTTTTAAAAGCTTCAATATCAAATTTTTCTTTAGCTTCCTTATGAATTCTTTCTATTAAATTATCATCTATTCCAATAATAGAACTAGAAAATAAGCTTTTATTCTTTTTAGCAGATTCTAAAAATTCCTTTAATTGTGCTTGTGATTGACCAAATCTTTTATATATTTCATTAAATGCTGGTAATAATACGTCATCATTCATTTCTAATTGTAAAAAGGATGTTTTTGTTCCATAGACTGTATTTACACCTTTAATAGATTTTATTTTTTCTATAAAAGTATCATCTATCTTCCCTTTTTCAGCCTTTATATTTTGTATTGTAAAATCCTGTTTAACATATTTGTTTATATAATTTTCTACCTTCACACTACCTAAAAAGGTACTTACACTTAAGAAGGTTATTATTCCCATAAATAATGATAAGAACACTATTATAGCCCTTTTCTTTTCTCTAAAAATGTTATACCAAGCCATTTTATATAGTTTCCCACCATTAGTAGTCTTTCTTTCCTTCTTCTTTTTAATATTAGCTCCTGTATATCTAAGTGCCTCTGATTCCGATATATTACCTGCTATTTTAGCTGGTTTTCTACAGCTTAATATAACTGTTGATAAAGAAAATAAAGCTGCTGCTAAAAATATAAAAGGACTAAAAGAAACATCGGTTGGCATTGCTCCTGCCTCTGCTCCTGAAAATAATATTCTCATTGCCATTGGAACAATTCCAAATGAAACTATTGCTCCTAAAATAAGGCCTATTGGAATTCCCATTAAAGAAAGCCTTAAAGCTTGCCCTTTCACTATTTTTTTAATTTGTTTAGGTGATGCTCCTATAGTTTTTAGTAAGCCATAGAAATTTATGTCCTTATTAACAGCTATATATAAAACGTTGTAAATAAGAAGATATCCACTAAGAACTATAAATAATACTATCATTATAGCAACTCCAGCTGTTGCAATTGCTGTGTCTGATAAACTATCTGTTATATCATAATTAAAAGAAAACTCCTGCTGACCAATTAATTTAACTTCTTTTTTAAAAATTTTTGGTGCTGCATCTTTACTGCTTTCTTTTAAAGTAATAAGCAGGTTTCCATCTTTTTCTAAAGATAGTCCATTTTCCTTTATAAACTTTTCTGAAACCAATAAATAACCAGTATCTTGAACTATGTCATAAGTTGTATATATTCCACTTAATATAAATGCTTTATTTACTACTTTTCCATCTATTTGGGCTGGAAATTCTATTTTATCCCCTATCTTAGCATCACTTTTTCCTAAAAACTCTAAGGCCCTTCTTGATGCCATAACCTCACTTTCTTCTGTTGGATATTTACCTTTAATATTGCTTATAGCTGGTTTGATTTGCTTTTCAAAATTATCTAAACTGCTATTCTTTATAATAATCTTTGTTCTGTTTTTAGTTAAACTATCTAAGTCAACTCTTCCAGCATTAATTTCATATCCAATATCTGTAGCTAAATCTAAATCTTTAATTTTGTTTATTTGAGTCTCAGTTGGTTTTCCTAAAGCTACACTAGCTGTGGTTCCTTGTATTCTTAAATTCATAATTTTATAATTCTTAATAAAACTAATACCTATACTAAACACAGAGGTAATCATAAATGTTGTTAGAACAATTGCAAGTATTGCAAATATATTTCTAATTTTATTAGTTTTTAAAGAACGGTTAGTTATTCTTTTAATAACTTCCTTATTATTATTTTCAAACTTCATTATTTTTCACCACCTATAACTGTAACCTTTCCATCTTCGATTCTTATTATCTTATCTGCAAGCTGAGCTATCTCTTCATTATGAGTAATCATAACCATAGTTTGATTAAATTTTTCACTAGTTGTTTTTAATAAACCTATTACATCCATACTAGTTTTACTATCAAGATTTCCTGTTGGTTCATCTGCTAAAATCAAACTAGGTTTTGTAGCTAACGCCCTTGCTATTGCTACTCTTTGTTGTTGACCTCCTGAAAGATTATTAGGCATACTATTTAGCTTTTCTTTTAAGCCTAAAGTGTTAATTACTGAATCAACATACTCTTTATCTACCTTGGTTCCGTCTAGCTCTATTGGTAAAACTATATTTTCATAAACATTTAATATAGGAACAAGGTTATAGTTTTGAAATATAAATCCTATATTTCTTCTTCTAAAAATAGTTAGTTCTTCATCATTCATATTGTTAATATTTTTATTTGATATAATTGTTTCTCCACTAGTTGGCTTGTCAAGCCCACCTAACATATTTAATAGAGTTGATTTTCCACTTCCTGAAGTACCTATTATGGCAACAAACTCCCCTTCATTTACTTCAATGCTAACATTATCTAAAGCCCTAACTATAGTTGGTTCTTGGCCGTACATTTTAACTAATTTTTCCGTTTTTAAAATACTCATATCTTCACCCCAAAATTTATTTTATTTTCTATACTTTATATTTTACCAATAACTTCTTACAATCTTCTGACATAACTAAAGCAAAAAATATAACCGCCTGTAAGCAGCTATTTAAGCACCCTAAAGACGGTCGTTGATATGTATGTGTGTTACATGCTAAGCGTTTCTAACTATATCACTGTTCATTGAGAGATCTATATTATACAGTACTAAAAGTAAAAATAAAATGTTTATATCTTGAGAATATGGAGAAATTACTACTTCATACTCTAAAGATAAATCCACCATATAAAAAATATAGTTAAAAAAGAGGTTGTAGCAAAACCTAAGTTTTGTTACAACCCCCTAGAGTACCACCTTAAATTCAATTGTGCCCGAGCATTAATCTATGACAATTCTATCAATATCAGGTGCACATGTCGCGGAACCATTGTCTAATTTTATGATATTATTCCCGGCATTCAAGTTAATATTCGTTGTTACCGAAGCTACACTGGTCCAATCGCCTGTACCCGTGCATGGAACCCCTGAAAATGTGCCACTGTTAGGGGTCACATATATAGTACGTGTATCCGATGAAACATAGTAAATGGTCATCGAATGAGTACCTGCGGTTGCAACATTGACATTATTTATTACTACTGTTCCGTTGGTCGTTCCAGTTCCACCCAGATATCCAACACATTTTCCGCCTGAACAAGCATTTACACTTTGTATATTCGCTCCATTGGAAAGCGTTCCATTTTCAGCTTCATAGCTTGTACTGATGCCACTACCTGAAGCCGGAGTAATGTATATACGGTATCCAGAACTAGCATTACATCCTGTCATTGCTACGGTAATCTGACCGTTAGATACGGCGTAGTTTGAGGTTGATACTGTGGTTGTTCCTCTACATACAGTATCCTTGCTTGTCCAGTCAACCTTTTCAACCCTAACCGATGCAGTAGATCCGATAAAAGAAGGTATATTTTTGATTGTTGTATTTACAGTACCACTATTCGATCCACCCAAAACACAGCTTATATATTTGGCACCCGAATCCACGCAAGCAGCACCATCTATATTTGCACTTGCATCATTTGGCACTGAGACACTGACCATGTTGCCCGTCATCGAGCCATACCAATTCATAAAATACCAGCCTGCACCCTTTTCAGTATCAGTTGCAAGAAGGCTTCCCAATCTTTGATAAGCTGTAAACCACCAAGTTATACATGCACTGTCTACCTTATAACGCTCGAATTTCCCAATAAATTCCCCAAGCGATCCAGGCTGCCCTTCAAGGTTATGGTCAGCATCACAGTACTCGTTTATGCTAATAGGCAATGCGCTTATTCCAAGAGAAGTTTCCAATGCCCTATAATCTTTCAAATTATTAGCTACAGAACCGATTCCACTAAGCTCATGCCAGCTAATTATATCGGGAATACAGTTGTTTAATTTACAATAGCTCAAAAAAGTACTCATCCTATTATGATCGTAATAACTATAGCAAGGACCTACGATTTTATAACCGGAAGCATTTGTACGTATAGCACTGTAGGTTTGCTTCCACAATGTGCTATTGAAGTCTCCATTGCTGCTATTCCATGTGCCATCAGGCTCGTTCCATGGTTCAATCCCATAATAATTGGAGTAACCGGATGCTTTCATGTCGGTTATAAAAGAATTCACCTGGCTGAGCCAGCTTGTCATCCCTGGCCATGTGTATGGCCAACCTGGTAACATGTCCGCCAAATCAACAGAGACCTTGGCGCCAGCAACTGAGCTAAGCCTTCCCGCAACAGGTATTGCAGCACCAAATGGATGCTGGTTGCCAGAGCTCCCCCGAGCCGGATTCCTCATTACATATGGATGGGTCGGAGTTATGAGACCCGCAACATCAGCTGGTTTGGTTTCAGTCATTCCATAAAGGGAACCACTTGCGCAATGAGTTACACCCCTTAACGTACTTCCGCAGTCTACAGTTATGGCGTCTGCCGCAAATACTGGTGTCAAAGTGAAAACATTTGCAAGTGTAATTGAAAAAACCAATAAGATCGTACAATATTTTTTAGAATTTCTTTTCAACATTATTACGCCTCCTAAAATTCAAAATATAACCTCAGCCATTACTAATCTGTCCGTATGTCAGACTACAACCTCCTTTCCCTATGTTTTTATCTTATAGATCATCATAAGATAATCTATAAAGTCTATTTTACCTATTTGCCGCAACATTTGTTTTTAAATATAAAATCGTTTACATAAATAATGTAATCTAATATTCTATCTTAATATTACAACCAGCCTCTCCTTTATAACATGGAACTATGTCTTCCATATATAGCATAATGTGCTTTAATTTTTAAATTATACTCATTACATCTTCAACGCAAATTAGTAATTAAATAATATTCACAAGTAGTTGTTCTAACATCATTAATAACTGGGCAACCAGTCATCTTTATATGTTATAATTATTAATATATAAATAATTATAATTGGGGGTAAATCTTATGAACCCAAAATATACTAATTCAGCAAGATATAGGTGTCTCGAATATTTAAAAAAACAATCTGTTGATTTATATTTAAGTTATTGTGGAATAGAGGAATGTGACCCTGGTCATTCATATGGTCCTACTATACGTACAGAGTATCTACTCCATTATATTTTAAAGGGAAAAGGCTTTTATAATGTTGATAGTAAAACCTATAATTTATCCGAACATGAATCTTTTATTATATATCCCAATGAAATAACCTACTATGAAGCAGACAAAGAAGACCCATGGACTTATATTTGGATAGGTTTTAACGGTATTAAAGCTGAAACTTGCCTAAACTATGCATCCCTTAATAAAGAAAATCGAGTATCTAAATTTGATTGTGAAGATATTTTACTAGAGTGCATAAATGGTATTCTGAATGCAAGTAAATTAACATATGCAAACGATTTAAAGAGAGAAAGTTACCTATCTATGTTTCTCTCAGCAATAATTCAAGAAAAGCATGACTGCATAACGCAATTAGAAGACATCCATGATTACCCCTACCAAGTATATGTAGAACATGCACTAGAATTCATTGACCACAATTATCAAAAGAATATTAAGATTAACGATATCGCTAACTACATTGGCATTAGTAGAAGTTATCTAACCAATATTTTTAAAAAGAATATTAATTTGTCGCCTCAAGAGTATTTGATAAAATATCGTTTTGATAGGGCATGCAGTTTATTGAAAACTACCACCCTTCCAGTAAGTACCGTTGCATCTCAAGTTGGTTATGATGATCCTCTTACCTTTTCAAAAGTATTTAAAAAGTTTTACACAGTTAGTCCTACAACTTATCGTACTCAACATGAATTAATTAGTTATTCTAATACTAAAGGAAACTAAAAAGAGTTGTCGTAAACCTTTTATCAAATTTTACGACAACTCTTTTTAAAACTACTTTTTAATCTATTTGTGTTAAATTATATAATACGGAGGAAAAATCCATACCCTTGGCACAAAATTCTTTCTCGTCAATAATAATCCCTATATTCATCAATTCATCTCCATGATATATTCTATTTCCATCCCCATTGATTATATATCTTTTATTGTCATCTAATCCAACTAATTTAAATCTTCTAAAAGCTTCATTAGCCGAATTTAACACATTATAGTATGCAGCTATAGCTTCTCTCTTATCTTTTGAAACGACAATCCAGGTTGTAATATTTTCTTCAAAGGGACTAGAAATACGATAGAATACCCCTTTACTGATAAGTTCTCTATGATCCTTGTAATATTCAACCTGTTCTTTCACTTTTGCTTTTTCTTGCTCTGGCAAAAGACTTAAATCGAGTTCATATCCAAATGCACCAAAATATGCAACATTTGCTCTTGTTTCAATAGGTGTAACTCTGCCTACCTGCTGATTAGGAACTGATGTTACATGTGCTCCCATGCAGGCAATTGGATAAACATATGATGTACCGTATTGAATCTTTAACCGTTCTACTGCATCTGAATTATCACTAGTCCAAGTCTGAGGTGCATAGTACAGCATTCCAGGATCAAATCTTCCACCACCACTAGAGCATGACTCAAATAAAATATACGGAAATTTAGAAATCAAGCGTTCATATAAATTATACACTCCTAGGATATATTTATGAAATACCTTCCCTTGAAACTCCGCATTCTCTGCTGAAGAATAACATTCTGTAATATAGCGATTCATATCCCATTTTATATATGATATCTTTGCCTCGCTTAAGATTTTTTCCATTAAACTATATATATAATCCACCACTTCATTTCTAGAAAAATCTAGTACATACTGATTTCTAGAAGGAGAACTTCTTCTTCCTGGAGTTGCTATAATCCAATCATTATGTGCCTTATATAAATCACTATCCTTATTAACCATTTCTGGTTCAAACCAAAGACCGAATTTCATTCCCATTCCTTCAACTTTATTTGCTAACCCTGTAATACCGTCAGGTAATTTTTTGAAATTTTTAACATACCAATCCCCTAAACCGCATTTGTCATTATCTCGGTTACCAAACCATCCATCATCTAATACAAATAACTCCATACCTAAATCTTTTCCAGCCTTTGCAATTTTCAAAACTTTTTTCTCAGTAAACTCCATTTCTGTAGCTTCCCAGTTATTAATTAGTATTGGCCTTACTTTATCTCTCCATTGGCCTCTAACTAATCTTGTTCTATACAATTCATGATAAGTTTGGCTCATTTTATTCATACCACAATTTGAATACACCATTACCACTTCCGGTGTCTGGAACACTTCTCCTTCACTTAATGGCCATTCAAAGGTGTCAGGATGAATTCCTATAATCACCCTTGTCATATCATGGGTACTTACTTCTATTTGTTCTAAATGATTTCCACTATAGACCAAACTAAATCCATACACTTCACCATTAAATTCATCAACATTTGTTCTCTTTAAAGCAATAAATGGATTATGTTCCGAGCTACTTGCACCTGCCATGCTATAAATTGCCTGAGTTCCTTGTTCTAGCTTTCTAATTTTGACATGCCTTTCTCTACCCCAAGCACCAGCTAAATGAATCATTTCGAATTTGCTATCTGGAAAATCTACAGATACACTCATTGCTCTATTAAGTATAATAGTGCTCTTACCTTTATGAATAAACTTAACATTCCTTGCTATTACCGGTAACTCCTTATAAATAGTATAGCTAAGTACTAATTCAGTATGTATTAACGAGTCATATAATGTAATTTCAAGGGTCTCTGCTTCATTATCATCTTCTACATATGTAGCTGGTAGCCCTTCTAATTTCCTTTTTCCCTTAAAAATTTTATGAGATTTAAATTCAAAATTTGTTATTTTGCTTCCATTTTCTTGCTTGATTTCAAAAGCTGGATATCTAAAATCTGTACTACCATATGATGGATATTCTTGCTTTGTATATTGAAGCGAAAGCTCATAATTATCTTCAAATATATAGGCTGCTAAAGATCTCAGTTTTCCCTCCAATAGATAGGAAAAAGAATCTCTATCATGTACCTTCTTTCCATAATATAAATTTCCTAATTGATTATTGTCTAAAATTTTAATAATATAACTTATTTCTTCATTATATATATGAAATTCCTTTGATCCTTCATGAAAAATAATAGCCATAATGTCCTCCTCCATATAATTATAGTTTTCCACCAGATGTAGATATACCCTCAATAAACTGCTTTTGGAATATAGAATAAATCAATAACATTGGCCATATGGCAAGTACTGAAGCTGCCATTAGCTGTGGATAATTAACTGAATATCCACTCTGTATTTTAGCTAAAGCTGATGATAATGTAGCCGCATTTGAGTCTGAATTTATAATCATTGGCCACATTAAATCCTTAAATGCAAATAATGCTGTAAAAATACTTAGTGCTATTAATCCTGATTTTACTAATGGAAGCATTATTTTAATGAAAATTTGACCAATATTGCATCCATCTAATATTGCCGCTTCTTCCAATTCTTTTGGAAGTCCAGCGAAAAATTGTCTTAATAAAAATGTCCCAAAGGCACTAACTAATCCAGGAAATGCTAATGCAAATACGGTGTTTCTCATTCCAAGCTTATCAATCATTAAAAATTGTGGAATAATGAATATCTGAGTTGGTACCATCATCTGGAATAATACTAAACCAAACAAGAAATTTTTTCCGCGAAATTTAAGTCTTGCGAAAGCATATGCGGCCATTGCACTAAATGTAACAGAACAAACGACCCTTATAAACATCATTGCAAATGTATTATAATACAGACTTAGAAAATTATTTTGCTTTATTACTTCAATATAATTTTGAATTTTCCACTTTCCTGGGAAAATAATAAAAGGATTCATGGAGGTGGATTCAGTTACTGATTTAAATGATGTAAGTATCATCCAAATAAATGGCAAAATCATTATACATGCACCTATTATTAACACACTATGAACAAGTATCATTTTCGATCTTTTTTTAGTTTCCATTTATTCTTCCCTCCTACATATAATTAACCCATTTTTTCTGTACTTTCATTTGAATTACCGTAATAATCATTATAATTACAAGTAATAACATAACTATTGCAGCTCCATATCCCTTATTAGAATATTTAAATGAATTGTTATAAAATAAATAAACTAAAGAAACTGTTTTATTGTATGCAGGATTAGTTACATCAATCATCATATAAATAACATCAAATACCTGCATTGATTGAATAATTGATGTTACCATAACGAAAAACAAAGTTGGTGAAATTAGTGGCAATGTAATATTAAAAAACTGTGCAAATATATTTGCACCATCGATATTAGCTGCCTCATAATAATCCTTTGGTATTTCTTGTAATCCTGCTAATAACAATACCATGTTATAACCAATTGCACTCCATATACCAATAATTGCTATCGAATAAATTGCCACCTTGGGATCACTTATCCAATCTATCCTTCCCAACCCAATTTTCTTTAAGAAAACATTTAATAGACCAAATTGATTATTGTATAACCATTTCCACACCATTGTTACAGCTGCTGGAGCAGCCATCATAGGGATAAAATAAATAGTACGGTAGAGTGATTTCCCTCTTAGTTTACCATTTAATAGAACTGCTACAACCATTGATAATACAATTGTAAGTGGAACAACAATTATTGTATATTTTAGTGTATTCACTAATGCATACCAAACTTGAACATCTGATAACATCGTTTTGTAATTATCTAAACCTATAAATATATTACCTCTTCCAAACGCTCCATTTTTAAAAAAACTCAAATATAGATTCTGAAAAATCGGAATTATGTTCAATACTAAAAGTCCTATAATTGTTGGAGCAACTAAAAACCATCCCCAGAGACATTCGTTTATTTGTGGTTTCGTTGGCTTCATTTTAAGTTTTATTGGCTTTATCTTAAATTTCACCATGCCTGAATTAATCACTAATATCATCCCCTAATCTATATAAATTCTGTTCTAAATATAAGAATTTATCTATCAAAACCAATTTTAACTTTAAAACATACAATCCTAATTATCTTGTTATTTGTTAGTTCTACCTTTATTTTGAATCTTTGTATACTATAATTTAAATATCACATTTAGATTCTCTACTTACTTTATTTTGTTCCTTACCCGCTACGCAATTGAAAAACTATGCGACAACCATAATTGGTTATCGCAAAATATATAATTATTTTTCTTGTACCAAACTTTTATTCATTACAGCTGCTGCATCCGTGCAGGCTTGTTCAACTGTTTTTTCTCCAGTAAAAGCTCCCTTTAATACCTCATATGCCTTATCTTCCCAAACACCAGTTGTATTAGAATATGGTCTAATTTGAGCATATTTTACCATATCAATAAATACCTTTACATTAAACGTTTTGTTTGAGGCAACCCAAGCATCGGCAGTTCCATCATACGCTGATATAGCTACACCAAGTTGTGCCTGCCTTGTTTGCCCCTCTTTAGAACTTAAATATTCAATCCATTTAAATGATTCATCTGGATGTTTAGTTCCTTTTGCTATTGCATTTCCAAGGCCATTAAAAATAGTGGCTCTCCCTCCATTGTTAGAACTTGGTAATACTGCTACATCAAAATTTTTCTTCATATAATCATTTGAAGAAAACCCTGATAAATTCCATGATCCAAAGAATCCCATTGCACATTTTCCACTTTGCATATCAGTAGCACGTTCTGCATCCCCAAATTCTTTAGGTGAAAGACCATCTTTTACAAAATTCACATAGTACTTCATAGCTTCAACTGTTTTTGGATCATCATAACCTGATTTTTTATCCTTTGTAATTATTGTCCCACCATTTTGATATACAAAATTGTAATATCCCTCTTGATTATGAAGTGGGGTAAGAATTCCATACTGTGAACCATCAGCTTTTGTTAACTTTTTAGCTGTTTTTTCCAAATCAGTCCATGTCCACTTATCATTTGGATAAGTAATACCTGCCTTATCAAACATTGTCTTGTTGTACCAAAGAGCTATAGTATCGTAATCTTTCGGAATTGCATATTGATTTGACTTATAATTATATATAGATTTTAATCCACTAGGAAACTTATCCATTTCTATCTTCTTACTTGCTTTTATTCTATCATTCAAGTTCATCAACTGATCATTTGATGCATATTTGTAGATTTCGTTTGAATGCATCCAGAAAGTATCAGGTAATGACCCTCCAGTTGCACCGGCCTCAAGAGCTGTCCAATAATCTGCCCAACCGGTAACTTGAATCTTAATTTTAATATTAGAATTTTCTTTTTCAAATTCATCAGCAATTGTTCTTAATCCCTTTTCTTGATTAGAATCCCAAATTGCATAGGTAATAGTGACTGCCTTACTCTTTGTAGTATCAGTACCTACTGCAGCTTTTTTTGTCTGCGTTCCACACCCCGTAAATGTTGCTAGTGTTAATAATAAACCTAGTGTTAGAGCTAATGCTTTTCTTTTCATAAATACCCCCCCTATTAAATTTTAGAATTAACTTATTAAATAAATGACCGCCTTTGTAAACGTTATTATTACTACTCCTCTATAATAATACAACCTACTTATACTTAAAATAGACCTATGTCCTTTACACATGGAATGATGTGCTTTTATTATTTAAAGAGAGTTCCTATTTGTATATAATCAATATAGTCTAAATTAATTGCATCAATCACCTCATATTTATCCCTTTGTTGCTCCTTCTATAATTTTAACAATAAAAAAGCACCCACAATATAATGTAGATACTTCCTAAATTACATATGTTATTTTAGGTTTGAAGCTACAAAAACACCTAATTCATCTAATTCAACAGCCCTACTTATTTGTTCTAATTGACCTTCGTCCATCATAATTAAGCTTCTCCTACCCCTATGCTCTTTATACTACAGCCTATGAGAAACAGCCTGATTCTATAAGCATGTCCAACATAAAAATCTAAGGAGTTAATCTGTAAACCTTAAAAATTTCTATATCAAAATCATCAAAAAACAACGAAAACCCTTGAATTTCAAGGGTTTCTCATTGTATCAATATTTGTGAATTCACAAATCATCTATTTACTTATATGCTGAGTTTTATAAAGTTCAGCATAGACACCGTTTTTTTCCATTAAACATTCGTGATTTCCATCTTCAATAATATTTCCACTATCAAATACAAGAATTCTATCTGCATTTCTAACAGTAGATAATCTATGAGCAATAACAAAAGTTGTTCTTCCAATTATTAGGTTGTCAAAAGTTTCTTGTATTTTAGCTTCTGTAACACTATCAAGGGCAGAAGTTGCTTCATCTAAAATTAGGAATGGTGGATTTTTTAGGAATATACGTGCTATAGAAATACGTTGTTTCTGTCCACCAGAAAGCATTGCACCACGTTCTCCAACAAAAGTATTAAATCCATCAGACATAGCAATAATATCATCATAAATCTCAGCCTGTTTTGCTGCCATTGCAACTTCCTTAGGAGTAGCCTCAGGTCTACCATATCTAATGTTTTCAAGAATACTATCAGCAAAAAGGAACACGTCTTGTTCTACAACTCCAATATTTTTATGCAATGATTCTTGTGTAATATTACGTATATCTACGTGGTCAAGCAAAATTTTTCCTTCATCAACATCATAGAACCTGGGAATCAATTTACATAATGTTGATTTCCCTCCACCCGATTGACCTACGACTGCAATTGTTTCACCAGGGTCGACGTGAAGAGAAATATTGTGTAATACTTGAATCCCTTTTTTATAAGAAAAACTAATATTTTCAATATCTAATTCGCCTTTTACTCTGCCTATCTCTATAGCATTAGGATCATCTTTCATTTCAGTTTCAGTACGCATCATATCTACAAAACGTACAAGTCCAGCTCCACCTGTTGCAAATAGTTCAGCAAAGTTTGAAAGTTTTCTAATCGGAGTTATAAAAGTGGCAATATATAAGGTAAAAGTAATTAAATCAATTTGATTCATCTGTCCTTTCATAATTAATATACCACCTACTAAGATAACTGTTGCTGGCAGAATACAAAGAAAAAATTCCATTGAAGCGTTGAAATATCCCATTGCCTTATAAAATTTAGTTTTGGATGTTTTGAAAGCATCATTTGATTCACTAAATTTATTAAATTCTGAATTCTCATTTGCAAATGCTTTCGCTGTTTTCATGCCTGAAAGCCCTGATTCAATATTTACATTTATAGAAGCAGTTTTTTCTTTCACTTCAAGAGAAGCTTTTGACATTTCAGAACGTCTATACCATACAACTAATAGAAATATAGGCAAGATTAAAGCAATAACCAAAGTTAATTTCCACTGAATAGTAAATAAGATACCTAGTGATCCTATTATTGTCAAGGTGGATATAAAAACATCTTCAGGACCATGATGAGCAAGTTCAGTTATATCAAATAAGTCTGCGGTAAGTCTACTCAGTAGTTGACCTGTACGGTTTCTATCAAAGTATCCATAAGACAATTCCTGCATATGCTTAAATAAATCGCTTCTTATATCCGCTTCTACTAATACGCCAAAAGTGTGACCATAGTAGGTTATTACATAGTAGAAAAAAGCTCTTAATGTATAAGCAATTAACATTATCACCATAATAGTTATAAATGTTTTATAAGCATTAACAGGTAATAGCTCATTTAGAGAATAACGAGTTATTGCTGGAAACGATAAGTCAATAACTGCAATTAAGAATGCACATGACATATCTAATATAAATAAATTTTTGTGTGGTTTAAAATATGAGAAGAATATTGAAACTAGAGATCTTTTTTTAAATTCTTTTGTATCCATTTTTGCTAATTCCTTTCTTTTATGCATCTTTATTTTTCTCTAAGTATAACATATTTATATCGTGGTCAATCTAAATTATCCTTATTTATCAGTAATTCAAGGGTTTTACATTACATCAAACATTTTGTTTTCTTATGTCTAATGACTATGATTTTGATACAATTTAGCGATTATTCTAACCAGTCAGTATATAAATTGCTCCGGCAATCTAACCACTATAGATTTTATAGTTAGAAATAAGAACAATTTTTTCATTAGTTCCTCCTCATTTTTTTGTTACTTTTATGCACAATTTAAAGCAAATAGTGAATTTATACTTTTCAGAGTTTAACGATTCTTTATCAACAATACTAACTTCCAATATTCCTCCCATCTCTTCTGCTAGCAATTTTGCAACTGTCAACCCTAACCCTGTACCACCTTGATTTCGGGAACTATCTTGCATATAAAATCTATTAAATAAATGTGGAATATCATCTTCAGAAAGCATATTTGTATCATTGATAAATGAAATTAATACATTTCCGTCATCTTCTTTCATTGAGATTCTTAAAAAACTATTGGCATATCTACCAGCATTTTGTAATAAATTGAGAAATATCCTTACTAGTGCGGACTCTTCCCCCATTACCCATATCGGATGCTCTGGTATATTAACCTCTATTGCTAAATGCGATCGCTCCAAGATTTGGTAATTACCCATAAGAGATTCCTTTAAAGTTCTGGAAATATCTACATTATTCAGTGTCAATCCAAAATCTCCTGCATTTAAGCGGGAAAAATCATAAAATTGAGTTACCAATATTTTCATAGTTTCCGCTTTATGCTCGATAATTTGTAACGCTTCTGCCAGTTCTTTGTCCATGTTAAGTTCTTTATCCGTTTTTTTGATAAGTTTTAAATAACCCAGGATTACAGTTAAAGGAGTTCGTAAATCGTGACTGATATTTTCTATTTGCTTCTGGAACCCTTTTTCTCTTTTTTCATAATTCTGCCGTTCTTTTCTGATTTCCTCTAAAGTATAATTAAAGGAACACAAGACCTTCTCTAAATCCCTATTCGGTATCGGCAAATGAAGAATTTGGTTTTGTGTAAGATCTTTTTGTATTTCCCGTATATCTTTTGTTATCTCACGAAACGCATATAGGATTGAAAAATAGTGAAATGCAAAATAACCCCCTATAATAGCTAAAATAATATACAGCATTTCGCTCCTCCTATCCAAAATCAGACATATAAATTACAATTCTCTTTTTCTCAATAATATGACACCCACTAAGGAAAAAACAACGGTTCCAATTATGCCGGACATTAAGCATTTAGCCATTCCTTCTGCTGTACCCCATGCAGTAATACTCTGTGACATATTGACGCTCATTCCATTTGTACCAAAAAAATTATCGGGCATCCACATAGCAATGTTGCGAATCATATCAAAACGAAGACCCAAGTAAAAAAAGATTTTAGGAATAATAAACCAAATTGTAACCCAAATAATAATCCCGGTAGAAGCTTTCTCAAATGCTTCTATACATACAATTCCCGAAATCAACGAAGCGACAGCTATAAAAAATACGGCTGGAATTTCTGTCAATAAAGCCATCAGATTTACGGGGCCTGTATGTTCCAAAAAAACAACTGCACTTATAATATAAACACTTATGACTATAATCAAAGAAAAGATAGCTGTAACAGTGGCTACAATACATTCTCCGGCAAAGACCTTAGTTCTTGGAATACCAAAAGCAATCGTATTTTTTAAATTGCCATATTTTCTGTTCCCCTCATAGAGAAAAATCCCAATAACAGCACCCATAACACAAAACAACATTGGATTTGCTACTAAATTTGAATATGAAAACGAAGTTGTATCATATCGAAAACTTGAACCGTCCATTCTTCCAAACCAGCCTAATACAGCATTCAACAAAAATGACAAAATTACTAAAATTGCAGTTAAACAATAAATACCTCTGCTGTGGGATACCCGATAAAATTCACTTTTTATATAATTCATAATTTTTCTTCACCTCGTTTCTTCAATCCCATATAATAATCTTCCAAAGAAGATTGAATTGTTCTCATACCTGTTATATAAATCCTGTTTTCAGAAGCTAATTTACTGTAGGCTTCTGCTTGTGCCTGTGGTCTATAGATACGAATATTGTTTTCTGGAAGAACTTTGTAGGTTTCTTTTGGGAAATCCCTTTCCAATAAAACCGAATATTCTTCCACATCCGATACTGTAATTTCAATGCAATCCGAACATTTCTCAAGTAATGCATGTGACGAGATTTCTTCAATCAAAATACCTTTGTTTAAAAAACCATATGCGGTAGCAATTTGTTGAAGTTCAGACAATATGTGGCTCGACAGTAGAATTGTAATATTCTTTTCCTCATTCAAGCGATGTAGCAAATTACGAAATTCGATAATACCGCTAGGGTCTAGTCCGTTGATAGGCTCGTCCAGAACTAAAAGCTGTGGTTCTCCCATCATGGCAATCGCAAGACCTAATCTCTGTTTTTGCCCCATTGAAAGATTTTTGCATTTACTGTTTCGCTTTTCTGTAATACCCATTAGTTTTACCATTTTATCAACTTTTTCTCTATCTGGAATACCCTTTTGAATACAATAATACTTTAATATTTGTTCTACTGTCATGTTGGGAAAAAAACTAGGCTGTTCAATCATGCACCCTATTTTTTTCCTGGTACTTTCCAACTCCTTTTCTCCATATTTTCCAAAAAGCTGTATTTCTCCATCTGTTGCATAGCTATGTCCAGCTAACAATTTTAAAAGGGTACTTTTTCCGGCACCATTATCACCAACTAGTCCATAAATACTTCCTCTTTTCACATGAATATTTACATGATCTAATGCAAGGAGCGAACCATATGCCTTTGTAACTTGTTTTGTTTCTATAATATAATCATTCATTTATCTACCTCCATATAAAAATAAGTTTATCAATTGTTGGATTTCCTCATTGAACAAACATATTATAACAGTCCATTCTTTAATAAGTCATAAAAAACTTTTAAAGAAGTCATAAAGTTTTTTATTGGAGTTTAAATCCAATGCCATATACGGTACGAATATAGTCTTCTTCGGAATCCGCTTCTTTTAATTTTTTTCTTAAATTGCTAACATGAACATTTACAGTGTTATTTTCACCGTAATATCCACCATTCCACACCGATTCATACAAACTTTCTCTGGAATACACTTTCTCTGGGTTTTGCATTAAAATGTAAAGAATATCATACTCATGAGCTGTTAATACGATTTCTATTCCATCAATTGTTACTTTTCTGGACTCAGGATAAAGTTGTAAAGTCTTATATGTTAGAATTTTTTTAGAGCTAAATTCTTTTCCTGCACGTCTTAAAGCCGATTGAACTCTTGCAATCACTTCCTCTGGTTCAAAAGGCTTAGTGATGTAATCATCTGCACCATTCTTTAATAAAGATACTTTATCCCCTAAAGAATTTTTTGCTGAGAGTACCAGAACAGGAACATTATAATGTTTATTCTCCCTAATATCATGCAATAATTCCTCTCCTGATATTCCAGGAAGCATAAGGTCAAGTAAAATAAGGTCTGGAATTTCTTTCTCTAATAATAATTTTGCTTCTGTACCCGAAAAAGCTTGTACAGTCTGATATTCTGCTTTTTCTAATATCTTAACCAACAATCCATTAATATCTGATTCATCTTCTACAATCAGTATCTTGTATTTCATTTTCATCAATCCTTTCTAAATTGCCATCTCCACGATGTCACATATGATGAGTCCGTCATTCCTTCTCTTGAACCATGAAATTATGTATTTAATTATTTTATATCTCCTCTATTTATCTGATAATTATACTATATATCTAGTAATCTGTTAAAGAATATTTCTTATTATTTTTATTGGAACACTTAGATCAATCAGTCTCACTTCCCATTTCTTTGCTATACACCCTCACATAATTCTGCTAAAAAGTGCACACCCCTAACTTCAAAATCCATAGGGGTGTGCATGTCCAATATAAAAATCTATAAATTTAACCTCTAAACCTAAAGATTCTACTCTTTTATCTTCAAAAAATAACGAAAACCCCTGAATTTCAAGGGTTTTCTATTGTATCAAACTTGTTGTTTTCTTATGAGATGTTTAGGCTAAAACTCAATTTTAATACAATTTAGCAAAAATACACGTTATATCATAAAATCGCATACTGAAAACAGTGAATTGTAGCGAGCAATGTATACTTAATAATGTTGAAATTGAAAGGCAACTACTCAAGGCTGCCTTTATTTTATCATATATGAATATTGTGAATTCCCACATAAGTAGCATAACCCCGAACATTGAGCAAGTAAAAATTATAAACTCAACAAGCGTTTCATTTGCAACGTTAGAGGTTTAAATCGTTGTTTTGATTAGATTTAATCCTTAGCGTATTATTTTCGCGTTTTGATGGCAGTACCCCTTTAATATCAAAGCCGAATAAGATTTTAATAACCCAAGCAAAAATTAGTATTACAACTATCGGAATAACACAAGAGGTTACGATCAGAACAGCAATTGTACCTATGAAAGTACTAAGTGTATCTTCTCCCTTTTTAGTTATTTCAGATATTCCATTTCCTATTTTAGAAGTGAAATTGGATATATGATCGCCAATTTTTTCAATCCAGTTTTCGTCTTCTTTAGAAAATTCTTTTTTCTTTTCTTCTATATATTCTTTGTTTTGTTTTGCAGTTTCAACCGTTTGTTCTATTGAAGTTTGGTAAGAAGAATAAATTGAGTCACTTACTTTTATACTTGCGGGAATTGCTATAAATAGAATAATTCCAAATATAGTTAGTTTTATTGCAAGATTTTTTAATGCAACTTCGTTTTTGTATAAATAAAAAGAACCTAAAATACAAGCAAAAGGAATAATAAAGGTAAATGACACATAACCAACTACTGCAATTAACATCTTTTCTAATAAAATTGCACACAATACAACAATGAAATAAGAACTTAATTCTGCGATCTGATTAGCTATTGGCGTTGCAACATCTCCGGGTAGTAACGATAAAGCTGTTGAGGATGCTGCCGCTGATGCTGCGAGTTTCATAACTATAACTTTTTTATCGTCCAATGATTTTATGTTTGCTGCATTAAAACTTGGGGATGTTACTATTTTTGATACAACCAAAATTGAGAATAATGCTATTGCGAGTAATGTTATCAGCATCATAGTTCGTTTAGAAAACTTTATTTTTGTTTTTTTTATTATACTTATCATACGTTACCTCTCCTTTGTAAATTCCACGTTAATAATTAAAAGTCCGAACTAACTCCATTATACAACAAAAGGATAATATTGGCTATAATTGGTGTGTATAATTTTCAACACTACTCTTTAACTACTCTTCAACATAGGCTAAATATAAATCTAATTCCAAAGTGAGATGGTTAGGCTAATTATTTTATTACAATTTGGCAATAATCATTATATTGAATGAAATTTCCATTTAAGCTATCTGCGAGTAGGGCAATTTTATCTTTTCAATCTTTTTTAAAGGAATGATGTGAAAATGAGTAATGAAAGAAAAGTCACCAAAATTGAGAGAATACATCTCATGCTAAAAGTGAAGGTTGCAATATACTGCAGAGTCAGCAGGTTGCATGCTGACCAAATAGAGAGCCTTAAAACCAAATCCACCAATATAAGCAGATGGTTAAGCGGCACCTTGATTGGGAACTGGTTGATGTATATGCAGATATTAAATCCGGGAAAAATACTGAAGGCAGAGTAGAATTCCAAAGAATGCTCTCAGATTGCTATGACCACAAAATTGACTTAATAATTACCAAATCAGTAAGTCGCTTTGGACGCAATACAGTGGATACACTAGCTGTGATAAATAAATTGCGTAGCCTGCTTGTTGATGTGTACTTTGAAGTTAAAAACATTAGTATTTCAGAGACAAGTAAGACTTTTCTATTATCTATTCTCAACGCAGTGGCACAAGCTGATAGTGAATCAAGAAGTCAAAATATTAGGTGGGGTATTCAGCGTGGCTTTGAGACCGGAAACTCAAAATTTTATAATCGCAAGTGTTATGGGTATATTAATGCTTATGATGGAAATATTGTTATAGATGAAGATCAATCCAAAGTAGTACAAAAAATTTATGAGTTATATCTTAGTGGATATAGCATTCTAGCAATAATTCGTTACCTTAAAGAAGAATGTATAAATTCTCCAACTGGCAAAGATCATTGGGCCAAGCGTACAATTGATACAATGCTTTCAAATGAAAAATACACGGGCAATGTGGTGGTTGGGAAAACTTATGGCCTTGAATATCCTAGCACTAACAGTAAAATCAACAAAGGCGAATTTCAGAAATACTTATCAATGGACCGCCACCCACCTATTATTTCACAGGAGCTGTTTGATAAAGTTCAGTTGAAAAAAATAAGACGTAGCAATATTCAAGTAGTTGAAGATACCGTGATTCGCAGAACTACTCACTACAGTATGAAAAGATCAACAATAACAGAAACCAATAATGAGTAGGCTAAATATATTATGAGATAACGATTGCTGAGAGAATTGTTGTATTTATTTGGTAATCATACTCAAAGCCGCTAAAACACTGGCTTTCTACTTCTACTAAAAAGTGCACACCCCCTACACTAAATTTCATAGGGTGTGTTCATTTATTCCATTCTAACCTATAATTCATGACTTTCATCTCAAATTACAGCTTGCATTTCATCCAAAAAACAACAAAAACCTCTAAATTCAAGGGTTTTCCATTGTATCAAACTTGTTGTTTTCTTATGGTGGAGGAGAACCGTGCCTAACTATATCACTGTCCATTGAGAGAACTTCATTATATAAATGAAATAAGTAATGCCTATTGTTTTTTCTTTAAATCTACTCAAAATAAAAACAGTTATAATAAAATACTACTTTTTATGATTAATAAGTTTAACATTATTTAATTCACACTTATATCTCTTATATCAAATACGGCATCTTTGTTTAACCCAATTACCAGGATATCTAAATGAATAATACGAAAACAGTCATAACCTTAAACAAAAGACTATTCTAGGCTTGATGAAAATAAAATAAAAAAAATCCCTCTTATCTTCCATGGAAAATCTCAAAACTGAGCATCCAGAAGTTAAAAGGAAAGTTATTGAAACATTTGCACATAAAATTATAATTTATGATTTTATTATCACTAAATTGTATGGGATTTCTGCTGGAAGGTAGACACCCTTATACAGATACCCCTTAGATTATTTTTTATTTTTTATATCTTCTAACAATCCTTCAAACCATTGAACATTTACTGTATGATGAGAAAGTGAATTTTCCAACATTTTTTTAAAATAAGTAGGCATTGTTTCACAATGTTCAAGAGATTCTTCTAATAAAGAAATTTTCTTTTTAGTTTGTTCGATTTGTATTTCTATTAGTTTTGTTGACTCCTCGCTTTTATATTCATTAACAAATAGCATTGCTGCATAAAAAGATAAGTTTATATAGTCTGTCTTAGACCCATACTTATACATCAATTTTTCAAATTCTTTATCCCCTAGATCAGTAATGATATAATTGCGCGTCTCTCTAGTATTTTCTAATTGTTCGATTTTTTTAATATATTTTTTTTCTTCCAATTGTTGAAGATTATAATAGAATGACCCTTTAGTGAAATTTACTATATATGTATAGTGTCGCTCTTCCATTAAGGCTAATAATTCGTATCCGTAGGAACCTGAGTTTTCTTTTAATAAACCTAAAATTAGTAATGGTATCAAAAAACACCTTCTTTATATTCTTCATCAAAATTGAGCTGGTAGTTATTCCGTAGTTATAAGGTTTAACCATTATTGATTTGTATAAATTGAGATTCAAATTCATTATACGATATTTTTCCTAACGCAAAATCCATACTTTTTATATATATCTTTTCTGCTTTTGAATGTGTTCTAGTATTATTAATATTTATCAACTCATTTTCATTAATCAATGGCTTCAACACATGTTGCTTATTAGAAAATGCTTCAAAATATCGCATCCCAAATTTTCTTTGAGAAATTGCATCAATATGAATACCATCAGGATTAGATGTTAAACCTGATGCTGTGACAAAGTAACAATTATCTTGTTCAACAGTAAATTTCTGTAACTCTTGATTAATAAAGTTATATTCAATACAGCCTTTTCCGAATCCTTTTTTGCCTAAAAAATCTCCTAAACCACCAATAATAAAAGGAATATCTGGAGCGTTCAACTCCTTTCTAAGAGCCTCAATAATTAAAAGTAATTTTTTATAATAGCCTTTGTAGTTACCATTCATACTATCAGTTTCTCCTTGATGCCATAAAATTCCTGTTATCTCACTACTTTGCATAGCAAATTTAGCTTCAGTTATTGCATGTCTAAAAAGCACTTGATCTACTGCCCATTCATCCAGAGTGCTTCCACCTTCAGCACAAGGAATTAACCCAATAGTATCTTCTTCATTTTGACGACACCATGCATCTGTAAATGAACCAGCCAGACTTATTCCTGAAACAGGACGGTCATAATTGATTGGTTAAGTCATCATTTGCCATCTACCATTACGCAACATTTGACTTCTTAAGATAATTTATGATATTTCTGATTTGGATGTGGTAGAACGTTCACGTTATGATATGTCCTTTAAATATTTTCTGGATATGACACCTGAACAAGATGTAATCGATTCTAGTTCACTTACTAAATTTAGGAAACTAAGACTGAAAAATGCAAACCTATTAGATCTTCTAGTTAATAAAACTGTTGAAATTGCGATTGAAAAGGGAATCATAAAAAGTAAGTCTATTATAGTCGATTCAACACATACAAGAAGTAGGTACAATCAGAAGTCTCCTTGTGAAATCTTAATGGAAGCATATGAGAACCTTAGGAAGTCAGTCTATAAAATAGATGAGGCAATGAAAACTCAATTTCCTATAAAAATATATAATGGAAATTTAGAGGACCAAATGGAATATTGTAAAGAACTACTAGAAGTAGTAAAAGGTAATGAGGTTTTATCTGCTTATCCTGTTATTATAAGTAAAATAAATACCATAAATGAACTACTAGAGGATGATGTAATTAACTTAATTTCTGCGAATGACACTGATGCTAAGATAGGACATAAAACATCCGACACCTCTTTCTTTGGATACAAGACCCACTTGGCTATGACAGAAGAAAGAATAATTACAGCTGCAATTATTACAAGTGGTGAAAAAAGTGACGGTAAACAATTAAAAAGTCTTATAGAAAAAAGCAAGAAAACTGGAATGAAAATTGATAATGTAATAGGTAATAAAGCATATTCTGAAAAAGAGAACATAGAATATGCCTGCAGCGAGAAGCTACAACTAATTTCAAAGTTAAACTCCTCTATTACGCAAGGCCTTCGTAAAAAAGAGGATGAATTTCTGTTTAACAAAGATGCTGGTATGTATGTTTGTAAAGCTGGTCATATAGCATATAGAAAAATATTGGACAATAGAGACAAAAAAAGAAATCAAAGAATTACATATGATTTTAACATAAATAAATGTCGTGTTTGCCCTATAAGAAAATGATGCTATAGAGAAGGTGCTACAAGAAAAACTTATTCTGAAACAATAAAATCGCATATTCATATCGAACATGAAATGTTTCAAGAAAGTAATTTTTTAAAATCAAAAGTAAAGGAACGGTATAAAATCGAGGCTAAGAATAGCGAGTTAAAACATAGACATGGATATGATATTGCATCATCTTCAGGTCTTGTTTGTATGGAATTGCAAGGTGCAATAACAATATTCGCTGTAAATTTAAAAAGGATATTGAAGCTAATAGATAAATAATAGACATGTATATCAATAAAAGGATAAAATCTAGAAGTTTACAGAGTAATTACTCTATAATATTTCTAGATTTTTTCTATGTAAACTCAAACGTCAAATATAAGCACTCTTTTTCAGTGGCCTCATTGCACCCATGCTGGGCGCACCACAAAAAAAGCTCCAAGGTTAATTTATCCTTGGAACTTTTTAGCTTATGAATTTTATTAATAAGTAAAATTATTTACAACATTTGTAGTTGTTTCAACATAGCTATCAGCAACCTTATCAATTCCATATACCTACACATCTATCAAGATAAACTTATTTTACCTCATTGTAAATTCTATTTTTCTATATATTCCTGGTAAGATATTGGAATCACAATTGAACCATTTTGAATTTTATAATTTGCATTTTCTATAGGATTTTCATTATTTATTAAGTTCATTCCAATAATATAAACCCCTTCTGCAAAAGATCTTGGATAGTGACAAATAGTCCCCATCATATATCCGTTATCAATTAAATCTTTTGCTTCTAGTAATGCATCAATACCAAAAACTGATACATATTTTGATTTGTCCTCTTTGTTATATCCATACTTTTGTAATGCTTCAACAGCACCAATTGCCATTGCATCATTATTGGATATTATTGCTTCTATCCTACCATTATACGTAAGAATTAATGATTCTATAGAATTTTCAGCAAATTCTTTACTCCAATTTGCATTTACCATAGCAAGCTGTTCAGTTTTTATTCCAGAATCATTGATCGTCGAAATTACATATTTTTACCTTTCAATAGCTCCTTGATTACTAGCTTCCACACTTAGTAAAATGTACGACAAATAACTTTGCATTTAAATATGTAACATATGTTACATTGCTAATTCTAAATTTAATTATTATTCCCTTCCACAATTAGATACTTCTCCTTTTAATATTCCTAATGCATGGTTTAATTCTGTAATTATATATTCTAAACACTCGTTAACTGCCTTCGGACTTCCTGGTAAATTTATTATTAATGTGCTCTTACGAATTACAGCTACTGCACGGCTTAACATTGCTCTTTTAGTAAATTGTAAACTAAAGCTGCGCATAGCTTCTGGTATCCCTGGAACTATCCTTTCACCTATTTCCAAAGTTGCCTCTGGCATACAATCTCTTAGTGAAAAGCCTGTCCCTCCTGTTGTAAGAATAAGATCCGCAGCTCTTTCATCACAAATCCTCTTCATTTCAGCACTTAGAATATCTTTTTCATCTGGTAGTAATATTGCCTGTACAACTTCATATCCATTTCCTTCAACAATTTTTCTAATAGCTAAACCACTTCTATCTTCTCGTTCCCCTTTATATCCACTATCACTTGAAGTAATTATTGCTACTTTGAACATATTAACTCATCTCCCACTTTGATTTTTCCACCATGGATAACCTTTGAAAAAACACCTTCTCTAGGCATAATACAATCTCCAACTCTCTTGTATATTTCACAATGAGCATGGCACTCTTTACCTACTTGAGTAAGCTCTAAAATAACATCATTACATTTAAATAATGTACCAATAGGTAATGTTTTAAAGTCAATACCTTCAACTAATATATTTTCTCCAAAGGCTCCATCTTCTACTGCTCCCCCTTTGTCATTAAATTCAAGTACTTTATCATAAGATAATAAACTAACCTGCCTATGCCAATTCCCACCATGAGCATCATTATCTAATCCAAATCCTTCAATAACATTACATTCTCCTATATTTTTCTTTTCAGTTCCTCTTTTCTCACTTATACATATGGCAATAATTTTTCCCATCTTTGAGTTCCTCCTTATGTCTTTATAATCAACCACCGATTTGTGACATTATATTTTGTTCAAAATTCTCATAATCCTCAGCTTCTAAAAATCTATTTTCTCTTGGCTTATTGTAAATAGTCTTCTTAATGATTTCTATAATTTCTTCATCATTTTTACCACTTCTTATTAATGTGTTAAGATTCTGACCTTCACTATATTGTAAACAAGTTTTCAAAAATCCATTGGAGGTAAGTCTAGCTCTATTACACTTTTCACAGAACTTATGACTAACTGCACTTATAAAGCCTATTTTCCCTTGAAAATTATCTAAACTATAATAATTACTTGGTCCATTACCTATAGATTTATTGAAGACTGTCAGCTTACCAAAATTTTCTTCAATAATCATCTTTATTCTATCTTCGCTTATCCCTTTAATTTTCTTACCAAGTCCAATAGGCATTAGTTCAATAAATCTAATACTGATATTTTTATTTTGTGCCATTTTAGTTATATCTAAAATTTGTTCATCATTTACACCTGCTATTGGAACACAATTTACTTTAACAACAATATGCTTATATTTTAATGTTTTATTAATACCTCTCATGACCTTGTTTACATCACCAATGCGTGTAATACTTTTATATGCAATTTCATCTAATGAATCTATGCTTACATTAACTGCATCTAATCCTGATTTAACTAAGGAGTCAATTTGTTCTTCTAATAAAATTCCATTAGTGGTTAAAGTAACATTGTTAATACCCTGTATACTTTTTATTTTCTTAATGAGATATGCTAAATTATCTCTTACTAAAGGTTCTCCCCCTGTAATTTTAATTTTACTAATCCCTATTTTTGCAAAGTTTTCACACAAATATATAATTTCTTCATAAGATAATATATCCTTATGGTCTATACTCTGTATTCCTTTTTCTGGCATACAATAAATGCATCTTAGATTACATCTATCAGTAACTGAAATTCTTATGTAATCGATTTTTCTATTATAAATATCAAACATTTCTTATGCCTCCTCTATGTACTTATATTTCAGTTAACAATTCACAATTAACAGTTAAAAAGATACAATTTTAATTAGAATCTATATATTTTAATAATACTTCTATAATTTCATCAACATCGTTTATATTGATAGTTTTAATCCCCTCAAACTTGAAGAACAAATCAGTTGCTATGGCAATTAGTGTTTCTTTTTTACAAACATAATTTCTTGAAATCTCTTTTTTTATAACTTCAACCTTGGGATAATTAGAGTATTTAAAACCCTCTAGCAAAATAATATCTGCTTCTTTGAAATAACTAACTAATTCTCTTTCAGAAACTTCATCCTGTTCTTTAACCATCATAAATTTTGTTTTGGAAAATACAGCTGTTCCATATGCCCCAGCTTCTTTATGTCTATAAGAATCCGTTCCTTCTACGTCACCTTCAAAATCATGTCCATCATGTTTAATTGTAGCAACCTTATAACCTAAGTTTACTAATCTTGGTATTAGTTTTGTTATAAGGGTTGTCTTTCCGGAATTTTTAATCCCACTTATTGCAATTAAAAGAGGCTTCTCTCTATTTTTCATTTATGAATTCTCCACTTTTTCCACCTGTTTTTTTTGCTAAATATACTTCAGAAATTTCCATGGTTTTGTCTATTGCCTTGCACATATCATAAATAGTAAGAAGTGTTACATTAACTCCTGTTAAAGCTTCCATTTCTACTCCTGTTTTCCCCTCCACCTTAACTGTACAAATAGCTTCTATGTAATATTTTTCTTTATTTATTTCAAAATCCACTGTACATTTACTAATCATAAGTGGATGACACATTGGAATTAAATCAGAAGTTTTTTTTACACCCATTATGCCAGCAACTCTCGCTACTCCAAGTACATCTCCCTTTTTAACAGTTTGATTTAAAATAGCCTCCATTACGTGATTATTAACAAAAATTTTTCCTTTTGCAATTGCTATTCTTGATGTTATATTTTTTTCTGAAACATCAACCATAACTGCATTTCCATTTGAATCAAAATGACTAAACTCTGTTTCCATTCACTACACATCCTTAAAAATTCATCTTTTTATAATTGATTATTATTTATTATTTATTGGATAACATTAACTAGTGTAATAATTAAGGCATATTGATTTGTTATTTTTTTGATTATGCCTAACTCAAAGTAAAACAACTTCTACATTATCACCTTTATTTAATTTTGTGGTTCCTTTATGTACATCTATTAAACAGTTACAGCCAACCATAGATGCAAGCATTCCTGAAGAATGTTTATTTTTAGGTAAACTAACTTTTCCATTATTAAAATAAGCACGTATAAACCTTCTCTTCATACTTGGTTTATTAAATTCATCCTCCATAGTTCCTGTAACTTGTTTAGGCTGCAAAGTTTTATTGCCACTTAGTTTAGCTAAAACTGGCTTTCCTAAAAGTTCAAAAGTTGTAAGAGCCGCAAATGGATTTCCTGATAAAGATAATATAGGTTTATTTTTATACAAAGAATACATTGCTGGAGTTCCAGGCTTTAAATTAACCTTCCAGAAGATTCTATTTGCATCTATTAACTGAAGTACATTATGTAAAATATCCTTTTGACCTACTGAAACTCCACCTGTGGTTATTATTAAATCTACATCCTGAATAATTTCACATATTCTTTTCCCAACTTGTTCTTCACTATCTCCAATTATTTCTGCAATTACTGGTCTTAATCCAAATTCATTTAATCGAGAATATATTAAATGCAAATTGCTATCGTAAATTTTTCCTATCTTTAATTGATGTCCTGGCATTCCAACTTCATCACCAGTAACAATTAATGCAATTCTTGGCTTAGCTTTAACTTTAATCGTTGAAATTCCCATGCTTGAAATAACACCCTGATGTACATAAGTAATTAATTCACCTTTTTTTACTAATAACTCTCCTTTTTTTATATCTTCACCAGTAAAACAATAATTATCATATTCACTAAGTTCTTCATAAATTTCAACTTCATTTTGACCGTAATTAGTTTTCTCTTGCCTTATAACACAATTTGCACCTGTAGGAATCTTTGCACCTGTCATAATTCTCATTGCCTCACCTTTTTGAAGCACTTTTTCACTATATCCACCTGCAAATATGCAATCTACAACAGTTAGCTTTTTCATGTTTTCTTTGCTTGCACCTTTAGTATCTTCTGAAATAAGTGCATATCCATCAAGAGGTGACCTATCAAAAGGAGGATTATTCATAGGTGCATAAATATCTTCAGCAATTATCCTTCCGCCGGCTTCAATTAATTTTATTTCTTCAGTTTCTTTAATTTCTTCTATGCTTTCAACCATTAGCTTTATAGCTTTTTCTAGTTCTATATTAAACATGAACTATACTCCCTTTCCAAATCCGCAGTTTGGATATGTGCAAACTTTACAGCTAAGACATAATCCCCCGTTTCCCATTCTTGCAATATCCTTTTTCGTTATCTTAACACCTGCTGCTACTCTTGGTAGTATTAAATCAAAAATTGTTGCTTTAGCATACATTACGCAGCCTGGCAAACCCATAACAGGTGTTCCATCTTCAAAATACCCAAGTAAAAACATAGCTCCTGGAAGTACCGGTGCACCATATGATACAATTTTTGCTCCACTATCTCTAACAGCACTTGGTGTTAAATCATCAGGATCAACACTCATCCCTCCTGTACAAATAATAAGATCTGCACCATTTTTCTTTAATTCATTAATAGCATTTACTATCATATTACTTTCATCCTTTACTATTTTGTGCCCACAAACACTAATTTTATATTGACTAAGTTTATCTATAACAACAGGTGTAAATGTATCTTTAATTCTTCCATAATAAACTTCACTTCCTGTTGTTACTATGCCTGCTTTCATATTCTTATAGGGTAATAATTCCATAAGAGGATTATCTCCTGCAATTTCTTGTGCATTCTTTAACTTTTCTTCTTCAACAATAAGAGGTATAACTCTTGTCCCAGCTAATTTTTCACCTTTTTTCACTGGATAATTTGTATGTCTTGTAGCAATCATTATTTCATCTAACTCATTAATTTTGTTTAGTCTTTCTACATCGACTCTAAATAAACCATCTATGTCTGCAATTAATTCAATCTTACCCTCTTTAACTTTTGAAGGTTTAATATTTTCATTTTTGCAAATATCATATAGAATTTCTGCTGCTTCATTTTCATGAAGCATTCCTTCTGTTTTTTCCCAAACATAAAGATTCTCTTTCCCTATAGATAATAGGACAGGAATATCTTCTACTCTAACTATATGCCCTTTTTTAAAAGCTATATCCTTTACTACGTCTTTTATGATTCTAGTAATATCATGACATATTACATGCCCTACCGCATCAACTGTAGCTATTTTTTTCATAAACAACACCCCTTTTTTCAGTTATGAGTTAAGAATTAAGAGTTAAAAGTTGTAGTTGAAAGTTTCTTTTAATATCTTATCTTTTCACTTCTTAATTCCCAATTAAGAAAAACTCACATATATTAAAAAACGCAAAAAAGCTGTATTATTTCATCCATATAAAAAGGTATGAAAAATACAGCTTTATACCTAAGTATTTTGCTCTAAATATCATTCATTATTTACCAAAAGATAGAATATCCCCTTGTGCAAATAATGCTCCTTCTCAAATACAGAAGGCTAAATGGTTTCCCACGTAACCCTGAAAGTAATTAAGGCATATGAAAAATTTAATATGCTTAATTTCACTTTGGCTCAATATCATAGATTTTACTCCTTAGATATTTTTGCACGGAGACTATTAAATTAATTCTAAATTTCCAATCATTTCCTAAGTTTATCATAATCCCTTAAGTCATTTACATTATCCAAAATATTTTTATTAAAATTAGTCTCAGATAAAGGTATAATTTTTGAGTTTGCTCTTCTTATTAAGTTTAAAAGCTTATAATCCTTTTCCTCTATCATGTTTTCAATTTTACCAATTAAGTCTTTAGAATATATTCCACCTAAAGGACAGATTCTGCCTTTTTCATCTTCAGTCACAATGCACTCTATATTTTCTGTAATAGAATCACAAAGAAAATCTATAAACTCTTTTTTTATCTTAGGCATATCACAGGCGATTACAACGATATACTTTTCCTCAATCATTTTTAATGCTGAATATATACCTCCCATTGGTCCAATATCCTTGTACATATCCTCTACTAACGTGAAGTTCAAATTTCTATATTTCTCTTTATTATCTACTGAAATATAAATATTCTGAAAACCTGTTAATTGATCAATTATACTTTCAATAAAACTCTTATTCTCATATTTAAGAAAAGCCTTGTTGTTTCCATTCATTCTTCTACTTTTACCACCCGCAAGGACCAATGCTCCAATTTCCATATGAACCATCCTTCTGATTTATACTGATACTATGCTTTTTGCGACTTCCACTAGATTTGTATGTTGGGGATTACCCTTCGCCAGCGGTGTTGGCGTAGTATGGGTAAGTACATTAATGCACCCGCGCAAATCTGTTCCCTCTTTATCTGGGCTATACCATGCACCTTCACTGAGTGCAACTATACCTTTTGTAATCCTAGTAGTTACTTTCGCAGGAATTCGCACTCGTCCTCGGCCATTAAACACATCAATCATCATACCATTGCTAATACCGCGTAGCCTTGCGTCTTCCGGATGAATCCACAACCCTTGAGGATCCACTTCTTCCATCCATTCATTATTGTCATGGATAGAATGACATCTTCTCTTCGAATGATAACCTATAAGCTGTAACGGATATTTATTTTTCAATGGATCCGCCGGACCTTCCACACATGGTGTATAAGATGGAATCCCTGGAATTAGCTCATGCTGATTCATGTCATACAAAGTTTTACTAAAAATCTCGATTTTTCCCGAAGGTGTTTTAAACGGAATTTTATCTTTAATCTGTTTTTCAAAAGCTATACGTATCTTATTGTTCTTATACTGATACCCGCCGCGTTTCTTAAATTTCTCATAAGAAGGCAATTCCCCTTCAAACTTTCTAATTTCCTCATAACTATCACTTAACCAATCTTCTACCGTTTCATGTCCGCATGTGAATTCTTCATACAATTCCAGTTTACGGGCAACTTCCTTCAACCAGTCATATTCAAATCTGCACTCAAAAATAGGCTCCATCATTTTGGCATTATATAAGAAATAGTTACCATCACCCACCCACGGCATTGTAATATTATTTCCTTCAAATACAGAAGTAGCAGGAAGCACTAAATCGGAATATCTAGCACTTGACGTCATAAAAATATCTGAGGTAACAATAAACTCACATTTGCTCGTATCCTTTAATATCCGTATTGTATCGTTAATATTACTGTGCTGGTTAATCAAGGTATTACCGGCCAAATTGACAACCATCTTAATATTGCTTTCCAAACGCTCTACCCCTTTTAAACCATCTTCAACAGGTTTCAACTCTGTACCATGTTCGATGGCTTTTGTCCAAAGAAAGTTAGGAATAGTACCAGAATATGGATTTGTAGGCTCAGGTATCGACGGCATCTTATGCATAGGAGGACATATATTGTCTCCTGCAGATCCACCTGATATTCCTACGTTGCCTGTCAGGCAACATAACATGGCTATACCTCGATAAGTCTGTTCTCCATTACCAGTACGTTGTATGCCAAGACCTGGCAGAATGCATGCTGGTTTTGTTAAAGCATATTCCTTAGCCAGACGCTCTATAGTATCAGCTGGGACACCACATATGAGTTCCGCCCATTCTGGCGTCTTTTCCACACCATCTTTTTTACCAAACAGGTAATCGCTATAATTTTCTTCTTCAGGAATCCCTTCCGGCATATGTTTTTTATCAAAACCGATACAATACGTATCCATAAACTTTTGATCTTCTAATCCCTCTTTTAAAATCACATATGCCATGGCATCTATAAGGGCGCCATCAGTCGATGGACGTATACCAACCCACTCATCACCATAAGCAATTACAGAATCACTTTTTCTTGGATCAATCACAACAATACGAACGCCTTTTTTATGCAATTGTGAAATATAATAATTTGTATGTGGCCCATATATTGTTTCTGCAGGATTATGTCCCCATAAAATCAATAATTTAGTATTTAAAACATCTTCCATGGAATTGGAATTAAAGTTATCTCCATATATAGTTGGCATAACATAACCAGCACAAGCGTTGCTATAGCTATTGTGGAATCCTAGATACCCTCCATCCAGTGCAAACAGGTTTCGTATCATATTTTGTGGACGCATAAGGGCTGTTATTCCAGTTGCATTCATCACAAAACGGGAAGCTGCACCATACTTTTCCCTTATTCGTTTCGTCTCACTTGCTATAATATCAATAGCTTCTTCCCAACTGATCCTTTCAAATTTTCCACTTCCGCGTTCCCCTGTACGCTTCATTGGATACCTCAGACGATCTGTACTCAAAAAAGTTTTCTTATAACCTTTTCCTCGCACACATGAACGAATCTGTGGATTTTCATCCGCAGCATTATCCGTATCCAGGTTTATGATGCATCCTTCCTGTACAGAAGCATTAATTCTACATCTTCCGCCACAGTCATTAATACCTGCGCTGCATATATATTTTTCTTCTTTGATTGTAATCTCAGGTTGTTTTTCCCATGAATAACTATCAAATTCCATTATGTCTTTCGAAGTTAACTGAAGTTCTAATCCACCAGACTGCAAAATAGTTTTCATATCTTCTAAAATGCCAGTAAAACTAGGGCTACAATCGTACTTCGCAACAGCCATAATCATAGACTGGACAGTATCTATCGTAAAGGCTTGGATAAATTGATTTATCACTTTGCTATAATCATCAACGTTTCTCAGTGTCAAACTGCTTAAATACTCTAAGAAGCGAAATTGTTCCCCGATATAGTCGGCTGGATTTCCATCCATACCAATTGCTTCATATCCATACTTTTTATAAAACTTAATTACTTCCAGCGTAACTTCATTTTGCAAGATTTTCCCGCTGTTTTTGCATGCTGATGCCCAAAGCGGTATAAATATATTTGCATCGGTGCCTTTTAAACAGTTCTCATACTCTGTTTTTGTTAGGTTACATTCTCGACCAAACTCGCTGCATTCTGCTTTCCAACAATCATATGAGTTAAAAAACGAAACTACCATATGGCAACTCGCATAAAAAGATTCTAATAAATTAAGCATCGTGTACCTCCTTTTCATTGAATATCTGCTTACGTAGAGCATCAATTCCAACCAAACTACCTACTCTGATAGCTCCTTTAAGTTTACCGTTACAATACCATCGCTTTTCCTTACTTTTTGTAAAGTGCGGATTGATTGCAAATATAGGAGCATCATTATTTTCTACCGTTTCCACTTCATATTGCAAATCCGGATTCTTTCCAGCATCGCCCACAGCAAATATGGCAAATTCAGGGCTATTTAGCAGCAATGAGCTGTCAATCATTCCATAGCGCAATCTTTTGCCGCATGCATTGGCTCCAGCGACTTGCCCCTGGACTTTTGCCTGGGACCAAAGCGAATAATTTATGCCATTGTGCTGCGCACAATCTCCACAGGCATACACTCCGCTTACAGACGTTTCCATGTGTTCATTTACTACAACAGCCCGATCACATTCAATACCAGCCTCTTTAGCTATTGATGTATTGGCACGTACTCCACAAGACATAATTACAAAATCAGCAGGAATTATTGTTCCATCTGCTAATCTCACATCGGCTGCTTTTTCCCCAGGTGCTATACCTGACACATTAGCACCAGTAATGACCTTAATAGGGTTTAACAATTTTTCTAAACTCTTGGCAGTTTCTTCATCTAGTAATCTTGGCATTAGATAAGGTAGAGTTTCTACCACTGTAACTGTAATGCCAAGGTGCGAAAGTTCCAAGGCCATCTCAAGACCGATCACTCCTCCACCTATTAGTACTGCAGAAGTTGCTCCCAGTATAAGCTTCTTAATCCCTTCAATATCCTTATATGTCCTGACACTTACTACCTGCTTCATGTCAGATCCAGGAATAGGAGGTATAAAGTTACCCGCGCCTAATGCGTAAATGCATTTATCATACTGATAAATTCCCTTGCTGGTAATTACTTTTTTATTTTCCACATCCAGTTTTTCTATTTTCGCATCTAGTACTACTTCTATACTATTCTCTTGATACCAACTTTCTGGATAAAGAAAATTCTTTTTCAAATCATAGGATAACAGGGGTGTTTTGCTTAACATTGGCCTTGAATAGGATAATACATCTTCATCAGAAATCATAACAATGTGGCAGTTACTGTCATAAATTCGGATATTCTCCGCTGCGCTTATGCCAGCCATTCCGTTTCCTAAAATCACGTAATTTTTCCTTCTATTTTCCATACTGTTCTCCTTCCTGATGGTTTAAAAATTCATCGTTTAAATCCTTTGGAACACTTATTTTAATTGAAGGCTTGGTTTGTTCTGGTGACGGAAGAAATGGCAATGTTTGTACTGATGATTCTTCTCCCAACTCATCTAATTTTCCAAATTTTAGCGAATGGGTAATACAGGCTGCAACACATGCTGGTGCCAGCCCTTTCTCACGCCGTTCATAACATGATTCACATTTTTGTGAGACACCCTTTGTTTTGCTAAAGGATACTGCACCATACGGACAGTTCCAAACACAGGCCCCGCAGCCAATGCATTTCCCATCATCATGCCTAACTGTCCCATCTTCTGCAACATACATGGAACCAACAGGGCAGACTTTTACACACGCTGGTTCCGCACAGTGATTGCAGGCACCAGAATAATGATAATGTTCTTCATTATCTCTAACATCCATTGATATAGTTTCTACCCTACGATAAAACTCACCAGACCTCAGCTTATTTACGTCCTTGCACGCCACCTGACAGGCACTGCAACCTATACAAGTTGTCATACCATAATAAAATCCAAGACGTTCCATATTCGACCTCCTTATATTTTTCATATATAAAATTAGCTTCTTCTATCATATTTTATTGACTTTTACTAGCTAGTCTATTTAAAATCTTCTTAGTTTAATTTCTCTATTTGAGCCTCCAAGTATTTGTTATATTTACTTAGGAACTCACTTACAATGTGCGAATCATTATCATCAAATTCTTCAAAAAACTTTTTATCTCTTTCTCTCCCGGAAGAATGTATTTTTAAATGTTCATCAAATAATTCTTGACCTTTTGGGGTTAATTGGTAATAAATCTCTTTTTTATTACATTCTACTTGGTAACTTTCAATATCTCCATTATCTAATAGTTTTTTTGCTATTCTACTAATAGCACTTTTAGTCATTGCTAATTCTAATGATATTTTTGTAACATTTGGCTGTTCCAATTTACCTATTAGGTGAATGCAGTGAATTTCAGAATGTCCATAGTTATATAAAATTTCTCTAGAGTTTAATTTATCTAATGCATCGTGTTTTTCAAAAAATTCTGTAAATTGAACCAGTAATAATTCTGAATACGACATATATTTTTTGTTCACTTCCTTTCAACAAATACATTTTTTGAATTTACACAGGTTTGATCTATTGTTTTAGTGCCAATCCATCACGGTACGCATTGCCGACCTTTCCCCCTACTTTCAGGTAATCCTTACTCATCCAATCGTAAATAATCGGGTCAAACTTCGTCAAGGAGACCTTACCATTTTCACCCAGAATGCGCTCATCTATGCTGACGTTGACGATCTCTCCCACCATTCTCCAGGTCTCTTCGTCATAGCTTTTCATTCTGCACTCAAGGGCCATTGGCAGTTCCTCAATCAAAGGTGCATCTACAAATTCCGACTTCACAGCATGGAAACCCGCTTTTTCGAATTTGTCAGATACTTTATTACCGGATTCAATTCCTACATAGTCACAGGCTGCAACGTGCGCCGCATCCGCCATACTAACGGTGAACGCTCCACGGGAAAGGATATTCTTCACAGTCTTACGTTGTGTACTGAGGCATATGGATATTTCGGTTTCATTACTGATGCCCCCCCATACGGCAAGCATTGCATTTGGCTTACCGTCTTCACCATAGGTGGAAATGATAAAAACCGGCTGCGGTAATGTGTACGGTTTTGCTCCAAAATTCTTTCTCATCGTTTTAATTCTCCTTTACTACATTTGATTTAACTCTTTTATCAGTGTTATATGTTTTGCCTCATCATTATTTAAAACATTTTTATTGGATTCTTTGTGAATGCAATGTATTTCCGAATGTCCATAGTTATGAAAAATCTCCCTAGAGATAAATAATATACTAAAAATCATAAAGACCGACTAAGCTGGTGTTTATGATTTAATATCAGTACTCTGTGCTATTAATTATTTCTACTATTCTTTCCTTAGGTCTATCTGTAAATATTCCACCGTGATAGCATATTACTGTTTTTATATCATAATTCAATAATTTCTTGAGTGATTCTATCGCTTGCTTCATATCTAATGTAAATGTCGGATTAGGACCAACTAACTTGCCATCCATAACATTCATTGCATCTCCAGCCACTAGAGTTTTATACTTTCTCAAGTAAAAACAGGCATGTCCAGGAGTATGACCTGGTGTATGTATTACATCTATTACTCCGCAATAATCAAGTATCTCACCATCTTCAATTGTTTTAGTAACATTGGCTTTAGCCTTGTTAAACATATCTATCCTTGAATTACGTTCCTCTTCTGACATAACATTGAGTTTTTCTGGAGTCATTTTTATTGGTGATTTATCTCCTTGGATATAAGGCTTCTCATCAATATGAGCTAATACTTCTATATAATTTTCAGTATTTTTAATGATACTAGCTAAATTTCCAATATGATCTAAATCTTGATGTGTTAATATTATCTTATTAATATCTTTAATTGATACTCCAGCTTTACTTACTTCTTCAGCTATTTTTCCTAACTGCTCCGGCAACCCAGTATCTATCAGAATTAATTTTTCTTCATCTAAAATCAATATAGGATTCATATTAATTACATCATTGCCTAATTCAATTATATTTAATCCTTTAGAAACGACCATTATATTGGCCTCCTTTCATTACTTATATGCAGAATTTATCCAAATAAAAAATATACCTACTTTTATATATACCTTAAAATTACTTATACTTAATTTTATAAATTAGAATAATGGCTGCTAAAATAAAGTTTAATTTATCTAATGCATCGTGTTTTTCAAAAAGTTCTGTAAATTGAGCCAGTAATAATTCTGACTACGACATGTATTTGGGTTCACTTTCTTTCAACAAGTATAATCAGAATATTTTTGTTGCACATGCAACAATATAAATATAGCACATTATTGTTGCGTATACAACAATATTTTTTTACTTATTACAAATACACTAATGTAAAAATGCAAGCAGGCGCTAAGTCTAGCTGTTTCTAAAATAAAAAAAGCAGAAGAGCTGTATCCTTTGGGAATCCGCATTTTCCTAAAATCAACGAGAATTTATCATTATCCACTCTTCTGCTATCTTGGTGATAATGGATCTAATGTTAGCATCATTAATCTTATCATAACTTTTTATATTTTGTTTATTTTTGTATTAATTATATAGAATTTTAGTAAAACAAAAAGAAGAACAATAAGTTCTTATTTTACCAAGGAATTGAAATCATATCACGAATAATTTCATCTAGACTATGTGCTCCGCACATTGCCATCGTTTCTTTTAATTCATTTCCAATTTTATCAATATATGTTTGAACACCTTCATCTTCTCCACCATATAGCGCTGTTACAAATGGCCTAGCAATTAAAACACCATCCGCTCCTATAGCAAGTGCTTTAAAGACATCTACACCACTACGGATACCACCATCAACAAAGATTTTCATATCATGACCTACGGTGTCAACAATATCTTTTAATACTTCAGCCGTTGATAAACATTGATCTAAAACTCTTCCTCCATGATTAGATACAACAATGGCACTTGCACCAGCTTGTTTAGCTTTTAATGCTCCTTGAACAGTCATGATTCCCTTAACAATAAATGGCTTATCACACGCTGCTATGATTTGTTTTAATTCTTTTACAGATTTACTTCCAGCAGGAGGTGTCATATTTTTCAAAAAAGGTAACCCTGCTGCATCAATATCCATAGCTATAGCAATGGCATTTGATTCTTTGGCATATTTCATTTTTTCTAAAATAGTTTCATAATTCCAAGGTTTAATTGTTGGAATACCCAGACCATTTTCTTTCTTGATCGCGTTTGTTGCTGCTTCCATAACTTCTGGATTCGTCCCATCACCAGTAAATGCTAGTATCCCATGTTTTGCACAAGAGGAAACGAGAATATCATTGTATGACATATCATCATATTTATCACCATAATGAAGATTCACTGCTCCTACTGGTCCAGCAAAAATTGGGTATTTAAATTTTTGATTAAATAATTGAACACTTGTATCAACTGGTTTATTTTCTACTAAAGTATCCATATCAATTCGTATTTCTTTCCATTTATCATAGTTTCTTATGGCTACATCACCAATCCCTTTAGCTCCAGGTCCTGGAATTTTGTTTTTACAAACTCTTCCATTACATTCATGACAAGCTTTACAATAATCTCCTATACATGTTCTTGCTTTTTCTAATATTTCATTGTACATCATTGTGATTCTCCTTTACTCCATAATAATTTCATTTGATGAAAAATGTGTACTTTCTACTTTTTTTGAATGTTTAATTTTATAATCTAAATTCTTTTGATAATTTAATCTAAAATAACAAGAATAGAGAATATCTAGTACTAAAGTAACTGAATATTCTGCTGTATAATTCGCAATTTTTGAAAAGAACTTTTCACGCGTTGACATATAAAGTAAACACATTGCATATGAACTCAAACTATTTTCTCCTATACTTGTTATAACAATGATAGGAATATTATTTTCTTTAAGTAAAGATGCAACACTTATTAAACTAGAATTTTCTCCTGAATAAGAAATTATAATCGCACAATCATCTTGATTTAACATATCAGCTTGATATTTATCTTCGCCTACAAAACTTTGAACAACAACATGTTTTTTAATACGCGACATTTTCATTTGAAATGATGTAGCAAGAGGTACATATGCACCAAATCCAAATACATAAATATGCTTTGATTTATGTAATATTTTTATAGCCTGTTGTAATGAATCATGATGAATAAGTGATAACGTATCATTTGCTGATTCAATCATAACTTCTTTAATTGCACCAGCAACGCTCATTATATTATTATCTTGGCTAAATGGAATATTGGCATCTATATTTTGAAAATGAGAATTTAAATAAGCTTGTTCTTCAAGATGTTGCTTTTTTAAATCATTATATCCTTCAAAGCCTAGTTTATGTGCTAATCGAATAACAGCAGATGATGACGTATATGTAGCTTTTGCGATAGCACGTGTTGATAATTTTTCTAACTCTTCTTGATGTGAAATAATATATTGAACAATATCTTCTTCAATCCTTGTTAGATTTGCATTCTCCATCTTATTTATTAATAACATATAACCTTCTCCTTTAAAACAATTATAGAACATTTTGCATCAGTGTTCCATTTTTTTGTGATTATTTTAAAGCATATTTAAAGCATTGATTCATTACACATACAACCTTCAAGATTCTATCATCTGCACTATAGATAAGTAGAAAAAAACCTTATTGATACGGTTTCTCATTTGAATTATCAAAACATGCGTAATTGAGTTTCTAGTCAAATTTATTTTTTAATGTATTGGAAAAAGACATATTTCCGCTTTAGGACAAAAAAACACCCACAGACATTCTCCGAAGAGAAAATCCGTGTGTGTACCAGTGTGCAGAAATGGCAAGAATCACTTTCGGTTTTCCGAACTATTCAATAATTCTGTGTCCTGTTTCTGCCATACCTTCTGTAATTTCATTGTTATCTAATGCCAACATCGGGCTCCCATGTCAGGCAAAAACGACCGGCATAATTTTATCGTTCATCTTTAACCTCTCGTATTAATCTCTTATAAATGGAAATCTCATGCAAAACAAAAATTTACAGATATTTTTTTCCTTCGACCCATGCATTTCCGGCTTTCTCACCTAATGAAAAATAGCTGTTGCTGAACGAATCAAAAAATAACATTCCTGTTTTCTTGGCATCAATTATGCCGGTTTTATCTAACACTGACTCATCTGCTGCTACATTGATAATCCTGGCAAGTACAGTAGTGAAATTATTTGCTCTTACAAACTCTATGAGTTCGCATTCGATGACTAGTGGACCGCCTTCGATGATAGGGGCATTGACGTGTTCGCTCTTTACAGCCTTCAAGCCTGTTTTTGAAAATTTATCAGGAACTCTATGGCCGGTTACAATTCCAAAGTAATCCACTTCATTTATCAAATTCTTATTAACTAGTGCAACAGTAAATGCGCGTCTCTTTTTAATGTTCTCATGCGTCTTACTACGTGGACCAATACATAATGCGAGATCACCGGCATTCGTCCTTGTACACTCATGCAGATTCATCACGTTGACTGTTCCATCATCATTATAAGTGCCGACCATTAAAACCGGTGCTGGATAACCATATGAAAAAACGTTTGGGCCTAAATTTTTCATCATAATAAACAACCTCTTCTTAGTTCTTCTCTCTCAATTGAAGTCCGTCGCGGTAAGCATCACCGATCTTCTCACCAACGGACAGATATGACTTATTCATCCAATCGAAAGTGATCGGATGGAATTTTTCAAATGATACCTTGCCATCTTCTCCAAGAATCCGTTCATCCAGACTTACATTGACGATTTCGCCTACCAGTCTCCAGGTTTCCTCATCATAGCTCTTCACTCTGCACTCAACGGCAAAAGGAAGCTCATCGATAATCGGTGCATCTACGAATTCGGACTTTGTTGTATGGAATCCGGACTTCTCAAACTTATCTTCCACTTTATTTCCTGTTGTTATACCAAGGTAATCACAGGCAACTTCATTTTCCACATCCGCCATACTTACAACAAAGGAACCTCTGGCAAGAATTCCCTTTAACGTATTTCTCTGGGATGCTACAGTAATAGTAATTTCTGTCTCATTCGTGATTCCGCCCCATACTGCTAACATGGCGGTCGGCTTTTCAGCCTCATCATAAGATGAAATCATCAAAACCGGCATCGGTGTGATGTATGGCCTTGCTCCAATATTTTTTCTAGACATATTTATCCTCCTTAAATTATGTAATAAATCACAGTTATCACATGCATTATGCTCTTAACGATATGATTTCTTATAGATTTCAAGATAATCTTCATCCGTAAGCGGTAACGGGTCTGCGGTAATGTCGCCGCCGAGCACCTCGTGTATTCTCTTCGGATACTTTGCGAGCTCTTCTTCCTTGATTCCTGCATCACTCATGCGGATATCTTTACATCCGACTGCTTCGATCAGTTCATCCAATGCTCTGATAAAATCTTTTCCGGATGTCGGGTTCTCCACTCCCATTGCTATTGCCATTTTGATCATCTGTTCTTCTGCAGCCTTACGTTCTGCAAAGAAATCATAATAGGCATGAGCAATCATAATCAAACCAGCACCGTGGACCAGATTTTCGTGGCAGGATCCCATGGCATGTTCCATTGTATGTGCTGATGTGATGAGCATGTAGTAGCCCGCAAGTGAATTAGCCAGTGCCATATTTGCTCTTGCTTCCTGATTGCTTCCATCACGATATACAACCGGGAGATTGGCGGCAATCAGTTCGATAGCTTTCAGAGCAAACATTTCTCCCATCGGATGCTCATTCTTATTAATCACAGATTCAGCTGCATGGAAAAAAGCATCCATTCCCTGAAAAGCTGTAAATTTAGGCGGTACACTCATCATCAGATTGGAATCAACAACAGACAGTACCGGGAACATTGATGGAACTAAAAAACCAGATTTTTCACTTACTTCGTCGTTGCTGAGCACAGCGCAACAATCCACTTCACTTCCCGTTCCTGCTGAAGTTGTAATAGCGACAATTGGAGCGGCATCTTTTTCTGGATTCTTTTTTCCTCCGTTTACCGAATAACTGTAATCCCATATATCACCCGTATTGGTCATCATGAGTGCGATACATTTGCTGGAGTCCATGACAGATCCTCCCCCAAGTGCAACGACAAACTCACAGCCTGTCTCCTTTGCTTTCGTTGCACCATCCATAATATTGCGGTTTGTCGGATTTGGACGGATCTCATCAAAGATCTCATAGGTAACTCCCGCAAGATCCAGTTCTTTCTCAAGCGCGTCCAGATATCCGAACTTCTTCGTAGATGAACCGTTGGATGTCACGATCAGGGCTTTCTTTCCCGGAAACACTTCTGTATGCAGTTCCTGAAGTTTTCCTGCTCCAAATAATACTTTTGTCGGCATATAAAAATCAAAATTATACATATGTACCATTCCTTTCAATTTGAACTTTCTTGTTACTACTCCATCATATAGATTTTCACCTTCCAAATCAGCGCTAAATATTAACTTGAATTGTGGCTTATTTTAACCTACAATTAGATATAAGCATATCTGATTTACCAAAAACGTTGCAATGCTTGAAATAATTGCTCAAAAATCTGAAGAAAGGACTGTTGTTATGTCTTGGAATTGCGATACCGAAATCGATCACGCATTAGAAAAACTAGGTCAGGACTTTCCGCACCTCAATTGGGACTTTAGCCCGGATCCGTCCTCAGGAAATAACGAACTGATTTCGCATTGGTTGGGAGAGAAATCCGAGGAAGTTATGGTGTGTGCATTTAAAGGGAAAAAAATTGAGGAGCGTTTTCACCGCCAGGACTTTTTTTTCATTCATTTTGCTTACCATGGAGATTATGATGCATTAAGCGCCAACTATAACAATCGGATCACGGTAAAAGAAGGAGACTTCTATATCGGTCAGCCCTACAGCGGCTATGCTGTTAAGCGGGATTCTGATCACGAATGTATTATTCTCGGAGTACTGATTCGTAAAGAAACCTTTTTCCGGGAATACCTGAGTGCGCTCTCAGCAGATAGCTCCATGCTTAATTTTTTTCTGGAACCACAGAAAAACAAATATTCAGAAGAGTTCGTTCATCTGGAAATTCCAGCTTCTTCGCCAATCTGGCAGCTGCTGAATGTCATGATTCTTGAATATGCTCATAGAACAGAGGGCTCACAGAAAATTTTAAAACCTATGGTCATGTCCCTTGCAATGTATCTTTCCTATGAGTACAAGCGTCAGCATCTACCTACTGGCACGACATTAATTGACTGGATTATGGAATATATCGAATCACACTCTGATTCTGTAACATTGAATGACATTGCATCCCATTTCGGATATCACCCCGTCTATATTTCACGTCTTTTGCCGGAAAAGACAGGGAAGACCTTTTCTGCTCTGCTAGCTGAATCACGTATGCGAAGAGCCAAGCTATTATTGGATCATACGGATCTTTCCATTGAAAAAATTGCTGATATGCTCGGATACAGCAATAGCAGCAATTTCTATAAGGCCTTTAAACAGTATTATGGTACTTCTCCTCGTCAGCTTTAATGGTCAATGTTACGGCTTCAACGTGAAATGTATCAATAACGTTATTAAACCCTTTTTCAACCGTAACACTGATTAGTTCATCATGCAAGATCTCACCTTTATTAAATTTAGTACAGGCATCAAAAAACTGGCTGCTTTGGCGCAGTCTTCAGAGACTCACAAAGATGGCGAGAATAAGGATCAGCCAGTTCTTCAAAGCTTATCTCTGTTTTTTCGGTCGGAGCTAGTTCTAAAAGAGATTCAGCTAATGGAAATTTATACGATGCCACATTCGTTCCAAACAGAATGATAGATCTTCAATACGAATCGAGCGAAGGATCTATCATCTATACTATAGATAGGCAGAAAGAAATTATCGCCTCTATAAATTCCTATTTACCTTATGCTTAAAATTTTGATTATCATTTATTTGAACTCTTTTAATTGTAATGTTTTTAGGAAAACCTCACTGCTAAACTTATTATATTTTATTACTTATGGTACGGTTCACCCTTCATTATCATAAACATTTTCATTCTTACTTACATATAAGTCTATCTAATCTATAAAACACTCTCTATTTTATTCAATTTATTATATCATTTAAAATACATAGTAAACATCTTAAAAATAATTTTAGTTAAATTGTTTTTAGAGAGAAAATCCCCTAAGTTGACGCCATTGCCCGAAGGAATATGCCGCCGATTTGAAACAATAATTAATTTTTCTAATTTTTAGAATTTTTCCATTTTTATATTGACAAGCATCGAAACAAGAGTTATATTTTAAATGTAATCGATATATCGGTATACCAGAATATTGAATGAAAACTTAAAAAACAAAGGGGGAAACACATCATGAAAAAAAGAAAATTGGGTTCACTTGAAGTTTCTGGAATGGGCATGGGATGTATGGACTTTTCACATGGACATGGAACTCCACCACCACGTGAAGAAAGCATTAGACTTATGCGTTTGGCGCATCAACTTGGCTGTACAATTTATGATACAGCAGACGCATATGCAGATGGTCATAATGAAATTTTAGTTGGTGAGGCATTGAAACCGATTCGTCATGAAGTATGTCTTACAACAAAGTACAATCCAGAGTTACATCCTGTAACAGATCCGTCTAAAGGAACTGTTGAGGAACAAATTGAAGCTCGTCTTGATGCATCTTTAAAACGCTTGAATACTGATTATATCGATCTTTACTATATGCATCGTGTTACAGATGATGTTCCACTAGATGAAGTAGCAGGTTATATGGGGAAATTTATTCAAAAAGGAAAGATTCGTGCATGGGGTATGTCTAGAGCAACAGTAGATCATATTCGAATTGCACATGCTGTAACACCGTTAGCTGCTATTCAGAATGAATATTCTCTTATGGAACGAGAGCCAGAGGAGGGGGTTTTAGCGGCATGTAAAGAACGTGGTATTGGATTTGTGCCATATATGCCACTTGCGGCTGGATTTTTGACAGGAAAATATAAGCCGGGTATGGTCTATAAGAATGATGATGCTAAACGCTTCGCAGCTAGATTTAGTGATGAAAATATCATAAAAAATCAGCCAATACTAGAAATTCTTGATCAGATATCAAAGGAAAAAGGATGTTCTTATGCGCAGGCAGCTATTACATGGTTACTTCATAAGGAAGATTTTATTGTTCCGATTCCTGGGATGATGAGTGAAGAAATTATTCGTTCGAACATGGAAATTCCGAATATTAATTTTACCGCCGATGATATGAAGAGATTTGATGAAGCACTTGCTAAAGTTACGGTATATGGTAAATGGGATGATAGCTGTATTGGAAAATTGAAGGAAGCTCTGGAAGAAGAAAACTATAAATTAGACGTTTAAGTAAATTATACAGAAAAAGATAGAAGGCAGTCGGAAGAATGGCTGCCTTCTTGCATCTTTATTTTTCATATATTATAATGAGCAGGCGTAAATGATTGAAATATCTTAAGAGAAGATACATGGAGGAATTTGGGATGTCTTTTTTATTAAAGGATGAAGCTTATGATAAAATTATTCAAATGATAAATGATAAAAAACTTATATATGGTGAGATATATTCTCTAAATGTGTTGACTGCCACTATGGATATGTCCAAAACGCCAGTCAGAGATGCCATTCAAAAACTAGTAGATGAAAAACGAATTGATATTTTACCAAGTCGTGGTATTCGGCTGCATCAAATAACAAAAGAAGAGGTAATGCAACATTACCATTTTAGTTGTGCAATTGAGGGTTATTGTGTGGCAACGCTGGCTAAAACCTATCAAAAAGATAAGAATAATCCATCGGTTAAGAAACTAAAAAAACTAATGGAACAAATGGAGAAAATGCTTGATGAACAGAAGAATTTTAATGAATATTTTGCTGTAGACCAGCAGTTCCATCTGGAGTTACTTGAGTCATTGAAAGATCCTTATTTTAGTAGTCTGAAGCATTCCTCTATGGGATTTTATAATCATCCTGAAATACAGTTTACAGATAACAAACTATCGAGAAAAGAGGTATGTGAGTGTCATCGAAAAATATTGAGTGCCATATGCGAAGGAGATTCTGCCGATGCATATGAAGCATTGTTGGAACATTCATATGTGATGCTGAAAGCATTTTAGAAAAATGAACTATGATAACCTAATAATTGTAAAATATTGGGTTTTAAGGTACATAGATTGAATTTATGCACGAAGCCTGAGACATTTATATAAAAGGTGATGGCAGCCATAATTGTGGTGGTCATCACTATTTTTTTGCACTTTTTTCAATTAGTATGGATGTTTATTCTCATGTCACTAAAAAGATGTCTAATGACAGTGTTAATCTTTTCGAAACCATAATAAGCACAAAATTTCCGACCACATAAATCCACTGTCGGAAGAATGTCGGAAGTCGGAAGATTTTGAGCTTATTTCATTTTAAAGAATGCCTCTATTTCTTGATTAGCTTAACTATAGTTTCGACGTGGAGGGGATGTAAGAACATATTTTCTTCCTTTTATTAATAAGCATTCTATTTATTAAATTAATACTATTTTCTGCTTTCAAAACTTCCTGTAAATAGGCATCTTTCTCAGGGAGCACCCTACCGCAATTACCGAATATGACGAGTCACTTATCCGGCGACTAATTGAAAAAGTCACAGTCTACGAAAATAAAATCACGGTGGAATTCAAGTCAAGTGTTAGCGTTGAAATAAATGAATAATCCTATAAAGATACCCTCCTAGCCATGATAGCTTAGAGGGCTTTCTTTTAAAGAGCATCTTCTAATTCTTCTTCTTCTTCGGAGTATCCAAACATGTAATCTTCGTATTTTCGTGTGAAGCCCAAATTTCTGCAGCTTCATAAACGCTTAAAGATTCGCTGTCATCATCGTCGTCATCATCTAAACCGTAGCGGATGAGGTCAGGCTAATCTCGGACCTTGCGTGCTGCGTCATTCCTAATCGCCGTACTTTTCATTCCAGCAGTCAACACACATTTTTTGACTGTTCTCTTCGGTTATGAACGTGTCAAGATACTCACCACCACAAAGTGGGCAAGTATAGAAAATATTTCCCTTTGCATCATCATATTCATGTTGCTCGAGTTCGCCATAATTGATGTTTTTTTCTTTCATTAGTCGTCTCTCCTTTCTTGTAGCATTATGGCTTGGTCTTGCGATTTAATACATGGCAGAGCAAGATAATGCTAATAAATTGGGTATTTCATCAGTATCACAACTGCAAATTGGTATTATATTCTTTGACTACTCCAAAATCTAACATCTGAAGTTTTATTGCAATATTCACATTCAAGAGGCTCAAAAAAACCACCAGAGTTTAATAAATCAAAATCATCTGAATAAACTGTTATTTGAGCAGCAGTATCCTGCTTGCAATAAAGACAAAGATATGCACATTTTACTGTTGCTTCGTGATTATCCTGATATATCACTTCATAAGTACTTCCAGGCATTTGTTTATGTCTTCCCATTACATTTTCCTCCTCTAAGCAAATCCACAATTTCTTGATTTTCGCAGCAATAGCGTCACATTTTGTACTAACATCTAAATTGCTCTGAAAACCTCGCAAAATCTAAAAAATATCTAATTACGTTAATACTCTTTGTTGTATTAAATTCTCATAATCATTAACGATGTCATCTAAATGCATAATCTAATTATTAATATTCTACATTAATTTTTGAATTCCCTTTTTACAACAAATGTATTTTTTTATGTTAATTTACATTTGGCTGCTGACGGTAATTATCTAGTTTTTAATCTTTCAGTACGTTTTTCTCTTCAGTTTCGGTATATTAAAATAGTTATTAAGCTATTCAAAAACAATTTCAGTAAAGTGCTTTTCTTCTGAATTCTGGTCACTTATTCCAAGTAACTTTGCCGAAAAAAAAATTCAAAAGACTTTATAATTCCGCTAAAAAGTGCACACCCCTAACTAAAAATGCACACCCCTATTTTAAAATCCATATGGGTGTGCATTTATTCCATTCTAACCTAGAATTTTATGACTTCCAGCTCAATTTTCACACTGCACTTTAATCCAAAAAACAACGAAAGCCCCTGAATTCAAGGGCTTTCCATTGTATCAAACTTGTTGTTCTTTTATGTCTAATAACTATAATATTGATACAATTTAGAGATAATTTTAGGATGAAGGTTAGTTTTGTTTAACGCTAAATTGTATGTATTATCGCTAAAAAGTGCACACACCTATATTGATATATTATCACATACTGAGTGTATTGGGTCAGCAAGATGATACTAATGCGCGTTAATATTGTATTATTGTAAAAGTATCCGCCCTTTAATCACGGTGGGTGCAAAAATATTGACGTTTGTACCTTTTGGCAAATACTAATTATCTTTGATCGCAGTTCTGTAAACATAAAGTTCAAAATTCTTGTTAGTACTTACCCTTTAAGATATTGTTTGAAATTACTTTTTTTTCTTTTTTATAAAACCTGATACGAATATTAACCATATCAAAATGATTAATATAATTATAATGTAATTAATTAAATTACTCCAAAATTCAATAGTATTATTTTGAATAAATTGTGAAACTGTCATTATAATAAATCCGAAACAACATAATCCAATTGTAGTTATTTTTACTCCCTTTTTATCTTCATTAAACGCGATAAAAGCGAATATTATAGTAATTAGATTAGGGAACAGTTTATTTATTGCTGAATTAATCACCTCATGTTGTTTTTCCCCTAAATCAGAATAAATTAAATCAAATCGGCCTTTCTCTTTATCCAAATTGATTGTTATATCAGTTTGCGAATTAATTTTACTAGTGTTACCATTATTAACTTTAAACTCAAGTTCTCTATCAAAAACTGCTTGTATATTATCAAACCCAAGCTTTTTTATTTGTTTTATGCTTTTGCTTAGGTCTATGCTATTAAAGTCTTTTTCATCAACTGTAGGTATTATTATAGCCTTTTCAGAAAAAAAAGGTTCAATCCTTGCTAATTTATTATTGCGCTCATCAGTTTTTTTTACCTCACATGTAATGCTTATTATATCTTTTTCATTTGATTTTTTTAATATAATAAATACACTACCATTCTCATTACTATCGTGCAAAACTGTAAAATTACTTCTATCATACTCTATATTATCAATTTGTAATGGTAAAAATACTTCTAAAGCATTATCATCTGGACTACTTATTTTCATGTCAACTTCATCTATTCTTGAATCTACAACTTTATACCTAATGCTTGTACTACTATTTTTAGCATTAACTGTTGTAAACCTAAATAAAATTGCAAAAAAAACTATTGTGATAAAAATAGTTGATACCTTCCAAAACCTCATTCTATCTTACCAATGATATTGGTAAGATAGAAACGACACTAAATAAAATATATGTTATCCAAGTAAAGCATAAGCATAAAATAATTGTTTTAAATTGTCTTATTTGACTTCTAATTGCACGTTCTATATTTTCGGAATCACCCTCTTTAACATCATTATTTAATTTGAACATATGTTCAAATTTTACTTTTTTACCCATTCCGCTAACACCCATAAACAGTAATGCCCATCCCAATAGCAAAAATGTTAATGGATAAATCATCAATAATATTAATCCTGTATTTTTTTCATAAAAAATATTTTTATCACCAACCAAACTAGTAATACCTGGTATAATCATCCCCGACGATATTATTAATCCTATAAATAAGACTACCCAAACGAATAAAAATCTTTTTTTTATTATATCTTCCATATGTTATTTTAACCCCTTTCTGCAATTCGTACATCAATATTATATTTTTAAAACCTTTTAAAATTGAAATATTAAATCATTACACTATAATTATACATGGAAGTACATTGTTTTACCATATTTTTTACAAAATTAGGTTTTATTGCAGCAAATATGTTTTTTTTGCTTTACAATATAATATAGTAATTTAAAATATACATTTGAGAAAATAATATGAATTTATTTTTAATCGGATAGATATCATCATCATTGTTGCTTTGCTTATTTAAACGTCTAATAAAGCCGGTCGCCAACATATATTCAGATCTATTAAATGGCAATTTCGTGTATTTAAACTAAAGCATGTTATCATCAATAATATCGGGTTTGTTTAAGAGCTTTCTGTTCCGAATCTTTCTCATGTTCTCTCTTTCCAAATAATTCATCTTTCCTCGCTACTGTTGGGTCAAACCAATCGGCCTTTTTGTTTCCCCAATCAATCTGCGCAGCAGTTTCATCATTCATATCTTCGATTAACTCCAAAGCTGAAATATAAGCTCTAATTTTACAAGCTACATCATAGTCCTGTGCAATGTTCGTTAGAGCAATCGTTCGTTCAACTTCGGTGTTATAGCGAATGCGGTGTTCTTCCCGCAACCGTTCCTCTTCTTCTCGTTTACGTTGGGCTTCCTCTTGCACTTCTCGATCAATGCGAACTACTTCGGACTCTGCATAAAGTTCTATCAACATTTCACCTAGCCTAGATTCAATATTAACAATATCTGTATCTCTGAAATATTTGCTTTTACGAATAGTAATTCTTAATCGACTGTTAAAGACATAATCATATTTACGAATCTTGGGTTCTGAAGCCCAACTATGATGGCGTTTTGCATCTTCATATATTAATAATTCCTTGGCTTCTTCCCTAGTCATTTCATGCTTAATTTGATCTTGAGATTCAATCACTACAATTTTAACATTTTCATTTCTAATATTAAATGAAAGATCATCATTAACGGAGCCTCCCAGATATTCTATCTGTCGAGAAAGTGCATCCATTATTCCAAATACACGTGGCAGAGTCTCACAAGAAATAACACCTGCTAGGAATGGTGGTCGATTTGAAAAATTATTGAAATTTCTTTGTGCTTCCTTGTTTTTTATGTCTTTTTTATTCCATTCTTTAATTACAGACTTGTACGCTATTATTTTTTTATGCAGACGCATATTTCCCACCGGCATTTGGGTTTGCTGAGCAGTCAGTAGTACTTTTTGTTGCTCACTTTCTGTTAAAAAAGATAATGGTTGTAGTAGTGTTTCTATTGATTTGACACTCTCAAAGATTTTCACTCCTTTTTCAGTAATTACTTTTGTAACAGGGAATGGTATTTTTTTAACTGAACGTTTGGTGTGTTTTGGCATAATATTTGTAGGAAGTATAACTTCATTAAGTGAAGAACTAGGCAAAGATATTTTAATAACTGGTTTTCCAAAGCTCAATTTAGTCCAATATCCTGATGGTGGAATAGGTATTTCTGTCTCTTTACAAAGCTTAAGCATCTCAGCGTATGGAACATTATATTTCTTGGCAACACCGGATGCTGAAATATCCCATATTTCACTGTACAAAAGCTCTCTACTTATTTTAATGAATTGATCTTCAGTCATAGCAATCCCTCTTTTCATTAATTTCTTCAGTTTTCAAATAGAGTATTAGTAGCTCATATATCTTTCTCTTTATAATCAAGCGAAAACGCGTATTCGAATAATTTCAAATCTCTTGTTCCTCGTTTTCGCTTAATATAAAAAGTAGGTCTTTTTTCATTTCTTGAAATTTAGTAATAATTGTATCAAGGCTCTTTTCTATATTTTGAACCTGAACTTCTGATATTTTTCCATGCTTATAAGCAATCAATCGTTCATCAATGATTTGGTAGCTCCAACTGTCTGCATATTTATCTTCATTATGTATAGCAAATCCAATCGGTAGCAAGTAATTTCTCATACCAATGCTTACTGCCATTGGTGCTATTCCAAGATAATCAGCTGCAATCTTGCATGTTATTTTATGGATATTTCTTATTTCCTCATCAGTATATTTCACCATATATTTCACCTCCAGTCTTTTCTATTTATTATAGATTTCTTAGAACATTTTTTCTATTAATAAAAATTATATACCTTATTCTATTTAAATGAAATAAAGTATATAATTCTTAATACTAATTAATCAAATTAAATATAAATAAAAAAACATCCGTAAAGTAAGCATATTGGCTAACCTCGCGGATGTTCAACAATTCTCATATATTCCACTCCAATTCCATACCATCCTTAAAAACAAAAGTTACTTTATCCTCCGAATTCACCAATACTTTTTCAATGGTTGCATTCCAAAGTTCCTCATCAAACTCTGATACTAACACATCTCTTTGCTCAAGTTCTTTAATAAAAGTTAGAGTGCTCTCACGCTTAGCACTTCGCTCAAGACGTTTATTATTTATTTCATTAAGTCCCTTTTTTACATTTTCATAACGCTCTGCAAGTGTTGTGTATCTCTCTTCATATTTTGCTTGGTCTAAAGCGCTGTGTGCATTTTCCTCAACACACTTTTGGAGAAGTTCAGTAACCACATCCATTTCACTATGTAGCTTTACCCTCTCCTTATCAAACTTTGAAGTATCGGTCAAGGCTTGAATTATAGCTTCATAGCCTTGTAATATTTCTTCTTTATTTGCAAGTAGGCTATTAAAAGCATCAGGGAAGGCTTGTTTTAAGGTATCCTCGTAAAGATGAGGTGTGCTACACTTTTCATTATTTTTGAATTTAGAATTGCACTGCCATATAACCCTTCGGTATTTACTGGTGGAGTGCCACACCTTACTCCCATAGAAGCTACCGCACTCCCCACATACTATTCTGCCTGAAAAACATCCTCCGCCTGTTTTGTAACCTTTGACATTTTTACGTTTTTTAAGCTCATGCTGAACCAGATCAAACACCTCTGGAGTAATAATTGCAGGATGGCTATTTTCAACATAATACTGTGGAATTTCTCCCTCATTAATTTTCTTTTTCTTGGTAAGAAAGTCCACCGTAAAGCTTTTTTGTAGCATAGCGTCACCTTTATACTTTTCATTTTTGAGAATACTCAGTACTGTGCTTTGTTGCCAAACTTCCTTCCCAGCGGGAGTTAGGATTTTATTTGTCGTTAAATGCCTTGCAATTCCTGCTGGTGTCCTACCCTCAAGGAACAGTCTGCAAATCAATCTAACAACCACCGCTTCCTTTTCTACAATTTTAGGTAATCCATTTCCACCCTTTTCATAGCCGAGAAACTGTTTATAAGGCAGGTTGACTTTACCATCTGCAAACCGTTTTCTCTGCCCCCAAGTAACATTTTCACTTATTGATCTAGATTCTTCTTGAGCTAAGCTAGACATTATCGTAATAAGTAATTCCCCCTTGCTATCCAGCGTATATATATTTTCCTTTTCGAAATATACCTCTACACCTTTTTCCTTAAGTTGCCTAACTGTGGTAAGGCTATCAACGGTATTCCTAGCAAAACGACTAACTGACTTGGTTATTATAAGGTCAATCTTACCATCTAGCCCATCAGATATCATTCTATTAAACCCATCACGTTTTTTTATGCTGGTTGCTGAAATCCCAGCATCGGTGTAGACTTCAACAAAAGTCCAAGCAGGGTTTGACTTAATATGCCTTGTATAATAGTCCATCTGGGCATCAAAGCTTGAGAGTTGCTCATCATTATCTGTAGAAACCCTTGCATAAGCAGCTACCCGTTTCATGATGGGTGCTCCTATAGTTACTGTTGCAAAACGACCAGTTGTTGGTGGTATTACTGTTACTGCTCTTGCTACTGTCAAGACTAACTCCTCCCTTCTAATTTTTTAAGACTGCTTTCCCTTGCCTTTTGACGTGCTTCCACACTCCAGCTCTCACTTCGTGATTTATAACTCCAATCCTTTTTCACAATGCTCCCATCATGGAAAACAAATAACAAAACGTTAGGCTCAGGTACTTGTATTTCCTTTATTCTCTGATTAAGGTGATCTTCATCAAACTCCGTAAGTTCTAAAACTTCATTTGTTAATGATATCAAAATATCCTCTGGTATTTGTTTGGAAGGGCAGCTATCCTTTCCGTATTTTAAATAAGTGGGACAGCTCCATGAATTCTTTCCTTGTCTATTTTTATGTTTATAATTTTTTCCACATATACCGCATACAATTTTACCAGTGAAAGGATAATTTCCACTTTCTTTTCTTCCAAAATACCGCTCACTGCTTTTGCTGATAATCTCCTGTGCTCTTTTAAAGATTGTATTATCAATAATGGCTGGATGGGTACCTTCTGCATAATATTGGGCCAGATTACCTTTGTTCCAAACTAAGGTTTTTGTTAAATGGTCCTTTACGTACTTTTTCTGAAGTAGAGCGTTCCCTGTATATTTTTCGTTTTTAATAATATCAACGACTCTCTCTGAGTTCCAAATGCCACCTCTTACTTTTGTTATACCCATAGCTCTCAGCTTCTTGGCAATTAAAGTACAGCCCGTACCATTTATGTAATCTTTAAAAATCATACGGACAATTTCTGCCTCCGACCTCTCAATTTCAATTTTCCCCTTTTCAATTCGATATCCATAAATAAACCGTAAGTTTACAAGTTTTCCCTCAGCAAAATCCTTACGAATACGCCACTTGCAGTTTTCACTGACTGATCTACTTTCCTCTTGCGCAAAAGAAGCGAGGATAGTAAGCATAAGCTCACCATCCCCGCTAAGACTGTGTATATTCTCCTTTTCAAAATAAACATCCATATTCATTGCCTTCAACTCTCGTACCGTTTCCAACATAGTAACCGTGTTCCTTGTTAGCCTGGAGATAGATTTTGTAATAATCATATCTATTTTACTATTTCTACAGTCATTTAAGAGTCTTTGAAATTCTGGCCTAAGTTCTTTGGTACCTGTAATCGCTTCATCAGCATAAACTCCTGCATACTCCCAGCCTTTATGCTTTTGTATCAACTCGCTATAATAACTAATTTGTGCTGAAAGAGAATGTAGCATTGCATCATTTCCACTTGATACTCTTGCATAAGCTGCTACACGTTTTCTAGCAGGCATTTTTTGTACCGAAGACTCTATTTTTCTAATGTTTCGCGACATAAAATCGCCCCCTTTCAGTTACCTATATTAGCTCTGATTTTGATACATAGCAAGTAAATAAGAGTTATAAACCCCCAAAAACAGGCCTATACCTTGTAACAAGCATTGAGTCAATTTTACTGTATTCTTGAGCGGTTATTAATTTTCTTGAGATCATAACCTTAGCGATAGCAATGGAAACCCTGTAATTTTTTTCACGTTGAAACTGCTGCTGTGTCATTTAAATCCTCCTCTTTTTTAAAACGATATTTTATATAACAGGCATGACCGCAGAATTTGCGGCTCTTGTTGCCATAACTTTCAAATTTGTTTCCACACTCTGCACAGCTTAAAGTATAATAAGTTTTCTTAACATGCTCAATGTCATTGGCTTTCCACCACAAGCGGCGGCACTCATCACAGCAGAATTTTTTTGGTTTACCCTTTGTCCCCTGTGTTAATGATTTTCCACAATGTTTGCAAGAAGTATATATCTCCTTCTCTGACTTTGGCTTGGTATTTACTGTCGCCCCTAAATTATTTCGTCTACAATAGGCCTTTACAGTGTTTTCATTAATACCAAGACTTACTATTATCTGCGAATAACTCTTTCCATCTTGCCTCATCTTCCTTATTTCTTCTTTCTGGTCATTAGTCATTATTACACCTCCAACAAAAGTGAGAAATCAAAATAGCCTCTCCCGACATTCATCATGTCCATAAATCAAATTATTCTTCCTTTAATTTTTTAACTTGCTTTGGATTATTTTCTCCTATTGCATTGGAACCTACCATAACTTTATAAAGGGTTTGTCCACTTCTAATCTGGGATGGCTATTGCTTTGAAGATTTAATTTATTTAATATCTACCACTGAAAGAATGGCTTTTGATATTGCCTTAATAATTTCACTTCTTTTGCTATTGAAAAGATTATTATCTCCTGTATTATCAATGAACCCAATCTCAACAAGTACCGCTGGGGACTTTGTTTCTCTTAATACATGAAAATTAGCTTCCTTTACTCCCCTATTTATAAACCCTAATGCAACAAGAGATGTTTGTATCCGCTGTGCTAAAGTCTTTGCCTTTGCTCCTCCATTTAAATACGTATAGATTTCTACTCCCTTTGCCTTTTCAGGCTGAAAGGCATTTCTGTGAAAAGAAATAAAGTAATCGTATGTGTTTTCATTTTCAAAGTTACTCCTATTTGTAAGGCTAACTGTAACATCCGTAGTTCTTATTTCATGTACAATAACTCCGTTCCTTCTAACTTCTGTTGCTACAGCTCTACCTAAACTCAATACATCATTAGATTCTTTCCTTCCATTATAAGAGGCTCCACCATCTTCTCCTCCATGTCCATAATCAAAACATAATTTACTCATTATCATTCTCCTCCTTATTAATCTGTTTTAAGATATCCTTTAACTTCTTTGGTATAGGAAGTCCAATTTTTGCTGAATTTTCTAAAATACTTATACCTTCATTGGAAACGTAGAAAAAAATAACAGCAGTGCGAATTGCACTACCGTTTTTGATTAAATGAACATCTACTATATTTGCTATACCAACAAGAAAAAAAATAAGTACCTTTTTAAATATCCCTCTAAAACCAATCTCGCTTGATAATCGTCTTTCAACTATTGCCACCATAATCCCTGTAAAATAATCAATAACAACAAAGGTAATCAGTGCATACATAAAACCATCAACCCCTCCTAAAAACCAACCACTATACCCACCTATGGTAGCGAATATAGTCTGAACAATATTAATTGAATTTTTCATTTTTCTTTTCCTCCTCGGTACTTATAAAACTTTTTGTATTTGAAAATCATATTGTATTTTCATGGTATTTGTTGCTGTCTTTGTTACTGCTGCAGCTAATAAATTCTGTGCCGCAGGTGGTCCATATAAAATATAAGCAACTATGCCATACCTATTTGTACCTAATGAACAAAACTCATATATTATATGATTAACATTATCCGCCATTAGTGCATACGCGCAACCATAACTTGAATCTTGTGGTGTCACAAATAAATTAGTTATATTATTATCGCTATCAAATTCCGCTAACATGTTTTTATATCCATAATACAGTTTTCCACTCCAATACATCAATGCCCTGTATGGTGAATTACTGTAACTTAGCATATCTTTAATCACTGTCCCATTTGTATAGCTTCCAATATTATATTTTACTATTTTAGAAGCAGAAGTTATAAACCACAAAGTATCTGAACTATTTGAACATATACATTTAAACAATTCTGATCCAATTGAGGTAGGTCTTGTGTAAATTGTTGATGAGATTAATGTAGTAAAGTCAGCGCTGTATTTTTTTATATTTGTTGCATCAAAAGTCCATAAGTTAGATCCATCATGATAATAATTAACATTTCCTACACCTACAAGAATCGCAGGTGGTGTCCAAGAAACTGGATTCGACATATCTGAATTATATTTTAGACTTTTAGATACATTATAGATATTACCGTTATAATAAAATACAAGATCAGTATAAATCATGGCTCCATAGGACTCCCATACAGGTCTTATTGAAATTAATGGAGCAAGAATAGAAGAATTCCACCATACCGTCTGAAAAGTTCCGTTCGCTGCATTAGTTGGAAAATCAAACACATAATGCAATAGGCCATCATTGTTTACATCCAGAGCTGTTTCTGATAAATTCACTGTTCCTCTCAAACTATCTGTTCCTATATAGGAAACATCTTTATTTGCCCAACCTATAACTGTTCCACCCATGTACGGTGTGTCGGGACTTTCTGTTTGCATAGAATCTGTTAATACTAAAACTTGCCAAGGGGGGATATATCCTACCGAGTCTACCCTTCCTTTTAATTTAGAATAGTAAAAATCCATGTATGCCATTTTAGCAACATAGTTGTTCACTACATTCTCCGCTTTAGCCTCATAAACTTTTTCACCTGTTACAGCATCAAATAACTCTACCGTCATAATATTAATCATTGGAGCATCTGCAGACTTATATTTTTTCTTAAACGTTTCAATTCCAGTTATTAAATCTTTATTATACGCAATTGTTTCTCTTAATTTTGTCAACTATCTCCCTCCAATCTATTTATAATTAACCCTTATTTTATCAATATTACAAATGTCACCTTTAGCTGCTTGTTCCATATAATAAGCAAACCTTAACTCTTGATAATTTGCTCCCAGCGTTGCCCATTGCGCGGCAGTTATACCATTTAATACTGAAGCAATCATTCCAGTATTTTTGACGTTACTAATAGCTGATACATCAACAGATATCCAACTACCATTCCATGCCTTCCATGTAAATCCTTGATCTATACTGCAAACTATTTTTATAACTGATGACCCTGTTAAATTTACAGTTATTACAACTGTATTAATTCCCGCTGGAATTGAATAATCGCTTGTTTGTATTATAAGTTTTGGTGTGGGAATTCCAGTTGTTCTTGTCCTTAAAACTACTTCACTCAAATTATCTGTCCACATTAATAAACTAGGATTAGTTAATATGAGTCCATTCCTACTTGAAGGCAATACAGCAATTCCATTAGCTTTCATTATATCCTCAGTTACAGGAGGATCTGCCACTTTAGTCCATGTGCTTCCATCCCAGCCTTTGAGCCCATTTCCACCATCGTCCATCAAAAATACTTGTGTTATTATTTTGTAAGAGCCCTCTTGAACAATGTAAGACTTACCTCCCACTACCGTTGGGAAAAATACATAAGACTTTGTAGCTTGAAAGTTGCAAGTTATAGTTCCACTCGACCCTTTTGAAACAAAACTATCTGTACCATTTTTAGGTATTGCTTGTATAACAAGCACCATGGCATTATCATCATAAAGTGTTAATTCCCACACTAAGTCATTAGAACCATATGAACTATAAGCAGAATTGCCTTCCCACCTAATTCTAAATACTGGTCTATTATCTTCAACTTCCTTAATCCAATATAAATTGTTATAACTAGCGTCCCTTCTATTAATAAGAAGATGTTCTGTTGCACTTCCAAACCCTACCCATGAATTACCACTTATATTAATAGCACTCCTTACATTAATATCATTATATATAAAATCGAATCCAATGTTGGGTAGCACATTAGTTACATCATCATTATGTGCTCCAAATAAAGTCATACCCGCATTACCCTTAAGCTCCTTAATATTCGGTGAAATCATTAAAATACCTCCAAATTAATAATAGTAGTAAAGTCCGAACTATTAGCAACAGCTACACTATATAACATTCCAGTATTTGTAGATGTGGTTATCATAATGTCGCTTGTAAACTGCGTTATAAATGTTAATGTACCATCAAACGTCATAAATAGATTATTTGCATTGTACATATTATCTTCACTAGCATCGAAGTTACTTTCTTCCGCTACTTTAGTTAACGCTATTTTCACACTTGTTATAACTGTCCCAGGTTGAGCTGGTTGCATTAATTGTTGTATTATAGGTACATTTATAGGTGCTTTTATATTTGTTGTAACAATTTGATTAATATTTTTACCGCTTTTGCAATCTACCCAAACCACTGGTTGAGTAATCTCTAAGTGTGGTGGTGACGAACTTAGTCCACCCTGCAAATTCCTACCATCAATCATAACTTGAAGATTAAATATAGGTATTGTAAATGTCCCTATATCAACATTTAATATTACACTAAGATAATGAGCTCCTGCTCCTACTTGTGGAATACCCATTGGTATACCAATTATATTGTCACCCACTTGCAATTTTTGCTTAGGAGTAAATGGTATAACTTTATTGTCTAATAGAATCTGGATTGTTAAAATACAAACTACACTTGCCACCCCATACATAGAAATAAGGCAAGTAAGGTTTGTATTATCTACCGCAGTAATACCCAAATAAACAGGATTTTGTCCTATTGTTCCTATAGTTAAAGCAGCACCATTAGCATAATACATCATTGAAGTTGATACTTTCGCTATTTGATTTCCTAGATCATCTTTAACAGTTTTTAATGCTGCGTTTATTACAGCTGAATCATCTCTTGACTTCTTTGGTTGCCCTAACTGAACCTTTGTGTTCTTGCCAGTAAGTTTATCACTGGTAACTCTAATTACTGGAACTTTAACATTTAAGTTTAATTCACTATGTTTTAGTGTTACAGTGTCGCCAACTTTAACAGTTTCAAGCTGTTTATAATTTTGATATTCCACTGTTCTTGAAAGTTCTGCGAAATCAACTTCTATAGTTGTTCTTTCAATACCTATAGTGTCTGCAGCCTGTTGGGCTACACTTCTTAATGTAGGTTCATCAGCTACATTGAATTCAACTTTCTTTATTATTTGAAATGAAGGGTAGTCAACCCCATTCCAATCAGCAATGGTAATATATTTTTCTGTTAGGGTTACTCCACCACTTCCCACAGGAAACATCTTTGTTGCAATCTCAGTAGAATCATTTATTACTTTTATACCTTGAATATTTTTACCATATTTGATAAGTACACCTGAATCAATTCCCGATGAGATAAGTATTTTAATATCAAAGTTATCTCTTTTTAAATATCCATATTTCCATGTTTCTATAATTTTAAACATTGCCTCAGCAGGATTAATTTGAATAAAGTCAACACTTCCTGCAATAACAATGTCACTATCCAAAGTATAGACAGAAGCAAACTGTCTGCCTTCAAGAGCCTTTATCATTGCTGATTTTATGCTTGTGCTTGTTAATGAAATGTTTTCTATAAAATCAAAGGCCAGATCATAGAATATATGACTGGCCCACACATAAATTATTTTATTACTTTTATGCTCCTTTTCAAATTTGTAAATTCTAAAAAGCTGTCCATCAACTTTAATAATATTATATTTAGTAAAGTACTGTGCTTTCTTTGAAGTTGTAGGATAATGAAGTTCAAGTGAATAATCTCCGTTTTGCTCTTCATTAACTTCACATTTAATGCACTCATTTAAAACTGCAAGTCCATTACTTTCAAAGTTTCCTTTGGTAGTTTTTTTATCATAAATAATTATGTTTATTATAACCACCGCCAGTTCGGAATTATCTCAACCTTCACTACATTTCCAATCCACGAAACCGCATTAGCGCCTATATTAATTACTGGAAAATCACCTGACATTTTATTATTCATATTAGAACCATCTACTGCATAACAATCTTGAATTGTACTATCTATAATTATGCTACTTGAGATGCCTGTTAATTTGTTTACTTGACTTCCTATTGCTAAAGTTGCATCACCAGTTCCATAAACCTTAATAATTGGTTCACTATATACTGTCCCTATATTTGTTATTGAACCTGAAGTATTTAAAGTTATAGCTGAATTACTTACTGCGAATTTAAATGGACGACAGTTAAAAATAATAATAAACTTAGAAAAAATTTTGTAAGCCTGAACAAAGTTAATAGCATTTACTACCTGAGCTATATATTTTTTATTGGGCTGAAAGTCAAAAACAAGATCGCTCTCTCCGGCACCTATGAGCCATCCCTTAATTAAGTCGACTTTATCTGCCAAACTTGTATTGTCTTTTAAAGAACATTCAACAGTTATTGTAATATCTTCATAGGTGTTTTCATCAAAACGTAACGCTGAGTTTCTTCCAGGTACTTCTAATGTAGTTACGCGTCGTAATGGCGAAGGAATAGATGCTCTTTGAGATATTACAATTTCATAATCAGTGTAGCTGTTTTTACCACCAAAGGTGAAACTTAACATTCTAAGCACCTCCTTTGGCGAGTGACACTCTTTGACTGTAGAACCCAAGTTCATATGCCAATTGTTCAATGTCCTTATCAGTATTATTATAAAAATTTTGTATATGAAGTGTAAATCCTCCTGAGCTCTTTGTTTTAGTATTTGATTTTTCTATTGCTCTAGCCATCAGTTCATCTAATTTATCTATAGGGAGGACAGCCTCAGTGCCTGCCTCACCGACACCAATGACACTAGGACTATTAAAAATACCACCCTTTGCATACCAATTAACACCTAATTGTGGAACTTTCGGTGGAGACAAACTAAATTCTCCTTGTAGACTAAAGTGTGGTAGTTTTATATGAGGAAGAGTAATATTAAGTCCACTAAAAAAACTTTTTATTTTACTTATCTCATCCCTCACAAAATTCACTGCTGCTGTAATTGGTGACATAATTGCAGATTTTATATTATTCCATACAGTTGTAGTAACTCCTAAAATGCTATTCCATACGTTAGATACAGTATTTTTAATGCCATTAACTGTACTGGTAAATAAACTGGTTACCCCACCCCACATAGTAGAAAAGAATTCTGATAAAGAGTTCCAAACAGCTGTGGTAGTATTTTTCATCCCGTCCCATACCGTACTTAAAACAACTTCTATAGCTTTCCAGACAGTAGTTGTTGTAGCCTTTATTGTATTCCACGCCGTAGTTAAAGCTCCAACTATTGAATTTAATATTGGAGTAATAAAATTAACTATTGAATTCCATACTGTACTTATTACAGAATATACTGCATTAAATACTGTGTTTGTAATAGCCTTTATATTATTCCAAGAACCCGTAACGAAATTAACTATCCCTTGAATTATAGGATTTAGAAATGCTACAATTCCATTCCAAATGGCACTTATAACTCCAGATATTACATTCCAAACGGTTGTTGTTACAAGCTGAATAAGCTGCCATGCTACACTAATTACAGCAGTAACTATATTTATATAAGTTTGAACAACCGATGAAATTATGGTCCAAGCACTAATAAAAATAGTCTTTATTACCTCCCATAAGAAAACAAATCCTATTTTAACACCTTCCCATATAGTTTTTATAACACTGGCTATACCCTCAACTATTGGTAGAACTGTAGATCTAATTGTCTGCCAGGTTGATACTATTGCATTCTTAATTGTATCTACTGAACCAGCTATGCTTACACTTAAAACCTGCCATATTTGGCTTACTGAATTCTTTATTGTGTCCCAGTTTTTATAAAGAAGTACTCCAATAGCAATTAGCCCTGCTATTATAGCAATTGCAATACCAACTGGTCCTGTAAGAAAAGTAAATGCTGTGCCTAAAACTCCAGCCATTCCACCAGCCGTAGCCATAAATCCTGAAACAGCACTAATTATTGTAGATAAGGTGCCTATAATAGTAATTACTTTTCCTACTATTAAAATTATAGGTCCAATTGCAGCCACAATTAACCCTATCTTTATTACGCTTTCCTGTTGTTCCTTTGACAGTCCTTGAAACTTATCCATTAATGGTTTTATAACTGCAATAACCTTCTCAAGTATAGGTATTAATATCTGTCCAAGTTGAATTCCAATTTGCTCTGCCTGTTCTTTCATAATACGTAATTTATTCGTTGGGCTGTCCAATGTCCTTCCAAGATCACCTTGAGCCTTGCTAGTTGCTTGCATAATTGCTCCATATCTTGCTTGAACTTTTTGAGCTTCTGTAAGCTGTGCACCTTGCTTTGCAATACCATTTGAATAAGCATATGTCTTAATTGTAGTATCATTAACTAGTATTCCTAATGCTTTCAAAGGTTCTGCCTCTCCTGAAATACCTGACTTTAACTTTTCAAAAGCCTCCTCTGGTTTAAGGTTGTAAAAGGATGCCATGTCGTAGGAAAGCTGAGTTAATCCCTCTGACATTTTAAGTGATTCTTGCCCTGTAAGTCCCATAGATGTAAGCATTGAATTGTAAGTGGCTACATTTTTTCTTACATTGTAAGCATTTAAGCCAAGAGCCTTCGAGGTATCCTCTGACCATTTCCTAGCGTCACCAGCCATTGCTCCCATAGCAACTTCAAATAAATTCTCTGATTCCACTGCATCCATGGCCATTTTAGTTGCAGCAGTACCAATGCCTAAGAGTGGTAATGTGACAGTAGCAGATAGTTTAGTTCCAACTGAAGACACTTTCTCGCCTACAGCCTTCATCTTTTCTCCTGCTTTATCCATACTTTGAGACAGTTTATACCAAGCTGAGCTTTTAGTATCTAATTCCTCAGTTGTTTGCTTAAGCTCATTTTGCATTTTATTAAGATCTGCTATAGCATAATTTAATTTAATATTTAAATTTTCGGTAGCTTTAGCATCTGCACCTTTCTTCTCAACACTTTCCTCAAAACATTTATTGAGAGCTGCAACTTTATCCTTTTGTATTTCTATCTGTTTGCTTAAGGTATCTGTCTTAAGCTTTAATGCCTCAGTGGACTTACCAAAGTCACCAAGCTTCGAGCTGGCCGCAGCAAACTCACTTTGAACAAGCTTTAGTCCTCTTTGTATTTTTGCCACACCATCTTGAAACCCCTTGTCATCAAGTCCTATTCTTGCTACAACTGTATTATTATCTGCTGCCATTCCATCACCTCCTTAGAAATTGATATTATCTATGGTATCAAATTCTTCTTTATCATCTATTCCATTGACCGCTTTATAAATTTTGAAAAGAGCTTGTAGCTTCTTTGGAGTGCTCTTCCAAAACTGCACCTCAGACATTCTTAAAATATTTGTTCCTAAATAGAAAAGCCACTCCCAATCCCATTCGCGAGATTCGGTGTGGCTTTCTATTCCCCCATATTTTCTTCTGTTGCCTCTGGCATAGCTACACTTAGTGCTTCATTAATCGCTGTTCCTAATCTTTCCATATCATTTAAAGTAAGCATTCTACCTACTTTCTTAAGAGTTATATTTTCATCCTCTGCTTTTAATGCTGAATAAATAAGTGCTCTAATTGCTTTAATTTTTCTGTTTTGTAAATCCTCAAAGGCCTCATTAATATCACCATAAATCTCTTCAAGTTCACAGAAGGTGTTCATATCAAATTTAAGTTCATACTCTTTATCCTTAAGTTTAAACTTTATTCCTTTATTTTTAAGTTCTGATGCTTTCAAATTCATCGCTTCCTTCCTTTTTTAGATATAAAAAATAGGGGAATTCCCCCCCACCCTTTCATACACTCCCAGCTTATAAATTATTTATCTTTCTGAAGATAATTTGGTAACACTATATCTCATTTTTAATTTAAAATTCTTATTTAACAAATCAATAAATATTTTTTTATAATACTGCGATATAATATATTTAAATATACGTGGAACAGTATTCCATTTAATATACTTATATTCTTTATAATCGCCTATCATTTCAAAGTATGGAAAACCCTTAAACATAAGTTTATAATCTTTACTAAATAATTTTCCACAATAATTATCATTATCTTGCCTAATCTCATTGTGATAATTTACCAATAAGCTTTCTAAATATTTTTCACTACAAAGTACATTTGAAAATTGTTTGAAAAATTTATCCTTTGTACCCCATAAGTCTATCCCATTTAAAAACTTTTCAATACAATCAGAATACTCTTCTTGAATATTAGCCTTTATCTCTTCTAATAGTTCATTACTTATTTGTTTTTTTTGTATTCTATTAAAGATTAAATTGTCTAGTGAAGCAAAGTTTAAAAGCTCACTTCCAGTTAATCTCTTATTGCTTAATTTCCATTTTATATTTATGACATTTTCGATTGTATAAATACCTAAATTATTCCATGAATATTCATAATTATCCAAAGAATAATAAATATCACTTAACCACTCTTGCGTATATCCTTTAATTGAGGCATGCTCTCCATATTCACTCATAATAGCTTTTAAATATTCAACAATACTTTCTGTAGAAAGTCTTTCTTCAATATAGTCTGCTATTAGGTGATATTCTAAAGCAAAAACATAAGGGACTATATTAGGATTTTTAATATAATTCCTATTTAAGAAATTCTTTTTAAATAAATTAAAAAAATCAATTTGCTCTGAGTTAGAAATATTCGTAGGTATACTTATTTTTATAAGTGATTTATCTTCTTTTTTATCTCTTGGTACTATTGGATAATATCCATTCCATTCTGGCACTCTCAATTCCAAAAATTCCATTATTCGCCTCCTTGTATAGTGAATTGTAAGATAATAAATTAAAACTTAATATATTATATTAACATATTAAGTTACCCATAACACTAATACCATGATAAAATAAATTTTAGAACTTCTGTAAAAATTGCAAATAAAACGGTTGTTTAAATTCTAAAAAGCAAATGAATGTACCTATTGTGATAATACAGCTTCATTTAGTACTGAACTAAACCACCCACTAATAATAGTAGCATCCACAGATATACTGTCTTCATCAGCTATAAATCTATAATTGCCATCAAAATCTCTTGGGTAGAATTTCCCCTTAAGCTTTGCACTTTGTGCTTTTGGCTTTTCTGATTCAGTATCATATTCATCTGATACAAGTTCAAATTTACCTTTTAAGAGCCACACAAATCTATACTTCCCACTATTTTTTTTAGATTTAAATCCTAAAGCTATGGTTGGGGGTATGTCATTCTTATTCTCAATTAATACACCTTTTATTACCTTTGCTCCCTGAAGCTTTGCTCTACTCTCAAGAGATAGTTGGTTTACTTCAATTTCAACATCCACACCTTCAAATGAAGTTATGATATCTTCAATAGAATCATCGGAATAAATACTGTCTGAATTTGCCTTGGGTGATATTTTGGCACTTATTGCTCTTTCAAGCTTTATCGGAGTTTCATAAACAGTTTCTATACTATCATCACTTGTAACTATTGCAATATGAATATCTCTGAGTCCTATTTGTCTTGCCATTTTCTCGCCTTACCTTTCTTCTAAATAATAAAACTTAAGACCTTTATGATAGATTTTTGTGTCCTCCTCATAAAGGTCTACTTCATTTATTCTTTTAAACCCCGCCGCAATTAATGGATTTTTAACCTTTCTAACTAAGTCTGTATAATCACCCTTTGACCAAACATCTACTTGGATATAATGTGCTGTTAAGCTTTCCTCATCCTCTTCATATTCCTCACCTGTTTCTAAATACTCATGAAAAGTTACATAAGTTTCTGCTTTTCCAGAATACTTTTGAAAACTCAGGGGTACATTAAGTGCCTTTAAAGAATCTATAATAATTTCATTTATCATTCTTCAAGTCCCCTTTGCAGCTCTTCCATAATAGTTTGATTTATTTTTCTTTTATTCTCAATTATAGAATTCTCAGCCCAGTGTTGAGCTGGTATTTTGCTTGTCCCCCACTCAGTAAACTTACTATAAAAAAACTCTGAATTATCCCCTTTATTAGGCCCAATTTTAACAAAGTCCAGACCATCTTCCTTCTCTATTTCTGATACCGTTATGTTATCTGCCATGTGTTTTTTAGTTTCTGCAGATCTTGGTGCTTTCCTATCCATACTAACCTTTACAAGTAGTCCTACCTTAGATAATGCCTTCTTTTTAATGACTGCACCTTTTTCTCCAATCCTGTTAACCTTATTAATAAGTTCATCCATACCTTCAAGCTCAATTTTAGCCACTGCTATCTACCTCCAATGCTTTTATTTCAAGATGCTCATTTTCATACTTCATATTATCAATGGTAGTTATATTGAACTGCTTATCTTTAAACAAGATTCTCATTGATGTATCTAGGTCTTCAATATTCCTTATTAAAAACTTTACAGTTTTCTCTGCTTGAATTGCTGCAGCCTGATAATATTCTCTACCCGTTAAATTAGAAACTGCTGCCCATACTGTTTTATAATCCTGCCAAACGTCACTCTCAAATCCATTTTCATTTATAATCGTAGTTAATTTTTGAAGGGTTATTCTATGCCTTAAATCTCCTATAGTCATAACGTCACCAGCTTTCCCTTCGATGAGCAAATAAAAGTCTTGTCATAGTCTCAATAACTGCTTTCACCTCAAAGGTTTCACGTTGTTCATACATATTAGATACAGCATATAAAACCGCTTGTTTTATGGTTTCTGGGACAGTCGCAAGCTCTAATATGGGATATCTTAAAATTCCTTCACATATTTCTTCTGCAGTACTTATAAAGTTTGTGATGAGTGTATCCTCCTCATCGCCATCAACTCTCAAATAGAGTTTAGTCTCTTCAAGTGAAACAACCATACACTCACCTCCATTATTCATCTTAGATTACTATCACCTATATTTTCATTTGTAGTACTTTAATTGCTTCTGGGAGGATTAACTTACCATCCACTCTTTGCGTGGCCATAAATCCAACTTGACCAGTTGCAGCATAAAGCTCATTTAATCTTTTAAAGGATCTACCTTGTCTATCTGCCACCCAATAATAACTAAAATCACCGAAAGCTATAGACCTTGCACTAGCTGATAATGTTGGTATATAAGCTGAGGTTTTTACTGGCCTAGTTAAAATAGTATCTGGCGTCCCTGCTGTAATAGAGGGCTGCCAAATATACTGACCATTTCCATCCTTAAGTTTTCTAATAGCCTTTACAGTGGAATCATTCATAGTGAAAATAGCATTTTTTCTATAAGGTGACTTTAGAGAATAGAATAAATCCATTATCTCATCAAGAGTAATTGCTGTAGCACTTGCCGCCGTAACCCCCAGTGTTGCTCCACCGGTAGCATTAAATATCCCTGTAGGCTTTCCAGTACCATCACCAATAAAGAACGCCTCTTCCTCTCTTGTTCCAATTCTTCTAGCGAATTCTTTTGCTATATAGCTCTCTAAATTAAAAACACTATCATTAAGAAGTTCCTCAGAAACCTTAATCATAGTGGCTAATTTATAGGCTCCTATAGATACTTGTCCAAATGAATCATCTGATTCTGGTATAACGCCCTCTTCATCTACCCAAGATGCTGTCCCTTTACCTGCAACAACAGGTATCTTCTTATCTCCCGACGATGTAGTGATTATGTTTGCAATCTGCCTAAATATGTTTTGTTCTTCTAAGCTTTCAATTAACATTTTTTCAAATTCATCTGGTGCAAGAAATCCTCCCTCACTATCAGTACCGATTTGCAAAGCATTTTGTACATCGGAACTATTTTTATTTCTCATAGTCTTCCAGAAGGCATTATTGTACTCGTTTGATGCTCTACCTGTTTTTTCAGTATCAAGGATATCATTAGGTTTATTTCTAATAGCACTAGAAGTTGCTTTTGAAAGTTCTAAATCAAGAACTGCTTGCCTCTCAAATCTATCTATTTCTTTCCCTAAGTTTACAACGTCAGCTTCCATCTTTTCATATGTTTCTGTACTTTCTGCTGACAATATACCATCGTCATTTCTCTTGCTGTCTAGAAAGGCTTTAGTGCTATCCCATAGTTTTGCTCTTTTTTCTCTTAGTTCTAATATTTTATTCATATACATTCCTCCAAATTTAGTATTTTATAAGGTCAAGTCTTTTAAGTAATTGTTCATGTGGGGTACCTGTCTCTGCTACAGGCTGTGTTTGTTTTGCTTTTGGTATCTTTTTTATTAATGCATTAGTTACTGTTACCTTGTCAAAAATAAAGCCCTCAGCTGATTCATCTTGGTCAGGTTCATACAATACTTTATCTGCAAACCCGAGTTCTACTGCTTTCTTAGCACTAAACCATGTTTCTGAATCCATCATTTTTGATATCTTATTTCTAGGAAGTCCAGTCTTTTGCTCATAGGCATTGATAATACTTTCTTTTACCTCTGAGAGCATATCAATTCCACATTGCAGATCTACTGCTTCGCCAAAAATAACTGTAGAAGGATTATGAATCATCATAATTGCTACTGGTGACATTAATATTTCAGCTCCTGCCATAGCAATAACCGAAGCTGCACTAGCTGCCATACCATCAATTTTCACTGTTACTTTGCCTTTATACTCTTTTAGCATTGTGTAAATTTGACTTGCCGCAAAAACGTCGCCACCTGGTGAGTTAAGCCATACTGATACATCTCCCACAGTCGCTGTAAGTTCAGCCTTAAACTGCTTAGGAGTAATATCATCATCAAACCAACTATCCTGAGCAATGTACCCATCAAAATAAAGAGTTCTTCCTTCTTCGTTTTTTACCCAGTTCCAAAACTTCATTCTTTTACCTCCAATCCTGTGTTAGTTTTGTTAGCAAATACTCCTGCATCTGCTAGCTTTGTCATGTTTCCATTTATTAAATATAGGTCTCCACCGAGCTCTTCTGGTATTCTATTAAGATTTTCAAGTTTCCTTATATCATTACTTGATAACCAACCATTCTGCCTTCCAACTGCATAACCATTCATACGACTTTGGTAATCACCTCTAAGTAATCCATCCACATTGAACTTGACGAAATACTTTTTCTTTTCACTCTCAGTAAACAAAGCTCTTTTAATTGCTTGCTCCCACCGAATGACCCAAGGATCAAGTGTGTACATAACAAATTCAAGTGACTGCTGCTCTATATTGCTAAAACTTGATTTTTCTAAATCACCTACCATATGAGGTGGAATTCTAAATATCCGCGCTATCTCATTAATCTGAAATTTTCTAGTTTGTAAAAACTGTGCTTGCTCTGGTGGGATTCCTATACTTTCAAATTTCATACCCTCTTCCAAAACTGCAACTCTATGTGCATTTGAAGTGCCTTGATACACACTGTTCCAGCTTTCTCTAACTCTTGCAGGGTCTTTTACTATACCCGGATACATAAGTACACCACCGGGAGTTGCGCCGTTTGCAAAGAATTTTGCTCCATATTCCTCAGTTGCTATCGCCATACCTATAGCATTTTTAGCCATAGCTATTGGAGATTGACCAATTAAACCATCAAATCCAAGACCAGGGATGTGCAAAACCTCATCATTTCTAAGAGGATAACTCTGTCCTTCTTTAATGTAAATATAGTAGATCTCACCCTTATCACTTCTATTTACAGTCATCTTGTCTGGCATTAGCGGGTATAAAGCCATTGCTCTCCCTCTACCATCACGAATAATTTGAGCGTAAGCATTTCCCCATAATAAAAGATGACCCATCAGTGTTTCTCTAAACACAAAGGAGGTCATCTCAGGGTTGGGTTCATCTGCAAGTAGATGATATATTTGATGTTCTGTCGCTTTCTCTTTACCAGTTTCTGTGTAGCTATAGGTATGGAGTGGTAGTGAAGCTATTGTTTCTGCAAGTATTCTAACGCAAACATAAACTGCTGTAGTCTGCATTGCCGTTCTTTCATTTACTATCTTTCCACTAGCGGTATTACCAAAGAAAAAACTATATGCATTCCCCATCATAATATTGCGTGGCTTATCTCTTGAATGAAAAAGTCCTTTTAATATACTCATAAATATCATTCTCCTTTAAAGATTAATATGAAAAAAACACCACCTAGGTGATGTTTATTATATAGGATAAATACATAGATATAACTGTTCCAAAATCCATTCGCCAGCAGTAAAAAATAATATTACGTCATCGATTGATGCCGTTATGCTTCCACCATGGGAAAATGTATTTCTTAGACCAACTAAAGAATTTAATTGTCCCTTTTGATTTTGACCCCTTATTTTCGTTTCGAATTCTGTGGACCAATTTACATTAATATCTTCTAGCATCCTTTGCATCTTCCCCGTAGTAGGGTTACTTGAAGAATTAATAATATTCTTCGTTAAATAATTTATATTCTCTGTCTTTGATCCATCCGCGAGATGATCAAAAATAATCTCCTTATAAGTATTTTCGATAGTTCCACAACATTTAATAACAGAATAGTTAACCAAATATCTTATGTTAGAATCCAATGTATGACTATCAATCCAAGTTTTTATTTTTAATAATTCAATATTGCAATCGTCAATTTTATTTTTATATGTTCCATTCATAATGCACTCCAAATAATATTGTTGTAGCTAAATTAATACGAGCTTTAATATTTTCAGTATTTGTAGTTCGATTTGTAGTTGCACTTATAAAATCAGTATTTATTAACAATTTGATATATCTTTTTTCAAACACATCATTTACTGGTAACTCAATTCTTTTTTGAATAACAAAGCTTGTCGCAGTGGAAACAGCATCAAATATAACTGGATTTACTTTTTTTGCAAAAACAACTTTCTCATCCTTAATTTTTAGTGTTCTAAAACATTTTTTCCCTAGTGTAGTAAATAAGTAATTTAAAACCTCTTCAAAACTTGATGTTAAAATCTCAGCTTTTTTTTCATCAATATTATTAAGACTACTCATATATTCATTCATATATTTTGTTAAATTAATTTGCTTAACATTTTTATTTTTATGCTCATAGTTTTTAAAGTCATTGATTGCAAAAAATCTTAATATCAACTCTATGTCCGCCATCCTTGAATCTTCATTTAATAATCCTAAAATGTCACGCCATACTTGGATTTTATTTAATTTAAAAAGTAATGCATTAAACTCTCCATGGTAAACACAGTTTCTAATCTCTTGAGGCTTTAAAACTCGACCACTTGTATTAATTCTCTCAAAAATTTGAAACATCCCAGTATCATTTTGTGGATGCTTTTGTTCAAATACAATTGCATGAATAGAAGAGTTCCTTATTTTTCTTTGCTCCTCGGGAGTAAGTTCCTTAAACGCCTTACCTCTCCAACGTTCGTTTATATTATCTGTATTCGAAAGTTTAAATATTTTACCATCTCCTGTAAATATACCAGTAACATAGTCAAATACAGTCATAATTCTTTGGTACCCATCTATAATTAACCGTTTTTCATCTATTGTTTTAGCCAAAAAAATACTTGGTACCGGTAATCCAAGAAGTATTGAATCAATAAATCTGCTTGCTTCATTTTTAGTCCAAATATACTTTCTTTGAAGCTCTGGTTTCTCAAGATCTCCATCTTGATACATAGATATTATTTCTCTAAATGATAAATCTGTACCAAATGATGTAATATTAAAAAGTGAATCATCTGTATAAGAAACAGACTCATCATTAATTTCCTCTGTTAATGTACTTTTGCTTTCATCCATCTTTAACACCCCTTTTTTTAAAACTATATCTATTACAAAATTCTTTATATTTCATAACATTAATAATATCAGAATAATTAATTATAAAACATTTGTATAATTGTGTCAAACGCTGAAGGCACATATTTGGGGAACTAAAATAATAAATTCTATCTAAAGTTTTTTTATCTGAACACAACACATCTAACGTTTTATCATCATCTTTAATAATAATAATATCAAAAATAATAATAGGATTCATTTCAACTTCAGATTCCTCTATTTTTACATTCTTTTTAATTTTAGAATTTTCGTTAATTAAGTTAACAATTTCGAAAATCGATTTATATTCCACAACATAATTCATAACTAACCTCCAAATATCATTTATAATATATTATTCTCCTAAATATCTATCAATAACCATTTTACTCAATATTATAAAATAAGTATCCCTCTCTCATCATAAACACTACTCTTATTTTCATTCCTTATAGCTCTATCCAATGCCATTATCAAAGCAACTGCTCCATCAATCTTCTCTGTACTTTTTTCTTTGTCCGGTTTTATGTTTCCAGCAGGATCAGTTTTCACGTAAATATTATCCATCATCCAACGGAGCACTGGGTTCCCTCCATGGGCTATCTTCTTCTCAAGGGTTAGCTTCATTAATTCTTTAGAAGATGGAGACATATCTTTATATCCTTGTCCAAAAGGAACTACTGTAAATCCCATACCCTCAAGGTTCTGCACCATTTGCACAGCTCCCCAACGATCAAATGCTATTTCTTTAATATTATACTTTGTGTGAAGTTCTTCTATAAAAGTTTCTATAAATCCATAGTGGACTACATTACCTTCTGTAGTTTTTACATACCCTTGTTTCTCCCAGACATCATAAGGAACATGATCACGCCTAACTCTCAGTTTTAGATTATCCTCTGGTATCCAAAAGTAAGGAAGTACTATATATTTTTCTTCAGCTGTTCTTGGTGGAAAGACTAAAACAAAAGCAGTAATATCTGTGGTGCTTGAAAGGTCAAGTCCACCATAACATTCTCTGCCTTTTAACAATTCTTCTTCAACCTCAAAAATACACAAATCCCAGATGTGCATTGGCATCCATCTTATAGATTGTTTTACCCATATGCACAATCTTAATTGTTTAAATAGGTTCTCATCTGCAGGGTTTTGCCTTGCATTTTCACAGGCTATTTGAACCTTTTCCTCAGCAACTGTTACTCCAAGACTGGGGTTAGCTTTCGCCCAAACGCTAGGTAATGTCCAATCATCATCCTCTGCTGCTGCATATATTGTTGGATAGAAAGATTTATCTATTTTCTTTCCATCTATTATATCCACTGCCTTCTGGTGTATTTCATATCCTATACTATGCAAATCATTACCAGCAGTAGTTATAAGAAAATTAAGTGGCTGACGTCTTGCATCTGCAGCACCGTGTAGCATTACATTAAACATCTCTCTATTAGCAACATGTGTTTCATCAAATAAAACTGCATGAGGATTAATCCCATGTTTTGAGTAGGCCTCACTTGATAATACCTGATAGAAAGAATTCATTGCAGGGTACACTATTCTCTTTTGTGAAGCTACAACTTTCAATCTCTTTTTCAATGCTGGACATAAAGAAATCATATCTACAGCCACTTGATAAATTAAACTGGCTTGTGCCCTATCTGCAGCGCAACTATATATTTCAGCGCCACGCTCTCCATCAGCTGTTAACATGTATAAGGCAAGTGCAGCTCCAAGTTCAGTCTTTCCTTGCTTCTTAGCAATTTCTACATAAGCTGTTGTGAATTGACGATAACTATTTTCTTTAATAACACCAAATATATTCCTAATGATTTCTAACTGCCAATCAAGTAAGGTGAATGGTTTATTAAACCATTCACCTTTTGTGTGTTTTAAATTTTGTATAAAATCAATAGCATGCTGTGCTCTTTTATCATCATAATGTGATGTTGGAAGTATAAATTTGGTCGGAATAAATGTACCTTCTTTGTTCATTATCCTCTCGCCTCTATCCGGGATTTTTCTTTATTAGAATACGCCAATTATGACTTTTATATTTATCTACCATCATCTTTCTCCCCTTAGCATCATTTCCATACTATCTAAACTATCATTAGTACCTTTATCCGCAACAATTCTACTCCTTGAAGATGGTGTTAGCCCAAACTGTTCACAAAATTTAATCATTATTTTAAGATAAGTTTGGGCGATGGACACCTGTGGCACCTGTTGCCAATACCCACTTGGTGTTTTTACAATTGTCCCATGCTTTGTTATAAATTCTTCTGCCTCTTTCCAACGTGCATAAGCTTCACAATATCCTGCAAAAGCTGCCATATCAACTTCTGTTAATATACCAAGTTCCTCAAGCTGTTTTGCTACTCTTCGCCATTCTTTTTTAGCTTCGAGTTCAAGCCAGGTCGGACACCTTGGTGCTCTTTTTTCTGGTTTTGGTTCGAATTCATTAAGTGGCCGTTTACCAGGATTCCCTTCGAGCTGCTTTACTGCAGTTGGTTTTGGTTTTCGTCCTCTTTGTGCCATAGGTTTCACCTCCCTTTTTTAAAATTTACCAATGAAAAAAGAGCCTCCATAGAAGCTCTTCTAAATCTAATTTTATCTATCTCCGGTCAATATAAAATTTAAGTACTCTTTTTTATGTTCTTCTAAAAAAGATACTAGTTCATAAAACTCCCTGTTATAAGCCTCTCGCTGAACATTAACAGTATCAACCATATTGTATTGCCCGTGTTTTCTTATTAGTAGGATCTGGCCTACAATCTTATCGCTTACAACTTTTTTCTGCCCTCTTAACCCTTCATAGTTATAATTGCCTTTCTTAATTTCATCATGGTCAGCCTTGGATGCTTTATTATAATCCTTATCTTGTTTTTCTTTTTCGCAGCAACCCAGGCAAATACACTCAGTGTTGAACATTGACATTGTTCTACCATTTTTTAAATCTCCACCACATCTATCACAGTGTTTTTGAGTAAAAAAACTATCCATATAACCCTCCGCTATCTAAGTTCAGATAAGCATTCTGAATATGCAATTTGTAGTGGCTTTAGATCAACTCTGTTGTCAGAATACCCTCTAGCTATTACACCAAAATAATACTCTGTAGGAGCTACTACCATATTGGTATATTCACTTACCATAATATAAACCATGGTTTTTATTAGTTTACCATCAACTATAACTTCCACTTGTTTTTTGATATATTGAGTTGGGAAACCCTCGTACATATCAAGTGCGGTTTCACAATCCTGAGTTATTTCCCATAGAACAATTGGTACTTGCCTATCCTTGCACTGTTCAATGTTTGCGAAACCTTTATATTTTCCTCTAAAAGTTAACTTATAACCCTCTAGTGTTCCTGTTCCTATCACCTTAGCTTTAGGACATCTATGACTCATTTGATCTAAGTTCATATTTGAACCGTAAGCTCCATATATGTTTGTTTTTACTGTCATTTTTCATTTCTCCTTTATAATAATTTAGTTTGCCACTAGGGGTATTGTTGCCCCCGTGTGGCTGTAGTTTCAGTCTCAAGCGACTCTTGGTGTTCTCCAAGCTGAATTTCCATCAAGTGGTTTCATAAGGTTTTGTCTGCAATTTTTAAACTCTTCACCAATGAGCCCTAATCTAAGTAACCAACATCTAAATGTATATTTTTCGTTATCAGTATGGGTCCTTTTTGCACTTGCACTCTTTTGAGTTAATGCTTGGTGGCTTACCGCTAGGCAGAAAACAATATAGCTTCTAATTTTACCTGCGTGCATGGTCCCATTAAAAAGCCTAAATTCAATTGTGCCTTTTGTAAAAGTGCTATGTAGGTTAAGTCCATGGTATCTACTTGTATGGTAATGCCTTCCTCTATTTTCAACACCGTAACCGCTGTACCAAATGTCGGCAAGTTCTGATAAAGTTTTTGGTTTTTTCTTATTTATAGTTTCTATTAAATCCTCATTAACTTTTTGGCAATACCTAGCTCTTTCAGGATCAATCTCAAGGCTCTTATAAATTAAATTCTCTTTTGCAGCCATAAGATTAACTAAATTCTTTAAGGCGTTTGGAGTATGGTCTTTTGCACCTATGTGGATGTGAATACCGCATTGTATCTTGCTTTCGCTAACTGCACCTACATGTCTAAGCTTTCTAATAAGTTCTTGCAATGCTTCAATATCCTCATCATACCTTAGTATCGGTGTGACCAGTTCAACGCTATAACTTCCGTCTGCTGAAACAAGTATGCCTTTTCCTTTTTTTACTGTTTGAATACTAGCATCACTCATTATTTTCCAAACCCTGTCATCTGGTGCGGTTATATCGTATGTATCGTAGCTATCAAATGTTCGGTGAACCGTTCCTCCTAAGAAGTTTGAAGTTACCTCAGCAGCTTTTGATCTAGTGATTCCAGTCATTTCAATTTCTACACCAATTGTTTGATTTTTCAATGTTTTCTACCCCTTTCAAAGTGTGTTTATTAACCTTTGGTAGTGTACATGTTAACTCTGCCAGAGGTATATATCCAGTCAATTAAGCTAGATAAACACAGGTTTCGTACGACAATTTATGTTGGTATAGAAATTCAATTTAAGGTACTATAATTACCTTTGAATATTCAGTTTTAATTCCATCTCTTATTAAGTAAACTTCCTCGTCAGTATCAGCTTGCTCTATATATCTTTTAACAATAACATCGGCATACTTTTCATCAAGTTCAATGGTGTAGCAAATTCTATCTGTTTGCTCACAAGCAATTAGAGTTGAGCCACTCCCACCAAAAGGATCAAGAACAATAGAATTAGTTAAACTTGAATTTGTTATTGGATAAGCCACTAATGCTATTGGCTTCATTGTTGGGTGATACTTCGATTTTGTAGGTCTGTCAAAATTCCATGTGGTTTTTTGTTTTCTATCTGCATAGAATTTATGTCCAGAAGTTGGCTTCCAACCTACAAGCACCGGCTCATGGCTGTATTGATAATCACAACGACCTAAAACAAGTGAATTTTTTACCCAAATACAAGTTTGATGACAAAAGAATCCTGCCTCTTTAAATGCAACTCTGAAATTAACAGTTTCTCTATCAGCATGGAATACATAAATTGAACCACCATCTGCAAGACTTTCATACATGCCCTTATAAGCTTCAAGAAGAAATTTATAGAACTTTTTATCTTCCATATTATCATTTTGAATTGTACCGGATGTACCTTCATACGCAACATTATAAGGAGGATCCGTTACAACGAGATTTGCCTTTTTACCATCCATAAGTGCTACATAGGTTTCAAGTTTTGTGCTATCGCCACAGATTAAACGATGTCTACCTAACATCCAGATATCTCCTTGCTTTGTAATTGGTGTTTCAGGTAGTGGCTCGTCAAAACCATCTTCCTTCACACCTTTAGGATGTAGTTCATTAAACAGTTCATCAATTTCCGGCGGCTCAAAACCTGTAAAAGCAACGTCGTAATCTAAGGACTTAAGGTCTTCGATAAGCTCTGCTAGGAGCTCTTTATTCCATTCCCCACTAATTTTATTAAGTGCAATATTAAGGGCCTTTTCTTTAGTCTTATCAATATCGATAACCACACAGTCAATTTCTGTATAGCCTAAAGTTTTTAATACCGATATTCTTTGGTGTCCTCCAATTACGGTTAAATCCTTATTTGCTATAATTGGATCTACATAGCCAAACTCATTAATGCTGTTTTTAATTTTCTCAAATTCACTATCACCCGGCTTAAGTTTCTTCCTTGGATTATATTCAGCAGATACAAGGTCATTAATTTGTAATTTCTTAAATTCCATTTTTGTCCCTCCAAAATCTATCTTTTATGTAACAGTTATGGCTACAATACTTACGTTTCTTATTACCATAAACACTAAATTCTTTTTCGCACTTTGGGCAAATATATTTATAAGTTGCAGCATCCTTTTTATTCCTCATATCTCCATTTTCATTCCACCACTTCCTGCGGCACTCATCGCAGCAAAATCTTCTTATTCTGCCTTGCTCCTTTTGCTTAATTGGCTTATTGCAGCCTGAACATTCTATATTTCGATTTATCTTTTCTTCTACATTAAGGGCAATGACACATGAATCACCACTTAACCCATTACGCTTGCAGAACCCTCTAACGATATCCCTGGATAATCCTATACTTGTTGCAATTGCTTTATAGCCTATACCTTTCAGTCTTAATTCTCGTATTTTACCTTTCTCATCAGCTGTCATGTGATTCCTCCTTTCATAAACTTTTGCGCAATAAAAAAATAACCACAAATGATTGCAGTTACTTAATTTAGACTTATTATTTTGTGATTTACTTGTACCCCCCTTAGCTAATTGTGCGAAATCTCGCGCGAAGGGGGGCGGCGGTCATCGGCTTGTCCTTTGTAGAGATTTGATACCCCCTACCCAACCCTAGAACACTAATACTTATATGGGAATCTTATTTTTTTCATTTGTTCTTCCAAAGATTTTTCATTAACAGCTTTTTTCAGACTATATTTCATTATATATTTTTCTATCTTTAAGGATTCAACAGAAAACTCAATTGATAATGATTGGTGAATATTCTTAAAATAGATAACAGAACCTTCATTTAGCATTCCTTTTAATCCTGAAGTTAAATAAAGTATGCCTGCAATTAACAAAAAAGGATTAGCAGTAGAAATAGCAATAGCCAATTCTAAAGCACCTATACCCAATGTATTAGCAAGATCTTCAAAATTATCCACTGACATTCCATCTAAAAATGTTTTCTTGAATTTATCTATCCCTTGGTAAATTGCTACAGTCCCAGCTAATATGTCAAATCCATTAACAAAATTCCAACTACCTTTTAATTTATCACAACATTTTAATAATCCTAAATTATCTAAGATTTCTGATGGTATAATAGGTAACCCTTGTTTAGTGAATAAATCAGAAAATAAATGTTCTAAGAATGGTGCAGCGTTCTTTATATCATTAAGTGGGAAATTGTAAATCAAATGGTGCCCATATAACCTGTGAGCCATAACACCTTTACCCTTTGCAGCTGAGTCCATTATCGTGCCATACATACTCTTACCAATATTATTTTGGTCCATAAAAGCATATATTGAGTTTCCATGTTTGTATGCATAATCTCTAATGTACATAGCTGAAGTACTTTCAAATATATCTTCATTACTCATTTATTAGTTCCTTTACAAAATCACTACAATATATATTCGTTTTACCAATATAAGATTTCATTACTGCATTCATTTCAATAGTTTTTGTATTTACTCCTATCATAGCCATACACATATACTTTATTGTTTCTTTCTTTCCAACTTCCAAGCTTTCTACCCAAATTACATCAAATTCATCAAATAAACTATCGTTTTCTACTCCATACATATCAAATAACTTGGATACTTGAAAATCATAAGCTTTTTTTTTGTCTTGTAATAAATCATCAACGTTTTTGAAGCTAAAACTTTTTGCTATTTTATTAGCTATACCAATATAGCTCTTATTTTTTCCTATAAATTCCAATTCAATCATAAACTGTCTAAGCTCTTTATTCCCCATAACAATCACCCCTACGACAATAATATCATATTAAATTTATTGTCTCAACAATTTACATACTTAGAAAATATAATATATATTTAATAGTGAAACTCTTTATATCTATCTTCAGTCATGGTTTTAGAATCATGACAACTCTTACATAATGATTGCCAGTTGCTCTCATCCCAAAACAATATCTTGTCACCCCTATGTGCTTTGATGTGGTCAACAACATTTGATTTTGTTATCTTCCCTTGCTCCTTGCATCTAACACACAAGGGATTTACTTTTAAAAATCTATTTCTAGCTTTTCTCCACCTACTATCATACCCACGCCCCGTAGCATTTGCCCTGTTCTTGACATGAAGTTCCTTGTGTTCATCACAATAGCTACCATCAGTTAGCTTTGGACAGCCTGGATGCTTACAAGGTTTTAATGGTTTCTTTGGCACACTGGTCACCTTCCTTTGGGTATAAGAAAAGCACCCACCGTTCCCACAGCAAATGCTCCAAACCATAATTTCTATAATATTATATTATCACATTCTAAAGTAACAAAGGTAACAACTTTAGTTTTTCTTTAAAAATCTATTTACCATCATTTGAACACTCTTATCACTATTACCACCACCGATACTTACTGCTACTTGATCCCAACATAACCCGTTGATATGTCTAAGACTTAAAATCATCCTCATTTGGCTATCCTCAATACTTTCTATATACCTGTTTAGCCTGTTAAGTTCATAGAAACACTTCCTAAGGTTTAAATCTAACAGCTCCTTAAGATCCGCAATCTCTGCGGCATACTTACCAACTTTATCTGAAACACCACTTGCGTGTGGCATCCCCGTTATTACTGAAGATGTTGAGGTGGCAATACACTCAAGCTCTGCTATTCTATTTTTTAGCTGCTCAATTTCTCTATTAAGATAATATAGCTGCGATAATTCTTGTTTAGTCATTAATGCCACCTCTTTCCTCAATAGTTTTTCTTAAATAGCAAACAGCATAGTAAATGAAACCTAGCTCCTTAGATGGAACTATTAAATTTTCTAAATATGCTACAGCTTGTAATAGCATTTCCTTATCTTTTCCTTTATCTGTTTTTGTCATAAGCTCCACCCCCAATTCTTGCCTTTACTGCATTAATTAAAGCATCTTGACCTGTTTGTTTTTTCTGAATAGCCTTCATAACTTGCTCATCAATGGTCCCCTTAGAAACGATATGATGGATAATAACAGTTTCTTTTTGCCCTTGTCGCCAGAGCCTTGCATTTGCTTGTTGGTAAAGTTCAAGGCTCCAAGTAAGACCAAACCATATAACTGTTGAACCACCTGCCTGAAGGTTGAGACCATGACCAGTAGATGCAGGGTGAGCAATCGCAATGGGAATTTCACCGCTATTCCATTTTGAAATATCCTCACTTGTTAATATTGCAGTTACCTTAAATTTCTCTGATATTCTTTCTTTATCATGTTTATAGGCATAAAAGATAAGTACAGGTTTTCCATTAGCCAATTCAATTAATTCTTCTAGAGCTTCAAGCTTTTTACTATGAATAATCTTTACTGCTTTAAATTCATCGTAGACAGCACCATTTGCCATTTGAAGTAACTTATTTGAAAGAGCTGCAGCATTTACTGCATCAATATCCCCATCAGCAAAGGGAATAAGCATTTCACTCTCAAGCTTTTTATAAAGTGCCTCTTCCTTTTCTGACATTTGGACTTCTACAAAATTATCTATTCTATCTGGCATTTTCAAATAATCACAAGCTTTCATGCTAACGCAGATGTCGGATATTTTGTTGTAAATTAATTTCTCTGCACCATCTCTTAATTTATAGCTGAAGATTACTTGCTGATTTCGCTTATCTGGCACAAAATACTCATTTCGATAACTACCAATAAATCGTCCTAGTCTTTGTCCCATATCAAGTAGATTTATCTCACTCCATAAATCAAGTAAACTATTTGGTGCCGGTGTTCCTGTAAGACCAACTATTCTTTTTACCTGAGGCCTAGATTTACGAAGTGCCTTGAATCTTTTAGCCGAAGGTGATTTGAAACTTGATAATTCATCAATGACTACCATATCAAAATCTAATTTATAATTAGTACATAACCACTCTACATTTTCACGATTGATAATATAAATATCAGCTTTTCGTGCTAGAGCCATTCTTCGTTCTTTTTCAGGACCTAATACTTTTGAAATCCTTAGCCCCTTTAAATGCCCCCACTTTCCACACTCTTTGCTCCAAGTATCTTGTGCTACTCGAAGTGGAGCAATTACTAAAACCTTCGCAACATCAAAATAATCATACATAAGATTATCAATTGCAGTTAAAGTTATAACTGTTTTCCCAAGACCCATATCCAGCATCAAACCACAAGCGGGATGCTTAATGATAAATTCTTCTGCATATTTTTGATATTCATGTGCCACATATCTCATCAAGCACCCCTCCAATCTGATCCTTTTTATCTATGCAATATACTAAAAACCCTAATGCTTCTAATTGTGATTTTCTCTTTATTTGAAGCGGTCGCATTTGCTTTCCAGTAGCCTTAAGTTCAACAAAAGCAAGCCTTCCATAATTCATAAGTACTAATCTATCTGGAACACCTGACATGCCAGGGGATATAAACTTTAATGCTAACCCTCCACGTTTTTTCACTGCGAGGCTTAATGCTTTTTCAATTATACTTTCACGCATTTTATGCTCCTTTCTTATCTGGAACAACCTCTGGAACAAGGGGTCAAAAATCCCTTACGTGCTACATACTCCATACGCACCCTCTTATTACTCTTTTTTTATATTATTTATCTCATAATAGTTTTTCTTGTTCCCTTGTTCCTATCTATATGTTATCCCTTATATTAGCTCATTTCTTTAATGGAACATAACCTCGGTACAACATATAGGCTTGTACCACTTGTTTCTCATATTCTTGGAACTAGATTAAATAATATTATTCTTATTCCACCCTTCTAAAAGCTCTTTGCTTATTGTAAATTGGGAACCTTGTAGCACCACTTTTGGTTCCATCATACGGCTTCCATTTATCAATTCTAGCAATTATCGCAGTAATTTCATAAGAATCTGCCTTTTTAAGATTGGCAGAATCCTTACCAAAACACTCACACCAAATTTCCATAGTACAAACAAGCGTGCGTTTTATAACCCCAACTGCAGTGCCGCCAAACTCACCACCACTTAAGAAACTTCTACGCTCATATAAATTCAAAGAGCTCCAATTCTCTGGTAGTAGCTTTTCAAGATACTCAAGGACCAATCCCTCACGATCGTCAGATTCCATAGCATCGGCTTGTTCTGACATTGCTATTTGTGCTTCATCACCTTTAAGAAATAGATCTTCACCTTTTCTATATACAGATAAGGTTTCTGACCATATCTGGTCTATCTCTTTAAGTTCCCATGCTTTTTTAACGCTTTTTCCACTTACTCTAACAGGCCAAAACCTTCGATTCCCAGTGATATCTCTTAAAAAACCACTTTCACTATTGGTGCTACCAACTACCACGCACTGTCTTGGGTGGCTTTCAACATTTACTCCATAACTGGCACGGTACTTATCATCTGTTCTCGAAACAAACGATTTTACAGTTTCTACATCTGTTTTCTTAATTCCAGCTAGTTCTCCAAGTTCAAGTAGCCAGTAGCCTTGCAATTTCTCTGCTGCCGCCTTATCACGCATATCAGTTATGGTAAGACTATCAGAAAACCATATAGATCCTAGCCTTGCGAATAATGTACTTTTACCTATTCCTTGAGGACCATTAAGAATTAAAATACTATCAAATTTAGTTCCGGGTTCATAAATTCTTGCAACTGCAGCCACAAGAGTTTTCCTTATTACAGCTCTTGAATATTTATTATCTTCTGCTCCTAAATAGTCAATTAAGAGTATTTCTAAGCGCTCTATGCCATCCCAATTTGGTAATCCATCTAAATATTCTTTTATAGGATGATATGCCCTCTCCGCTGCAACTGCAACAAGTGCTTCTTTTATCTTAGCTGGTGACCAAACGCCATATGATTTATCAAAATATACTTTAAGTGCTGACATATCCGAATCATTCCATCCACATTTAATTTGTTTCCAATCTAATGTGCCTTTAACATCAATTCCATCACGATGTTGGTTATAAGCTATACCTTTTAAATTGTCATCATTTTGCATAATAATAACAAGATTTTGTAAATCATCTTTTATCTGTCCATTTTTGTTTACATTAAGTCTAGTCTGCCAGTCATCACCCTCCGTCGTAAAATCAGCCTTTACCTGAGCTTGTCTGTTAATTGCAAGTTGAAGTTTTACCTTATCATCTGCAATTGCAAACTCCTGCATGGCTTTAAATGATGGTAGTTTTGTTGGCGAAGTATCTTCTGAAGCCTTGCCATCAAGCTCTGAATATTTGTGCAAACGAACAATATCAAAGGCATTACATAGCTTACTGCATGCCGGGTCCGTTGCATGATGGGAGAAAGCAAACTTATCATCATAAATAAGTACACCTGCAACTGAATCAGCCGGAATGTAGTCATATCTCCCTTCCATTACGCTTGGCTTATATACGTCTGGGATAAAGGTATCAATGGCATCTTGAATGGAATAGGCCCTACAAAAGGCACCTATTACTCCAGGCTTTTCAAGTGGATCTGATTGTTTCGTTATTGCTTTTTTTATTATGGTAGTCTGCCTTGAGGATACAGGCCAAGAAGAAGTATCTCTCCAATCCTTATAACTAGCAAGGATCTTATCCGGGTCTAAATGCTCGCCTTCTTGACTCTCAAATACGAAATCCCCATCACTTGAAGTTGACGCCCAAAACATAAGCCTTGCAGGCTGATAAGTTGTATCATCAAATTGCTCAATGCCTATGCTCTGTGCTACTTTTCTTCCTATTGCTGTATACTCTTCTTCAGTGACCACTCTTGCAAGTGGAATAATAAGTCTAAGCCTTGGTTTTTCCTCAGTGTGTTTATGTGTACTGTAAATACAACAGGCGAAGTCATAAAAAAGCGTGAGCTGCTCCCATATATCAACTGATGCATAATCCATATCTAAAGTAAGCATAGAGCGGTGCTCTACATAACCTGTTTTACGCTTACCCTCTTTTAATTTTCCTCCAACGAATCCACCTACATTTTTTAGTTCATCTTGCTTTGGTTTAAGAAGTTTCTTATATTCAGCTACCGTTTCAGTAGTTCTAATTGTTGTTTTTGCCCGCTTTAAAAATTCTTCCCACGACATCTCAATGTTTTTCCAGTGCTTTGCAGTCTTGCTATCAGCTACCGATATTATCATTAACTCTCCCTCCTAATCCTAGTCCTTTCTGTAATAATCACATTCAAATCCATCTGCACGAAGAGGTAACCCTTTTGCCCAATTTGGAGCGATTGCCATGATATCGCAAACACCGTTTAATGACCCGAACTCCATAGGTGCTTCAATGATTATTTCATCGTGTACATGCATTACTATTTTATATCTTGCCTTAGCCACATTTACCATGGATTCTGCGAGCAGATCACGAGCTGCAGCCTGCACTATGTTTTCCACAAGCTTTGGCCCATAAGTATCAATTCTGCACCATTGTTTGCTCGTGCCAATACCTTCATAAGTAATGCCCTCTCTACCGAACTTATTAATTTCAATCCTGGGCTTTATATAAGAAAGCTTGCGCCCAGATGGTAGAGTAATAAAAAGAATACCGCTCCTCATTTCAATATGAATTCCGCCAATGGTCTGTGGCATCTTATCTTTAACTGCTTTAATTGCAGCCTTATCAATATCCCACCATAGCTTTGTAATGTTAGGATTAGCAATTCTCCATGCGGTAACAAGTTGTTGAAGTTCACTTGCTTCAACACCCATCTCTAAAGCGCCCATTGCGGTTAGTGCACCAGCTCCTCCACCAAATCCAAGTGCGAGTTCCGCTATTTTACCCTTTTGCCTAAGTGGTGAACCTTTAGTTATTTCTTCAATTGGAACCTTGAACATCTGACTTGCGGATGCTTCATAAATTTTGCCATGGGTCGCAAACACATCCATTCGCCATTTTTCACCGGCTAACCACGCAATAATTCGTGCCTCAATCGCACTAAAATCAGCTACAATAAAGCGATGGTTCGGTTTTGGTATAAAAGCCGTACGAATCAGCTCTGATAGCAGGTTTGGCACGTTTTCGAAGAATAATTCTAGTTCATCAAAGCTACCTTGCTTTAATAAGTCTCTTGCTAGGGTTAAATCCCTCTCATGGTTTTGTGGCAAATTCTGTACCTGAATTAGCTGGGAACTCCATCGCCCCGACCTATTTGCTCCATGAAATCGAAATAGTCCTCTCACTCTGTCATCCGGGCATGCTACTCTATCCATTGCTTCATATTTTTTTATAGAGGTTTTTGCAAGCTGTAATCTCAAGTTCAGCAATTGTTCAACCTCACCATCAGACTCTTTTGCTAAATCAGTTACCACCTTTTTAGAAAGGCTCTCAACTTCTACACCATTCTCAAGTAGCCAACCCTTTAGCTGAGCCACCGAGTTTGGATTATTAAGTCCAGTAAGCCGTTGTGCTTGTTCAAAAGTTTCCTCTTTATTTAATTTATCGCAAGCTATGGCTTGCCCCACTAACTTTCTATCGATTAATACACCTCGGTCATTAATCTGCTGATCCAAGATATAGTACTCTTGCTCTTTTGGGATGATTGGGTACTTTGCTATCTTCCTACGGATTTCCATTTCCACCTCAACGTCCCTAATACAATAATCCTTAAAGGTTCGCCACTTCTCTGGCTCATGATGTGAGAGATTACGAGTTCTGTTTCCATTTATAAATGTTGGTTTGCATGGAATGCAGAAGTACCTAATTAAATCTTTACCCTCACGCATTTTCTGTTGCTCTTGTCCTAAAACCTGTGCAACACCAGCAAGTGATAATGGAAGTCCAAGCATTGCTGCCTGCACCGCAGTACAACTCCAACCAACAGGGGATAACGGTATCTTAAGAAATGATGACAAACAAGTTCTTTCAAATTGCGCATTATATGCAGTCTTTGTGATTGTTTCATCTTGAATTGCTACTATTATTTCATCTGGAAATTTCTCGCCACTTGCAATATCTACTATTTGTACCTTATCTGATTCAAAGGCGTATGCCATTAATAATATTTCAAATTTATCACTTGCTGTGTATGCATAAACACCACATTTTATTAAATCAATATCAGAAAATGTTTCTAAATCAATAGATAATACACTCATTTTTCCACCCCCTTATAGGATTAAAAGGGTATAAACTTAATTACACCCCCTATCCTCAACATTCTTTAGCTCAAGAAATCATCCTCTTCAGCAGTTGCAAAATCATCCTCTGCTCTGCTACGACCACTTAATGGTTCTCCATCTTTAATAATTTGTAGATTTCCAAGGCCACAAGCTATGCCTTTATTCCCATTAGTGTTAAAAGCATAAAAGGTAATACTTGCTTTTCCATAAACCCCACTATAGACGTTTTCGGGGTCAAGTATGGGTCTTACATTCTTATCTACTAGACCTGGTTTATCTTTTGAATTTGCATTTAAGAAAAAACTGTTTTTGTATGCTTCATCCTCTGGACGCTCTGCATCACCATCTCGGAGCGGTGTTTTTAAACTAGCAGGTATTTTACCACCGAACTTAGACTTGCCATCTTGTTTTGCATTTTCTATTGCTGCTTTAATTTCCTGAATTGTCTTTATGTCCGATTTTGGAATAATTAAGGACACCGAATACTTAGCATCTCCACCATTGATTGATTTTGGCTCATGTACATTTGCATAACTAAATCTTGCGAGTCCTGTGATCACCTTTGTTGACGTTTTGTTTTCCATAATTAAATTTCCTCCTTAAATTCGGCTTCTGCCGTATTGTTTAGTATAACTGCTTGTCTTTTATCTGAGTCTGAAACCATCGTGTATTTACCCGGTGGTTTAGTAATTAGTCCAGCTAGTACTTCTGAAAATACTTTTTTACCTAACACTTTTTCAAGAGCTGTTATTCCTTTTAGATTTCTGGCATAAATCTCATCGTCAGAATATCCGGCTTCCGTGAGTTTTTTTATTACAGATTTTTCATCACCGTAGGCCCTATTGCTTCTACCCGAAACGACCTTGAATCCTTCAAAATCCTCACCATCAATTGCCATAGCTTCTGCCCACGCCCAAATATCCCTACACCATTTTGCAATATCATCTGCCTGCGATAATACTTCTGTTATTTCATCTTTAGTTAATAAAGATGCCTGTCTAAATTCAAATCTTGCCATTTCCAAGTTCTTCTCAGCCCTGGCTCTACAGGTCGCTTTTGCTCTGCAAAATTTACAGGTGTATTCGCTAGGTTCAAATTCTCCCTCTCCATCCCATGCAAGTTGGGCTGCTGGCTTTAACACATCTTCTGCCCAAGCTAAGAGCTCTTCGGCTGATAACTCATATGTTGATATGTTATTCAAACGTGGCTGACAAATACTCATACGCACAGCTTTAATATCATATAAACAATCAAATAGAATCAAAGCTCCAAGAGCATAAAGCTGCATTTGAGGGTTGCATTCTGCGGAAACTGATACCCCAGCCCCTCCCTTTAAATCCACTATTTCAAGAGTGCCATCTGCTACAATTACAAGATCTCCTGTGCCAAACCCACTCTTAACATATTTTGAGAAGTCCAGTCTTTGTTCAAGCAAAATAATTGGATCTTTGCAACTCTTCCTGGTCGCCTCAATTAATTCAATTGCAAAAGCTACATAAACTTCTACCGATTCCTCAATCTCTGAATTAAAAAATTGGTTGAGTTGTACCGCCTTTAGCTTTTTCTTATAATTACTTTCTTTTACAGCACCAATATATCTACCAAGTCTTAACTCCCCTAGTTCGTGCATGTAGGTTCCCTCTTCTGCAAAAACACTAGTTGAGTTTTCAAAATTTTCTTCAAGTCTTGCGCTTTTATTGCAATGTATCCAGCGATGGGCTGAGCTCGCAGAGAGTAGACAGTGCATCCCCATTACAGCCCCTCAGCTTCTTTTAATAGATCTTTATAACAAGCTGGATCTATATCAGTAAGTTTTTTCCCTCCATATTTAGTTATTAATGATTTGACCTCTGGTTGCTTCCCATTTTGTGATTTTGAAGCCAAGACTCCCCGTACTTTTTCAAGTGTGAAAGTTTCTACTTTAGGTTTAGTAGATTCTATATGAAGAGCTTTTCCTTTAACTACTTCTACTAAATCCTCCCTTAAACCCACAATAATCATTTCTAAACCCTTAATTATAAGATCATTATTCATACTTTTTCTCCTCTCATTTTGAAACTTATCAAATACGTTCAAGCCTTTCATCTCCACAAATGAGAGACGCCTTATTTGCTGAAACCTTGTATTTCCCTAAATCGATGACAATAAAAAATGGATATTCTTTTACCACAGTCCCATGACTGCCCATCTTATCCCGTTTATTCTGCTTAAACTCGACTCTAACTCCTGGCTTTAAATTCAAATTACAAAACAACCTTTTGTTCAGCTCCTTTCAGTTCATTCACTTTTTCCCATTTATGTTGGTTACATTAATAAAAACTTGATTTTTAACATTTTAAATACTTAAAGTTTCTTAGCCTCTTCAAAAATAACAGCATAATCTACTGGTCTAACCTTAACTAATTTTTCTGCATTATATTTCATTAACAGAGCCTTAATTTTATCTGACTTACCCTCATTGCTTTTTTCAGCAAGAACTGCACTTATATCCTGTACGCTAATGTTATTGTTAAGCTTTAACTCCCCTGCTATATGCTTATATTTAACTATTTCATTGATGTTCTCAGATGCCAATGCACGATATCCGATTGCAAGTTTCTCTAACCCGTCAGCTAGGGTCAAATATATATCACTCATAGCTATCGATCCTTTCACTCAAATTTTAGATGCCTTATTAATTTTATTCACCATCCTTTCTGCATTCGTGGGTGTTCTCCTTAGCTATTTATTCAGAGCAAAGTCTTTCACTATGCTGTTCATCATGGCTAGGTCATTCCTAGAAAGGCTTGTACTAAGTCGTTCCAGGAATGCCTGCTGTTCAGGTTTTAGGTACTTCCGATTCATATAAAATCCGTCTATAACCCGGACACCACCGCCATAACGTCCACGTATAGTTTCCAGGGGGTAAGAAAGCGACAGGAGGTCAATATCATTTCTAATAGTTCTGATACTGACACCAAATTCAAATGCCAAATTTGACATTGTTTCCTGCTTTCTGAGGCAGAGAGTTTCCATGATTTCCGTGCGTCTTTCATTTGGTCCCATCGCTTTCTTCACCTCCTTCCCTTGCTCTATAGATTAATAATAAAAGTTAAATAGGTAGATTCATTTCCTATTTAAAAAACTTTTTAGCAAAATATAAAAACAAAAAACGGCCAGGGAACACCCGTAAAATTGGGTATTCATCCTGGCCGTCTTGCAGCTCTATGATTTTGCATTATACTTATTTTTGATTTACATTTATTATTTCAGCATTTCCATCAGGTAGAAACTTTATCAACGTTTTAACGCCCTTATGTAAAATCTCAACTATCTTACCTTGATTATCTACTCGGCATACTGTTTTACCAACACTATTTTTTACATTTTTCACATTATCTTCTCCTTTGATTAGTTATTATTAAACAAAAAAACTGTGCGAGAGCACAGTTTTAGTCTATTTCATTATCACAAAAAGACTACATCACTTTGCTTCTCATTGAAGTTTAGTTCTGTACATTAACTCATCAGTCCCGTAGACTGCTTCTTGTTAATATCTTATACTTATTCAGTTTTTTCTATATTACAACAAATCCTCTGTTTATAATGTCTGATAAAACATTTCCAATTTCTTCACATAGTAATTTTTTGAAATCTTCACTTGCAAATATTTCTCTGAATCTTGATTGCATTATTTTAAATGTTTCTGTATATGAAATACCAGGCCTAAAGTATATTTCATCAATTTGGGTTTTTATATATTCATTATCATATGACAAATTCATTGATACCCTATTTGATACTTGATATTCAATCCAATCTGTATTGTTTATAATTAAATCTAAATAATACTTCTTTAAAATTTCTTTCTGCTCATCCACAGTAGCTTGAGCAACTAATTTTGAATCTAGATTTATTTTTATTAAAATATTATTTATTTCTCTATCTTCGAGATTGTCGAATAATATATCCAATGACCCTTTATTTAAAATTTCATTGATATTTAAATTATGATTACTTAGAGCATTCCGTATTAGCCTTTTCATGTTAATAGAGATATTACCATATACTTTCGCCCTTGAAGTATGACCTTGTCCATTTTTAAGTTTATAATAATATGTTGATATCGTTGAATGAAAATAATCAACATCATCCGGAATACCTTTGTATTGTCCAACTACTGAACTATTAGCACTTAAATATTGACTGATTTCATCTAAGATATCATTCAATTTTTTCTGCAATATACATACTTTTAAAGGATTTTCTTCAATATTATTTACAGTAACAAGAATTGGCTCTGAATTTTTTGGTAATAGTCTTAATTGTTGTTCATTTAATGCATCAATTATAAACTCAAATAAGCCTTCTGGTAAGAAATATTTGATATATCCTGACCTTTCTTCATCTGAAAACTCATTATTTCCCTTAATAGCGATGATTCGAGGATCAATACTTTCATCTTTATACGATAGAGATTGCCATCTCATTCCAGCAATATTTGAATCAAGTAATCTAGAATGTTTTTCAATCGAATCAGATATTTCTTTCAATATCACTTCTATCTCTCGATTATAATCTTCTTGATTAGTCTTTAGACCAGCTTTTCTTTTATCAATTTTTGTTTCTGTCAGCTTATCTCCCTTGGAGAATAGTATGTAGACATCACTTTTATTTTTCAATTTATTTATTTTTTCATTAAGACCTTCACAAATATTTCGAATAGTGTCTTCTCTTTCTTCTAGATTAATGAGGAGTATAATCCCATTTACAGATTTTGCAAGTGCCCTATCAATACCTAGACCAAGTGAATATTCATCGAGCCCTTCTTGTGTCATACCAATAGTATCCATTAATTTCATTCTAAACGGGATTCTTGGATTTTTTTGTTTCATTATACTTATAGCTTCTTCTCTTGGTCTACATGCAATATCTATTGTTTCAATAATCAAACTATAAGGTTTTTCAGGATTATAGAGTTCTACAAGAATATTTTTACCTTCATCAGTGGTTGTACAAGAAAAAATATGATCAAAAGGATTATCTACACCAAAAATTTTTTTTAATTTATTACTTATTACACTTTCCATGCGTTGTACCCAATTAGCAATATTCACATTTAAGTCTGAATCTAAACAATACTCAGTAAATACTTCTCTTTTTAAATCTTTTGCCCTAGGAGCTTTTTTCCCTAATGCACTTTTTCTTTCGGAAACTCTTTGTTCAAAAAGTGCTATATCAACATTGCCTAATGCTTCTTTAGATAATTCAACAAGTTTGCTAATATCTAATTCATCCTTAATAGAATTCAAATGATACGAAGCGTCTTTAGGTTCTAAAAATTTTCCTGTCCACTCACAATCTTCTATAGTTCTACTTGCATCTTCAATGTCATAATCATTATCAATAAATTCGTCTGCAATCGCTTCAAATATTTTTCCCATAATTAATTTCTTGTCTAATTCTTTTTTTGTAATAAATAATGCAAAATCATAATTTTTCTCAATTCGTGAGTCTAAAATGAAATTACTAGGAATAATTGTTGTCTGGCTTTTTTCCCCTATGCCTATTGATGTATAAAGTGCAATATCCTGATTTAACAAATTGCTGACAGCTGTCGTTTTTCCAGACCCAGATGCTCCTACAATAGACATTGCAGGAATATTTTTCATTCTTTTAATAACCTCAGCAGGTGTTAGATTTTTAAATTCACTCATAATAATCTCCTTTTATTAATGTTTTATTTTAATACAAACAAAAAAAACTGTGCAAAAGCACAGTTATTAGTCCATTATTTTTCCATAGACCACATCACTCTACTTCCTCTTGAAGCGTAGTTTTGTAACTCAACTCACCAATCCCATAGATTGTTTCTTGCTGAAATCATAAAATATTCATTTTTTTATATCGTATCATATTTTCACGCAAAAATCAACCATATTTTGCTATTTTTTCTTTTCATACACTGTTGCTTTCTCGATATAAACTTCAATAAAAAAAAATTAAAATAGCCTGGGAACATAATTCTCAAATCAATTAATTTTTATCATTAGTTAGAATTAAAAAGATAAAAAAATTCCCTAACTATTTTTGGCAAGGTGATGAAAGTGCTATATACTCACCACATATTACAAGATATTTAATTGAAAACATACTAAACTGGACTGATGATGATATTAAAGAAAAGTTTCGTAAAATCACATTTAAAGAAAATAAACTTGGAGGATTACTATGCTCTAAATATAATGATAGTCCATTCGCTGCTATTAAAGATGCATATCCTGAAAAAGACTTTCATGCATGGGATTTTGTTAATGCACCTAATGATTACTGGCAAGGTGAAAAAGGAAAAGAAAATGCTATATGTGCTACAAAGTGGCTAATTGAAGAACATCTTAAATGGTCTGAAAATGAAATCACCGAGAAATTAAATCAAGATATATTCATAAAAAACAATCTACTTGGCATGTTAAAAAGAGCTTTCAATTGCACTATTTTTGAAGCGTTGGAAGCAACATACCCTGGAAGATTTAAAAAGTGGCAATTAGCTGATCATGTAAAGAATGATTACTGGAGCAAAGCAGAAGGCATTATAGCTGTTAAGTGGCTTATTGAAAATAAATTAAAATGGTCTAATTCCGAGATAAAAGGATTTTACTCCAAACAAATTTATAAAGACAATAATCTGTATGGCATGATTCAAAGTTGCTTTAATTCAAGCCCCTTTGAGGCTATAAACTCAGTCTACCCTAATAGATTTAAACAATGGGAGTTGCCAAATGTTCCTAGAAATTTTTGGAATTCAAATGAAAATTGCATTAATGCAACAAAATGGCTAATTGAACAACAGCTTAAAATTGATATTAAAACTGCTAAACTAAAACTTGCTAAGAAGCACTTCAAAGATAATAATTTACTAAGTCTTTATTGTAAACACCCTGTGGCCGAATTAATAGAAATGGTTGAAAATAAGAATATCCATAAATTTGTATAAAGCAAATGTATGGATATATTTTTTATGTATACTCTTAGTTAAATATAAATTAATATTCCACAATAATATTAATTCTAAATTTTAAGGGTGCCGTTTTTTCCATTTTCCCATACAATTTTGCAATACCCTATACCTTAACGCAAAACACCATCAAATTCTAATTCCAAGGGTGACCCCCTGAATTGAAAATTCCCTCAAACACTCGTTTGAGGGAACATAAAACACGCTTTAATTTTTACCTAAAATCCTCTAACCCTTTGCTACCAGCCTATTTCCTCTCTATCCTTGCAACGCACTCAACGTGATCCGTTTGAAGAAACATACGTTGTTTTTTTATAGTTATAGATAATATGAATTTATGTTTTCTAACAGTCTGCCCCTCGCTCATATTGATAACCTCTTTCCTAACATACTTAGGATACTTCTATTGAATCATCATTGTACATCCCAACCGGGTACTCCCAAACTGACCCACTTATATCGTAACTAGAGTTACAATTACTACAAATATGTTCACCTTCTACGGTGTATTCTATTTCTTCTCCCATCTCACGTTCATCTATATCTTCTGATACCACATAATCTGATAAATCGGTTATCTCGTTAATTCCACAATTGGAACATCTTATACTTTTACTCAAATTAATCATTTTGCCTTTACCTCCTTTTATTAGTTAATTTCACTAAATATATAATTTTTTTCTAGCATGTATTTTTCTATAGATAATACGACAAGAATCTTTACTCAAGCAATATCTTCCATCATCGTTCTTACATATTGTAACCTCTTTTGGTAATGCACTCTCAACTTTACTTGCAAAGAATTCAGTTATTTTATTCCGATTGAAAGTTTGTAGTATTTCATTTTTTATAGGTATTTGAACTTCTTGATTATTTTCATCAACGCCATAAAGTAATAATTTGCTACCTATAAAAGTTTGTTTCCCACCACATCCATTGTAATGTAGATTCCTACAAGTGTGTAAATAATTTTTCTTTCCATTAATTTTTTGCCCGTAGTAATATTCACCTGGAATATAAAGTATTTCTAAATCATGTAATGTTCCCACTTACATCCTCTCCTTTTGTTATTTTAATTAAATAATATAGCAAAACTTTATATTTGTATGTGAGTATACCGTCAGAAAAATTATTTTATTATAAATTTTTCTAATCCTAATCTGATAATTTCATCTACACTCTCATCAGCAATAATCTCAAAAAAATTATCATACTCTATTATCTTTGTATATCTATTCACCCAAAATAGAAGCATAAAATTTTTATCATAAGAACTGCTAAGATGCAGGTTGAACTCATATTTCATCTTTTTTGCAATTACAGTACTTTGCTCTTCTTCAAATTCCAAAACCATATCTGCCACTTCATCCGCAACTCTCTCCAATGTACCTGTACAAACTAAAAACTCTCTAAACATATCAAAAACGTTTACTGCATTCTCACATAATTGGAAAGACTCATATCCGGTTCTTTCTGCAACTTTATATGCAAATTCATTTCCTACAGTCATCGCAAGTTCTCTACTGATTAAACTTCTTGCTACAAAATGAGCAATAAAATGATTTGCAGTTTCCAAATCATCTAAGTTCTGATACGAAAAAATTTTCTGTTTGATTTTATAAATAACATTCTCTGCTAACCGCTTTTTCTTTATCAATTCATATGCACCCAAATTTACAGCATAGCGATTTTCTACTTTTTTTATCCAAGCTTTAATAAAAACTGCCTCCGCCTTATCTGGTTTCTTTAAAGCAGATAATAATGGTTTATTAGTATACTTATTGCCATAATAATCATTTTTCAGACGCTCATCATTCTCCTTAACAACGGAAATTTCCTGAACAACTGATACAAACCATGATAAATAATAGCCATTTGAAAAATCCGGTTGTTTAAACTTTTTAAGCCACTCCAAAAGGACTTCTGCATAACCCAATGCGAATTTTATATTTTTACACTCATCATCATCCAGTCCTTTTTTACCAGCAATTAACATCAATACTATCTCTGCAGCCGCATTCTCTATTCCATTATCAATCAGTTCAGCAATCATCGGTATAAGTTCTGGTTTGACTGTCCAGTTTTCATATTTAATAAAACATTCAACATACTCAGCTGAAGGGTCTTCCTCCGTATGGATTTGATAATTTATATTCAACCTATCAGCCTCATTACAAATCATCTCATGACAAAGAAGCATATTATAAAATGTATCATTCAACCTTTCCTTATGTTGTAATTGCATATTTGAAGCCTGTGGAAGTTTTTGTAAAACCCGTTCTGTAAGGAAATTTTCTATTCTATTTAATTCCATCATTGTTTCTTCAGGCTTTTCCAATGCCTTATCTGTAAAAACATAATCAAATAACTTATCAAGGATTACTTCCCAATAAGCATTAAAAGACTCCAATTTTTCTTTTTTGCTTTTTACACTACATTCATTAACCTCTTTTTCAACCTCTGCCTTCATGTTTCCAAATATTAATCCATATTGACTGACCAAAGAAAAGTCTGTATTAATGTTATCCAATCGTGGCTTATTTAAAATATCAATAATTCGAGTTCTTGTTTCGATAGGAGATTTCTTGTTATGTACGCTCACTCCATTTTTTTCTATATAGTAAAACATTTTCAATATTTTCAGTTTGGCATATTGTTCATCAAAATCATTTATACGAAAGTTTAATTTGCTCTCTAACTTATCTATAATCCCAGTTTTATAATGATTACTGAACTTATCTCTTAAAGTATCATTAAAGCTAGCATCCATTTCTATATTTTCTTCCGCTATTTCATTACACAATTCTGTTATGGTAAGTTTACAATTCATTTCTTCACACTGACCCATATTATATTTTGACATGAATATCACAGCTCCTTGAAACAATTATAGCAAAATACATCTTTTACTTCTATACTAAAGCACATCCACTTCTGTCTTAATTTTTATGCCTGTTCAGTTGAGTGTGTTTCTATAATATGTGATGGATTATTTTCTTACACTAAATCCTTCACATAGTATAGAAACTCATTAGAGTATTAATTATGTTTTGTTAATTCTAAACAGGCCATATATATTTCTTGCTTATAAGAAGCTTAAAAATAGTTTCGCTAAAAAGTGCACACCGCAAGCTAAAAATGCACACCCCCTATACCAAAATCCATAAGGGGTGTGCATTTTTTCAATTTAATCCCATCTTTTATGCTTTCAAGTTTAATTTTCCTCTTATATTTACTCCAAAAAACAACGAAAACCCCTGAATTCAAGGGTTTTCCATTGTATCAAACTTGTTGTTTTCTTATGAGATGGTTAGGCTAACCCCAAATTTTGATACAATATAGCAAAAATACACGTTATACCATAAAATCGCATACTGAAAATAGTGAATTATCGCGAGCAATGTATCCTTCACTCTCGCATTCCACACAAAGCTGAAACAGACATTCTGCAATAGGATAATCTTCTTCCCAACAGAATGCACGCCGGGATGAACAGAGCAGAAATATTGCCAATATGATTGCATTCCTGCAGTAACAGCCCACCGCTTTACTGAATATGACGAGCAACTAGTCAGGCTGCTGATTGAGAAGGTCACTGTCTACGAAGACAAATCTACCGTGGAAGAATTCGAGTCCGGAGTGACTATGTATGTGGGGGATAATCCTGATAATATGGCAAGACACTCTATTAATGAACTTAGGGTGCCACTTCAGTTTGCGCGCATGTGCAACTCTATTCTTGGGCCAATCCCTCTTTGAAAGAACTCATAAATCTATTCAAATTTATTCTTGCTATTTTCATAGCATCAACGGACCCTTTGGCTTTCTTTATCTTGCCTTGGAGTTCCTTCTTTATTTTGCCGTTCGCCACGTCTGCTTGAAGTCTTAATTCGACGATACATTTTTCGATATCCATAATGTTCTTCACGTACTTCTCATATACGCTGTTTGAATAAACGGTATCGTGTTCGTCATTGAGGAATATTTCTTTGACCGAAACAAGGAGCTTTGCAGATTGTAAAATGGTGTTTTGCTTTCCAAGCAAACCAACAGCACCAACTATACCGCCGATACCAGCACCCACACCGAATCCCAAAACCGCGCCTCCACCAACAATAGCTATCGTGCCACCAGCCATTCCGGCACCACCGATAGCAATTGCACCGCTGCCAAGGTAGGCAAGACAAGCACTTGTTAAGGCGGCTCCGCTAAGTCCGGCGAAATTTGAACCTACCAACGCAACGGCAATTGCTGGAGCAAATGCACCGGCTGTCGCAATAGTGACAATCGCTATTATTGTCGTGATAGACAACGAAGTAATGACTGTTTTGAGAACTTCATTAAGTTCGCGCAGAATTTTGTCATAGCACTTTCGAAGCCTCTTGATGTAGCCTAATGAATAATAGCTTCCGGAGAAAAACGAATCAATATAGTCGTCGCCGTTGCCTTTCCTATATCCATTAATGATGTTTTTCAAATCTTTATATTTCTTGCTAGGTATATCATTGCCTTTTTTGTCTTCTTCAAATCCCAAAGGATAATAGGGCGCAAAAATCATTGCTTCAAGCAGAATCAAACGAAACCACGTGTTGTGCGGCTCGTTTTCCTCAATTTTCTGAATTAACTCTTGCTCTGAATACCAATGTAGTTCAGCACCCTCAATTTGCAAGAAACTTGAAAAACCTTTTGAGATGTTCTCTTTCCACTCAGCAAGCCAGTCCTGTTTCAGACGCTTTACGCCTTCATTGTTAATAGGCAATTTTGTGGTTCGTATGTCATTTAGGGTTTTGTAGTATTCGAGATTGTATAGAATCTCTGTTTGGTCAACGGTTAAGCCGAATTTATCGATATTCATATGGGCACCTATCCTTTTATAAATATTTTCATTAGATTACGTGTATGCAAACTGTTTAAGATCCTCATGCATTTGCTTTATTTTCTTGACGCTTCTAGCTTTCAAACACCAAGTAATATCCTCGCCGATAGCAATGGCGAACCATCCGACGCCAACGTAATTGATTACACCCAGTATTTTTGAGTGTTAATAGCTTCACCGGCATCAACGGTGGTAAACACGCCTGTTGCAATCGTAAGCATTCTGGTTATCGTGGGATTACTCAGCGGCCTTACCTTGCCCCAGTCAATCTGTTTTAAGTCACTAGTGAGTGAATATCATTTTCTTGTATTTCGAGGGCAAGGTGGCGTATGAAATAGAAACTTCTGACCATGCACTCATATCTGTGCCTCATCTTTTCATTGCTCAGAAAGAGTTTCCAGTCCATATTCTAGACCACACTTCTACATTTCAAATTAAAACGCTATATGTTTGATTATATAGAATTAAAAAGGGTTATGGTAACGACAGTGGGGGCAGGTAATATAAGCTTCAGCGTTATCTCCGTCTTCCCATTCAGCCGTACGTACCCCACCATCCAATGAATTTTGACAACTTATACAAGTCCTTCCGCTACGTCCTCTACCTCTATCCAATGAATCTACCAATTCCCCATCTTCCATGAAATAAACTCCGCCATTAGTACAGTTAGGACATTCAAACCGTTCTCCGTCACCATGCATTGTTGCTCCGCAACGAGGACAGGTCGCTGTTAAACCACTAATACCTCCAAATAATTTCCCAAATAATCCCATGATGATTCCTCCTCTAATATTGTATATTGCTAAAAATAAAACAACTCTACAATTTCCGATTTATTGCTACAATAGTGGAACATCTCCCACTTAATATAAATTTGCACCGCAATATTATGCTGTTGTTCATAAATCACATAATTAAAAAATCAACTTTATCATAACTTTTATCTTTATTACTGTCATCTACCACGAATAAATATTTTTTGTTCAATCCTTTTTTTGTATTATATTTGAAACTACTAATGATATATATACTATTTTTTCTATTTTACATCTCCTCACATTAAATTTATTTCTTTTTAAAATTAGACCATTGTTCTCCTTATTTAATTATACATTGCATCGGTTCACTTATTCAATCATTTAACATAGAAACTATATTTTTCTTTATAATGTCATATCCTTTACTCCCTATACTCATTTATCTACGCCATAAATTACAAATCCAAATTAACTCTATTATACAACAAAAGGATAATATTGGCTATAATTGGTGTGTATGATTTTCAACACTACTCTTTAACATAGCCTAAATGTAAATCTAATTTCGAAGTGAGGTGGTTTGCTAATTATTTTATTACAATTTGGCAATAATCATTATATCGGATGAAATTTTCATATGAGAAATATATAAATAGGGAAATTTTATCTTTTCAATTTTTTTAAAGAAATGATGCGAAATTAGTAATGAAAGAAAAGTCACGAAAATCGAGAGAATATCTCTCATGCTAAAAGTGAGGGTAGCAATATACTGCAGAGTCAGCACTGCGCATGCTGATCAAATAAAAAGCCTTAACAACCAAATCCACCAATATAAGCAGATGGTTAAGCGGCACCTTGATTGGGAACTGGTTGATGTATATGCAGATATTAAATCCGGGAAAAACACTACCGACAGAGTAGAATTCCAAAGAATGCTCTCGGATTGCTATGACCGCAAAATCGACTTGATAATTACCAAATCAGTAAGTCGTTTTGGACGAAATACAGTGGACACACTCGATGTGATAAATAAATTGCGTAGCCTGCTTGTTGATGTCTACTTTGAAATTGAAAACATTAATATTTCAGAGACAAGCAAGACTTTTCTGTTGTCTATTCTCGAAGCATTAGCACAAGCTGATAGTGAATCAAGAAGCCAAAATATTAGGTGGAGTATTCGACGTGGATTTGAGACCGGAAACTCAAAATTTTATAATCGCAAGTGTTATGGGTATATTAATGATTATGATGGAAATATTGTTATAGATGAAGCTCAATCCAAAGTAGTACAAAAAATTTATGAGTTATATCTTAGTGGATATAGCATTCTAGCAATAATTCGTTATCTTAAAGAAGAATGTATAAATTCTCCAACTGGCAAAGATCATTGGGCCAAGCGTACAATTGATACAATGCTTTCAAATGAAAAATACACGGGCAATGTGGTGGTTGGGAAAACTTATGGCCTTGAATATCCTAGCAATAACAGAAAAATCAACAAAGGCGAATTTCAGAAATACTTATCAATGGACTGCCACCCACCTATTATTTCACAGGATCTATTTGATAAAGTTCAGTTGAAAAAAATAAGACGTAGCAATATTCAAGTAGTTGAAGATAACGTGACTCGCAGAACTACTCACTACAGTATGAAAAGATCTACAATAACAGAAACCAATGATGAGTAGGCTAAATTTTATATCAGATAGTCGTTGCTGAGAAAATTGCTGCATTTATTTCGTAATCATACTCAAAGCCGCTAAAACACTGGCTTTCTACTTCCGCTAAAAAGTGTATACCCCCTACTAAAAATGCACACCCCCTACACTAAATTTCATAGGGAGTGTGCATTTATTTCAATTTAATCCAAGTTTTTGTGATTTAAGTCTCGAATTACAGCTTGCATTTTACCAAAAAAAACAATAAAAACCCCTGAATTCAAGGGTTTTCCATTGTATCAAACTTGTTGTTTTCTTATGGTGGAGGCGAGGGGCGTCGAACCCCTGTCCTAAAACAATAATACCTAGGCATCTCCTATTGCATCCAATACACTAATTTTTCCTAAGTGCCTACTTTCCAGATTTGATTTTTCTAGTTTCATATTTTCTGTTCCTGGTTTAAATCTTGCCTAAGCCCGGTTCACAGTTTTTGGCGTGGAATTAGATTCTCTCCATTTTAACGACATTTCAGAAGGAAAGTCGCCTACTTCTATAAGTGACTGTTACATACCTAACAAATAAGAAACTTATGAGGTGGATAACAATTGAGAATTGTTATCTACGCAAGAGAACTACAAAGGGATAAACCTCCTTCTGAAGTCGTCAATGCATCTTCTTCAAAGCTGTTACAGCGACCCAGAGGATGATTTAACACTAATCTGATCAGTTCGAGCTTCATTTATTTCCGAAACCATATTTCTAAATTTCTCCGCAGCTTCCTCTTTTTCTTTTAGTAATTTATTAATTCTATCATTAAAACTTTCTTGTAATTCTTGCATCTTTAATTGTTGTTGCTCTTTTAATTTTAAAAGTTCTTTGTCCATTTGAAAGATTGCTCTTTCCTTTTGCATTTCAATGTCTAGTTTAGCTTTTCTCTCTAGCTCATCTATCTTATTCTTGTTAATTTGCTTTGATTCATCTACCTGGTTTACTAATCTTCTTGCTTCCTCATTTTTATTTGATAAATCCAACTTTAATTGTATATTTTCATTTTTCAGTTCATCAAGTTCTGTTTTTAGGACTACAATTTCATCTTTATACTTAATATATTTTTCGTTGGTTTCATTTAGTTTTAATATTTTTTCACCCTGCATGTTATTTAGTGTTTTCAGACTCTTAGTATTTTCCTGTAATTCCTTAACAATATGTTTATTATCGGATTGCTCTTTTTCAAGTAAATTAATTTTCTTATTTTCTTCTTTTTTCTCTTCTTTTAATGAAATGATATTTTCGTATAGTTTTTGAACCTCTTTGTCCTTGTCCACTAACTCGTTTTTATGAAGATTTTTCACCTCTAAGCTTTTTATATTATTTCTTTCTACTATATTTATATATATATCGGATATCCTATTTGTTATTTTTTGTAATTCATTTATATCTGATGACATAGTACTGTCTTCTTCTCTAGCCTTATTCAATTCATAGTATTTAACTACTTGCTCCATAAATTCCTTATTATTTATGCCCTCACTTTGAGCTAATTCATTAAACTTTTGTTTTACCTCATCACTTATTCTTACGCTTAATATTGCATCCATCTTATTCTTCCTCTCTTAAACCAGTATTTTATATAATTAATTCAATTATTTTTACATTTAAACCCAAATATAGCTGAAACATTGCTACTGCCTATTAAAATATCGTTATATTAATAATATCATGTAAAATACTTATCTGGCTTCATTTATTATTGATTTTTTTATAAATTTAGTCCTAAATAGTTATATATAATTATAAATGGTATTTTGTATACCTTTGTATACCATTGTTTTTAAAATCTTTATACGTGTAAACATAATGTTTACAATACAAGTATACCATAAAATAAGAAAAATCATATATAAAATGAGTGAAAAAGCGTAAATTATAGCAAAAGCAAAACCATTCAATATAACTTTTATTATATTGAATGGTTTTAATTGAAATAAATACTGAAATTTATAGATAACATAAATAAATTAATACATAAAAATGCAGGATGCATAGATATTTAATGTTATTGATTAAGGAAAATTAATTATCAAAAAGAGGAAGCACCCTATATGAGTATTGTAAATAATTAATAAATTGAATGTTACATAAATACATATTATACTAATGTTATATAACTTGAGGATAAGCAATATCATACAAGACCTATATATTCATTTTTGTTATCATTGAAAATAGATAACTGGAAAGGAGAATTATAAATGCAAAACGAGACCCGAACTGTTTGTTTTGATTCAGATCTGAATATAGAAGCCTATAATTTCAAAGGGATAATGCAAAAATTTCCAAACCATTTTCATGAATATTATGTTATTGGCTTTATTGAGAGTGGTAACCGATATTTATCCTGTAAAAACAAAGAATATACCGTTAAAACAGGTGATTTAACCCTGTTTAATCCTCATGACAATCATAACTGCAAACAAGTTGATGGTGGAACCCTTGACTACCGCTGCATCAATATTGAGCCTGCTGTAATGAAAAAAGTTGCCTATGAAATAACTGGCAAAGACTATTTGCCCTATTTTACAGAAACCGTCCTGTTTAGCAGTGATCTATTATCCTCTTTGAGCGAGTTACATCACATGATAATGCATGAGGAAAAAGATTTTAAAAAGGAGGAAATCTTTTTACTTATAATTGAACAATTAATAGCTGAATATGATCATGCAGGTGCAGCTCTTACAACACAACCACCAAACACCGAAATCAAGGCAGTGTGTGATTTTTTAGAAAATAACTACATGAAAAGTATTACGCTAAATGATTTAAGTGATTTAACTGGAATAAGTAAATATTACTTGTTACGCTCTTTTACCAAGCAAAAGGGAATATCACCATATTGTTATCTTGAAACTATAAGAATTGGTAATGCAAAGAAACTTTTAGAACAGCAAATTGCTCCGATAGATGTGGCATTGCAAACAGGTTTTACAGACCAAAGCCATTTTACAAACTTTTTTAAAAAACTTATTGGACTTACACCTAAGCAATACATGAATATTTTTACAGAAGGATCTAGGAGGAGCGATAATGAATGATACAAAAACTACAACTGGACATTTGTCGGCACTTATCACAATTTTGATTTGGGGAACAACTTTTGTTTCTACTAAAATATTATTGAAGGATTTCACGCCAATAGAGATATTAATTTTTCGATTTCTAATTGGATACATATCATTATTGATAGTTTACCCGCACCGAATTAAAACTTTAAATGTCAAACAAGAACTATATTTTGTAGCAGCTGGGCTATTTGGAGTAACTTTGTACTTTCTTTTAGAAAACATTGCATTAACCTATACACTTGCGTCCAATGTGGGTGTCATTATTTCTATAGCCCCATTTTTCACTGCAATTTTTGCGCAGCAGTTTTTAGACTCTGAAAAGCTGACATTACGCTTTTTTATTGGGTTTATAGTGGCTATATTAGGTATTGTCTTGATTGGATTCAATGAAAATGTTGTTTTAAAGATAAATCCTTTAGGCAGTATATTGGCGGCGCTTGCTGCAATTGTATGGGCTGTTTATTCTGTCCTTATGAAAAAAATCAGCGACTTTCACTTCAATACTATCGGCTGTACACGCAAAGTGTTTTTTTATGGATTGTTTTTTATGATTCCATCCATATTCATATTTCATTTCAGGCTAGATTTAAACAGGTTTACTAACTTGTCTAACCTGCTTAATATTTTATATTTAGGGTTTGGCGCTTCAGCACTATGTTTTGTAACTTGGAACTTTTCTGTCAAAGTGCTGGGAGCTATGAAGACAAGTGTATATATTTATATAGTTCCTGTAATTGCTGTTGTTTCGTCTGCCATTTTGTTACACGAAAATATTACAGGAATCGCAATACTAGGAATCATACTTACATTAGCAGGACTTTTTATTTCATAGGGGAAATCAATTATAAAATTAAGGTGGAAAATGTTTGATACTACAACAAGATAAGAAATGCATTATATTAATAGATAAAAAGAAATTCAATAAAATTTCTTTTTTTATGAACCCCCACGCTATTTTCATCATAGTATTTAATTATACTGATACTCCCACACCTCAGGAGTGGGGTTCTTAGATACATTAACTTCTCAAATACTCTCATCTATTAAGGATCTAATAAATTACACATATAAGAACTCATTAATTTCTCTAAAACTTTTACTACCAATCACCCTAATGAATGAATTAACGATAGTCAAGGCTCATATCAAAACCTTTTATTTGCTTCTAAATACCCATACTGTTTATCAAATTAATACTACTACTCTGTATTTTTAATATTTCTTTATCGTGAAGTTTTCTAAAATTATCGAACTGCTTAAAACATAATTCTTTATCTATTTCTTCTAAATTATCTTTTACATTCATTATTAAAAAGCTTGAATACAGATCTCTCTGTATTTTAAATTCTCCAAAATCATTCCATCTTTCAAATAATTCCTTTTTTACATATTTATCTTCTATATGATTATATTGGGATGCTTTTACTTTATAAGTATTGATTTTGGTTAACGTTGTATTATGCCATTTTAGCTTATTATCCAATATTGTTAAAAACATTGATGCTGCCTTATTCGCTAAACTCTTGCCAAATCGCTTTTTCTTGTTGAATTTACCGTTTGTATTAACAGTAGTTTCTTTTGACCTTGATTGAAGTCCTTTATAATTCATAGTTTCAACTAATATTTTATTTCCTAAACTTATGATATAATTAGCTAACTTCTCATGGGATTGCTTCCTTATATAAGCTTGTTTTCTCTGAACTTCTCTTAATTCATTTTGAGTTTTGACATATTTATTTGACTTAATCCATGTCAATTTTATTTTCTTTAAATTAGTCATAATTCCCTTTTTTATAGTCCCGTTCTCATTATAATTATTAGGGTTATTACTTCTTCTTTGTCTATCTAATTTCCTGAGTAATATACTTTTTTCATGTTCTATGTTTTCCACCTCAGGACATAATTCTAATAACTTAACTTCATTTTTACTTGATATTGCAATTGTTCTTGTACCAATATCTATTCCAACATTTCCGTCACCTATTTTATTTCTAACCTGACCGGTTTCTTTATTATACTTAGTTGGTGGAATTCCTTCTAGGATTAATTGAACATAATATTTATATTTACCACGAATTAATTTTCTTACCACTCTACAATATTTAGTTTTATTTAATAATGAAACTTGTGCATATTCATCGTTTTTATTTATAATCACATTTATATCTAATCCATTCCATCTTAATTTATTGTCTATAAACCTAATCCCAGTTTTATTGGATTTTCCCTCAACACTATTCATTTCACCATACTTTTTAAAATAAACTCTATTTGATTGATGGAGCATTAATTTTTGAAAAGCACTAAAACACCTAGAAGCTGTCTTTTGAGCAGTGAAACTATCTACATTATCTTTAAAATATTTCTGTATACATTTTACATATTTATGGAAAGAATACTCTGTCAAATCATATCTCTTGTTTAATTCATTAAATTTTTTATTCCGTTCTTTCCCTTTAACCATATTTATTACTTTCTCATATTCTTTCGATTCTTAAGTAAACACAGGTGTTACCACCCATGCTCCTCGACGGAACCGTACGTGCCCTACTAAGGCATACGGCTCTTCACACCATATTTAATCATCTATAAAACAAGCTTATTTTTATTGTCGGTTCTAATAAATGAAAAGTTTTCAGCAGTCCATTATAAAATGTATCCCATGTGTAGCTTCTTCTTTGACTTCTTCTATTAAGCCATTTAAATAGCAACCATTTGACCACATTTAGATAACTTTTCACGCCTCTTGTATTATCGGTAACCCCATAATACTGATAGTGCCCTCTAAGTTTTTGATTAATCTTCTTCATCAATTCACCTAGAGGCATTATTCGATTATTCTTAATCCATTCCTTTATTGTCTTGACCTTGCTTCGAAATTTCTTCCTACTAGTCTTAACCTTGCAACGAAAGAATTTCCTGTTACCATTTAAACTACAGTAAAATGTAAATCCTAGAAAATCGAAAGTTTCGGGTTTGCACGCTCCTCGTTTTGCCCTGTTTTGCCTGGCAAATCTCCCGAATTCCAATATCTTTGTTTTCTCTAAAGCAAGTTCTAATCCAAATTTATTGAATCTTTCTATTAGCTTTTGATAAAACTCTTCGGCTTCCCATTTGTTTTGAAAACAACATACAAAATCATCACAGTACCTAATTAAATACGCTTCTCCTTGGCACTGACGTTTTATTTTGACATCAAACCAGTAATCCAATACGTAATGCAAATATACATTAGCAAGGATTGGCGAAGCTCCATTTCCCTGTGGTGTACCTTGGTCACTTTTCAAATATTTACCACCTTCCATGATTCCCGCTTTTAAAAACTTCTTTATTATTTCTATGAACTTCTTGTCTGCTATATCATGTTCAAGAAATTTTATGAGCCAGTCATGGTCTACGTTATCAAAAAATCCTTTTATATCAGCTTCCACAATGTAACTCACTTTGCGGTACTGCACATCTTCTATGATTTCCTTGACCGCTTGATGGCAGCTCCTATTTGGTCTGAATCCAAATGATTCATTAAAGAACTTCGGTTCATATACCTTCGTCAATATCTGGGCTATGATATTTTCAACTAACTTATCTTCATAGCATGATATTCCCAATGGCCTCATTTTGTTGCTTCCGTCCTTTGGTATATACACTCTTCTAATAGGCTCTGGCTTGTAACTTCCACTTCTCATTTGCTTTACCAAATGTTCCACTTTGGCTTCTAGGTTTACAGAATAATCGTCCTTTGCCACTCCATCAATTCCTTTTGCTTTATTCCCATCCATTTCTATATGGCTGACTATAAGTGTCTTTTCATTGATGTAAGAAGCAAGGTTTTGAACTTTTCCATCTAATTTAGCCTTTTTTATATTAAATTGTATCCCAAGTAACTCGTTAATCACGTTTATCAGCTCTCCTGTCTGCAAAATTTCAAGCTTACTTGAAGCTATGTTGTGCTAATTCCTTCCCTCCACCTACTTTCATAGGTTTCTACGGTACTATGACTTAGTCGGACTTCCTATAATGCATTTGCTAGTCTTGCTCGTTCCCTTACTTGATTTTGCATACTGATTTATCTCAGACACTATAGGACCTCAGCTGTTCTATTAACATATCTATCATCAAACTCGCCAAGCACTTAGACCCCGGAAGATTTATATAAATCTCACCATTACGATGTATATAATGTTGTCTGCTACTTGAAAGACAGTATCGACTTCTTCATTTAGATAACAATTTCGTGGCTCAATAACTTCACTTACATTTCGGCTCGTTTGCTCCCCGTCCTACGCTTAAACCTAATGTTACCACTTCGGCTCCAAGGACTAGGTACAGGTAGTTGGTTAAACCTTTCCTGATAGGGTTTTCCTACTATATGTTAATAACTTACTAATGAAAATAGAGTACCTCCATTTTCATTAGTAAACATCACGCATTTGCGTGCTGCTTCGCAGCTCGCACCTCTCATATGATTATATCTTTTAAACAATTCGCCTAAACAACTATTATAAATGCTTCTACTTATTTCTAATCTTTTATTTAATATGTCTTCTTGATATTTTTCTGTATTTAATTTTAAAGTTAAAATATAGTTTGACGCAGCATTCACCCCCTTCTTAATATCTTGTCTTTTGATTATCTACATAATCGTTTACTGTTTCACTACTTACGTTACCAGCCGTGGATACAAAATAACTTCTTGTCCATAGACTAGGCATTTTATTTAATTCTTGAAATTCTGCTCTCAAAACTTTACTTGTTGCACCTTTTATTTTTT
>NZ_JAHLDU010000013.1 GCF_018861905.1 Clostridium sp. DSM 17811
CAAATGGAATTGTAGGCTATGATATAAACTACGACCATATTGCATGGAGTGAAACTGATTGCATCGGAAACCTATTAGACTTTGGCACTATACATTTTAATATAGCAAATAGAACTTCAGGGCAAATTTCAAAAATTTTAGAAAAGAGTGCCTTAGGGCTTGTTCAAATAGCCAGGGATAAAAATAAACCACTTGCTGGTGAGGATATTAAAAATATCAGTAAATCCAAACTAACTTATGGGAATACTAAACGAAATATGAAAATCAGTATGTTTGCTCATAAAAAAATTATTGAGGCAATCAGTTCCAGGGCTTTTAAAGAAAATTTAGCCGTATTTTATGTAAATCCAGCATACACTAGCCAAATGGGTAAAATAAAGTATATGAAAGCTAAAGGAATATCTATTCATGTATCCGCTGCATACTGTATAGCTCGTAGAGCTCTTGGGTATAAAGAGAAAATACCTTTGATATATAGAACATTTACAACCAATTGGAAGGTACTGTCCAAAGAAATTAAAACGCTTAAAGTTCATTACCTCTATAAAGTTTCAAGTACCTTCGGATACACAGATTTAAAAGCTTTTGTAAAACATATTATAGTAAGCAATTATGTTTTCTTCAAAGAAAAGCCTATTGTAAAGTTTAGTTTTAATTAAATTATTTAGATAAATTACTTCAATATAAAAATAAAAAATGGCTTTATAGCTTATAGTTACCCTAAAATCTAAGATTGCTACGCAGTGAAGGCACTTACGTGATAGGGGTGCATTAATTATGAGCTACTCATGAAATAATTATACTTGTAGCTTATTATAAAAATTAGCTTGTTTAGAATACTAAACAAGCTCTATGTTACAAGGATATTGTTTCTTACGGTTCTTAGTTTAATGAGAACTGGACCGCTTTTGCGGTTTACAATCGCCCACGTCTATAAGTGGTGCGTATGTTGAATGTGCTTTAATCTTAATTTCCAAAATCGTACTCAAAACTTGTTGATTTCCTATTATCATATCATAATCTATAAATACATCTCCGCCACTTTTATCTACGTTCATTTTTAGTTCTCTAGTATCAACCGTAAGATCTAATGCTCCATGAGGTGTATTATATAAAGTTAAGTCTCTTGAATACTTTTTAAAGTTCATTTCAGTGTTAGTAGTTCCTGTTCTTATAAGTGTAAATTTTTCTTCATCAATTTTAAATGTAGTAGTGGTTCCTTCCATTCCTGAAATCTCTGTTTCCTCGTATACTGCATAATAGCAATTGTCTTCTTTGTAAAATTTACCAGGCGTTACCACTTCAATTGAATCGCCATCCTCTTCACTATCAGACTGTCTGCTAACTACTGAAATTACAGCGTTCTTCTCCATACCCTTACTCTTTTGCATAAACTTACTCCTCACTAATTTATAATATAGTTATTTATTTGTTCCTGCGTTGCAGGCATTACATCTATAGACTTATCTAGACTCTGATCATCTTTTCCATAATTAATAGATATAACTTTCTCGCCTCGCCCTTTACAATACCTGCCCGTTATTCTTGCTGCGAATTCAATGTCTTCATCCGTAGCAATACCTATTATAGCAACTGTAGAGCCGTTATAGTCCTTGGCTATAAACATCAAGTCCTCTCCAGTTAAAAGTTGCTCTAAAAGTTCTCCCTCTTTCTCCGTTCTTGTAGATATAATTTTTGAATCTTTAGACAATCTAAACTGCCTACCTATTTTCAGTAATTTTAAATCTATTTTTGTTGGTTCTTCTTTATGCTCTAAAAGATCCTTAAGTCTTATAGAATAATTAGGTTCTGTAAGTTTACACCCACCAGCAGGTGATGGATAATCTAAAATACCCCACTTACTCGCAAGTTCCATTTGAACCTTTCTATTTCTTCCTTTTATGTCCATAAGTGCTTCTCTATCTATTAGACCATCAATCTCCATTTGAGTTGGATTAAGATTTTTTGCACATAATGGTCTTAATATTTTATGTCCTACTCCAGATTCATTTTTTACTATATCTAAAGATGATCTGTTTTGAGACATAGGTCTTTGGTTCAAAACTTCTCCTGTAATAATAAAATCAGCGTGGAATTTTTTGAGTAAATCTCCACAATACCTCATCATCATTGCATGGCAGTCAATACAAGGATTCATATTTTTACCATACCCATGTTTTGGATTTTTCATCATTTCAAAATGTTCATCTGAAAAATCTATAACTTCTAGTGGTATATCTATTTGTTTGACCATTTTCAATGCATTTTTTTCTCCAAAAAAGTTTGATTTAAAGCATATACCAATAACTTCTATCCCTTGATCTTTTACAAGTTTTGCTGCGAGAGTACTATCAAGGCCTCCGGAAATCATAGCCAAAGCTGTTGTCATAAGTATTTCGCCTCTCTTAAATTACTATTTATTATTTCTTTCAATCGCTAGTTCAATAAGTTCATCAATAAGTTCCACATAAGTTTTACCTGTAGCTTGCCACATTTTAGGGTACATACTTATTTTAGTAAACCCTGGTATAGTATTAACCTCATTTAAATAAATATCTTCCGTTTCTTTATCTACAAGGAAATCTACTCTTGCCATTCCAGCACAATCTAATATTTTGTAAATTTTTATAGCTTCATCTTTAACACTCTGTAGTTTTGCTTCATTTAATGCTGCTGGTATTAATAGTTTAGATTCCTCGTTTTTATATTTAGCTTCATAATCATAAAACTCTTTTGCTGGTATTACCTCTCCTGGAATAGCAGCCTTTGGATCATCGTTCCCCATCACTCCTACTTCAATTTCCCTTGCATTAATAGCCTGCTCAACTAAAATTTTTCTATCATATTTTAAGGCATCGGTGACTCCCACTATTAATTCTTTTTGATCGTGTGCCTTTGTTATACCTACGGAAGACCCGCCATTAGCCGGTTTAATAAATACTGGATACCCCAATTCTTTTTCTATCCTCGATATCAGGTTATCTTTATCTTTTACATATTCACTCGCATTTATTACCACATAATCAGCTTGCTTTACATTGAATTTTTCGAGCAAATATTTTGTATATATTTTATCCATACAAATAGCAGAGGACATTACTCCAGGACCCACACAAGGGATATTGTACAATTTACACATACCTTGAATAGTTCCATCTTCTCCAAAAGAACCATGTAATACTGGGAATACTACATCTACTTCTTTATTAAATAAAACCTTTTGACCCTCTGGCATTTTAAAATACTCGTCTGTTTCCCATTCTCCATTTTCTATATTTTCTACTTTTCCAGTATATTGAAACCATAACCCGTCCTTAGTTATTCCTATAGGGTATATGTCATATTTTGTTTGATCAATATTTTTCAATACTGATGTCGCTGACGCTCTCGAGACTTCATGTTCTGTAGACTGTCCACCAAATAATATCGCTACTTTCTTTTTCATAAACATTCTCTCCTTATAACCATAATTTATATTATATCATTGTACCTATTACTTTGTATTTTAATTTTTAAACTTCACCGTATATGATAACACAACTTAAAATTATAATGCTAATTTAAAAATAATTCAACAGAATAAAGGATATATCTGCATTTTGTGCACAAATATCCTTTATTAAAATCACTATATTATGTTTTTATGATTATTTAGCCCTCTATATTTATTAAATTGTTAGTTTTCCATTAGGCGTATCAATTATTTCTATTATTCTTTGTTCATAACCAGTACTAGCATTAATGTATACTATAAAATCTTTTCCCTTATATGATCCCAAGAATTCATAACATAAAACTTCTTTATTAGTCTCGGTAGGTATAATCGCTAAACTAATTTTGTTTATTTTTAGCCTTTTACCAACCTTTTCCTGTGCTTTAGCTTCGGTTATTTTTGGAGCAACCATTTCTCTCTTTTCTACATGGGAAACTAAAAATTTTTCAGATTCAATTCCTATAATGCTACCATCATCTAAAGCAATCTTAAGTTTTACTTGATCTGGATAAATCGCTACATTGCCTTGCTTATACACATAAGCTACTACCACTGTATTCCCATAGTCTAAAGTGTATGTAGACTCCATATTTTCATATCCTGTTTTGCTAAGAAACTTACTTCCGCCATCTATTGCTTTTTGAATATTTAATGTTGCTTTACCTATAGTTCTATTATCCAACAAATAAACTACCTTGCCTCCATTTTTGCTTATTTCTATTACTGTTTTAGCATCACCTTTTGCTCTTCCCTTAAATGATACATAAAATGTATAGGTCGGTATATTTGTCTTTCCAGCTTGTTGCTTATACTCAATCTTTTCAATTTTATCTTTGCCAAACATATTGTTTATTACCTCGGCTGCCTTTTTCTCACTAACTTCCTTTTCAGACAATACTTTAGGCTTTATTTCAACCACATTATCAGAAAAAGGCCCATCGTAAATTAATGCTGGATATTGCACTATTTGTTTTTGTATACCTGTAAATCTTTGAGTAACAAGGTTTTCACCTGTTTTTGCAATTACCCCACTACTCTTCTTCCTAATTTCTCCCCATTTAACTTTACCTTCATTTATTTCAGAAAGCACATTATTTAATTGTTCTTGAAGTGTATATGATTGCATTTCTAATTTATCAATTACCTCATACTGCTTATCAGTAAGTTCCTTCCCCTCCGATGATGCCGCTGCTAAAGTATAACAAAAATCCCCTACTTGAGTTAAAAACTTACTAGTATCTCCAACAACTGCTTGATCAATTGGCAACGAATGTAATTTATCATTTGCAGTGGCAGAATATCTAAAAACCTCTTCGAATACTATTATACTTTGCTCAGGGGAACCAACAATAGCGGATTTACCTAGATTTACTCTTATATTTTGTACAGAGTCGACAAGTTCATACATGTTTTTACTATATTCTGCCTGAAGATAATTTCTATAATCTAATCTTTCCAAAAACATTAATATAGCAAACGTAGTTGAGAACACAACAATTATAGTTGCAATACTTGTATACAAAATCCTTTTCTTTGACATTTTCATATGTTTTCCTCCTGATATTCTACCAAGGTGATATATAAAACATATAGATTTTTATATACCCTATTCGCTATTTAATTTATCCTTAGCTAACTAATTTAGTGAAGATTTCTCCTAGTTTAAATTTAACAATTATTTTTTTGCTACTAACAGTATTGTCTACCATTTTATACTCATCATCCGATAATACTGTTTTCATTTCTTTTTCAGTTTTTTCATAAGATACGTTACCTTTTGTAATATCTACAAAACATAGTGGAGGAAACATTACACACCACCAGTTTTGTCCTTTGCCCGTTCCAATAATTATTCTATAAGCCTCATATTTACCTTGAGGCAAAGTTATATTTCCATAGGTTTTAACCGGAAAATATTCTTCTGATAGAGATGTAGCTACTGAATATTTAAAACCATTTTCTTTTATAACCCTTTCCGCAATTTTTTCTATATTTTTATTTTCATTATTTATAATCTTTCTTGACTCTTTTATATTTTTGCAATCCACGATTTTCGGTGATATATATTTTAAAACAGAATCTCTTACTTTTAATTTTAAATTTTGATCTATTTTATCATCACTATTAGCTATTACATGAAATCTTATAAGTTTACTCGCAACATCACTTTGACTTGCTTTCCCACTTAAACTCGTTGAATTTAGAGCTATGAAAATTATAATTATTACGGTAAAACTTGTTAATATAAACTTTTTCATGTTTATCCCCCCCGGATATAATAAATCTATATTAATACTATTACCATATTATGTAATTATATTCACTGGACCGCTCCAATTCTTCTAATTTCAGTATTAACAATTACATTTACTGATATTTTTTTATACTCCTCATTCCAATCTTTCTCTATTTTGCTCCATAAATCTGGTTTAAACTTTTCTATATATTCTCTGGTACCAAAGGGATCTATCCCAAATTCTTTTATAGCAATTTCCATAATTTTTTCACATTCTTTACTAATAGACTTATTAAAATTATTTTGTAACCTTTGCAGCTCTCCTTTATCAAGTATTTTTTTACCTACATAATACTCACTTATCTGCCCCTCAAGGTTGATATTTACATTAATAGTTAACTTACTGCCTTCCTGAGTAACTTTCATTTTTCTTGTATATCCGTCTATAACATAATCTACAGGATGACCATCTACATAAATAACTTTTTTACCAACTTTAAACTTACCATTTAGCATTTGAATATCTAGTAATTCAAGTGGCGTAAAATATCCTTTTAGTTCATAATCGCGAATTATGGCGGCACCTGTTAACATCAATTCATTTTTTTGCTTATCTATCGTTATTCTAGGTAATAACGCATTGCCATTTTCACTTAATAATATAAGGAATTCATTTAAAGTAGTGCTCATAATCCTAGAATTTCTCTTGCTGTTATCCATAAGTCCTGAAATATAATATTGCGTACTATTTTCAGTCATAGGTTTGAATTTTACATAATCCTGCGCTAAGCCGTCTGAAACAACTACCTGCATCATCCTATTTATTCTTGGGTCTCGCTGCAGATAATCTATTATTTCCTTAACTGTATCCTTATGTTTCAATAAATCGTTACTTAATATTAAAAGCTTTGTATGTCCCATGAATATATCTCTACTACTCTTAGCTGTAGCTTCAGAATACGCATCTTCCATGGAAGATGCATCAGTATTGATATACTTATCCAAAGCACTTTCACTTTTCCCTGTTACGAGCATACTCATGTCTGGAAATCCATAAGTTACATTAATTTTTTTAATTTGTCTCTCTGGAAATGGATCATCAGATTTAATATCCTTTAACGTCTTCTCTTTACCAATATCTTCTCCAGGGTCAACAGCTATAGTAGATATAAAGTTTCGCCTATCAATTTCCACCTTATCCCAGCATCCACTTAATAAAATACAACTTAGGATGATCGGTAAAATTTTTTTAAATTTCATCTTTGCTTTCCCCCCTTCCGCGATCTTTACCTTTACCTATAATTAAAATGAGGATCGGTAACACTACAAAAAGAAATATCGCTGTTAATAACACAGGAGTCGTTTTAAATTGTAAATCATAAATTTCTGCTATATTCTTTGGATATAACGATATGACATAAACAATAGGCATTATTAAAAGCGAAGATAACTTAGTATCCTTTAACTTAACTACATTTTTTATAATTTCACACGAGAAGAAATAAGTATTAACAAATGTTGTGAAATAAAAGAATATCCAAAATGCCATAACTACCCCTTCCCAATGTTCTATAAACGTGTCTGGTATATCTAATGACTTTATCATAGTAATAGTTGGCCATAATAACACTTTACTCTGCGCTTTAGAAAACACAGCTAAAACAAAAATCATTATTATCAAATAAAAGACTGTTACAAATGTTACACTCTTTTTTAAAACACCTAAACAATCTTTTTTATTTTTAACATATGGAAGAACAAGGTATGCTATTTCTATTCCACCAAAACAAAACAGAATATATTTAGAAGCCTTAAAATATTCAGATGGCTTATTGTGAAGTACTGGTAATAAATTTGTGAAGTCCGCATTTATTACAGTGAGTATTAGCACTGCAAATGCTGGAATAAACATAACCCAAAATGATATTTCATTAAACTTAATTAAATCACCTATTTCACCTCTTACTAAATATGTAGCGGTCAAAATAGTGATCATTATAATAAATTCTGTAGGAGTTCGCCTTAATAAATATAGTTTAATTACTTCGACGAACTCCCTCATCCCAAGGGACACAATGAATATGCTATAAATTGAAAAAGTAATAGCAACCATCCCTCCAAAAATCTTACCAAAATTATTTTGTAATATACTTGTGAAATCCTCGAAGTTATTTTTCTTCATTACCTTGTATATAAGATACAATAATAAAGAAATTATTATCCCACAAATTATAGTAACTATCCACGCATCACTATCTACTTTATTTATGACTTCCCTTGGAGCAGAAAAAATTCCTACACCAACTATCGCTACCACAATGGTTGTAAATAGTCCAAAATCCTCAACTTTTTCTCTATCTGCCATAATATAATATTCACCTCCAAATAAAAAGCGATTCAATCTATTTCTGTCTTATCTTATCTCCCGTTTCCATATATTTTGGCCTCTCTTTTAGTTCAGATATTGGCTCTCTAATATACATATCTTTCAAATCTTTAATATTAGTATTAACTGCTGGAGCTAAATAAGGTACTCCAAAGCTTTTCATTCTAACTAGATGAATGAGAAGTACAATAAGCCCAATCATTATTCCATAGAAACCTATAATTGCCGAAGCTATAATAAGCAAAAATCTAACAAGTCTAAAAGCTGTTGAGACCTCATAGCTTGGGGTTACAAACGTAGTAATAGCAGTAATCGCCACAATAATTATCATTATTGGACTAACTATTCCTGCACTTACTGCGGACTGACCTATAACAAGTCCTCCAACTATACCAATAGTTGCTCCAATGGGCCTTGGCAACCTAACCACAGCCTCCATAAGTAGCGCAAAAAATATCTCCATAATTATAGCCTCTATAAATGCCGGGAATGGAACACCTTCTCTTGACGCCGCTATAGCATAGGCTAATTTAGTAGGTATAATATCTGCATGATAAGATGTGATTGCTACATAAAGTGCTGGCGCTGTAAGAGAAATAAAAATAGAAATCATCCTTATAAATCTAACTATAGAACCATGCATCCATCTCTGATAATAATCATCAGGTGATTGAAATAAATTAGGTAATGTAGCTGGAACAATAATTGCAAATGGAGAATTATCCACAAGAAGTGCTACTCTTCCCTCGTATAAAGCTGCAGCTACTACATCCGGCCTCTCTGTGCTTTGTATTTGAGGAAAAGGCGAATATTTATTATCCTCTATTAACTGCTCAATGTATGCACTATCAAAAACTGCATCAATGTTTATTTTATCTATTCGGTGCTCAAGCTCATCAAGTACTCCTTTATTTACTATGTCGTCAATATACATAATAACAACATCTGTTTTAGATCTAGTTCCTAAGGTTTTACGCTTAATTCGTAGCCTAGTATCTCTAATCCGTCTTCTAATTAAAGCGGTATTAAATCTTATAGTTTCTGTAAACCCTTCCCTAGCTCCGCGAATTACGGTTTCACCAGATGGATCACCTACCCCTCTAGCAGGCCAAGAACGCGAAGCAATAACATAGGCGCAGTCTAAGCCATCTATAAACATTAATGTGTCACCAGAAAGCGCAGCATTAACTCCTTCACTCATTTTTTTCACTTCTCGCATATCAGTGACTGCAAGCACATTGTCTTTTATTTCTTCTACATCCTCTATTCCATTTGCAGCAAGCATTAGTGGCTCTAATACATAATGATCAAGTAGCAGTTTATCTGCCATTCCATCTATATAGACTAATGAGGCCTCCCACTTTCCTACATTAAAAGTTCTAAAAATCATATCCGAGTTATCTTGTAAAAGCTCTTTTAGGTATTCAATATTTTTTTCTGCTTTTAATTCAATTTTATCGTTTATTGTTTCCTTCATAAGCTTCACTTCCTTATATATATATGTATTATCTAAATGTTCGCACTTATCAAAAGATCCACCTTAGTGTAAATAAAATGATAGCTATAATTATCGTAGTCCAGCCTATGGTGTGCGCTTTTCTACTAAGAATCACACTGCCAGACTTCTTAAAAAATCTAGCATCTACGGTAAGTACAACGGTGCCTTCAATCAGCATCATTGCTAAAAAATATATATCAAACAAACCTAATATCCTCATTTTTCACTCCTTGTTTTAGTATAATTAACAAATTAATTCAAGTTATAAAAAGCCTATACTTGAATATTTTTATTTTTATTTTACACAGCTAGTTTTTACGACACTTGCAAAAAATATTCACTTAGATACATGGTAATAAATATAAAAAACGTGCAAAAATCACAAATGATTTTTGCACGTTCTTATGTTCTCCTAAAAAATTATATCTAAATTGTTCTTGTTAAATATATTTCTTTATATTGAATTTTAAATTTATCATAACACCTTTGAGCTTTTAACATATCATCGAAGAAAGCAAATATCGTAGGTCCGCTTCCACTCATCATAGAACCCATCGCACCCATTTTAATCATATCTTCTTTTATCCTTTTAAGCACGGGATATTTTCTTAAAGTAACATTTTCAAGCAAGTTTTTCATGCCGTTACATACAGCCTCTACGTTTTCTTGTTCCATAGCCTTAATTATTGAATCAGTATCTGGATGCTTAAAAATTTTGGTAACATCTAAATTTTTAAAAACTTCCTTTGTTGATACTCCAAAATTAGGTTTTACAAGCACTAAAATTTGATTTTTAAATGGCTTAAGAGGAGTAATAATTTCTCCTATCCCCTCACACAATGCAGTTCCTCCCATTATGCAATAAGGAACATCTGCCCCTATTTTTACGCCAAGCTTCATAAGTTCATTAACATCAACATCTATTTTAAAGATCTGCGGAAGTGCCTTTAAAACAGCTGCTGCATCTGCACTCCCACCTGCCATACCTGCCGCAACCGGGATATTTTTTTTAAGATATATGTTTATGCCTTCATGAATATCATAAGTATCCATAAAAAGTTGTGCAGCTTTATACACTAGATTTTTCTCATCTGTAGGTATGTAAGGTTTATTACAGCTTATATTAATACCCTTATTACATTTTTGAAAGGACAAAGAATCATATAAATCTACATTTTGCATAATCATTTTTAGTAGATGATACCCATCTTCTCTTTTACCTACTACATCTAAAGATATGTTTATTTTTCCATAAGCTTTTACTAACATGATTTTCCTCCAACTCTTATTAACAGTTTCTCAAGCTACCGCTTAAATCATCTCCTAGGTCGTTGCATTAACGACTTCAGAAGGAGATTTACACTATTGTCATTAAAATTAGTATATTACAACAAAATTAATATTGCTACATATAATTTAAAATAAGATACTATAATTAAAGCCCCAGTGTGTTATTTACAACACATTGGGGCTAATTCCATCTAAAAGAAATATCAGTTTTTTAAGTCGATAAAGACATTTTAGTTATATAATTATTCTACCTGGTATTATAAGTTTTTGTGAAACTTTTATAACATTAGGATCTTCTATTTGATTAACTCTTGCAATGTCTTGAATTGTAGTATTATATTTTTTAGCTATTTTCCACAATGTATCCGCAACTTGGACTACATAAATAGTAACACTCGCTCTTTTCGCAGGTACTTCACCCTCTATTGGATAAACATCAACTAAGAATTTCTTTTGTACCATATAATTTACACGTACATATACTTTTACAACAGCCCTAACTGCTATATTTCCTGCCTCAATATCTACATTTATATTTTCCATTGATACTCTACACATGCTGCTCATATTTATCTTAGATCCTAATATATCAGCTCCACATGTGAAAGGAATCTCCTCAGATACAGCAGATAAATATTTTTCTTCATCATCACTTCTGTATAACACCGTTACATTCATTATACCGTCAATTACAACCTTATCCTCTATTACCTTTTTATCCGTTATACAAACAGTCGCATTAGTCATAATAATCTTACTTGGTACGCTTCTACTACTATCTAGTTCTATATCACCCTTAACTAATGTTTCCGTTAATAATTGTCCTTGCATTACATTAAGACCATAATCTTTTTTATCCATCTCAAGCATCGTAGTTGGTGAATACACATCTTCAATCATATCCACTTCTTCTTTATACATACCCCGTGTATTAGTTTTTATTATAAACTCTACATCAATAATTCTTTTTTCTCCTAAGTCATCTTCCTTAATATCATACTCCATCGCATCTACCTTAAAATCTGTATAATTATCCATATAAGGCTTTACGTCTTCAAAATCTAATTCCTTATTTACCATAACTTCGTGTTCAACATAAATTAGCTCCCTACTATCTTTGCCCTTATATATCATATTAATAAGCGCATATGCATTAAGTTGAATTTTTCCTTCGTATAATTTCACTTCTTTTTTATGAATATTAACATCACACTTTATAATTTTAGCAATCTCTGGTTTCTCCATTGGAACTTTTATATTAGCTTTACCAATAAGTTCACCTTCAAAATTCTTTGTTACCTTATCTATACTAGTAGGATTTTTTAAATATTGTACATCCTTAACTGCTTCGATATCTTTAACTATTTGGAAATTATAATTTTTATATATTTCAGATTTTGATTTTAAAATACCCTCTAGGCATATTTTTCTCTCATTAACTATTCTGCACTCCATATGTTCTACAAAACACTCAGCATCACAAAGCATTTCAGGCATCGCACCCACTATATCTACTGTATTTGAAAATTTAGAATTATATACAACATTCTCAACATCGCTGTGCTCTTGATCTTTTGTAATATAAAGAACATTATATTGAATTTCACCTTCTAAAAATACTTTATCTTGAATTATTTCTTTAGAGTTTATAGAAACTTTAACATCTAACATAAGAATTTCTTTTACATCTGGATGAGTATCCGGTATCACGTATTCCTCTTTCACCACTGTATCAACAGTGTTTTCTCCTAGTAATTGTTCATATTCAATATTTTCCTTAATTAAATTTATCTCCATATTATACCTCCTTGTATTTCTATTGGGGTAACATTTACACATCGCTACCCTCCTAAAATACCTACTATATAATATATATATAAATAGTGATCAAAATATGATATTTATTTTTTATAATCGTATAACATAATTCATCATATTTTTACATAAAAAAACATATATCATGTAAAACACATTGTTATTGCTAACTAAATGCATTTCACCTAATATATGCCTTGTTAATCCTAAATTCATAAGATTAATTTATAAATATAAAAAACGATACTATGATACAGTATCGCTTATCCTGCAAAAACTATTTGAACCGTCTTTGTCAAAACATCTGAATAACTATACGTCACAGTCCTGTGGGTGTCTTTTTCTAATCTAATAACAAAAATATTTGGATATGTCTTTTCAATAACTCCATTATCCACAAGAATTTTTCTTCTTCCGCCATTAGCTTTAAGTGTTACTCTCTCGCCAACATGACTTTCAATTTCATCTTTTATTGAGGTCAATACATTAATTTTTTCCACTGCAAAACACCCTCTTTCCACATTCTATATTATATATCATATTTTTGTTTTTGTCAAGTAGGCATAACATTTTATCACTACTATAACAATTTTGTCAATGCTGATTTTGTGTTAACAAAATTCATTTTCATGGATTATTAGTCATATAATTAATTTTCATCTATTTTATGAACCTTTACCCCCTAAAACTCCAGTTTAACGTTAATTGTATTATATTTTATATATAAATCCCTTTATTACATCCCTCTATATATACTGTGATTTAGGAAACCCCTCTCTATACTTACCTCTAGTTTGTAATCCACCTATACCCGCAAGTCCTGTTATAGTATTTTCTATAACGTCTTCTATAGCTACAACTGTTTCTATATTTGTATAGGCTATCTTCTCTGAAACTAAAACAGGATCTAAACAATGGATTAGAACACGATTTGGAGCACTAGCGAAATTAGCACCGGCATCTAAAATTGCCTCATAACACGATTGACATGCACCTGCAAAGATAACTAAATCATCATAGTTACTATTATAAGATCTAAGGGCAATAACCGTCTCTACAAAATATTTTGAATTTCTATAATTATCTAAATTCATATAATCGCTTATTCCCTTCACCATGCCATCATGCCCCGTAATCACTACTATATCAGGCTTAACTTCTTTAACAAGATTTACTATCTCATTTGCTTGGTCTTTTTCAGATATTACTCTACCTACAGCATCCAAAGATAACTGTTTATAAGTCTTTAGACAAACTTCTAAGTATTCAGAGTCACCATCTACATGCAATATTTTTCCTGGTCTTCCGAAAGTCATATTTTTATTTTTGTAGTCTTTGTATTTTTCTTTCTTTGATTGTAATTCTTTAATTTTTCCTTTAAAATCAATTGCTTCTGATTTATCTCCCCTAGTTCCTTTAACCCTATTAATTAATATTTTCTTAATAGATTCATTTACTTTTTTATTAAAAACCCTGTCAATTTCATAAATAACATCTTCTGATACTAATTGTAAATCGTCGCTTGTTGAATCCGCCTCTATTCTTAAATTTATTCCCTTAAGTAAAAACACATCTTTATTATCTCTTATCACAACATCCATTATTTTAAAAGTAATGTCTCCGCCGTAAGATTTCCTTACTACAATATCTCCTATTTTCACAAAACCACCTCCACATTTAATTCCATACTATATAGTATGAAATTATAGCTAATAGGTGAGCATGAAAAAGTTATGTAAATATTTCATCTACATAACTTTAATGAATAGCGTGCTTCATACTATTTCTGATTAAATACTCTTTTATAATCTTCAATAAATACCATAAACCTTTCTTTTTCAGAAATTAACTCCTCCATCTTCTTGTTAAAAGTGTTTTGAATCCACGTAACTTCATTATAGTAGTATCTATTGCAAAGTCTCCAGTAACGTTGTGGGAATACTAGAAATGCATATATAAGTCTGTACTCTTCTAATGACAGAGGATTTACACTACTGTATGCCTCTAATACTATTTCAGCATACTTTATGTCCCAATCCTGCTTTTTAAGCATTTTGATTAAAAAATTAGATAAATCATATGCTTTTACTTCTCTTTTGCAATAATCAAAATCAATTATGTTTACATCATTATTTTTATCAACAATAATATTATGATAAGTATAATCATGATGGCAAAACCCTTTTTCTTCTTCTGTTTGCCTACATATGTCAAAATATCTTGAGTCCTCGAGTATCGCCATAGCTCTTTTCCCGAGCATCTTTTGATCCTCTACACTCCTAATATAGTTCATATCAAAATCTGTTTTAAAATTCTTCTTTTTTCTAATCATGCCCTGCATTTTATCAAATGACTTTATTCTTTTTTCCATTAAATTTGGCCATCTTCCAAGATCCGTTTTTAACTTACTGTTTTCTGGTGGATCATACCCCTTTGATGCAATATGCATGAAAGCTAAGTTTTTTGCAGCTAAAACCAAATCCTCTTCATTTCGAAAATCACACTCGCGACCATCTATCCACTTTGAAAGTGTGTAAATATCTTCATTAACTAATGCATAAGGATTCCCTTCAGTATTCAAAAAATATCTATCCACCTTGTCAAACCCATTGTTTGCAAGATGCTCTTTAGCTCCGTATACAAACAAAAGTTTTTGTGTACCGTAACTTATTTTTTTTAGACACTTAGCTCCATCATCTGTCTTTAGCAAATACACTCCCTTGTTAGGACGTATACTTTCTATTTTAATGCCATACTGTCTTTCAATTTCAAATTCCCTCATCATATTACTCACCCCCTATATCATTTATATTACTAATATTTTATTTTAGAATGAATTCTTGAATATTTTAATAACATTTATGATTTCTTTTAATATAATAAAATATATAGATATATTAAATCGTTGTTTAAGGAGTCTTAAAATGAAAATTGGAATTGATGCTAGAGCTGCAAAGTGGTATAGAGGAACTGGTATAGGAACTTATTCTTACCAACTAATTAACTCTTTAAATAAAATTGATGATTACAATGATTATTCGCTTTTTGTGCCAAACGACTGTAATCTAGGTATACCATTCAAAAATAATTTCCATATAAAACCTATTAAACAGGAAAAACAAGATAACTTCTGGAATGAAGTAAATGTCTCTAACCCATTACTAGACAAGTCTATAGATATATACCACGTCCCTCAAAATGGTATTGGTTTACCTGTTAGCAAAGATTGTCCCTTTGTTATTACGCTACATGATATTATTCCATATAAAATGCCAGATACCGTAGGCGATCAATATCTTAAAATATTTAATGAAAAATTACCAAACATCATTCCTATGTGTGATGGAATAATTACTGTGTCGGAGTATTCAAAAGAAGATATTATTAAAGCTTTTAACTTTCCGAGGGAAAAAATATATGTTACTTATTTAGCTAGTGAGGATATTTATAAACCTTATGATAAAACTTTTAGTAAATCTATAGTTGAAAAAAACTATTCTATTACAGGGGACTATATTTTATATATCGGAGGGTTCAGTCCTAGAAAAAATATTCTTGGATTACTTGATTCATTTAGCATGCTTCTTCCAAGATTAAAAAAGGACATTAAATTAGTCATTGCAGGTAGCAAAGGTAAATCCTATGATATATATAAAAAAAGAGCACAAACTCTTCACATTGATGATAAAGTAATCTTTCCAGGCTTTATATCTATGAACCATATACCCTTCATGTACAATGCTTGTGAGCTCTTTGTGTATCCTTCATTTTATGAAGGTTTTGGTCTACCACCAATTGAAGCAATGGCCTGTGGAATACCTGTAATAACGTCAAATGTCACATCTATACCTGAAATAGTTAAAGATTCAACGCTTCTTGTAAATCCTTATGACATTAATGAGTTAAGTGAAAAAATGTACAATGTACTTCATGATGATCTCTTAAGGCAGTCTCTTATAACTAAAGGATTAAAAAGAGCCTCTACCTTAACTTGGGATAATACAGCTGCAAGCACTCTAATTGCTTATCAAAACATACTAGAAACAAACAAAATATAATTTCACTACTTTAAACCCCCACATAGTGCATTTATCACTAAGTGGGGGTTTAATTTAACAATTATGATGATTTTTAAAGTCTTCTAAAAACTTTTCTCTATCCTCTTTATACTCTACTTTCTTCTTTAATCTATTTAAAAACACCTCTTCACTCCATTGTTTTTTCCTTGTATAATAGTCTTTGGATATACTATAGAAATCCTCAGGAAAGCTAAGCATACCGTAAAGCACCTTGAGTTCCCTATCATCTAATGGGTTTACCTTTGTATATTCTTGTAAAATACTGCTACATTTATCTTTATCATAACAAAAATTTTTTATTACTTTATTGATAAAATTACAAACGTCATGAACCCTTAAATCTACAACAGCATAATCAAAATCTAAAAAATACACTTCTCCCTTGTTAATTAATATATTATGATGGGCCAAATCATGATGACAAAATACGATTTTTTCTTTTTCATTACATAATTCGCAATAATTTGATCCCTTAATAATATTTATACTATTTTTTATATTTTCCGCATAATATTGTACATGATCTAAAAATATATCATCGAATTCATTTTTATTTTCATTTAGGGTTGCTATGCTTTTAAAAAACATAAGTTCATCTAATTTATCCTTATAATTTTGTATAACCTTACCGCCTAAGTACCGCTGCTCATTCTTTGCAAGTAGCCTTTCGAACTCTTCCTTATGCATAAGGCCTTGCGATGCTTTATGAAGCTCAGCTATTGCTCTAGACGCAAGATTTACATCAACTGGATTACTATACTCACACTCTCTCCCTTCTAATAGATCCATAATACAATATATATCACTTTTCCATGGAACATATATTAGTTCAGATTTAGTCTTTTCAAATTGAATAATTCTATTAAAATTATTATTTCTAATATACTCAATACCATAATTAATAAATTCAAGTAACTCTATACTGTAGTTTACCTTTTTTAAAACTTTATCACCTTTATTTGTATCAAGTATAAAAACCTTTCTCACTGGAATAACATCATAAACAACAAGATCAAATTTGCTAAATAAATTTACATCTAGATCATATTTGCTTAAATACGCCTTATCTTTGTATCTGACGTCTAACATATTGTCACCTCTCTAGTTTCCGTTTTAATAATTTAAAATAAGGGATCTCCATCTTGAACTAAGGCTTTTTTAATCCTCTGTGAAAACTTATCCTCCTTCCACACTCTTTTACCTGTTCTATATCTATTACAACACTTCATGAACTCATGAGGATATGAGATTAATGCTATTAAAAATCTTTCACTATCAGCATCTAGTCCTTCGATATAACAAAATTCTTTAGCAAGCTTAGAAAAATCAAGCTTTGCTCCTTTTCTTTTTAACCTACTAAGTAAAGGGAGACAATCCATCTCCACCATGTTGTAACTACAATTATTAAAATCAACCACGTAAATAAAATCACTCCCCCTAAGGTTTTGAAAATCTGTATTCCCTAAACATATTTCAGATCGCCTCATGCTTCTTGTTATAATTTCTAAATAATTTGAATCCTTCACTTTCCTTATACACTCTTCTCCTCTATCAATAACTTTTTCTCCATATTTAATAATTATTTCTTCAAATGAATTTTGAGGTCCATCTTTTTTAATGTTATTTATATCTACAGTAAGCTTTTTAATAGATTTTTTATAATCTTCTACTGTTTTACCCGTATTGTTATTTAATCTATTTCTAAGATAACCGTTAAATCCCATACATTTTTCATGTACTGTATAAATAGCAACAAACTGCTTTATTATTAATTCTTCTGGTATGTTTATCTCTGCATTTTTATATTTAAACTCAATAAAATTTGTCTTTTTAATATCCTTAAACATCATATAGTCAGAAAAATCATTATAGATGCTTATTGCCACTTGCACCACCTCAAATTCAATCTATTAATCGCTATACTATAGCCAGGTGCTATTTACTATAGCTCGACGTCATTTATTTTTTTTACAACTTTTATCCATTTTCCTTAAAATTTCCCTGTGCTGGAACTCTAACTCACTAAGTTTTTTTTGTCTTCTCCTTATTTTTTTAAGTTTTTTAACTTCATCCTTCATATTATCAAGCTTCATATCATATTCCTCAACCGTTGATTCTTGTACTTCACTTATGTCAAATTCAGGCTCATCCATACACATATCTTTTTTGTTTTTCCCCATAATGTTACCTCCCATATTTTATTTTTCTAAACTTATCAATAAGAATTTGCTTCTCATCTTTGTCCTCATTCATCTTTTCAAGTTTCTTTAAGAAAAACTCTTCTCCCCAATTCTTTTTTTCCCAATAATATTGAATTCCTATTTGCCAATACTCTTGAGGGAATTCCATAAACGCTGCCATTACCTCTATGTCACTTTTGTATATTGGAAATGTCTCATCATACTCATACATTATGAAAAGCGCATTTTCAAGGTTCCATTTACCGTTTTTCATTCTCCTTATTAGAAGACTACTTAAATCATGTAAATGAGTGTCTAAGATGCAATAATCAAAATCAATTACACTCACGCCCCCACTTTTCTCAAGCAACACATTATGATGCGCGTAATCATGATGACAGAATCCCTTATGTTTAATTTCTTCCTTCATCTTACTTACGTATTCGCTTCTACACAGGTTATTTACTGCTTTATTGCATCTCACTAGCTCACCTTGCATAATTTTCAAATAGTTACTATCAAACTCTGTAAAACATTTTTTTTCACTTATCCTTCTCTTAAAATCCAATATTTCATTTCCGCGAGTTTTAAAAGTTTCTATCCACTTAAGCCATGCTATTCTAGGTTTCATATCAGGTGTGACTTTAAAATTCAGACTTTTTTTATGAAGCTCTGCAAGTTTTGATGTACATAATTTTATTTCTGCTAGGTTATCGTAATCACATCCCCTTGCATCTACCCATAGTGTTAAATAAGCATATTTATTTTGGAATGTTATATACTCCTTTTGATCGTTAGTCTCAATAATTTCAGGTATACTTTGAAATCCATTATTCTGCAAATGTTTTATAGCGCCAATAATAAATAAAAAATGCCCAAGTTCATAATTAACTATTTTCAGACAATACATATTATCTCTAGTTTCTATCCTATAAACGTTTTTTATTTTTTCTATATTATTAATACTAAGAGAGTAATTATTCTTTACTATCTCCTTCACTTCTTGTATTTCCAAATCAATGCCTCCAAATTATTGTTCTATTGCAATATATGAACTTTTAGATTGATTTGTGCACAATTATATTTGTTCAAATGGCACACTTTTTAAGTTAAAATAATATATATAATATATATAATATTTTTAATAAATTCTTTTAAACATAAGGCTTTTTTAATAATTTTAAGGAGTGAATCCTATGAAGATTGCAATTGATGCTAGAGGCATCAATTTATATAATGGAACTGGTATTGGGACTTATACAGAAAATATACTTAAAAATTTAATTAACATAGATTCTGTTAATAATTACCACGTTTTTTGGTCAGGTAATAATTTTGAAAGTATAAAAAAAGAGAACTGCAAAATAATAATGACATCAAAAAAACATCAAAGATTCTTTGAGGATTATTATTTCCCAGAAAATATTTCAAAAGAAAACATAGATATATATCATATGCCACAGAACGGCATAGGTTTTTCACAGGCCATATCTTGCAAGAAAGTAGTCACTATACATGATTTAATTCCATACGTTATGCCTGAAACAGTCGGACGAGGATATTTACTGAAATTTTTAAAAGAGATGCCAATAATTGTAGGTAACTCTGATGGAATAATAACGGTATCTGAATTTTCAAAACGAGATATTCTTAAATATTTCCCAATAGATGAGTCTAAAATCTTTGTAACTCCACTGGCTGCGGACGCAAAATATACACCCCTGGATAAACTTCATTGTAAAAACTTTTTAGAAAAAGCATATAATTTAAATAATCCATTTATACTCTATCTCGGTGGTTTTAGCGAGAGAAAAAATGTAGCATCTGCAATAACTGCTTTTTCCAAAGTATATAAAGATTTAAGTGAAAATTACAATTTAGTTATTGTAGGTGATTATAGAGACTCTGGTCAAAAATTAATGAAACTTACAAATGAACTAAACATGCAGTCTCATGTTATTTTCGCAGGTTTTGTACCCGAAGAACATTTACCTCTTTTTTATAACAGCTGTGATGCCATTATCTATCCATCTTTTTATGAAGGATTTGGACTTCCCCCACTTGAGGCAATGAATTGTGGAACGCCTGTTATAGCCTCTAATCTTACCTCCATTCCAGAAGTTGTAGGAGATACTGGTATTTTAATAAATCCCTATGATATTAAAGATATCTCTCTTGCCATAGGGACCCTTTTAAGTAGTGAAAATTTGAGATCTGAACTTAGTGCTAAGGCATTACTAAGAGCTAAACAATTTTCATGGCAAAACACTGCTAGTCGTACTCTTAAAGTCTATGAGAGTGTTTACAACAATACTTCTACCTCATAATTAAAAAAGTATGAATTTCCACTACATGCCTTGTAATAAAACTCAAAAAAAGAAATCCCATTAAGGAATTCTAAATGGGATTTCAATATAACATTTAATCCATACGTTTTATTTTTATATCAAATGTATCCTTGTATTTTGCCATCCGAGGATCATTTCTAAAATAACTCTCATACATACCTCTAGCGACATTTGCAGCATAACTACCATAACCACCGTCAAATATAACTATAGATATTGCAATTTGAGGATCTTTAGCCGGAGCATATCCTACATACCATGCATAATCTCCTCTACCTACCTTATTCATTAAATCTAGTGAACTAAACTGTGCCGTGCCTGTTTTACCACCTGTAGATATAGGAAAATCCTTAAGTGCTTCATATGCAGTTCCATCTGTTCCGCCTTCTGCACTGGTAACGTTATTCATACCTTCCATAACTAAATCTCTGGTTGTTGTACTTAAATTGGTTTTAGTCAAAACCGTTGGTTTTATTTTAGATACTAAGTTACCATTAGAATCTTTTATGGTATCAACCAAATGAACTTTGTATCTTGTTCCACCATTTGCAATGGTTGCTATATAATTTGCCATCTGAAGAGGTGTAAAACTATCCATACCTTGTCCAATAGATGCATTAAGGATATTGTGCGGTAAACTTAAAGAGCCATGACCTTCCTGAACTGCTCGATAGTTTACATCACTTACAATTGCTTGTAAATTAGAATCAGTAAAGTTTTTCCCTTTATACTTAGGATCTGTAACAATTAATTGTTTAAATAATCCATTATAATTAGTCTTTGAAAAAGTTCCATTTTTTACAGAGTCCTTTATATAATTTTTAATTTGAACTTTTATTTCTGAAAGTTTTTTTCCATCATAAACAATAAGATTATCTCCATCCCTATCATATAAATCTATCTGAGGAAAGTTTGATCCTGTGCCCCCTACTCCAAGAGATAAATCTTGCTCAATAGTATAAATAGCTTGTGATGCTGACAAAGTTTTCATAGATGTTTTATTATATACCTGCCCAAAATTTTCATTAAGTTCTATTCCCGTACTAGGGTTACTTATTTTAGGATCTGCTCCTAGTCCAAATGTCCATGCATATTTAGCTAAAACGTCATCACCAAATTTTTCTCTCAATTTCTGACCTACATTCATAAAAAATGGGTTACTGGATACCGCTAATGCCTTTACCACCTTAATAATACCCTGTGCCTTATCTGTTGCAAATATATTCCAGTTTTTGCCACTAAGTGCACCCGTTCCTGCCATATCATATCCAGCTTGATCATCATAAGTAGACTCCCCATCTATAACTCCAGTTTCAAGACCTGCTATTGCAGTCATTGGTTTAAAAGTAGAACCCGGAGGAATTAGTGACATAGTTGCATAATTATACAAATATTTAGGATAGTAATCATATAGATCCTTCCTAACTGTTGTATTCCCTTTTATACTTTTATCTATTGGGAACATATAATCAATTATATCTTGTGGTTTATTCTGAGCTTTTGCCATCACTTCATAATCTGGGTTAAAATATTTTTTTGATTGAATATCCGTTAGTCCTTGCGAAGTTGAAAAATCATTGGGATTATAACCAGGCATGCTAGCAAGTGCTAGTATACCGCCAGTATGAATATCTATAGCAACTGCTGCAGCCCTTGTAGCATTTGATACATTTAATCCCTGTACTTCATTAAGTCCTCGTAATATCTTCATTTGACTATTCAGAGCATTTTCTGTTGCATATTGTAAATTAGCATCAATTGTAAGTTGAACATTTCTACCAGGGGTAACTTTCTTACTTATAACTTCTTTATTTAACTTACCCTGCTTTTGAATCACCTTTTCTCCATTATCTCCTTTTAAACTACTCTCCAATGCAGCTTCAATTCCAGAAATTCCAACATAATCTGAACTTGTATCATAACCCTTTGCTAAATATTTTTCCTTATCTGCAGAGCTTATTTTACTTATATAGCCTAAAACTGTTGAAGCTAGCTGTCCATATGGATACTTCCTCGTAGGTTGATTTTCCACTTTAATTCCAGGCAGTTCTGAAAGATTTTGCTCAAATATAAGCGATGTATCTTCTTTTATATTAGTCGCTATACTAATTGGTTTGTATGCAGAAAAAGAGTTCATTTTTATACCGTCTTTTACAATTAAATATCTTCTTATTAACTCCGGTGTTTCCTTGATACTTAAACTTGAAATTCCTTTTATTACGCCATAGTCATTGAGAAGCTTATTATATATTTGCTCTGGAGTTAATTTCAAGAGTTCATTATTAAGTTTAGTCTTTTCATCTTTAGTTAGGTCGGCTTCTTTTTTATTCTTAAATTTCACTTTCAGTATACTATCTTGAATCCATCTCTCCTTTAAAAATCTTAACTTTAACCCTTGTACTACATTAGGATCACTTGAACTAAATTCGAATCTATATGGCTTAATTTTTAAAGGGAAGTTATCTGTCTGACTCTCCCCATTTTTATCTAAAATTTTAAAGACCTTTTGTAGTGTTGCAAACAACTGTTTACTAGATTTAGTTGAATCTGTGTATGTAAGGTTATAGCCTAGTACTTCTGTTGCAAGTACTATACCATTTTTGTCTTTTATGAGCCCTCTCGGTGCCTCTATTGTTATAGACTTATGTGAACTTACAGTTGCTAAATCCTTATAATATTGCCCTTTTATTATTTGCATATAATATAACTTTGAACTTATTATTAAAAATATAACTAACATAATTATAAATAAGCTATTAATTTTATTAAATTTCTTCTTTTTTTTCATTTCATCATCACCCTTAAACCCTTATGCCTTTATTATATATGTAATATTACATACAATTCAACATATTTTTAGAATATAATCTTTTATTTGGTAATAATATAAAATATTATACTATTTAGCCCATAAATTTAATAAAAGGAAAAAGTCACCTGAATTTCAGATGACTTTTTCCTTTTGATTCAATATACTATCTTGAATATGTTTCATAATTCAAGAACCATACCTACTAAATTTATTTATTTTTCTTACCAAACCATGTCTTTCCCACTGTCCATGCTGTTATTACTGCGCCTAAAAGGATAGCTACTATTCCAGCTCTATCTTCCATTGGAATACCTCCTCACCTCATATATAACTACAAGTTTAACCCAATTATACCATACAACCTATAGTTATATGGTAATATCGGTTAAAGTATACAAATCATACACTATTAACTTATAATATTATTTGCTTATTATAAATTAATAGTGTATGCTCATTTGTTAAGGAGTTGTGATATATGAATATAAGAGATTTAGAATATTTTTATTATTTATGCCAAAATAAAAGTTTCACAAAAACTGCAGAAATGCTTTTTGTTTCCCAGCCTTCAATAACAATGGCACTACATAAAATTGAAAAAGAACTAGGAGAAAGACTTGTAATTAGAGATCATTCTAAATCACAACTTTCCTTAACTGAAGCTGGAAAAATCCTTGAGAAACGAGCATACAATGTTCTACATGAAATAAAAGCAGCAAAACTTGAAATATCAAGAATAAGCGGAGCAAAAATAAAATTAGGAGTTCCACCGATGATTGGTGCTTATTTTTTTCCACCTTTTATGAAGGTCTTAGATATAAATGGTCTTGTGAACCATATTGAACTTGTTGAAACAGGTTCTACAGCGATGAAAAAGTTACTAGATTCTGGTCAAGTTGATATTGCATTAATAGGTTCCATTGCGCCTTTAAAAGATAATGACCTTAATACCACTATCTTAAAAACAGATCAATTCATGGTTTGTACTAGTAATAGTCACCCACTTTTAAGTAAACCTGAAGTTAACTTTAGCGAACTTAAAGATGAGCGTTTTACAGTCCTAGGTGATTCATATATTCATAATAAAGTAATAAAAGATCTTTGTTTGGAAAATGGTATTGACACAAAAAATTTCTATTACACAACTGAAATACAAACAGCAAAATCCCTAATAGCTTCTGGAGTTGGTATAGGAATAATGATCAATATGGCAGTAGAAAATATGGCATCAATAAAAACAGTCTCTCTAGTTCCAGCTATAAATTTTTATATATCTATTGTTGTAAAAAAAGAACATTATATGACTTCAATTGAAAAGGAAATAATGGGGATACTGCTTGAAAAGTAAAAACATCCCCTTTAACGACATTTTAGAAGGAAAGTCTCCCTCTTCTATAAGTTGGAGTATAAATATCCTTCTGAAGTCGTTAATATTGCAGCTCCGCAGGAGATGATTTAATCTATTTTATTTGTAAATTGGTTCCCAAATACTATCTTCCACTGCCTTTTTAACATCTACAATTTCAATTCGATTTAACCCTTCTTTAATTGCTTGCTTCACCACAGCAATTGCTACAAGTTTTGATGCTTCCCTAACTTTTTCAACTGAAGGTAAAATTGCGGCTCCCGTCTTTGAAAAATCTTGAAGAGATGCTATTCCATGAGCAGCTGCAGATAACATTCCATCGGATACAGTTTTAGCTTTTGCAACTATTATACCAAGTCCTAATCCGGGGTATAATAACGCATTGTTAGCCTGACCAATAGTGTATGTTACCCCATTATGCTCAATTGGTTCAGAGGGGCTTCCAGTTACAACTAATGCACGTCCATCTGTCCATTTTATTAAGTCTGTAGCTTTTGCTTCTGCGAGTTTAGTAGGATTTGAAATCGGCATAATAGCAGGTTTTTCATTTAACTCTGCCATTTTTCTTACAGCTTCTTCTGTGAATGCACCGGTTACTCCAGAAGTTCCAATAAGTACTGTAGGCTTAGTAGCCTCTACTATCTCAGCAAGATTAGTAAGTGGTTTTTTAAATTCACCTTTGGCTCTTGCATATTTTTTCTGACCCTCAGTAAGATTATCCATATCTTGCGTAATAAGACCAAAGCGATCAACAAGATAGAATTGCTTTATTGCATTTTCTTCTGATAATCCACTTTGCATTTTTTCAAGTAATATTTGATCTGATACACCTATCCCTGCAGTACCACCACCAAAAACTAATATTTTGTGGTCTTTAATTGGTATACCAGTTACCTCAGCAATAGCACTCATTGCTGATACCATCATGACCCCAGTTCCCTGTATATCATCATTAAACGTACAAATCTTTGATCTATAATTTTCAAGAATGGCACTTGCGTTGCCACGACCAAGGTCTTCCCAATGAAGAAGTACTTCAGGAAATAGCTCAAGAACAATCTTTACAAATTTATCAATAAAGTCATAGTATTTTTCTCCAGTCACTCTTTTGTGTTTATTCCCAAGATAAAATGGATCATTTAAAAGTGCCTCGTTATTTGTTCCCGAATCTATTACTATAGGAAGAGCATTCTTAGGATTAATACCTGCAGCTACTGTATATACGGCAAGCTTTCCTATAGATATATCAACCCCTTGAACACCCCAATCACCTATTCCAAGAACTCCTTCACCATCAGTAACAACAATCAATTTTATTTCATCAAGATCTTTTAAAGAGTTCTCGATAGATTTTTTAATATCTTCGGGATGGTCTATTGAAAGGAAAACAGCATCCTTTGGAGTATCATAGATTTTCGAATAATTTATTACTGCATCGCCTATAGTTGGAGTATATATTATAGGAAGAAATTCAGTAATATGTTTACCTATAACATAGCTGAAAAGTGTTTTGTTAGTGTCATATAAATTCATAAGGTAATTACGTTTTTCTAATTTGTCTTCAAAATCTTTAGTTCTTTGATAAATTATCTGTTCTTGCTGCTCAATAGTTCTTACAGCGTTTGGTAATAATCCTGTAAGTTCATACATTTTTCTTTCTTCCTTTGTAAAAGCAGTTCCCTTGTTTAAATAAGGATTTCTTAATAAGTCTTGGCCTTTTAAGTTTATCATTTTATACCACCCCTTTTAATTTTTTTTCTTTTATCTTTAACTCCATTATACTTTTTATATTTTTTTATAACAAATATAGATTATTTATTATGTTATAAAAAAAATTTATAACCTGGCAAATATAATAATAGTTTATCCCTAACAAAAAAAGTTACTCACTTAACCGTAGGCTATAATAACCCTCGGTTAAGTGAGTAACTTATCTTTATACTTAGATAAATTCTAAATCTAATTTATAACTTATTTATAATACTTGCTAAATATCCCGCTCCAAAACCATTGTCTATATTAACAACACTGACTCCACTAGAGCAGCTATTTAACATACTAAGTAGTGCAGCAAGCCCTTTAAAGCTAGCTCCGTACCCTACACTTGTTGGAACAGCTATAACTGGTTTATCAACTAAGCCTCCAACAACGCTTGTTAGTGCTCCTTCCATCCCAGCCACAGTGATAATTACCTTAGCGCGCCTTATAACATCTAAATTATCAAAAAGCCTATGAATACCCGCTACACCTACATCATAAATTCTCTCAACTTTATTTCCAAAAATTTCAGCAGTAACAGCGGCCTCTTCCGCAACAGGTATATCAGACGTTCCTCCTGTTACTAGTGCAATGTATGTACTCGAGGGTTCAACATCCTTTCTTCTAATTACAATTGTTCTTGCAAGTTCATTATACTGAGCATCACCACATATTTCTTTAACACCTTCATACATAACCCTGGTAGCCCTTGTGCCAAGAATGTTAATATCCTTAGTAAGCATTAGACTTACTATTCCTTTTATCTGCTTAACAGTTTTACCTTCACAATATATAACCTCTGGATACCCAACTCTAAGTTCTCTATGATTATCTATTTTTGCAAATCCTAAATCTGAATAAGACAGATCTTTTAACTTATCCATACCATCTTCAATAGATATATCACCATTTTTTATGTTTTTAAGAAAGTTCTCCATCTCTTTTGAATTCATATGTTACCCACCTTTTTAAATTTAAAGTCCCCTTATTTTATCCTTTAGTATAATATTATATTTCATTTCTTAATTTCTCGTATACTTCGCTTATAGGTACCCCAGTACTTTTAGCTATTCTCTTACATTCTTCATATTCAAACTTGCTTTTTATTTTTTCACCTTTATAGTAAGATTCTTTTACGGTAACTTCGCCGTAACTAGTATTTACTTTAATAAACTCCCTTTTAAGTTTTATTTTATCTACTTTAAAACTTCTTACTCCAAGGGTAGTAGTTTCTCTAAATAGTATTTCCTTCATCCTGGTAGTTTTATCTTCCTCACATAAAATACTTATTTTTACGCTTGGTCTCCCTTTTTTCATTATAATTGGAGTTATATATGCATCCAAAGCACCCTCGTTAAAAACCATATCAATAATATACTCATATAACTCAGGATTCATATCATCTATATTACATTCAATTATTTGCTCAACTGTTTCATCATCATATTCCTCGTTACTTACTTTATCTGCTTGCTCTACTAACATTACTCTTAATACATTAGGTATTTCAGTATCTCTGTTACCTATTCCATAACCAATTTTATTTATAATAAAATTATTATCATCTTTAAATTCGCAGACGTTAGCTGCAAGAATTGCAGCTCCAGTAGGGGTTGTAGTTTCAAATGGTACTGCTCCAAGTTTTACTGGAATACCCTTCAAAATCTCAACAGTAGCAGGCGCTGGAACTGGTATAAGACCATGAGCACACTTAACGAACCCACCACCAAGTTCTACAGAAGAACTCATTATTTTATCAACATTTAAATAATTTAAACAAATAGCAGCTCCCACTATATCCACTATAGAATCTACCGCTCCTACCTCATGAAAATGGATTTTATATAATGGTTTTCCATGAACCTTTGCCTCAGCTAGCGCAACCTTCATAAATATTTTCATACTTAATTCTTTAACTTTAGAACTTAACTCACTTAAATTTATAATTTTCTCTATATCATTAAGATTTCTTTGATCCTTATGAATATGCTCAATACCTGCATGTACATGCTTATGAGCGCCTTCATTGTCATTGTGAAGCTGTTCATGATTATGTTCACCATGAGCATCATCATGATGATGTAACTCAATAACTTCCTCATGAGAATGTTCATGGTTATGCTCTTGTAAAAGCACATCTACCTTGGTTCCCTCTATGCCTTTTCTAATATCCCTTGATACTTTTATTTCATATCCGTTTAAATTAAGTTTACTTAACTCATCTACTAAATATTTTTCATCTATACCTAAATCTAGTAATGCCCCTAAATTCATATCCCCACTAATACCCGAAAAACAATCATAATAAAGTATTTTCATTCTAACCCACTCCATTTCTTTTATATTTATTACATTGTACCAAATAAGTAAATAATATAGGATGAATTTTTCTTTAAAATAAAAGAAAAGAAGAAAATTGTCTTTTACAATTTTCTCCCCATAAATTAATTATGTCACTTTTTGATTTTGTAACATACAGCTTTGTTTTTCAACTTCCATATAAATTTTCTCAACATTTTCACCAAAACACTTAGAAGATAATGGTTCTATTCCATCATAAGCATTTTTCACCATTGAATCATGTTCCTCTTTATTAATTAAAACTTCAGACAATATTTTGGCTAAGTCTTCATCTTTATAAAAAACTCTTCCATTAATTCTATCTTTGATTATACCATCCAAGTTCTTATCGTACTTAGCTACAACAGGAATTTGTGCCGCCATAGCTTCTGCAAAAGTTAATCCTTGTGTCTCTGTAAGAGATGCACCTACAAACACATCGCCCATCTGATAATACTTTCCAATTTCTGACCAAGGTTTTTCACCAGCAAATACTACAGATTTCTCAATGCCTAAATGTTTAGCTAACGTTTCTAAATTTTCACGCTCTGGTCCATCACCAACAAGAAGCAATTTACAATTTGGTATTTTTCGAATTAGTTCATTCATACTATTTATAATTACATCTATACTTTTTTCCTTGGCTATACGCCCAATATATAATACAACTGGTTGGGTTTCATTTATTCCAAAAGATTTTTTTTCATCGTTAATAAGTTCTTCATCAAAATTACTTTTTCTGAAGGGTTCTATATTAACTCCTGTAGGTATTACATCTATATGTCTTCTTAACCCATACTGCTGCAATGCATCTTTCACCTTTTGGGTAGGTACTATTATAGCACTGCAATCTCTACAATATAACTTACTTACCTTTTTCGCGAATTGTGATGCAGGCTTAAGCATTATACCACTAGATACATAATGGATATAATCTTCATACATTGTATGATAGGTGTGAACTACAGGAATACCTAATCTTCTAGCAACTATTCTCCCAAAGATACCTATACTAAATTCTGTTTGTGTATGTATTATATCTAAGTCTAGTTTTTTTATCTTGTTCATAATTTTATGTGAATATATTATCCCCACCCTTTGAGAAGGTAAAAGAAAGAATGGCAAACTAGGTAATCTTATTATACCTTCTTTTTCCTCTACATCAGGGTGTGTAACTGTAACAATAGTTACGCTATGTCCAAGTCTAATTAATTCATTTCTTAGTATCATAGTAGAAGTAACCACTCCACTTACTTGCGGATAATAAGCATCAGTAAAAATTCCAATATTCATAATCAGTCCCCTTTAATTACTATAATTCCCTTATGAAAATTCTTCATTTAATAAGCATTAATACTCTTGCTTATGCATTCATAAACGCAGAAAAATCAAAGATTAACAGGAGTAAAAGGTAGTTAATTTCCATAATAGTATAGTAATAATTATATTAATACATGCGAAAAATAAAGCAAAAAACATTTTATTAATTTACCTATCCTTTTTTAGCAATACTTTTTTATAAAAACTTTTCCACATACCAAGTACACTTTCTCTAGAATAAAAATTGTGACCACGAATAGCCTTTTTTTTAGCTTGTTCATAATAATTCGAATCATTTTTTAATTTTTGTATAGCCTTCATGAAACCTTCATTATCGTGCTCTTTTAAGTAATAGTCAAATAATATATCTTCATAAAGTTCTAGATCTCTTAAAAGCACCGGAGTAGATGTATTCATTGCTTCAAGTATTGACATAGGAAAAAGCTCATTATATGATGGCATAAAAAGAAGATCCGATACATTATATATATCATTCATCAAATCTCTATCAACTATTCCTGTGAATAAAATATTTTTAGGTGCAGTCTCCATTTTACTTTTTAATTCCTTATATCCATCGGTAATACCTCCAAAAGAAAATCCACCTGCCCAGATAAATTGTACATCCGGCATTTTTTTTGCGATGTCAATAAAATCAATGACACCTTTTCTGGTTTGTATTTGACCAACTCCAAGCACAACAAACGCATCTCTATCAATTTTCAGTTTTTCCTTCGCTATATATTTCTTTTCAGTTGAAAAATCATAAAATTTTTCAGTTGAAACGAAGTTAGGAATATACGTAATTTTTTTTCTATCGATATTGTAAGCCTCAAGCCTTGGTATAAAATTAGGATTTACTGTAACTAAATAATCCATTTTTTTATAAAAACTTATAATATATTTATAAAAAATCTTTTTTATTATATTAGGTAATTTAATACTTCCTTCAATAGTTTCTGGCAAAAAATGCACATAACCCACTGTTACACCTTTTCTTTTAGCAAAATATATACTTAAATAATGCTTAAGGTCGATAGTATGATAATGCATTATATCGGTTCTTTCTTTTTTATTTACCACAACTTTATATTCTTTATCTAATCCATTTCTGACTAAATCTACTTGTTCTAAGTAAGCTGATCCTACTCCTTGACCTTTTACTTTGTCTGCTGATGACAGCATATTTATAGTAGGCATAATAGTCACTCCAATCTAATTAACCTTGTTATTATATTATTGTACTCTATTTTTATTAAATATTGATTAATATTACCTTAAAAATTTCTTAAATTTTTTAAAAATGCTATAAATGCCCGTTAAAATAAGCATTTTCATTAATTTACCACTTATATTTAAATATAAAATACAGATACTACTTTAGTAGCAATTTTAATAAAAAAGTGGAGGTAATAAATATTATGAATACTGAAAATAAACAACTTGAAAGTAACAACTTAAAAGTAATTAAAGATCAGTTAGGATATGAATCATTGCTTAATAAAAAATTTAATGAATATGGTACACAATGCACTGATCAGAATTTGAAAAATCTTTGTACTGAAGCTAGTAATACACATAAACAAAATTTTAATACATTAAAGACATACCTTGATTCTCATCAATAATATATAAATGGAGGGATATTAAATGACTGAAAAAGAATTAATGCAAGACTTACTTGCTTCTGAAAAACAAACTATTACAGCTTATAGTACAGGAATAACTGAATCTTCTTGTGCAAATTTAAGGAATACACTAATTGGTAATTTTAAAAATGATCAAAACATTCAATATATGATATTTGATGCTATGAAACAAAAGGGATGGTATCCTACAAAGGATGCTCCCGATAATGAAGTTCAACAATTAAAAGATGAAGCCAACCAAATGTTAAGTGAATTAAAATAATTATCTATAATATAATAATTTTTTATTAGATTGAAAAAACCTCTAACTATAATAACATGTTAGAGGTTTTTTTACAATTTTTTCAATTGCCATATCTATACTTCTATAAATTGCTTGTATATCGAAGGTTTATTCTTTATTTTATTTTGTTTATATCCATCGCAAGCGATAATTAAAAGTATTATCCCTACAAATGAGAATATGCAATGAATCTCTATAGCATACTCTCCACCTATTGATGAAAAGAATGAAGACAATGAAAGAGCAAGAAAATTATTTATAAAATGTGCAAATATGCTTAAATAAATTGACTTCTTATTTAAATATATAAATCCAAGAACTAATCCTAATAAAAAAGCATTTATGCCTTGGGGAATGTTCATATGAACTACTGCAAATAATAATGCAGATACTACAATCGCTATAGCTGGATTTGTTTTTTTAGACATTCCTTTTAATAAAATCCCTCTAAAAATAATTTCTTCATATATAGGTGCTACAATTATAACACTAATTATTGATATAATAGGTGATATAGGTAGTTCGTCCACCACCTCATTTATAAAACTCGGCGTAGATATACCGCTTACCCAAAATATCAAACTGTTATCAAATATAAGTCGAAAGGATATAATCATAAGTGTTGCATACCCAAAACTTTTCCAATTCAGATGTGGTTTATGCTTTTCCTCATTTACTCTATTACTAAGCCATTTAAGTAAAACGATAATAACATAATATTTTACCAATACTCCAAAAATAAAAATTACATAGGGCAATGTTTTTTCAAATCTCCCAGAGAATAAATTCGTAATCTCTATAGGCACCTGTCCAAATACCTCTAGTAAAATTGATAGAAACATTACAAATAGAGCTTTAATAATTCCCATTTTTTTAATATTGATTGTTCCATTTTCTATGTTTTCTAAAAATTTCATTTAATCACACTCTCTAATTTTTTAAAATTTTCAACCGCTTTAATAGATTTTTTCTATATCACTTCCATTAATATTATTACATATACACCAATATTCTTTATACTCTATGCTTTATGATAATACTATATATCTTTATTTTAATTAATATTTTTTTCATTTTATCTATATATAATTTACCTTTTCCTATAAATTCTAGACTATATTTTCTTATATACCTCATTATAACTTGAAATTATCCCAACTAATGTAAACCTCACCATCCTTTCTCCTATTGCAACCTAAAGTGTACCATATATTTTATAAAATGATGTTAACTCAATAAAAATTTTGCTATAAATACTACTATTATCTATTTATTTTTTTCTACAAAACAAAAAAATCTATGTTTCTATATATTGTGATTTACAATATATAAAAACACAGATTGATATTAAATTATTTATTTACCTATAAATTCTTGAGTCCAATAAATAGCTCCACTTTTATCTTTTGCTACTCCAACTCCAATATCAGTAAAATTCTTACTTAAAATGTTAGCTTTGTGTCCTGGCGAATTCATCCAAGAAGTCATTACTGAAGCTGCTGTTTGCTGACCCATTGCAATATTTTCACCAGCTGCTTTATATGTAATACCGAATTGTTTCATCATGTCAAAAGGTGAACCATATGTTGGTGATGTATGATCGAAATAGTTTTTAGCTACCATATCCTCCGACTTAGTTCTAGCTACATTTGAAAGCTTAACATTATCAGTTAAAGGAGCTAGGCCTTGTTTTGCTCTTTCCTGATTAACTAATGTTACTACTTCTTTCTCTAATTTGTTATTTGCTGTTGAAGTTGATGCTACTGGGGTTGTTGTTGCCTTTGTAGCAGTCGTCTTTGCAGGTGTCGCCTTCGTAGGAACTGCCTTTGCAGGAGTTACCTTTGTAGTCGCTGCTTTGGCAGGAGCAGTTTTTGTAGGTGCTGCCTTGCAAGGCGCCGCTACCTGAGCCTTAACTGCCACACCCTTTGGAACTGCAATCCCGTACTTAGCACATAATGCTTGTATACTCTCTACTGAGTTAACTTGTTTTACTGTACTACAATCTTGTGCGTACACTGTTGAACCTATTCCTGTTGTTGCTAAAATACCTAAAGTTAATATTAATGCTCTTAAAGATTTCTTCATCTTTTGTACCTCACCCTCTAATTTTATTATACAAAGTATGCTTTTTTTCTTTGTATACCTATACTAACATCTAAATTAGCTTTGCGGTTTATTTATTGGTGGAAATTATGTAATATTATGTCGTAATTTCATATAATTACAGTTAAAAATGAATAACAAAGATAACACAACATATAAAAGCTCTTATATACTGTATTACCCTTTTATAATTGTTAGTTTAAGATCCAGCTAAATGAACCTTTAAGATTACCAGTTGCTATATTGCCAGATTGTTTTGGAGTTACTTTGTTATGATTTCTAAGAAATCCCCAGCCTTTATTGTTAGTAGCTGTGCATCCTGTAACTGTAATTAACCCACCACTTGAACCATTAGGTCCTAATTTAAAACCATTTCCATCTCCACTACCACCCGATCCACTATTAATTGCTTTACAGCCAATAAAAGTTATATTTGCACCGGCCGTATATGTATCATAGCCGTCATCACTATTGCTTGAAGCTGAACAATTTTTCAAAGTGATATCTTTTGCTCCATTTTTTATTCCAAAACCATCTGCACTTTCACCTGAGTTTACAGGATCATAATTGTTGTTTGATACGCATCCCTCTATAAGTATGTTTGAAACATTATTTTTAGCTTCAATACCAGCAAATTTGGCCTTTGTTACTGTGCAGTTTTTTAAAGTTTTACCTGAACAATCTTGTATGCTAATTCCTTGTCTTTGAGGACTATTAATAGTTATTCCTGTTATACTAGCGTTAGCTACTATAGCTATAGTATCATTGGGACAACCAGAAGCATCAATTACAACTTTATTAGCAATTATATCCTTTGTGACCTTTACACCTCTAGTAAGTTTGTAATTACCAGCTGGTATTGTTCCACCTTTTTCTAATAGTGTTGCAATATCAGTAGCCGCATTTGCTTTTAATGGTACACCTCCTATAGATATCGATGCAGTTAATGCCAAAACAGAGAGAATTGCAATTACTCGGTTCTTCATTTAATACACACTCCTTAAATTTAATTATTTCAAGACCAAGTGTGGCTTTATAAAAAATTTCATTAAAAAAACCATACTTAAATCATTGACTCATATGAACTCGTTTACAATTTGATTATACCTCCTTAAATGTTATAAATTCCATTGTAATAATAAAATAACAGATTTCGATAACATACGACATATATAAGCCATTCTCAATATATTTTACAAATAATTAAAACTTAATAAGTTTACATTAATTACTTAATACCTAATATTTTTTATATAAAAGTTTAAATAAAATACGTTAATTACATTTATGGTGTTATTTATTACAATATTAAAAATACAAACATTTTTTTGATATAATGTAAGCAGGTGATCAGATGGAAAATTTATCAATAAAATATGCCAACAAAATAAATAAATATACAAAAAAAAATGGTTTAGAATTTGAAAAAATGAGATTAGGTATTGAGATCTTTCTAATAAATGTCTCCAAGTTATTAATAGTAATTTCTATATCTTATATTCTTAATTTATTTTTTTTTACATTGATAATAATTTCTAGTTTTTGTTTCATAAGAAGAACTGCGTTTGGATTACATGCTATGAACAGTATTGTTTGTACAGTAGTTACTATTGCCGCTTTCGTAATCACCCCTTACATAAGTAAATATATTATGTTAAACAATTATATGGTATTACTATTATTTACTATATCTATACTTATTTTATATAAATATGCACCCTCGGATACAGAAGCAAGACCTATTTTAGGTGAAAAACTTAGAAGAAACCTTAGGAGAGATTCTCTCTTATCAGGCTGTACGTTATCGTTATTAGCTTTGGTTATAGATAATGGAAATATTAAAACGTTAATTACTTTAGGAACGTTAATGGAATGTATAAGTATACATCCTTTAATTTATAAAATTTGTGGTAGGAGGTATAAAAATTATGAAAAATATGAAAACTAGTTTTTTTAGTAATTTTGAAGAGAAAATTTCCAAATCAATAGGGTCTCTTGCAATAAAAATTACAGATCATTCAATGGGTAAATGTTCTGTAGTAGGATTTTGCGAACCAAAATTCCCAATAGAGTTATTAAAAGAAGAAGCTAACAAAAATAAATAATATTTTTAAAAAAACACTGTAGCAATATGTAAAATGCAGTGTTTTTTTCTATGTTTATGATAATAAGTATGATATGCTAAATATTATAATATATTATTATTTGAGTTGTTGGAGGATTTTTAATGGTTGCTCTATATTTATTTACAATTATTTGTATTATTATATGTTCAGTATATAATCTAAATTTAATAAAATTAACTCTATATGATTTAATAAAATTCATATTAATAATATTTTTAATGACTATACCATTAATACACTTTACTTCTCTGATAATACCATCTATACTTATATATTTAATAATTTTAATTTATATAAAAACTAAAAATTTATATTTAAGTTTAACATTATCTATTGTATCTATATTAATATATTGGGCAAGTGATGGTATAAGTTTAAACATTTGTATATTGATACTAAATTTAAATTTAGAAGGTATTGTCCACACTCGCCTACCCTATTTTTTATATCATATTTTAATATTTATTGTATCCTATTTCATAACTAACATATCCAAGTATTTATTAAAAAGCAAACCCAACATAAAAAATTATAATCTCAATAGTATATTTTCAATATCTTGTATGTTGGGTTTGCTTTTGATTTTCCTTATATATTATTTAACGATATTATTAACCAAAATAAATACTTTGTCTAATTATACATTAATGATAATTGGTTTTCTGTTTTTTTCATATTTTATTATTTTTGGTTTAATAGGTTATTCATTTATAACTAACGCAAAAAAAGAACTGCAAATTGCTAACAAAAAAAGACAACTAGCTGATTTAAAAGAATATACCGAAACACTAGAAATTTTATATAATGAAACCAGAAAATTTAGACATGATCACATAAATGTACTAACCTCCATGGTAGGATATATGGACAAAAACGATATGCAGGGCCTTCGACGTTATTTTGATAATAAAATAATTCCTATTGGTACAAGCTTTGAAAAAAAGAATTTTAAACTAGGATTACTTCAAAATATAAAAATACCAGAAATAAAAGGGGTTGTTTCCTCAAAATTAATAACTGCTCAGCACAAAGAGATAAATGTTTTTATCGATATAATGGATCCCATAGAAGATATAAATATAGATATAATAGATATTTGCAAAATAATTGGAATAATTCTAGATAATGCAATAGAAGCTTCTGGAGATTGTGAAAATCCTATTATAAAATTCGCCATTATAAATAAAAAAAGATCCGTAATCATAATCGTAATTAATCAATGCCTTGAAAATACTCCACCAATATATAAGCTTTTTGAAAAGGAATTTTCAACTAAAGGTAAAAATAGAGGTTTAGGCCTTAACAATTTAAAAGAAATTATTAATTCCTACAGTAATGTTTCTTTAGATACTTCAATTAAAGATAACGAATTCATTCAAAATATAGAAGTCTTAAAATAAAGGATAGTGTTATAAATATGATAAAGGTATTTATTTGTGAAGATATTAAAAATCATAGAGATAAAATATCTAATATTATTGATGATATAATTATGATTGAAAATTTAGATATGGAAACTGCTGTAGTTACAGGAAATCCAGATGATATATTAGAATATGTTAAATCTAATAAATACACTGGTCTATATTTCTTAGATGTAGATTTAAACACTCGCATTAATGGCATACAATTAGCAGAAGAGATTAGGGAATATGACCCTGAGGGATTTATAATCTTTATAACTACCCATTCAGAAATGAGTTATCTAACTTTTATCTATAAAGTTGAAGCAATGGATTATATAATAAAGGATAATTTCAACGATATTAAAAATAGAGTGCAGCAGTGTATATTAAACGCTAATAAAAAATATACCTTAAATTCTAATGAAAAACAAAAGATCTTCACCATTAAGAGTGGAGACAAAATAATTAATATTAAATTAAGTGAAATATTATTTTTTGAAACATCGAGTACAATCCATAAAATAGTAATCAATACTATAGATAGACGCATTGAATTTTATGCGCAGATGAAGGACGTCGAAAATATTGTTGATAAAAGATTTTTCAGGTGCCATAAATCTTTTATTGTAAATAAAGATAATATAAAAGAAATTGATAAAAAAAGCAGTATGCTTCGTATGATTAATAATCAAGAATGCTTAATATCTGCTCGTAAGATAAAATTATTATTAAACTAATAGCTCCATTTATATCTTTACATTTAATAAAAATAACACAACGTATAAATAGAAAACTTATACGTTGTGTTATTTTTCATTATTTTACACATGCCACTCGCCACGTGGGTGGCACCAGCTATTTTAAATTTAACTTAGCAAACGCCTCAGCCATAGCAGAATTTCCAGAATTGACAGGTTCATCTTTCTTATTCTGCTGATTTAAGAATCTACTAACATCCTTTTTGTTTAAAGCACTTTTCTCTGATTCACGACGTTTGTTGAAGGCTGAGAGTTTTTCTCTATATCCACAACCACAAACAAATATCTTATTGTCTCCATCGCCTCTAATCTCCATTTTCTTGTGACAAGTAGGACAACGTGCATTTGACATCTGTGAAACTCCCTTACGATATCCACAGTCCCTATCTGGGCAAACCAGCATTTTTCCTCTCTTACCGCTAACCTCAAGAAGATTCTTACCACAGTCTGGGCATTTCACCCTTGTTGCGTTATCATGCTTATATGCCTCTGTAGAGGCCACAACGTTACCTACAAGTTTTGATGCATATTCTCTCATTTCTTTTACAAAACTCATAGAATTAGCTTTTCCTTTACCAATAAGTTGTAATTGTTTTTCCCATTTAGCAGTAAGCTCTGGTGATTTTAAATCCTTAGGAACTAACCCTATTAACTGTATTCCTTTTGAAGTAGGATGAATATCCTTGCCTTTTCTCTCCATATAGAAGGTATTAAATAGTTTTTCAATTACATCCGCACGAGTTGCTGGAGTTCCAAGTCCTGATGTATTATCTAAAGCTTCCCTTAAACTATCATCCTCTATATTCTTTCCTGGATGCTCCATAGCAGTAAGTAGCGTTGCCTCATTATATCTAGCAGGTGGCTTAGTCTTCTCATTAACAGACCTAACTGAAGTAAGTTTAACATCTTCCCCCTTATTAATTGGTGGAAGTGATTGATCCTTATCTTCGTTAGCGCCTGAACTACTTATTTCTTTCCATCCCTTTGATTTAACTATTTTACCTTTTGCAGAAAATCTTTCACCCTTAACATTTATAACTAAAGTGGTTTGCTCATACTCAAAAGGTTGACTAAGAACTTCTAAGAACCTTTTTACAACTAAATCATAAATATTTTTCTCTTCTCTATTTAAGCTTGATAAATCTACATGTTGCTCAGTTGGAATTATTGCATGATGATCTGATACCTTGCTATTATCCACAAGTCTACTAGTAGTATGTATTCTACCTTTTATTATGCTTCTTGCAGCTTTCTCATATGGTCCTATAGCTATGCTCTTTAACCTATCAAGTAATGTAGGTACTATATCAGTTGTAATATGCCTTGAATCTGTTCTTGGATAAGATAATATCTTATGATTTTCATATAACCTCTGCATTTGGTTAAGAGTTTGTTTTGCAGAATATCCAAATTTCCTATTTGCATCTCTTTGAAGCTCTGTTAAATCATATGCAAGTGGAGGAAGCTCTTTTTTAGAAGCTTTGTTTAGCTCAACTACTTTTCCCATTTGATTGTTTACCTTAGCTGCGACATCTTCTGCCTTTTGCTTATCAAATGTACGTGAGTCTCCATTTTTACTTGACCAATGAACTGTAAAATCATTTACCTTTCCATTTACTGTCCAGTAATCCTTTGGAATGAATTTCTTTATTTCATTTTCTCTCTCAACAATAAGAGCTAATGTAGGTGTTTGAACCCTTCCTGCTGATAATTGAGCATTATATTTACAAGTTAATGCCCTTGTAACATTGAGGCCGATAAGCCAATCTGCTTGAGCTCTTGATTGCGCTGCCCAAAATAAGTTCTCATACTCTTTTCCTGGTTTAAGATTGTTAAATCCATCTCTTATTGCTTTTTCTGTTTGAGATGATATCCAAAGCCTCTTTATAGGTTTTCTAAATCCTGCTTTCTGAATGATCCAACGTGCTACAAGTTCTCCTTCACGCCCAGAATCTGTAGCAATAACAAGTTCATCTACATCTGCTCTTTTAAGGAGTTCGTGTACAACCTTATACTGCTTCGATGTTTCCTTAATAACCACCAGTTTTAGATCCTTTGGTAGCATTGGAAGGTCTTCTATTCTCCAACTTTTATATTTTTCATCATATGCCTCTGGATCTGCTAAAGTAACGAGATGTCCTAGTGCCCATGTTACAATATATTTTGATCCCATTAAATATCCATTTCCACCTTGAGTACAATTTAAAAACTTAGCAAGTTCTTTACCAACTGATGGTTTTTCTGCTAAGACCAATGTCTTTCCCATATATAAAACTTCCTCTCGTATTTCAAATAATTTAGTTATTTTTCCTAATATCAAATGTAGCCACTCTATTTATTATAAACTACTTTATACCCATTGTTCAATTTTTTATTACCAAAGGCCAAACTACCAAGGTGTTTTTCATTGCCATAAATGATATAATATTTAATATCATAACATCCACTATTAAAGACTATACTATATACTATTAAATAAGTTTAGAGGTAATTGAATGAATTATATTGTATTTGATTTAGAATTTAACCAAGGCTACAACTTTGCAAAAGGAACTAAAAGTTTAAATAATCCTAAATGCCCCTTTGAAATAATTCAAATAGGCGCCATAAAACTAAATGACCATTTTGAGACTATTGGAACTTTTGATGTAATAGTAAAACCAGAAATTTATACTACGCTCAATCCATTTGTAAGGGAACTTACTGGTATAACTATGGAGGAACTTAATAAAGGCATATCTTTCGAAAAAATGTATGAAGATTTTTCGAGTTTTATTAAAAGTGATAGAAGTATATTATGTGTCTGGGGAATTGCCGATATAAAGGAATTATTTCGTAATATAGAGTTTTATGAGTTAGAGCCCTTGCCATCGCCTTCAGAATACATCGACATACAATCCTATGCATCTACTGCGCTTGATTGCAAAAAAGGAATTAACATTGGGCTAGGTAATGCAGCTAAACTACTTAGTGTACCTATAGAAAGTCAATTCCATGATGCTTTTAATGACGCTTTCTATACTACTGAAGTTTTTAAGAAAATTTATAACAAAGAAATAAAACCTAACATATACATACCTAAAGTTAAAGGATTAAATAGATTAAGTGTCCAAAATTACAAAATCGACCTTCCTAGTTTAACGGATCAATTTGAGAAAATGTTCAAGAGAGAAATGAGCATTGATGAAAAGTCTATTATTAAACTAGCTTATATTATGGGTAAAACAAATCAATTTCAGATTAAAATCGATCCAGAAATAAAACAAAAAAAATAAAATCAGTATAGAATTATCTTCTATACTGATTTTTTATAATTATTAGTTTTCTGTTTCTTCACTTACTGCATTTTCAACATTTTCTATATTTGGATTTTTATTTTCTAAATTAGCTTTTCTATTATCCAATGTATTAAGGTTTATAGGATGAGTAATCATATCTTCTGTTGTACTCATTATAAATCTATTCAAATATATTTTTCCTTCTGGAGTATTTGCTACAGCATAAGGCTCTGTGTCTTTTTTAAATAGAACCCATGTATAACCATTGTTAATTACTCTATTTAAATCTTCTTTATCGATTATTGTTCTTGCTTTCTCTTTACCATATCTGTCTCTTAATATTACAGCAACAGACTCTTCATCTATTCCTTCATAACTATTCATTGTGTTTTGATCATATACTTCTAAGTTGGATTTTCTATTATCTAGAGTATCCCCATTAATATGTCTTACAGGTGCTTTTGGATGAACTTCTAATATAAATGATTGCAAACTTTGCTTTCTTCTATATTTCTTTTCTTCGATATAATAAGTACCTAGATTTTGTGCTAAGAAATTATTAAAATCTTTATTCCACTCTGCAAACCAACGACCTTTTTCTAATACCCTTTGTAAATCTTCAGTATCTATTTTACAATCAATGGTTGTGCCATCTTTTTTAAGTATTTTTAAAAATGTTATATCTTCTAGAGTTTGGTATTTGTTTAATTTAACTTCTACTTTTGGAGTTTCTTTTTTATTTTCAACTTTAATAGTTTCTTTTTTAATTTCATTTTCGTTTTTTATGATAAGACACCTCTTTCTTCATTTTAGGCATCATCAAAAAATAACCAGTCAGCATGCTAGCCTATTTTTTTAATATGCCTTGTACGGGATTTAAAATCATATATAATTTTAATATTTCCCTAATTTTTTTAATAACAACTCATTTTTCTCGATAACACGCATGTTTATTTTACTACATTATTTTAATTATAACACACTCACTGACTAAATTACTGAATTTATAATAAAAAATTTAATATTCTTTTAAAATAAAATAATATTTTTTATTATAAATATTTTATTACCTTTTAGGTTAAACTTCTTAGGAGATATATTAAGGAGGAGATTTTATGTCAAAAATCAACTGTGGTGTTTTAAATTGCTCCCATAATAATGAAAACACATGTTACGCTAATATCATAAATGTTGGTGGGAAAAATGCTAGAAAAGACTCTGATACTTGTTGCGCCTCTTTTTTAGATAGTGTTGTCTATAGCGATCTTACAAATATAGTACATTCTAATAGTAATGGATGTGATGTAATTTCTTGTAATGTAGGTACTTGCATATATAACTCTAATGAACTATGTAGTGCTAAATCTATAGAAGTTAATGGTGAAAATGTTAATCTGTACTCTGAGACTGACTGCTTAACTTTTGAAACTAAATGATTATATAACTTTCATAAAAAATAAGGATACCTTAGTATTGAAGCTAAGGTATCCTTTTAACTATTCCTTAATTCTATTATCTCTTTCTTTGTGAGGTAACGCCACTTGCCTGTCTCTATCCCATCAACTTTTATATCAACAATTCGAATACGCTCTAATCTTACAACTGTATATCCAAAAGTTTTGCTCATTCTGCGAATTTGTTTATTTAATCCTTGCGTTAGAATAATTCGAAAAGTATTCTCCGATATTCTACTAACTTTGCAGGTTTTTGTGTTAATACCGCAAATTTGAACTCCTTTTGACATGCCTTCAATGAAGTTATTGTCATACGACTTATTTACAGTTACTATATATTCTTTCTCATGTTCATTTTTAGATTCTAAAATATTATTTGCAAGTTCACCATCATTAGTCATAAGTATTAGCCCCTGAGATAACTTATCTAATCTACCAACTGGAAATATGTATTCTGGATAGTTCATAAAATCAATTATATTGCTAGATACTGTTTTTTCTGCAGTGCATGTAATTCCAACTGGTTTATTAAGTGCAATATAAATTTTATCTCTCATCAAAACATTCTTATTATCAAGAAGAATATTATCCTCTTCCGCTACCCACTGTCCAGGGGTACAAAACTTCCCATTTACGATTATTCTATTTTCCTCAATAAGTTTATTTGCTCCCGTTCTTGAGCAAATACCATAATTACTAAGAAGTTTATTTATTCTCATAATACCTCTTTATCCTTTCATTATAAAATATAGATATATGTTTACATTTATCTATATATCTATATATATCTACAAATATCCATATACATTTTAAACTTTCTTATAGTCATTATACATCATAACACCCTATAGTTTCCCCAAAAAAATAACTCATAAGCAATCTGCTCATGAGTTATTTTTATATATTAAGATTTACAACTATTAATTAGTTTGTTCTAGCATTTTATCAATTACAACTTGCGTAAACTCAATTGTTCCAGTTTTACCACCTAAATCGCAAGTTAAATGTTTTCCTTCTTTAAGAACAGCTTCTACAGCTTTTTCTATTTTATTTGCAGCCTCTGCTTCTCCTATATATCTTAGCATCATTACACTAGATAGAATACAAGCAGTTGGGTTTGCTATGTTCTGCCCTGCTATATCTGGAGCAGACCCATGAGCTGGTTCAAACACTGCACCTTCTTCGCCAATGTTTGCTCCTGGCACTAGTCCTAGACCACCAACTAAACCTGCTGCCATATCAGAGAGTATATCTCCATATAAATTAGGCATAACAAGCACATCATATTTCTCTGGATTCATAACAAGTTTCATGCTCATAGCATCAACTATAACATCTCCAAATGCAATATCTTTATGAGTAGCTGCAACATTTCTTGCGCATCTTAAAAACAATCCATCAGAAAGCTTCATAATATTTGCTTTATGAACAGCTATAACTTCTTTTCTATTTTGCTCTTTTGCTATTTTAAAAGCATATTCTACAATTCTATCACTAGCCTTTTTACTTATTATCTTTATACTCTCAGCAATGTCGTCTGTAATCATATGCTCTATACCTGCATACAAATCCTCACTATTTTCTCTTACTATTATTAGGTCTACATTCTCAAATCTTGAAGGAACCCCTTCAAATGTCCTTATCGGCCTAATATTTGCATAAAGATTCAATTCCTGTCTTAATGTGACATTAACACTTTTAAATCCCTTACCTACAGGTGTAGTTACGGGTCCTTTAAGTGCAACCTTATTCTTTTTAATGCTCTCTAAAACGTAAGGTGGCATAGGAGTATCAAACTCTTCTATAACTTCTGCGCCCATACGTACTATTTCCCAATTGATTTCAACTCCGCTTTTTTCTAGTATTTTAACGGTAGCTGTGGTTACTTCTGGTCCAATTCCGTCTCCTGGTATAAGTGTAATGTTATGCTTCATTCTTCTAAGCACCTACCTTTTTCTTATTTTTCATAAGATTTATTAATCCACCGTGTATAAGCATCTCTTTTTCTCTTTGAGTTACTTCAGGAAGAGTTTCATACTCTGATCCTTTTGTTATGTTTTTTACAATAACCAAACCTTTTTTTATCTGATTTGCTGCATCTTCAATTACTAATTCATCCATCATATCTATATTTTCATAATCTTTAACGTCCTTAAATACCAATGGAATTATAGCATTATTAATTAAATTAGCTTTATGAATTCTTGCAAAAGATTTTGTAAGAACAACCTTAACTCCTAAATATAGTGGTGCAAGTGCTGCATGTTCTCTACTTGATCCTTGACCATAGTTTGATCCTGCAACTATTATTCCACCATCATATTTTTTAGCTTTTGCTGGAAACTCTGCATCGCTAGGTGTTAAACAAAACTCTGCAAGGTACGGAATATTAGATCTAAATGGAAGTAATTTTGCATTAGATGGCATTATATCATCCGTTGTAATATTATCCCCTAATTTAGTTAGAACTTTACCTGTAACATTTCCTATTAACTCTTTTGCTTTAGGGAATGGTTTTATATTTGGGCCTCTTTTAACTATTATATCTTTTCCATCTTCTGCTGGCCTTATTATTAAATTATCATTAATAACAAATTCTTCTGGCATATCCACAATAACTGCTTCTCCAAGTTCTCTAGGATCTGTAATATACCCTGTAAGTGCTGATGCGACTGCAACTTCTGGGCTTACAATATAAACATTAGCAGATGTTGTGCCAGATCTACCTTTGAAGTTTCTATTAAATGTTCTAAGGGACACTGCACCAGTTGAAGGCGCTTGACCCATTCCTATACATGGACCACATGCACTTTCAAGTATTCTTGCACCGGCGTCAATCATATCTCCAAGTCCACCGTTTTTAGATAACATATTCAAAACTTGTTTTGATCCTGGTGCAATAGCAAGAGACATATCTTCAGGTATAGTTTTACCTAGGAGTATTTTTGACACTTTCATCATATCAACATACGATGAATTAGTGCAGCTTCCTATTAATACTTGATCTACCTTTATATCCTTTAATGATGATACAAGAACTACCTTATCTGGGCTATGAGGACAAGCAACAAGAGGTTCTATTTTACTTAAATCTATTTCAACCGTCTCATCATATACTGCTCCATCGTCCGCTTTAAGCTCTACAAAATCTTCTTCTCTATGTTGCGCTTTTAAAAATTTATATGTTATGTCATCACTAGGAAAAATTGAAGTTGTAGCACCGAGTTCTGCACCCATATTTGTAATTGTTGCCCTATCAGGTACGCTTAGAGTTTTTAATCCATCTCCTGCATATTCAAATATTTTGTTAACTCCACCCTTAACTGTTAAACGTCTTAATACTTCAAGTATTATATCTTTAGCTGCAACCCAAGGGCTAAGCTTTCCTGATAAATTAACCTTTACAATTTTAGGCATTGTTATATAATATTCTCCACCACCCATTGCAACAGCTACATCTAATCCTCCTGCTCCAATAGCAAGCATTCCTATTCCGCCACCAGTTGGAGTATGACTATCCGAACCAAGTAAAGTTTCTCCTGGAACTCCAAATCTTTCTAAATGGACTTGATGACAAATACCATTACCTGGTTTAGAAAAATATATGCCATGTTTTTTTGCAACAGTCTGAATATATAAATGGTCATCTGCATTTTCTGGTCCAGTTTGTAAAATGTTATGGTCTATATAAGCAACAGATTTTTTAGTTTGAACTTTATCAATTCCCATAGCTTCAAATTGTAGATAAGCCATTGTACCTGTAGAATCTTGAGTTAAGGTTTGATCTATCTTAATTGCAATCTCAGTATCTGTGATCATTTCTCCCTTAACCAAATGAGCTTTAATTATTTTTTGCGCAGCAGTATATGCCATAATATCCCTCCATTTTTTAAATGTAAATATAGACTATAATCTTTAACATATATCAAAATTCCTCAGTGTTATGTTTTTTTGTACTTAATTGTGGAATAATTTTTTTTGTAATTAATTCTAATTCTTCACTTTTCATTACAGTGCTTCTTCCAGTCTCATATTGCTTATCTACCCAATCTTTTATAACATTAATTCTTTCATCTTTTTTATCAATTTTATCTAAATCTTTTAATCTATAATAAGTATTAACCCAAGCTGCAATACCTGCATGCCCCGAGTGTTCGTTGACTGCCACAATAATTGGCCTACCTAATATTTTTTCAGTATCAAAGATATTGTATATTTCCTCATCCTTTAATATTCCATCTGCATGAATCCCAGCTCTTGTAACATTAAATTCACTACCCACATAAGGTGTCCTAGGTGGAATACTATATTTAAACTCACCTTCAAAATATTGTCCAATTTCACTTATAAGCTTAAGATTCATATTTTTTACATTTCCTCTTATTTGACCATATTCTACAATCATTGCTTCAAGTGGACAATTACCTGTTCTCTCACCAATACCGAAAAGTGAGGTGTTTATTGCAGAACATCCATGAAGCCATGCTGTAGTAGCATTGGAAACTACATTATAAAAATCATTATGTCCATGCCATTCAAGATATTCCGAGGGCACTCCGCCATACTTTATTAATCCATTAATGATTTGTGGTACACTTCTTGGTAATTCCGTACCAGAGTACGGCAATCCAAGTCCTAATGTATCACATGCCCTAATTTTTATCTTAATACCAGATTTCTTAGATAGTTCCATAAGTCTTTGCACTAGCGGTATAACAAAACCAAAGAAATCAGCTCTAGTTATATCTTCAAGATGGCATCTTGGAATTATTCCATTTTCTAATGCTTCTTCTACCAATGAAACATATAAGTCCATTGCCTCTTGCCTTGTTTTATTAAGCTTTTTGAATATATGATAATCAGAACAGGACATAAGCATTCCCGTTTCCTTAAGTCCCATATCTTTAACAAGCTTAAAATCTTCTTTATTAGCTCTTATCCATGATGTTACCTCTGGAAATTCATATCCTCTTTCTAAACATTTCCTAGCAGCGTTTCTATCTTTTTGCGTATATAAAAAGAACTCTGTTTGTCTAATTATACCCGAATTATTATCAAGTTTGTGTAAATAATCAAATATTTTAACTATTTGCTTTTCAGTATAAGTATCCATAGACTGTTGACCATCTCTGAATGTAGTATCCGTAATCCAAATATCATCAGGTATAGACATTGGAATCTGCTGACCTCCAAAAACAACCTTAGGAATTTCTGAGTATGGGAATATATCTTTAAACAACATAGGCTGCTTTTCATTCACTAACTTAAAATCATTCGTTGCAATCTTAGACTCATTATTATTTGTTAATTTAAACTTATTCACTTATTCTCCCCCTTCTTAGTCCTTCCTTATTTGCATCTTTAGCCACTGCACATAATTCTAGAATATATGAATGTTATATGTATTAAAATTTCATTTAATGCTAATTATATAGCTTCTGAACAGTTTTGTAAAGATATTTTGCAACATTATAGAGTATACCCACCATTTATCAAAATAGTAATTCTTATGGAAATTAAACAAAAAGAGCATACCCAGGTTTCCCGTCGTATGCTCCTTTTACTTATATCTTAATTTTCAAATTTAGCTATTTAATCTTTAGACCTGCCATGTGATTGTTAGCACTAGGGACTACTTTATCAGCTTGAGCCTGTGTTATAGTTCCTGCATCTACAAGAGCTTTTAAAGCACCTATATGAGTACCCTTGTTACTATGCATGTATGATTTGCGCTCTGCATCAGTCATAGTTTTTATCTTTTCCATTTCTGCTGTGTTTGCAGCTTCCTGCGTAACTATAGCTGCTTTAATTTTATCTGATTGATCCTGAGTTATAGTTTTATCTGTTACAAGCTTTGCTAATTTGGTATCCGTTTTCGCTTGCCTCTGAGTATCCATTTGAGCCTTTTCAGCAGCTTTTAGAGCATCAACCTTTGCCTGAGTCAATATGTTGTTATCCACTAAGTCTTTATATACATTAGTTTTTATTGTATTATCTGTGGTTTTAGTCTTTTCATATGCTAAAACTTTATCACTTTCACTCTGCGTAATAATATTTGAACTAACACCTAATTTAAGTGTTGATTCTAGTTTAACTCCTCCTTTCATATCTTTTCCGTGTTCACCAGGACCACCAACTGCACCAATAGGTCCCACTTTATCAGCTTGAGCCTGTGTTATAGTTCCTGCATCAACAAGAGCTTTTAAAGCACTTGTATGAGTGGTCTTGTTGCTATCCATATATGCCTTTCGTTCTGCCTCAGTCATAGTTTTAGTCTTTTCCTTTTCAACTTTGTTTGCAGCTTCCTCAGAAACTATAGCTGCTTTAATTTTATCTGATTGATCCTGAGTTATAGTTCCATCAGTTACAAGTTTTGCTAATTTAGTATCTAAATTCTTTTGTCTTTGCGCATCCCTTTGAACCTGCTGACTAGCCTTTAGTGCATCAGCCTTAGCCTGAGTCAATATATTATTATCAACCAAGTCTTTATATATGTTAATTTTAACTGTTTTATCTGCAGTTTTACTATTTTCATATGCTAAAATTTTGTCACTTTCAGTCTGTGTAATGATCCCTGTACTAACACCCAATTTTAGTGTTGATTCTAATTCAGCTTTAGGTTGTTTAACCTCAATTTTTGAAGGCGTCTTCACATCAGCCTTTGTTGATTTAACACCTGTTGCAAAAGCTAGACTAACAGAGGATAAAAGCATGCCCCCGGTTATTATTCCAGTTATTATTTTAGTTCTTAAAGCTACACTTTTCATATTATTTGCTCCTCACTAATTTATTTTTTTGTTAATGTCTATACTTTTATTATAATCACCTGTTATGTCAACAATGTGTCAACAACATGTTACTTTCGTGTGTTTTGTAACTATAATATGAATATTACTTATCAATCATAATTCCTTTCATGCCTTGGTGTGAACATTTTCATCCCATATTTTATATATTTTTCAAAAATAAATATAGCAATATTCAATACATTATATGGATTGTAAGGTATAATAAAGGAATGCGATAAAAAAGGTAAATATATTTTAGAATGGGTGAAATAAATAATGAATGAAAAATTAGGCATAATTATTTGTAAATTTTTTTCTGAAGAACTTAAATTTATAATAAAGAATAATAATATTAAAAATATTGAAATTTTAGAATTTACACCAACGTGTATCTATGGAAATATTGGACAAAATGAGCAGCTAGAAGCAATTAAAAGTTGTCAAGTAACCTGTAATAAAATAATTATTATTGGTGGCAAATGCTGTACAAGCTTAAATAAGATGGTTATTGATAGTGAAAAGTGTAAAATACATAGACTTGAATACTGTTTTGAATTATTTACTAATATAGATATAATTGCTCATTTTATAAGTGAAAAATCATATCTTGTTACACCAGGTTGGCTTAGAGATTGGGAAAAAAACATTCAAATTTTAGGCTTTAATAAAGAACAAGTGAAAATTAAATTCCTAGATACAGGAGTTTGTGATGATAGTTTAGAAAACCTTCATAAATTTTCAGAATATGTAAATATTCCTTACGATTACATTTTTGTAGGACTGGATTTTTTTAGTATGTTTATAGAAAAAAGCATAGTCGAATGGCGTTTGGAATGCGAAAGAAGGAAATCAACTTTACTACTTGCGAACACAAATATACAGTTTGTCGATCATACGTCAGCCAAACAGCAACTCTCATACATTCTAAATAGCATTCATGAGGGAGTATATATTATAAATTCAAATTATAAAGCAATATTTGTAAATAAAGCTGTAGAGAACTTGGTAAGTCTTAATGATTTTAGAGATATTATAGGTAAAAGCGTATTCGATGTTGTCCCCGATGAATATCGTGAAATTGTACTTAAAAGGTTTAGAAATATACTAGATAATAAAGTATCAGCACCTTTAATTGAAGAAAAATTTATAAAATACGATGGCTGTATTATAGATGTTGAAATATACTCTAGTGCTATTAAATATGAAGGCAATTGGTGCATACTTAGTGTGGTAAGAAATATTTCAGAACGTAAAACCTCTGAGAATCTTAAGTTGAAAATTGCCGATCAAAATAAGCTTATAAATGATGCAGTTGAATATGACAAGTTAAGGAATAATTTTTTTTGCAATATATCACACGAACTCAGGACACCAATAAATGTACTTCTTAGCGCATTGCAATTACTAAATTTGGATGAAATGAATCACCCTACCGTTGATAATAAAATGAAATTAAAGAAATATTATAAAATAATGAAGCAAAACAGTTATAGATTGTTAAGGTTAGTAAACAATTTAATCGATATTACCAAAATTGATGCAAGATATTTCAATCTTAAATTAAAAAATGAAAATATTGTAGCTATTATTGAAGACATAACGCTGTCCGTAACCGCTTATGCTGAACGTAAAGGGTTGGAACTTATTTTTGATACTGACATTGAAGATAAAATAATGGTTTGTGATGCAGATAAAATTGAAAGAATAATATTAAATATTCTTTCAAATGCAATAAAATTCACTCCGCTAGGAGGAAACATATTTGTGAGCATTGCAGAGAAAGATTGGGGTATATCGGTATCTGTAAAAGACACAGGTGTTGGAATTCCCACTGATATGAAATCGTCTATTTTTGAAAGATTTGTACAGGTAGATAAATCTCTTTCAAGAGACAGAGAGGGGAGTGGCATCGGTCTTTCTCTTGTAAAATCTCTTGTTGAGATGCATGGTGGAACAATTAGAGTTGAGAGCCGATATGGTAGGGGCAGTGAATTTATAATAGACCTTCCTGAGACAGGTTTACCAGAGAATCAACCGTTTATTTTAGATGCAAATATAGCAAAAGTAAGTGATATAGAGAGGCTACAGATAGAGTTTTCAGACATATACGATTGAAACTGTTAATTAAATGGTAGTTTTATTTTAAATTCTGTTCTTTCCTTAGAGCTTGCAACCTCTATATTGCCATTATGTAATTCTACTATTGTCTTTACAATTGCGAGCCCAAGTCCAGTTCCTTCTTTTTTATTACAATGTTTTTCTACCCTATATAATCTTTGAAATAAATTCTTCAAATTTTCTTCTTCTATTATATCGCCATAATTTACAAATCTAACTACAACCATATTATTTTCCTTTTCTATATTTACATCTAGATATTTCCCCTCACTACCATATTTAATTGCATTAGATATTATATTTTCAAAGGCTCTAACTAGCAAAATAGCATCTCCATTTATTGTTAATCCTACATCTTTTGAAGATATTTTATATTCCATACCAGCTTCTTCAAAAGATGGTATAAATCCAATGGTAGCTTGTTCTATCAATTGTTGCAGGTATATATTGGATTTATTTAAATTTATATCTCCATTACTTATCCTTGTAAACTCAAAAAGTTGTTCTACAGAACTCTTTAATTCCTTTGCTTTACTTAATGAAACTTCACAATAATGATGTAACTCATCATTATTTTTATAATTACCCTTTTCAATTAACTCTAAAAATCCAATAACAGATGTAAGTGGAGTCCTTAAATCATGAGATAAATTTGTTATCAAGTTATTCTTCTGCTTTTCCCACACTTTTTCTTTCTTCATAAGTTCTTTTATACTACATGCCATTTTATTAACATTTGAAGCTAAATTCCCTAACTCAGTCTTTGTTCTAATAGGTATATTTATATCCATATTCCCCTTAGATATTATATTTAAATTATGTGATATTTCTTCTATATAATCAGTAGTTTTATTCATTCTTTTAATAAATATAAAGCACATTAGCACTATAAAAACTACAAAAATCCCTATACTAAAACCTACCATAACTAACCTATTTGTATTATAATAATTAATAAATTTCGCATATATACCTTTACATAAAATATGTATCAACATAATTACTAAAAAAACTCCAACTAATGTTAATATTATAGAGATCAATATAGCTATAAAAAAATTTATAAGTATATTATATTTAATGCTATTATTCTTCAATTTTATATCCAACTCCCCAGACCGTTTCTACAATTTTAGGTTCCCTCGGATTATCCTCTAATTTCTCTCTTAATCTCCATATGTGAACCATGACAGTATTATTTCCTTCAAAATACTTTTCCTTCCAAATCTCTTTAAATATCTCCTCTGCATTAAATACTTTGCCCACATTACTTGCTAATAGTAACAATATCTCATATTCTGTTGGCGTTAATTTTAGCTCCACACCAAATAAATTAACTTTATGTTTTCTTTTATTTATAGTAATCCCTTTTATTTCAATAACCTCTTCATTATCAAATAATTTGTGATTTTCATTAAAATATACAGACCTTCTTATTTGAGCTTTTACTCTTGCAATTAGTTCCATTGCGTTAAATGGTTTTACCATATAATCATCTGCCCCTATAGATAATCCCTGTATTTTATCTATATCTTGTCCCTTTGCACTAACCATTATAATTGGGATATTATGCTCTTTTCTAATCTTTATACAAACCTGTAGTCCATCTATTCCTGGCATCATTATGTCTAAAATCACAAGGTGAATCTTCTCATTATTAATTATATTAAGTGCATCTATACCGTTTGTAGCTTTAAATACTTTATACCCATCATTTAGTAGGTATACTTCCATAAGTTCAATTATTTCTACTTCATCATCTACAATCAATATGTTAAACATACCCTCTACCTCTCCCATTAAATAACTATTTTTGATAAAATTATATCATATTCTCAAATAATTAATGTCCCTGGCTATATTTTAAATCCTAAAAAATTAAAATAGTATATAAACCATATAAAGATAAAATTAACAATTGTTAAAAAAGCAAAATATCTTTTTTCTGATTTTTCTCCTACTTTTTTAACCCATGTATATATTAGAATAAATAATCCGCAAATACTTAAAACCGTTGATGCTATTAGAGCTCCTAAAAATATATAAAGTAAATATGCAAATTTAAAATCATTAATACTAACCATAACCATTGCTATTATAGTTGCTCCTACCATTCCACCTATATTAAGCACCCCAATAATTAAGTTTACTGTCCTAATTAATTTAATACTCCTACAACTTTTGTGACCTATTTGTTTAAGCTTCCTCTTTATAAACAAAACCATTATCCCAATTATATTTATAATGAATACAACCATGGCTATAATAAATATGGTTATATTAAAAGTTCTTGTTTGGAAAAAGCTTATCTTTTCAAAGGAATTATGGCTTACATCATTAAATGCATAGTTTACTTTACCATTGTCATTTATCTTAAATGCAAAATCTCCTCGTCCATCTTTCCTTGCAAATACTCCATCTTTCTTTTCAATAATAGTTGTGGTAATTTCCTCCTTAGCAAGAGTATATTCCTTAAGAGTTAATGTACCGTCCTTATTATCTGTAATTCTCATATCCATAGAAGAATCAAATAAGAACCCGATTTTCATAATGTTACTTTTTGATATTCCATCATAGTTTCTATATATGCCTTCATATCTACTAAAATCTTTAGTTTTATTTTTTTTTATTTTATTAAATGTATTACTGGTACTAGGGTAAAAATAATTTAAAAATTCTTCTTCAAAGTTAAAAGGCAGTGGATTTAAAGAGTTGGTTGCCACGTATATTCCTAATTTCTCCTTTGGAATTAAAAATAATGTGCTCGTATATCCTGGCAATGCACCTTCATGCTTTATTATTTCCTGCCCATTTCTGTTACTCCTTATAAACCCATAGCCCATTCCAGGTAAAGAATCACTATTGGAAAATTGCTTATCTTTCATTTTTATTGATGTTTCTTCCTTTAAAATCCTGTTTTCTTTAAATTGTCCATTATTTAAGTGAGCTATCATAAAGTTTTCCATATCTTTAACTGTTACATTCATTCCTGAAGAGCCTGATGTATATTGATAAGCTAATGGTATTTCATTATAAGTTCCCTTTATAAATTCATATCCCTTAGCTGTATTACTATTTTTTAACCGAGTTAAGCTACTATCCATTTTTAAAGTTTCTAATATATTTTTCTTTACATATTCTTCATAAGTAATACCAGATACTTTTTCTACAATATATCCTAGAAGGTTATACCCCTCGTTACAATACCTACTAACAGCGTTAGGCTCTCTTACTACCTTAGGAATATGTGTATCCATATAATATTCCTGTGATTTTATTAACTTTTCATCTCTCGTACTGCCGTTAAGTTCACTGGCTTCATCAACTCCGCTAGAATGAGTTAATAAATTACTACAAGTTACTGGTTCCTTATAATTATTAATAATCTTGTAAGGATTTATATAATTATCAATATTTTTATTTAAATCTAATTTTCCCTCTTCATATAGTTGCATTATAGCAGTTGCAGTAAATAATTTGCTTATTGATGCTGCTGGGAAAACAGTTTTATCTGGATTTACTAATACTTTTTCTTCTATATTACTGTACCCATACCCCTTTTTAAATACTTCTTTGCCATCCTTAACAACAGATATAGCAACTCCTGGAACTGAATATTCCTTCATATTCTTCTCAAAAAAATCATCTGAAAATTTTTCTAGATCTTTGCTATTATTTACGTCTATATGTTCCTTATTGACTTCCTGTCTCTTCTCTATTTCCTTTCCGAAACTATTACTAGGTAAACCTAGGCTTATAAACATAACGCTCAATAATATTGCCATAAATCGTTCTGCTTTCTTCTTCATAAATTCCAACTCCTTGATGTTCTATACTTAAATTTTACATCAAGATAAATCTTTAGTTTTAACTTTTTTCTTACGAAAAATTAAAATTTATATATAAAAACATAACATCATATTAATCAATGATATTGTAGTAGTATCCTTAGCAATCTTTGCTCTATTGTTAAAAATCTTTAGTGTTATTGAAAATATAAGAAACAAAAAAAGAAGCCTTTCAGCTTCTAATTGATAATAGTATAATAACTAAGCTACCCTAAATAAGTAATGCTTTAGTCATAACCTTATTTATTTTTTATGAATTTTTAATGCATCAAAAGAATTGTCTTTTTCAAATATGAATGTAGCCCCATATCCGCCACGACCTATTACGTTCTCATTGCCTTCCTTAAGTACAATGTTATTATCTTCATTGGTGTATCCTAATTCAAAATCATCTAATAAAATTATTAATTTTTGTTTATCTGTCATTTTTTCCACTCCTCACCGCTATAATATATATTTCATTATACCTTATTGACATTTAATGTTCAATTAATTGCCAAACTCGAATATGAATGTTGTTAGTGAGGTTTCCTATTTAGTTCCATAAAATACATGTATCTACGTATGAGATATTATATCAAATTGTCTATAATAATTCAACTTCGAAAAAGCTGTATATGCCTTCTCCCATCGCCTCTTACGATTACTAAAGTTCGTTCCAATATCGGAATTATTTTTATTCTACTTATTCAACTCATGTATTAATTTCCTATCCCTCTCACTCTCACTTGTTCTAGCCATCTTAGTTGTATGTTTTTGCATTTCATCTACAGTAAGTTTATCCTTACCAATTACATTAATCTCATAAACCCCATTTAAATCTGTATACCTAACTCGAGTTGATGTAATGTTAAATACGTTACTTAACTTATTCAATACATCTTTGGTTATTACGGCAGGCATTTTAATGCTATTAGCAGATGAAATCTTCTGGTAATTTGCAAGTTCCATAAAATCAATCTTTTGATAGCATGGGATTTTTAAAAAATTACGTGAATAATTCCCCTTTGCTATAATTGTAGTATAAATTTCAACTGTAAATGGCAATCTAATTTTTACATTGTATGACTTTTTAAGTTTATCGTATTCATTTACAAGCTGTTTACTATATGCATTTTGTACTCTCTCATCATCAATCGTATTATTTCTAAGATTGTATGTTATCTCAAAGTTACTATTTTTTTGTATTATTGCGTAATAGTCGGAGTTTTCAATATTATATTTTGGTATTGAGACATCCGTTATGTTATACACTTGCTTCACATAATTTTCTATTTTTGCTTTAGCAATATATTTTCCAAAAGGTATTCCATTGAAAATTGAATAACCAAATATTACTACAAATACAGATATAACAACTAATATAATTGTTATTATATTGTTGCACTTTGAATCCTTATCCATCATAAATACCCCCCATACGTCCTTTTAACCTCAATACAAATATACCATATTATAAAGTGCTTCATGTGATTATTCCAATTTAGTGCCTTTAACAGATATAACAGTAATAATTAACATCACTAAAGATATAATTGTAATTACAACAGATAAAATAGTTATTAAGGTTCTCTTGTTTTCCATTTTTTCTCCCTCTTAAATAAACTTTGCTTTTTCATCTTTTACTCCTTCAATTTTTTATATTTATAAAATTCAATTAAATAATTTAGTAGTCTTATTAATATTAGTCGGTAAGCTCCTTAAGCCTTTTATTTATATATTCAAGTTCAAAAGAAAAACATGTTCTTCTATGATTGTTAGCCAAAATTCTGTAATGCTTTGATAGCATATTTTGTTGAACTGTGAAACCATTTTTAATTTCTATATCTTTCCACCATATTCTCCCACCAAGTGTTGGAATATATTTTTTATCGTTATTGGGAAATGATAATGAATGAATAATGTCTTCAACCTCTCCTCCAAAAGTTAATTCCAATATCTCGCTATCTCTAAAAATAACTCATACTGCAATCGCAACGGTCCACCCCAAACTACTTCTTTCTTTTTCCGCTTGCACTAGTGTTTTTTTATAAATTCAATCCTTGTCATAAATGCATCACCTTTCAATTAGTTCTTAATATTGATTGTATTTTATATTAATACTACTTTCTTAAATATACTAAATTAAATAATTAGATTTAAATTTAAATCTGTTATATATAAAAGAATAGATAACAACTAAATCAAGTGAAGTCAATTCTCTATTAATATTAATTATTAAATACCTCTCACTAATTCAATTTTTGCAGATTTTATGTTTTCAAATTTACCTCTAAATACTTTTACCTCTTCAATTATTTCTCTTACCTTTTCTCAACAATCATTTTTATCTACCTTAAAAAGCTCCACCTAGGCCAAAACACCCAAGTGGAGCTTTTTAAAACCTTTTTATATATATTTCTCCGTTTCTTTACTTTCTTTAAGTTCATTAACTAAATGCTTAATCTCCTGATCCTTATTTTTATCCATTACAAGTATTACATCTCCTGCATCAACAATTATAAGATCCTTTATACCAAATCCAATTATCAATCTATCTTTACCAAATACTGCGCAGTTTTCGCTCTCTTCCATAAATGTATTACCCAAAACATTGTTACCACGTAAGTTACTTAGAAATCTTGAAAGTGCTGCAAACGTTCCTATATCATCCCATCAAAATAAACACCCCTGGGGTCTTTGCAAAGGCTTGCCTGAGCTTGCTATTTTTTACACATAAAAAGAATTAACCTCATACTAAAAATCAAACAGATAGAATACCCATTGAAGGTATTTAGGGCATATTTTTTTAAATTATTAAATATTATATTAAGTCCGCTGGAATACCGGTATTGACCATATTAATATGGTTACTTAATTATTTATTTAATATGCGCAGTTATACAGTTTACGACATATTTATGTTATAGTGTATAAAAGTCGACATATGTTTCATTGTAAAATTTTGCTTAAATTAAATAAGAAACCTAGACAGAACTTCGTTTAAATAAAAGTATTTTGATTTATTAAAAATCAGTTAGGAGCTATTAATGAATAAAAAACAAATGAGGATTAATATGACTTCAAATGAGGGTAAATTACATGAGTAATAGCAGAACAAAAAACACAGTGCGAAATATAATATTTGGTACGGCAAATCAAGTTACGTCATTAGCATTAAGTTTTATTAGTAGAACGATATTTATTAAAATATTAGGGGCAGGGTATCTAGGAATTAACGGACTTTTTTCTGACCTTCTAATGATGCTTTCAATGGCTGATCTAGGGCTTGGAACTGCAATGGTTTATAGCTTTTATAAACCATTAGCAGAAAATGATCATGATAAAATCACAGCATTAATAGCATTTTATAGAAAAATATATAATTTTATTGCATTAGCAGTAGCTATTATTGGGCTTTCCTTGATACCATTTTTAGGATATATAATTCATTTAGATAAAGCTATTCCGTTTATTAAAGTGTATTATTTATTCTTCTTGTCAAATACAGTAATATCATATTTATTCGTTTATAAGACCTCAATTATTGATGCTGATCAGAAGAACTATGTAGTTACAAAGTATCAAATGCTAGTTAATATCTGTAGGGTAGTGCTTCAATCAATTACTCTATTGATACTAAAGAACTATTTTATATATTTGATAATCCAAGTTTTTTCAAGTTTAATAAATAATTTAATAGCCTCAAAAAAAGCGGATGAGTTATATCCGTATATAAAGAAATCTAATCATACATTAGATCAGGCAGAAAAAAAAAGTATATATGCAAATATGAAATCTATTTTTCTATATAAAATATCTGGTGTACTACTTAACGGCACAGATAATACTCTTATTTCAATCCTTGTAGGTACTATTTGGGTCGGAGTTTACTCAAATTACAATTTAGTTATAATTGCACTAAATAATTTTGTTAACATAATATATTCATCGGCAACGGCAAGTATTGGTAATCTAATTGTAAATGAAAAGCCTAAGAAACGTTTTGAAATATTTCAATCTATGCAAGCAATTAGTTTTATCATTAGTACATTTTCAACAGTATGTCTTTATATACTATTTAATAATTTAATTTATGTTTGGCTTGGAACAAAATTTATTTTAAATAATTATATATTAGCTGCAATTATAGCAAATTTTTATTTTGGAAGTGTTATACATCCAATTTGGTCTTATCGAGAAGCAACTGGGCTTTATATGCAAACTAAATATATTATGATAATTGCAGCTATTGAAAATTTAATATTGTCAATTATAATGGGCAATTTAATGGGAATGTCTGGAATATTGTTTGCTTCTTTAATTGCAAGGTTGACTACTTATTTTTGGTATGAACCAAATTTACTGTTTAAAACGTATTTCTACGAACCAGTTAAAAAGTATTATATTACACTGATAATTAATGCAGTTCTTACCATATTTATTATTGCAATAATAAACGTATTTACGAATCATATTATAATAGATTCATGGTTGAAACTTATAACTAAAACAATCCTAGTAGCATTGGTTACACTAGCAATAATTATTCCGTTTTATTATCGAACTAGCGGATTTAAGTTATTATTAAATAAAATAAAAACGCTTCCAGATAGATAACCATAAAATTAGCAATGTGAAGGTATTTAATAATTCTAAGTTTATCTATAATAGCTTTTTGTTATAAAACCATTATGGCATGTATAAAGCGGTAAATCATTGATAAATGAACTTTATATAGATACAAAAAAGCTCCACTCAAGTCATAACACCCAAGTGGAGCTTATTAAAACCTTTCTATATATATTTCTCCGTTTCACTACTTTCTTTAAGTTCATTAACTAAATGTTTAATCTCCTGATCCTTATTTTTGTCCATTACAAGTATTACATCTCCCGCATCAACAATTATAAGATCCTTTATCCCAAATCCAATTATCAATCTATCTTTACCAAATACTGAACAGTTTTCGCTCTCTTCCATAAATGTATTACCCAAAACATTGTTACCACGTAAATTGTTTAGGAATCTTGAAAGTGCTGCAAACGTCCCTATATCATCCCATACAAAATCACATTTTATAACAAATGCCTTTCTGGTTTTCTGCATTATACCAAAATCAACAGATATTCCATCTATCTCATTATATTGTTCTTTTATTACATTACTTTCCTCATCAGTCTCTAACGATTGATATATGGTCATTAATCTTTTATACATCTTAGGTAAATATTTTTCCATTTCACGTAAATACACATCTGCCCTCCATACAAACATACCACTATTCCAAAGAAAATTACCTTTTATAAGCAAATCTTTTGCTACTTCTGAGTTAGGTTTTTCTAAAAATCGCTCTACTCTGAATGTAGGCATATCTGCATTTATCCTATCGCCCATTTCTATATAACCGTAACCAGTCTCTGGTCTTGTGGGCTGTACCCCTATGGTTACTAGACCTCTTTTTTTGTTTGCAATTTCAACTCCTTGTAGTACTGTTTCTTTAAACTCCCTTTCATTTTCTATATAGTGATCAGAAGGTAGCACTATCATTGTTGCTTCCTTGTCTAGTTTTAATAGTTTTGCAGCAGATAGACCAATACATGTAGCGGTCTCTTTATTACTTGGTTCTACAAATATATTTTCTTTTTTAATCTCTGGAAGTTCATCACAAATTTTATCAAAGTACTCTTCATTAGTAACTACATAGATGTTTTCATTGCTAACCAAACATTTTATTCTATCCACAGTGCTTCTTAAAAAGCTCTTATTATTAATAATATTTAAAAACTGCTTTGGATTTTGGGCACGAGATAGAGGGTAAAGTCTTGTTCCTTTTCCACCTGCTAAGATTAGTACGTATAACAAAATACCACCCCAAATTATTACTCATTTTATTTTATGAATTACATGTCTATGTTGTGAGAACAATTTTTATGTCAAAAAAATAAAAGCATGTAAAATGGAAAATATATTTTCATTTTACACGCTTTTAAAGTTTTTATTTATTTTTCATCCAAAGCACTATGTTCTTCCTCCCGAATGTTGTGTTCTTCATCCAAAATAGTTTTTTCTTCACCAAGAGGCGAAATAAATTCAATGTTGTCATCTAGCATTTTGTCTCCGATTTTTTTTAATAATTCGAAGTCATCATATTTTTCAAGGCCATACTCTTTTAAAATAGATGTTTTATCCTTTTTATCATGACCTGGTATATACTTCGAGAATGTTCTAAATAATTCTTCTCTAAAATACTTTGAGTCTACTTTAGGGAAATACGGCAATGGACAAAATCCAGACTCTTTAGCATTTTCCACACCATTAATGTCATATTTAAAATAATACTTTCCAGTTTTTTTACTTAATTCTCCTACTTTAAATGATTGACCTTCTTTGTTTTTCCACATCATATATATTATGCTATCCACTTTGCAAGCCATTCCTCTCACCCTCTTATTAAAAAAATTATAGTATTATTATATTGTTATGATTATAACTATATAACAAATATTAGTATAAAAATTCAATCAATGCTAAAATTCTTATCTACTTTAATTTTTTAATTTTTCAATCAACTTCTCCATAACTAATTTAGGATTTCTATAAAATTCACTAGCACGTATTTTATAAAACTCCCATCCAACTCTCTCGAGGCACATCTGCATTTCATACTGTTTTTGCCAGTCATAATCTTCGTCGCCAGTCATTCCAATACATTTCACTGCTATTTTTTTATAAAAATCATCGCTAGAAGGTATAGACAAGTCTGTTTCTACAACGAAATCTATAATATATTTTCCTACTTTAACTTTCGGTGTAATCTTATACCCATTTTCCTTTATATGTCTTCCTATATTTTCTTCAAAATCATTTAATAATAAATGTTTTTCAGATTTATCCTCTTTCTTTGGTTCATTCTCATCTATACAATATTTTAATAAAGCATATCTAACACACTTATCATTAAGGTCCTCTAAATCTACTGAGTGAAATAACCACATTTGATTTCTAGCACGGCTAGCCGCTACATTAAACCTTCTTATATCAGAGTCTTTAGTTAAAGCTGCAAATTTGGCATTGTTTGCAATAACCATAGATAAGAACATTACATCTCTCTCATCACCTTGGAATGAATATGCATCTCCACATATAAGCCTTCGCTTCAAGATTTCCTCCATACCAAGTTTATCCACTAACATGCTTAGTATTAATTCAGCTTGTGCGTCTCCTAGAAGCGATATTACTCCCATACTCATGTCTTTATACCTTTCATTACTACAGCACTCTAATATCTGTGCTACGATGCTCTCTGCTTCTAATACATTTAAAGCCTTGGTTTTGTCCTTGTATCCGCCTATCACTTTTGAAGTTACTATAAATGGTCCGACTTTTTCTTTTTCTTCTATTCGCCTTAAAGGTATTATTTCATTGGAGTAGCAGAGTTTATTACTAAATCCAATTATCTCTGGTACGCATCTAAAGTGTTCCTTTAATAATAACCTGCTCGGAAATACTCTTAGGGCAGTATTATACAAACTTGTCTTTAAATCAAACCACTCCGCATGTGGAATATCCTCTAAATAAGTACTTATAAGTGTTTCAACAATTGCATGATCTTTTCCAATTGCTTCAGGACTTATTTGCTTTTCGTCCCCTACAATAATCGCCTTTTTAGCTCTCATTAAAACAGTTATAGCCGATATGTCACTTTGACTACTCTCATCTACGATTACCACGTCAAACAAATTATCTGTTAGCTTCAAATTCTCCATAACTCTATTTATTGGCATTATCCATACAGGAATTACATCCTTACAATTATCCATTTCCTTTTGTGCAATTTTTCTATACTTTACTGCCTGAGTACCCGTACCTTTTCCTATCCTTTTTATAGCTTCCATCCACGTAAATAGACTTCGTTTCTGCGCCTCTGTAGTCCTCTCTATTTGATTAAGCCAACTTCTTTTAGACACAAGATCTCTTACAATTTGCTTTTCTTTACTTTTTTCCCGGGCAATATCTTTCTCTAGGGCTTCTATATCAGCCTCTTCTAATTTTTGTAAATAATCATTCCATTTTCTCCATGTCCATGCCTTTTCAAAACTTAAACTCTCTAAATCTTCTATGGTTTTATCTTCATCATTTATAATATTTTCAAGTAATAGGGGGCAGCACATTTTCAATTTATAACATAATTCTTTTAACTCTAACGCATTATGAGCTATCTGCATTAGTTCTCTGATCTCTATATAAACAGCTTGTACACCCTTTAAACTTCTTATATTTATAGCATCTTGTAATTTTCCTAAGCAACCATCCTTATTAAAGGTTGTCTTTATTTCTTCCATTTTTAGGTTTAATTTATTATATCTATTTATGTGCTTTAGACTCTCAAATCCATTTTTGAGATGAATATACGTTTCTTTATCATACCAATACGAATCACTTGGCAGATTTCTTCCATTCAGGTTTTTATCTGGTAAAAAATTAATTATGTTGTTTTTAAAGGTTTTGTCCCAATTAATAATTTCGCAAATGCCCTTAATATCATCTACTATTTCACTTACATAATTTAAATTTGTATCATCGATAAGTTTTCCACCATATTCTTTTACTGTGTTATTCCAAATATTTTTAAGTTCTCTCTCTACTAGCTGCAGTTTTATATATAAATCAACCACAATTATTTGCTCGCTTGTATTTATACACTCATAATCTACCTTGCAGCCCTCGAATATATATTTAAGATTCCCATGAAGTATTTTAAAGAGACCTCCTAGTTTACCTTTTTCGCTAATTGTTTTTGCTATAATACCAAAATCATTTTTAAATGTGTTTATATCAATGCCTGATGGTAATTCCAATTTATGATTATTTAATTCTTGTTTTAATTTACTTATCTCTTTTATATATTCATTGCCTTTATGTGCTAGTTGTTGCCACAAACCTTGCTGCTCACTGTTAGAGTAATAACATTTCATAACATTACCTAGCCAGCTATTATCAAAAGCTTCGAATTTTTCTATTGCATCATCTACCAGTTTAAGTAATCTTCTATTTCCATAATCTATAGAACTTACACTATTTAAGTCCTTAATATCATCTTCATAAATATGTTTTTGCTGCCCTAGTTTAATTAGTTCCTCGATATCATCACATAACTCTTCTTCTCTTGGAAGTATCGCTACGTATTTATCTATGTTATCTATTTCATCTATTTGCTGTTTTGTAATCACAGATGACAATGTAACTAGCCTTTTAAATTCTTCAGAAGTTAAGAGGTTTTCTTTATTAAAATCAAGCTTGTCTACTATCCACGAATGATTAACTTCATTATCTTTAACCCATTTAGCCATGTGCATTAGTGTATACTTTTGACCCGCGTATTCTACCTTTTCATTCTCTCTGTCATCAATACATTTTAGCTCTTTATATAGCCTTTTCTGTGTATCAACACAATTATTGTGTTTATATTTTAAAAGTTTTATTTCCTTACGCAATTCTTTAGTGTCCATTGATAAACTTTCTGTTATTTTTCTAACAGACTCATCCAATTCTTCCAGAGACTTAGTATCATTTCCTAGTATGCTAATGCATAATGCTCTAACCTCTTCTGGTATTTTATTAGACAAAACCCTTAATGCCCTATCTGTTTGACTTGTCACTAATACCCTTTTGCCATGAGCCAAAAGATGACATATTAAATTAGCAATAGAGTGGCTTTTACCAGTACCTGGTGGCCCCTGTATAACTACGCCAAAATTTTCAGAAAGTTTTTTAGTTATTTCCATTTGCTCTTCATTTGCAGGTAGCGGAAACAATACGTCTTCTCCTACTTCCTTCCATTCATTAGAAGTCTGAACATCTTGCGTTATTTCTTCTTCCGAGACAAGCGCCTCTACAGTTTTAGGAATATGGAATCCTGCTCTTACTTGTGATAACACATCATTTAATTCCATATTCCAAAGTCTTGTATCAACCTTTCGAAGTATTATGCAAGGTGCATTATAAAATTGTATATTAGTTTTAGATAATATATCAGAATCACTACTTAGATCATCAATATAGACATCCTTCGTATAAGAATTTAAAAGCATAGCTAACTCTTCAAATATTTTTGAAGCCATTTTAATATTTCTTACATCCAAAGCCATATCTTTTGCTTTATTTCTAATTTTTAGTAAGCTATCTAGGTTTACCTCCAAATACTCATTTAAAAATTCAAGTTCCACATTTGTTTGATTATTATATGGTTTTAAAGTGAATCTCTTTTTCTTTGAATCAAATTTTATCTCCATTTTAGTAGTAAAGATAGGATGAATTATTTTTTTATCCTCTTTTTCCCAACTCAGTAATCCATTTGACCAAATTATCTCTAGGTCTTCACTGTTTTTTTCTAATTGTAAATATGTTTTTTGAAACTGATGATATAATTTTTCTGCCCTCTCATCTATGCTTAACCAGTAATCTTTATTATCATCAATATTAAAAGTACATCCACTAATATCTTGGAGTTCTTTTTCCCAATATACTTTTTCATATTCATTTATATTTCTTATAGTTTTTTGATTCATATTTTTAATACTGAGTAAATATGAGAATATTTTTTCTACTTTATCATTAATATTCAAAGCTTTATTACCTCCAATTTATTAAAAATGTAAAAAGTCTTATTAAAACTAAAGTAGTTTTAATAAGACTTATATTTATTTACAAGAATCTCTCTCCACTATTCTATAAGGCAATACAAAATGTTTTTCCTCAACTACTAAATTGTTTATAGATTTTATAAGCATTCTCATACCAACAGAACCCATATCATACATTGGTTGAGATACTGTGGTAAGCTTCGGATAAAATGTTGAAGCTGAATAAATATCATCAAAACCCATGACATCTATCTTTTCTGGGACATTAATAGATTTATCTCTTAATGCATTTACTACTCCCATAGCTATTTCATCACTTGCACAGAATACGGCATCCACCTGGGCACCTGTATCTAATATAACATTAATTCCTGTATATCCGTCTCTAGCCTTAACTCCACCATGATAGACTAAATCTTTATTAAGAGTTATTCCCATATCTGAAAGTCCTTTTGTATAGCCTGTATATCTTTGAGATAATGCATTTACTTTTTCTATAGAAGTCCCTACATATGCAATATTTTTATTTCCCTTATTTGCCAAATATTTCACTGCATCCGCTGCTGCCATTACATTATCAATAGCAACACTAGGGAATATACCTTGTTCATCTGCTGTCTCTACAAGAACCACGGGCATTTCTAATTCTTTTATTAATTCTATTACATTATTTCCTATGGAATTACTCATATATATAACTCCATCTATCATTTTCTCCTTAAGTATTCTTAAAGATTCCATTTCTTTTTCTACGTCTAAATCTGCATTACAAAGCATAATATTATAATTATAAATATTAGCTACATCCTCGCAACCCCTAACTATTTCAGGATAAAACTGATTGGATATATCCGGTATAATTATTCCTATTGTACTAGATTTTTGTGTTTTTAAGCTTCTTGCAACTATGTTCGGCCTATATGATAATTTTTTTATAGCATCTTTTACCTTTTTCTTGGTGTCTTCATTTACAACATCTATGTCATTTAATACTCTTGATACTGTGGCAATAGAAACTCCCGCCTCTCTTGCAACATCTTTTATTGAAGCAGCCATATTCCTCAACTCCTACTATTTTCTTATCTTACCATTATACTTATAAAACCCTTTCATTTCAAGCTATAATACGAACTTACACTAAAGTATGTCCCAATACAGTAATCTTAACCTATACTTTTTATTATTGCCAGTTAATATATTCCTTAATCGTTACCTTATCTTATTTATTTCCTAATTTTACAGATCATATCCAAATTTTATAGCTATTAAAAAGAAAGTATGTGACAATTGCCACATACTCCCTTTTGCTATTATTAATTATAACTTAACTAAATCTAATTGTAAGTCCTCACCATTTATCTTTACTGTCTTGTATTCTCTATCGATATTATATACAATTTCGACAGATAAAGTATCTTTTTTAATTTGATCTTCAAATTTAGCTATTACATTTTGAAGCATTTCATTTCCAGATACGTACGTTCTAATCTTATCAGCAACTTCAAAACCACTTTCTTTTCTCATATTTTGAATTTTACTTAAGATTTCACGTACGTTTCCTTCTTCTTTAAGCTCATCAGTTATGTGAGTTATTAATACTACTCCCATTTCGCCTTCGCCAGCAAAAGCGTAACCTTCAAGTCCTTGCATTGTAACAAGTAATTTTTCACTATCTAATTCTATTTCAGTTCCATTTACATTGATAGTAACTACATTACCCTTATTTATAGTTTGAGCAAGTTCCATTTGGTTCATAGCGCCAATAGCTTTTTTTATACCAGGTATTAATCTGCCATACGGCTTTCCAAGTACTGGTAAATTAGGTTTAATTTCAAATTTAACATATTTAGAAATATCAGCTCCTAGCTCTACTTCCTTAATGTTAAGTTCTTCTTTAACTATCTGTCCATAGTATTCTGGAAGAGATTTAGAACTAACAAGCATCTTAGAAAGCGGCTGTCTATTTTTTATATTGGCAGCATTTCGTGCACTTCTTCCTAATTTAACAGTTCTATAAGCCACATCCATTTCTTCTTCTAGTGCCTTATCTACTTGATCTTCTCTATATTCAGGCCAAGCACATAAATGGATACTTTCTGGCGCATTTTTGTCAAAAGCAACTACTAAATTCTGATATAGTTCTTCTGTTACAAACGGTATAAATGGTGCAGATATTTTTGCAAAAGTTGTGATAACTCTATATAGCGTCATATAAGCGCCTATCTTATCCTCTGTAAGTGACTCTACCCAGTATCTTGATCTGTTACGTCTTACATACCAGTTAGAAAGTTCCTCAATAAAGTCTTCTAGTTCAAGTGCTCCTTGAGTTATTCTATAGTTAGTTAGATGCTGATCTATATCTTTAACTAATGAATTTAATTTTGACATCATCCATTTGTCCATGATATTAACTGCTTCAAAGCTTTCATATTTAGTTGGGTCAAAATTGTCAATATCAGCATATAAAACGTAGAATGAGTATACATTCCAAAGTGTTCCTATGAACTTTCTTTGTGCATCTATAACTGCACCCTCATAAAATCTTGATGGTAACCATGGTGCACTAGCTGTATAGAAATACCATCTAAGAGCATCTGCTCCTTGATTTTCGAGAATCGTAAATGGACTTAACACATTACCTTTATGTTTAGACATTTTAAGTCCGTTTTTATCTAATACATGACCTAGTACTATACAGTTTTCAAATGGGTTTGTATCAAATACGGTAGTAGATATTGCAAGTAATGTATAGAACCATCCTCTTGTTTGATCCACTGCCTCTGAAATAAATTGAGCTGGGAAATTAGCCTCAAATACTTCTTTGTTTTCAAATGGATAATGATGTTGCGCAAATGGCATTGATCCTGAATCAAACCAACAATCTATAACTTCTTCCACCCTAGTCATAGTTTTTCCGCATTTAGGACACTTTAAGTGTACATTATCTATATATGGTTTATGAAGTTCTATTCCATCCGGTACATCTATTCCTTTTTCATTAAGTTCTGCTATGCTTCCTATAAGTTCTCGATGTCCGCATTCGCATTCCCATATTGGAAGTGGAGTTCCCCAATACCTTGTTCTACTTATACTCCAATCTATAACGCCTTCAAGGAATTTACCCATTCTACCTGTTCTAACGTTGTCTGGCATCCAATTGACCTTATTGTTATTTTCTATAAGTTTGTCTCTCATAGAAGACATTCTTACAAACCAGCTTTCTCTTGGATAATATAAAAGTGGTGTATCACATCTCCAACAATGTGGATATGAATGTTCAAATTTCTCTGCTTTATATAAAACATTATTTTCTTTTAAATATTCTAGTATCTTAGCATCTGCATCTTTAACAAAAATGCCTTTCCATGGAGTAACGCAGTCAACAAACTTACCTTCTACGTCAACTAAGTTAATAAGTGGCAAATCATATTTCTTACCAAGCAAGTTATCGTCTTCACCATATGCTGGGGCAATATGAACTATCCCTGTACCGTCAGAAAGAGTTACAAAATCTCCATGAACTACATAGAAAGCTTTTTCTTTTGGTGTATAGAAATCAAACATTTGCTCATATTCAAGGCCCAGTAAAGCTTCTCCTTTAAATTCACGTACTACTTCGTACTCTCCCTCGAGTTTACCTAATAAATCTCTTGAGAGTATTAAAGTTTCACCTTCTTGGACAGCTTCAACATAATCATATTTTTTATTAACTGCAAGTGCTACATTACTTGGAAGTGTCCAAGGCGTCGTAGTCCATACAAGTATGTATTTATCTTCATTTTTTACTTTGAATTTTACGTATGCCGACATTTCTTTTACATCTTTATATCCTTGAGCTACTTCATGAGAAGATAAAGAAGTTCCACATCTTGGGCAATAAGGCATTACCTTATGACCTTTGTATAATAGATCTTTATCCCACATTTGTTTTAATGCCCACCAAACTGATTCAATATAATCATTATGATAAGTTACATAAGGGTTATCCATATCAACCCAGTATCCTACTCTCTCAGACATTTCTTTCCACATATTAACGTAACTAAAAACACTAGCCTTACATTCTTCAACGAATTTTTCTACTCCGTATGCTTCTATGCCAGGCTTGCCATTAATTCCAAGTTTCTTTTCTATTTCAAGTTCTACTGGTAATCCATGAGTATCCCATCCAGCTTTTCTTGGAACATTATATCCCTTCATTACCTTATATCTTGGTATTAAATCCTTCATAACTCTAGTTAAAACATGACCTATATGTGGTTTACCATTTGCTGTTGGTGGACCATCATAGAAAGTAAAGGTCTCTCCCTCTTTATTTAAGTCAAAATTCTTTTGAATGATATCTTTTTCTTTCCAAAACTTAAGTACATCATTTTCTATGTCCATAAAGCTTTTAGAAGGATCAATTTTTTTATACATAATAAAACTCCTTTTTCAATTTTATTTGATAATAAGCAATTAGACACGTAGCACTTCTCATCTTAATTGTTTTTACCTTTATTAGATATTAATTGAAACTACATTTTTAAATATAAAAACTCCGCCCTATTTAATAGGGCGAAGTTAAATTCGCTAAACCACCTATAACATAAATATAAAATCAAGTACAATTATACCTTATTCTTTAACGCAGAAATACGGATAAGCTTACTAAACTTTCAGCTCTCAGCTCATAGGTGATTTTCTTTAAACCTTCACTATGGGTTTTCACCTTTCCCCACTCTCTTTAAGTTACTTGCTTAAATACTTTTCCTAATCAAAGCTTTTAATTAGTCATAATTAATAATTAATATAAATATATTATAAATTAATATAACTTCTTACCATTATATTATAATGGATTTTTGTTGTCAATTTGTTTTTGAATTTTCTTACAATTAATATGCTCAAAAACTATTTATTTAAAGCTTTTGATCCATATTAAAAAATAAAAGCCTCACTATTTGTTAAGTATTATTATACAATGCTTGCAATAACTGCTATGATCATTCATTTAGCACATTTTCCTAGATATATGTGATATAATATTAGTTAAAAATGAACATTATTGTAATACAAAAATATAAATTCTTTTAAAATTTGTTTATTTAATGAATTTGCATTTTCATCAACTTGCAAAATACTATCATTATTTCCTAATTAATTAAAATTCTTGATGTTTTGTATTGACACAAATTCATTTTTGTAATAAAATCATTTTATTTACTACTATAATTTAGTTATGTATTAATGAATTTTACATACCTATGTGTATTCAAATTATCACAAACAATTTAAACATTTTATTAAAAATTCTATTTATTAAAATGTCAATTAAATATATATTTAAAGGAGGACTATTATTTTGAAAAAATTAATTTATGTAATTCCTAAAGAAAAACATTCTGAAAAGGACATTAAAGACATCCTACTTGCACACTCTGAGGTGAAATTCGTTTCCCTTGTTGGTATTGACTTATCAGGTAATGACACTGATGAGAGAATTCCAATGAAAATATTTTTAGATGATATAAGCGGTTTCTCAAATGGTGTTATTCAAACTGATGGTTCATCTGTAGTATTGCCAGGTATCGCAACTCTAAACAACGCTAAATTAGATATGCTTGCAGATGCTGACTGTAATTGGTACATTGATTACAATTATGAAAATATTGACGCTGAAACACAACTGCCAATAGGTACCTTAAAAATTCCATGTACATTATTACATGATAAAATTCCAGTAGATTCAAGATCAATCCTAAAGAGATCTGTTGAAACTTTCAAAACAACTCTTCTTGATTTACTTAAAGAAAATCCATCTGCTTTAAGTTCTTTTGATTTTGAATATAAAGATATTGATAATTTAATGCTCACATCTGCTACCGAGTTAGAATTTTGGGTAAAAACTCCTAATGATAAGGCTGATATAGAAGAACTTTCTACATCTCAAGTACTAAAAGAACAATATTGGAGTAAAACTAAAGGAAATGTTAGAACAGCTCTTGAACAAACTCTTCTATTAATGCAGGAGTATGGTTTCGAGCCTGAGATGGGACATAAAGAAGTTGGTGGAGTAAAAGCTCAAATAGGCGAAGCTGGTTCTCTTACACATATTATGGAACAACTTGAAATAGATTGGAAATATTCTGATGCTCTTCAATGTGCAGATAATGAGTTATTCATTAGAAATTTAGTAAAGGAAACCTTTAGGCTTAACGGTTTAGATGTTAACTTTTTAGCAAAACCTGTTCATGATGTAGCCGGAAGTGGTGAACATACTCATATTGGAATCGCTGTAAAATTAAAGAGTGGAAAAAGAGTTAACTTATTCAATTCAGATAACAACCACTTCCTAAGTACTTTAGGTTATGCTTCAGTAATGGGCGTACTTAAAAATTATGAAGTAATAAACCCATTTGTTTCTTCAACAAATGATTCTTTAAGAAGATTAAAAGTTGGTTTTGAGGCTCCTATATGTATAGTAACATCACTTGGTCACAGTGTTGATGTTCCATCTAGAAATAGATCTATATTACTCGCATTAATAAGAGATCTTGATAATCCACTTGCTACAAGATTTGAACTTCGCGCTCCATGCCCACATACTAATACTTACCTCGCTTTATCTACTTTATATATGGGCATGCTTGATGGTATAGTATACGCAATCAAAAATAATAAATCAGAAGATGATCTTTTGAAAGAATTATCTAAAGCACCAGGAGACGACGCAGATTATTTAGAAAAAGATAGAGCTTACAGAAGTGAAGAAGATGTATTTGAATACTATACTGAAGCGCAGCGTGCAGATTACTTTGGTAAAGCACCTAAAACTGTTTATGAAAATGTTAGTTCCCTAGACGAATTCCCAACTAAACTTGAAATTCTTAAAACTGGAGATGTATTTACTACTAGCATAATAAATAGTTTTAGAATGGCAATAACATCTAGATGGGTTACTGAAATAAACAATAGATTGTTAAACAATTATGCAGAAGAAATTAGAAAGTGTAAAATGATTCACACTGCTGAAAAAGCTTTAGATTTAGATTTAGCAAATTGGCAAAAAGTTAATGATCTAAGACATTCTCTTATGAAAGATACTTATTCTAAAACTAGCCTATTTACTAAGATAAACGAAGCTTCAAACATTGAAAATTACGAGGAACTTTCTACATTGCAAATACAATTAGATGCACAAATCGAAGAACTTAGATTTTGTTATTCTAACTACAAAAAGAATTTATTAGATATTTAAAATTTATACAGCATGAGTCATAAAAAACAACCTCAATAGTATTTTAACTATTGAGGTTGTTTTTTATGATTTTACTTTAGGCCTTTAAATAATTAATAAGTTATATCTGTTATTCCTAAAGTATTAAGAATACCCTTTGCTATTGCATTAGCTACTTTAGTTTGGTATGCAACACTATTTAATAGTTTTTCTTGTGTTGGATTACTTATAAATCCAGTTTCTACAAGGACAGCTGTAGCATCCGTATTTTTTATAACATAATAATTTGCAGTTCTAATTCCCCTATCTGTTGATCCAGTTGCATTTACTATATTAGTCTGAATTGCCTTTGCAAGTTTCACTGCAGCTGCGCCCCCAACATAAGTATAAGTTTCAGTGCCGCTAGCTGATACAGCATCAGCACTATTCGCATGAATACTTACAAAATAATCTGGTTTAGCATTATTAGAAATATCACATATTGCTTGAAGGTTCTGTGTTACATTACTTGTCCAGCTTACTGTGTCACTTTTTCTAGTGTATATTGTCTCAACATCGTTTTTCGTTAATACTGCTCCCACCTTTAAAGCAATGGCAAGATTTACGGTTTTTTCCATAACTCCCGTCGGTCCTACTGCTCCAGAATCATATCCTCCATGACCTGGATCTAAAACTACCTTGTACTTTGACGTAGTAGGTGGTGCTTTTACAGTAATATCAGCTTTTGCATTAATAACTGCTCCAACCACAGTTCCATAATAGGTAGTGGATCCTACAACACTTGTAGCAACTGATTTAAGCCATTTTACACTAACCGTTTGCTTTGAACCATTACTCATAATAGCCGTTACAGTTCCCGGCAATGAATATGTACCTCCAACTACTACACTCCCTGTTATATCTGGTATTGAAGATATTCTTAAAGTATTGTCATAAGTAGTATCAGTATTTGCAAAGCCAGCATAATTCATTAATCCATTAGCTATAGCTTTTGCAGCATTATTTTGATACTGTGCACTACTTAATAATGCCTCTTCAGCTGGATTTGATAAGAAACCCAAATATGTGACTATTGAAGGACAGCTTGTCTTATTTAATATTGTAGTACTTCCTACTTGTATCCCTCTATCTTTAGCCTGTGTTGCTTTTATTAATTCGGCTTGCACGAAGGTCGCAAGCGTCTTATTATTACTAAGACCCGTTGTATAATATGTTTCAATTCCATTGGCAGTATTTACATCTGAATCATTGGTGTTTATGCTTAAAAACACGTTCGCATTAGCATTCTTAGCTATCAACGCTTTTGCGTCATCTTCACCACTCTGAGTCCAAGCTACTGAATCTGTAGTTCTTGTATACACCACATTAAATCCTCTTGCTTTTAGTATACTACCCAATTTTAACGCTGTACTTAAATTTATATCCTTAGCCTTAATTCCACTTGAGCCTTTAATTACGCTATAGTATTGACCAGGATCAATACATACAGTAAATTCACTTGGTTTTGTAGGTTCGCTTTTAGCAGGTTCACTTTTAGTAGTAAAATTCATTCTAACTTCACTTGGAAGAAATTTTCCATCAGAAGATTTAACCTGATCTGTAACTATTAAAGTATATGTCTTATTATATTCATAATCTTTCACTGGTTGGACCACTACATTTTTATTATTATTTCCTAAACTAACTTTAATATCTATGTAATTACCATCTTGGGAAAGCACCTTAATATTTGTGGTGTTCACCGTAGTTGTACTAAGTACCTTATTAAAACTTACTGTCCAAGGCTTACTAACTACTACATCTTTTTTAGAGTCCATATTTGTTACTGTACTAGCCTTTGCTATTGTTTGCATAGGTATACACACAATTAAAACTAAAATCATAATTATAAACGTTTTAAAAATCTTTTTCATATAACCCCTCCTAAATCTTCATAATTGCTAAACAAAATCATTAAAATAATTGGCAATATATCTTAACTATTCATTAAAAATCTGCTTCTTTAAATTTTTATAGTTTATTACTCTATAAATAGTGGCATAATTTAATTATAAATAGTATTATAAAATATTCATTCACTATAAGATACGTTCCATTTAAATAATGGTTTCAGTTTATGTAAATAAATACATTTTTTTTAAAGAAGGAGGAAAATACATGAAAATCACTTGGCTAGGCCATTCATGTTTTCTTTTAGAAGATTCAAAAGGTACTAAGCTTTTAACTGATCCATTTGATGCTACTTTAGGTTATGAAATTTATAAAGGTAGCCCAGATATTGTAACTATAAGCCATCAGCATTTCGATCACAATTACACTAGAGATCTTACTAGCAATTATAAAATTGTAGATAAGATTGGTATGTCGACTATTTATGATATACCTATAAAAGGTATTCCTTCTCATCATGACAAAAACAAAGGTGCAAAACGTGGTGAAAACATAATATTCACCTTTACAATGGATGGGTACTCAGTGTGTCATTTAGGTGATTTAGGTCACTCTCTTTCAAATGATGATCTTCTCGCTATAGGCTGTATAGATATACTTTTTGTTCCTGTAGGCGGTAACTACACAATAGACGGAAAAGAAGCCTCACAAGTTACTAAAAAAATAAATCCTAAAATAGTTATACCTATGCACTACAAAACATCACAGGTGTCTCTCCCTTTAGATGGTATCGAAACATTTCTTATGTATATGAAAAATGCCACGAAAACAGGTAGTAATACCTTAGTAATTGATGATGAAATAACCGACTCTCTAGCCGTTAAAATATTGAATTTTATTTAGAGAATACTTCCTCTATAATTTTACATTTATATTTATTAATTACAAAATATCCACATTTAATATAAAACAGTATAAATATGATAAATATATTTATTTTTTTCTAAAATCTCTTTAAAAATATACTAAAGTGTAGTATCATTATAATTATATTATAAATGTTACAAATTTTTTTATTCAGGAGGAAAGTTATATGAAAACAGGTACAGTTAAATGGTTTAATTCAGAAAAAGGATTTGGATTTTTATCAGTAGAAGGAGAAGAGGATGTATTCGTACATTTCTCAGCTATTCAAGGAGACGGATACAAATCTTTAGAAGAAGGACAACAAGTCCAATTTGAAATAACTACTGGCGCTAGAGGACCTCAAGCTTCAAACGTTACTAGATTATAATTCAAAACCTAATTAATCTATAATATAAATTAATTATAGAAAAAAATACCTATCACTTTGTGATAGGTATTTTTTAATTTAGTTACAAAAAACAAGCAGCAAGGCTTATATGAAGCAGTATCGTGCCTCCTGCATCAGATCGTATTTTATCTTTGTTAGATACCTTATCGCATTTAAAATTAAACACAATGCGAAATAAGCCCATACATATACTTATTAATAGTTTAAGGCATCTAAGTATATAAGGGACATGAAAATAATATTATCACTTTCTTGAATATAATAGTTTCTTTTGCTAAAACTATAGTAAAGCTATTTATGAAAGGATGTTTTTATGATGTTTGGAAAAATAATAGATATGAACAGTACAGACGCTTTTATAAATTTTCAAGATGGGACTACTATAGATGTAAGCATAACTCGGTTACCTAGAAATTCGAAAACAGGGGATACTATCGACTTAGATACTTCTAATTTCACTAATATATTTAAGAATGATATGTTTAATCTTTTTTAGTCTTTTTAATAGAATCTCAATAAAACGAACTGTACTTATTTTTATAAATACAGTTCTTGTATTACTTACGTATAGTTTCTTTTATTCTTTGAAAATTAAATAATAAGATTCCAATGATTAAAACAAACAAACTAATAAACTGAGATGTAGAAAGTATAGATACACTTCCTCTAGGGTCACCTCTTAAAAACTCAATTAAAAATCTTCCTACACTATATATAATAAGATAAAGAGAAAATAATCTTCCTTTTTTTCTTTCTCGTCTATCATACCAAAGTAAAAATAACGCTAACATAAAATCAAATATTGAAGAAAAAATTTGCGTTGGTATTAAAAACACATTTGCAGGTGCAAATGGTGAATTCTTAAACTCTACGCCTATTGGTAGTGAAGTCACCTTGCCATAACAACATCCAGCTAGAAAACATCCTATCCTACCAAATCCCTGTGCCAAAGGTAAACTTGGAACTAATAAATCAAGCACACTAAGTGTATTCCAAGCCTTTTTTTTGCTATAGATATAAATCCCTAATATGCCCCCCAAAATAGCTCCATAAATAACAAAACCATTTCCAATATTTTTTAATACTGAAGGATTTTGTAATACTTCTTTAATGTCTGTAATTATATACATTACTTTTCCGCCTATTACTCCACATATTATTGTGAGTATAGCCATATCCCAAACATTGTCCTCATTATATTGTTCTTTCTTACTTCTGTAAGATAATAAACAAAGTGCTGAAAGAATTCCTATCATTATCATTAATCCATATCCATAAATTTTCACAAAAGAAAACTCAAATAATATCGGTTTCATTTGTACCCCCCCTACTAATCAAACTTGTGCTTTTATTCGATTCACTCTATCCACTTATTACAACAAAACACTAAGAGAAGCATAACACTTCTCCTATAATTCTATTTCCCCAAATCTTATTAGATAAATTATAATACACTAAAAAATTTAAAGCAAATATAATTAATTTCATCGAATTTTTAACGTTTCAACTATGCTTTCAAAAATAGCGCCGTAGGTTTCTTTAAAATTAACATTCCTTATGAAAAATGAAAATCTATAAAACTCTTCACCATCATCAATAAAATATTCATAGGACTTATACCAATTATTGTCCGATACATTAATTAAGTATTGTATTACATATGTTTTCTTGCCATTAATAGTAATTTCATTCATTTTATAACTTTTAATTTTATTTTGTACCTCTGATATGTTTTTACTATTATCTAAAAATGATTTTAAGTCCTTTCTCCCCTTCCATACTTCTACGAATCCATGAATTACAGCATCGGATGATTGAAAATCGTTGTGGTATAGAATCTCATCTCCTGAAAATTTCTTTTCCTTTGTTGTCCATCCCTTAGGCAATTTATAACTTGCTTTCCCATTTATAACTACATAATCATCCAATAACTTAATATTGTTTTCTACAAGAATAGTCATTTTTAACTTTTGATCAAATTGTTTTGATATCCCGAGTAAGGTAATCATAAGCCCAAGAACTATTACTATAATGCCAACTTTTTTTCTGTTTATAAATATAATCTTCAATGGTTCCCCCCAAATATTAATATTAATATACTATATGATAAATAGTATAAGAATATTAAAAAATAAAATGTGTGACTAAATAATAGCCACACATTTTATTCTTTCTATATTACTTTTTTATAGGGACAACAACTGTAGAATTTTTGAAATCATAAAACATTAACCAATGTCCCATTTCATCATTTCCCTTATCTGCGATCCAAGTCACAAAACCAGTTTTGCCTCCATAGGGCTGATGGGCTTTATTTCTACTTCCAGGTATACCATAAACTATATATTTCATTTCTCCACTTGAATCACATTTGTATCCTAGCATAAATGATTTACAATTTCTAATATATGGGTAATAACAAATCATAGGGTAATATGCTATGGTATATTTATTATAGTCACTCAAATCATACATATTCTCTAAGTTATGCACAGGTACCTTATACCATTTACACCACTTGATTTCCTTAGTGAAATCAGGTACTTGGGTGAAATCTTTCGCTACTGCCTTAAAGAAATTGCCCATGGCACCTTTAGGATATTCAGCTTTATAAGCATTATTATCCTTACACTCACAGTCCTTTTGTTTTTTATCTTCTTTACAGTTCTTTTTATCCTTATTTCTATTTATATCCTCAAAATCAGATTCAGGATTCCCCGCTTCAACTCTTTCTTCTACATGTATTGGACTTTCAGCATCTAACTCTTCATCTACATTATTCTGCCCTTCTAAATGTAAAATATCATTAGCTTTAATCCTTTGCTCAGTATCCACTTTTGTTTCTTCAACAACATCCGATTTCTTTTCTTCTGCTTTTTTACCTATATTCTCTTGAACCTCTAAATGTTTAAGTGCTTCGTCGCTCTTAACCTTAATTATTTCGATACTTTGTTCATATTCATCAAACTCATTTTTCACTTCATTTGTTCTAGTTTCTTTAGTTTCCTTATTAGAATCCGCTAGTTTATAACTTTTCCATTCATTTGGTTTTTCAGTTGTTGAAAATCCACTCATTATTGAAATCACATTGTTATCAAGAAATTTTACAATTGCGGCTCCAATAATTTTTTCAGCGTTAATACCTGTGTCCGCTATATTATCCATATCATATTCATGAAAAATGTCTACCCTACCATGATCGTCTATGTTCAATTTACCAACTTTTATAATCTTGTTTACATCTTTTTTACCACATATTAAAATCATGTAATAAGGTTGTTTTTCTTTCCTTAGGTTTTGTACATAGTATGAAATTTTACATTTATTGTTTTTCATTTCAAGCTTTGCATAACCAGAAGGAATTTTATCAGCTTCTAATGAATAGCCTTTTTCATCTTCTTGTAATATAATGAAATACCTACTATAATTTTTTTTAGGTGTCACCTTCTTTTACCTCCATATAAAACTTATTCATTATAATATATGAAGTATGTAATCAAAAATGAACAACATATTGAAATTTATTTTATAAATCCTATTTCATCAGAAAGCAATGCAAATTCCGCAAGAGATAAAGTCTCTCCTCTTCTTTTAGGATCAATATTTGCTTTTTCAAAACATTTTAGTAACTCTTCTTTAGGAATCCCTATATCCTTAACAGAATTCCATAAAATTTTTCTTCTCATATTAAAAGATTTTCTTACTATAGAAAAAAATAAAGCTTCATCATTAACCTTAACTTTAGGCTCTTTTAATCTATCTAATCTTATAACCATAGATTCTACCTTAGGTTCAGGCAAAAATGCTGTTGGTGGCACAAGACGAAGTATTTTCGTATCACAATAGTACTGAACTAATATTGAAAAGGCTCCGTAAGCTTTGCAATTAGGCTCTGAATCTATCCTCTGCGCAACTTCCTTTTGTATCATTATAGTTAAAGATTTAAAATTATAACCTCCAGTAAGTAATTTAACAATTATTGGAGTCGTTAAATAATATGGTAAATTAGCAACTAATTTTACGGACTTTTCATCCCCAATTAATTCATCAAAATCTACTTTTAAAGCATCATTATGTATAAGTTCAAAATTATCGAACTCTTTTAGCTCGTCTTCTAGTATCGGCAAAAGTTTATCATCTAGTTCTATAGCACAAACTCTTTTAGCTCTCCTTAAAAGAGCTCTAGTTAATGTACCAAATCCTGGTCCTATTTCTATAACGAAATCATCGCTATTAACTTCTGCACCATCTACAACATCATCGAGCACAGAATCATCTATTAAGAAATTCTGACCTAACCCTTTTTTAAACCTAAACTCATATTTTTTACTAACTTCACTAATCGTCAAATCTGCCATAATTCATCTCCTTGTTTATTTTTTCTAAAGCCTCTATAAACTCTTCTTTTATGATTCCGTAGTTATTTAACCTAGTCAAAAATTGTGACGCATTTCCGTACCCTATACCTAATTCATTCCCTAGAGAATCTCTTCTTTCCCTTGCCTTGCTATCCGCTGTTAATTTGAAAAATATCATATCATGAACATCAAATTCTTTTCTTTTTTCTTGCAATTCAAATTTTGCAGCTTCAAGTGCTCTTAATATTGTTTCAGGTGATGCATTTTCAACGCCTATATCTCCATCCTTAGTTCCTTCTTTTTGAGATATATACGCATGTTTTACATTCGCTACCCTCTTAGTAATAATTCTTCTTATTTTTTCTCCAGCAAAGTCTGGATCAGTAAAGATTATTACGCCTTTTCTCTTTTGAGCTTCTCTTATTTTGTTAATCACCTTTTCGTTAATTCCAAATCCGCCTACGGAAATGAGTTCAGCCTCTACTGCTCTTTTAACCGCTGTAACATCATCTCTTCCTTCAACTACTATAACTTCTTTAATCATATTATCCCCCTTGCTATTTAACGCGAGAGATTCCAAATAATAACTGTAATCTCAAGTGCTATACCAAACTAAGAACATATCCACTATTATATAATTATAATAAGAACTCTCTTAGTATTTCCTTCTAATACTGTATCTATAATACCATTTTACTTATTAATAATAAACTATAAGACAAAAAAAAGGAGCTTATGCTCCTATTCCATAATATAGATACTAACATTTTTTGCTCCCCAACCCCACATCTCATCACTGGAATCGAAATACAAATCTATGTGATTACCCTTTATAGCCCCGCCTATGTCTTCTGCAATGGCATATCCATATCCATCTACATAAACTTTAGTACCTAGAGGGATAACAGTAGGATCAACAGCTATAGTACTATATCCATCAGCGTTTCTTTTTGCTCGTGCCCCAGTGGATGTTATACCTAATGCAGGGTCATCCGGACCTTTGCCCGTACAACTATAATCAGCAGTATATGCTGTTGCCCTTACATTTAGTTTCCTCGAGTAACGAACGTTTCCTCCACGAGATGCGGTATAAACGTTAGTAGTTCCTAATGCAATTATTTGTTTAACAGGCTCTGATTTAAGTTTTTCACTAACTAATTTTCTTGATATCTCTTTTCCATTTTCATAGACAACAGATGAAGTAATAACCTTCTGACCTGCTTTGCCCTTTTGAATGACTTTCTTTACACCCTTATCTAGCTCATCACTATTTTTGATTTCGGTTGCAAAGTTTACTGCTTTTGTCTCATCAAGTGTCTTGGTATTTACTCTTGTTATTACCACTTGTAACCCAGATGTTAAATCCTTGCTTTTTGATGGACTAACTTTGTCTGCTCCACTCAATACAATTTTTTCTGCTTTAAGCATATCTTCTACTGTATTTTCAGCAGTTAGAATATTGTATTTTTTTCCATCAACTTCTACTTTAACATTTACAGCCTTTTTTATATATATTTTATCTCCGTCTTTTACTTTACTGTCTAAACTAACTGTTATTTGATCCTTTGCCCCTAATGCTATATTATTACTTTTTAGTATTTGTGTAACATTACTTTTTAAAGTAACAACTTGTATAGCCTTACCATCAACAATAACAGATATAGCTTTTTTCATGTTAAATATAGTCACCGTAACGCACATTACTAATAGCATTACTACAAAAACTGTCTTGGGTCCGTTCGAAAAATAGTTCTTGATGTTATTCTTCGCGTTTTTCATCATAAAAATTCCCTCCCTTAGTCAAGAGCACTTGGGTATTATACCTTGAAGCAACAAATATGTCAAATTTACGACCCATTGCTCTAAGTTTTGACTGATAATGCATCATTATGCATACAATTATAATATTTAATTATAATTACAGAATAAATTAATTAACCCAGTCCTGAGGGTAAACCAGCAAAACAATATTTGCCATTAAAATTATATGTCTTAGATCTAATTTTAATTACAAATATATCAATGTAAAAATATTCCATTTATTAAGTATTACTTATTCTACTCTATTTTAATATTTTTAGCAAATGTTTTATATTATAAATTGTTGCATCCTCAATTTCTTTGATAGTTTTCTCCTTAACCTCTGATATTTTTTCTATTATATATTTAATATAATCAGATTCATTCCTTTTCCCTCTTAGAGGAACCGGTGCCATGTATGGACAGTCTGTTTCTACGAGTATTCTATTCATTGGTACCTCTCTTGCAACCTCAGCTGTTTTTTTTGCATTTTTGAAAGTTATAACTCCAGTAAATCCTATATAATAACCGAGCTTCAAACACTCCCTCGCGAATTCAACACTTCCAGAGAAACAATGAATTACGCCTGTCACTTCTGGAAATTCTTTTAGTATATCCAAAGTATCTTTATGAGCATCCCTATCATGTATAACCACCGGTAATTTAAGTTCTTTTGCAAGTTCCATTTGAAGTTTAAATGCTCTCTTTTGTATTTCTCTATCCGGATTTTCTTCAGTATGATAATCTAGTCCTATTTCCCCAATAGCTCTAACTTTTGGCTGATGCGTTAAATCTCTTAATTCGCAAATAACTTCATCATTAACAATATTTGCATATTCAGGATGTATTCCAACTGCTGAATATATAAAATCATATTTATTGGATAATTGTACTGATATTCTTGCGCCCTCAAGTGATGCCCCGCAGTTTAATACTCCTATTACCCCTTTATCATTTAACCCCATTATTACCTTTTCTCTATCTTCATTAAAAGCTTCATCATCATAATGTGCATGTGAATCAAATATCATAATATCTACTGCATTAAATCACTAATTTAACTCTTTAATATAAGCTACTTTAGGGTGTAATTTAATAACAGCTTTCACCATCCCTTCTATTTACTTATAGATTTAAAATATACTCCAAATATATGTTAGATATTATATCACTAACATTGAAATAAGTAAAAGCCACTTCCTAGCGGAAGTGACTTTTGCTTAATAATAAATAATATACTACATTGAACCTAGTATAGGTGATAATAATCCCATAATTGCACCAAGTAATGCTCCAAGCCAAGTTATAGCATTAAGCTCTTTACTCGCTATTTCGAGTATAATTCTCTCTGAAAAAGCTACATCGAATTCATTGATTTTTTCTTCGACTATTTTGGCTATATCTAACACTTCAATTACTTCTGGCGCCTTATTCTCTATGAATTTATTATATACTGTTTTAACCACTTTAGAAACGGATTGGGTAACCTTATCTCCCTCTCCTTTAAATATTGATTTCATCTCTGTATGTAATAATCTATTAATCATTACACCTACTATTTCATTAATCTTCGATTTAGTAGACTCATTTTCAATAATACTATTTATTCGACTCTTTATAAGTCCCTCTATTACATTTTTGTATTCTATACCTGTCTTTTCGAGCAATTCTGCAACAGATATGTAGCTATTGAACTTACTCTCAAGTTTTTCAAAAGTACTTAGAATAAGTTCTTTATCTACAATTTTTGTTGTAAACAAATTAATTAATGGTTCAATAACATTATCAATTCCCTCTTTTGGCAAATCAAAAATAACACTAGATATTGAATTTTTAAGCAATTTATCTATTATATCATTAATAATTAGAGCAATGTCATTATGATTTTCTACATTATCCAAGTACTCATCTATACCAATTACAACTTTTTCAAAAACGCTATCCTTACTGATAAACATTGCTATCATTGGACTTAGTTTAGTCGATATTGTTTCATCAACAATTTGTCTTAATTTTTCACTGTTTTTTTCTTCTTTAATCATTTTTTTTATTTCCATAGCAATATTATATCTTTTACCATAAACATATACTTTTAAGTTATTTGTTATCTCACCGGGTATAACATCTTCAATTTTTTTGTCTAAAACCACTAATTTAGCGACCTTAGATTTTAACATATTTTGAATACCTTTGTAGAAATCTTGTGAATCCTTATACTCTATAGCTAAAGTTAATACTTTGTTTTTTATTGAATTGTATAATTCACTTTCACAAATAGCTTGTGGTTTTGCCTTTAATTCTGACATTATCTGTGCATATACATACTTAGCAATAGCACCTCTAACTTCCACATCGTTTATATAGTTTATAAGTGATTTTGAAACATTACTTATAGTACTTTGGGTAATATTACAATATTCATCACCTAATATGTCCTTTAGCTCACTTTCTACTGTAGCATTGCTATTTTTCATAATGCTAACTTTACCTTGCACCCAATTATCCAATTGATGATCCATCTCTTCACTACATAAAGATTTCAAAATTGTTTCCTTTGTTAAAAGATGCTGACCTATAGATTCACCTACGCTCCTTGCAATTCTAGACTTTTCCTTTGGAATAAGACCTGGCGTAAATGGTACTTTAATATTAAATATTCTAATTTCTTTATGTGGTCTAAACAGCATCTTTATAGCTAACCAATTAGTTATATACCCGATGATGGCTCCAATTAAGGAACCTATAATAAACTTCATGTTATTTCCTCCTCATAATTTCCAGTAATATATAAGCATTTATAAATCTACCTTACTGTGCTTCCAGTTGGTAACTCACCAGGTATAGATATTGCAAATAGCTTACTATCGTCATCTGTTGAAGCTGCAATTATCATTCCCTGTGATAATTCGCCTCTTAAATTAACAGGCTTTAAATTAGCTACTAATACTACATACTTTCCAATCAGATCTTCTGGTTTATAATTCATAGCTATTCCCGAAATTACTTGTCTTACTTCCCCACCTAAATCTACTTTTAACTTTAGAAGTTTTTTTGTTTTTTTCATTTGCACGCATTCCAATACTTTAACAACTCTCATATCTATTTTGTCAAAATCTTCTATAGTGATTTCTTCTTTTATTGGCAACATTGTAGGTTTCGTTGCTAGTTTTCTTTCTTCTTCTACAAGGACATTAAGTTCCTCTATTTTAGCTTCTACATCTATTCTTGGGAACATTACGTCACCTTTGTTAACTTTTGTTCCAGCTATAGTTCCATCAAATGATGATAAACTATCCCATGTAATTACATCGGTATTTATTTGAGCATTTATCTTCTTGCTTGTAGTAGGTAAAAATGCCGATATCAATACTGATGTCATTCTTAATGATTCTACTAAATTGTAAAGTACTGTGCCTAGTCTTCCCTTTTGCGTTTCATCTTTTCCAAGGATCCATGGAGTTGTTTCATCTATATACTTGTTAGTACGCCTAATGAGTGTCCAAACATGATCGAGTGCTTCAGGAATTTTAAGGTCATCTATTGCATTTTCTACCTTACCTGGAATTGACAGAGCAAGTTCTATAAGTTCATTATCCACATCAGCTTTTTCATCTGGTTTTGGTATAACTCCATCAAAATATTTTTCTATCATTGTTACTGTTCTAGATAATAAATTACCTAAATCATTAGCTAGGTCTGAATTTGTTTTCTTTATGAATATTTCATTAGTAAATATTCCATCAGAACCAAATGGTATTTCATGAAGCAAATAATATCTTACAGCATCCACTCCAAAATGATCAACTAGTATTACAGGATCTACTACGTTTCCTTTAGATTTTGACATTTTTACTCCGCCATCAAAAAGAAGCCATCCATGACCAAATACTTGTTTCGGAAGAGGTAGCCCTAGAGCCATAAGCATTATTGGCCAATAAATTGTATGAAATCTTAATATATCTTTACCTATTAAATGTATATCGCAAGGCCAATATTTATCATATAGAGTTGTATCCTCACCATTATATCCAAGCGCAGTTATATAGTTAGATAAAGCATCTACCCATACATATATAACATGCCCTGGATCAAATTCTACAGGTATACCCCAGTTAAATGTTGTTCTTGAAACACATAAATCTTGAAGACCAGGTTTTAAAAAGTTATTTATCATTTCATTTTTTCTTGATTCTGGTTGTATAAAATCCGGATGAGTTTCAATGTATTCTATAAGTTTATCTGCATACTTAGACATTTTAAAGAAATACGCCTCTTCCTTAGCTTTCTCCACAGGTCTTCCACAATCAGGGCATTTCCCATCTACTGCTTGGGTTTCTGTCCAGAAAGATTCGCACGGAGTACAGTACCAACCTTCATATGCACCCTTATATATATCCCCTTGATCATATAACTGCTTAAATAATTTTTGAACAGCCTTTTTATGATATTCGTCAGTAGTTCTTATAAACTTATCGTAACTTATATCCATCATACTCCACAATTCTTGTATTCCGGCTACCACTTTATCTACATACTGTTTTGGTGTAACTCCTTTTTCCTCAGCTATTCTTTGGATTTTTTGACCATGCTCATCAGTTCCTGTTAAAAACATTACATCATAACCTGTAAGCCTTTTAAATCTAGCAATTGCATCTGCAGCTACAGTTGTATATGTATTACCGATATGTAACTTTGCTGATGGATAATAAATTGGTGTAGTAATGTAAAAAGTTTTTTTATTCATAAATTTCTCCTACCTCTCATATTTAAATTAGTTACAATTATGTTCGAAACTGTTAATCTCTTTGAAGCTACACTATTAATTTCCCGGTAAATAAAAAAAATCTCTAAACAGAAAAAGCCTTCTGTTTAGAGACGTATTTAACGTTTTACCACTCTAATTCATCCCTACATCACTATAAAGATCTCAATGGGTGACTAACATCACCTGTCAATATAACGGTTGCTACCGTATTACCTTAATAAATAAATAAAAAAGCCTATCATCACAATAATCTTTTATAATTTTTATTTGGATAATCTGCTTAGAGTCCATATTCATAAACTACCTTGCTACTGCTTTTCACCAGCTGCAGTTCTCTTTTAACATTTCAGCTTATTACTCTTCTCATCATTGCATTTATTCACTAATAATTGTATTGCAAATAATTCACTATGTCAATAATTTTATCCTAAAAATATAAAATTATACTATAATAAGCAAGTCGCTCCGGAAATATCTTTAGAAGAAAAACTTAGCTAAGTTAACAGCCATTATAACTGCTGTTATATCTGCGAGTATTGCTGCTAGTAACGTATGCCTGATTTTTTTTATATTTACAGCTCCAAAGTATACTGTCAGTGTATAAAAAATAGTTTCCGTTGACCCCATTATTATAGATGACACACGTCCTATGTAACTATCCGCTCCATATTGCCTTACAATGTCAGTAAATACTCCTAGAGCGCCACTACCTGAGAGCGGTTTTATTAAAACTAAAGGAACAACTTCCGGAGGTAACCCAATGAACTTAACAACCGGTGTTACTAAACAAACAAAAAAATCTAAAGCCCCTGAAGCTCTAAAAACATTAACAGCTATAATCATAGCCAAAAGGTAAGGAAAAATTTTCAGACAAATTGTTATTCCATCCTTTGCACCTTCCACAAAACACTCATAAACCTTCACTCCTTTAATAACTCCATAAGTTACCACCAAAACAATAATAATTGGAATTATTCCTTTCAACATATACGACATTAAACTCCCTATAATCACCATATTTATTCACTCTCCATTTAGATTCATATACCTGTAAAGAGGTTATCTTTCTAAAAATATTTTTGTAATATCCTGCAATAAACTACACCTAATACTGAAGCAACACCGGTTGTAATAATTGCTGGTATTATAATAATTGCTGGATTTTGTGAATTATATGCCGCTCTTATAGATATTACTGTAGTAGGTAAAAACTGAATGCATGCAGCATTTAAAACTAAGAATAAAGCCATGTCATTGCTAGCTGTATCTTTTTCTATATTCATTTTCTGCATCTCTTCCATGGCTTTTATTCCAAATGGCGTGGCTGCATTAGAAAGCCCCATCATATTGGCTGTTAAATTCATAGTAATACTAGACATAACCTTATTATTTTTGGAAGTTTCCTTAAACATCATTTTTAAAATCGGCCTAAGTACCTTTGCTAATTTATCAGTCAATCCACTTTTTTGTGCAATCTCCATTATCCCACACCAAAGACACATCATTCCAACAAGACCTACAACTAGTTCCACAGAACTAGTTGTAGATGAAACAAGGGCCTTTGACACAATTTCTCCTTTTCCAGTAAGCATTCCAATAACTATTCCGAGTGTTAAAATTAAAAACCATATGATATTTATCATGTATTTTCCTCCTAGATATTAAATTGATTTATCATTGTTTTATTAATATATATGTAGCTAATTCTATAAAATTGCATATATTAATATTTTGTTCATTTTATACACTATAAAAAAAGCAAATTTTATGTTATCATTTTCTTGTTTAACGACATTTCAGAAGGAGTTAATTTATGATTGATATAACTTTACTAAATTTTAATGTATTTTCACTATTTTGTTATTTTATTGTCTATTCCTTCATGGGATGGTGTCTTGAAACAGTATATGCCACAATTCGTAAAAAAGAATTTGTTAATAGAGGCTTCCTACTTGGACCATTTTGTCCTATTTATGGTTTTGCTATCTTATCTATAATCGTTTTATTAAAACCTATTGAAAATAATTATATTTTTCTCCTTTTAGGTTCAATATTTTTAACCTCAATCATTGAATATATAACGGGTTATATTTTAGAAACTACATTCGATAGTACTTGGTGGGATTATAGCGATGAGCCATACAATCTCCATGGAAGGATATGCTTAAAATTCTCTATAATATGGGGGTTCATTTCAATTTTAATACTTAAAGTAATCCATCCCTATATTGAATACATAGTGAATTTAATACCTCCAAATCCTGGTGTATTCCTTTTTTATATTACTTTAGTATATTTCATTTTAGATTTTATAATTACCATAATTACTATACTCAAACTAAAGTCTCTTTTAACCCAATTAATTACTTCATATTCAGAATTAACTGATAAGTTTTTAGATTTTAAATCAAATTTAGGTAATACTAAAAGTATACCTGAGTTAAGAATTAAATTGGATCAATTGATAGATCTTGCTGAAACTAAAATGTGTAAGAAAAAATCCGACATTGAGAATATTGTAAAAGAAGTTAAAATAAAATATGATTCTTTGTTTATAAAAAAATATCCTGATTATTCACGACTTATAAAAGCATTCCCCGACCTTAAATTCAAAGCTTTAGAAGCTATTTTCAAAGATGTTAAACACATAATTCATAATGATAAAAAAGGTTGATTTTATCAAATTACAAAAGTCAAAAATCATTTTCAGCTTGAAATTAACAATTACTAATGTTAGGATTTGATAGTATATATTAAAATAAGATAAGTTAAGGAGACCTAAAATGAAAGAAAACAATCTTGAACTTGCGCAAAAGGGCATTGATGATGCACTCGACACTATAGAGTCGCTAGAAAAAAGCATAAAAGAAACTCCTATTTCAAAAAACATATTAAAAGAAAGTTTTTATACGCTTTCTAAAAAAGTTGATGAAATTGAAAACATCTTAAAAAATGAAGGTATCCTTTAGTTAATGTTGCCTTTATAATATAAAACAAAAGCGGCACATAAGTATTAACTTATGTGCCGCTTTTGTTTTATATTTATTAAGTTAAATTAATTTTTAATAATCTACTTCTTCTAAAAACAACCCTTTAGCTGGTGCGATATGTCCCGCATATTTTCTTTCTTTTTTATCTAATATATCACTAATCTCGTTTGCATCTCGCTCACCAAGTCCTACTTCAACAAGTGTCCCAACTATTATTCTTACCATATTCTTCATAAATCCATTTCCTTGAACACTAATTTCTATATTTCCATCTTCATTTATAATATTTATTGTATAAATAGTTCTTATAGTAGATTTTTTCTTAGTTTTAAGTGTAGTAAAACTTTGGAAATCATGTTCCCCTACTAAAATTTCTGCTGCTTTTCTCATTTTTTCAATATTTAATGGTAATGGTACATGGTAATCATATTTTCTGGTAAATACATCATGTACTTTATTATTACATATATTATATATGTACTTTTTAACCTTTGCATTATATCTAGCATGAAAATTAAGATCTACTTCCTCAACGCTTTTTATTACAATATCTTCAGGTAAAAATTCATAACAATAACTTCGCATTTTATGTGTAGGCATTGTACAGTCCGTTCTAAAATTAGCAACTTGGTTTGATGCATGTACTCCTGCATCAGTTCTTCCAGAAGCAGTTATTTCAATGTTTTCTTCTGCCATCTTGCTTAAAACTGCTTCTATTTTGTGCTGAATTGTATTATCACTGTCTCCAAGTCTCTGCCATCCTTTATACCTAGTACCATCATATTCAATTACAATTTTTATATTTCTCATATTTATTATTTATCCTACCTTCTATTTTAGAATTTAATGACATTTAAAAAGGATACTTCCTTCTTAAGTCATTAATGTTACAACATCTCTGATTCTCTTTTAATTCATTTCTTATATTATAGACATATATCTTTATTAATAAAACATACCATACAATATAATTTTAAGTTTTGACAATACTGAACTTAATTTTACTATAGGATACCTTGTTTCTGCATCTAAAACAACTCTACTTTTTACCATCTTCCACCTAGATAGCTTCCAAGTTTTCTTTAAATCAGTCGCATTTCTCCTTATAGCCTTTCCTTCCCTTGCATTACCATCATAAAACACTACAAAATCGAATTCAGCATTTTCAGTATTAAATTCTGAATCAAATTTTTCAATAATACTATTAGGTGAAAGTAATAATCTACCAACTTTAGGCTGAAGATCAAATGTAATTCCTTTTTTATTACTTGAACTTAAATATGATTTGTAAATTAGTTCACTACAAAACAAAGCATTATCTGTCATAATGTCAAAATTGTAGTCATATGCCTTTCCTAAAGATTCAAAAGCCGTAAATAATGCCTTTAGTTTATCTTCTTTTGATAGTCTAGGGCGAAGAGCAGAAAAATAATCTACCTTTGCAATGGCATCTAAAGGACTTATTACAACACCTGGAGCAATAACTTCAATAATATATTCTCTATTATTTACCTCTTCACTCCATAAACTATCATATACTTTAGGATATATTACCTTTATATACTCTGATACGCACAAGCACTCTCCCAATAACATATCGCCAAAATACTCATCTAATTTTTCCAAACAACCTATATAAATACCTGTATGAGTCCAAAATCCCGGAAGTCCTATGTTCGTTAGCTGATAATTATTCCTTTTTAAAAGAACATCCCCCGGTACCAATTCCTCTTTAAAAATATTGATATCTTCATTACTAATATATTTTTCTTTTCTACTCGAATAATCAACACCAGTAATACTTATAGCAACCCATTTTTGGAATGGAAACCAAAAATCAAAAACATTTTTTCCAAAAAAATCTATCATATTGTTTTTAACAATGTTTCTATGGTTCCTTACAAGTTTAATAACATTCAAATAATTATAACTTGCGTAATCTAATAATTGTGCTTCACACTCATCTCTTTCAAATTCATAAACCTTATAGTAATTAACCTTAAAATCAAAATAATGCTTATTTCTATACAGAGATATCATATAAGATATTTCCGTAATTTCTTGTGTAATATAATAATATTGTTTTTTATTAATGTTGTATTCAGCTCTAGGTTCATTTAGCATTGACACCAAATACTTGTTTTTCTCTATGACACCTACGAGCAAAACAGAGTTTTTACGTATTGCTATGGTTGATGCATAAATTAATAATATATTTTTATACTTATTATAAGAATCTGAAGTATTCTTAAATAAAAGCTTATTTTTATATTTTTCTCTAATATCATTTAATTCATTATAACACCTTACATAACTAATCCATTTATCTAATATGTTTTGTTTATCGACTAATGACATATTTTGAATATTTGAAATAAATAGGCTTTCATTACTTTGAATCTCACTCATCACATGTTCTAATTCTTTTATAAGCTCTAAGGATTTTTTTATTTCCTCATCAACTGTTCGATGAACTAAGCCCATATCATTATCCTCGATTCCTTTTTCATTTTAAAGCAACATTTTATTTTAAATCTCCATGCACAAATAAAAAAATGACATATATTATTAATATAGCTAAATTTCAATTAAGTACATACCCCGCCCATAAATTGAATTTGTCAATTAAATATTATTATACCATAGAACTCACTATTCCTTTAATATATAAATTATATAATTGAAATATTTCTATTTTTTTTACCTTTTTCGAATTTTCAATGTTTCTTTTTATTCATTTATATGTATACTATCACTGTACGACAAATTGTAAGATAAAATGATTTTCTGGAGGCTCATATGTTTACAAATGAACTAATATTACGTTTTTTAAATTTATTATTTATTATTAATATACTTTTTGCCTTTGCAGTTGTATTCCTTGAGCGAAAAAACCCTGCAAGTACTTGGACTTGGCTTATGGTATTACTGTTTTTGCCTAGCATAGGCTTTATTCTATACCTATTTCTTGGTCAAAATTTAAAAAGAAAGAAATTATTTTCACTAAAGAAAGAAGAAAAGGAAAATCTCACCTCAATTATAAATAAACAAAAAGAATTTTTGAGTAACGATGCTCTAATTAAAACTAATCCCTTTTTAAGTAAATATTCTGATGTGATGAAACTCAATCTGTGTAGCGATAATTCCTTCTACACTAATAATAATAATGTCACTATATTTACCGATGGTAAATCAAAATTTGATCAACTAAAAAAAAACCTTGAAGACGCAAAAATATTTATTCATATGGAGTATTATATATTTCAAAATGATAATTTAGGAGGAACTATTTTAGAAATTCTATGTAGGAAAGCCAAAGAAGGAGTAGAGGTAAAATTACTCTATGATGGTATGGGCTGCCTTAAGGTGCATAAGAATTTTTTTGCTCCTTTAATAGAAGCTGGTGGAAAAGTTTCATGTTTTTTCCCACCTTTTCTTCCATATATAAATCTTCGTGTAAATTTTAGAAACCATCGTAAAATATGTACTATTGATGGTAAGTATGGTTATATCGGTGGTTTTAATATTGGAGACGAATATTTAGGACTTTCTAAAAAATTCGGATTTTGGCGAGATACACATTTATTCATACAAGGAGATGCACTTGATGCACTACAATTGCACTTCCTAATGGATTGGCGATTTGCTTCAAAAGAAAATTCTGTTTTCGATGATAAATATTTCCCTCATAGACCTCACCTTGGGAAAACAGGTCTCCAGATAGTTTCAAGTGGTCCTGATTCCACTTGGAATTCTATTAAAAATGGCTATTTAAAAATGATAAGTAAAGCTGAAAAAAATATTTATATAGAAACTCCTTACTTTATTCCAGATGACAGTATACTTGAGGCTTTAAGGATAGCATCCTTGTCTGGGGTAGATGTCCGTATAATTATACCGAGTAAACCAGACCATCCCTTTGTATATTGGGCTTCTACATCTTATATGGGAGATCTTCTCGATTCTGGTGTCAAATGTTATACCTATACCAAGGGCTTTCTTCATAGTAAATTTCTCTCTATTGATGAATCTATAAGCTCTGTAGGTACAGCAAATCTAGATATCCGAAGCTTCACTTTAAACTTCGAAATTAATGCTTTTATTTATGATAAAGAGATCACTTCTGACTTAGATCGTTTTTTTATTGATGATTTAAAATCTTGTGATGAACTAACTCTAAAAAAATATACTAACAGAAGTTTTATTGTTAAATTCAAGGAATCTATTTCTCGATTACTTTCTCCAATACTATAATAAATAACACCCAACAAACCTTTTAATGTTTGTTGGGTGTTATTTATTTATATACATTTATATATGTTTATTTACATATACTAATTAATCAGTTATTTTTTATTATAGGTATACTAAATGAAAAATCAGTTCCTTTTCCTATTTCGCTTTCGACCCATATTTCTCCACCATGTTCTTCAATAATATACTTACATATAGATAACCCAAGCCCTGTACCTGTGGGTTTATCTGTAAGTGTATCACCTACTTGACTAAATTTTTCAAAGATATATTTTTTATCTTCCTCTCTAATACCTACCCCTGTATCGCTAATACTTACTATTATATTCTGCGCAACTACTCTTGCGCTACACACAATACATCCTTTTTCCGTAAATTTTATAGCATTAGAAATAAGATTGATTATTACTTGCATCAATTTGTCTTTATCTGCCATGATTTCAGGAAGTGTTTCACTTATGCTTTGTATAACCTGAAGAGATTTATCTCTAATAATAGGATTAGTTAATGTTATTACTTGTGTTATAATTTCTTCTATGTCAATTTTTCTCATGTTTAACAAAACTTTTCCTGCTTCCATTCTTGATATATCTAACAGATCATTTATAAGACTCGATAATCTCTCCCCTTCTGATAATATTATATTTACATTTCTTTTTATTTTGACTACTGCATTTTGATTTTTTTCAATTGAAAGATCTAATGTTGGTACTATAGTCCCTTCGAATTTTCGCTTAACCATTTCTGTAAAACCAATTATCGATGTTAATGGAGTTCGAAGTTCATGAGAAACTGTGGACAAGAAATCCGTTTTCGTCTTGTCTATATCTTTTAGCTTTTTGAAAAGCTTAGCATTTTCTATTGCTACAGCTACTTGACTAACTATTGAATAAGCATTACCTCTATAACTTTCATTGTATGCTGCCTTCTTATAATTAACCATTATTACAACTCCATATATTTCATCTTTATAAATTATTGGAATCATTAATAGGCTTCTCATGTGATATAATAATAATTGTAATTTGGCACTATACAATGCATAATCTACTTTATTTAAATCCTTAATATAATACATTGTGCCAGACTCTGTAACTCTATTAATTAGATTAATAAATTTCTCATCCTGAATGTAGCTACTTGTGTTTAGTTTCACGCAAGTACCATGAATAGCCATAATTTTAAATTCAGTATCATTTTTTAATATACTTATAGCAGCATCATAAGCTGAACTTTTATATAAATTATTTAATAACTTATTAAATATATCATTAATGTTTGTTGTAGATTTAAATATATCAATATTTGAAATGATTTTCTTGTCAAATTCCTTTGATTTTTTAAACATTATTGTTTTTATTACTATATGCATAATTATAATATTTATTATTATGACTCCTATATATAAGTAAAATTTGTTTGATAATATTTCCATCATAATATACCTCTATTTATTATTTATTATAGCTATGGGGTCACAATATTTATGACTTGATTTAATACATAACTACAATGAACGTAACAACTTTCTCTCTTTATGTCAAGCATTATTAAACATTTAATATAACTACTTACTATCTTAGGAAAGAGGTGCCTCTATGCAAAAATCAGGTAAAATAATTAATATTGAAAAAAATAAGGTGTATGTCGTTACCAAAAATAATGAATTTGTAACTCTCAAAAGAAATGTAATTGAGCCTGTACTAGGTGAAATATATGTAGGTGAAAAAGTTAAACCCTTTGCCCTTTGGAAATACATTTTATCACTTATTTGCTCTTTATTAATAGTATTTTTAATAAGACAATTATATATGAATAATAGATATAATTACTCCGTTATCGTCAACATGAATTGTTCTCTAAAAATGGATGTAAATGCTTCAAATAATGTTACGAATGTTGAGGGGATTAGTTCTGGCGGGTATAAAATAAAACAACTTGTAAATCTCAAAGATACATCCCTTAACCAGTCCTTAATTTTAATTTTAGATGAATCTATTAAGCAAAAATATTTAACTAAAGCACATGCAGACGACGGTTTTAAAATTTCTATATTTATTAATGGCAATACAAATAAAACTCCAATAAACTTAACTGAGTTTGAAAAATATGCAGAGACCCATAATTTCAAAGTTCTAATAAATGATAATGGACAAGCAATAATTAATTAGATGAACATTAAAGATACTTATCTTATATTTACATTATAACTTCTAAGGGCGGTGCGAAATGAGAATCATACAAGGCGTTAAAGAGAAAAATATTATTAATCACTATGAAACTAATGATTCAAAAACTAGATTAAACAAATTCATAAGTGAAACAGGTTTTTGTTCTAGGCGTGAAGCAGATAAGCTAATTGATAAAGGTAAAGTCACCGTAAATGGCAAAATACCTGAAATGGGCACCCAGGTGTGTAAAACTGATGACATTAAAATAAATGGTAACCCACTAAAAAACAAAGAAGATCACATTTATTTAGCTTTCAATAAACCTGTTGGAATAACATGCACTACAGAGCATAAAATCAATGGAAATATCATAGATTTTATAAATTACCCAAAACGGATCTTCCCAATCGGTCGTCTCGACAAAGCTTCTCAAGGTCTTATCTTTTTAACTAATGATGGTGACATTGTAAATAAAATTTTACGTTCAGGTAATAGTCATGAAAAAGAGTATATTGTTACTGTAGATAAACCAATATCTCCTGATTTCATAAAAAATATGGCAAATGGTATCCCTATACTCAAAACTACTACCAAAAAATGTTTGGTAAAAAAAGAAAGCAAATATGTTTTCAAAATAATTTTAACTCAGGGACTTAACCGTCAAATACGAAGAATGTGTGAGTATTTAGGTTACTCGGTTATGAGACTTGAGAGACTTAGAATTATGAATGTTTCTATAGATAATTTACCTACCGGCAGATGGAGATATCTATCTAAAAATGAACTAATGGGTATTAATAATCTAATTTCAGACTCCATAAAAACTGAAAATGCTTCTAAATAAAAACCACCATATGTTTTTGTATTAAATCGCTACCTCTAATGTTAAAAAACACTTGAAAAACACACAAATTTGTGTGTTTTTTGCTTTATTTAAAAGTTATCAACATTGTGCACACAGATTTTGTGGATAACTTGTTACTCTTAGTTAATAATAACTATTATATTTAAGTTGTAAATTGGTTTAAAATTATGCTTTTAACTTATAAATAACTACTTGTTTATTTTCTTTAAATTCATGTAAGATCTCTTAACTTTATCTCAAATCGCTACTACTCACCGTCTACTACTCTAATGATCACAATTGTAATATAGACTACTATGTAATCATTTTCACGTTCCAGGCCTATGGTGTTTATTTCACACCTATAATCCTTTTTTAATTTATATTATACGCATTGTATTTTAGTTATAGCCACGTTTTGCCATAAAACTCATAAATACATTTTATCTTATAATTTATATATTATACCAATTTAATTATAAGCTTTTCAAATTGTAATATTATATTTAATTTACATTATTTTCTTTTATCTATCTAATTATTTTAAATTTATTATTTTTTTTATTTAGACTCACAGATTGTACACATTAAGTTTTACTAATCCACAATCTCTTTTAACATATGTAATTATATGTTAAAAATTACGAACTATTTAATAGTTATACACATTATCCACATCTTTTCTGTGTATAACTTGTGGAGTTGATGTTAATGATTCGTTATTTGTCGTTATTATGTATATATTGGAATATATTATGTAAATATTTGTGTGTTAAATAAAATAATTCAAAATTTAATTGTTAAGTTATGCACATTATCCACAGTTTTGTTGATAACATGTTAATAACTTATTATCTATAATATCACTCGCATTTACTACGTCTAAACTGTTAAATTATCTCCTGAGTTGCTGCAATATATCTCCCTAATAAATTTTCTTGATTACCATCTCGTGAAATGGTATATTAGGCACATAAGTATAAATTAAATTGAAAAGAGGTAATTCGCTTGAGAATAGGAATGGGATATGATGTTCATAGATTAGTTAATGATAGAAAATTAATACTCGGGGGAGTAACTATACCTCACACGACTGGTTTACTTGGTCATTCAGATGCAGATGTTCTAGTTCATGCAATTATGGATGCACTCTTAGGTGCTGCTGCACTTGGTGATATTGGAAAACATTTTCCTGACACTGACATTAAATATAAAGGCATATCAAGTATTTCCTTACTTAAATATGTTTGTAACCTAATAAAAAATAAAAATTATATAATTGAAAATATTGATGCTACAATAATAGCACAAGAACCTAAAATGGCACCACATATACCCTATATGGTAAAAAATATTGCGACCGCTCTTGATTTACCTATAGATAAGGTTAATATTAAAGCTACTACCGAGGAAGGACTCGGTTTCACTGGTCACTGCGAGGGAATATCCTCTAATGCTATTTGTCTTTTAAAATAGCTATTTATAATCTTGTGTTAAATCGTCTCCTGGGTCGCTGAAATGTCATTAAATAAAAATAAGGACAATTCTTATAACAATTGTCCTTATTTTTATTATCTTTCATATCTATATGTGTTAATCCCATTTAATCTATGTTATAGAAATTTAATTAACTAAACAATTTTCTCGTGCAATAATACTTATCTTCTCTCCTTTCTAATTCAAATTCATTTATAGATGTAACTCTATCATGCTGTTCTACATGTAGTACATAACCCTCTTCATTCTTATTCTCAAAAAAGACCTTTGAATAATCCATAACCTCAACTTTTTCCCCACATAGGTCATAAATAAATTTTGGTATATTATTTAGCATAAACATCTACCCCCTTAATATTTATCAACTATAAATAAATATTATAATATACTGACGTTTATGCTAAATTTTTTATTTGTTTTTTATTTGTTTTTATGTAATATCCAATGTAGGATATATTAGATATTACAGTATGTTACCCTACACCATTACACTAATAAATTAATCCCCCAGGGTCGCCACCATAATTGCTTTTATAGTATGCATTCTATTTTCCGCTTCATCAAATACTATTGAAGCTGGACTTTCAAATACTTCATCCGTAACCTCTACACCATTCATCCCAAATTTTTCATATATATCCATACCAACTTTAGTTTTCAAATTATGGAATGCTGGCAAACAATGCATAAATTTAGTATTCTTATTTCCGGTTAAATCCATCATTTCTTTATTAACTTGATACGGTTTTAACAGATTAATTCTTTGAGCCCAAACCTCATCTGCTTCTCCCATTGAAACCCAAACATCAGTATATATAACGTCTGCATCCTTTACTCCTTTTGCTACATTGTCAGTAATCGTAATGCTTGCTCCTGTCTCCTTTGCTACTTCTCTACATTTACTAACTAGTGCTTCCTGCGGAAATAATGTATTTGGTGCAATTATTCTAAAGTCCATTCCCATCTTAGCCGCTCCTATCATAAGAGCATTTGCCATATTATTTCTTCCATCCCCTGCATAAACAAACTTAATTTCATTTAATGGTTTTGAAAAATGTTCTTGCACGGTTAAAAAGTCAGCAAGAATTTGAGTAGGGTGATCCTCGGTAGTTAATCCATTCCATACTGGCACTCCTGCATATTTTGCTAGTTCCTCAACTACGTCTTGGCCATACCCTCTATATTCAATCCCATCATACATTCTGCCTAAAACCCTTGCAGTATCTGCGATCGACTCCTTTTTACCCATTTGGCTCCCTGTCGGTCCAAGATATGTAACATGTGCTCCTTGATCAAGTGCTCCAACTTCAAATGAACATCTCGTTCTAGTTGAATCTTTCTCAAATAATAATACTATATTCTTACCCTTTAATGTTTGCCTTTCTGTACCTGCATATTTAGCCCTCTTTAAATCTCTAGCTAATTCAAGAAAATAATGAATCTCTTTTGGTGAAAAATCCATAAGTGTTAAAAAATTTCTGTTCCTTAAGTTAAACATAATAATTCTCCTCTCTTATCTTTACGAACCTTTACCATCACAAATAAATTATTTTTAAGTGACCCGTAAAAGTTGTTTATTATTATAATGTACTACTATTCCCAAAGTTTCAATGTATTTTTGTATTTATACTAAATTTTTCCTATGTAAAAGCATAAAACATTATACCCTATCTTATTACAAGATTTTCATTATAGAATATGATTTATTTTAAATATAATATTGCAAATAGCTATATTTTTAATATTTAGGATAAGTTATCCACAGTTTTCAACATTTAATCAACAGAAGCTGTGGATAGTTATATTTATATGCGAAAGCCTTATTTCAGTGCTTATACATATTAAAAGTTATTCTGACATATTTTTATCCACATTGTCTACCAATGCCTGTTCATAATCTGTTAGTTTTTGTGTGTAGTAAGTAGTGTCACTTCTTCTTTTTTAATTCAATATTTATCTTTTTCTGCTATTTGCTTTCTATACTATTTCAATAAATTTTTAACCAAATTCAATTTAATATGCTAAGATTCCTTATTTTAAAGCTTTATAAAATTTTATTACTAATAAAAAAACAGGCTATTTAAGTAGCCTGTCTAAATAAAACTTTACCTAACTCTTCTCGCAGTAACATAATCTCCTCTTGTCAATTCTGTTATTTTGATTACATCACCAGTACGTGGTGCTTCAATATATGAGTTATTACCTACATACATTCCTACATGGTGTGGATCTGCCGCTGTACCAAAGAAAATTAAATCTCCTGCTTGCAAATCTCCTCTTGCTACATATGAACCTTCATTTATTTGTGTATAAGTAGTTCTACTAAGTGAAACACCGAAATGAGCATATACATATTGCATAAATCCAGAGCAATCAAAAAACTGAGGACCACTAGCGCCCCAAACATATGGCGTCCCTAAAAAATTACTAGCATATGCAACTACAGCATTTGAACTAAATGATGATGATGATCCTCCTCTAGATGCAGTGTAATTAGGAAGATTATCTTTCATTTGTTGTATTTGTTTCATAGTAGCATCTACTGTAGCTTGTCCATCATTAACCTTGCCAGAATACAATTTTTCTTGTTTTGTAGCTTCCAAGATTAATACACTTTGATCTTTTTTAGTATCTTTAAGCTTTGCGAGTTTTGCCTCATTATCAGCTTTTAACAATAGTAGCTTTGTTTTCTCAGTTTCAAGTGCTCTCTTTTGGTTTTCAACCTTATTTTTTTTAGCTGTTAACTCTGTGACAATATTATTATCATACTCAACAATTTTTTTAACAGTTTCAGCTCTTGAAATAAAATCCCCTATTCCCTCTGAATTTAATAAAACTTCCACATAGCTACCGGCGCCATTCATATACATGCTTCGCATTCTCTCATTAAATAAGTCTTGTTCTTTTTTAATATTATCCTGCGCAACTTGTATATCCTTTGTTGTCTTCACTATTTGTTTCTGGGTTTCCCCTACTTTAACCTTTGTTTTATCAACTTGTGTATACATCGTTTCTATATCTGAATCTAATTTTTCAATTGATACTTCTATGCTTTGAATGTTACTTTGAGCTTTCTTGTATGCGTTTTTTTGACTTTCTAACTGACTTTTTTGATTACTAAGTTTATCTGATAATGGATTTGCCATTACCTGCATGCTTATTGTAGCTGCAACGCCAATTGTTACTATCAATGATATTATTCTTTTACGCAACTTAATCCCCCTCATATGTAATATTATGTATTTTTACAATTTATTGGTTTTTAAATTATTTTTTTTAAATCAACGATTACATTGTACCATTATTTTATCATAATTTTCAACGAAAACATAGATTGTACTGTAAATTTTATTTTATTTTTCAATTATATGTCTGTTATTATACATTTATTTACATATTTTGTATCACATTTTCATAATTTTAAAGAATGTTTATATATTTCTGACTTAGGCAAATTTCTATCCTTCGCAACTAACTTCATTGCATCTTTTTTATTTATTCCGTCATCCATATATTTTTGTATATGCTCTTCTATAGTTAGCGAATCCCATTTAGCCCTTTCATCTTTAGCTATAGCTTCCTTACTCTTACCTTCAACTACCAATACATATTCTCCTCTTGGAGAATTCTGTTTATAATATTCTATTGCTTGTTCCAGTGTTAGCCTTATTATCTCTTCATACAGCTTTGTAAGCTCCCTACACATTGATATCTTTCTATTTCCAACATTTTCATATAAAAATTCTAAAGTACTTAAGAGCCTGTGAGGAGCCTCATAAAAAATTAAAGTCTCACTCCTATTTATTAAATCATCAATAATAGGTTTTCTTTCTTTATTCTCCCTAGGCAAAAATCCTCTAAAAATAAATTTTGTAGTGTCAAGTCCAGAATATACAAGTGCAGTAGTAATTGCGGTAGCTCCAGGTAATACCACAAATTCTATGTTTTGCTCTATACACTTTGAAACTATAACACTTCCAGGGTCTGATATTCCAGGCGTTCCTGCATCACTAATAATAGCTATATTTTTACCTTCTTTTACTTGCCTAATTATATCCTCGCTTTTTCCTAACTCATTAAACTTATGATAACTTATAAGTATTTTTTTTATATTAAAATGATTTAGAAGTTTTAAACTTTGCCTTGTATCTTCTGCTGCTATTATATCCACACTTTGAAGCACTTCTAATGCTCTAAGCGTAATATCCTTTAAATTTCCTATCGGAGTTGGAACTAAATATAATTTTCCTGCCATTCTTATCACCCTTCTCTGTAGTATTTACATTAATTTTCATCTGAATTATACATATTTTTAATTTCCTGAGTATATCCACCATCTTCTACATGAACATAAAGAGGAGGGTCCCATTTTAAAAATGCCCCCCCATCCCTCTGACCCTCAATCAGGACAATGTTAGGTGCCTTATCAACGCTTGGGTGCACCATCCTTATACGTTTAGGCTCTATCCTATGCTTCCTCATAGTACACAAAATATCAGCTAATCTATCTGGTCTATGTACCATATACAGTCTTCCATTATCCTTTAGAAGAATTCTACATGCAATAATTACATCTTCTAATGTGCAACAAATTTCATGTCTTGCTATAGCGTCCTTATCATTTAAACTTATTAAGCCAGAGTTTTGAAGTTTATAAGGTGGATTAACTGTAACAATATCTACCTTATCAAGAGTTTTAATAAGTTCTATATCTTTTAAATCTCCATTTATAAATTTAATTTTATCCTCTAAATTGTTATATTCTATGGACCTATTTGCCATATCAACAAACTCTTCTTGAATTTCCACTCCAATTATATTACTTGCGGTTGTTTTACCTGCTAATATAAAAGGTATTATGCCCGTACCAGTGCATAAATCAACAACTTTAGCATTTTTTCTTACTTTCACAAAATTGGCAAGCAGTACTGCATCCACTCCAAATCGAAAAGCGTGTTTTTTTTGAATAACGTGAATGCCTTTTAGTTGAAGATCATCTAAAGTTTCATCCGTTCTTAAAAACTCCATTATGTATCTCCTTTCTATAAAATTTGCGTTTATTTTATACATCACAACAAAAGAAGTATACCTCACTTTTTATTGCTAAATCAAGAGAACACACACTTTATTATTTTTTTTGATTATTAAATGTATATTTTCATTTAATAAAATGTAATTAATTATTAAACTACTATTAGTAATCATTGTTGAATATATATATTAGTATAGAATAATCGATTTTAATGAGGTTAAAAATGCAATTAATATTATATCCATTTAAAAATATAGTTTTCAATAAAAACTCTGTGTTATTAGATGCATCTTTCTTGATCAGCTTAATTTATGATGAAGATATTAAGCATAGCGATTGTTTATCATGCTTAAAACAACTTTCAGAGGGGGGGTCCGTTTTTTACACTACTAGTATTGTAACAGCTGAGGTCATGAATAAAATACTTTATACATTGTTTATTAGTGACATTCAATGCAAAATAAATAATATTAGACCTTATAACTCAATGGATAATATTAGATCTATTACAAATAGCTTCAGCCGCCATGATACAAAAATATTAAAAGAAAAGAAAAAAGATAGACTTATTCATATTCCATATAAAAGATATTTTGATAATATTTCTAAAAATTCTATGAAAAGAAATTTACTTAATATCTATTACAGTAAATCTGTAGAAATAATTTCAGAATTAGAAAAAATTATAAATATAAAATATCTTAATATTTCTGAAGAATGTATTTCTTTAGTTAAAAAATTTATGTGTGATAGCTTATTGTCAGTAAATGATGCTTTTCACATAGCCACTGCTGAACACAACAATATAGATTTCTTCCTTACTTTGGATGGTGATTTTATTTTTGCCGAAAGTAGCGAAATTAAAATACTTAAGATTTAATAAATAATAATTTTCAAATCAACTTTTTAATTAACACTATTATAAAAAAAGAAGTGTAAATTTGATTATCTCAAAATACACTTCTTTCTTTATGTTTGTTATTTAGGAATATAAATATGTGTACCATCTTTTATTGAATTCTCATCTACAATTTTATTTGTTTCCTTTAACATTCCAATCGCTTTTTTCACACTATAAGAAGGCATATTATTTTTAGCAATTGAAGTTAATGTATCCTGCTTTTTAACAATATATTCAGTAGTATTCCCTTCTGCAACTACAGCTTTTGATACTTCTGTTTTTGATGCTTGTGCTTTTGATGAATCTGCTTTTATTTCATATGGGATTACTATCTTCTGACCCTCTGAAATTTTATAAGATTCACCCATACTATTTCTATTTCTAATAAATTCAACGATTTTACTTTTATCCTGACTAGGCATATACGTTTTAGCAATACTAAACACTGTATCATTCTTTTTAACAGTATAAATTCCAACATTAGTTTTATCATTTATATAAGCAGCATCCATTTTATTAGTATCTGTTTCTAAAGTATTTTCATTTGTCGTTTTATCAGTATTGACTACAGAAGTTGAATTATCATTCTGCACCATAGTCGCATCTGCTGCATTTACCTTGGCAACGTGTTCTCGCCCCCCTACATATTTTACTGCAAGAAATACTACTAAAATTAATACAGCAACGGTAGATATGCTAATTATTCCTTTTTTCATTCTCATATTTAAAACCCCTTTACTATTTATTTGTTAATTAACTATATTCATAATCATTGACATAATCTTAAGGTTTCATACATGTTATAACTCTTATTATTATTAATAATTGTTAAAATATTACTATTTTTAAATTTACTAATATATTATAAATGTGGTGTAGTACAAAACTTTAGGCTGTTAACTTTTTAGTTAACAGCCTTTATATATTACAACTTTGAATTCTATTTTCTACTACTTTTATCTATTTGCTCCCTAACTTCTTCACCCGTCATACCGCTTGCATTAATAATTGGAGTAGATGTTATAGTTTCCTGTGCTCCCATTATCCCTTGATTCTCACCCGTTACAATAACAACATCATATCTATCTAAGAAATGGCCTGCATTCTTTTTACTATTATCAAATTCTTTGACAACATAACCTTCATTACTTAAATATTCTTTAATTGGATTCAATCCCTGCTGTACTGCTATTTTCTTCATGTTTTACGCCTCCCTTTGAAATTCTTTTCTTAAATTATTATCTCCAATTTTGAAAAGCATATTCAGATGTCCTTACTTATATTTTAATGATCAAAAAACAACAAAAAAGCAGAGAGAAAATTATTTCTCTCTGCTTTTTTATACAACCGCATAACCAGCCTCTTCAATTGACTCAATTAAATTATCCACTGTTATAAAATAATCATCATATATTATTTCTACTTGTTTGCTTTCGCTATTTATTTGACAAGCAATTACACCTTGATTATTTGATATTGCTAAATTAATATTACTAATATCTTCTGAAGTATTCATATTATAAATTTTTATAATTGACTTCATCTTCCCTCCTCCTAGTTATCTTTAATTAATTCCTTTATTATATATGAATCTTCTCCGTTTTTAGCAAGTTCTAATTTAATATCCTCATCATTTACAGCGTCTTCGTATCTCCCGGTAACTAATGTTAAATCTTCAATTTTAACCTCGACAATTTCTTCATCACTACCATTAAGTTTTATCTTAATTTTGACTGATTCTTTTACAACACTATTACCGATAACATCTGCTCTCCCAAAAGGCGTATCCACTACAGACCCTACTGTAGGTAAAGTTTTTCTTATTTTTTCATAAGTATCCTGCTCATAATTTAAACAACACATAAGCCTGCCACAAATACCTGAAATTTTTGTAGGATTTAATGATAAATTTTGTTCTTTAGCCATTTTTATTGATACTGGTGCAAATTCACCAAGAAAAGTCGAACAACACATAGGTCTACCACATGGTCCAAGACCGCCAACCATTTTTGCTTCGTCCCTAACTCCTATTTGTCTAAGTTCTATCCTTGTTCTAAACACTGCAGCTAAATCCTTTACTAGTTCACGAAAGTCCACACGTCCATCTGCCGTAAAGTAAAATATAACTTTATTATTATCAAAAGTATACTCTACATCTATAAGTTTCATATCAAGTTCATGTTTATGTATCTTCTCTAAGCATATCTCATATGCTTCCTTTTCTTTTCTTTTATTATCCAAATCCTTTTCTGCATCTGCATCTGTGGCTTTTCTAATAACACATTTAAGAGGAGATACTATATCATCTTCCTTGATCTCTTTTATGCCAATAACACATTCTCCAAATTCTATTCCTCTTACAGTTTCTACAATAACTCTATCTTCCTTTTTAATCTCTATATCATTTGGACTAAAATAATATATTTTACCAGCTTTTTTAAATCGTACTCCTATTACTGTAACCATGTTAAATCATCTCCTTTTCGCAGCTGCATATTAACGACTTCAGAAAGGAGATTTAACTACCACAAAATTTAATTTTGCTAAGGTAGGTATCCCCTATTATGCCTCTTAGGTAGATAACAATTCTCAATTATTATCCTCCCACCTATATAAGTGGTAGACTTCCCTTCTGAAATGTCGTTAAACCTCCTGCATTTTAAGTAACATTACTTCAAACGCTAACGCTGGGTTAACGTTTCTATCTAAGGTCTCTCTAGTATCATTGATTATGTTTATAATACCATTTAATTTGTTAAATGAAAATATATTAGCTAACTCTTTTATAGTTAATAGTTTATCTATATTAATAATTAAATTTTCTTCTTCAACTTCCTTATATATTATAGTATCCCTAATATACGAAAGAAATGCAGTTAATATTTCGTAAAAATCGTCTTTTTGATTGGATAATTTCTTTTCATATTTAATCAGTTCCTCAGTTTTAGCGCTATTTAACTTAAGTAATATTTCCAAGGTAATATCTCTTATATCCTTGAAATTATTATCTTTGATAAACTTTTCAGCCTTTCCTGGTATTCCATCGCTAAAAGCTAAAATCACTTTTATTTGATCTGTTGATAAATCAGAATAATTTTCACTTAAAAACTCTTTCATCTCATCTATATTCAAATTCTTTAGTTTATGTATCTGACATCTTGATTTTATTGTATCCAATATGACTTCAAGATTTTCACACAATAAGATTATAGTAACATTTTTAGGTGGTTCTTCAATTGTTTTTAAAAAAGCATTTTGCGCTTGCACCGTCATTTTGTGAGCGTTATAGATAATGATAACTTTTTTATCTCCTTCAAAAGGTTTTTTATTAATCTCTTCAATTAAGGTTCTTATGGAACCAACACCTATTGTGCTTTTGTTTTTATCAATTTGCCATTCCACCAAATCAACATACTGCCTATCTTCATTTTTACCTAAAATCATAAGCCCTATATTTTTTGCGAGTATACTTTTTCCTATACCATCTTCTCCAACTAAAATATGAGCATGCGATAATTTATCCAATTGTATCGCTTTAGTTATTTGATTTTTTATATTGCTATGTCCTATTATATCCATAAAACTCATTTTAGTCCTCCATGCATAGAAGCAAGTATAAATTTATATATACTTGCTTCCAATTAGTTATACCTTTATATACTTATCTACATCAACTACAAATACATTTGCTCCACCTACGTCTACTTCAATAGGAAATGGCATATAGACTCCTGTTGATCCTGCTACAGGTGATGGTGATGATATTATTTGCTTTCTTTCCTTACATACTTCCTCGATAATAGCTAAAACTTCATCCACTTTTTCTTTTTCAACACCTATTAGCAATGTCGTATTTCCTGATTTTAGAAATCCTCCAGTAGTAGCGAGTTTTGTAACTCTAAAACCCTTATCTGTTATTGCCTCAATTAAATCATTCGCATCATCATCTTGTACAATTGCAATAACTAATTTCATATAATCCCACCCCTTTTATAATTTTATTGTTTTAATTGTATTTATTATATCCTTTTGTATTTCCTCTACACTTCTATTACCATCTAGTACTTCTATTTTATCATATTTTATACAAATATCCATGTAACCTTCAAAAACTTTTTTATGAAATTCTTTTCCACTATTCTCCAAGCGATCTAAGCTTCCTTGCTTTTTTTTCCTATTTAACCCTTCCTCATAAGGAATTGTAATCATAAATGTTAAATCAGGCTTAAGACCATCTAGCGCTACCTCATTAATACTCTTTATTCTCTCCATGCCAAGGCCTCTACCAATGCCTTGATATACCATTGAAGAATAAACAAAACGATCACATATGACTATTTTACTCTTGTCTAATGCTGGCTTTATAACCTCACTTACTAATTGTGCTCTAGAAGCGGCATAAAGTAATGCTTCACACATATAACTCATTTTGCAATTATCATTGTCCAATATTATTTCTCTTATTTTTTCACTAATTTCTGTACCTCCAGGTTCCCTGACTCTTACTACTTCATATCCAGAGTCTTGTAAATGTTTTTCTAGTAACTCTATCTGTGTAGTTTTTCCTGAACCATCTGGGCCTTCTAGTACTATCATACGCCCTCTTTCCATTCGATCTCCTCCATCAATATGTATATATAACAATAAAGTTTATTTTACTACTATTGCAACTTTACCATCATTAACTCCAAGTACCGTTACATTATACTTCAAATAATATATTATCATCGCTATATTGTACTCGTCTAATCTTTCCCCAGGCATTACAATTGGTATACCTGGTGGATATGGAACTATTGCCTCTGCGCATATTTCTCCCTCTGAATTTTTTAACTCTACCATAGTTTTCTCCCTATACATTACTTCATAGGGAAACATGCTTTGTGATGGGATATCATAATCTATTATCTGCACGTATTGCTCCTTTAGAGATTCCATATCACAATTTTTAAGGGCTAAGTAAAGTTTTTCAAAATCTTGCTGCTTAGTAAAAGGTGAAAATATTAAAACTACATTCCTGCTGTCACTCATTTCAGCTTGTATTTTATTTATCCTTAAATATTCTAGCAATTTATGACCACTATACCCTTTAGGCACATTTAATATATATCTAGTTAAATCCAGTGTATACTTATTAATATATTTAATTGAATTTCCTGATACATCCTCTAAATCTTCCTGACCTAGTATGTGGAACTTATCCAATTTATTAATTTTAACTCTATTCAACTTACATATTTTAATTAACTCTTCATAATCATTTTCACCATACTCCTCAATATAAAACCTTGCATAATCCATAGAGCATAAAAACATGTAAGATGGACTTGTACTTAAAAATGCACTTACATAAAAATCGACTTTACTTATATCTATATCCGCACCTACATGTAAAAAAGCTGTTTGCGTTAGACTAGGTAGAGTTTTATGTGCACTCATAACTACCATATTAGCTCCCATCTTCAAAGGATTTTCAGGTAATAACTTATTAGCACCAAAATGTGCACCATGAGCAGCGTCTACCAATACTTTAATATTGTATTTTTTAGCTGTAGCAATAATATATGGTAAATCAAGGCATATGCCATAATAATTTGGATATGTGATGATGATTCCTTTGGCATCTTTGTTTTCATGAATTAAACAAAGAAAATATTCCTTATCAAAAGGAAAAGGAACATCATATTTTGAATTAATTTTATTTTTAATATATACTGGTTTTAATTTTCTCATAATTATTGCGTTAAATATTGATCTATGACAATTTCTCTCTACAATAATTTTATCACCCTCATTGAATGTCGAAAAAATCATAGCAAAATTTCCACTAGTACTACCATTAACTAGAAAATAAGATTTTATACTACCATAATAACTACTCAATAATTGTTGAGATTCTTTTATTATTCCTTCTGCATGATGAAGGTTATCTAATCCATCAACTTCAGTAATATCTCCTTTAATAAAATTTTCATAAAGTTCTCTACCTTTCGCAGTTTTTAAAAAACCAAGGCCGCCTTTGTGGCCTGGCATAGAAAAGGGAACATTTTCTTCTTTTATATATGTTAACACTCCATCTACAAGTGGTAATCTTGACAATCCTTAGTCACTCCTCTTGGTATAAACCGTACTAAAGTCTTTCTTATACAGTTCTTGTAATATTCATAGAAATCGGTATTAGCTTTTGCTTTTATAATTCTTTCTTCGCAATTATTGCAAATTCCTCTTCCATTTATTATTATACCACCATTTAGAGGCTTTCTACATATAATACACTTTTCTTTTTGCATAATTCCCTCCTTAACCTCTCTATCTTAAATCATTTTATATAAATTATATAAACCATTATTAAATGACGTTAAAACTACCTAAAGTATGGCCTCTATAATATATTTTATTCAAGTAGATACAGTTTCTTATTTTGTCCACATAATAATTTAAAATATATTTATCTACATTTTATGCCATAAGTAGCTATTTAAATTTACTATCTGACTTTAGGTTCCTTAAAATGAATAATTAATCCGTATACTCATCTGTTTTACATAATTAATTTAATACTTATTTTAATTTACCTTAATAATTTTATTTGTTATTATCAATATATTTATGTAACTTGGTTATACTAATCATATTAATAATCATAAGATTTTGAGAGGAGAACAGTCTATGAAACAAGAAATTATAAGTTATATAGATAGTATAAAAGATGATATATACAATTTGTCAAACTACCTTTATAATAATCCAGAAACAAATTATAAAGAATATAAAGGTTCTGCTTACATAATAAATATGTTAAAAACTCATGGTTTTAATGTTAAAGAAAACTACTGTAACATCCCTACTGCTTTTTATGCACAATGCGGCATTGGTCATCCTAAAATATGTTATATATGTAAATACACAGCCGCTGAAAAGTCAGGTCATGTTTTTGGTAATAACGTTAATGCTAGTATCTCCGTCGCCTCAGCATTAGGCTTATCAAAAGTGGTTTCTAAAAGTGGTGGGAGTGTAATTGTACTAGGATGCCCTGGTGAATACTCTAATGGGGCAGAATTAACTATAACAAAAGAGAAATGTTTTGAAGACATAGATATTATAATTGCACCTCATTGTGATATAACCAATGCAGAAAGTGGTACATCTATGGCTATAATTCCAATTAAGATAAAATATAATAATAATAATAATAATAATAATAATAATAATAATAATAATATATTTTCATCCTTAGAATCATATTTATTTGTATTTAATTCATTAACCCACTTGATAAAAGAATTAAGTACTAACTGTTTTATTGACAATATATCTATAAACAACGTCTCCCCCATTAATAATTCTTTTTTACAATCTGAAGCCAAGTTTTATCTTAAAGCTACTACCATAAATGAAGCTGAAACCTTGGAGAAAAAAATTATAGAACTTATTCATTCATTATCTCAAATAATGAATATGCCAGAAGAAATAAGTCTATTTGAATTACCTTCGCAGGAACTTTTAACTAATAAGTCTTTATCAAGATTACTTGCCCACAACCTAAAAGAGTCTGGCATTATTAATATTGATTGTTGCAAAAATAGTTCCTATGGATTAGGTATAGGTGCTATAAGCCATCTAACCCCCTGTATATACCCATCAATATCTATTACAGAGAATAAACTAATAAATTGCCCATCCCCTGCCTTTGCTTTAGAAACACAAACCGAATTTTGTAAAAATAATATCATAAAAGCAGCTAACGCTCTTGCCATTACAGGCCTTGATATCATTGAGAAACAAGATTTATTAAAAGAAATTACTATTGAGTTGAAATAATATAAAACCATTTTATAAATATCTCACGACAAAAAAGAAGTATAATTAATTTCAAATTATACTTCTTTTTTATGTATATTATATTTATCATTAAAATACTGCTTTTTCTTTTAGTAATCTTATTTTGTTCATAAGACCATCACTAGGTTCAAAATAAAACTTTTTGAACTTGTTTCCTGCTTTATATACACAACAAAATTTACTTCCAATAAATGTAGAACATATATACTTTTTGCTACTACTTATATGGATATCTGAACTATAGTTACTACACTTACCAATGTACTCTATATCTTTTAACTTAATATCTTCTCGTATTATGACCTCTTGACCTCTTATTCTATGAATGATAAGTTGATCTGCTACAATTAAATACTTATATCTAACCTTGCACTTTAAAAACTCCATATAACAAAGAGCGATCATTATCATATTAAAAAACAAGGTTACAAATGTTTTAATATTTATGCTTCCTATACTCACCTTAGGTAATAAGTCTGATAAGCATATAAATATAATTAATGTAATAAACAGCGATACCAACGCTGGCAACTTCTTTCTCTGAACCATTTCTTTATACATCAAACCCAGACCCCCTAGATTTATTAAAAAAATCAGGCATATACAGTTTCCTTCCCAACATATGTGATTATACTAGCATTTCATATAATAATCTACTTGTACTAAGTTCGCTATACTGTATATATCACAATATAAAGGCATTTATACAATTCATATCAACTTATACACATCAACATAGGTATTTTTAAGTCTTCCTCTTAATTACTAGCTTTTAGTAATTAAAATGTATATTTTTTATTATTTATGTTTAATAAGCTACGTGACCATACTTAAAAAAATAAACAACTTTCTTTCATTTATTGTTACAAATAAATAAAACACTTTGTATTATATACAAAGTGTTTTGGAGGCGCCACCCGGATTTGAACCGGGGAATAAAGGTTTTGCAGACCTTGACCTTACCGCTTGGCTATAGCGCCATAACTTGGTGGCTAAACCCGGAATCGAACCAGGGACACGAGGATTTTCAGTCCTCTGCTCTACCGACTGAGCTATTTAGCCATGTAACCTGGCGACAACCTACTCTTCCACAAGGTCACCCCTGCAGTACCATCGGCGCATTGAAGCTTAACCTTCGTGTTCGGTATGGGAACGGGTGTTACCTTCAGGCCATAA
>NZ_JAHLDU010000014.1 GCF_018861905.1 Clostridium sp. DSM 17811
TAATAACACTTCCTTATTTTTTATTTCGACAATAAAAGTTTATAGGAAGTGTGTATTATAATAAAGAAGTATCTTAGTCAAATAAGATACTTCTTTCTATTTTATTTAAGTAAAAATTAAATTAATATGATTAGCACTCGTCTGCCACCGTTTTTAGCGGTTTAGTTCTATATCCGAAATACGAACTCTTCCTATATACATAGTTTCAATTACCTCATCAAATAATAAACGAACTTTCATTGATATAATACGAACTTTTGATGTTTTTCATTCATTTTATCATTATTGTTCTGATTCTTGGCTAAGGGAATAGTGGTATAATCAAATGAAATATGTATATATGAATTTGATTTTTTTAGGGGGAAAATATTATGAGTCAGATTAAAAAAGATAATTTTTGGGCTACTTTTATAAGTTGGTTCGTTACATTTACTCTAGGTACTGCTGTGGGTGATTATTTTGGACTTAAAGGAAGAATATTTTCATTAGATACTGTTTTACGTTTTGGAATATTTATGATTATCTTTTTTATTATGCAATTCCTTGTTTCAAAGGTTATATATGTATGGAACAAAAACGTAAATAATAATAAATAGCGAGATATTGCTAACTAAAAACCATTAATAACTAAACTATAAATATATCAGAATATTCTTTTATGTCGACACAAGTAAACCCATATCTAATGATATGGGTTTACTTTATTAAGCGTGTATTGATATTCTGAAAGTAACACAATACCAATTGAGTTACTTTCACATTGAGGCTATTAAGCATTTTAAGTGAATTGTAAATATACTTAAAATGGTAATTATGGTATCATTAAATATATTGTTAGTTGAAATAAGCTCATAGTTTATAACTTTAAGTTTAGCTGTATTAAACATTTATGGACCTTTTACAACCTCAATAGTATTTTATTAAACTATTAATAGTATGTCACCTAACCACTTATATATTCTATTTTATCAGACATATAAAACATATACACCTTGGTAAAAATTTTTCTAAAAACATTTAGATTCTTTTTTCCAATTTAAACAATCATCTTTTGCTGAATTCATTTCTTTTTTAAATTTTTGTATATTGTCATAAGCAACATTATCTTTTATTTTATCAGTATTTAAAGATTCATCTTGTTCGGTTGATTTATTTGTGCCCACTTTCATACTATTACTTCGTCTATTAAATATTTTCATTTTTAATCCTCCTCTTTCTATATTTGTTATTAACAACAGTTTCGGAGCGAACAACTCATTTTAGCATATTTAGAAGCAGGCAAGTCATCAGTAGTTGATGATCTTTCCAAAGCATCAAATTCATCTTCATGTGAAATTACTTTAAGTTCAGCTAGTCCTTCTGCAAGGGCTTCCTTATCTTGTATTTTACGCTCTAATCTACTTAGAATCAATATTATTACCTTTGGTTTTAATATTAGCTGTAATTAAATTAACCTCCGCTGCTACTTCTTAATTTATAAGCTGTCAGGGGTAGCATACACAAAAATGATATTTCGTACGTTAAGGAAACTAAAATGCCATAAATGTAAATACTTTATTCGTTAATTAACGGTAATAATAGTATAATTAAATAAATGTTTTGTGTCGCAACAGTAAGAAAATGCGACATATGAACGATATAAACAACTCAATAAATAGTAATTTCGGGAGGCATTTGATGATAGAAAGAGAAGAAATTTTTGCTTATGTAAAGGAAAAATTTAATACAGAACCAGACTATCCTTGGTTTAAGTATCCAGATTATGCGGTACTTAGACATGATGGTGGCGGCAAATGGTACGGACTAATTATGAATGTACCAAGAATTAAATTAGGTTTAACCGGAACAGGAAGTGCTGAGATATTAGACTTAAAGTGTGCCCCAGTAATAAACAGTTTATTAAGAGGTCAACAAGGGATTTTGCCTGCATACCATATGAATAAAGAACACTGGATTACAATTGTTTTGGATAGCTCTTTTCCTAAAGAGGAAATCTACAATTTAATTAATTTGAGTTATGATTTGACAAAATAGAAATTACTGAACAAAAATATAATTCACAAATTCCAATTTGTAGGGTTGCTATAGTATAATTTTAGATTCTTCAGTTACGTCGTATCTTTCTTTTATGTCGACACAATGAACCCCAAAATCATTAGATATGGGGGTTCCTTGTTAAGGATGTACTAATTGCCCTTACAATGATATTAGCACCTAATAATGTCGTGGAAGTCTGATTTCACATCATTTGTCTTTTTAAACTTTTAAAGTTGGACAACTTTTTATATGGGAATTACAATATTAATAGTATAATTAAGTAAATATTTTGTTTAACAATAGTATTATATAACGTGATAAATATACAATCTTATTAAGTAAACTGAGTAGGAACCTTCATATAGGCCGTATAAATTGATGGGAGATGATTGAATGGCTAGATGTCCGTATTGTGAAAATGAAATGAAAAAAGGTTTCGTTGTTGGTGATCCAAGAGCTGGTTTAATATGGGTAGGAGAAAATCAAAAAAGAAGTATTATACAAAAATTTAACAATGAAAATTGTATTGTGTTAGAAGAGTCAAATATGTTCCATAAAACTCGTCTTATGTCCAATTACTGTGATACCTGTAAAAAGATAATCATTGACATTAAATAAATAATCATCATTTACATAACATTCTTAAACTATATAAATAAATCTGTAAATTTGCTAATTTTTAGGCAAGGAACTTATACTAGATACAGTTAATAACTGTATAAGAAGTCATAAATCAAAAGTTCGTTAAATATTTATTTTTAGCATTAATTTTCACTATATGTTTAATTTAAAAAATAAGACCCCAAAAGTATTGTAAATATACTTTAGTTTTAAGGCGTACATTCTAAATAAATATCCATAATAATACAAAAACAACATTTTTAATAAAAGGGCAACGTCATCTGGAGTAAAGGTGTTTTTTTCCTTTTGGTTCACTATACTGTCTTATTTATCTTGAATATGTTTCGTAATTCAAGATAAATACTTACTAAATTTGTTAAATATAAAACTTATGTAATTGAAAAATTTACTTATTTTCTTTTATTACCCCAAGTCTTGCCCACTGTCCATGCTGCTTTTACTGATCCAAGAATGATAGCTACCAATGCAGATTTATCCATTAGAATCCCTCCTCACCTCATAACTAATTGTAAATTTAACCCAACTATATCATAATACCTATAAATTAAATGGTAGTATAGCACTTTGCCTAAAATTGTTATGCTTAAACAACATATAAATTCTCTCTAAATATTTTAGTTAAAATACAACATAGCATTAACATAAACCGTAGTTAAATAATAACAAATAGCTCAAAAGTGAAAGTAACTCAATAGCAATTGAGTTACTTTCACTTTGAGTCTATAGGCTAGATCTGCATATAGAACAAATACTGTGATTGGTAGACTATTCATTTCTAAAATCCAGCAGATATACCTGCATCGACAATTTGTTTTTCCTCCACGCTACTCCATGAATAGATTTTTGTTTTCGAAGTATCCTTTTTAAAAACAATAAATACTTGATAAGGAAGCACCCCCCCCTTCAATGGATCATAACTTACTTTTATTTTTTTTATTTCGTTTTCCTTATATCCATCTTTAGATAATTTCCATACGGTCGCATATAATATTTTTTCTCTCTCACTTTGCTTTCCTAAAAAAAATAATTTACCTCCCAAAAATAAGCTACAAAAAATTGATGTAATAAAAATTATAATCATTAAGTATTTTTTCATTACATTATCCCCCTTTAGTTTAAAAATTTTAAGAATTTTTTGATATTTTAATAATTAAAATTTCATTTAAATAAGTTATATAATACCATATACTTAAGGTTAAAATGTAAATTATATTCTTCATAGATTAAGATATTATCATAAAATCAAATTTTTATAATTGTATTGAATGTAACTCAGTGTTGATTTGTTACATTGAATGTAGCAAATTCGCTTTGCTCATAAAATCCCCCGGGGCACATGAACAAATTGTAACCACAATTTATTTTGCTAAAATATGTACTCATATTTATCTTGATAATATTACAAAAAATAAACTAAGCCTGAACTTATAATATGAAATGTATCTCAGGCCAACGTGTTCTCTTTTGAGGTGCATAGGTATGAATTAGCACATCAAATAGTGTGTATTTTGCAAATCTATTATTTTAATGCAATACCAATAGATCGAAGTAGTATTCACTATAGCACTTTATTATATTACATGGTTCTTAAATCTCTTTTTTATCTAATTTAAGGTAATCACAGTATACTTAAACACTACTGATGCTTATAATACGCTATCTTATTTTTATAATTTTGGATTCAATTTGTTTTCTTGTTAAATTGTAACCATTTGAAGGTAACCATAATTCATAGTAACTCTTATCTTTTTCATATGAGAATATTATACTATTCGTAACTATATTTTTCTCTTTTAAAATTTTCAGCACATCTTTTGCGTCCGAAATCTGGTCTACACCATTAATTAGGTCTATATATATTTGTATGTATGAAGCATTATTTTTAAACGGTATTGCACCGCTTCCCGTTACACTTTTTATGTGTTTCTGAATAGCTCTACCCTTAAATGCACTTTTAATCTTGGAGTTATATTGCATTACACTTTTGTATTGAATATAATCTTCGGAGATGTTTTCCTTATCTTTAGAAATAACAAAATATGTTCCATCATTTAAGCAAGTCACATCTGAATAATAGTTACCGTATAAAATATTATTTTTTGTAAGTCCTACTTTGAATGACAGTCTAGGATATTTTGTATCCAGATATTTTGTAAACTCACTTCTTATACTCAAAGAATAAATAAAGGCGGCTATTATAACAACGAGTATTATTCCCCCTATTTTAATTAATGCAACTTTCTTTTTAACCATAAAGTCACTTCCTATTTATTTTTTATCTACATACGCGAACTCTAGCTATCAGATAAATATACAAAGAATAAGACTTCAAGTATATATATGGGTTTAAGAAATGATTTTTAATATGATTTCTTATTAAGCTTTGAAATAATATTATATGATGCAAAAAATTTGAAGAGGACAGTTTATGGAATTTGTATTGAAAATTGTATTCATTTTGTTAGGCATCATCTCTTTACTAAGTGGTAAATATCAATCTCTAAAAATCATATTGAACGAATACATGATTAAGAAATAAAATACTATTCCATTTTTGATATCTTTGCTAATATTTCAGTAGATGCTGTTATTTCCTCTAAAGTTGCAGTTATCTCTTCAGTTGCGGCTGCTTGGGAATCAGCAATTAAACTTGAACTGTTAATTACATCTGTAATCTTTATTATGGATTTTTGTATTTCAAGTAGAGTTTTAGATACCTTTTTTGCTGATTCACTACTTAACTGAGACAACTTCTTTATTTCACTTGCAACTACACCAAATCCTCTACCTGCATCACCTGCTCTTGCAGCTTCAATGGCAGCATTTAATGCTAATAAATTCGATTGTGATGCAATATTTTCAATTGCAGATAAAATAGAACCAGTATCCTTGATTTTTTGACCAGCATCAGATGCAGCATTAACTACAATATCGATTGTATCAACTAACTTTTGGGAACCTGTTGCAATTTCCTCTATGCCTATGTTAGATTGTTGCATAGAACTAAATATATTGTTAGTGGCATCATGAATCGCAATGGGTTTTTCCATACTTTTTGCAATACCTACTGCACCAAAAACATTACCATTATTATCAATAAGGGGGTAACATATTGCCTTAAATACTATTCCTAAAACTTCTTTTGGAACTATTATTGTTAGAACCTTTTTGCTTTTCATTGCTTGTAAATAAGGGTCTCCTTCTTGAATTATATCACCGATTTTTAACTTTAAGGGAACTGACTCATGTGGCCAATATGATATAAACTTTGTTCGATCTGTAATTGATATCGCTAAGTCTTCTTGCAATATATCCATAACCAGCGGTAATACTTCTGTAAGTGATTTAATTATACTTTCATCCATAAATACTTTTTACCTCCAATTTTAATTAGCATATTTAGTTAAATTAAACAAAATGCACTATATTTGTATGTACGTTTATTGGTACAATATACTTTAAAATACAGGTAATTGTCAATAAGTAATAATTTACACCAGAGTTAAAACATGTTTAATTGATTTATATAAGATGCCTTATTTGTAAGTCCATGTAATAACCGTATTTTGAAGAAGCGGATACGTTGACCATTTTTGATACTAAATAAACTGTATCATCAAGTTTTATATTATTGGTATGTGCATATCTTAACAAATCACGCAGAGCGGCTGAACAATTTTCTTCTGAATAAAGGAACCGTTTGGTAATGTAACGGCCTTCATTGAGAAAAATTGTTTTGAGTCTTGATATCTTTTGGTCAGAAAATATGCCAAATCCTTTTACCTGAAGCTTTTTTGTCTTTGCATACTCAGATATGGAATATATAGAACACATTACATTGTTTTCACTATTATCTATAGTGATGGTGTCAATAGTATTTCTATTTACATACTTATCTATATCATAAATAGAAATATCCAGTTCAATATAATAAAGATAGCGATTCATGAGATACTGTTCAAATATTTCAATTTTTTCTGGATACTTATCACGATATTTAATATCGGCTATCAAACCATCAGTGATTCTTTTTGAATATTCGAGTTCGGCTATTCTTTTATCCAATAGATCTTTATGCGACTCTAAAATGCTTAACAATTTATCCTTTTCTTTATTTTCATCTATTAATTTTTTTATATTCTCTAACGGAACATACAGCATTTTATTTAAATAGCGAATGATATCGATAATAAAGAATTGCTCATAGTTATAATAGCGATATCTTGTATCAGTATCTGTATAAGAAGGTTTTATTAAATTTATTTCATCATAATGACGCAATGCTTTTGGTGGTATATTCAAAATGCGAGACACTTCGCCGATAGAATATAATTTTGTCATTTTTTTAACACTTCCCTATTGACCTTACCCTTAGGGCAAAGATTATAGTTGTATTATAATTTAATAGTTAAAAAATAGTCAAGTGGGTCGAAGAGATATTTAAAAAGGTATTAATGCTTCCATAATGGAAGCAGCTAAAAATAACTTAGTAAAAGATTATAAGAATGGAGTGTAAATAATGAAAATGGTATCGATTACGATTGATGGCTATAATTTAGAAGTAGACTCAAATAAAAGCGTTTTGAGTGCAGCGTTAGAATCAGACATGTATATTCCTCATTTATGCCATCATCCAGATTTGTCAGATATCGGGGCATGTGGATTGTGCGTTGTAGAAATAGAGGGATGTAACGAGATTAAGAAAGCCTGTACTACTAAGGTGGAAGATGGAATAGTTATACATACCAAAACAGAGAAGTTAAATGCAATGAGAAGGTTGTCAATGGAATTAATGTTGGCTAATCATGTTGATGATTGTACTACTTGCCCAAAATATTTAAATTGTGAATTGCAGTCATTAATTCAGTACTTGGGAGTGAGTACCTCTCGTTTGAAAAGAACATTAAACACTGTACCAGTGAATACTTGTAACCCACTTATTGTACGAGATTTGAATAGATGTGTGTCCTGTGGACGTTGTGTACGAGTTTGCAGGGACGTTAGAGGAGTCAATGTTTTAGATTACGAAGTGAGAGAAGATGATAGAATTATGGTTAATATTCGCAACCATAACTCTTTAGCAAAAGAAAATTGCCGTTTTTGTGGAGCTTGCGTAGAAGTCTGTCCTACAGGAGCATTGCAGGATAAAGAGGGAGTGTTTAAACAGAATTTCAATCGTGAACTGGGTCTTGTTCCATGTAAGGCAGAATGTCCGGCAAATATTGATGTTCCCAAATATATTAGATATATTAAAGAAAAAAAATACCAGGAGGCTATTGCGGTTATTCGTGAAAAGGCACCATTTCCTCATTCATTGGGATATGTTTGCATGGCGTTTTGTGAAAGTGCATGTAGAAGAAAAGAAATCAATAATTCATTATCAATCAGGGAATTAAAGAAATTTGCAGCTAAGCATGATCAGGGATTATGGCGTGATAAAGTTACCTTTAAACCTAAAACAAATAAAAAAGTTGCAGTTGTAGGTAGCGGACCTGCAGGTTTAACAGCAGCATATAATCTTGTAAAATGCGGACATGAAGTTACAGTATACGAAAAATCACCAGTGGCCGGAGGAATGTTATCAACGTGTATTCCAGAATATCGTCTTCCAAGAGAAGCAGTTAAGGCGGAAATTGCGGAGATAGAGCGTGCTGGAGTTAAAATAGTAACTAACACATATGTGTCTTCACTTAAAGATTTAAAAGCTAAAGGCTTTGATAAAATTTTAATAGCAATTGGCGCTGGAAAAGGTGTACGTTTACCAATTGACGGAGCTAATTGTGAAAATGTATATGAAAATATAGATTTTCTACAGAAAGTATCATTTCAAAAGCCTTTACCTATAGGCGAAAAAGTAATAGTTATGGGTGGCGGTAATGTAGCATTTGACTGCGCAAGAGTAGCAAAACGATTAGGCGCAAAAGATGTCACAATTGCTTGTCTTGAAAGTAGAGAGGCTATGACTGCAAGTGCTGATGAAATAGAAGAAGGATTAGAAGAAGGAATTACAATCTTGAATTCAAGAACATTTATGAATATTGAAAATGACGGAACTACTGCATCAGGAGTGAAGTGCCAGGAAGTAGCATCATTTAGCTTTGATGAAAATAAAAGATTGCAGCTTCAAATTGCACCAGATTCAGAATATGTTATCCCAGCAGATACAGTTATCTTTGCTACAGGACAAAGACCAGAAATACCGCAAGGATGGAATGTTCCTACTGGGAGAGGCAATTCAATTACAACTGAAGATGAAATGAAAATAAATGACTGTGATATGTATGCGGTTGGTGATGTAGTATATGGAACCAATTCTGTAATTAGAGCAATTGCAGCTGGACGTAGAGTTGCATCGGCTATAGATGTTGCATTGGGTGGAGATGGAATAATTGAGGACAAATTAACACAAGATGTAATGCCTAACCCATACATAGGTAAAGATGAAAATTTTTTATCTGTTGAAAGAGAAAAAAATGAATGTGAAGCTGTTGAAAGCCGTATTCAAAACTTCAAAGAAGTAAATCATTGTTTAAGTGAATCTTCAGCTTGCAAGGAAGCAAACAGATGCTTGCAGTGTGATTTACGTACACAGATTGCAAGACCAAAATTATGGGCTCAGTACAAGATTAAATAGAAGGAGGTGAAAAAGCATGACATTACGAGAAAGAAGATTATGGAAACAAGCATCTGTGGAAGAAATCAAAGATTTTGTAACTCAGGCATATAATCAAGAGGTAGAAAATCCATGCCCTGTTGATAAAATGAGAGCATTTACTGATAATATAAGACGTACAAGCTGTGGAGAATGTGTAATTTGCAGAGAGGGAATATTGCAGCTTAATGTATTGGCAGAAGGAATTACCCAAGGTACTGGGCGCGATGGAGATATTGAAGTTATAACCGAAGTGTCAGATAATTTAATAATAGGTTCCTGCTGTAATTATGGTAAAGAAGTCGGAAAAATCACTAAAAAGATAATTGAAAGTGATCAGGAGCAATTTGAAAAACATATAAAAAGAAGAAGATGTGATGCTGTAGTATGTAAGAAGTTTTTCAGTTACTACGTTGCACCGGAAAAATGTAACGGTTGCAATAAATGTGTAGATCAGTGTCTTAAAAAAGCAATTGATGGTGGCAAAGATTTGATTCATATAATTGATTCATCTCTTTGTGACAGATGTGGAGAATGCGTAACAGTATGTGAAGCATTCGCAATTCAAAAAGCAGGACCAGTAGTACCTAAAGTTCCAACTAAGCCCATAGCAGTGGGAAGTTTTGACAATCAGCTGCAAAATGGCGGTGGACTTATGACTCGCAAAAGACGTAGAAGAAGTGAATAATGTAAATATAAAAACTTATAATATAAAAGGAGGAAATTAAAATGAGAGAATTTGAAACAGACGTGGTTGTAATTGGAGGAGGAGCATCAGGACTTGCAGCAGCAATTACTGCAGCTGAAAAAGGTGCGCAGGTAATGATACTTGAAAAAGCCAATTCTACAGGTGGATGTGCCAATATGGCTATGGGACTTCTTGGAGTTGAAACAAAACTTCAAAAAGAAAGATTAATTGGTCTTACAAGAGAAGAAGCATTCGAAAAATTTATGGACTATACACACTGGAGATCAGATGCAAAATTAGTTAAGAAATATATTGATAAGTCAGCAGATACAATTGAATGGTTACAGGAAATGGGAGTGGAATTCGCATTACCTTCAAAATATTTCCCAGGTTCAGAAGCAACTTGGCATATTGTTAAGCCTAAAACTGGAAATCCAGGACTACGTGCAGCTGCTACAATGATTAAAGCAATGACAGAAAGAGCAGATGAATTAGGTGTGAAAATCTTATTAGAGACACCCGTAAAGAACCTTATTAAAGAAGATGGAGAAGTTATTGGTATAACAGCCAATGATAAAGATGGAGAATTAGAAGTTTATGCTGGAGCAGTTATTATTTCTACAGGTGGTTTTGGGGACAGCCCAGAGTTCATTAAGAAATACACTCCATATGAATGGGGAAAAGACATATTCTCATATCGTATCCCAGGATTAACTGGAGATGGAATTCAAATGGCATGGGATGCAGGCGCAGCTAAAGATTATATGAGCATGGAACTTGTATTCTTTGCTCCAAATACAGGAGGATATGCACCAATAGAACTACCCTTCCGTCAGCCTAATGTTTTCGTTAATTTAGATGGAAAGCGCTTTTACAATGAAGAAGTTGTTGAGAACCCAGTATTTTCAGTAAATGCTATTTCACGTCAGAAAAACCGTGTTGCATTCTCAATTATTGATGATAAATTAATTGAAAAATATGAAGAAAACGGCTTAGATTTAATTAATGTGGTAACATCTTCTATGGATATGTCATACTTTAATCACGAAAAAGAAGAAGCAATTAAAAACGGAAGTGACGTTTTATTTATTGCTGATTCAATTGAAGAGTTAGCTGAAAAGACAGGTATTGATAAAGAGGGATTAAAAACTACTTTGAAAAATTACAACGAAGCATGCAAAACAGGAGACAAAGACTTTGGCAAAAATCATAAATATATGCTTCCTATTGATGGTTCGAAGTTATATGCTTTGAAATTTGCACCAAGTGCATATGGAAGTTTAGGCGGAATTAAGATTAATGATATGACTGAAGTATTAACCGATGAGTTTAAAGTTATTTCAGGATTATATGCTGCAGGAACTGATGCAAATTCAGTTTGTAATCCTGATTACGTATTTATTTTGCCAGGCAATACTCTAGGATTTGCCGTAAATAGTGGTAGAATGGCAGGTAACAATGCTGTTGAATATATTAAAACAAACCTTGTAGAGGAATAGACAATAGCCCCAAAATGAATGTAACACAATTGTGTTACATTCAAAATATCCACACAACTTAAAAAAGCCACCCTCTATTATTAAGATATGGGGTGGCCTATTTGCGACGAAATAAAAAAACTTGTTATGTTAGGCTCAAATAGTTAATTATATTATCTATACTAACTTGTTTAATGCATTTGTCAATTTAACATTTTCACTGTAATCTACGGGACAATCTATAATAGCAGGAATGTTTTGAGCAAGTGCTTCTTTTAATGTTGGTATTAAATCCTCTGCTTTTGTTATTCTGTATCCTTTTGCCCCCATAGCCTCTGCATACATTACAAAGTCCGGATTTGTAAATCGTACATTCATGTCCTCACCATACCTATCCTCTTGCTTCCATTTTATAAGTCCATAGCAGGCATCATTAAATATCAATGTCACAAAAGGTGTTTTTATTCTTAGCGCAGTTTCTATTTCCTGACTGTTCATCATAAATCCACCATCACCAGTTACTGCTACAACTTTTCTTTGAGGATTGACGAGTTTTGCTGCCACTGCTCCAGGTACTGCAATTCCCATTGAGGCAAATCCATTCGATATTAGGCAAGTATTTGGCTTTACAGCTCTATAATGCCGTGCAATCCACATCTTATGAGCACCTACATCAGAAATAACAATATCATCATCACCCATTACCTTCCTTAAATCATACAATATCTTTTGTGGTTTCATTGGATAGCTAAAATCTTTTGCATAAGATTCATAATTAGCTTCCATCTTTGTTTTTATATGCAGAGCAACCACTGGTTCCAATACCCTATTAGCAAGTGCACTTATTTCATTAATAGAGTAAGATATATCACCCATAACCTCTACCTCAGGTATATAGCATTTATTAACTTCTGCATTTTCCTCTGCAATATGAATAATTTTAATATTTTCATTCTTATTCCATTTTTTAGGATCATATTCAACTATATCATATCCTACAGCAATTACTAAATCTACTTTTTCAAAAAAACAATTTACATAGTCGCGTTGTGCAAGTCCAATACTCCACAAAGACAAGGGATTTTTATATGAAACAACTCCTTTTGCCATAAAAGTGTTAGCTACAGGAATTCTCAGCTTTTCCACCATTTCGGTTAGTGCTTTACTAGCTTTTGAACGTATTATCCCATTACCAGCAAGAATAACTGGGTTTTTAGCATTACTTATAGCGTCTGCAGCTCTTTTAATGCTGCTATATGTGGCATAACTTTTTTCATTATCTCCATGAGCAAGCGGTCTTCCTAGTGCTGGCATTGAGGCTATGTTTTCTGGTAAATCTATATGGACAGCCCCTGGCTTTTCACCTATAGCCAGTTTAAAAGCTTTCCTTATAATTTCTGGTGCTGTATCTGGTCTTACAATCTGTTTATTCCATTTAGTAATTGGTGCAAACATTGAAATTAGATCTAAATGTTGATGAGATACAAGATGCATTCTGTCAGTTCCAGCTTGTCCTGTAATAGCTACCAAAGGGGCACCATCCATATTAGCATCAGCAACCCCAGTCATTAAATTTGTTGCTCCTGGACCAAGAGTTGAGAGACATACTCCCGGAGTACCTGTTAACCGTCCATAAACATCTGCCATAAAAGCTGCTCCTTGTTCATGACGAGTTGTAATAAACTTAATTTTAGAGCCCTTGAGTGCATGTAAGAATGTAAGGTTTTCTTCTCCTGGTATTCCAAATATATACTTAACCCCTTCACTTTCAAGGCATTGTACCATTAGTTCTGATGTATTTAGCTTTTCGATATTCTTCTTTACCTCTAACTTTTGCACTTCATTTCCATGTACATCCATTATTTTTTCTTCCTCCTATATAGTTATGTTTTACATTTGTTATCTTATATTAAATTAATTATGTTTACAATACTATCCTGGTATAAATGTTAAAATATTAAACAATAATATAATTTATTCCAACACATCATCTCTTGATTTACATTCAGATTTTGTTGTATGCCTTTTATCGTTTAACTTTAGTTCTCTTTTTTCCATAATATATAGGAGTGTGTATAATATGCTTAGAAGTCATAAAAAGGAAGCACATAGTAGAAGATTTATAACAGTAGTGACAGAGTAACTACTGTTATTTGGTTAAAAATCTCATTAATTGTGGTGCATTTATTATTATTATTTTCATTATAACAGGACCAAACATTGCAATTAATATAATTGAAAATACAATTTTCTTAAATGTTATATTCAAAGCTTACACTCCTTTGCCACATTAGAACTTCTACGAAATAAGGTAGCTGATTTATAGTTGTTTATATTTGTATCATTTACCATATTATAATAGTTCTAAGTCTTATGCGATACAGGGGTCTTTCCATTTTAAATTTTCCCTGCCAACCAATTAATAAATTGTTGTGCTGTCCTTCCCGAGGCCCCTCCATGTTGCATTTCCCACCTATTTGCTTCTTCACATAATTCTTCCTCGGAAAGTGTAATATTTCCGTGCTTCTTAGCCAGTTCTTTTACAATTTCATCATATTCATCTCGGCTAGGATTGTTATAACCAATAGTAAGACCAAATCGATTTGCTAGCGATAATTTTTCCTGCATAGTATCATTAGTATGGACGTCACCTCTTTCTTCAATATCGTTTCGATCATTCCACGTTTCGCGAATTAAGTGTCTTCGATTAGATGTAGCATATATTAATACATTATCTGGTTTAACTTCCACTCCACCTTCAATCACAGCTTTCAAAAATTTGTACTCTATTTCAAATTCCTCGAAAGATAAGTCATCCATATAAATGATATATTTATAATTTCTATTTTTAATGTGAGCAATTATAGCTGATAAATCCTGAAATTGATGCTTGTAGATTTCAATCATTCGCAAACCACGGTCATAATATTGATTAAGGATTGCTTTTATGCTTACTGATTTCCCAGTACCACTATCTCCATACAATAAAACATTATTGGCTGTCCTTCCTTCTACAAATGCTTCAGTATTCAGAGCAAGTTCTTCCTTTTGAAATTTATACCCCACTAAATCATCTAATATGACCTCATCCATATTGCTAATTGGGTAAAATTCTAACTTTCCATTTGTGTGGCCAACGCGAAATGCTTTATTCAGTCCAAACATTCCAACACCAAAATCCTTATAGAATCCTGTTATAATACAGAATACTTCTTCCTCGTCTTTTGCATTTTCAATGCAACTACTGATATATTGAACTTTCTCACTAACATTTTTATTATACATTCCTGCTTTTTTTACAATAGCTTTATAATTAGAAATAGTCGTAAAACAATCTATATCTAAGTCCTGTTCAATATGCGAAAAATCATAATCAAATAGGTTCTTGAATATTTTAAAATCATTTTTTGCGAAGTGATTCACCGTTCCATCACTTGCTCCTACTTTTTCACATGTAATACTAAAAGAATTTTCGTTGGTGATGAGCAGAAAAACTAAATAATTGTGCCATATATTTTTATCAAACCCATAGTTTGTTGCTAAATCCAAAATACGTTTCATTTCCCTATAAATACGGGTTATAATCTTTTCATTAGTGCAACTCTTTGAGTCATAATCCTCAATAATATCTGCTAAATTACATAAAATGCAGTTATCTCCCAAATCATTATATATGATCAACTTTGAAATTTCTTTATACATAAAATCAGCTCCTTCTATTCTTTATAATTATTCTATTTTGTTTACTAAAAATACTATAGATCAATGCGTGTTTCTGCCACCGAGTAGTATGAAAATCATCGATTTTATCTGGATATAACATGTGATAATACTTATGAACCCACTTGCCATCGCTGTTCCTTTTGTACATTATAAATTTAAATGAACTTCCCCAAGCAATGCTACCATAGCTACTAGTGCTAGTCCTAAATTAATCATCGTTTTTAACAAACACTTATATTTATACATATTATATCCTATTTAACTTATTAAAGGGATTAATATCTATTTTATGCAACAAAATATATCAAAAAAGCTAAAAAGACTGCATTCCTTTAATTTATATTAAAATGAATGTAGCCTTCCCATGTAAATGAGGGTAACATCGGAAGTATGAACTATATTATAAATTCATTTCAGGTAGAAAAAGTATTTTTTATTTAGTAATATCTTCGATCAGTATAAATGATTTCTACTTGATTATATTATTTTTACCGTAAATTTTATATAAAGTTAAAATATGTTTTGTTAATAGTGCAATATAATAATGATGTATGGAAAACACACAATGTCGTGAAAAAATAATTGAACTAAGCCGCTAATAGCGGTGGCAGACAAGTGCTAATTAGGTTAGTTTAATTTTCACTTAAATAAAATAGAAAGAAATATCCTAGTTACTAAGATACTTCTTTCTTATAATGGACACTTCCTATAAACTTTTATTGTCGAAATAAAAAATAAGGGAGTGTTATTATTTATGTCAAAATTAAGAGAAAGATTGAAAATGGATATGGAACTAAGGGGTTATAGCCCTGGAAGCATAAAAGCCTATACCAATCATGTTAGTAACTTTGCTAAATTTTATAATAAATCACCAAAGTTTTTAGGTGAAAAAGAAATACGCGATTATTTACACTATTGTATCACGAAAAAAAAATTAAGTGAATGTACGGTTAATTATATTAACTCAAGCCTTAAGTTTTTTTATACTAAAACGTTAGATAGGAATTGGAACAGTAATAAAATTGTGGAAATTATAATTAATAACCTTAATGTTAAAGCAAATTTCAGAAAGAGGTGAATGATTGAATCTCCATAGTAGAGTTAACGCGGCATCGTTCAATAGTTCGTTATACGACTTATGAATGATGTAAAACAACTCAGCAAAATCAACTACATCTAATTGGTCAATATAGAAATGGATTTACATCAATACTGTTGCACCATTCAAGTCTTTCTGAACAAAAATACGAAAGTGAAAAAAGTTGCAATAAATATAAAAATCTCAAATATAAATAAAAACTTTATCAAAAAAATATATTGGGATGAGAAAAATGAGGAGTATAAGAAAAAATGCTCCTCATTTCTATTATAGAAATATTAATATCAGTGTATTTGGATTAAGTAAAAAAAACAATTATTGTTGACTATGCAACAATAATGCGTTATACTTATATTGTTGCATAGTCAACAAAAACATTTTACTTGTATTTGTTGAAAGGAAGTGAACAAAAAACATATGTTGTATTCAGAATTATTACTTGATCAATTTACAGAACTTTTTGAAAAACACGATGTATTAGATAAATTAAACTCAAGAGAAATTTTATATAACTATGGACATTCGGAAATCCACTGCATTCACCTAATAGGTAAATTAGAACAGCCAAATGTTACAAAAATATCATTAAAGTTAAAAATGGATAAAAGTGCTATTAGTAGAATAGTAAAAAAATTATTAAATAATAGAGATATTGAAAGTTACCAATTAGAATGTAATAAAAAAGAGATTTATTACAAATTGACCCCAAAAGGTCAAGAATTATTTGATGAACATTTAAAAATACATTTTTCTGGGAGAGAAAGAGATAAAAAGTTTTTTGAAGAACTTGATGATATTGATTCCCACATTGTAAGCAAGTCCCTAAGTAAATATATCAAATACTTAGAAATTCAAATAGAGAAATTAAAATAAGGAGTGATAAATTTTGTTAATAGATTTAAGCGTAAAGATTACCAAAGAATCCAATAAAAATGTTTTAAATAATGATGAGGCAAAAATGGCTTCATTCGGTCATTTGGGAACTCATTTTGATGTAATGGACAAAGAGTTTCAACTAGAATATACAAAGAGGGACGCTATAGTATTTGATGTAAGTCAGATATTAGATAAAGACATTGATGTATCAGATATAGATATCAATTTAGTGAATGAAAATATGTTTGTTGCTTTTTACACAGGATATATAGAAAAAGAAGGATATGGTACAAAAACTTATTTCACATCACATCCACAGTTATCGGATGAATTAATTACTCAGTTGGTTAATCGTAAAATTTCAATTATTGGTATAGATTTTGCGGGAGTAAGACGTGGTAAAGACCATACAACTAAAGATCAATATTGTGCAGATAGAGATGTATTTGTTATTGAAAATTTATGTAATTTAGGTAAAGTTTTAAATCAAAAAAAATCAATTAAATTCACGGCTAATACATATCCAATTAACTTTGCAGATATGACAGGATTACCTTGTAGGGTAGTAGCTGAGATGGAATAAATATTATAATGAAATATTTAAGTAAAATGTAGTAGAGGAGAGTGAAACGATGAGAAAGAATTTTGGAGCAAAACCGTACACATTACCGCAGCCGGTTTTTATCATTTCAACCTATGGCGAAGACGGTACACCAAATGCGATGCTTGCCGTATGGGGAGGTATCAGCAATGAAACTGAGATATCAATATGCCTCAGTTCACAACGTAAGACTGTGAAGAATATCCTTGACCGTGGGGCGTTCACTGTTAGTATGGCAGATGCGGCTAATGTTGCAGCCTGTGACTATGTAGGAATTGAATCTGGTAATAAGGTGTCTGACAAATTCGAAAAAGCTGGCTTTCATGCGGTGAAGTCTGAGTTTGTAGATGCACCTTTGATTGAGGAACTGCCAATGGCTCTGGAGTGCAGAATTAAAAGTTACGACGAAGAGACCTGGAGAATGGTGGGAGAAATCGTTAATGTCAGCATAGATGAGCGTATTCTGGGAGAAAACGGGAAGGTATCACTTACGAAGTTTGACCCGATTATTTACGATTGGATGAGTAAGGATTACCTGAAAGTCGGAGAAAAGGTCGGCAATGCGTACCGTGATGGATTGGCACTAAAATAATAGACCAAAGCTGTGTAAATTCAAAAAAGAGAGGCAATGAAGTGTTCAGAACTGGTTGCAGAGTAGATTATCAGATGAGCAGTCTAAAAAATTGAGTATGCCTTAGTGTTAATAATCCCTACAAGGAATAAAATTTTACTTGTAGGGATTTTTATTCTATCATGGAGGTCATTGTGAAAAAAATACAAATATAAGTAATAAGAATTATTTCTTAAATCCATATATACTTGCTGTGAACCCAATTAGCATAATAACAAATCCTGCAATATCAAAATAAAAGACGTCACTAATAGCATCGAAACCTCCTCCACCCATTGCTATGACTGCAACTCCAAGAATGGTAATTTCCAAACCTATCAACATTATTTGCCATGGGGTATTGTGTTACATTAAGAATATCAACATTTGCTTAATAAAGTAAACCCATATCTAATGATATGAGTTTACTTGTGTCGACATATAAGAAAGTTGCGAACTACTTAAATTTTTCTGGATTTGTTACTCTCGTAGATAAAATGTAACCACATTCTGTACAAATCTCTGCAATTATTTCTGAACCCAGAGAAAAGGTTTTATCTATCGGGTACATTTTTCCTTGTGCATATTGCTTTCCCTTGCCAATTTCTTTACATCCACAAATAGGACAAATGTTATTATTTTCCATGAAATTCTCCTCCTATTTTTCTTAAACAATGGTTTACGAGTATTACATAATACATTTATTCAATTATATCCTATTGCCTTATCCAAGAGTCAGAATAATAATGAAAAAACGTTAAAAGTTCGTGTTATATCAACTTAAAGTTCGTTTATTTTATAGCGAGGTCATGGAATCTAGTTATATAATAAAGTTTATGATAGCCTTATATAATATTTAGTTTAATTATTTTAAGTTATCTTTAGCGTATTGAGCCTCTGATGGTGTAAATTTATCACCTGCTGAAGATATCAATTGATCATAAACTGCACTTGGAGACATTTCCTTATTACACGCTTTACAATTAACTAATGTACTCATGTTAATATATCCCCTTAAATTTTTGAGAGATCTCACGGAAACTCCTTAAATAAAAACCATAAACCATTGCTGAAGCCGAATGAGATTTTTTAGCATGTTCATATCGAGAATATTGTATGCCTTTTTGCTATTTTAATATTATAATGTAACTTTATTTAATTTCATTAATGATCTATCTATATTTCTAACATATTTATTTTTTGAATAGCCTAGAGCCAGCGCACCAACAATTATATTATCTTTTGGAATTTCTAAATATCTATAAATATCCAAATTATTTTCTGAAGCCTTTATGAAATATCCTGGTATAAAACTGCCAATTTCAATTCCTCTTGCCATATCCATGCAATTTCCTAGGGCCAGAATTCCATCTAGTTCTGTATAAGCAACATTTTTAGGGCCATAAAGGATTAATAAATTCTTTGAATTGAAAAATACACGATCCTCGTTAATTTCATTGGCATCCACTATTCCTTGAAAGCTTCTTAATAGTTTTCCTGCATCTTTGATTTTATTTGGTGCCATCCACTTTAATAGTCGTAGCATAAAGGGATGTTGCAATTGCTTAATTGTCTTTTTTAAATAAACTGATGTTATATTAGATAACTCAGCTATTAATTTAGAATCATTCGTGACAACCGCCTTAATATTATGCTGGTTATGAGCACTTGGAGCATTTGAACCAGCTTCAATAATCAAATTCATATCTTCATCACTTATTTCTTTGTTAGTAAATTGTCTAATTGAGTGACGATTCTTGTAAAATTCTATTAATTTATCTCTTTCAATAATTGGTTCTTTTGGGTTAACCCTATCATTTTCTTCTTTATAATTTAAGTTTTCATTTTTTATTGCATTTTGAGGACATACACTTATACATTGTCCACATGCAAAACATAAACTAGAATTATTGATTTGTGGAACCTGATCTTTTTTAGTTTGTCTAAAAATATTCTCTGGACATACATTTTTGCAACTACCACATTTAATACATTTTGAAGCATTAATCTCAATTTCCATATTTAAAACCCCTCTATTTTATAATTTTGGTGTTTTCATATCATTATTTTATATCATAAAATTTGAAGTGCTTATGCTCATTTTCTGCTTTATATCATAACCAGTCATGTTATTGGTCATAAGAAAACCAAGTATTGTAAATTCAGTCATTTAAATTGTCTCCTAATATAATTCTATTTTCTTAATATCTCGTTGATATATATCGTATCGATATATTATGCTATAATTTTATAGTATACACATATTATTCTTTTGTATATACATTTTTAATTTGATTTATATATTGGAACTGTAGGTTACAGTACTGAGCATACTGAACTTTCAGAAAAGGTACCATTTCATTAGATGAACTATTGTCTTTTAATTCTAAACTGTTAGAAGCCGATGTGAATCTAATTGATAAGTTGGAATTTCAGAAACTCCATAAATTAAATATTTTTAAATTTAGGTTGAATTTATCCTAAAAGTAATATAATAATGTATGACAATTAAAATTATACGAGGAATATATATGTTAGTAAACAGTCAAAAGATGGTTTCGATATCAGAAGCTAATCAGAATTTTTCTAAAATAGCAAAGTTAGTAGATGAGGACAAATCTGTAGTTATAATGAAAAACAATAAACCTAAATATATTCTTTTAGATTTTGATAAATTTAGCAAAGGGTCAATATCAGAGGAAGAAAAACTAGAGACAATTGCCGATAGAATATTATTTGAAAATTTAGATGCCTTTAAAGAATTAGCTAAATGAAATATATGTAATGTTAATTTTATTAGAATATAATGAAATTATATTATCATTTACACAAAATGAATTAATAGATTTAGGATTAGGTATAGCCAAAGGAGAAATCAAACAGAAGAATATATACGAGTGGATAAAAAAGCATAAAACAACTAAAAAAGAAGGTACCATTATATATACTATGTACCCTCTTCATCCTTTTTAGCTAATGTATTACTTCGACTTTTAATTTTGCATTTTGTAGGTCTCATTAATCAAATAATATCATAACATTAAATTATTCAGTGCATGTCCAACTTTTACTCCTAATAAAAATATTAAAGCACCTACACCTATAATCAAACAAGCTTTAATAAAGGGGTTGTCATTAATGAAAGATATAATATGAAAAAAAAATTTATTTTTTACCATTAATAAATCCAACAACAACACCTCCGACAAATATTGTACCCGCAACTACATAAGGAGTTGCTTTGGCAGCGCCTACAGCAACAAGCCAAGACCATATTCCACCATTAATTTCCGATAAATCACTTTCATTAAGTTCAATTAAATTATTCATAAGTATAAATTCACTCCCAAATTAACGTTTGTCATAAGCACTTCTTAATTCTTTGCCAACTTCAACACCTAGCTTAAACACTCCAACACCAGCGGTTATAATACCACATGCTAATAAAAAGCTACCACCATCAATATTTTCAAGTTCATTTGTTTCTAAAGTTTCAAAATTACGGTTTAATTCCACAATATCACCTCTTTTTAGATAAAATTATACAATATACGATTAATTTTACAATGTAATCATAGCATAATTTATCATAATTTGCTTTAATTATGATGAATTAATCATAATTAGATTGTGAGGTGCATAATGAAAAATATATTTAAAAAGTATTATTGTATTAAGCAACATGACTATAAAGATTGTGGTTGTGCTTGTCTAGCAACAATATGTAAGACAAATGGTTTAAAATATCCAATGTCTAAAATAAGAGAGGCATCTGATACAGATAAAAAGGGGACAAGCGCTTTAGGAATAATTAAAGCGGCAGAGCAATTAGGCTTTTCTGCTAAAGGGGTTAAAACTAATAAACCAGAATATATATTTAGTGGTATCCCGCTACCAACTATTGCGCATGTAGTTATAGATAAAGCTTTATTACACTATGTGGTTATACATAAAATAAGCGAAAATGAAATGAACTTAAGGGAGTATTTTCAAGTTGTTATTAGATGATATAGTACCAAATAATCTAACTCAATCATTACATATGTTTTCAATTGGATTTATTATTTTAATTACATTTAAGGTTATTACAAATGCATTTAGGTCAACGTTTAAATATTCCATTAATGCTTGGATATTATGACCATGTAATTAATTTACCAATGAACTTTTTTGGAACTAGAGAAGTTGGAGAAATCATATCAAGATTTAATGATGCGTCTAAAATAAGAGATGCTATTTCAGGGTTAACTCTTACTATGATGATAGATGTTTTTATGGTTATAATAGGTGATATAGAATTTAAAGATTTGGATTTTAAATATGGGACAAGAAGTCTTATATTAAAAAATATAAATCTAAAAGTTAAATCTGGAGAAAAGATAGCTTTAGTTGGTGAAAGTGGTTCTAATTTTTCAGGAGGACAAAAGCAAAGACTATCAATAGCAAGGGCCATACTTAGAAAGCCTGAAATCCTTATTATGGATGAAGCAACAAGCAATTTGGATTCAATAACTGAAAGAGCTATTGAAAAAGGCGAAATTATAGAAAGCAGTTCTCATACCGAACTTATAAAACAAAAGGGGAAGTACTCTGAGTTATGGAGAGAACAACTTCCTGATAGTTATGCAGAAGAAATGGTAGCAGCTACGGAGGTAGAAACAAATGATATTAATAATTTAGGTAAACTAAAGAAAAGCATTGCTGATGATACTAACTATTTCAAAGGTAGTAAAGAAGAAAAAGAGTATTATTATAAATATGAAAGTTATATTCTTGGTAATACGGTGTCAGTTGAAGATAAAACTAATTTAATAAACTCTAAAAATGATTCAGTTAATCAAATAAATCATTTAGAAAAATTAATTAGATCAATCGAAGATAATAAAAATTATAATGCAAAAGACAGTATTTATAATGAGCAGTTTAATAATTATCAAATTTCAAGAAAATCTATAGATGATAAAATACAACAATTAGTAATAAGCAAAAAAGTATTACAAAATAAAATAGGGTCTGATGATGCAATATCCGAAATTGATGCTGAAATACAAGATAATAAGAATGGGTTAATTAAATTAGAGAGTGATATTAAATTGGAGGCTAGGAAGTCAATCAATGAATTAAGGGGACAACTAAAAACTACTAATAGTAATGTAATTAAATTTGATGAAGGAGTAAATTTATCAAAAGAAAAAAACAAAATAACATTACTAGCTCAAATAGAGGAAAAGTTAAATTCAAATGCTTACAAAGTTGAATTAATTATACCTGATAAAGATATTGCAAATATAAAAGATGGACAGGAGATTAAATATAGTTTTACTTCATTACCATATAATGAATATGGATTTTTAAAAGGTAGTATGGAAAGCATAAGTGTTACTTCTCAAACGGATAGTGAAAAAGGTGTTGTTTTTTATAAAGGAGAAGGAATATTAAAAAATAACATTCTATATAGTCATAAAAATGAAGAAGCAGTAATAAAACCAGGCATGACATGTGAAGCAAGAATAATTACGCGAAGAGAAAATATGTTATATTATTTATTAGAAAAATTAAATCTTAAAGATTAATGAGGGTGTAAATTATTTTGTGTATTCTCTTTCTTTAAGCAAAATAATTTACACCCTCCATCAAATTAAAGAAATAGTAAATGCAAATTCTTCATTTACTATTGTAAACAAATTATATTATTATTCTTCACCACAAATGTCTCCAATCATTTCTAAAACTACATGTCTATTAATAGGCTCACCTTTATATACACCAGTTACACTACATAAACTTTGACAGCCGACAATCTGTACATCCTCATGAATAAATTCTGGTTCGTCAATCATTGCTACTAATTTTAAATTAAGATCTTCTGTTGGAATAGAAATACTAACTACTTTAGGATAATGTCTTCCTGTTTTGCTACTTGTCCAAATTTCATCATAAGTAACATCTGGGATTACATTTAATTGTGTACCATTTTTATTTATAATAGTAGCAAAAGCATATCTTCCATCATTTGAATAGTTATCCCAAAGAGAAATTGCTCCACTATTATCATCATTAAGAGTCATACCAAGCCATAGCCAAGAAGGTGGAACTACTCCGGACGCATCAGGTGCAAAAGATTCTGCATCTAATTTATGTGACCATTGTCTATCAAACCATGCAGTTGCATTCTTTATTTTATGTTCCTTACCTTTAATAGTAAATGTTCCTTCTATACTCATGTTAGGGAAAGAAAATTGAAGTGAATCAGTACCCATAAAATTTAATAAACCTGTTGTTCCATTGTAAAGCACTTCTTTTTTAGGAGTTAAGATAACATCTAAATTTCCATCTGCCACTTCAAGTTTTAATGCCATTTTGTTGTGATCTCCAGAAAGCACACCTAAAGATGAATATACATGCATTTTTTCAGCATCTGTTCCATTTTTTTCAGACTCTGGTTCAGTTATATCATTGTTAATCCAAATGTTTTCAGTACCATTCATTAATAAAAATTCTGCTGTAACCATTTTACCTGCTGGACCTGCATTAAAACTTTGTTGATGCCACATAAAACCTAATTGTTGTCCTTCACATTCAAAATTACTAATAACATACCATGAATCTATGCTACTCTTAAGCTTTGCAGGTAAATCCTTCTTATAATCCACATATAGTGGTATTCCTTTGTTTGTCATAAAATTCTTTCTCATTTAAATACACCTCTTCTTAATCATATTTTTAAGTAATTATTGAAATTTTCACCAAGATTGCAGCCTCACATTAAAGTTATAATATATTAATATTGATAGCTTGAATGTATGCCTTATTTCTTAATAATGTTATTATAATTGGGTAATATACATAAATAAACTTACAAAAACATCGAAATGTAATATTCTTTTACACTTCGATGTCTTTGTAAGTCTATAAAATTATTTAATGTTTATTATTTCTCCTGAAACTAATTTATCTATTTTATCTATCAAATCCCTTGTAGAAATTTGTAAGCTTTTATCACTCATTAGCCTAATACATATTCCAGTAATAGCACAACAATAAAACTCTATTGAAAAATCATAATCTTCCTTTTTTAGTGTATGTCCAAATTCTTGAACCTTTTTAAAGCTATTTAGATATTTTCTTATATTATTAAAAATAATTTTTTCTATAAATTCTCTTTTGGATGATTGTAATGATTTACCAATAAGCATTTTTTGTTGATTAATATAATCGAAGATACATTCAAGTGCATCTTGATAATCTTCACATTCAATACTTTTTTCAATTATTTCTTCAAAGTCTGTTTCGATAATCCATTCCCGGAGGTCGTAAATGTCTTGAAAGTGATAATAAAATGTCTGTCTAGATGTTTTAGCTTGCTTTATAATACTACTTACGGTTATCTTATCAATATCATTACCCATACTTAGTAGTTTTAAAAAACTATCCTTTATTATGGTTTTTGTAACATCTTTCTGCATATTTTCACCTCTGTAAAATTTTACATAATATGAACTTTCTAACTTAACCTAATACTATGCCAATTGATTCCAAAGTAAAATCATTATCTATAAATGAGTAATTTCATAACAAATTTCGAAATTAGAAAAAAATCAACAAAAATAGACATTCTATTCGTCCTAAAATATTATATTACTGCAAGACAATATAACTAAAGGATAGATTAAAACTTCTACATAAAATAATATAACATATGATAAATCTATTAACAACTTTATGGGGTGCCGCCACATAGCCATCAAGCTAAGAGAATCCTATAAAAAAGGAAAGTACGTTATTTATGGCTAATGCGAACCTTGGCTGAAAATAAAGGCCTTGAAGCCAGCGAAATCAAGACTTATGAAATAGTTCATGAATATCTACTGGTGTGATTCAGACTTATGTTGGAGAGAACCCAAATTGAGAACTTTAAATTAATTGCTCTTAAAACATGCATTTTTCACTAAAAGCAATTCAGTTAATTGCCTAGAGATTTGCTCAATAGGCATCGACATATTATTTTCAAGCCACCAAGATATTACAGAAAGTATAGCCCCTGCATAAAATTGAGAAACAATAGTGAGTGTAACAGTTCCATTACTATTATTAGCCGTTGTTTGTTTTAAATACTCCTTTATATCTTGAGCTATTTGATTGCAGAATATATTTCTAAGATTCTGGTTATCTTTTTTTAGAAGAATTTCAAAATATAAAGTATAATAAGAAGCCACATGTTTAAAAACATCAAGAGTAATCTTTCCAGCCTCTTCGAAGTTATCGTTACTAAATTTATCTGATGTAAGCAGTTCTATAATATTTTGTAATCCATATGTAAGTAAATGACATTTATTCTCAAAATGCATATAAAATGTGGAACGATGAACCATTGCTCGTTCACATATATCTTTAACGTTGATTTCATCAAAAGAGCATTCTTTCAATAGTTCCAAAAGAGCATTCCACAATAGCTTATGCGTTCTAATTATTCTAAGGTCTTTCTTAGGATAAGAATCAGATTTAGTCATAAAAGCCTCCTATGTTAGTTATCCGACACATTACTATGAAGTGTCTTTTGTATATAATACAACTGTATTGTACAATATTATTAAATAAAAATATATATTTATATTTTATTAATGAAAGGATGATGTAATAATGGAAGCAAATAAGAAACCTTTACTTGAAAACTTAAAAAAAATTGGAAAAGGCATAGTACCTTTTGTAAACCCTTTAGAGGATCTTTCTCGAAAAAAAGATTTTGATACTAATTCCTGGTTTGTAATAGGGCATTTTGAAGCAGAAGGGCATAAGTTAAATTTTTTATTTCATCTCATGACATTGCATATGCAAGATAACATGTCTATTCTAACTTCAGTGTTCTCCATTACTGATGAAACTACAGGTTTTTATTATGGAGAAGATAAAGTTTTTCCTTTATCTCTTGCTGAGATTTCAGAGACAGAATTCAGTATAAAAGCACCAAACGGATTCATGTCAGGCGATTTGAATCAAATGCATGTACAGGCTACAATGCCTTGCGGTAAAGTAGATGTCACACTGAATCCGGTTGGATATGCGTTATACAATGGCAGTACAGGATACTTCCCAATGTTAAACATGAACATTCATCAATATTCACTTCCAACACTGGCTACTACAGGAACTATAACAATAGAAGACAAAACATATGAGATAAATGGAACTTCCTGGTTTGATCGTCAGTGGCAAAACCAGTCTATCGATATTGGCGGTCACTGGAGTTGGATGGATATTAATTTAGATAATGGAGATAAGATAAGTCTTTGGGATACAGTTGAGGATTCAACGGGAAATGAAACTGCATGGGCTACAATTCTTCATCCAGATGGTTCTCAAACGGTAACTGCAGTTGAGCCGCTATCAATAGGTCAATCTGATTACTGGTTAAGCCAAAAATCCGGACAAAAATATCCGACTCATTGGATGGTGAAAATACCTACTTTAGATGCTTGTCTTGAAGTTACTCCTTGCCCAAAGGAACAGGAAATTGTATCTCAACATGAAGCTCTTCACAAATATGAAGGAGCTAGTTCAGTCAAGGGTACTTACAGAGGGAAAGAAACAACCGGTTATTGTTATGTGGAATTAGTTGGATCATGGAAGTAGAGTATTATTAGTTGTTATATTTTTAATGGATTAGATTTCTTCTTATTAGCCTTATAAGCGCATAAAACTGTTAGGATATAAGTATTTATATAATCAATACAAACCTAAGAAAGACTCAAAAACTTATAAAAAAGTAAGATACATTTCAATTTTCATAATATCAATAATAATAATAATAATAATAATAATAATAATAATAATAATATAAAACATCAAAAATTTAAAGATGTTATTGAAGGAGAGAAAAAAATGTTCCAATTAAGAACTTATACACTTGCTAATCAAGAAGCAGCACAAACTTATTTAAGCATACATTGGAAACGACATCTAGAAAGTTTACCTAGATTTGGAGTTAAAGTACATGGAGTCTTCTCAGTTAAAGACAAAGCACAGGTTGTTGCACTGGTTTCTTATCAAGAAGGTGTCAATATTTCAGAAATTGATGATGCATACATGAAAAGTCCAGAGTTTCGCTCAGATATGGATGGATTTGACATAAAAAACATGAAGGGCGTAGATACTATATTGTTAGAAGCAGCATATTTTCCATGCGTAAAGTAAATACAAAAAAATCTACTGTCACAATTATAATGTATTTATAATTGTGACAGTGCCTTAAATACGAGTTGAGCTGACATCCAACCGCCGTATATGGTTGGATATTTATAATATTATTACCATGGATTTACTCAAAAGAACCAATCTTTACATGATATTATATCAAAGACAGTCGTTATAAATAAGTAAGGATTACTTTCAATACTATTCCGTAATTAATTGATATTGGTTTATTGGCTTGTCATATATAGACAAGCCAATTTTTTTCATATATTCGTAACAAATAACCCCACTATTAATTAAATAGAGGGGTCATTCTATTAAGCGTGTATTAATTGTGAATGTAACACAATACTGAACTGTTACATTGAATGTATTTCAATAAGATAAACCTACACCATTGAGGTGATTAGAAAAGTTATCTGCCTGGGCATTATATTGTTCAAACTAGGATCTACTAAAATACAATTCACTTATGGATTAACAGTCTTCTTTGCTCCAGTAGTATCATATTTACTAAAAATATAACTATAGAGTATTAAAGTAGCAGTCATAAAAAATAAATCCAAGAAGAAGAGCTCTGCGGGTCATTTTATTTTTTATCACTGATCCTATTCCCATGTGTATTAGCTATCTTAAATTTAGAGGTTACCTTCAGTAGCTACCGGTTTTCTCATAAAACAGCTTCGCATAAATTTTTAACTAATAAATCAATTTTAAATTCGCTATTTTAATGAAAACGCGAGCTTTATTATGTATGGTTCTAAGGCGGTTACCACAAGTGGTAATTGATAAGGTAATGCTCAGGTGTCCTTTTTAACGTATTAAAATTATCTCAAATGTATATCCATGATATTATTTTTTAAAGAATTCCATTCCAAGTTCCAGATCACTTTTTCCCATTACCTTTTCTATAGTTCCATTTTTAAGTTTAGCGGCTAGAGCTAAAATATTAGTTATAACTTTACTAAGCTCTTGGAGCTGCACTTGTGATTTAGGGAGAGCCGATTCAATATTAGCTGTTAAGGTTTCTTCATTATGCCATTTTGATATTTGATTCTCATATAAACATATGAAATCTAATTGCTTCGAAAATACCTTAATAACTCTTTCTACTATTTCATCATTCAAAACATATGGTTTAGATTGCGCCTTCAAAAGATTTTCATATTGATCTTTAGCTTCTTCTAGTTGACCAGATATCATTGTAGACATCATAGGTAGCATACTGACAGGTAAATTATGCAAAGTAAGACTCGATGGTACAGGTTTAGTTAAATCAAATAGCCTTGGTTATGCTCAATATCTTTATGTTTTGAATAAGCAAATATATTATGTTAGTACATGTGCAAACATCACTAAGGAAGAATTTTATAAAATGACGAATCTCATTTCATTAATGCTTATAATGGTAGTATATTTTATAAAAATTTTTCTGCATGATATGCTTTCCATGTGCCAGGTGGTCCGTATAAAATCACTTGTTTTTTACGACTAATGACACTTTCAATCTCTGCAACTATACCAGTAAGATTTTCAAGCAAAGGTTCTTTCGATTCCTTAACTTTGATTTCATCATCAATCTCATTAGGTTCAATATAGACAAATAATATAGATCTTTAATATTTATTTTCCTATTGGATAAAGAGTTTATCATTTAGTGATTAAATCCTAGATATATCAATATTTTACACTGATGCTATATTCAAAAAGGATAAGATGGTGGTAAAGCAGACATGGATGAAACAAAAATAATCCTGAAGTAATGAAAAAGTTTGAAGTAGATATGACAATTTACGTTAAAAAAATGAGTAATAATTTTATAAATAAAAGTAAATGCCAATACAAAACTGATATTTTAGATTTAGGAAGAATTGCTGCTGCAAAGTATGGAAGATGTAAAGGGACTGATTGGGATAAGGTAATATGTAATTCTGATATTAAAGTTAATGTAAAGTTTACAGTAGATAAGCAAGGGAGAGGAAGTTTTTAGTTTGAAAGCTTATCTCGGATATAGCCGAAAAGCCAATCCATTCACATTGGATCTATTACCTATACCTTAAAGATCTTATTATGTTGAATGCTTTTTATCATATCTAATACAATGTAATTGGATAGAAAAAAGGCCATAGAAATACTAACAGATTTTCTATGGCCTTTTTTCTATTGGGTTCATGTTAAGTCGACTGTTACTGTCCTTATATTGAAAATTAGTCATTGCATGTATCTTTCTATAATTTGAATTTAAGCACCATTTCATTAAGCTTTTGTGCCATTTCAGCTTGACTTTGAGCTGTAAATGCAATCTGTTCTACACCTTGGGACACCTCGTCGATGCTTTCTTTTATAACTCCCGTACTTTCAGAAGAGCTTTGTGCAAGTGTGGACATATTTTGCATTCCATCATTCACTTCACTGATAGTTGTAGTAAGGTCTTCGGACATAGAAGCTATTTCTCCAGACATTGTACTAATAAAATTAGCATCATCATAGTATTGGATTCCCATTTTACTCATATCTTCAAGCTGAGGTTTAACATTTTCTTTAATAAATATTAATACCTCATTGCTATTTTTGGAAAGATTCTTAAATGCAGTTTGTACGCCACCAATTGTATTTTGGATGCTTACAACAGCCTTTGAAGTCTGTTCTGCGAGTTTTCTAACTTCGTCTGCCACGACCGCAAATCCTTTTCCCTGTGTACCAGCTCTTGCAGCCTCGATGGCAGCATTTAGCGCTAATAAGTTTGTTTGTGTAGAAATGCTTGCAATAGTGTCTGCCATTACCAATATATCATCAACTACACTACCCTCTTCTATAGCTTTCAGAATGCTTTTTTCTTTTTCGCTAAATACATTCTCTATACTTTCAGTAGCTTCTTTTCCTTTTTTTTGAACCTCGATTGCTCTTTCTTTTGCTTTTATTGAATTATTATTTCCTTCTATTGATTTGATTGACAATACGTGTATCTTAGAATCCACTGTTTGAGCAGATACTGTTATTTTATTTGAAGTGGTACTAGTCTCTTTAACCTTAATAGCTATTTGTTTTGTCTCATTATTTATCTGTTGGAATTTTGCCGTCAACTCTTCAACTGTGGCGGATAGTTCTTCACTTGAAGCACTTAAATCCTGAGAGTTTCCTAATATGCTTTTTATTAGAGCAACTAATTCTTTCTTCATAAGGACAAATGCATTTGCAAGCTGTCCTACTTCATCGTTTGATTTCAGAAGATGATTACAACTGTCATCCTCAGACAAATCAAAATCTGCTGTTTTTTTAACAAGCTTTGTGGTCAAAATAATGGGTTGTGATATTTTTTTACTTATCCACCACCCTATTATAGAGAACATAATTGTAAGAAATAAAGCAAGACAAATAATTATTTTCTCTAAGATGATTATTCTACTAAAAATATCTGAGTTTTTAACAGCTATAACCATAATATCACCATTTATTAACTTACTATAACCAAAAACATTTTCTTCACCATTTATTTTAGCATATGTATAACCGTTCGTATTATTTCTCATAGTAGTAGCAACAGATTTTAAATCTCCATTTTGAATTTTTTCTAAATTATCTTTAGTAGTATATTTTTTATCTACTAAAAAATCATATTTGTTGTTCAACAAAAACGCATATCCGTTATTATAAACACTTACACTATTTATCATTTTCACATAATCACTAAAGAACAGATCAATAGCAAGAACTGCTACTAATTTATTATTTTTATAAATTGGCATAGTATACGAAATTCTCTTGTCGTTACTAACAGATTTTCCGCTAGCATTAACATGTGGGTCACTCCATATACCATTTTTAGTTTTTATTGGGTTATAATACCATCCCATATTAGTTTTAGCCTCATTGAAATCTGATAAAATAAACTTACTATTTTTTTTAAATTGTTTATCTGTGTTTGTCCCTTCGTAGCAAATTTGATATAGATCCTTTGTAATATCAGGATTTAGTATTAAAGTAATTCCTAGCCCATTCTTTTGACTTTCCCCTATCTTTTTTATTGTAGGGTCTATCGATGCAAGATAAGCCTTCGTATATTTTGGGTCTGTATTTGCTTTATTCTCATCAAATGTTGTTGATAATATATTTTCTACATTATTTGCAGTATTTTCAGTGTTTAATAACAATTTGTTTACTTCGTTTGCCTTGTTTGAAGAAATATCAGTAAGTCGTGATTCAGCTTCACTTTGTATAACATTCTTACTCTCTATAGTACATACCGTTGCTATAATAGATGAAGTTAACAAACAACAAACAGTAATCGCAGCTACTATTTTGTAGCCAATACTTGATTTTAGTTTTTCTAATAATTTCAAAACAAATCCCCCTCATGTCTTCTTGCTTCTATTTACAGTCATATTATTTTACCCTCGTTATAATATCGGCCAAAACATTTTAAAATTAACTAGAAAAAAATAACATTTGTAGGTTATTACTAAAGCTATTAACCCTGTTCTATTATTTGCGACTATTATATAAAATGTAATAATCGCGTCGGAGGATAGTTATGAACATTTAATTAAAAAATGAATTAGTGTTGAAAACCCGATTTAAAATTGCTCACGCTGAAAAAAACTTGTCTCAAAGTGAATTATAAGAACTTATTGCTGTATCTCGTCAAACAATCAGTTCTATTGAAACAGGTCAATTTTATCCAACAGCTATAAATGGCTATGTGATACATGTGGAGAAACCTTTGAAATTACTTTAAAGCAAAATATATTCGGAGTAAATGCTGGTATAAATTATAGAAATTTGTATTGTCCTAAATGCCATAAGAAAACTATGTGTAAAGGTATACCTAAACAATAGCGAAGACAGTTTATTTTGCTAAATACCTGACTTGCTTGAAATGCCAGGGACTTAACATAAACATTCCCTTAAGCTTGGTCGGCTATGCTATTTTCTAGCTTTGCGTTACAAAAAATGAAACAAGAGAAGCCATTATAAAGAAGGCTCTCTTGTTTCATTTATATATTCATCCTTGATATCTTTTAATACAATTCGATCCAATCTAAATTCATCTTCTGTATATTCATTCCAAGGTATATTTTTATTTTTAAGCAAATCCATAAAGTCTACAAGAGCTATTCCCGATATTTCAGCCCCGCGTGCTAATGACACGGACTTGCTAGTAAATAATGCAATTGATATTGATATTGTTATATTATCATTCAAAGATTTTGAAAGCCCCAAATCTTCTATAAGTGGTATTAGATCATTGGGTAAATCCAAATTTATTTTTATTCGTTCAGCACCCATTTATTCCACATCCTTAATTTATAATAACAACCCTCAGCAATGCTGGGAGTTTTAATTCATTGGATCAAGAATGATATGCGACCTTTGATAGAATTAATGAGTACCACCAGGGCCTACTGGTCACTGTTTTATTCTTCTTCTACTTCCTTTTTATACTCATTGGCGAACTCAATATCTTCTACACCGTGTTTTCTACTTAAAAGCGTTAATATTTCATGTTCTAAACCAAACTTCTTCTTTGCATCTTCTCTTGATTCTTCATCTTTCCCATAGATAGACTCTAAAACAAGAAGTGACATATAAAGACGATCACTATTTTGTTACAAAATATCACATAAATTCAATATAGTATTAAAATATTATATATATACTATAAAACAATATATAATTGGTCAATAAAAAGGAGGTGTATCAAAATGATTTTTCTAATCATTTTGATACACCTTTTATTGTTTTTTAGGTTTTATTATAAAATATAAATTCGGTCTTTATTTTCTACTTTTTATTCTGAAACATTTATATACTCATATTAATGTAAGTATAAAGAATATTAGTAAAAGTACTTCGCAAATGTTCTGATAATAAAACAAGATACTACTAGCTGCATTTAAAACTAATAACAAACAACTGGAGTGCCTACCTCTATATTATTAAATATTGTTTTTGCTACCTCATATGGTGAATTTACACAACCATGGGATCCACCTGTCTTATACAACTTTCCCCCGAAATTACTTCGCCAACTTGCATCATGAATTCCTATTCCTTTGTTAAAAGGCATCCAAAACTTCACAGGAGAAGCGTAGTTTTCACCTACAAGAGTTGCATTTGTTTCTTTATAATCGATCTTATAAATTCCACTTGGTGTTCTAGTCTTATCAGATCCAGCATTACCTGTGACAACATCCCCTTGTGTTATTAGTTTTCCGTTTTTATAAAACCATAAGTGTTGCCCTGTAAGATCTATTTCTACATAGGTATTCCCAATATCATCATTACCCCGAGCTAATGCGGTTTGATAATATGCTGGTTCTCTTTCTATAGACTTCCCTTGCTTTATCATTGAAATTAAATCTTTAGTTTCTTTAACCTTATTAATTGACCAGCCATAACTACCACCACCAATGTTAATTTTCTTCCCTGATGATGAAACAAAATTTCTCGTCTTAGCAACTGTATTATATTTACTAGCAAGTACGTCCATATAGCTTTCAACGTACTTTTCATTAAATGTTATTTCATTATTCTCATCAACTGTAAACCACTTATTTATTGTAGTCCCATCTAAAATCTCTTTATCTTCCCCAAAAGTATATGTAATTTTTGAAGATACATATTTGTTAAGCATGTCCCTTGTAGCAACTACCTTCTGAGATTTCGAAGTGTATTCTGGCTTAACATAATAATTAATTGACTCTAAATCTATTATTGTTTTGCCCGTGCTCACTGCATCTATGGCATAATTATATAAGATGTCTTTATCTCCCTTGTTTCCAATAATTTCATCGACAATTACATAACCCTTCGCTGTATATTTATAGCTAGCATTTTTAGGTTCAACTACCTTACTACTATCAAAACAAGAGAGCTTATCCACTTTCTCTTTTAATAAATCTTTATCGTATTTAACTTCTGCTATCATTTTAGAATCTTTCGTATTAAAAACTGCCCAGATCCATTTATAAGGATTCTGTTTATCTTTAAACACTTTAAAATCAGCATTCGCATCATACTTTAAGCCAATTTCTACTCCTCTAATCTGTTCATTTTTACCGCCACGTTCTTTTATGTTTAGCTGATATGTTTGAATCTCAGATGCCATTTGTTTATTTACATCCTCTACACTTTTACCCGAAACATTAATGTTATTTATTACAGAACCAAAATAAAAATGATTCATGAAATATATTGCCATCCCAAAGTATATAACAAACAAAATAAATATAGAAATTATAATACCCAAAACAATTTTCTTACGCTTTCTTATTGGTTTTATTGCTGACTTTTCTACTTCAGTTTCCATAACTGCACCTCTCTTATGCATTTTGCCACAATAATTTCCCCAAAACAGGGTATCATTGTTACTTTAATTATATCATAGTTAGTTGTAGCAACATACTTCCAACCTATATAAGGAAATTCGCTTCGCTCATAAAATCCCCCGGTGGACGTGAACAAATTGTAAATACAATTTGTTTTGCTATTCTACAAATACACTTACGCTACTTCAAAATATAAAAGTTTCAATACTGTTACCTTATGCTATTTAATAGCATATTTATATACTGTCAAATACTATTTTGACAAAGGAGCGATAATTTGAATTTTCAAGGACTAACAGGTAAAGTTATAACCCCTTGCGATAAAGAATATGCTATTTTAAGACTTGAATACAACCTGGACATTAACAAATTCCCTTTAGCCATTGTTTATTGTCATAATTATGAAGGTTATTCAACAGGTACGGGTGTATTAGTAATTGATATATCTTGTATAAGTGAAGTTAATATAGATACTAAACACGATATTGCAGTAATACAGGCTGGTGCAAAGCTTTTGAGCATATACTCAAAGCTTGCCGATAAGGGTTATGGTTTCAATGGTGGTACATGTCCTACAGTTGGTATTTCTGGCTTAGTATTAGGAGGAGGAAACTGAAAAAATTCTAAAAGATTTTCTATTGCTTCCTGGTTTATTAGAAACTTCATCAATATAATATGTACCTTTTATTTCCGCAGTAAAAGCTATTGCTTCTTTTTATGGACCTCCAAATAGATTTAAAGCCACCGGAAGATTTGTGTATAAGACGTTATCTGAAAGAAATATTAAAAATTTGGTTCAGTTCGTGGACAATAGTCCCGGCGCAGATAATTGCTTTATTAGACTATACTCTTTGGGTGGTGCAATAAAAGAAGTACCTAGTAATAGCTCAGCATATTACTATAGAAAGTCTGAATATATTATTGGGATAACAGCTGACTTTAAAAAGGATGATGATTCAGACATCTATAAAGAATGGGTCGCAGAGGTTTTACAATATGTTAACCCGCTAACAAATGGAACCTATGTAAATTTTCCTTATGCAGAGCTTAAACACTATGGAAATGCCTACTACGGTAAAAATTATCCTCTTCTTAGAGTGATAAAAACAATATACGATCCCTGCAATATATTTAAATTTCGACAATCAATAAAACCTTTAATAATATAAAATTTTATAAAATCCTTAACTAATTTGCTTTTCCACTTTCTACTGTAGTTAAACCACTTACACCATCCCATTTATACCATGTTAATATTTTAGAACACGTTGCATTGCTAGAATCTGGATCATTAGTATCCCTTTCTAAAGAAGAGAGTTCTAGTAACCCATCTCCATCAATATCTTTAATTTTAGAAGGATAAAGTGAATATATATCATCTATTGCTGGAGTAAGTTCTCCAGCTTTAATTATATAAAGAGACTGCGATCCGCTGTGCATACCCATAATACCTGATACAAAGACTCCATTTATGTCATCTTTAGCTTTTGAAATATTTATACTCATACAACGTTCTGCATTAGTTTGCACTGTACTAAAAAGACTATATTTTCCATCAGTATATTTAAATAATTGTATATTACTCGGAATATATTTCTCAGAAGAATAATTTCTTTCAAATACTGCAACTTCAAGAGTTCCATCATTATCTATATCACCCACACTATAATAGTTAGTTATATCTTCTTCATTTAGATTTGTTTTTTTTACAAGTTCTGAATCTGCATATTTACTTAGAGCATTAATATACCCCGTATTATTTACAATGTTTATACCATACTTAACACATGTAGCATAAGCCTCTGCAGCTTCCTTATATTTATTATCAACAATCAGTGTAGCTGCTTTATCACTTTCAACCTCAAGGTATGAGTTCTTAAAAGTATCATCATTTAATATGTCTTTAGCTAAAAGTAATGCATTTTCCGCTTTAACAGAATTTATTTTTGACTCACTTTGTATTAAATCTATAAATGCTATAGAATTTACATCATTTACTTTATACTTTATTGAGCCCATTAACAGTGCTGCCTTATCTTCAAAATCTGTACTCTCAATAGCTCTACCATTAAAGTTTGTTATTGTAATATTATCTATTAAGCTTTTCGCAACCGCGAGTCCAGTAGAATTACTAATCCACGTTCCCTTACTTGTTTGGATATAAATATCACCTTCGTTATTTACTAAAGCCTCACTTATAACACTTGCATTTTTAGAATCATTAGCATATTGTAATTCATAAACCGAAGATCCTATTAGTATAGAAAACTCTGGTACTGTAAAACCCACGGCTAAAGCTGGTATACTTAATTGTGCTACTATTAAACTCATTGCTAAAATCTTCTTAATATTGTTCATCTTATTATGTCCCCCTTTAATATCAATCAAAAACAAGCCTATACTTCTACCTAATTTTATACTATATTTGTATATATTAACACTCTTATATTAACATCGAATAAAAGTTATCTTTCTTTACTATTTAATTGAATTTTATTTGCAAATATAAAACCTTCCAACTATGATGTAGCTGATGAAGATTTAAAAACAATTAGAAGTATGGCATATAAAGTTTTGGATGTATTTAAAATTAATATTATTATGTTAAATATTTGAAATTTGTATTAATATTCTATATAATTGAATAAGGACATAATTATAGTAAAAGTTGAAGCAAAGTTTAGTTAAAATGCAACTACTATTATTATTAAATGCTTATAATATTATAAACTAAGAGGGAGTGGTATTATTACGAATAATATATTTATACTGTTCATGGTTATAGTCGGATTGTGCATTATTCTGTATGGACTAACGAGAACAGAAACAAATTTTGATATGCTTAGATATGCTTTAACTACAAATACAAAAATTGATAATAAAAAGGGTTTTGTAAAATCTTATAAAATTAGCTCTTTAGTAATAGGGCTTTTATTATTAACGTTAAGTTTTTTATCGTATGCTGAGGTATTTTCTTTTAATTATACGTCTTTATGTTTTTTATCAATAATTTTATTAAAATCCATAATGAGAATGTTTATTCAATTTAAATATACTAAAAAATCTACAACGTAAGGGATGTTTAAAATATTAATATATTGAGTGCTTTTCATATAAATTGAATAAATTAATAAAAAGAAAATAACAAAGGTGTCTGCAGAATTATTTTTGTATTTTATTTCATTTTCACATTTAGTAATTAATATTACCTGTTTAATCATTACTTCTTCTACTTCTTCTTTATTTATTATTTCTTGTTCTTTACTTCTTATTCTATTACTTGGTAGCCCCTTAATAGGCTTTAAATGGGCTACCAAATGGGTTATTAATTTCATTTTCACAAGCCCTATTAATTTTTTCTTTTCTACAACATCATCATACCCTAGGTTTTCTTTATATAGCCTTAAGATATTTATATGCACTGAAAATTTTCTAAAACCCTTCTATTTCATTATTTTAAGAAATAAGCAATGATAAGTAGCTTTTACTTTATTATTTTCAGAAAAATTTTCATTATAATACTTGATTACTCTTTTAATAAAAGTTAGAGAAGTACATTTATTGTTTTTATTACTATTATTAGCACCAGTTTTTTTTATTGAAGTGAAAAAATCATTACAGTTATTGAAATATTCATATTCAAATTTTTCTTTACCCTCTACTAAAACATCATCAATATTCTGATTTTTTGTAGCATCTTTACATAATGTAGATAATTCATTAAGACTATAAAAAGACTGTCCTGAATATATGGATTCTTTTATAGATAGTTCTTCCTTTACTTTTTTAAAACATTTATTTAATTCACAAAAAGTATGTTCTCCAAATGTAGAAAAGCAAAGGATACCATTTGGATTCAATAGAGTATATAATTTTTCTATTGTTGCATGTATATGATTAAACCATTGAAAGGTGGCATTAGAAATAATAATATCGTAAGTATTATTAAAATTCATTTCTTCCAAATCACCACAAATAAAATCAACAGAATCATTTTTAATTTTTGACTTTATTTCAGTAATCATTCCTGGCGCAATATCAACAGCGGTTATATGCGAATGCGGAAAAAGATCAATTAAAGTAGATGTTAAGTACCCCGTTCCACAACCAATCTCTAAAATGTTTTTAACTTCAGTGTTATTTTTATTGTTTTGCATCATAAATTTCACTAAAAAATTTTTCATATCCTTTTGCACGTGAGCATATTCATCATAATTTGATGCATTTTTACTAAAATGAAGTTTTAACTGCTTTTTATCAATCATAAATTCTCTCCCTTTATAGGTGTTTTTTTATAAATTTTGATATGAAATTATAACAATCATGAGGATTTGTGAAAAATGGGATATGACCTCCACTCTTTATAACTTCTATATTAGAATGTGTTAATATATTTTTAATATATAAAGTAGCCTCTATTGGACATATTTTATCTTCTTCACCATGAATCATTAATAAAGGAATATTTATATCTACTAATTTATTTCTTAAATCTTTTTGAATTAAATAATCAAGCTCCAATGCCAAGGAATCTACTGACTGAATTTTAATGTTATCCCCCATTATCTTTAAAAATTCCGTGTTATATCCCTTTTCCTTTTCTTCATCTGAAAACAACGAGTCATAAAAATTAAATAGTGTTACTTTCGGATTTTTATATAGCTGAGATTTCATTCTTTCTACAATTCTTTTATTCCACCCTAAATTGTACCCCTCTTCTTTATGTTGAATAAAAGAGCTTGTACCTCCAATTAAAATTAAGTTATTAACATTCCACAAATTATCTAAAACAATTTCCTCCGCTACTAATGATCCGAGTGACCATCCAAGTAAGGAAAAAGAGGAAAGTTGTTTTTCTTCTATAATGTTTATTACCTTTTGTTTAAACCCATCTAATAAATCAATGTTATCCCATTCAATAAAAATCAATTCAAAATCCTTTGATAAAAATCCACTAATTCTTTTCCAAACACAACTGTTCATTCCAAAGCCAGGTAGCATAATCAAATAGGGCTTATTCATAATAAGCCCCCAATAATCTTTAATTCTTTTCCTATTTCTTTAATTTTAACCAATGCTTCTTCTAAATCTTCTTTTGAATGTGTTGCCATTAAAGAAATTCTTAAACGACTTGTTCCTCGCGGTACAGAAGGTGGTCGAATGGCTGGTACATATACGCCTTGCGATAATAATATTTTGCTGAATTCAACAGCCTTGTCTACTTCTCCAATTAATATGGGAATGATTGGGGTTTGGGTTTCCATTACATTAAATCCTGCTACTTTAAGTTGGTTTTGAAACCAGTTTGAGGTTTTTAATAATTTAACTCTTCTTTCCTCATCCTTTTCAATAATTTCTAGTGCCTTTATAGAAACTGCGATTGTACTAGGGCATAAAGCTGTAGAATAAATAAAGCTCCTTGCAGAGTTTATTAAATAATTAATTAAATCCTTTTTACCGGCTACATATCCGCCTTCTGAAGCAACAGCTTTACTTAACGTTCCCATAATGATATCAATTTCATTATCTAAGCCAAAATATGATGCTGTACCTGATCCATTTTTACCTAAGATCCCGGTAGCATGTGCATCATCTACCATTGTCATCATGTTGAATTTCTTTGCAATTTTCACAATGTCTGGCAATGGTGCAATATCACCATCCATGCTAAATACACCATCTGTTACAATTAAATTGTTACTTCCTTTATACTTATTTATTTTATTTAATAAATCATTCATATCACAATGCTTGTACCTTATAAGTTTTGCACCACTTAACCGATAGCCATCAATAATACTAGCATGATTTAATTTATCGGAAAAAATCACCCAGCTAGCATCGCACAAGGCTGAAATAATACCCACATTAGCCATATATCCAGTATTAAAAACTAAACTTGCTTCAGTCCCTTTAAATGATGCAATCTTTTCCTCTAATTGTTTATGTAGGTCATAACTTCCTGTGGTTAATCTAGAACCACCTGATCCAACACCATATTTGTTGATTGCATCAATAGCAGCTTTTTTTAGCCTAAAATCATCACAAAGACCTAAATAGTTATTTGATCCTAAAAGTATAAAATCCTTTCCTTCAATTTTAACCCTAGGTGATTGCGCTGTATCAATGTATCTAAGTTCTCTATATAATCCTTTATCCTTAATTTTTATAAGTTTATCTGTTATATAATTCATTAATTAGTCCCCCTATAATCAAAATATATAACAAAAGCAAAACTTTGTCAACCAAATTTGTATGTTCGGTTTACAATTCATCTAATTACCCACTTTATATCAAAATAAAAAATAAAAATCTTTATTATGGATAGATATTCTTTTTATGCAAATAATACTAATGAGGTGATATTAATGAATAGTAACATTGAGTTTTTAGACTATATTTATCAAAATGCTGAAATGGGCAAAAGTACAATTAGTGAATTAATTGATATTGTACAAGATGAGCCATACAGAAAAAATTTGGAGTCACAACTGAAAGAGTACACTGAAATATTTGATATAACAAATAATAAAATTAAGGATACACAAGAATCATCTAAAGGCATAGGAACTCTTACTAAAATAACTTCATATATAATGATTAATATTAAAACACTAACAAATAAAACCCCATCTCATATATCTGAAATGCTAATTCAAGGTAGTACCATGGGGATTATTGATATTACAAAAAGACTTAAACAATATAAAGATGCCACTCAAGATATAAAAGATATAGCGAATAGGTTGTTAAAGTTCGAGCAACAAAATGTTGAAGAAATGAAAAAGTTTTTATAATCAATTACAAATTCTAATAAACAGACACATGCTGATATTGAAGAGATTAATAATAATATAAAAAAAAATTACTAGCCTTTAAGAGTTAGCAATTTTTTATTAAAGCATTGAGTTATATCTGTTGTTAAGCACTTAGTTAAATTTAACTGAGCAATTGAATATAAGAAATTTGTTTTGCTAATAGTATCTTTTTATATTTTTTATACTCGCATAGGATGAGAATCTTAGTCTTCTAGCTTTAATGCACCTTTAGCTGGAGTTTTAAATTTAGGTATACCAAGTATTATAGCAAATACTGATGAAATGCCTAAAAGATATGGATAACAAAGGTATTTCATTATTAAAAATGGTGAAATTGCTGCAAGACTAGAAGCAACCAAGAGTTGCGCACCATAAGGTATACACCCCTGTACAAAGCAAGCAAAAGTGTCTAAAAGGCTAGCAGCTTTTCTTTTATCTACACCATATTTTTCAGATAAGTCCTTAGCTAGTAAACCAACTATAATTATAGAAACAGTATTATTAGCAGTACATAAATCTACTAAACTAACTAATATACCAATGCCAAATTCAGCACCTTTCTCGGAGTGAATTCTCTTTTGTATTGTATTTAATAAAAAATCTATACCACCGTTGAATTTTATTAATTCACCTATACCACCAATTAGTATGGATATTATACATATGTCCTCCATACCTGCGATACCTTTTGCACAAAGTTGAAGTACCATAAATATATTAAATGAACCGTAAATAAGACCTATTATAGTTGCTAATATGATACCTCCAACTAATACTAATACTACGTTAAATCCTGTTAAAGCTACTACCAGTACAGCTATGTAAGGTAATATTTTAACTAATTGGTAGTTGTAACTTCCTGAATGATTGATTTGCATACCACCAGTTAAAAATGCATATATAAGTAATGTTATAATAGCGGCAGGAAGTACTATTTTAAAATTCGCTTTGAATTTATCTACCATTTCACAATCTTGAGTTTTAGTCGCAGCTACAGTAGAATTCGATATCATAGATAATCCATCACCAAACATAGCACCACTGACTACAGCAGCAATTAAAATCCCTATAGGTAAACCTGTTTTTTGTGCAATCTCAACTGCAATAGGTCCTAAAGTTACTATTGTTCCAACGGAAGTTCCAAGTGACATGGATATAAAAGAACCAATTATAAATATACCAGCTACTATAAAGTTAGGTGGGAAAATAGCTAGTCCTAAATTTACAGTAGAATCGACAGCTCCCATAGATTTGCTGACTTCAGCAAAAGCACCTGCTAAAATAAAAATTAAACACATAAGTATGATACTGGAGTCTCCACCACCTCTACAAAACCTTTCAACTTTTAATTCTATAGGTATTTTTTTGTTTTGAAGTATGGCTATGGTAGATGCAATTATTAAAGCTACAACTACAGGCATTTTATAAAAGTCCTTCATTATAATTGAAACACCAAGAAATAGAACCATAAATATGCCTAATGGTAACAATGCAATGGCACTACCTTTTTTTTCATCCATTATTTTAAATGCCCCCTCTTATATACACTTACTTTTATACACATTATATCTCATTTAACTTATTAAAGTGATTAATTATTAATAGATTTGAAGGGCCATATGTTGTGTGTTAAAAAAGTAGTTAAGATTAATCTTAGCTACTTTTAATATTTGTGTTATATAAAATTTAGTATGTATTTAAAATTTTTATCATTATGTTAAATATTTTAAATTTATATTAATATTCTATATAATTGAATAAAGGCATACTTATAGTAAAAGTTGAAGCAAAGTTTAGTTAAAAGGCAACTACTATTATTATTAAATGCTTATAATATTAGCTCTTTAATAATAGGGCTTTTATTATTAACGTTAAGTTTTTTATCGTATATGGAAGGATGTTGTATGATAATATGTTTTTCGACAAGTGTACTTGTCGAAAAGTTAGAATAATGGTATATTATACGCATAGATAGTAAAAGGAGTTTGTTAATTATGAAAAAAGAAGAAATTTTAAAAAAAAGCAAATATGAAAATTTATGGGAAGATGAAAGGAGTAAACAAGTTACAATAAAATCAGAAAAAGATGCAGCACAAATAGCAACTTTCATAATAGCATTAGTTATGTTTTGGAAAATGTATCATAAAATGCCTTTTAATGATTTGTTTGGAATTATTTTTATTCAACCTGCAATTACTTTTCTTTATAAGTATAAAAATAAAACAGAAGGAAAGTTATATTTATTTTTTGGAATTATACTGCTTTGCGTCTCAATTATATTCTTATTAGATTTCTTTATTAATGGAGCTAACTAAATATGGAAAAATTAACTTTGAAAAACAAATTAAGAGTTGCAAGAGCAGAAAAAAAGCTAACTCAAGATAGTTTAGCTGAAATGATTGGAGTTTCTCGGCAAACAATAAGTTCAATTGAAACTGGACAATTTTGTCCAACTGCGAAACTTGCACTTATCCTTTGCATTTCATTGGATATGAAGTTTGAAGAGTTATTTTACTTTGATTAAGCGACATTCTAATTACATTACATAAAACAAAAATATCTATTGAATCATTATTGGAAAATATAGTATGTAGTGAAACGAAAAAAATCTAATGGAAACTATTCGTGTAAAAAAAACATACTATCGGTATAATGTTTAGATATTCAAATCGCTTTCGTGATAAAAGATACTCTCTATTTAAAATCTGCATTGAAATATTACACCGGCTATACCGGATATTTCATATATTAGATTCTTTAACACTACCTATTACCTTTATAAATTTCCTTATTTTATCTATTTTAGCTATAGTAACTGCAAGTGTTATTCCCATTGCACCTATACATTTCGTTATTTTCCACGCACTAGGATCAGCAACTATAGGGAAAACATTATTTTTAGTTAACTCAGTATTTGCTTGAGCTTTTTAATAGTACTTATGGTTAATGAGGTAACATAATAGGAATTGCTTTACATTCAGATTTTGTTTTAGTTTTAAAAAATTACGTTTTTAAATGGATCTTCTGGGTTCAAAAAAACATCTTATTATATTGAATGTTACTTATTTTATGTGGAACATAATGGTATAATTACTTTAACATCATTTTTTAATTCTAAGAAATGATAAGCAGAAGTTCTAATATAATGGATCTAATGTAAAATTAGATTTAGGTGAAAAAATTTAAAAACTATTTCTAAAATGTTAGTTAATTTATGTTTTTCTATGCTATATTGAAAAACATAAATTAACTAAGAGTGGAGGTTTAAAATGATTATATGCAAAAATTGTGGTAATGAAGTAGATGAAAATGAACCTTATTGTCATTATTGTAGTCATGATATATATGAGAGTTTAGAGGATTCTCAAATTTCTTCAATTAATAATATTCAAAAGTTAAATACTAAGAAAGGGCGCCTTACGACTCTATTGGTAGCAGGCACCATAATAGCATGTTTTTGTATACCGATATTAATGAGCCATAAATTAAATCATAATGTTGCTCTTCTTAAGCAATCATCTAATAAAAAATATAACAATGTATCACAAATACATTATAATGATAAAATTAGCAAAAAAATTAATCAGCATGTAGAAACATCTAAAGTGCCTTCTATAAGAAAACACAACAAGAAACAGCTATAACTAATCAATATATTAAAGAAGACACTGAAAACAATTTTAGCTACACAACAAACTATAGGAATATTAACGGAAGTAAAGACAGTTTAATTAATAAAAAATTATTGCAATGTTAATACAATGTCAATAATTTTCCATTACAATAATAATGATACAAATTTTGTATAATTTATACTATTATTGTAATAGAATAAAAATAAAAAACAGGAGTGATTTTAATATGAATAAGACATTATCTAGCTTAGTAATAGCTTTAGCATTGTCAACATCTGTAGTACCTACATTGGCGGTTAGCGCTACCACTGTACCAAAAGCAGCAACAACAAAAGTAAAAGCGGTAGTAAAATCTAAAACAGTATCTAAAATACAATATGGTGTAACTACATCTATTTTAAACATAAGAACCGGTGCATCAACTAGCGATTCTATACTAGGAAAATATGCTAACAAAACTAAAATTGCAATCCTCGGTAGAACCGGTAGTTTTTATAAAGTAAGCTACAGTGGTAAAACAGGATATGTAAGTATTAAATATGTGAAACTAACAACTAAATAAGGTATTATACCAAATTAGTAGGTTAATGAAGAATATTCTTTTATTTTGTCCCACTCACTATAGACGTTGGTATCACGAAAAATTTATAACCATTCCTCGCTCTCTAAGAGGTGGAATGGTTATTTTAAAAGTATTTAATCTAAAATATAAATTCTATCTAAACTTCCCCTCTCCTACCATGGATTTTAATTCTTTATTTGTAGCCGCTATAACCCTAACATTAACTCTATTAGTATTATTCGAACCAATTATTTGAATTTCCCCAGACTGAAGTACTAAAAGTCTGGATATCATTCGCCATTTCTTAAAAATGGCTTTACTCCACAGTATTAAATTACTACTATTATTGAACTTTACCTAAATCCCAATAAGTAGTTATTTTTTCTTTCCATACAAAACTATACTTTTCTAATAAATCTTTAGGATCTATCGGCTTTCTGCCAGTTAATTTTTCAACAGTATCCGTTTCATCTGCCATTAAACCATCTCTAATACCTGATTCATTTGTTACCATATCATTAGCACACCATGGTACAGGTGATTTTGGATAATTTCCATGTGAAGTACGAGGAATATATATTGAATCTAAATAATCATAATATTCTTCATTAAGCGTTGTATATTCATAATCAATACCAGATAATTTACTAATCATATCACAAATTTCATGTTGACTAACTAATTTACCTGGGCATGTAAAAATCAATTGCTCTCCTGATACCTCTTTCAACATATTTGAAGCTACTCTTCCTCCTAGTTGTCCATCTGATCCTGTAACAATATAACGCATATTTTTTCCCTCCATTTGTTTTTAATTAAAGGTATTAATCGAATAAATAATTTAATAAGCCGTTGGCTAAACTCAAACATTTACATCAAGTAATATCTTATTTGTTAATATTTTAACGTTTTTTTTATTGGAACAGAAATCGAAATATGTTATTATTAATAGAAAACTTCTATAAGTGAAGGCGGTAAATTAATACTCTAGAAGATGAACTCAGATTAAAATTATTAATTAGAACAAAGAGAAAAGAAATTTATTTACCAATTATAATTTTGATTTAACTTTCACTGTAAAAGAAAGTATTCAAGATTTATCAGATGTTGATTATGAAGAGCTTTTTACCGGAAGATTTGTCTGTGTCTTACCTAAAGACCATCCACTAACTCACAAAGCTATCATTAAAATAGATGACCTTCAAAATCAATCCCTTATTCTCTTAGACCCTGAGCTTTCCATTATTCCTATGGATATAAGTGATTTAATTTCATATGGGATTGCATGGCATAAAAACAATGTACACGATGAAATAAAAGGGTTCATTGCAATTACAAAACAAATCTATAAAATTCATAAAGTAAACTAATAATTTGTTGTTAAAATAATTAGAAAAAGCCTATCCATTCCATAAAATATCCTCCTTAAATTTGTTACATCATTTTTTACTGTTGCAGCATAAATAATTTATTTAATTATACCATTATTACTGTAAAATCCACGGCTAAAGCTGGTATACTTAATCCTATAATTGGACTTGAATTACATACAACTTTAGCTTTTGAAATATTCATACTTAGACAGTATTCGTATCATTTGGTGGGTAACCTAAAAAAGAGTATTATTTTTATTGACAGCTCATTGTTAATTGTATACAATGTAATTGAACGCAATTGATATATTGTATTATTAGAAAGGATTATAGGTTGCCTTTAATAACCTAAATATATTTTACAAGAGGTATAATAAATGAATATTGATTTTTCAATTGAAGATGCAGTAAAAAAAAGATACAGTGTAAGAAACTATCAAGAAAGAGAAATTGAACCAACTAAAAGAAAAGCTATTGAATCTTTTATTGATTCTTTAAATAATCCATTTGGAAATGAAGTCAATTTTCACTATCTTGATGACAAGGACATAAAAAACAAAGAAAAACTTGGAACCTACGGCGTTATTAAAGGCTCAAAGCAATACATCGGAACAACTATTAAATTAGAACCAATGGCACTCGAAGCATTGGGATATGAATTGGAATCAGTAGTTCTTTATTTAGCACATCTTGATCTTGGAACTTGCTTTCTCGGAGGAACCTTCGATCGTGAAGGCTTTGCAGATGCTATGAAGATTAAAGAAGGAGAATTATTCCCAATCATAACACCTTATGGATATGCCGCCGCCACTAAGCATGAAAAAGAGATAGAAATGAGAACAATGATTCAAGCAGATAAACGTAAAGAATGGGATCAATTATTTTATAAAAATGATTTTAATTCTCCTCTTACTAAAGAAGAAGCCGGTAGTCTTGCCTTTCCACTAGAAATGGTTCGATTAGCACCATCAGCATCAAATAAACAGCCGTGGAGAATACTTCTTAAAGATGGTGACTTCCATTTTTATGAATGTAAAGAACCTGGATATAGCGATAGGTTCCCCTACGATATCCAAAAAGTAGATATGGGAATTGCCGCAGCACACTTTGATTTTTCACTTAAAGAAAAAGGTATTAAAGGTCATTTTAATACGGTATCTAAGCCGAAGCTAGAGTTGCCTGAGAATATGGAGTATGTTTTTTCTTGGATAAGGGAATAAAAAGTGAAACAAGAGAAGCCATTATAAAGAGGCCTCTCTTGTTTCATTTATATTTACATATATTATTTTCATAAGGTTTAAGCACTTCTGAAGATATTTAATATCTTCGTCAGTTGTGTTTTCAGTTATTTCAGATCTAGGAGCGCAGACATAAAGATAAAGTTTATTTTGCTCAATTATAGATATTAGTTTTCAGGGTACTCCTCGTCAGTACAGTACCCTGAGTTATAGACGTTTTGGCAAGCTTCTTTGTAGTCTTTAGACGTTATTACAGATTTGTACCTGCTAAAGCTTAAAAGCTTTCCATGGTCCAGGATGCTTGCCTCGAGCGTTTCATACTTTCTAAACACACACACCATGGGAGTGCTTACTCCATTTATAAATTCATGAGTATTAAATTCTTGAACTTCATATCCAGAGCCTTCTGTCCATTTGATACCAAAGATGTTATTACCTTTAACATATTGCAGCCAGCCTGTTTCGAGTATTGCCTGAGCTATAGTTAATGAGGGAAGGATGTTGTATTTTTCATAGGATAGTAATGCTCCTGGGATTAGGCTTTCTATTATTTGGGTTTTGTCCATTGGTGATTCCTCCTTTAGGGTTTTAACTTATATATATGGAGGAAGGGAGAGGTTTTGAGATTTTGGGAAGATTATTTTATTATACTTAGTTAATTTTAACTGAGCAATTACGATTTTGAATGGATACTTTTGATTCAATATAATTTTCATTATTATTCTGACGCTTGGATAAGGCAATAGTAGTATAATTGAATAAATGTTTGATGTTATACTTGTACAGTACAATCATATTAAATTTAAAAATAAAATCAATGGGTGGTAGACTTAGTATGAGTAAAAAAACAAATAGATTCTGGAGCATTGTAGTAATTATTTTTTCAGTATTAGCAATTATTTGTGAACTATTATACAAACATTACTTAATATTAATATTTATGATTCCACAAATATTAATTGCAATTTATAACATAAAAAATTTTAGGGTGGAAAAATAGTTTGGTACAATTTATTCATTTATATCGATACAATTAAATCCACATTAAATGATATGGGTTTACTTTATTAAGTGCGTATTGATATTCTGAAAGTAACACAATACCAATTGAGTTACTTTCAGATTGAGGCTATTACTCATAATTTTTTTAAAGAATTAAATCTTTGTTTTCATAATACTTAATTGATATATTCACCGATGTATACAATATTATAAGTAATATACCTATGAGGGCAACATTAGCTATTATACCTGGTATACCACTAAAATATTTAACAATATTATAAATATTTTCACTGCCCATAATATACAAAACTAAGATTGGAACAAAACATATAAGAATACTTACAAGAGCAAAGATATTTCGTACCTTTAAATATTCTAATTTAAAATAAATCGGGAAATAAATAGATATAAACAATATAGTACTTAAAAGAGAATACATAATTATAATTTTGAAATTCATTAGTTTACTAAAATCATCAAGATGCATTAACTTACTTACATGAATAAAAGCACCAACGCCTAAACCAGAAATCCCTATACGTCTAAATACAAATGTGAAAACTATAGTGCAAATAATAGCAAAAATTAAAAATAGCATGGATTCTATATATTTTGAAAATACTACCTCTCTTCTGTTTACTGGTAAACTGCTAAACATAATATTGGAATTATACTTATAATCATTTTCACAAGAGTTCTTAAAATACTCATAGGCAATAAGTGGCGGAACTATTATATAAATAAACGCTGGAGCATTTATGAAAAACATATTATTTGTAAAACATAGTATTAAAACTACTGGAAAAGTTCCTTTGGTAATGCTAATGTCCTTTAAAACTAAATTAAACATATTACTTCCTCCATTAAAACCTTACTTATTTTTTATTCTTGTATATATTCCTATTGATAATAAAATTGCGATTCCTAAGAAAAAAAATGCAGATTGTTTTCTCACAATATATTCTGTAATAGTTGCTATTAACAATTTACTACCCCCTAATATCGAATTTGAATAAGTTTTCAACCTTATTATTTTAATCTATAAATCCTTATTAATATAAATTTTGAGTGAAGTAAAAATTGATATAGAAATTAATATAATTGAGCAGCATAGAAATGACATAACCATATATAATTCAAAATTAGGCAAAATCACAAAATTCATTAAAGAGTCTTTTGCAGTACCATTGTCAATGAGTGTAACTATCACAACTGTAATAGTTACACAAATAAATATAAAATAATTCAAAACCTTGTTAATCAATTGTGATTTTAAGTATCCAAGCCATAGATAAATGGGTAAATATACGCAGCTGTAAACAACAGTAAAAATTGAAACTATTATTATATCAGTTAAATTCATAAATCTATTAATATGGCTAAGTCCAGAAAATTTGATTATAGAAGCAAATAGTATTGTAATAGCAATTCCAATAATAAGAAAAATAAAACTTGATAAATACTTGCTAATAACTATTTCTTTTCGGTTTACTGGCAAGCTGTTAATCATTCTATCAACATCATTTCTTTCACCAAATCCACAACTGCTTGTAATTAATGAAATTGCAAATATAGATGGTGTTAAAATATAAACAGATGCAGCTCCTAGAAATTGTAGAATACAAATGATAATAAAATTTAATAAGATTGCTATCATTAAATCCTTAGTACTTTTTTTCTGCATAAGAATATCCTTTAGAACTAAGTTAAACATTCCTACCTCCCTTAACCGTATAAACCATAATATCCTCTAGACTTGCTCTTTCAATTAAAATGTCTTTACCAATAACCTTTTTTATTCTTTCAGCGTTGTCAGTTAAAGCTTCAAATCCAAAAGAATTTTCATTTATTCCAATAAATTCTCGTTTTATATTATCAGTTATAAGTGATCGATCACCTTTTACAATTTTGTATTTTTCTAATATATCATCTTTAGAATCAGAGAAAACTATCTTGCCCTTATTAATAAAGGTAATTGAATCAGCCACCTTCTCTAAATCTGTAGTTATATGTGTTGAAAAAAATATACTTTTATTTTCATCTTGAATGATAAAACGAAGAATTTGTAATAATTCACTTCTAAATACAGGATCTAACCCTGAAGTTGGTTCATCCATTAAGATAAGTTCAGCTTTATGTGAAAGTGCAATAGCAAGAGAATATTTTATTTTCATACCTTTTGACAATTCTTTTATCTTTTTATTTTTAGGTAAGTTAAAATCTAAAAGATATTTATTAAATGCATTATTATCCCAATTTTTATAGAACCGAGATATTATATTTTTCATTTCAATTAATTTTAAATTTTCATAACAGTATGTTTCATCGTATACAAAACCTATTCTCTGTTTAATATTCTTTTCACTTTTTATGTTATCAAGACCAAAAATTTTCACATTTCCTGAATCTTTTTTAATCAAATTCATTATAAGATTTATTGTAGTACTTTTGCCGGAACCATTTGGCCCTATAAACCCCATAATATAACCTTTTTTCAATTTAAAATTTACATCATTTAAAGTAAAATCTTTATAGTTTTTGGTTAAATTTTTAACTTCTAAAATATTATCCGTATTAATCCCCACCCCTATTTAGTATTTTCAGATAAAATATCAAGTAATTCTTTCAAATCGTCTAAAGACAAATCAATAAATTTGCTTTCTTCAATAGCCTCTGTTAATTTATCTTCAATAATTTTCATCTTTCTTTCCCTCAATAACTCTTTGTTTTGCCCTGCTACATAGGATCCTTTTCCATGTACGGTGTTTATAAAACCTTCCATTTCAAGCTTTTCATAAGCCCTTTTAGTTGTACTGACACTAATTCGAAGCTCAATAGCTAAATTTCTAATAGAGGGAAGTGCATCACCTTCATTTAATTGTTCACTAAAAATATTATTTTTTATCTGTGTTGTAATCTGTTCATATATCGGCTCATCAGATGAGTTTGAGATTATTATTTTCATTTTAAGTCTCCTTTAAGGAAATATATAACTGTGCTAACTGTACTAACTGTTTGTATACAGTATATGCTTTTTTTCGCTTATGTCAACATAATAAATAGAAAAAGTTGCTACAGCCGAATACTTATGTCGTCACCAATAACCCCATATAAATAAATATAGGGCTACTTTGTTAATCTCATATTAATAACCTGAAAGTAACACAATAGTAATTGTGTTACTTTCACTTGAAGTCTATAGGCTAAATGTACATTTATCTTTCCCATGTTAATTATATTAAATGGGCTATTACGGTGATATTTATTAATTGCAACCAGTGGTTGACGACAAAATGAAAATAATCGATTTTTACACGTATATCAGCTGTATCAGAGATTAATATTAGCTATTTAGTTCTACTATTTAAAAATGACTGAATTGTTATTGTAACAAAAAGAGCAGAAATAATAGCTAAATTTTTATCAATAAATCTACCAACTAAAAACCAACAACCAATACCGATTAAAAAACAAATTACTCCATTTAAAAAATACTTCATAGAACTCCTCCTTTATCAAAATCTAATTGGGCTGTTTTGCCTATTTCCGCGAAAAGTTATATTAATATGACGCAGTGACAGTATTTTACGTACTTAAAAATAATATTTGATAATTTTAAACCATGAATGTTACATAGCTTAAATATTGATATTGATAAGTAACATTAATTTTGAAATTTTATTTAACCTCTTGTAAGTCATTGCTGTACCCATAACTGACTTTATTCAACTTTTTTTCATTTTTATATTATCATATATAAACTTGTAATATACTCCAATTTACGTTAACAGTAGGTTTTATGTCCTAAACAGAACGTTAATGTGAATATCTAGATATTTATGTAGATACAAATGTAACCATGCTTAATTTATAATAATAGTATAATTAGCTATATTCTAAGACGGATTTGCAGAATTATATTAGTAGGAGAATAATGAATATTGATTGACAAAGTTTTTTTTCTTGGCTTTTTTCGTTCATCTGCATATCCTATATAGATAACATTTAAAGGTATTACATATTCAGGTATATCTAGCGCCTTTCGAACAGGTTTTAGTTTACTTGGAATTGGATAAAGCCCAATCCATAAAGTGCCTAAACCTAATCCCATTGCAGCAATGAGTATGTTTTCGGTTGCAGCGCTGCAATCCTGTATCCAATAATCACGACTAGGTTCTGAAAATGCATAGTTTAATAGCATTCGAGTTTGTACCTTTAACTGATAACGTAGCTATTTTTATGTTTCTATCTTTTAAAATCTGTAAACCTATTGCTATAAGCTCACGTGCTATATTTTTGTACTCATACATCACAATTGGTTATACTGATGCAACTGTTTTATTCAATCACATATGTGATCTAATTGCATATTAATAAAAAAATTCTGAGCAAAAACACCTTTAATACATATATTATATAATAATAATAATAATAATATATAGGAGTAGATAACTTGACTATAAATAAGTTCAATAAGAAAGATGATACAAATGTCGACCTTTCTTTTGTTATTAATGCAGGAGATACGCCGTCTATTCAAGAAGGTCCATTTTTTAATAGACCTGCAGCAAAGATTAAAGGTAGACTTTTTTTAGATATTGATCATGGTATTCTTTATCGAGATACTGGGAGACGCTGGGTACCACTGCAACTAGGGCAACAGGGGTTTCCTGGGTCTCAAGGCCCTCAAGGGCATCAAGGATATCAAGGGCCTCAAGGACCTCAAGGATCTCAGGGACCCCAAGGGCCTGCAGGATCGATACTTCCTACTTCCGTTAATTTAATTTACGTTACAAATGTTGACAGTAACAACGTCTCCGTGATTGACGTAAATAATACCGTGGTAGCTACTGTTACAGTAGGGACAACACCACGTGGTATAGATGTAAATTCTACAACGAATCGAATTTATGTGGCAAACAATAATAGTAATAATGTTTCGGTTATTGATGGGGCTACGAATACCATAATAGCCACTGTTCCGGTAGGGGTTGCCCCTCAAGGCGTTACTGTAAATCCTACAACTAACCGCATTTATGTAGCAAACTCTACAAGTAGTACTGTTTCGGTTATTGACGGAGCTACAAATACCGTTATAGCTACTGTTACAGTAGGAACTAACCCATTTGTCTTAAACGTAAATCCTATAACAAACCTAATTTATGTAACAAATTATATTAGTAATAATGTCTCGGTTATTAATGGAGCTACAAATACCGTAATTGCAACTATTCCAGTAGGAATTAAACCATTTGGAATAGGTATAAATCCTTTAACCAATGGAATTTATGTTGCAAACTCTTTCAGTAACTTTGTATCGGTCATTGATGGGGCTTCAAATACTGTCATAACTACTGTATTAGTAGGAGCATTTCCACGTGGTGTAGATGTAAATTCTACAACTAACAGAATTTACGTGACAAACGTTAATGGTAACAATGTTTCCGTCATTGACGGAGGTACAAATACCACCCTAGCACCTGTTCCTGTAGGAAATAACCCTAGTGGTATAGGTGTAGATTCTTTAACAAATAAAATCTATGTAGCAAACGTTTTTGGTAACAGTGTCTCGGTCATTAGTGGATTGTCGAATTCCGTCATAGCTACTGTTACGGTAGGATCTACACCCTTTGGCATCGGTGTGAATCCTTAATAAAAAAGAACTGTTTTAAAATTTGGGTACCGACATCAAAACTCGGAAATTATACGCTAAGGATTAAAACTAATCAAAACAAGTCAAATATACTCTAACGTATCTTTAACAATTGTAACTATATTGTGCCTGTAAATATGTCCACAAACTGATTTATCAGTAAATAAAACATTGGTTTGTTTTACCACTTATATGAAGTTTATTAAAGTTAGGTGAAATTCTTTATTTTTCTTTAAAAGGCATACAATATACTTTTCGGTATATTGTATGCCTTATGCTTTTAATGTAATACCAATAGATCGAAGGAGCATTCAAGATAACGCTTCCTATATGGTATGAATGTTATATTATTTATGGGATTTCTCAAAAAATAAAGGGCATAATAAGAAGAATAGTTATCAGAAAGAGGGACTTGGATATGTCACCAGCAATATATGTATTAATAATTTCATTAATAGGATTAATACTACTTTCTATATTTAACAAAAAATTGAAAAAAAGTATATTAACTATGAGTGAATATGGAATATGTATTACAACAATAATAGGAATTTTTCTAATGTTTTTTGAATCTTGTTAATAATAAAAAACTGTGCAACAATATAATACACTCTCTTGTTGCACGGTTTTACTCTACCTATGATAATTAATCTAAAAGTTGTGTTATGGTTAATGATCCAACAATTCCATCAGCCACTAATCCTTTTGAAGTTTGGAAAAGCTTAACACCAGCTAATGTGTTCACACTAAAGTATGAATCAGCTCCAGTTGTACCAACACTAAATCCTAATGCAATAAGTCTTTGCTGTATCCATCTTACTAATTCATTATGAGCTCCATTTGCAATCAATACTTTAGTTATAACCTGTGTGGTATAAGTTCCCACAATGCCATCTTCAACAAGCTTGTCCCCATTTGTATCTGTTAATCCAATTAAATTGGCAGCATGTTGAAATGCCTTTACAACTGCACTAACAGATACAGGTGATATTGAACTAAGAAATATACCAGAACTAAATTCATCTAAATCTACAGCTCCATTTATTCCATTTATGCTCCCAGAAGCTGAATATTGAAAACCTATATAATTAACTACATCCGGTTTTGATACTCCATAATGTGCTACCCATAAAGGAATATCTTTAACTGAGCTATTTAGATTATTTGCGTAAAAATAATCTCCTGTATAAATACATATTTCCTTTTTATTTGACATTAAATAATTCGCGAATATCCTTACATTAGAACTTACTTTAGTTAAGGCTTGTCCTAGTGCAACTTCTACATCTATAGCATATTTGCAATTAGCGGAAAGTCCATTTATAGTACTTAAAAAGTATTTTGCTTCTAACATCGGATCATTCGCTCTTAGATAATGATAAAATCCAACTTTAAGTCCTGCTGCCTTTGCTCCAGCATATTGCGACTTTAATAACGGATTACTATAAGTGATTCCTTCGGTGGCTTTAATATAAACTATCTCCACTCCGCTATTCTTTACTTTTACGAAATCTACATTTTGTTGATAACTAGATATATCTATTCCTTTCATAAAACCCCTCCACTTTAATTAATTTGTCGTATCATAGTATGTGACAACTAAATTTATGCTACAATTTTTTACCGTTATGATAGATCCTTTTAAAATTTTATTGTAAAAGAATGGGTCTATTATAAACTATGTACTAATTTTAATTAGGAAAAATATATATACTAGTTAGAAGTAGAAACTAATTTACTTAATTAAAATGGAAAGTGTGTATTTACTTTTGGGCTTTATCTTAAAATTTGGAGGGAAGTATGAATATAAACAACTTATTTTTATTAATGGAGGTAAGGGATATATTATAGTTCGACATAAAAGATATCCATTAAAAAAAGGTTCGTTGTTATACATTTGACCTAATGAACAATATTCTTTAGAGACAGATGTTGAGGAGCCCTTTTATGGGTTGTCAGTACATTTCAGTAATGATTTTAGAAACGTAACAGATGAGCAATGCTTAGCTTCTATGTCGACACAATTACTCCCATATCATTATATATAGGGGGAATTGTTTATATGGAAAAGAAATCTTTAATTACAGGATTAATAATAGTAACTGTACTTATTTCCATATTTTCTATTTTAAAACATCAAAACAATAATTTTAAAATAGCATCAGGTGTTAAAATGGTACCAAGTGTTAAACTGGCATCAAGTGCTAGCCAATCATTTGCCACTGGAACCGTAGATAATTTAATATCTGAGTCTCCATATATAGTTGAAGCTGTACAAACCGGCGAACAAACCGAAACAAACTATAAGGGCGTTACATTTGCTACTAATAAGCTTAAAATAAAACAAGTACTTAAAGGGGATTTGATTTCAACCAACGATGTTATTACTTTATTGCAACCGCAAATAGATGAAGATCCCGTTGTTAAAAAGAATGGACATGTTTTATTGTTTTTAGAAAAATATTCAGGTTCTATTGTAAAAGATGCATATGTATGTAAATGATTATACCAATGTCACTATGATATTAGCGATGATGGGACTTTAGTTAATTCATTTGATATAAAAAATTTAAACCCTGATTTAAATCAATATTTAAAGAAATATAATAAGTTTATTACTATGTTTAATTGGGGTTACTTTTTATTTATATTTAATATTAAAATATGAAAATTATATTTTCAGGTGATGTTGTGTAGTATACTACTATAACTTAACAAGTTATAAATAATTCACTTTTATCTTGATTTTGAAATTAAAATGTGATATATTTACAATACAAGTTATAAATATATCACATTAGGAGGTTATATTATGAGATTACAACAAATTAAAACAAAAGATAAAAAAATTAATTTAAGAGTTTGGATAAGCGCAGAAATAATTCCATCATTATGGTTATTTGCATATTATTGGATGTGTATAAAACATTATTATCAACCTATTCATGTAATCATGCAGTATGCATTTATTGGATGCATGATTTTGTTTTTAATGATAATTAAAAGCAAGCGGGATGTTTTTGATGAGTTTGCAAAAGAAACTCTTTATAAAACAAATACTATTTGTTTAGACATCGCTTATATTATCATGGCAATTATTTTATTTAACGCAATGTTTATAAATCAAACTGCTGTAATAATAGGATATTTAATTGCTGGTGGAATAGTGATATTATCTGTTACACGAGCAATCATCTTCTGCGTAATTGATAGCGAAGGGATGTAGTAATATGCCAACATTAAAAACAAAAGTTAAAGAGTATAGAGAGAAAATGAATATAAAGCAGAGTGAGTTAGCTAACTTAATTGGTGTACGTAGAGAAACCATTGTTCACCTTGAAAACGGCAAATACAATCCATCCCTTAAACTGGCAATGGATATTGCTAAAATTTTCAATACTTCTGTTGAGGAATTATTTAGATTTGAAGATTAACTAATATATATTTTTTATTAAAGTTTATTTATAGTAAACACAAAAGGCATAGATTATAAAAATCTATGCCTTACAAATAGCTTAAAACAATTATATTTTAATCTTCATTTTCTTTATCTTTTTTGCTATTAGTATGTATTACATGAGATATAAAAAGTATTATAATAACATTTGTGAGTATATATAATTTATGGTAATTATGTTATAATTAAGTGTATATTATTAGTCTAAGTTATAAAATTCAGCAAATATAAAAGGAGTATTTTAATGAAAAATAGAAATGAATTATTGGAAACTTATATTCCAATTGCAATTTTTGGATTTCTATGCTTAACACGTGTAGTTTTTACTAATGTTGTTGGCTTAAGCTTAACTTTTCTTTTTTCAATATTGTATTTATTTATTGAAAACAAAAGAAACAAAGGTCAAATGGAAGACATTGGTTTTATTCCAAAAAACATTTTACCTGATATAAAAAAATATTGGTGGTTAATTTTGATTCCTGTTGTTTCGGGTATTGTATCAATTAGTTTGTTTAAATTTGTCCTACCAGAGGTCTACTTGTATGCTTCAGATACAAAACCGATGTTATCATTTGGTAAATTACTTTTACAGATACCTCAATTATTGATTTTAGCATTTGCTGAGGAAATAGCATTTAGAGGATTTTTCCAGACTAAGCTTTGCAATATTACAAAACCAATTTGGGCTATCATCATTACTTCATTATTTTTTGCAATAGGAAATTTTTCGGCTGTCTCCATTTCAGGTATTATTTATATCTCGTTTTTTATTTTTATAGATAATATTATTTACGGTGTGATTTATCAAAAAACTAAGAATATTTACTCGTGCACTATTTCACATTTTTTAGCAAATGTCATTGAGATATTTATTTTATTCTTTTACTTATTTGATTAAACATAAGAATCGAGTATGAGGGTTATTCGGTTTTCTACAGTACACGGCATATCATAGTGATAGAATCCATCAGTAATTCTTAATTCAGAGCGAATTCTCTTATTCTCATTAAAATGAAAATCTTCATAGTCCTGGTTTGGAGCTGTATAATCAGTTTCAACATAAAAACCATTTTGTTTCAAACTTTTGAAAAGCATGTTAGCCTATTTTAATTCCTTTTCACATAAAGAATCGACATATTCTTTTGCTTCTAGTAACCCCAATCCAGTTACCATTCTATATTTTTTAATTGCTTCAATTTTTTTACCATCTAAAATAAGACTTTTCAGCTCATTTGTTACTGTATCCTGCACTCCAACTTGTTTAGCAATCTTATTTAGAGTTACATTTATTCTTTCAATGTCTTTTTGCGTACGAATAATAGCACATACTATAATTATTAGTAATCCTGCTCCTATAATTCCCCAAATAACTATGTTGTTCATAATTTCACTCCTTCCAATATAGTTTACGAGTATGAGATAAATTATTTACTTTACTAGAGTAACCATAAATTCTATATAAAAAATTAAAATATCTCTTGTTAATAATACAATAAAAAGCATAATAAGGTGATACCTAGTATGGCCCTTGATTATGTTACATTTCTTCTAACTATTAATATTTTTAATGATTAGACACTAGTGAGCATTAATATAATTAAACCAATAAAAGCAATTACACAACCTATTATCTCTAAAAGGTTTGACTTATTTTTATTTTTTTTATATTTGTACAAACTTTCAAATCCTTGCCCTACAAATAGGATACTAAAAAGACTATATGGAATTTGACTTTCCTTCATATATGTAATTATAATTAAAATTAATATATAAAACATCATAGCTAAATAACCTATAGATTTTGGTTGTACCCTATTAGCTTTTTCTTTACTAATATTATTTTCAGTCATTATTCCTTCACCTCTCGTATTTTTTATTTTTAATTTAAACTAAATTAGATAGATAATAATATAGATGTGACGTTCCAAATAAAATCACATCTATATCATTATAAAGTTAATTGATTAGAGATTACAATTCTCCTTTATTGCAGTAATACCTAATACTGCTGATCCTAACTGCATTAAAGCCGATCCAAAAGCCGTTCCTTTTTCAACACCAGTTGTTGATACTCCCATTAAAGCTGCGGCAGCTTCTTTCACTCCACCTAATGCAGCTACATATTTTTTTATTTTAAATATCTTAGCAACTGAAAATACACCAGAACCAATTGCCCAAGTTATAGAACCCACACATTTAGTTATTTGCCATGCTGATGGATCTGCAATAACAGGAAAAGCAGTATTATTTGTGAATTCAATAACTTGAGTTAATTTATTTCCATCTTGAATTTTATAATGTGTTGGAACTTTTTTACCGTTAGCATCATAAGCCCAAGGCTTATCTATAATCCCCGTAATAATATTTTTATTGTTTACAATAAAAACTTCACCAGTTGAAAACTCCTTCCCTAAGTATTCAGTGTCAGTTACAAGTTTTGTCCCCTCTTTTAAATTAAATTTAAAAGTATACTCTTTTGGAGCAGCACTATTGTTAATTGTAATTAGTGCTCTAACTCCCTCCATACCTTTTTCTTGTACAGCTTGAGCTCCAAAGGATGCAGAACTGTTATTAGTAGTATATACAACTGTTCCATTTTCACTTTTATTAACATTTGAATCATCAGCTTGCTCCGGTAATAACATACTAAAGTTATTGTTGTTATCATATGCAGAGTTAATTAAAATAGGATTAGAAGCCTTTTGTGGTATTTTAACAACTGCGTGAAAACCATCTGTCTTTACAACAAAATCATTTGATTCAGTTGTATTTTTTACAATAGTTTTTGTTCCTGTAATTTTCTCAATTGCATTTTGTGCTAATTTATTATTGTATTCAGTAGCATTAGCATGAACACTTGAACCTGATGCAACTAACATTGTTGTTAATAATACCCCTGCTATGTATTGTTTATAACTACTCATTTTATCTTTCCCCCTAATGTATTCATAATTTCTTCACTTTGACTTTCTACACTACAATCATAAACTTTTTCTACATTTCCTTTACTTACAACCATTATCGTTGGAACAGATTTAATACCTAGACTGTTTAAATAAACTCTCATTTCTTGCTTTTTACTAGCACGAACTTCAGTATTATAATACAATATTTGTTTATTTGTATCCGTTAATTTTTTTTCTAATTTAGGCGTAAATTTTCTACAATCAGGACATGATGGTCTACCGATATAAACTAAAAAACTCTCTTTGTTTTCTATTTTTTCAGCTAAACTTTCTTTATTAATGTCTAATAATATCTTGACCTTAGAAGTAGTTGGTATTTCATCATTTTCTTTAGAGTTACCATGTACTCTAGTCATATAAAAAGATCCTATTCCTAAAATTATTACAATAACTATAATACAGGTCCTTAAAAAATTTTTTTTAATCATAACACCTCTTTATATTTGATTTTTTTCATAAAACTTCTTTAAATGGAATTACTTTCTTATGTATATTAATATTCACTCTATTGTTCATAATATTTTTTTGGTAATTGAAGTTATTTGTCCCTTAGTTAACATGATGTTACATAAAGTTTTATAATACAACATAAAAACCCTAAAACGTCATTATTTCGACACGAATGGAATACCAACAGCAAAATAAAGAAAAGAAGTAAAACTCCAGAAGAAGCTTATAATACTGATATTTATTTAAATAACAAGTGGCTTTTAGATGGTAAGGACGCAAATGGATTTGCTGGGATAGCTTGGTGCTTTGGAAATCACGATAGACCTTGGGGTGAGAGAGCTGTCTTTGGATTAGTTAGATTTATGAATGATAAAGGATTAAAAAGAAAATTTGATATGGAAAGATATTTGTATATGATTGTGAAATAAATGTTGTATCATTCGCCATTCTTTACATCAATTTTTGTAAATGGCATATTAACTCCATCTTAATAAAATAGAATACTTCTTTATTATTTTATTAAGATGGAATTAAATTAACATAAATAATTATTCTAATTCATTTGTCCTTTCAAGAGCACTTTTTACACTTGACATAATGGTTCCATGAAAACTAGATTCACTTAACACATGTAATCCTGCAATTGTTGTACCTGCTGGTGAAGTCATTGTATCCGTAATTTGGTAAGGATGTTTTCCAGTTTTTTGAATGGTTAGTGCAGAAGCAATTAAATTCTCTAAAGCTATAGCTGTGGCATCCTTACGGGAAAAACCAGATTCCACTCCAGAATCTATAAGCGCTGCAAGAAAATACATTATGTAGGCAGGCCCAGCACAACTATATGCAGTAAATGCATTAAAGAGGTTTTCATCTATGAACATTGTCTGTCCTAATGCACTTAAAAGTGTTTCAACTATTTTTTTATCTTCAAGTTGAACCTGCTCATTTACGTTTGCTGCACTATAACCATGTTGTACGTCAATCATGGTATTTGGCATAATACGAACAAGTTTGTGATGGCTTTCAAATAAATTTTCTAGTTTTTCCATTTTGATTCCCGCACAGATAGAAATAATTATAGTAGATTCAGATAAATGATCTTTAATATTTTGTGCAACACTTACGATATTTTGGGGAAGTACTGCAATTAGAATAATATCTGCATCTTTTACAGCAACTGTGACATCTTCTGTCTCTACAATACCATATGTAACATTAAGGTACTTTCTTCTTTCACTTAATATATCAAAAACTGCAATGCTTTTTGGAGAAAATATTTCATTTGAAATAATTCCTCTGATAATCCCTTCGGCCATATTCCCACCGCCGATAAATGTAATTTTTTTATTTAACATATTTTATTCCTCCTGTTTTATTTGAAATTTTTTAAAACATCAAAATACTCTTTGCCGAATAGCAATATGTATTCTTCTACTACTTGACTAATAATTAGAATACCACCTTCGCCGAGTTCGTTTTTTAATGTTTCACTCATTGAATATAGCAAATGGGCAGTGTGAAAATTGAAATCTCTAGTGCAGGTACTACCCAGTTCCGTTCTCTTTTGAGCAAGTTTTATCGTATCCTCTTCATGCATTGGTTTTTCCCAGTGAAATTCACAATGATCTGCTCCAAAGCTTAGATTACTAGTAGCTTTCATATGAAAATTTTTATTGAAACCATTAAAAACAGCAGCATCTATATTTATACAGTAATATTTTCCATAATCTAAAAGATTATATTTTTTCCATGATACACACCATTCACATTTCGTTACAGTACTTACAAGTTCCGGTTCTGTTTCAAGAATAGCAAATTCCATTGTATTTTTTTCTGGAGCCCATTCACTGTAAGCTTGACTATTTATAAAATCTAATGCATCTCCATTTGCAATTGCTCTTTTAGCCATTCTTTTTCCACGTTCATGCCCATAATTTTCAATTCCAATATAGATCACCTCTTTGCCTTTTTCACCAAAACGCTCTATAGTATATTTTGCAAAGAGTGCGACTAATACTGCATGATGTTTAATCCTGCAATTAACTATTTCAACCTTACCCATTTTAATATCCAACATCCTTTCAATAATTTATTAATTTACTCAACAAACCTTAATTATAAGTCTTTTTCTATTAAATACTATGATTTACCTTATTCTCTTTTAATTCTTTAGTCTTCTCTCTTACTTCTTTATAAATCATAAATCCTGTGAAAACAATAGCTGAATATCCTGCCAAAGGATATAGAATATTCAACAATTTATCAAAAGGAAGTACTCCTCCAAATAACATACTGACTAAAGTTAGTGCTGTTGCAATGATGTTAAACTTTTTAGTTTTGTCAGTAGCAAACTTTCTAACAACCATTAAAAGAAATGAAGCCACTGCTGAATAAATACTTAGCACTATTAATACTGAAAAAATTAATCCTAATATAGGAGATATGTGATTAGCAATTGCTAATGTTGGAACTTGCGTACCTATAATTAATTTATAATAAACAAGTTCACCTACTATAAGTGCAATAATTGCAATAGTAAAAGCAACAGTTCCAACAACAGCTGCCGTTCTTGCTTCTTTTAAACTTCCTGCAGATGCTCCACAACTAACCTGAAATGGTATACTAACCATAAGAGCAAGAAAAGCATATAGTGCTCCTGACCATGCCCAATTAGAAGAAGCGGATTTAAACCCTAATGTTGGCATAAGCCTGCCAGCTTCTGACAATATAGTTGGCTGCCCAAAAATAGTTATAATTCCAAAAACTCCTATTATTGCCACAAATAAAATTTTAACTGGGCCTATAACACCTATTATGTCAATGAATTTTTCTACCCCAAGCAATATTGTGCCCAATGCAAGAAGAGCTATAGCGCCAGTACCTATATATGTTGGTATTCCATAATATTGATGAATTGTTGCTCCTCCACCAGCAAGCATAACTACAGATATAGCATACACCAATACAACACTGTACCATACATAAACTTTACCTAGAGCTTTTCCACAATAATATTCAAAAACATCATATGGATTATCAAATTTCTTTTTTTGCCCTATTCCATATAAAATGTACGTTAAGGGTATCATTAAAGCCACAAAAATTAATGCAGCTATAATACCCTTTGTCCCACTTGCTGCAAAAAATTGCAAGACCTCTTGTCCTGTTGCGAACCCAGATCCAATCCAATATGCACACAATGCGCCTGCAAGAAGTACTACTTTTTTTACACTAGTTAATTGTTTTTCCACCTTAACCACTCCTCTTTTCTAATTTAAATATTTATAATATTATTTCATTAAACATGTATTTGCTGAAACTTCCTAGGTCCAATACCTTACTATCTATAGATAAGAATAAATAATTTTTAAATATTCAATCGTTTTAGATTCATTATATTTACTTAATTTAATTAATACATACTATTCCTATTATATTACTATGCATTGTACTAATATGCAATGTAATAATATGGAGCAAGTATGTTTCTTTTGACTCTATTTGTTTTATTTAATCAAAATAAAATACATATATTGTAATAGGACGTTATATATATTTTTTTAATTGATTGTTTTTTTATACAAATGAATTAATAAAAAATAAAACTTGCATTTTCCACAAGCTAGTACTACAATAAAGCTAAAATTGCAAATGAAACTATACTTAACTCTATAATAACAAATAGAGCATTTTTTTTGTTATTAAATAACATAATAGCAATTAATATTTTATTAATGGAAAATTCAAAGGAGAACACGGGATGAAAAAATTAAAGCTTGGACTAGGTACACAGATTCTTATCGGACTTACACTTGGTGTTATCGTTGGTGCTGTTTTCTATGGTAATCCAGCAGTTATACCATTTCTACAACCTTTAGGCGATGTTTTCATACGTCTAATTAAAATGATTATAGTTCCAATTATATTTTGTGCACTTGTTGTTGGAATTGCAGGTGGAGAAGATGGTAAACAAATTGGTAGATTGGGTTTAAAGACTCTAATTTACTTTGAAGTAGTAACTACAGTTGCCATCTTAATTGGAATCTTGGCAGGCAATGTATTCCATCCTGGAACAGGTATAGATATGGCAACACTTGTAAAGACTAACATATCAAGTTATGTTAGTACTACTAAATCCGTTGCAAATCACAGCACGGTAGATATGCTTGTAAATATTGTTCCTACAAACATTGTTAGCGCTATGGCTGAAGGCAATATGCTTTCTATCATATTTTTCTCAGTTATGTTCGGATTAGGAATTTCTGCAGTCGGGGAAAAAGCGAAACCCGTTCTTCGGTTATGTCAAGGGATTTCTGAGGCAATGTTCTGGGTAACTAATCAAGTTATGAAAGTAGCTCCAATTGGAGTATTTGGCTTAATGGGCGTGACCGTTTCTAAATTTGGTCTTAAGTCCCTAATTCCTCTTGGTAAGTTAACTTTTACTGTTTATGGATGTATGATATTCTTCGTTTTAGTAATACTGGGATTAATAGCTAAAATGGTTGGAATAAACATTTTTTCACTAATTAAAGTTCTAAAAGATGAAATTATTCTTGCATACACTACAGCAAGTTCTGAAGCAGTATTACCTAGAGTAATGAACAAAATGGAGAGCTTTGGTTGTTCAAAATCTGTTGTATCATTTGTTATTCCAACTGGTTATTCATTTAACTTAGATGGATCAACATTATATCAATCTATTGCAGCACTATTTATTGCTCAGTTATATGGAGTTCATTTGTCAATATTTGCTCAAATTAACTTAGTGGTAGTTCTTGCAATTACTTCAAAAGGTATGGCAGGTGTAGCCGGAGCATCTTTAGTTGTATTATTAGCTACTCTTGGATCTGTAGGTATTCCATTAGAAGGAGTAGCATTTGTCGCTGGAATTGACCGTATCCTTGATATGGCAAGAACAGTTGTAAATGTAGTTGGTAACTCATTAGCTGCTGTGGTTATGTCTAAATGGGAAGGTAAATACGATGCAGTTAAAGGTGAGAAATATCTAGAAGAAATTAAGAACGGAGTTATTGATTCTAACAAAGCTCAGAGTTTGTAACTTCATTGCTATATTTTAAGTAATGTCTACAATATTATCATTTTTCAATCTCAGATTAAAATATCCTGCATCAATTTTGGTAATATCAATCAAGTTATTTAATAGTCTTACTAGCCCTAATAGGCTATTAAGGCTATTTTACTTCATAATATTTTTTAACTTTAACTTTGAGTATAAGGGGCCAGGCCCTTGGTTAAATATGTAAAGTTATTTTAAATCAAATTATCTATACCATTAACCGTAGTTTGTTCATTGTCATTAATTGGAATTACTATGCATTTTTGGCCATTAATTATTTGAGATTTTATTTGAGATACTTTTTCGGGTTTTACCTGTAGTATAACATCATAATCAGTGCTAACATTATTATCTCCTGAATATAGATCTGAAACTTTCTCTAAATTAGTTTCTAAAGTTTCTCCTAAATCAGTTGCTACCGCTTCTTCTAAAACCACATTGTCATCGTTAAGTTCTGTATACAGTTGAATTTCATTATCTATAGTATTATCTTGTTTAACTTGATCAAGTCTTGCCTTAAGTATTTCAACTTCTTTATAAAGGCGTTCTTCCTTTTTTCTTTGCACATTTGCCTTAAGTGCCTTTGCGTCAATTAAATTTTTAGCTAAAGTATTATCATCACCAAAGTTCTCTACATAGGCATTTTCAATCATAGTAGTAATTTCGCCTGGAACTTCACTTTCTATTAAAAGGTTTTGTATATCCTTCTTTGTTAAGCTTATAGGTTCACTATCTGCATCATCATTTAGCTCATCGTATTCTTCTATCATAGTGCTTAGGTTTTCTTGTATATCCATAAAAATTTTATCTGCTTTAATTTCATCTAAGCTAAAAGAATCTTTAATAATTGATTGGAATGTTTCCTTTTGAACCGTAGCCGTTTGTTTTGAGAGGCACCCTAGAACATTTTCCATTAATTCAGTATGTGTATCTTTTGCATTTTTTGTGTAATACATAATAGAGTTAACATCTGCACTACGATCAATAAAAGCAGGAAACACAAAACCATTAGTTGGGGACTCGACTACCCAATCTCTAATACGTGCTTTTATTTCGTTTTGTTCTTCAAAGTATCTAAGACCAGGCTCCGAAAGTGAAACTGGACATATTGCACATAACACATATTCATATACTTCTTCAGATTCATCTATCTTTATATTATCTTTGGTTTTGCTAATAACATCATAAGCATCATGAAAAAATAATATTAAAAAATTACCGGTGTAATCATAATTATCTATAATCAAATCATAAAGATTATCAAGAAAAGCATCATCTTTTAATTGACTGTTTTTAAGCTGCATAAGCGAAGTTTGTCTTTCATTTGTAAAATCTTCATTAGTTGAAAAGTTAAGTTCTAAAATATTATTCCCAATAGTTCCAGACAGTATTTTTTTAGCAATTTCTAAATATTTAAAGTATTCATCCTCATCTAAATTTAGAAAGCTTTCTTTAAATTTTAAAATAGTATGTTTTTCTCCATTAACATAGCAGCCACACACTTTAGTGAAGGTGCATTGTTCTTTTTTAAAACGTCTTTTTAACTCAAGTATATCTTTTCTTCTCATGTGTAAGCTCCTCAATTTATAGACAAACTTTACGTAATAGTTTGCCCTTAGTATTTTTTTTATAGGTATAATTATTATATTATCATTATAGTATTTTACTTACAAAAAATAAAGTAACAAATTCACTTTGGATTCTTTAACTCTACAATATCACCTTCTGAAGGATTTATCATAATATACTTTTTCTCACCATTATTTTTAACAAAAGAAAAATAATAAAATCTATGATTTATTACAACAAATGCATACTCATTTTTTTCATTTATTTTTTTAACCATCAGGAATATTGTACCATCAACGAACTGCTTCCTGTCAAGTGGACAGTGTAAATTAATATTAGATTTAAATGATATTCGGGAAAAATTTAATAATTTCGCATGTAATAGTTTAGACCAAAATCTTAAGATAACTGATAACTTTGAAGTTACAAGATATATGATGGGAATATGTAATAAAGCTCGCATTTTTATTAAAGCATCTCCTGGGTAGCTGCAACAGCGACCAAGGAGATGCTTTAATCTAAAACCATCTATCTTTATTAATAAGCAATACTACAGCAATACATATAGTTGGAATAAATATCATTCCGAATACTACCCAAAATGCCAGTACATAATTATGCATTGGAATCCCTTGTACATTCATAGAAAAAAGTCCACTAACAAGAGTCATAGGTAAGATTGCAACTTGAACAATAGTAAATATACGCATCAAACCATTCATTGTGTGGTTTGTGAGTGATGCAAAGGTACTGTCAGCGGACTCAATAACTTCTTTATAATTTTCAAGCATATCCCATATTTTTTCTATTTTATCAGTAATATCATCAAAATATATGTCCATATCCTTAGGAAGATATTTTACAATATCTTTTTCGAGTGTTATTACAACGGGTCTTAATGGTTTAATTACACTTCTATAGTTAATTATCTGCATTTTAGTCTTTGATATATTTTCAAGCATTTCCTTAGAACGAGTAAGAAATACTTGCTTATTTATTTCACTAACCTTAGCTCCAATCTTATCTAGCATAGGAAAGCAATAATCAAATAATATCTTGATTATCTCATAGAGCAATAATGCTGAACCCTTCTCCATATATTCTTTCCTTAATGCTTCATTTAATTGGCAATTTTGTGCTAAATCCACTAAAGGTTTGAATTCTCCCTCATGAAGTGTAACTACGTAATCATGACTTATAAAAATATCTAATTCTACAGAGTCAATCCTGTCACAGTCTTTTCTATATCTTGGAAGGTGAAGTACAATAAAACTATAATCTTCATAGGAATCAATTTTTGACCTTTGATGCTCAGTCATACAATCCTCTATCAAAAGTTCATGAAATCCATAGACATCTTTAAGCATCTCAAATTCCTTATTAGTAGGTCTAATTATATCAACCCATTTAATCCCTTCATGTTCAATTAGTTTTACCTCTGTAGGTAAAGCTTTTATAACAGGTTGTTGTTTCTTTGCATTTTGGAATGGTAGTGTTAACATAAACATAGTAATGTCCTCCTTTTTATAGAGAGGATCTTACCCTTAACAAAAATGAGTAGTAAAACATAATCCTCTCTTTTTCAATATTAAATTATTTATAAAAATATCATACAGATCGGGGTTGCTTTCCACTCAAATTCACCACCTTTTTAGTGTATTTATCAAAATAATATTCTTAAATATTTATAAAAATAAAAAAATCTCCCCACAACAAAGTGAAGAGATTCAATACGAACCAAATAATAGTTTCTTCACTCGTTGAGTTTTAGCACTGTAAAGCATAGAACATAACCATTCATATTTTATATGAATGTTGTCAGCTACATTAAGTAAAACCTTAATCCGGTAGTACCTGCTGACCCATTGGCGTCTCTCGACGTTTCTGGGCAGTAGCATATATCTATACAGTAACCTCACCTAACAAGAATATTAAATTTTTATTCTCAATTAGTCTTAATCTTATACTTTATACTATGCGAAAAACCAAAGGATGTCAATAATATTTTCATTTGTTAAATGTTTTTTAAAGTTCATACAGATACCATGTATTTGTGTAAAATATTGGAGCAATTTATAAAAATTAATATAGCCGTATTTCATTTGGCCAAGGATTTTCTCTTGCTTCCCTCCATGATTTATCTATATAGCGATTTGTATATTTTTGTTCTAATAAATGATAAAAATAAGTTCCTTTTTTAGTTAGAATATAGCTATTTTCCACTTTAGTAAGTAATCTTAATGCAATACCAATTCTTAATTCAATTTTGAACATTTTCTCTAGATTTACCCCAAACAACTTTTTGAATTCATCATCATTAAATTTTAAAAATTCCTTTGTTAGTGAAGTCGCACTAGGTCCAAACCTGATAAAAGCATCTCTGGTAATCTATGAGTAACGCGAGGTGCCTTTTTTAGCAAAACTCCAAACCGCTGTTCGATCACACCCTATCTCAACGCTAGTTTTCTCCAAACAATTTAGATGTCGCTTTTTTTCTTGTTTTCCTAAAGGTTTCCTTATATTATTGGCATATGAAAAATCAATAAACGGATATGTAGAAACTTGAGTGGCCCCTAATTCAAATGCCATTAAAAAATCCTTTCTTAAAACATCTTCCCCTTGATTTGCTATACCAAAAATCAAATCAACATCTATAGTATTAAACCCAGCTGCTTTTGCCAATCTTACTTTTTCCGCACCATCAATATATTCTCTACCTAGGGCATTAAGACATTCCAATTGAAAAGATTGTATTGTTATTCTTCTATAACCGTAAATTTCATTTACTTTATTGCAAATTTCAATAATCTCTTTCATCAATATCTTATTTTCAGACTCTACTACGGACCCTTCACGCGTTAACCACTTATAGTATGAAGAACGTGTAATTGTATGAAAATCCCCCGTGGGACGTGAACAAATTATAAATACAATTTGTTTTTCTAATTTCTTTTGTTATCAAATGAATGTTGTATTTTGCCTTTAAGTGCATAACAAGAACATAACTACAGTTAACTTCATAATATATATAATGTATTTATATTATGGAGGGAAGGTTTTGAGCAAATTCAATACAGATATGTTACACGTTAATTTTGGCATGGGAACAAGTGAAACAAAACCAATTATTCCTAGGAAATATACTCTTACTCATTCAGATGATACCGGAGAATTGTTTTTGACTATTGCAGCAAAATATGATTATGATAAAATCACTGACATGAGGGATGAAGTACTGGCAGAATGGATCATGATTAATAACGAGTACGCACTGATGGTTAATGTTATGGTAGATAAAGAAAAGAACCCCATAATGTCAGCGGTACGTAATAGCATTTTCGCAAAAGAATTGCCGCTAGCACTTTCGGCGCTTAGATATGGAGATAGAGAGTTTTTTAGAGAAAATCCATCTTTAGATAAAGCACCTATTTATGTGAAATTTAATTCTGTTTATCCTATGTTTAATCGTTTAGAACTATGGGGAACGCCTTCAGATTATAAGTAAAAATTCTTAAATTAGTCTCCATATGACATAAGTTAAACCTCCAATGAGAGTATAAGCATTTCTGTAGATATTTAATATCTTCATCAGTTGTATTTTTAGTGATTTCAGATCTAGGAGCGCAATCGTAAACATAAAGTTTATTTTGCTCAATTATAGCTATTAGGTTTTGTGGGTGGATAACAATTGAGAATTGTTATCTACTAAATAGAATTACAAATGGGTAAATCAGTAGTCAATGCATCTTCTTCGAAGCTGTTACAGCGACCCAGGAGATAATTCATTCAAAAAAAATTACTAACTCTTGAAAGTTAGTAATTTTTTATTAAAGCATTAGTTTTATTTGGTAGAGATAACTTGAGGTGCCATTTTAACTAATTCATCTTTCGATATATGAGAATTCATTGATGATAAAGAATAATGAATTCCATCCTGCATCCAATCTAAATATTTAAACTGAGAGATTTCTATCTTGTCACTTCCATAGCTGAACACATATTTACCGGACAATTTATCCTGCTTATCCTGCTCTGTCAATTTATAATTTGCTGGTACAGTCTTATAAACAGATGAACTATAATATAAATCTATACCGTTACAAGTATCAAAAACAGTCTCTTTATTTGATCTTTCCTCGAGCATTCCGTTTTCCATAGAAAGATCTAATTTGTCATTACCTTTTGTATACGTAAAATCAAGGGATTTTGTTTTTTTTACAGTATTGCCATTCTCATCAACTCCTTTTTTATTGTCTGTATATCCATCTGCAAAAGTGTATCCGTTGTCAAATTTATCAACTAATTTAGGCTTAAATTTAAATTTATTCTTTACTTGTTCTACTGTAGGTATAGTAGTATATGTTGGTATAGCGCTTGAACTTCCATATATAGACTGTATTTTTCCTGTGCCTGTGGCAAATACAGTCGTTCCTATTACCATAGTAGCTGCCAATATAATAATAATTTTTTTCCTCATTGATCCTCTTTTATATGGTTTTATATTTTTTATTTCATCATTCTCCTTTTTTTCCGGTAAACTGCTTAATGTTTCATTCACCTTACTTTTAAAACTTTTAGGCATATCTGGAAAGATATTATTCCAATTATAGGAATCCATAATTCGCCTCCATATTCTCTAATTTTATTTTTATTAATTTTCGTCCTTTTGATAACCTGCTTTTTACAGTTCCAGTGGGTATTCCTAAAATCTGTTTAATTTCTTTTACTGAATATCCATCTACATAATAAAGAACAATTGTAATACGAATACGCTCAGGTAAATTCTGAATGGCCATATATAATTCACTATAATCATTTTTATCATCAGCCTTGTCAGACTCAAAGTATTCTTCATAAGGTACTTGTGAATGTTCTTTACTTTTCAAACTATAACATTCATTTATTAGTATCCTAACTAACCATGTTTTAAAATATTGTTCTTTCTTTAGTGTATCTAATTTGTTATAGGCTTTTAAAATTGCCCCCTGAACTGCATCCTCACAATCTTGCTCATGAATCAAAATTGATTTAGACACATGATATAAAATAGATTGAATCTCAAGAACTTTATCTGTAAATATAGTCTTGTTCAATTGACTTCCTACCTTTCTTTGCAAACTGTAGCGCTACCTCTTTTTGCTTTACACTAATTAGATAGATATATCTGCTAAATGGTTCATTTAATTTTAAATTTTTTATAACATCCCATTATATTGTATCCCCTAATGGTATTAAAGTTTAACTATTTATAATATTATGATATTATTAGGTAATGATTACATAGGAGAGGGATAATAAAGTAAATGCTTTGATGAAATTGCTTGTAGACTATCTTAAAGACGAGTTTAAAGAGTTAAATAAAATGAATACAAGGAGGTTTTATTATGATTAACAATTTAACAGTAACAGCAGATTTAATAAATGACGAGGTGAAATTCTCAGCGATATCTCGTGATAACAATAATGTATTTATAAATGCTATACAACCTTTAGGTGAGGCAGATGGTTATACTCCACTTGAATTATTTCTTATGAGTCTAGCAACTTGCAGTGGAATGACTTTGGTTTTATTACTAAGGAAGATGAATAAGAATGTATCTGGATTAAATGTAAGTGCATCAGGTGAAAGAAAAGAAACATTACCGAAATATTTTAAAAGTATACACTTAAAATTTGAACTTACATCTAATGATGTACATGCAGATGATATTGAGAAGGTTATAAAAAATATGGAAGAATGTTCATGTCCTATTTGGAATATGGTAAAAGATAATGTTGATATAAGCAGTGAATATAAGATAAATTAGCAATCACGAATAAAAAGTGTCATGAAAGTCACAATAACACAATTACTATGAGGCTTAGTCAATAAGTACATCATTAAGTTTTCTTAACTCCTCTAACGTCCTTGGAATAAGTTTTAGTGCTGTCATCTTACCCGCTGTTGGGAATACATCATTTGTAGATTGTCCCATATTCACATGATCATTTGGATGAACTTTATCATATGCACCCAATTTACCAGCTATTATTTCATCACATGTTTGTACTATAGCGTCTTTAATTTTTTTATTCATTAACCCAGCTTCATTATTTGTAATAGCTGTTGCTTTTTTCACCTAGGCAAGACTAATTATTAGGTCCTTGTGCATCCTTCTACCTGTAATATTAAAATTTTCTGAAGCTCTCAATGATTGGACTCCAAAATATGCTTCTACAGGTACATTTTCAGATCCCACAGAATCACTTTCCACTCTAAATTTTTGCATGTTTTCTTTCATATTATTACCCCCTATTTACTTTAATAGGCTTACAATAACATTATACATAAATGTTGTCAACTTGGTTTCTATGCATTAAATCATTATTAATAAGTGATATAACTAAATTAAATCCATTGCTTTTTGCTCATTATGCATTGGTATTACATGTTTTAAGTCATTAAGTTCAAAAATCTTTTTTTGATTTATGTATAATTTTACTGATTGTTTATTGTTATCTTAATATTTAGAATATTGCATTTATTGCATGAATAGCGTTAATTTTATTTTAGATTTGTTTTTCGATTAATAATTTACATAAAAAAAATAAGCACCACAACACACTATGCTATAACTAGAAATTATCTCCTTGTTACTATGATTTCTTTACTATTTGCAGTCAGATAACATCAAATCACAATGCATAAGTTCATCTGTTAATTAATCATTCTGTAATTGTTTACAGCAATGCATTTATAATTATCACACATTCCATCCCCCTTTGCCTTTATGATAATATATTATCATAAATGCAGATTAATGAAATTTGTTTTAGATAATAATTTTGATAACGATTTGAGTAACTAGTTTATATTAATTAAATATTTGTATATAAAGGATTGAGTTGATTGGAAAATAACAAACAAGATTTGATGAAATCTATTCAAACTAAATTTCTACGTTTAAGTAAGGGGCAAAAATTGATAGCTCAATATATTCTAAAACACTATGATAAAGCAGCATTTATGACAGCAGCTAAATTAGGTATTCGTGTAGGAGTAAGCGAAGCAACTGTTATAAGATTTGCAAACGAGTTCGGATTTAATGGTTATCCTAAACTACAAAAATCTCTTCAGGAATTAATTAAAAATAAATTAACTACTATGCACAGATTTAACTTATCTTATGACTCCATGACTCAAGAAAATGTACTAGACGAAGTTTTAAAAGGTGATATAGAAAATATTAGAGTTACTTTAGAGAAAATAAATAATCAAACTTTTGAGGATATAGTTAATTCATTATTTAAAGCTAGAAAGGTATATATAATTGGACTTAGAAGCTCCTCTGCATTAGCAGGATTTTTAGCTTTCTATTTAAATCTTATTTTAGAAAATGTCCAGGTAGTTGCATATGGTGTTAGTGATATATTTGAGCAGATGTTTAATGTTGATGAACGAGACATAATAATTGGGATAGGATTTGCTAGGTATGCTACAAGAACAATTGAAGCTCTAGAATTCGTTAGAAGCAAACATGGCATCGTTGTAGCAATTACTGATAGTTTATCATCTCCCTTAGCATCGAATGCTAACTATACGTTAATAGCACAAAGTAACATAACTTCCTTTGTTGATTCCTTAGTAGCACCATTTAGTGTAATAAATGCATTAATCATAGCTGTTGAATTAAGAGGAAAAGAAAAAATCGTAAAAACATTCTCTACTTTAGAGAACATATGGGAAGAATATAATGTTTATTCCTTAAAAGATAAGGATAACAAATATCTTTAATATAGATATTCCATTTTTTAAACCATAAAGCAAAAACGGAACTACTCTTTTGGGGCTACTCGTCCTTTAACAATCAATTTTCTTAACTACAAAAAAATATTTTCTTATATTGTATGGCTTTTTTTATTATATACAATTGAATACGCTCACCATCATTTTAAATGCATAACAAGAACATAACAACAGTTAACTTCATAATATATATAATGTATTTATGTTATGGAGGGAAGGCTTTGAACAAATTCAATATGGAAATGTTACACGTTAATTTCGGCATGAGAACAGGTGAAACAAAGCCAATTATCCCTAGGAAATATACCCTTACTCATTCAGACGTTACCGGAGAATTTTTTTGACTATTGCACCAACGTATGATTATGATAAAATCACTGACATGATGGATTAAATGCTGGCAGAATGGATCATGGTTAATAGTGAGTACGCAATGATGGTTAATGTTATGTTAGATAAAGAAAAGAACCCAATAATATCAGCGGTACGTAATAGCATTTTCACAAAAGAATTACCGTCACCAATATATTACAGCCCGTTTGTTTAATTTTTCTTATTATAAAAGAAATAAGCACTAAACCATACTAATACCATAGTAGCACTAATAATACTTAAAGTTGTTACAATAGGTCCAACTAATTGAGCGCCCCACCATTTAACCCCTTGAACTGAAAGTATTAATAAAAACAAAATGCATAAACAAAATGTAATAATACATGTTATATTACCTGACTTAAAAAAAATAAATTTTTCTCGTTCGTCTTCAGAATCTTTATCCTCAATACTACTTTTTTTGTTTAAACTTCTTATTATTTCTTCTATTCCTGTTACCGTTAAAATAATCAAAAGTATTATACTTGATTTACTTGAATCCACAAAAAACATAACAACCTCAGCAATTGCGAAAAGTAAAGATAGTACTCCCAATATAAATCCCTTATTATTATATATTTTCATTTATATTCTCCTTACTATATTTATTTAAATAATACAATTTGAAAGATTTCCATCGCTCAGTTAACATGATATTGCATTACCGCCTATAATGTAACCATAAAAGCATGAAACGTCTGTTTTATGACATAAAACGATATTTTGTAATTTTTACATATTATTTTATTAACTTGTAATCAAAGGCTTATATACTATTCTAAATCTATACCCGACAACTTAATTAAATATAAAGCATTCTTAGTAGTTGATACTCCGTCTCGAATTTTATAGTCAAATTTTATCTCATTATTTACATAATACTCTTGGAAGTTATAATTCTTAATTTTGAAATACTCATATTGTAAATCACACAATTCCAAGTCGTGAGTAGAAATAAGTCCTGACGCACCTTGTTCACCTAATTGTTTTATTAATGCTTTAGCTCCATCATGTCTATCAATAGAATTAGTTCCCTTAAATAATTCATCTAATAAGAAAAATACTTTTTTATTCTTTCTTTTCTCTTCAACAATCATTTTTATCCTTAATATTTCTGCATAAAAAGAAGATATGTTATTTTCTAAGTCATCACTTATTCTCATACAAGTAATAATTTTCATAAGTGAGCATTCAAATTTTTCTGCACATACAGTGGCGCCAATATAACTTAATACTAAATTTATACCTATGGTTCTTAGAAATGTACTCTTACCAGACATATTCGAGCCTGTTATTAGTAAAATGTTTTTTTCATTACTGATTGTAATATTATTACATATTTTTTTATAACCTAAAAGTGGATGACCTAATCCATTGGCTTTTACTATGAAGTCGCAAATTGAGTAATTTCTTTTATTGATTGCTTTACTCTTCTCTATAATTAAATAAATAAAAATAACCAGTGAAACAATAAAAACACTTATACTTACCAAATAACTTTTAATGATAAAAGTATAGACTGTAACGCTAAAATCAATTACGAAGGTAAAAAATCTAAAATAAACTAAACTCTTTATTGACTTATTTTGTTCTTCAATTAAATCTTTGTAAGTCCTCAATTTATTAACATAATTATTATATGCACTAACCAACGTTTGCCCTCCAATTTCCGTCATAATATTTCGTTCTAATATATTTTAAAAATAAGTATTTGCTTATGGCAATATCATAGTAGGTATCGATTATAAAAATATAACTCTGCTCCATTTCAACAAACATACTCAATTATCCTTTAAAATTTCTACCTACCAGCTTTAATTAAGTTATTAAAGTCATACTTTGATCATTTCCACAATTTCATCAGTATTTATATACCCTTACTCATTCAGACGTTACCGGAGAATTATTTTTGACTATTGCAGCAAAGTATGATTATGATAAAATCACTGACATGAGGGATGAAGTGCTGGCAGAATGGATCCATGTTTAATAGTGAGTATGCACTGATGGTTAATGTTATGGTAGATAAAGCAAATCACCCAATAATGTCAGCGGTACGTAATAGCATTTCACAAAAGAATTATAGCTAGCACTTTCGGCGCTTAGATATGTAGATATAAAATTTTTTAGAGAAAATCCCTAGATGTTTTAGTGCTTTTCAAAAATTAATGCTCCATCAATCAAATAGAGTTTATTTTAAAAAGTATGGTGAAATGAATAGTGTTGAGGGAAAATCCAATAAAACTTGGATTAGGTTTATAGACAATAAATTAGTATGGAATGGATTAGATATAAATGTGATTATAAATAAAAACGATGAATACGCACAAGTTTCATTATTAAATAAAACTAAATATTGTAGAGTGGTAAGAAAATTAATTCGTGGTAAATATAAATATTATGCACAAACGGTAAATTCAACAATAAAAAGCGATTTGGTAAGAGTTTAGCAAATAAAGCACCATCAATACTTTTAACAATATTAGATAATAAGCTAAAATGGCATAATACTAAGTTAACCAAGATTAATAAATGCCATTATATAATAATGCATTGGAATCCCTTGTACATTCATAATGTTTTTTAAAGTTCATACAAATACCATGTATTTGTGTAAAATATTAATGCCGTGGAAGCAAAATTTCACGGCATTTCTTGTATATGAACATCTAGCCTATAGCCCCAAAGTAAAAGTAACACAATTACATTTATGCTATATTCACTTTGGGGCTATTGATATCATAATAATAAAAAATATAAGTGACAGACTAGTCCCTATATTAAATACCACCTATGTAATATACTTTAAAAATAGTATCCTTAAGTAAATGATTTAGTTTATAATTGTAAGATAAGGCATAACAAAAAAATTGTATAATTCTAAAACATTGGAGTAATTTATAAAAATTAATATAGACGTATTTCATTTGGCCAAGGATTTTTTCTTGCTTCCCTCCACGATTTATCTATATAGCGATTTGTATATTTTTGTTCTAATAAATGATAAAAATAAGTTCCTTTTTTAGTTAGAATATAGCTATTTTCCACTTTAGTAAGTAATCTTAATGCAATACCAATTCTTAATTCAATTTTGAACATTTTCTCTAGATTTACTCCAAACAACTTTTTGAATTCATCATCATTAAATTTTAAAGTATATGCATTCCAAAACAACCAATAAAGAGCTCGATTTCTCTCGCTAAACTTCATTGTCATGGCTGTAGGTATTTTCCCTTTATTTACACACTTGATATACTCCTCTACTGAAAAAGTATTTAATTTTAAAAATTCCTTTGTTAGTGAAGTCGCACTAGGTCCAAACCCGATAAAAGCATCTCTGGTAATCGATGAATATCGTATTGTGCCTTTTTTAGCAAAAGTCCAAACAGCTGTTCGATCGCACCCTATCTCAATGCTAGTTTTCTCCAAACAATTTAGAAGTCGCTTTTTTTCTTGTTTTCCTAAAGGTTTCCTTATATTATTGGCATATGAAAAATCAATAAATGGATATGTAGAAACTTGAGTGGCCCCTAATTCAAAAGCCATTAAAAAATCCTTTTTTAAAATATCTTCACCTTGATTTGCTATACCAAAAATTAAATCAACATCTATAGTTTTAAATCCAGCTGCTTTTACCAATCTTACTTTTTCTGCACCATCAATATATTCTCTACCTAGGGTATTAAGACATTCTAATTGAAAAGATTGTATACCTATACTAACCATATCAAATCCAATGCTTTTAATTTTTAATAAGCTTTCTTTAGTAATATCGCTTGGATGTAGTTCTATACCAATAGAAGTACTTATATTAAAGTTTTTCTTTAAAGCAGTGATAATTTCACCAAGCTCATTAAGCATAAGTGCAGGGCTACCTCCTCCAAAATATACACTTGTTATAACTTTCTTACGTCCATATAGTCCTCCTACCATATTTATTTCATCAATCAATGCAGTTTTATATGGGTTTATCATACTTTCATCATATTTGATTTTATTATAAGGGCAAAAGGGACATAACGTCTTACAAAAGGGTATATGTACATATATTCCTATTTCGTTTGAATCAAATTCCATTTTATAATCAACTTTAGATGTAAACATTAAAGGTTTAAATGATCTTGTAAGAATCACTCTTAAAATACTTGTTATCATGGTTTCATACTCCTTTCCACATAATTCGAATAGATTTTACCGTAATTCGAATTATTGTTTGATAATTTCAATTCTAACATATAGTTCTATAAATAATAATAGTTTCCTTTTATTTTCTAACTCACGATTCAGGTTCATCGTTATCCTTATATAACCGTAAATTCCGTTTACTTTATTGTAAATTTTAATATTCTCTTTCATCAATATCTTATTTTCAGACTCTAGTACGGACCCTTCACTCGTTACCCACTTATAGTTAAAATACTCCAAGTTCAATAAACCTTACAAAACTGTAAGGTTTTATTATATAAATCAATTTATTAATTTCCTTAATTCATATAGAATTTATTTATGTTTGGAGCCTTTAAATGCACACCAAACAAATCAATCCAGAAAAATTAAGGAGGTCTACTACTATGAAAAAATCTATAACTTATATGCAAAGATTTTTAATAATTATAATAATTATTGCATATGTACTTCCGTTTTTATGCTTTCAAATAAAATGCTTAGCACATATTCTGAGTACTCACCAAACTGTTACAACAACAGAAAGTAAAGAAAAAAATTCTATATCTTTATTAGGTAACAACCATAAAGAGCCTTTAAATAAGGACAATGTAGAAAAGTTTGCAGATGGTCTGTTTAATGAACAGTTGAAAAAATTTAAAGTACCCGGAGCAGTTTTTGCTGTTGTTAAAGACAATACTGTTCTTTTTGAAAAAGGATATGGATATTCAGATATAGATAAAAAAATACCTGTCGATCCTAAGACAACTGTTTTTAGAGTAGCTTCAATTTCGAAACTTTTTACTGCTACAGCTGTTATGCAGCTAAAAGAAAAAGGTAAGGTAAATTTAAAGGAAGATATAAATAAATATTTAAAGGATTTTAAAATAGAAAACAAATACTCAAAACCTGTAACACTTGAAAATCTATTGACTCACACCGCTGGTTTTGATGAAAAAATTATCGGAGAATCTCAAACAAAAAGTTATCTACAAGAAAAGCCATTAAAAGATACCTTAATATCTCGCCTTCGTCCTATAATTCGTGAGCCTGGTGAATCTCCCCAGTACAGTAACTATGGTATGTCTGTAGCTGGTTATGTTGTTGAAAGTATGACTGGTACTCCTTTTGATAAATATATGGAAGATAATATATTGAAGCCTCTACATATGAATAACAGTAGTTTTTCTTTCAATAACAAAATACTAGGTAACTTATCTAAAGGATATGATTACAAAAATGGTGTTTATAAAAAGGTCCCTATATATGGAACAACCTTGGCACCAGCGGGTGGATTAAAAACCACCGCAGATGATATGACTAAGTTTATGATAGCGCATTTAAATAATGGTACTTATGATAATACTGCAATATTGAATAAAGATACTACAGTGGATATGCATAAAAAGCATTTTCCATTGGATATAAATATTCCCGGTTTATGCTATGGATTTGAAGAAAACAATATAAATGGGGTGAGAGTACTTGGCCATGGTGGTAACGATTATGGTTTTAATAGTCTCTTATATTTAATACCTGACAGTAATTTGGGATTTTTTATTTCAACCAATGGTGATACTGGAGCCAATATCGGTGGTAATATAGCCAATGAATTCATGAAAAAATATTATCCACAATCTAAAGTACAAACCAGTATGGATAATAAAGTTAAATTTACAAAAAGTAATTTAAAAGAATTGGAAGGTGTTTACCAAGCTAGTAGATATCCAAGAAATGAAATAGGTAAATTAGTATTACTACTGGTTCCACCATTAAATATAAAAAGCAAGTCGGATACATTGATCGTAAAAAACCCAGGTGGGCAAAATCTCTATAAAGAGATAGAACCTTTACTTTTTAAGAATATTAAAGGAGATGATACTATTGCCTTTAAAGCAAATAAACAAGGAAATATATCTTATATGCTTACTCCTGGTTCAAGCATTGCCTATGAGAAAATACATTGGTATGAAAACCCTATGTTGCATAAAATCATTTTTGTACTTTTTTCAGTATTGTTTTTATGTATGTCCATTACAATGCTATTACTTAATTTCAAGAAAAAAGCTACTAAGGAATTGTCAATTTATAAGCATCATAGATATATTATACTTTCTATATGCATATTAAATTTAGTATTTTTATTGGGTATGACTAAAGAATGTATTGATTTATCATCCTCTCTTACTTTTTTACCAGAATTACCTAAGATGGTTATATTTCTATTGTTTATTCCAATACTAACTACCATATTTACTTTTGGACTATTGATTGCAACCTATGTATATTGGAACAAGGAAAAGTCTAATCCCAGTATACTTGTACGTAATATAATACTTTGTTGTGTATTTTTAATTTTTAGTCTTTATCTAAATTACTGGAACCTTTTAGGATTCAAGTTTTAGTCAAAAATCAGACTCAGTTTCCTTTACTATCAAATTCAATCTTCTTTCCGCCCTTTTAAGTTATGATATAATATAGAAAAGTTACTATATTATATCATAACTTTAAAAAGGAGGAATCTGTTTTGTATAAGATACTTATTATTGAAGATGATATCAGGCTAAATAAACTCGTAACAGAACATCTTCAAAAATATAGATTTGATGTTACTTATATACAAGATTTTAGAAATGTAGAGGTAGAACTTAAAAATTCAAAAGCTGACTTGATTCTTTTAGATATAAATCTTCCATATTCCGATGGGTTTCAATTGTGTAAAACTTTTAGAAGAACCTCAAAAATACCTGTAATTATTATTTCTTCAAGAGATAGTAGAGAGGAACAAATACGTGGACTTGAACTCGGAGCAGATGATTATATTACAAAACCCTTTAACTTTGACTTTCTGCTTGCTAAGATACAAGCAGCAATACGAAGAGTGTACGGTGAATATGCAAATGAATCCACTATAATTGAAAGTATGGGAGGTATTAAGCTTAATAAAGATACTTTTAAAATACATTATAATGGAATTGAACTTGAGCTTAGTAAAAATGAGTTCAAGCTCTTAAGTATACTTATTAAGAATGAAAATAGAATAGTCAGTAGAGAATACCTTTTAGAAGAGCTTTGGAATGATACTACTTTTGTAGATGATAATACGTTAACAGTTAATATAGCAAGAATAAGAACTAAACTTAAAGAATTTGGTGTTAGTGAAGTTATCTCAACCAAATGGGGTATAGGATACATGTTTCAATGTGATTCTGAGCAAGAGGGTTAAATATGAACAAAAATATATTAATAAATTTTGCAAAAGATAAACTATCACTTACTATTGTATATTTTCTTAGTACAATTTTAATTCTTATTTACATTTACTCATTAGATACTCAAATTGATGTATTATATCCTTTGTTACTATCTATAGTACTATACCTACTTTTAATATTAAGTGAATGGTCCAAATATTATAAGTTTAATAGAAGTATCAATGAAGGCATAGAAAGCAGGTACTTTAATTTAAATCCAAAAACAAATGAACAGCTAGAAACAGCTAATGCTATATTTAAAATTCATGAAAACTATACAAATAAAATAAGTAAAATTCATGCACAAAATACAGATAATAAGTACTTTTTGTCTCAATGGATTCATAATATAAAGACTCCTCCTTCAATAATTGATCTTATCATTCAAAAAGCTACTAAAGAAACAAGCTTTAGTAACGAGGATTCCACAATGAACCAATTGAATATATTAAGATTGTTCTTTGATATAAGAGAAGAAAATAATAAAGTTAAGAATGGTTTAGATCAAATTCTAAACATTAGTAGATTAAAAGATTTTCCAAAAGATTATGAACCCCAAACAGCGGACTTAGTTCAATTATTAAAGGAGGTCATCAATAATAAAAAAAGTCAATTTATCTATAATAATGTATTTCCTAAAATAGAATTTAAATATGAAAAAATATTGATTGTTACAGATAAAAAGTGGAATAAATTTATGCTTGAACAACTTCTATCAAATGCTATTAAATATTCTAAAGATAACAAAAAAAACACATATGTATATTTTAATATATATAGAAATGATAAAGAAACAAAATTAACAATTCGAGATGAAGGTATTGGAATTCCAAGCTATGATATAAAAAGAGTTTTCGAACCATTTTTCACAGGAGAAAACGGTAGAAAAGTGGGCGATGCTACTGGCATAGGCCTATATATTTGCAAAGTAATATCAAAGAAGTTGAATCATAGCATAGCCATAGAATCTGAGATTAATAAAGGAACTACTATTTCAGTTACTTATCCATCAAAAATTTAAAAACAATGGGGTGATTGCATTGGAAGTTTTATGTGCTGAGGATATTATTAAGGTGTATGGAGGAAATTTAGAAGTTAACTCTAATAATGTATTAAACGGTATAGATTTAAGCATTGAAAGTGGAGAATTTACTGCTATTATGGGACAATCAGGAAGTGGTAAAACAACTCTGCTTAATATCTTATCAGGTATTGACACGTCTAATAGTGGAACAGTGAAAATAATGAATAAATATATAACTTCCTTAAGCAAAAAAGAAAAATCTATTTTTAGGCGTGAAAATCTAGGAATTATATTTCAAAGCTTTAATCTTCTTGATAATATTACACTTGCAGAAAATGCTGCACTTCCATTGATATTTAAGGGAATCAGTGCCCCAATAATTGATGAAAAAATAAAAGAATATTTTATGTTTTTTGATATATACGATATTAGAAATAGATATCCATATAATGTGTCTTTAGGAGAACAACAAAGAGCAGCCGCATGTAGAGCTCTAATAAATGATCCATATATTATTTTAGCTGATGAACCAACTGGAAGTCTTGATCCAAATACTTCTAAAAAATTTATGAATTACTTGCAAATGATAAATGATGTCAAAAAAGCAACAATTCTTATGGTTACACATGACATATACGCTGCAAGCTGCTGCAGACGAGTGATTTTCATAAAATCCGGAAAAATATTTGTAGATATATATAACAAAGGAGATCAAAGTGCTTTTTTTAATAGAATATTGGATACTCTAGCAGTGATTAGTGGTGAATGATATGAATTATGCAAAGATGCTGAAACAAACTATAAAATTAAATTTAGATCAATATTTCTTGTTTGTATTTTCCCTAATAATCTCAGTTATATTCTTTTTTACTGAGTTAACACTATATAATTCATATGTATCAGCAATTAATCGAAAAAATGTTTTTGTATTACCCGCAATTGCTGTCTTTAATACTGCATTATGGAGTATTTTGACGTACATTTCCTTCGTAAAACACAGACAAAAAGAATTTGCAACATTTTTGGCTTTGGGCATGACCTGTAATGAGCTGAAAATGCTACTTCTCCTAGAAAATATTTTAAATTTTTTCATATATGTGCCTATAGGATTAATTTTAGGTATTATATTTTCAAAAATAATTGTACTTTTCATATTTAAATTAGCAGGAATTTCTGCTTTTACTTTTAAATTTAAATCAATTATCTACATAATTACTATTGGACATTATATTTTGCTTGCTATTATATTCATTTTATGGACATCTAAATTTATTAATAGTCTGTCCTTAATAAAAATAACAAATCATAAAAATTTACATATGGTACATTCTAAAAAAGAAAATTTATTAAGAATAGCACCCTATGTTTTAATACTATGTTGCATTCATTTTAATGAAAGAATAGCCCTAAACTTTCAATCTAGATATTATATCGACTATTCTTTAATATGTATAGTAGTAATTTTTATATTATTTTTAATTTTCATAAATATATTTATTGTTTTTACAAAAAAAAATAAAAATTTTTATTATAAGAGAATTTTTTTAATAAATGAATTAGAGGATTCTTTAAAGGATAATAAAATTATAATTTTCTTTATCGCTTTTTTAAACTTCACCTTTATTATTTCCGAAAGAATTGGTAATTTGACTAATGTAAAAACACGTTTTAACACTTACAACATTTTTCAAATGTCTTCTTTTAATTCCATATATATTTTTATTGTATTGCTAAGTTTTATCGCTTCCTCCACTATATTATATTTTAAAATCAAAATAGATCTAGATAACTGGAAATTTGAGAAGATCAAATTATATAATATTGGACTAATTGATAAAGAAATAGATAGTATATTATTATGCAAACTTAAGTTAATATTTTTTTCACATATATTTATAACAACTCTCACAAGTATCGTATATCTTTATATTTGCAAATTAGGTAAAGTTTTTGTGATAAATACAATTAAAATATTTATATGTTATTTTATTATACAATTATTAGGATATATTGTAACTAGAATAAAAATAATTGAAACGAACGGATGAAAAGTTTATTTTCCACGCCAGATAATACTTCAGGTCCACATATACCATCGATAGAAAGGTTAAGTGTTTACTAAAGCTTTTTAATATATGATTCAAGGTAAAAATAGTATAATTAACTAGATATTCATACTACACTCGTAGGAAACTGCGAAGTATTTTGATAATGGCTGTAGCAGATATTCTTTTTTATTTTGTATCATTTTTGGCCTTATTTTATCAATGATATATGGGATTTCCGTCAGTTGATTATAAATATAATTTAACTTTTGAAACTGATAATGGGCTATTGAATTATAAACATGGAGTAGCAAACAGATTTATATCCTTTAATATTACAGCAATTGAATAGTATTCATATTTCATGAACAACTATTCAAACCGAATAATCCCTCAAAATAGCGTAAAATTCAGTTATAAATAATACATTAATTAAGTTAATAAAGCCTTTAATATGAGCGGGCACCGCAATTTGATTAATAATATTAGTTATTTGATCAAATTAAAATAAATAGAGCGGGTACTAAAAAATGAGCCTGTATATGACCAGGCTCATCCAAACTAATCTATATTCAAATTCATATTAAAATGGGGGAATCTTTTAATATGAAGAGATCTTTTAAAGTTACGTTTAACATGCCGTGCAATGTAGGTTCCGCACACATGTTTTAGTGGGATTGTTTCTTGAAATTCTCTTCATCGATCCAGTATCCCTGTTGATTGTAATGTTGGTACAGCTTGCTTTCATAGTCTCGTGTTATCAGAGACTCCTCAGTATATTCCGGTGCCTGCTTGATTGTCTCACGAATAAGGTTGACAAATACTTTAGATTCTTTCCAACTAACACGCTCTATCCATTTCGGTGAAATCAGAATTTTTTTCCCCGGCCACCAGTTCATTGTAGCAATAACTAAATAACGAATTTCCAATGTCTCATAATCAATGATAAAATCTTCAACGTGTCCAATTTCGCCATCTATGGCTTGAATGTTGTAGCCACTCACCTCATGAGTGCTACGTAAATGGCTATCCCAACCTTTATCACCTTGAGTTGATTCCATCAATTTTTCTTGATTTTGACCACTAACAATAAAAGGAGAAAGCCCACCAGTTATCCCGATGTTTGGGTCACCCCAATATACTGGCCATTCATAATACGTATAGTAATCTTCTTCGAATTGTCGTGATATGGGTTTGTCACTGGCCAAAGAGGGACTGTTTTCAATCTGCTTTTTGGTCAAATTAATTACGATATATTGGTCTTCGTTATTTACGCCATCCAACGCATAAGGTGATATTAACACCTGTCTGCCAACTAACCAATTTCCTGTGTCGGCAATCAAATATCGAATTGTCCAAAAGTGGTCATCAAAATAGAATTCTTTGACCTTACCTATTTCTCCATCGGGACATTGCAACTTGTAACCCTTTAGTGTTTTGACTTTGCTTAACATAATAATTCTCCTTTCTTCTTTTAGTTATTTGTGAAAAACTTCTTTATTGTATTTAAATGTAGTTTTTATGAATTACCTTTAATCTTACAGAATGCCGAGTAATTTAAGTATTACAATTATAACAACCACGCCACCAATTATTTCTAGCATATAATTCACACTCCTTTTATCCTTAAATTATAGAGTATTTATATCGTACTTTACTATCACTCTCTTATATTATATCATATCTTTCGACAAAAATATGCAAATTCAGACACATGTGATTGATATATACAGTTTCAATTTACTTACGAAATCTATAGTACGAAAGAGAATCTAGGCATATATTGAGTTACTAATGATAAAAGTTCAATATCATTCAATACCCTGTTTGTTGCTTCTCTTACAAATGTATAACCTTTTATATGAGCAGGAATTCCAATTTCATGAATAATATTAGTTATTTGATTGATCATATCCATTCGCTGAGTTATATTAATTTTAGCATTGCGATAGGACTTTTGGGTTATTTTATCTTGACCAACTGTTATATAAATAAGTAAGTAAGTAAATGAATAAACTAAATTATTTGTCGAAAAAGGTTGAAATTTGATGGCATCCGTGATACAATATAACCATAATATTCTAAGTTTTCCGTAAATTTAAATTTATGTAGTATTAGTCATAAAGTTTAGGTATTAACACTATTTGTTAAAAATCATTTTATAAATGAATGATATATATGGGATTATTACGTTGGTTAGCAGCGATATTAATAATTTTCTGGTTATTGGGGCTGGTGATTAATATTGGTGGTGGCGTGATACACATATTAATTGTCATAGCTGTTATATTATTCGTTTTTGATGTTATTGGTTGACGAGGACAGTAATAGAAATTGTTCTTTTAAATATAACACAGAACCATTTTACAAAAAACTTGAATACGAAAGGGATGTTATTATGTTAAACAAAGCCAAAACACTAAAGAATTACAAATTAAGCTGTATAGACGGAGAAATAGGTAAGGTCAAAGAATTCTATTTTGATGACCACTTTTGGGCAATTCGCTATTTGATTGTAAACACAGGAAATTGGTTAACTGGTAGACAAGTAATAATCTCACCGTATGCGTTGGCTGGGGTTAATAAAGAAGAAGAATCCATCACCATTAATCTCACCAAGAATCAGATTGAAAACAGTCCGTCTTTGTATAATGATGAACCTATATCACGACAATATGAAGAAGATTACTATAAGTATTATGAATGGCCTGTATATTGGGGTGGACCAAACATGTGGGGAGCGTATGGACTTTCTCCTCGCATAGAGAGTAGTCAAGACCAAGAAAAATTAATGGGATCACCTCAAGTTAACGAACAGTGGGAAAACCATTTACACATGGCTAGTGATGTAATTGGGTACGACATCCAAGCTACAGATGGCACGATTGGACATGTTGATGATTTTATCATTGATGATAAAACATTGGCGATTCGTTACCTAATCATTGATACAAAGAATTGGTTGCCGGGGAAAAAGGTTCTTATTTCACCAAAATGGATAGAACGTGTTAGTTGGGATGAATCTAAAGTATTCATCAACCTTCTTCGTGAGAATATTAAGCAGTCACCGGAATACACGGATGAATCTCTGTTAACCCGAGATTACGAGAATGGACTGTATCAACATTATAATCAACAGGGATACTGGATTGATGAAGAGATTTCCAATGAACATTTACGCTAAAACAGTTGAGTGAGAATCTACATTTTTTTAATATAACTATATGTCGGTGTAAATATATATGTTGATAAAGAACTAATTAATTAAACGGCAATGGTATAAATTGTATTTACCATTGCCGTATTTGTTACAGAAAAACTGATAGTTAGAGAAAAAAAAGGAGTGTGAATTATATGTTAGCAATAATTGGTGGAGTGGTTGTAATAATTGTAATACTTAAGGTTCTCCATATTTTTTAGTTGTTGTTTTATATATAATAACAAAAATAGGTTGAAAAATGGTAAGTATAATCTAATTAGAACTCATAAAAATGTTAAATTTATGTATTAATGGATTTTGTTAAAAATAAATTTATGAAAGGAAGTGATATATATGGGATTTTTACGATGGATAATAGGAGTAATGATAATATTATGGTTACTAGGGTTTGTCCTTCATATTGGTGGAGGTATGATACATATCTTGATTGTAATAGCTGTAATTTTATTTGTTTTTGATTTTGTTACAGGTAGAGGAAAACATTAGATAATATTTAGGAATAGTAGTCTTAATTTGGACACAAGAAAAAATGTTTATAAATTCTGGATTGTAATCTTATGTGATAATCCAGAATTTGTTTTTTTTGTTTTATTCTCTAAAATAGACCTATTCAAAAAAGGATACTTTAATACTTACCATTGCATATGTATTTATTATAATGTAAAGAAACTAGTTAGAAAGGGCAAAAGAAAATGAAAACAGATAAAAAATTATTACAATACTGCTTATATGCCACGATAACCGTGCTACTAATTTATATTGGTATAACAATTTTCAATAATATAAAAGATATATTATCTTTATTATCAATCATAATAGGAAATATTATTGGAATTATAAAGCCGCTTCTTATGGCATTAGTAATTGTTTACTTATTGAAACCAGGTGTGAAAGGTATTGAAAATTTCTTGGAAAAGAAAAAAATATTTAAAAGAGCAACACCCAGAAGGGTAGTAGGAATTTCAGGAATGTATATATTAGTAATAGCTGTTTTTGTAACTATTATTAGTGGAATATATATTATGATTGGTGGAAAAATTTCTAATAATATAACCATATCTACGATGATAGGATATCTGAATAATTATTTAAATAACCCGACAGCAGTAGTTAGTTCTACTATTACTAAGAAATTACAAAGTTCAAATATTTCGATGATAGGAAATCTACATGAAAAGATTATCCATGTTGTAAGTTATGTTCAGTCGTATTTTTCGACAAGCATAGAAGTGATGACAGCTTCTATGTTATCTATAGGAGGCAATATAGTTTCGTTTTTCATAGCAATAGTATTAAGTATATATTTAATGCAAGACTCAGAATACTTTATGAATTTATGGAATAAAATTTTTAATCTTATATTTGGAAAAAGTAAATCAGGAAATATATTAAAAGAAATACTATCTGTTATTAATAGTACGTTTTATAAATATATGAGGGGACAATTAGTAGAAGCTTGCTTTGTAGGCGTTCTGTCAGCTATTGTACTGTATTTCATCGGAATAGATTATGCTTTAATAATAGGAATTATTGCAGGCATTTGTAACATGATACCATATATTGGACCCGTTATTGGAACTATTCTCGCAGTTATTATTGCCTTACTAAGTGGACAACCCATTAAGGCAATATGGGTGATAATTGGAATGCTTGTAATTCAACAAGTGGATAATAGCTTGTTAGCACCAAAAATTGTTGGTGATAGTGTAGGTTTGCATCCAGTATTCATTATGCTTGCTATTATTATAGGTGGTAATGTAGGTGGACTTTTAGGGATGCTAATAGCTGTACCGGTTACTGCCTCTTTGAAAATATTGCTTAGTAGATGGTATACTTCTCACATGCAACGATTGAACTAATATGCTCTTTCTTGACATATAAATTACCTTTTTCATATTTTAAAATAATTTTCATTTATAATTGAATACACAGACCTAAATATATTCTTTTAGATTTTGATGAATTTAGCAAAGGGTCAATATCCGCGGAAGAAAAACTAGAGACAATTGCCAATAGAATATTATTTGAAAATTTAGAAACATTTAAGGAATTAGCTAAATGAAATATCTATCAGCTAAATACACTTTCACGATTTCTTTGTCGCAAAATGTTGAAATTTGATAGCATATATGGTATATTGTATAAAATATTCTAAATTTTTTATACATTTGCAGGTACCATTATAAACTAATTATCATTTTTTTATAATGTTATGATTATACCTATGCAATAAGGAATTATTAGTCCCATATTGAATAGGTGTTAAATTATATAACTATTTTATAGGAGGGTAATTTTCATAAACGGAAAATAGAGCAAGACAATTTTGCTAATAAAATTATAGTTCTTGTGAAAATTTATGTTATCTAACATTTTAGTATCGATAAATTTATATACAAAATGGAGGGGTGAAAATGTCAATTTATGATTATAAAGCAATTCAACAAAATGGAATTTCACGAAATTTCTTATTGACAGAGATGGTAGAATAGTTAAAAGATATGAACCAACAACTGAACCTTTCGCTATGTCGAAAGATATTGAACAGCTCTTATAGTTATCAAAACATAATAACATCCCAGTAATAGATAAATTTGAAACAGACGTAAATAATAAAAAAATCTATACTGGCAATGATGATGAAGAAGTCTTAAATTGTGAGGGAAAACCTTGTAACTTTGTATACGATGATAAACCGATAGAAAAAGAATAAAAAAAATATTTAAAGGGAGGTAGTTTTTATGTCTGAAAAAAAGATATTTACGAGGGAACAGGCTAAGGAAATAGGTGAAAACCTTGGTATAAACTGGAGCAAGTTTAGTACAGAACAATTTAGAATGGGACTTGACGTTGAACTTGAACATGGCACAATAGATCCACATACCAATGTTTCAAATAATGATTCATTAATTACAGGCAAAATTGCACTTGCACATTTGATAGAATTTCCTGACTACTATAACAGACTTGAAAAAATGGAAACTGAAGCAGCAAAATATTGGGAAAATAAATAATTTAACATAAAATAAAAAATATATAGAGGAGGCAAAAATAATGAGCATGATTACTATGAAAGATGGTACACAGATTTATTATAAAGACTGGGGCACAGGACAACCTGTTGTGTTTAGCCATGGTTGGCCACTCAATTCAGATAGTTGGGAGGCTCAAATGATGTTCTTAGCTTCAAACGGCTATCGCTGTATCGCTCATGATCGTCGTGGCCATGGACGATCGAGCCAACCTTGGATTGGTAACGAGATGAATACCTATGCAGACAATCTCTCGGAGCTCATCGAAACACTCGACTTAAAGAATGTTATCTTAGTTGGGTTCTCTGCGGGAGGTGGCGAAATTTCCCGATATATAGGTAGACACGGAACAAAACGTGTGGCCAAGGCAGCTCTTATATCATCTGTTCCACCATTTATGCTAAAAACAGCAAGCAATCCACTTGGCTTACCTATTGAGGTGTTCGATGAAATTCGCTCTAATTCCCTGGCAGACCGTTCGCAATTCTACAAAGATCTTGCCAGTGGTCCGTTCTTCGGAGCAAATAGACCTGGTTCAAAGGTATCACAGGGTATGATCGACTCGTTTTGGCTTCAAGGGATGCAAGCAGGTAGTAAAAATACATTTGATTGCATTAAGGCGTTCTCAGAAACAGATTTCACAGAAGATCTCAAGAAGTTTGACGTACCAACGTTAATCATTCACGGTGACGATGATCAAGTTGTGCCAATTGGTGCCGCAGGTCTCAGTTCATCAAAGTTGGTAAAGAATTCAATCCTAAAGATTTACAAGGGTGCACCCCACGGTCTGGCATACACTCATAAAGATAAGCTTAATGCCGATTTATTGGAATTCATTAAGATGTAGGATCGTTTTTATGATAATGGTATAAGAATACACTTATAAGTCATTTATAATATTAAATAAATTAAGAGGAGATGTTTTTATGGATATTTACGTTTGTTCAGTATGTGGTTACGAGTATGATCCAGCAACAGGAGATTCAGATGGTGGAATAGCCCCAGGCACTAAGTTTGAGGATATTCCAGAAGATTGGGTTTGTCCAGTATGTGGAGCTATAAAATCAAATTTTGAAAAAAAGAAATAACGTTTCTCAATAAATCAAACACAAAATTTAGGAGGTATAATTATGAATAAGATTAAAGAAGTTTATAAATGTAAAATTTGCGGTAATATAGTAGAGATTGTACATGCAGGTGATGGAGTTTTAGTTTGTTGTGGACAACCAATGATACAGCAAATTGAGAATACCGTGGATGCAGCGAAAGAAAAGCATGTGCCCGTTGTTGAAAAAGTTAAAGGTGGAGTTCTTGTTAAAGTTGGTGCTGCTCTACATCCCATGTTAGAAACACATTATATTGAATGGATAGAAATTCAAACTGCAAATAAAATGTACAGAAAACATCTAAATCCTGGCGATAAACCTGAAGCTATATTTCTTCTAGAAGAAGAGATTTTGAGTGCACGAGAATACTGTAATGTTCATGGATTATGGAAAGTATAGAATATTTCACTGAATTTAATTAAATATATACTTTATGATGAGGTTAAATGTTGAGAAAAGACATGAGGCTAGATACAGAAAACTATTAAAAACTAAATAGTGAAACTAATTGTTTTTTTAAAGAAATGAATAAAGCAGTGAATTAAACTCACAGCTTTAAACATTTCTTTAATTTTTATAAAATATCAGGTAAAATTCCAGTACACAAGAGAGGACTAAAGTAGCTTACTTTAGTCCTCTCTTATTGTAAAAGCTATTATTAAAGTGGAATTGTATTATTAACGACATTTTAATAAACATATAGTATAATCTAAATAGTATTAATTTAAATTAGATTAAAGAATACAATAAGTTTGAGAGTGTGATATTATGAATTTTTTAAGAAATATAGAAAAAGGAACTATAAATATTAAAAAAATAACAATAAAAAAAGCGTTTTTTATAATGATTCTAATGGTTTTATTAGAATCATTAGGACAAATACCTATCGTTATTATCAATATACTTTCTAAAAAATATTCTACTGCATTACCATATATAGACCTTGTAGCTGATGTAATAATTAAATTTTTTGTTATTACTCTTTTATTAAAATGGTATAGTAAAATATCCTATGATATGCCCCGTAAACAAGGTTTAGATAAGAAAAAATTTATTCATGTTGCTGTAATTATTATAGGTTTTCGTTTAGCTTACGATAATAGCTTAATATACTTAGTTGATAAGATACCTATGCCCAATTTTATAAGTCAAGCCTTTGGAGAAATGTCTATTTCACCTATTATTATGATACTTACCATTGCAGTTATAGCACCTATATATGAGGAAGTCATTTTTAGAGGAATACTTCTAAAGGGTATGGCAAACAAAATAAATCCAAACTTAGCACTTATAATATCCGCCTTAATTTTTGCATTAGTTCATATGAATATCCCCCAGGGCATAAACGCATTTTTATTAGGATTAATTATTGGAGCTATATACTTAAGCTCGAATTCAATATATTTATGTATATTTGCACACTTTATAAATAATTCTGTTGGAATTACAATTTCAGGCTCCTTCCAATTATTAAGTGGAAAGTATTCCATGATAATTCGTGGTATATTGTTTCTTGTAGGGATTACAATTTTAATTTTTGCTTATAGATGGTACACTCGAAAGAAACCAGGAGATACATTAGATATATACAAAGAATTTATAGAAAGATAATAAGCTAAACTAATCCTTGAAGAACAAGGAGAATGGAGTAATATTAGATGTTTCAATCACACTTAGGCGAAATGGCTGCACTTGCAACTGCATTATGTTGGACAATTACTGCTGTATCATTTGAAGCCGCAGGAAAAAAAGTCGGGTCGATATCAGTAAATTTAATAAGACTTATTATCGCATTTATATTAATATCAATTTATAATTTATTTTCTAGAGGAATGATCTTGCCAATAGATGCTTCCAGTTCTACCTGGTTATGGTTAACTTTTTCAGGAATAGTTGGTTTTGTTATAGGGGATTTATTTTTGTTTCAGGCATATGTTGAAGTTGGCGCACGTATATCAATGTTAATTATGTCAACGGTACCACCAATAACAGCGATTACAGGATTCCTTCTTATGGGTGAAAAAATCACGGTGCTCGGGCTTTCGGGCATGATAATAACTATTGTTGGTATCGCTCTTGTAATCCTGACTAAAAATCCAGGTAATAAAAAGGTAAGGTTATCCCATCCAATTAAGGGATTAGTATATGCTTTTATAGGTGCATTAGGGCAAGCTTTTGGTCTTGTTTTTAGTAAGTTTGGGATGGGATCATATGATCCGTTTGCTGCAACTCAAATTAGAATTATAGCAGCAATTATTGGGTTTTCAATTGTCATTTCTGTATTAAAGAAGTGGGGTGAGCTAGTTGTTGCGGTTAAAGATAGGCGGGCAATGAAATATATTTCTATTGGTTCACTATTTGGTCCATTTGTAGGAGTATCCCTCTCTTTACTAGCTGTTCAACATGCATCAACTGGAGTAGTTTCAACAATAACATCAATAACTCCAATACTACTAATACCTATTTCAATTATTGTATTTAAGGAAAGAATTGCTCCAAGAGAAATATTTGGAGCAGTTATAACTTTGTTAGGTATTTCACTTTTATTTATATAAGCAAATCACTGGTTTCATTCCTTTATTGTGACAAGGAGTTTTACTTTTGGCTCCTTGCTTGAATGTTAATTTCTCTGAATCACACCTTATTTTATATCCTCATCCTCTCTAACCGCTTCTTTTTATTTTCTATACACATTATATCCTATTTAACTTATTAAAGGGATTAATATGCGCCAAGGTGTATTCAAAAGAGCTAAAGGAACATGCTAATATCTTTTCTTCCACTTGAGCCTATTCCTAGTATCATACTATCCCTTCTTTTTCTTAATTACTTTTACCTTAACTCAAACAATTTTGAAACTCCATTTAATGATTTTGATTCCATATCTGTTTTAAATGGTAAGGCTTCCTTTTTACCATTTAAACGATTTATCCAAAATTAAATAATTTTAAAACCATCCGATATAAGCGAGTTAATTGTTATATAATGCTTTAAATGTTATAATAAAAATATATATTAACTGGGTAGTATTTTAAATATCTAAAATTTAAAGATACTAATATCTAGAATAAGTGAGGTGATTAAAATATTAGTAACATATAAAATTAAAATTAAATCTGATGCTATTAAAAGTTTAGTCAAAATGACACGCTCCAAAATCAAATGGAGAAAAAGACTTGAAGCGACTACTAAATTAAAAAAATTGAATTGTAATCAATCACCAATGATATTAACGAGATCAGCATTACATAATTTATTATTTAGTAGCTGTTTGTAAACGTTTTAACAATACGTATAATTATTAGCACTTAAATTAAGTGCTAATAACAGAGTTAGATTACTTAATACTCCATCATAATAGTACTGAGTACTACTCGATACATTTTTAATATTAAGGTGCTAGGTACTAGCACCTTAATATACTTAGTCCAAAATTAAGGCTTAGAAACTTGCCGGAACTATGGTTCAATAATTCCACTAACTTGAACAGGTTTCACCTACAACTACAACAGCCTTAGGATATTTATTTACCTCTTACCTTTTCTTGCTCTCTTTGTAAAACCATATTAGATAACATCATATAAAAATCTTGCTCTTGTTTACTCTTTGCCTTTCTAAATAAATCTTTTAATTGACTATATGATAAACTTAAAAAAATCTCATATATATCCTTATCTTTAATTTTCATATCTAATATCTCCAATTCAAACTATTTATATAATATTATATTCTCATAATCTTTATGCAAATATCTATATATTTTTACTCCTTCATAGAAATATCCCGCTTAAGCCTAATCCATAAATATAATCCTATTATGCAAGTTAATATTTCTGTTATAGTCATCGACCATATAACCCCATCTAAACCAAAAGTATATTTTCCTAAAACCATAATAGGAATTAATAATATTCCCTGCACTACAGACATTATGGTTGCCTCTTTACCTCTTCCAGCTCCTTGGAATATCCCTATAAAAAGACCAGTAATGCTAGCAAACAAAGCTGAAATAAGCAAAGCTATCAAAATGTATATACCCGTGTTTATTACATAAGTATTGTTGCTAAATAAACGTACTATTGATTCTCTGAAAATAAATATTATTAATGAAAATGCGAAAGTTAGGATTGCAATATAGGCTGCAGTAATCTTTATAATACTCTTCATTCGCTTTATATTCTTAGCTGCATATGCATAAGCAATTAAGGGAATAACTCCAATATATAAACCTTTAGCAGCAAACTGAGCAAGTTGGGCAATTCGCTGAGATATTCCAAATGCAGCAACAGCATAGTCGCCATAGTATGCTGAAAAATTATTTAGCAATAAAACGGAAATAATCATAAATGCATCTAATAAGAAAGAGGATATTCCTATCTTAAAATTTTCTCTGAAACCAATGACAAACCGATACCCTTCATGGAAGTGTGCAAATCTTTTCTTTCATGCGCCGGTCCATTTCGCATACCATTAACGACAACTACGTCTTTAACATCGAATTCCAGCATCTGAAACATTTTTTTCATATAATCATAATACGTCTGAAACAGGCTAGAATCAGGATTACCCTGATCAAACACAAGAATCATCTTTATCGCAGCACGTTCCTTGAATTGCGGATAAAATCGCGGATGGTTTGTTGCGGACAACCTGTCGACGAATATCTTCGCCTGGGCGCTCATCTGCCCCATGTAAACCGGCGAGCCTAGAACAAGAGCATCGACATCCTTAAGCTCTTCATAAAGTTTCTGCATATCGTCGCATATAACACAACCCCCGTCACCATTGTGGCAGCCCAAACAACCCTGGCACGGTTTGATATCAAGATCGTTGAAAGCCCAGACTTTAGTTTCGGCACCTTCTTCTTTCGCACCTTCTAGTATTTTGTTTACTATCCATGCAGTGTTGCCTTTTTTTCGCGGACTTCCGATAAATCCCATGACTTTCATTTTCTTTTCCATATAATGACCCTCCTTAAATTTTCAGTAGTGTAAATTCTTTTACACTACTTATTTGATTCTTTCTTTATATATTAACGGGTTATTCTGTAGATTGTTTATTGACTTAAATTTACACATTTAGAATTCTCACCTCTCTAAAAAAGTATTTATGTTTCCTTGGAAACATAAATACTCTATCATTTTATTGTTTCCTTGTCAACAATAAAATAGAGCTGCATCATACGCTCATGTTTCAGCGTTTTGATACAGCCCCATTTAGGCTACTTTTTGATACAACACCATTATTCAAAATCATTTTGATTTATTATATCTGCACCACCTTGTTTCTTTATTTCTGCATCCAAATGCCTGCTATACTTTTCCATGAAACTAAGCATGATATCAAATTGTTCCTCGGTTACCTGCTCAAATACGACTTTATCCCGCTCTTGAAACTCTTTGTGCAGTTCCCCATGGACTTTGTTAATTACTTTCCCTTGCTCAGTAAGCCTAAAATAGATTTCTTTCTTGTTATCCGGTTTCTGATAGCTTTCGATAATGCCCTTTTTTATGAGCTTTTTAGTTATTTTACTTATGGCACCCCTAGTCATATAAAAGTACTCCGCAAGTTTTGTCACATTGGAATCTACATTGCTTCCAATGTATTCGATGCAATGTACTTCAGAAGACTTATAACCCTTAAGACTGTCTTTCATCTTAAACTTATTAAGTGAAACCCTCTTGTTGAATAAGTCCCTGAAACCCATTATGACCTGTTCTTCTTTGTTCATGACCTATCCTCCCATACCTCATTTAAAAAAATATCAATTACCTCAACAAAATTTTATCTTTTGTTTACATTCATTATTATAACAGTTTCTTTATCACTCAACCTTGAATTGTAGCTAATGTTACACTTGTTGAAACTCCACTTTTTAAATCATATCCATTTATCACCAATGAGCTAATCGTACTAAAATCAATTCCCGCGTTTGCTGTTATTGTAAGCACACCATTATTAGCTTTAACTTGAGCAATATTAGATGAGAACGTCACATTGGTTCCATTGGTAACATCATTTCCATATTGGTCATATACACTATATAATGCATACCCAATATCTCCATGAGTTCCTATCTTTGTTGATATCACTTTAATTTTATCTATTTTTGAATTTACAGTATTAAATATTGAACTTGTTGTTGCTCCAGTTATGGTATCACTTAATGTAAGGGTGATTTTTTCATTAGTATCAGAAAACTTATATGTTATCGTACCTGTACCTGTTGATGGATCTAAGCTTGTTATGATTGAATTTCCAACTAGCTGTGATGCTGGAATTACTTGTGTAATATCACGACCATTTTTATTTATTACCTGATACTTGAAAGTGGCGGTGGTATCACTAGTCTTCGTTAATTCCTTTGTATCAAACATAAATTCAGATATAGGTGACGCCGCTTGTGCTTGTGCATCAGCTATATTGCCCTGAGCTATTTCTGTAGGAGTACTATTAATGGGTGCTGCAGCTTTTGAACTTAGCCCTATTGCTCCTTTGTTTTTAATACCTAATAGAACCATATAGTCTTTATCTATATAAGCAAAAGTTTCAAATGTTATAGTGCCTGTACCTGATAATGGATCGATGATTACTGATGAATATGAAGTAGCAGATCCCTCTATATCTAAAACTGTTTTAGTAATATCTATGCCATTTTCATCTAATACTCTGTATTTAAAAATAGCTGTGGTTTCTCCAGTCTTCGTTATAGCTGAAGTAAACTGAATAATCTTCATAGCTTTTAAAGTTACAGGAATTCCAGAAGTTTCTTTAACTGGTGTGCTTAAAGTACTTCCGATCCCTTGACCATTATTATATTTAATAGTCGAAATGTCTACAGAATCCTTATTAACTTGTTTTCCATCACTATTTTTTATCCAACCAGTTTCATCAGTTTTTATAAAAATATCACCTTTATTTTTAACTACTGTATCACTAATCAGCCTCGCATTCGTTGGATTATTTGCATACTCTAAAGTATACATATTATCTCCTATTACCACTGAGAAATTTGGAACATTGGTAAAACTATCTAACCCCAGTGCCATCACTGGCTTTGACAGTATAACTATCAATAACATAAACCCCATCATCATAATGCTTTTAAAATTTTTCATTAATAAAACACCCCTGTTTTTATATTTTTATGCATTTAAATAAAATTTCAATACAAGCTATTCAAATATGAATTTACAAAGAATAGTTTTATTGTTAATGATTACATAATACCACAACTTGTCCCATAAATTATAATTTTTAATTGAGAACACTAATGTTAAATTTAGATAATAAAATCATTGTAAATGCAGAGGACCTGACGTTTGCTTTTTTTGCAGGTCGCCAAGACACTTATCTCAATATAAAGGGAGAAAACTCAACACTCCACGTGTACTTACAATAGATGGAGAAGAAATTAACGCAGGCAACAAGAAAAATTAGCCTTATTAAACCCCAGGGGTATACAATTTGGTTTTTGTTAAAATCTTGGTTTTTATTTGATATGCTTCTTTTATAAATAAAAAAGGAAGTGTTAATTATGCAAAAAGACTATTTATTAGTAACCCAAGAATTAACGAAAATATTTAAAAAGGAATATGCAGTAGATGCTATTTCCATCTCAGTTCCGAAAAATCATATTTATGGATTACTAGGGGCTAATGGCGCAGGTAAATCTACCACATTAAAAATGATAACAGGACTATTAAAGCCAACTTCGGGTGAAATTAATTTTGATGGACATCCATGGAGCCGTAATGATTTAAAAAACATTGGTGCCTTGATTGAGCAGCCACCTATCTATGGGAATTTAACTGCACATGAAAATTTAAAAGTTCATACCACTCTTTTAGGATTACCAGATCACCGTATTTCCGAAGTATTAGAAATTGTAGATTTGACAAATACAGAAAAAAAGCAAGCCAAGCATTTTTCTATGGGAATGAAACAGCGTTTAGGAATTGCTACTGCAATTCTGAATCATCCTAAATTGTTGATTTTAGATGAGCCCACTAATGGGTTAGATCCCATTGGTATTCTTGACTTACGAAAATTAATAAAATCTTTTCCTGAGCAAGGAATCACTGTAATTTTATCCAGTCACGTTTTATCCGAAGTAGAACAGGTTATAGACTATGTTGGGATTATGAGCGGTGGCATCTTAGGTTATCAAGGTGAAATTAACGAGAATGAAGATTTGGAAACTTTGTTTATGAATGTTGCAGATAAAAATAATGAAAAAAGGAGCATTGCCAGATGAAAAAATATTTAATATCGGAAACATTAAAAACCAAGAGAACTATGCTCCGTAAATTAACAATTTTTATACCAATATTATCTGTGGCCCTTGCCTCTATTTTTGGTTTTTTAGGAGGCGATATCAAGAGCGCTGATATTACTTCGATTAATCATTGGTCATTATTATGGTTGCCAGCTTTAATTTCCTTACTTACAGGTATGTTTCATAAACTTGAACAAAATAGTACAGGTTACAAAACAATTTTTTCTTTTCCTATTAATTTAAGAAAAAGTTGGATATCTAAAATTATACTTTTATCATTATTCACTTTAGTATCCTCTGTTTTTTTAGGTATACTTATTCTTATATTAAACTTTACCATTATTAAGGCATCAACAAATGGGATCTTAATAATGGGACAACATTTGAGTAATGTCCCATTTTACAATTACTTTATAGCCATTATCATAAGTTGGTTGGTATCACTTTGGCAGATTCCTTTATGCTTATGGTTAAGTAAAAAAATAAACTTTTTTGTTTTACTATTTATAACTTGTGCAGCTAATTTAGAACTTGGCGCAGGAAAAGCTGCTTCTTCTTTGTGGTGGATGAATCCATGGACTTGGCCTTTGCGGTTACAATGTCCACTATTACACCTTCATCCAAATGGTCTTCCATTAGAATCAAACAGTACTTTATTAAACAGTGGAGTTATTCCAATAGGTATATTATTAGGTGTTTTTCTATTTTTAATTCTAACTTTTCTCACCAGCTTTTCATTTAAAAGAAGTGAGGTGCATTAATATGAGTGTATTTTGGCATAGTTATAAAGCAGAATTTTTTAAAAACAAACACAGTGTTTTTCTTTGGTCACATATTGTAATGCCTTTTCTTTTAGTTGCCATTATGACTTTTAGTCGCTTTGGCAAGTTGAGTAGTTTAGGCTTGTTTGTGATTTTTTTTAAGATGATTGGTTTTGCCTTTCCACTGCTTGCTGCAGCACTTTGTGGATTAATTGCAAGTCAAGAGAAACAGGCTGGAGATTATCAAATGATGATTGGTAAACTTCCACATAAAACAACTACTTTTATAAGCCAATTGTGCATGTTACTCACAATGTGTTTAGGTGCTATATTTTCAGCTATCCTGTTATTTATGATATCAATGAAATGGATATTACATGTAACTAACATCAATTATCTTTTATTTTTTAAAACAGGAGGATTGATATTTTTAAGCGTTATCTTCCTTTATAGTTTATATTTAATTTTAGCTTATCATTTCAATACAGGAGTTTGCACTATGGTCGGATTTTCTGGAGTTATCATTGTAGCTTTAGCTTCTACGAGTCAGGGAGATAGTATTTGGATGTTTTTACCTTGGGTCTGGTCTGTACGATTTATCGACTTTATAGTTGCACTTCGATTTAATGATTTAAGTAAAATACCACTGAAGTATATTTCTTACCCTCAAGGTGGGATGGATATAGGATTGATGTGTATGGGAGTAATGACAATTTTCTGCGTTGCTGTTTATATTTTTACATTTCATTTTTGGGAAGGTAGACAAAAATAATCAGAAAAAGTATTATGTAAATAATGGAGGTGAAAATATGGCGAAAATTTTAGCTGTGGACGATGATAAGCGAATTTTAAAATTGATAAAAAACGCTTTAGAAATCAACCAACATAATGTGGTTACATTACAAAATGCAGAAAATACTCCTATAGAAACCTTTTGTGGATATGATTTGATCTTACTGGATATAATGATGCCAGGAATAGACGGATTTAAACTTTGTGAGAAAATACGCCATACAGTAGATTGTCCAATTATTTTCTTAACAGCAAAAACAGAAGAATCAGCAATTGTTAGAGCTCTAATGCTTGGAGGTGACGATTATATAAAAAAACCCTTTGGAGTAATGGAACTCAACGCCCGTGTTGATGCATACCTACGGCGAGAAACCCGTGGAAAGCCCACGAGAAAGTTAGTGTATGACAATATTACAATTGACTTTGATAAAAAGGAGATTAGGGTTTGTAACAATCTTATTGCGTATACGAAAAATGAATACAACATTTGTGAGTTTTTAGCATTGAACAGAGGTAAAGTATTTACAAAGCAGGGAATTTTTGAAGCGATTTATGATTTTAGTAGCGATACCCAATTTTCAGTGATTACTGAATATATCCGATTAATCCGCAATAAATTCAAAGAATATAATTGTTTCCCTATTGAAACGGTTTGGGGAGTTGGATACATGTGGAAATAAAAAAAACATCCTTACAAGTTTATATTATTAAATTTATTTTTAAAATAGGATTTTCTTCTATAATGTTTTTATTTGTTATTTTACTTATTTTCAGTTATATGGGAAGTTCCGGCATTCTTCTATCAGCCAACCATTCACAGCGATTAGTAGAAAAGGCTAAAACAAATATAAAAAATGCTAAACAAGTAACTCCTCAATTAATACCCGAAAACTTAAAATATGTGATTTTAGATAAACAAACTTTAAAAACTATTAATGGTACTATGAATAAATCTGAAACCGAAAAAGCAAAAATTAATGTTAAGAATCATCAACTAGGAACTAATGTTTATGAGGTAATTGAGCGGCCAGAATCATACTGCGTCATTCATTACCAATTGATTGTCCAATTTGCGAATCCAATATTTCGAAGGCTAATACCTTATCCTGAGATAACTATCGTTGCAATTTTTGTTGTTATTTTATTAATTGCGCTATATGCTCTTTCTTTGCAATTTTCGAACAAAATAAAAAAAGAATTAAACAAATTTAGTTTGATCACCGAAAAGATTCAGCAGCAGGATCTTGATTTTGAAGTTCAGCCTACCTGTTTTGTAGAACATCAAAAGGTTATGAATTCCTTGGACAGTTTGCGTCATAATCTTAAAAAGTCCTTAACTTACCAATTTGAACAAGAAAAAAACAAGCAAGAACAGATTAGTTCATTGGCACATGACATTAAGATACCTATTACCATTATTAAAGGAAATGCAGAACTGTTGAGTCTTACACAAAAGGATGAAAAGGCATTAGACTACGCAAATGAAATCATAGAGGCAACAAGTGAAATCGAAGAATACACACAACTGTTGATTGATACTTCTCAAAACGATCAAATTTTCACCATGCATAAAGAAACAAACAATATAAATGAATTTCTAAATATAATTCAAAAGGATACACTTGCATCTATTGGGAATCGAGATATTCGTTTTGGGATTAATAACCACATGCCCAAAGAGGTAATATGGATCATTGATTATTCTTCAATGAAACGGACATTCATGAATATTATTATAAATGCACTTGAATATACTCCGAATGAAACATCATTAAATTTAGAGGTTTCTCTGAGAGATAATTTAGCTTCTTTTGTTATTACCGACTCTGGAAAAGGGTTTTCTTCTGAAGCCTTAAAAAAAGCTACAGAAATGTTTTATACAAATAATAAAAGCCGAAGTCAAACAGGACATTACGGTATCGGATTAGCTTTTGCTGATAAGGTAATTAAGGTTCATAATGGTACGCTTCGCATACAGAATGATATATATACAGGCGGTGGACAGATTGTAATATTATTGCCAGTAGAGCTCCGCAGGAGATGATTTAATTATTGACATTTGTTATAACCTAAAGTATAATAAAAAATATAGACCAGTCACTATAATTTATTAGAGAGGTATACCGATATGAATAATAAGGTAAATGTAAAAGAAAAATTTATAGAAACTGCATCAAGACTTTTTCAAATCAAGGGATATAACGCAACTGGGCTAAATGAGATTTTAGCAAAAAGTGGAGCACCAAAAGGATCATTATATTATCATTTTCCTAAAGGAAAAGAGCAACTTGCCTTAGAATCCGTAAAATTAGCAGGTCAAAAAATAATAACTAAAGTAATTAATGCATTAGACAGTATCGAAGATCCAATTGAAGCTATTAAATTTAATATAGAAAACATTGCAATACTAATTGATAATGAAAAAAGTACTCCAGATATTTCTATAAGCTTAATAGCTTTAGAGACATATATAACAAGTGAAATTTTAAGGAACGCTTGCGACGAGATATTTACTTCATTAGAAAATATATATGCAAAAAAATTAATCAACTCTGGAATTAGCAAAGATAAAGCATATGAATTAGGTTGTGTAATTGCTGCAATGGTAGAAGGCGGAATTACCTTATCACTTACAAAGAAAAATGGTGATTCACTTAGAATCCTAGCTAAACAAATACCTAATTTAATAAATATATAGTAATGGAATATGAAATTTAAATGATTTATTAATGCCTATTTTATAATAGGTGTTTTTTTAGGAGTTTATTATAAAGACTGGTCTAATAATAGGAGGAACGAAATTTATGGAAACAACAAAACCTACAAAAAAATTCAATTCAACCGCAATTATAGGCGTATTAGCCTTCAGCGCATTTTTAGCTGTATTTAATGAAACTATATTAAATGTAGCATTATCTCCTCTTATGAAGGAAATGAATGTTACAGCAGGAACGGTGCAATGGATAATTACTGCATACATGATAGTTGTATCAGTTATGGTGCCAATTACAGCGTTTCTAATTCAAACATTTGAAACAAAACATTTATTTTTAGGGGCAATGACATTACTTTTAGTCGGAACAATATGTGCAGCTTGTTCGAGCTCTTTTGCAATGTTACTTGTTTCAAGAATGTTACAAGCCTCGGGAACTGGAATGATGATTCCACTTTTAATGAATACAGTATTATTGGTAACCCCACCCGAAAAGCATGGAGCGGCTATGGGAATTTGTGGTTGTGTAATTTCAATTGGGCCCGCACTTGGACCAACGGTTTCAGGAATCCTATTACAATTTTTTAGTTGGCATGCATTATTTATAATGCTAATACCACTTATACTAATAGCTATGATTTTAGGTTCAATTTATTTAGTTAATGTGTCAACTCTAACAAAACCTAAGATAGATTTTATATCAATCATATTATCAAGCCTCGGAATTGGTGGAGTTATATATGGTATAAGTAGTTTTAGTGGTGATGGAAATATGAAGATTATTAGTTTAATTTTTATTGTTGGAATAATATCATTAATTATATTTGTTAAACGTCAATTGTCTTTAAAAGAACCAATGTTAGAAATGCGTATATTTAAATATCCTTTATTTTCAGTAGGGGTAGTACTTGTTATGTTAACAATGATGACAATGTTCACTATGAACGTAATGTTACCTATGTTCCTTCAAGGAGCCCTTAAAACAACAACTTTTGTAGCCGCTATGGTATTACTTCCAGCATCACTTGCTTGTGGAATTGTAACTCCAATAGGCGGAAAAATTTATGATAAATTTGGAGTGAAAGTACTAATACCAGTAGGTTTTACTATAATCCTTGTGGCATTATTCGTTTTATCACGTTCAAATAGTGATACATCTCTTATTAAGATTATGGTTTCATATATAGTAGTCTGCATTGGGGTTGGGCTTACAATGTCACCTTGTCAAACGAGTTCTCTTAACCAACTACCAAAAGAAGCTTACCCACATGGAATAGCGGTTATGAATACCCTTCAACAAATATCAGCAGCACTTGGCTCCTCATTATTTATTGGTATTATGTCAGCTTCCCAGCTAAAAGCCTTAAATAATTCAGCTTCCGAGCAAATTGCAGTAGCTACTGGATTTCAGTCAAGTGCAACAGTCGCAGTAATATTTGTTTTAGTAGGACTTTGTTTATCCTTTACTTTAAAATTTGGAAATAAGAATTCTCGTTCAACCTCTGATTTAAGCCTAGAAAACGAAAAAGCGAGCGGTCTTTAATTTAAATATCATATATAATGAGGAGGATAAAAAATGAAAATTTTAGGTATTTCAGGTGGAAGAAAAGATGGCAATAATGATTCAATGTGTAAAGAAGCTTTGATGGCTGCAAAGGAAATGGGTGCAGAGGTTGAATTTATTCATTTATTAGATTTGGATATAAAATATTGTATTGGGTGCACAGCATGTGTTGCCTCACTTATGACAGGAAAAGGAAATATGTGTGTATTAAAAGATGATTTTGATTGGTTACTAAACAAGATGTTAGATGCAGATGGAGTAATTTTTACAAATCCAATTTTCTGTAAAGGGACTCCAAGTTTATTCCTTACAATTAGAGACCGTTTTGGACCAAGAATGGATAGAGGTAATAATGTTATAGCAACTAAAATTGCAAAAGCAACAGGAAGCAAAGCACCAGATCCAAGAATATTAAAAGATAAAGTGATTTCTTATATAGGGTTTGGTGGTTCAGACTGGGTTACAAGATTTCAATGTGACTGTGCAATACAAGCATTAACTCCTATGTGGAAAGTTATAGATAACGAAGTATTTCCTTGGTCTACAGGTATTATTATAGATAATGATAAAGTTACACGAGTACATGAAATAGGTATGAATCTTGCAAAAGCTGCAAAAGATATTGCAAATGCTTCTTATAAAGGAGAGGAAGGAGTTTGTCCACATTGTCATAGTAGAAACTTCTATTTAGATAGAGAATCTACACATGCAATTTGCTGTATGTGTGGTATTGAAGGTGATGTTAAAATTATAGATGGTAAAGTAAGATTTGAATTCCCAAATGAGCAATTAGAACACGCTCATGATACTTTATCTGGAAAACTTATTCATGTAGAGGATATCAAAAATACTGTTGCTATAAGCATGGAATTAAAGAAATCAGATGATTATAAACAACGTTTAGAAAACTATAAGGAATTTATTACGGCAACTAAACCAGAAAAATAAAACATTATTTTTTCAGATATTGATTTGCTCACCTTTCCGGTAACAGGTTAAATAATAAAATTTTTTCACCGGAAAGGATAATATTTTTTTCTTCAATAATTGCCATGACTCCTAATAGGAAGAAGTAAATTAACAAACCGATCAATGGAGCCCTTTTTCTATTAACGACGTTCATTATGCTGAATATTTATTATTTTTGATTGTTTTTGTCCATATAGTCTACTAGTATTGGTCGATCAAGTTTAAAAGGTTTAGTATTCTCAGAATCATTATTTGCGACTTCTGCATTAACCGGATCTATTTTCTCTACTGCATGTAACTTTTTAATCTTCTTTAACTTCTTAATCTTTTGAAATATCTTCATGTTTTCCCCTATCAATCATTATTTTAAGCTATTTTTTTATATTTTGGCCTTCCATTCGTCCATTAAATCACTAATGTGTATACCTATCATATCAGACTTTTCACTTAATATCATTATAGAAAAAATGTTAAATGAACAGGTTTGGATAAAAGCCTGTGTAATTTTATGCTAAAAACAGTTATATTTGACATGGATTGAGTAATTATTGAACTTAGAAAAATATAACTCCATATCATTAGTCTCCTTTTTATTAGTACCTTACATTAAAGTGCATACTATCATTAATGTCCTACTAATTATATAATATATGTGAAGATGCTTTACCAAGTAAAATAATTATTAGGAACCTATAATAGAGTCTGATGTAGTAAACAAGGAGGATCGATATGAAAAATTTATTTGAGAAAACAACCGTTAATAATATGCAGGTTAAAAACAGATTTATTAGAGCGGCTACTTGGGATGAAATGGCAGAAGATGATGGTCATATAAATAACGCATTTATTCAGCGATATGAGAATCTAGCAAAGGGAGGCGTTGGATTAATACTAACCGGATATGCATTTATATCAAAGGATGAGAAACCTAATCCTGGCATGTCTGGAATTTATGATGATTCTTTTATTGAAGAATATAAAATTTTAGTATATAAAGTACATAAATATGAAACTAAGATTGCAATGCAGATAGTATATGGAGGCTCACAAAACGAGCATGCAAATGCCAGTGAAATGTACATATATGGACCTTCAGCTATTAAAAACATAGTAAGTGGAATTACACCAAAGGAAGCTACAAAAGCTGATATAAAAGTAATTGTTGCCAAATTTGGTGATGCGGCGGTGAGAGTAAAAAAAGCTGGTTTTGATGCTGTAGAAATTCATGCAGCCCATGGATATTTATTAAGCCAATTTTTAACACCTTATTATAATAGAAGAACCGATGAATATGGTGGAGATATACATAACAGAGCAAGAATAATTTATGAAGTAATAGCGGAAATAAGAAAAAGAGTTGGCAGGGATTACCCAATTATGATAAAAATTAATTTTGATGACTTTATGGATAAAAATCAAGGCCTTAGCAAAGAGGAATCTATAGAAGTTTTTAAGAGAATTGATAAACTAGGAATAGATATGATTGAACCTAGTGCAGTTAACCTATCTTCTGGAGAAGGTAAAGTTCCATTTTTAAAAGGAATTAATACTGTAGATAAACAATCATATTTTAAAGAAGCTGTAATGAATATTGCAAGTGTTGTAAATGCCAAAGTAATCCTAGTTGGAGGAAATAAGAATATGGATTTAATGAATGAGATTTTAAATACTACGCAAATTCAATATTTCTCATTATCTAGAACTTTACTCTGTGAGCCAGATTTAATTAATAAATGGAGGGATAACAAAGATTATAAGCCTAAATGTATTTCTTGTAATAAATGTTGGGACGAGATACCAAATTCTTGCATTTTTAATAGATAAGTAAGATACTAAAATAATTATTTATCATAAAACAACCTCTCATAATGTCATATTCATATTTCCCTCCATGAGGGTGTTTATTTAAATACAAAATATTTACAATTTGTTATTTATTTTGGTATAAAATATTAACATTGAATTGATATAATTATTATATTAAAGGAGCCCCCTTTGAACTGCCCCCTGTCAAGTAGACAGTGGAAATAATTAAAGATTTCAAGCAAGGCGTCTATCATTTGGTAGGCGCTTTGTTTATGCTGCATTACCTAATAGATATCGCTGA
>NZ_JAHLDU010000015.1 GCF_018861905.1 Clostridium sp. DSM 17811
CATTTATAGCACCGACAGAAAGACAAAAGTAATACATAAGGAGTGAAATTTTATGGTAACTTTACCTTTTGAAAAGAACATGTATGAACTTAAAAGTAAAATAGATGAGCTAAAAAATTTAGCAAAAGATCAAAATATGGATTTAGATAAAGAGATAAGACAGATGGAAATAAAGCTCTATAATATGCAAAAGGAAGCCTATAAAAATTTAACTGCTTGGGATAAAGTAAGTATTGCAAGGCTAGTGGAACGTCCGACTGCTCTTGATTATATAAATAAAATTTTTGATTCATTTATTGAGTTACATGGAGATAGATATTATGGAGACGATGCTTCAATTGTGGGTGGAATCGCAGAGTTTAATGGTATACCTGTAACTGTTATAGCGCAGCAAAAGGGAAAGAACACAAAGGAAAATATAAAGAGAAATTTTGGTATGCCAAATCCTGAAGGCTATAGAAAAGCTTTAAGACTTATGAAACAGGCAGAAAAATTTAAAAGACCTGTTATTTGTTTTGTTGATACTCCAGGGGCATATTGTGGATTAGGTGCAGAAGAAAGAGGTCAAGGTGAAGCAATAGCTAGAAATCTTATGAATATGTCAACTTTAAAAACACCAATAATTTCAATAGTCATTGGTGAAGGTGGAAGTGGCGGAGCTTTAGCAATGGCGGTAGCGGATGAAGTTTGGATGCTCGAACATGCAATTTATTCTATTTTATCACCGGAAGGTTTTGCGAGTATATTATATAAAGATGCAAGTCTTGCGAGTGAAGCAGCTAATGCGATGAAAATAACAGCTCAGGATTTGATAAATTACGAAATAATAGATAGAATTATAAAAGAACCTCTAGGCGGAGCACATACTAATGTAGATGAGATGTCAATTAGTATTAAACGTAACTTAGAGGAAGCAATTGGTAGATTAAAACGTGAATCGATAGAATCCCTTCTTACCAAAAGATATTATAAGTTTAGAAAGATTGGTAAGGTAGTAGAATAATTAGTAATTTCCACTTCAATTAAGCTAGGAAAAGTATATTTGCTTTTCTTTTTTTGTATAGAGGTGTATATATAAATTATATAGAATAAAAGGTAAAAATAATATTTAAAGAATGGCAAAGGGGATTTAAGTTATGAGTAAAACACATAGTGAAATAATTCTAGTAATAGATTCAGGATGCGATTTACCTTTAGAATATATTAAACAGGATAATATAGTACCATTAGGGTTGATTTGTAACTTTAAAGGGCAAGCAAGAGAAGATGATTTTGGAGAGGATTTTACTCGCAAAGATTTTTATGACGCTTTAAGGCAGGGAGAAACGCCTACTACATCACAAATTAATAGCCAAATATATTTAGAAGTTTTCAAAAAATATGTTCTACTGAAAAAGTCTATAATATATATTGCATTGTCTTCTGGATTAACTGGAACTATTAATAGTGCAAATATAGCAAGAGAAACTATACTTGAAGATTTTCCGGATGCTGATATAAGAATTGTAGATAGTAAATGCGCAAGCCTTGGACAGGGACTTTTAACATATTATGCATATGAAATGTTGAAGAGTGGGAAATCTACAGGAGAGATAGTTAAATGGCTTGAGGAGAATAAACTGAGGATTAATCATTGGTTTACGGTAAATGATTTAAATCATTTAAAAAGAGGAGGAAGGATATCTAGTTCTGCAGCAGCTGTTGGTACATTACTAAATATAAAACCTGTTTTATTTGTTGACAACGAAGGTAGGCTTATACCATTCTCTAAGTGTAGAGGAAGAAAAAAAGCAATAAGTACTTTAGTACAAAAGTTTAAGGAAAAGTCAGATCCAAGCATTAAGCAAGTTATTGCAATAAGCCATGGGGATTGTCTTCAAGATGCATTAGCTTTAGAATTATTACTTAGAGAAAATGGAAATGTTAAGGATGTTATTTTAAATTATGTTGGTACGGCAGTAGGGTCACATGTAGGACCAGAGATGTTAGGAATATTTTTTATAGCAAAGGAAAGATAAAAGATTGTATATTTTAATAGTAATAAATCGCAATTATAATAACACATCATATATTAATATAATATCATTATAATAAATCAAAAGGAAGATGTCATAGGGCATCTTCCTTTTGATTTAGGGATGTTTAAAAACTATTTCGTTTCTTTTCCTAATTTTTTAGATTCTTTAGAAACACCTATTTCATTTGCAGTTTCCATTCTCATTTTGTCTAATTCTTTTTTTGTTTTTTGACTAGCTTTTTTATTGTCTTTACTGTTTTTGTTGTCTTTATGTGACATATAAAGATCCTCCTTATATTTTTTAAGAGCATAAAATAATCATTAATCTATTACTCTTAATATTAAACATTTCAATATTAATATAACCAAATTTTAAATATTTATACTAAAAAATGTTATCAATTTGAATGTGCATTTTAATGATATAATTAGTATTATTAATTAAATTTACATTGGAGGAGTTATTGATATGAATAAAACAATAGGATTTATAGGTTGTGGGAATATGGCAAGGGCTATGATAAGTGGAATAGTTAAATCAAATTTAGTCCCTAGCGAAAATATAATAGCAAGTAATCCATCGGAGAAGAATTTAAATAAGGTAAAAGAAGAATATAATATTAAAGTAACAAATGATAACGCTAAAGTTGCAAAGGTTTCTGATATAGTAATACTTGCTGTAAAACCTTATAAATATATTGATGTCATTGAGGAAATAAAACCATATTTAAAGAAGGATGTGGTTATAGTAACTATTGCAGCGGGAATAACTTTAGAGCGTATGAGTAATTTATTAGGGGAGAAGGCAAAAATTATAAGAACTATGCCAAATACTCCAGCGCTTGTAGGCGAGGGAATGAGTGCACTTTGTTCAAATGCAAATATAAACCCTGATGAATTACAAGATGTATTGAAAATATTTGAAAGTTTTGGTAAGGTAGAAATATTAGAGGAAAAACTTATTGACGTGGTTCCTTCGGTTAGTGGATCATCTCCGGCTTATGTTTATATGTTTATTGAAGCCCTAGGTGATGGCGCAGTGCTTCAAGGAATGCCAAGAGGCAAAGCTTATAAAATGGCAGCACAGGCAGTGCTAGGGGCTGCTAAAATGGTGCTTGAAACTGGTGAACATCCAGGGAAACTTAAAGACGATGTATGTTCACCAGGGGGAACTACTATAGAGGCAGTATACACATTAGAAAAGAATAATTTTAGAGGCACTGTAATTTCAGCTATGGAAAGTTGTACGGAGAAGGCAATAAGAATGGGTAAAAATTAAATGAATAGAGTTTATAATTTGTTTATAATTTGTTTATAGAAAGTAGAGACATGTACTTTAAAATAGAATTATGAAAGACTTTCATGCTAAAAAACAAATTTAAAACAAAGAGGAGATTAAATAAAATGAAGTTAAATAAGAAAACAGCAATGATTGTAAGTTTTGCTCTAGGAAGTGTAATGTTTGCAACTACTGCTATGGCACAAGTATTAACTAAAAGTGGATATGACCAACTTAAGGATTCTGTTAAATATACAGCAGAAAATGCTACAACTAAACTAACAAGTTATACTGGAGACATGTCGATTATTATAAAGGATAATGGTAATGTAGTTTATTCTGAAGATTCTCTTAGTAAAGTTGACGTAGCAAAGGGAAGTAAAGAAACTGTAACAAAAGGACTTGATGGCTTAAAAAAGACAGAGGAGTATAATTACTCTGATTCAAATGAGTCTATATATAAAAATAGCACGAATAATATATATAATACAACTACATTTACAACTCCTCATAAAACTACAATTTCACAAAATCCCTTTAAAGAAGAGGGAGCAACTGATATGGAAAAAATTGCAGATGCTGTTGTTGGTAATTTAAAGGATGCAGTTGTGGTTACGCAAAATTCTGATGGAAGTAAGACTTTGTCTGGTTCTTTAAGTGAAGCACAAATACCATCCATTATTAATGCAGTAGTATCTCTTGAATCTAAGAGTGCATTTGGTAATATATCTAATAACCCTAATAATGAGAGTAGTATACCTAAAATAACAAATGATGTATTTGTAAAAGATGTTAAAGGAAATATGGTAACAACTAAAGATGGGCTTATTCAAACTGTTCTTGGCACTGGAGTAATTTCTGGTAAAGATGCAAAAGGCGTAGAACATAAGTTAACTTTTGAGTTACTAGCAAAGATGACGGATGTTAACTCGACTAAGGTTAATAAACCTGATTTAACAGGTAAGAAAGTAGAAAAAAATGTGGAACAAGATCATAGTAAATTAACTAATCCTGAAAAATATTTAGGAAAATATAAAGCAGATATTTTAATAGAAAAAGATGCAAAATTCGTAAAAATAGGTGAGAGATTTGTAGACATCACTGCCTTAGACAATAAAGGTGTCAGTGGAAGATATTATGAGGAATATGTAAAAGGATTTGAGCAATATGCAGTGGATAAAAAAGACTTTAAGTTTAGTTCAACATTTGAAAAAGGCCAGTTTAATGGGAAGGTTAAAGCATCTAATTTCACAGGGAATATATCTATTGACCAAGGTTCAGCAACTATATACTTTAACCAAAATGGAAATAGTGGTGGAACCTTAAATTCTAACGGTAATTACAGTAAAGTGTTTAAATAACAAATAAAATCATTAAAATTATATGGGGGACTCTAAATTAAAATATTCTGGGGTAGGGTCCCCGTATCTTTATTTTATCATTATTAAACAATATAATTATAATCAAAAGATTTTAAAAAGTGTATTTGGGGGGAAATAAATGGAGAAAGTAATTGAGATTAAAAACCTTTCCAAGGTATATAAAAATGGAAGAGGGATAACAGATATAAATCTTGATATACATAAAGGGGAGATTTTTGGATTTCTAGGACCTAATGGTGCTGGGAAAACTACTGCTATGAAAATTATGACTGGACTTATAAGACCAGACAGTGGGGATGTAAAAATCTTAGGACACAGTATACTAGAGGATTATGAACAAGTAATGAAAAAAGTCGGGTGCATTATAGAAACAGCAGAAACCTATTCCTATTTAACAGCTTATGAGAATCTAAAGCAAGTCTCAAGATATTATAAGGATGTTGATGATCAGAGAATTGATGAAGTTTTAGAGCTAACAGGTATTCTTAAATACAAAAATGAGAAACCTAGAAAATTCTCGCTTGGAATGAAACAAAGACTAGGAATTGCAGCAGCCATTTTAGCAAGGCCAGAGGTAATTATATTAGATGAACCTTTAAATGGACTTGATGTTGAGGGAATGATTGCTATGAGAAATATAGTGAAGGACCTTGCAGAAAAGGAAAATACAACATTTTTTATATCAAGTCATCTTATTCACGATGTTGAACTTACTTGTACACATATTGGTGTGTTATACAATGGGAGAATGCTTAATGTTGATACTATGAAGAATATTCTAAAAAATTATTCAACACTTGAAAATTATTTTGTTAGTGAGGTAGAGCGAAATGGTAGAATTTAAAGCTGCTTTAATAAATGAAATTGAAAAGCTATATAAAAGAAAGAAGATAATAGTTGCTGTGATTATATCACTTGTTATTATAATAATAGGACAACTATCTATGATAGTATTAAGATCTGGGTTTGGACTACGCGGAGTTTCTAGTATGGAATTTCCTATATTGGTTCTATCAGTAGTTGTAAATACAATATTACCTTTATTTACTGCTCTTGTTACTATTGAGAGTTTCTCAGGGGAGTTTTCACAAAACACTATGAAAATTGCACTAACAAGGCCCATCTCACGGTTCAAATTTTATGCATCAAAGTTAATTGCAATTATGTTATTTATCATAGCGAATCTCTTATTTATAATGATTTTTTCAATAATTGCTGGTTGTCTTTTTAATTCAAATTCAGCTACATTTAGTAGCGTTATTAAAATTCTAGTTTCCTATATTGTAACGTTAATTCCTATGGTGATATTATCAATAATCATTGCATTTTTTGCAAATATAATTAAAAGTGGTATAGGCGTGTTTTTTCTGTCTATTTTTGTTTTTGTTATGTTTAAGGGACTCGGAATTGTATTTTACAGATATTCGGGTATATTTATTACATCAATGATGAACTGGTATACGCTATTTACTATGGATACCGTACCTATTTTAAAAATCTTTCTACAATTTATGATGATGATTAGTTATGGTATAATATTTTTTACAGCAGGATATTATATATTTGACAAAAAAGAATTTTAAAGACATTTTTGAGGTGAAAAATGAATATAAAAAAACGATTGATCTTTTCTAACACTGTAACCGTGATAGTTCCTTTTGTAATTACAATTGTAGCTGCGGTCTTATTTATTTTTATTTCTTCAACCATTTTTAAAAAGGACGTAAGTTATGGTAATTTTAAAAAGTTCATATTCATAAAGACCCAATTAGCTGACACTAGCAATATTGTACGTAATCAAAGTTCTTATAATATAGAGGATATAAAATATCAACAATATTTACATCAAAAGTTATCAACCATAAATGGAGAAATAATAGTACTTAAAAATAATACTATTATTTTCACTTCAAAGGATGTAAATAAAATTGACATAGAGAAATGTTTAGTAGAAGCTAATACTAAATTTGAAAAAAAATTAGTAGAAATTGATGCTACATCTTATATGGTAGAAGTAGCTCCAATTAGGTTTAGTGATGGTAACAGAGGGAATGTCATATTACTTGCTCCAGTCTTTAGGTATTCAAGCATTCTAGAAGAGTTTATTATATTTATAGTTGCGATATTCCTTATATCATTTATAGCACTCAACATGTATATGTCCTATCTACTTTCTAAAAGAATAATAAAGCCCTTATCACTTTTAAGTATAGCTGTAGGAGAAATTAGTAAGGGTGATTTAAGTCTAGAAATTATTGAAGTTGGAGATCAAGAAATTAAGAAGTTATGTGCTGATTTTGAAAAGATGAGAATACAACTTAAAGATTCTATCCGCCTCAAAAAGAAGTATGACGAGAATAGGACGATGCTAGTTTCTAGTATATCCCATGATCTTAAAACACCTATAACGTCAATAAAGGGTTATGTTAATGGTATTTTGGATGGGGTTGCTAATACCCCTGAAAAGGCAGATCGATATTTAAAGACTATTTATTCAAAGGCCACTCAGATGGATGTTATGATTAATGATTTGCTTTTATATTCGAAGTTAGATCTCAGTCAATTACCTTTTAAATTTGAAAACACAGATATTATGGATTATTTTAAATACTGTATTCATGAAAGCGCACCAGAACTTGAAAAGTCGAACATAGAAATTTGTTTGGAAAATAATTTGGAGGGTTTAAAATACGTTAAGATTGATAGAGAAAGATTAATGAGAGTTATACTAAATATTATTGATAATTCTCGTAAATATATGGATAAAAAGCAAGGTAAAATCACAATTATTCTTAGAGAAACTAATTCTAGCATTATAATTGAAATAAGGGATAATGGTTCTGGTATTGATGAAAATGATGTAAATAAAATTTTTGATAGATTCTACAGAGCGGATGCGGCCAGAAGTGAAGCAAATGGAAGTGGACTAGGACTTGCAATTGCAAAACAAATTGTAGAGGGACACGGCGGCACAATTTGGGCTGTGAGTCATGAAAATGAAGGTACGAGTATTTTGATGTCATTTGGGAAAATATCAAATAAAGGAGTATTATGAAAAAAATTTTAATAGTAGAAGATGATATAAGTATTGCGATGCTTCAAAAAGACTATTTAGAGATTGAAGGGTTTGAAGTTGAAATATGTAATGATGGGGTAGATGGATTAAATGCTTTGAAAACAAAGGAATTTGATTTGTTAATTCTTGATGTTATGCTTCCTAAAATTGATGGATTTACTATTTTGCGCAGTATGCAAGAGGATAAGGAAATCCCAGTTTTAATGGTATCTGCAAAAAAAGATGATATTGATAAAATAAAAGGATTAAGTCTTGGTGCAGATGACTATATTACAAAGCCATTTAACCCAAGTGAACTAGTTGCTAGAGTTAAATCACACATTCGAAATTACGAGCGAATAAAGAATAAATTTAACTCTGTGGTGAAAAGTAGCACTATTATAATAAGGGGACTAGAAATAAGAAAGGATTGTAGGCAGGTATTTGTAAATGGTATTGAAATAAACTTAGCTCAAAAGGAGTTTGATTTATTACTTTATCTGGCTGAAAATCCTAACAGGGTATTTAGTAAAGTCGAATTATTTGAAAAAATATGGGGATATGATGCGTTATCAGATACTGCGACTGTAACAGTACATATTGGAAGAGTAAGGGAAAAAATTGATAAATGTACATCTCAGCCTCAATACATTGAAACTGTTTGGGGAACTGGGTACAGGCTTAGGGTATAAACATACCCTAAGCCTGTATTTTTATTATCCTTAATATTTTAGGTTCTTAAAATTATATGTATTAAGTTTACATGTAATAAAAATTACAAGCAAAACATATATATTTATTATGAAAATAAAATCTATTGACTAACGAACAAATGTTCGTTACAATGTATACATAACATAATAAGACAAAATACTTTTAAAGTATTTATAAATATATAATTATTTCATCTTATAATAGTTTTAATGACATTTCTAAAGTAGATTATTGGACTGGGGGTAAAACAAATGGAAACAAAGGATTTATTGGTTAAAATAAATTATTCAAGAGAGGGTAATGACAGTTTAGCAATAACTTATGCTTCAAGTACAGATAAGATTAATCGTTCTTCTAAATATTTAATATGTGGGGGAATGTATAATAGAAATGGTGGAACTATAATGTTTAAGGCTAAGAATATAGAAGAAGCTGCAGAAATAGCTAATAATAATTTAGTAGTTAATGCAAGTTCTAATAAATACCAGTATCTTAAAAAGGATTATATAATAAATAATATATAGAAAATAAGCTATTAAAAAAATAGATTAGGGTACCTCAAATGTTTTAATGGAAAGGGGGTGTCTCACAATAGAAATTACTTTCTATTGTGAGACACCCACTTTTTTTAGCTTTTAATTGTTAAAGGATGTAACATTATTAGACGGCAAACTCAATATTTCTAATTACGATATCTAATTGTGAAACAAGAGAAACGGTTGTGCCAACTTCATTAGAACTAGAATTTATTCCTTTTTTTATAATTTTAACTTGTGGTCTTAAAGCAAAGTTAGGAAATACAGCCATAACTACACCGATATCACCAGTGCTTAATTTGACCAGGGTTCCAGGTGGATAAGGAACAACTGCCTTAGAAAATACTTTAACCATTTCGTAATCAAACTGAGTATCACCATGAGAAAAAATATATTCTACAGCATCATTAGGGCACATGGCTTTGCTATAGGGCCTGTCTGATGTAAGTGCATCATACACATCTGCAATAGCAACAATTCTAGCAAATTTATTAATTGATTTATTTTTTATGTTATCTGGGTATCCGCGCCCATTTATTTTTTCATGATGTTGAAGAGCAACAATTCTAGCGGGAGCAGGTATTTCCAAACATCCTTTTAGAAAATCATAACCTTTTGTGGTATGTTCTTTTACAGTTTTATATTCTTCATCAGTTAAGGGACCAGGTTTTAAAATTATTTGTTTTGGAATAAGAGTTTTGCCTATATCATGTAGTAACGCTCCTATGCATAAAGTATAAAGCTCATTCTGATTTAATTGTAATTGAACACCTAATACTAGAGAAAGTACGGCTACGTTTACACTGTGTTGGTAGGTGTAATTATCCATACTTTTAATATCTACGAGGTTAATCATTACATTTTTTTTACTTATTATCTCGTCAATTATTTTCTTTGCAATACTTCCTATAGATTCGAAATAGACTCGTTTTTCTTTTGAAACTTTTTTTTCATCAATGTTGGTATTAGTAGAATACAAACTATATTTCTCAAAGCTATAAAAAGCTTCTTTTATAGCTTTAATAGCATGTTGGCGTAACTCAGGTTTTATAACATCTTCAATTTCAGCTTCGTTGTATTCATCATTAATGTATATAGAACAAATTTGTAAACGTTTTATCATTGCCAAGTAAAAATCAGTTAATGCAACACCTTCCCTTAATAGAATTCTCCCATCGTTATCAAATATAGTTTTAGCCAAAAAATCTCCTGGTTTTGCAAATTCAATTGGTAAAAGTCTCAAAATTACATCACATCCTGAATATTAAGTCACTTTAATGAATATTAATATAAAATCTATTCTAGTACGAATAATATATTACAAAATATATATTATTTTAGTATATATGTATAATAATATATTTTACACTATTATGAGCTAAAATTACACTAATATTTATTAATTATTAATTAGTGCACAACAATTGTAAAGAAGAGGTATAATAGTAACTGTAATAAAAGATTAAATCATCAATAAAGCATATAACCTTGAGAAGTTAAGGTTGCTTAAAGATAAGCATATACTTAGCATAATAAAAAATAACAAGTCTAAGATGCCTTATAACTAATCTGTAGTTAATATTGATGTTTAGAATAATTTTAGGTGGGAGGAAATGAAATGAATAAATTATCACGAAATGATGTGTGTTGGTGTGGAAGTGGCAAGAAATATAAAAAATGTCATATGGATCAAGACGTATTTATAAGCAATATAGAGGAGAAAGTTGGGTATACAATACCTAGAGATATCATGAAAACACAGGAACAAATAGACGGTATAAGAAAAAGTTGTAAACTAACTCATGATGTACTGGATATTGTTAGTGAGAGAATAAAAGCTGGAGTAACCACAGAGGAAATTAATACTTGGGTACATGAATATACGGTAGAGCATAATGCATACCCAGCACCATTAGGCTACGGTGGATTCCCTAAGAGTGTATGCACATCAATAAATGATGTGATATGTCATGGTATACCATGTGAAACTGTTCTAAAAGATGGCGATATAGTTAATGTAGATGTATCTTGCATATTAGACGGATATTACGGTGACGCTAGTAGAATGTACATAATAGGAGAGGGCTCAAAAGCATCAGTAGATTTGGTGCGTGTATCAAAGGAATGTCTAGACCTTGGCATAGAACAAGTGAAACCATTTAATACGCTTGGGGATATTGGAAATGCTATTCAGCAACATGCAGAAAGTCTTGGCTATTCTGTAGTTTATGATTATGGTGGTCATGGTGTTGGACTAGAATTCCATGAAGAACCATTTGTAGCTCATATAGGTAAAAAAGGTGAGGGTACAATATTATTACCTAATATGACGTTTACTATTGAACCTATGATTAATATCGGGAGCCCAGATACAAGGGTACTTGATGATGATTGGACAGCGGTTACAACAGATGGCTCATTGTCATCTCAATGGGAACATACCATACTTGTTACTCAAACAGGTTATGAGATATTAACTTAAGTTTTAACAAATAACAGTTTATAAGGAGAGTCCACGTTACATATGGTGGACTTTCCTTTTTGTTTTTTTGATAAGTTGTTTAGTGACTTAGACTACTCAGCTTTTATTATGTATGTGAATTCATCTAAGGAGCAAGATTCTCTTTTCCAGCTCTTATAATAAGAAAAGGTTATTTTGCATTCACCACAATTTAAACATTTAAATTTCCAGATAATTTGATTACTTCCACCTAAGATATTTGGTTTATTAAAATCAAATGTTTTTTTCTCTTCTAATAATACAATAGAAGGATCAGAGGTGGTGTAGTGCCAGCAATATCCAGTTGCTGGGGACTCAGTAAGTTCAATAATCATATTCTCATTTATAGGGATAATGTTTATAAGCTTATGGTCCAAAACAATAGCATTTGACTTGAAATTTTCATATTCATAAGTCAAGTTAGTATCCTCCTTAATCACCACCTGCGCAGATTTATCAATAAAATAGTATGAATAGCATAAATATATTATTATTGTTTCTTTTTTTTATATATTTATTCATGCAACAACAGTATCCTAAATGTCATTTTAGTAGCCATATTTAACATTTTATATAAAAACAGTAAAATGACACATTTTATTGGTATAATAACATAGATATACAAAATTTAACATAAACATTTAAATGGCTTATTATATTAATGGGATAAAGAACCTAGAGTGTACTATATTTGAAAATGAATTTCTAGCATTATCTAAAATGTTAATTTAATTGATATTTGAGGAAGTGATTAAAGTGGAAATTATTAATAATAGATATCGAATAATTAAATGTATAAAACAAAATAGGTTAGGTTCCAGTTATATTGTAAATGATATAAGAAAAAATTATGATACGGTACAATTAAATATTCTTAACTCAGAATTTCTAAAGAAAGAGTTAATAGAATTTTATACAAAAGAATTTATAAGTTTAACTAACTTAAAATGCGAAAATGTAACATTAGTATATGACTTTGATTTATTAAATTTATTAGATAATAAAAAATTAGATGACAAAGTTTATTTTTTCACAAATGAGTATGTTAAAAATGATTTTAATATTTTAGATATAGTAAGTGATATGCAAAGTGATGAGGTATTAGATTTATTTATAGAAATATGCCAAAGTATAAATTATCTACATTTAAAAGGATTTGTTTATAGTGATATAAATTTAAGTAATACAATAGTTACAAATACGAAGTACAAAAGAAATTGCGTTAAATTCAAGGATTTTGCAACAGTGGAACTTGAAAAACAAACTTTTTGGAAAGATGAGAATAGTGAGGAGTATTTTAAGGCTCCAGAGATATTAGAAGGTAAGAAATGTAGTATATTTAGTGATATATATTCTCTAGGAATTTTATTGTTTATCATATATATGAAGAGTGAAAATTGTAATTTTGTTATAAATGATGAAATTAATGATTTTAAAATAAAAGAGATATTTAATAACAATGAAAATCTTAACATAAACTTTCAAAGGATCATTGAAAAGATGATTTATAGTGATATTACAAAAAGATATCAAAATATTTCAGAATTGGTAATAGACATAAATAATTTGTTTGAAAAGAAATATATACCATATAGGAAAAAGGAAATAAACAAATTAAATACTAACTTGAAAATGATAGGTAGGGAGGATGAAGTATATAAAATTATCAATAGCTATGAATGTATAAAAAATGAAGGTGAAAATAATCTTACTGTTTTTATACATGGCGAATCTGGTATTGGTAAAACTCGGTTTCTTAAGTCATTAAAATATCTTTTTTCTTTGAGAAAAGTAAATGTTTATAATAGTTTTAAATTAGAGGCTTCTACTAAAAACAGTAATGTGGCTTTTGTAGATATATTAAAACAGCTCATTTCTGAATGCGAACCAGAAATATTAGAAAGATATGAATCTGAATTGGTAAAATTCATACCTGAATTAGGTAGTAAAAAGAATATAATACATTCAAAACCATTGAGTGGAGACAAAGAAAAATATAGGCTTATACACTTTGCTGCGGGCTTTATAGAAGAGTGTATAGGTAATAAACCTATAGTTATAATTATTGATAATTTTCATTTAGCAGATGAGTTCACAATTGAATTGATAGAATATATTACGAGAAAGAGATTACAAAACAAAAAAATTATGATTATAATGTCATACTGTGATGGGGAATGTGTACTAAACAAAAAATTTATAAAATTCAAGCAGACTATATCTAGGAGTGTTGTAGTACCCAACATATTTTTGAAAGAGTTAAGTGAAATAGAAGTAGGTAAAATGATTGAAAACATTTTAGGTATGCCTAATATGCCATATAAATTTGTAGAGAGTATATTTGAAAAGACAAAAGGCAATCCATTATTTGTGCAAGAAATTATAAAGAGCTTTTTCAATAAAAAAAGTATTTATATAGATAAAGAAAAAGGGTGTTGGACTATAGATTACGATTATTCTAAATTTAATGTGCCAGAGGATATGCATCCAATACTGCTTAATCAAGTTAAAGAAATGGGGAAATTAAATTTTAATATTCTAAAAATAATATCGATATTTAAAAGCGCGGTTTCTTTAGAAGTAATAAAAGGGTTTATTGATAAGAATAGTGAAGAACTCGAGATAGTTATTAAAGGGCTTATTTCCTCGGGAATATTATGTAAAAAAATTGAGGATAGAGGTTTTGTATTTGATTTTTATAATAAGTTTCTTAAAAGCCTTATGTATGAAAGAATTAGTGATGAAGATAAAAAAAATATGCATAGATTAGCATCGGTACTACTTGAAGGGTTTTATGCACAGGGCGGTACAGAATATATTGAGGAGCTAATTTATCACTTAGAAAAGTCAGATCAACGGCAGAAGATTATTGAATACTGCATTGAAAATGCACGAAAAATGAAACTTTTAAAAAATAGAAGCGATGCAATAAAAAATTTAACTAAAGCAGTATCAATAATGAATTGTTTAAATAATCCAGTTGAAAACATCAAGCTCATTATGGATCTAGCCGATTTGCATGAACAAGAAGGACATAATTCCATCGCTATAAATTACTATCTATCTCTTCAAATGTATAATGATAATAATCAGTTGCATAATTACATAATAGATAGCTTGATTAAAGTTGCAACGGTATATTTAAATAAAAATGATATAAAGAGTGTCATTTATTATATTAAAAAAATTAATACCATGTTAGAAAAAACAGACTATTGCTCTGGATGGCTTAAGTGTCAAGGAATTCAAGCTTGTGTATATGAGATAAGGCAAGAGTATGAAAATGTTGAAACAATATGTAACAGTGGTATAGAAATGTGCATGGGTGAATATGAAGAACTGAAATCCATATTTTATAATCATAAGGGTGTAGTTCTTATGAGAAGAGGTAGGGCGAATGAGGCATTAATGTTTTTTGAAAATGCGATAACGATATGTAATAAATATAACAATATTGATGAATTAATAAAAGCATTAAATTATATAGGACTTATTTATGAATATTATTACCAAGATAATAATATGGCTATAAAATATTTTTTAAAAATAAAAGAAGTATGTAAGAAGAATAATATTAGTAATAGAGAGGTAGATGCATCAATTAATATTGGGGTGACGTATTTTCTAGTAGAAAAGTATGAAATAGCACTACAATGTTTTATTGAACAGTTAGGGGAATGTAGAAAATATGAATTTGAGTTAAAATTATTTTATTGTTATACATCTATTGCTAGTATTTATTTAAGATTAGATGATTACGATAATGCTTATAAGTATTATGAACTTTGCAATAAGGAACTTACTAATTATCCTGATCAAAGGGAAAATATTGAAATATTCTATCTTTTAGCAGCTGAGATTAACTATAAATTAGGGGACATGAAAAAGGCGAAGAATTATATCAATATGGTTTTGAAATTATATGGGGATAATCAATCCATACATGCATTATGGGCCCAGATTTTAAATAAATGTATAAAAATATATTTAAGAAAAAATGATGATGACTTAATAAAGGATATTACATACATTGTAACAATAGCTAATAAAGTATTATATGTAAGTAGTAGACTTAATATATTTTATGGAGTTGTAATACTTTTATATGATAATGAAATACAAGAGCATGCATCAATTATTTTTAATGAGATTAACAAGATTAATATCAATATTGATATAAAAGACCACAGAGTATATGTTAAAAAGTTGTATGTTGACGGATTAATAGAAAATACAAACAGTATTGAGGTTTTTAATGAGGCTTTAGAATATTCAAAAAAATATAAAGAAATAGATATATGTTGGAAAATATATACTGCGATTGGTGATTATTATTTTAATAAAGAGGATTATTTGTATGCGGTAATATATTACTTTGAAGCTTGTGGTATATTAAAGAACATAAATTTTAAATTACCAATTAAGTATAGGTTATCTTATATAAGATTAAACAATGCAATAAGACCCTTCAATAGATTTTTAGGTATTAACAATTATTATAAAAATAATAAGGATATCTCCATGCTCAAATTTGAACAGGCAAGTATTAGCGATGAAGAAGGATTAATGGATATATTAGAGCAGGTAAACCATAAGGATATTTTGAAAAATAAAAACTTTATAAAATCTATTAAAAAAATATACTCAGTTTCTCTTCATGAGGGTATTCATGATATAGGTGATGTATTAGAAAACTTGCAATCTGATAACTTGAGAAACTTAGAACTCATAATTGATTATTTGTCCTATACAACATTAGCGACTAGAGCAATAATAATTATTAATGATGACAATAAAGAATATAAAGTTATTGCAGCCAGTGATAGAAAATATGAGTTACCAGAGACCACAGAAAAATTATCTGAAATGTTAAGCCGAGATAAACCAGGGTTAGTAACAGATGGTTCGCAAAACCAAGAGGCAGCTGGGGATAAAAACAATATTTATAATACTATAAAGGCGTCTATTTGCATCCCAATTATCATGGAAGATATTGCAGAAAAAAGTGTTGTGAAGAATCAACGACGAAAGAGCATACAAGGAAGCAAGTATGTAATTGGGCATATATATATTGAATCTCAAAGAGTATTAAATAATTTAAATAATGGTAGTATGAAAAAATGTATAGAGATTAGCAAAGTAGTGGGTATAATAATTGAAAAATATAAACTTAGATTAAGTTCATCTGTTGATAAATTGACGGGAACGCTTACTAGAAAATACCTAGAAGAGGCATTAGATGAACAAATTGAAAAATCGAGTCTTGATGAAAGTAAATTCTCTCTTATTATGTATGATTTAGATCATTTTAAAATTATAAATGATAAGTTTGGACATAGGACAGGAGATTATGCTTTAAAGAGGGTTTGTGATGTTGTGTTAAGTAATTTAAGAGACACAGATATCGTTGGCAGATACGGCGGAGAAGAGTTTATTGTTATTCTTCCAGATACAGATATTTATGAAGCACAACTTGTGGCTGAAAAACTTAGAAGTAAAATAGAACAAGAAAAGATATTAGACAATAGACGTGATGTTACTGTGAGTTTGGGTGTTACAACGTGTCCGATGCAGGGTGAGTGGCAGGGTGAATTAGTTGAGAGGGTAGATCAAGCATTATATGTGGCGAAGCAGCGGGGGAGAAATCGATATGTCACTTGGAATAGTGATTTCTCCAAAAAGGCGAAAAAAACAGATAGGCTTGCGGGTATAATATCTGGTAATGAATTGCAAGATCACAGAAATGTACTTGCAATGATAGAATTAATTGAGCTAATAAATATAAATTTAATAAAAGAAGATAAGATATATAGTCTACTGGGCAGGATTATTGAAATTACAGAAGCGCAAAAAGGTATTTTATTTCTTGTAGAGAATGGAGCCATTACCGAAAAATATTCAAGAGAGATATTTATAAACGAATGGGTAGATGGTGATAATTATAATAAAAGTATAATGAAATCTGTACTCGATAGTAAGCAGGGAGTTTGGAAGATAGATTGGGATACGATAATTGAATATGATGTTGTTACAGGTGTACCTAACTGGCAATCGGTTATTGTAATTCCACTTATCAAGGGTGATTATGTAAAAGGAGTATTATATTTAGCCGAATCAACACAAGTTAAAGAGTTTAGCTTTGATGATTTTAATTTTGTAAGTATGCTTGGTAAGATAATAGTCCCAATACTATAGCTTAAATTATTTTTTATCTTATGCATAGTATAGACTAAATAAAAATTAGGAAAGATAGATATATAAAATAATTTATGTTGTTAGCAGTGTGGAATAAAATGGTGTATAATTAGTATAATAAAAGTAATATTAATATTAGATATCATGAGTATGGCACATTTGTCATATCAATGCCATACTTATCATGTTCATTCAATGATTATCATTCGTATGATATGTAATGCGCTTAGATTTAAAAATTCACGGAAGATGAAACACTTAAAGAACTGTTTAAGTTTTCAAAGAAAGTATTAGGAGGAGAAAAATGGAGTTTAAAATTGGAGATATATACCATGGTTTTAAGTTAATTGAGGAAAAAAACATAGAAGAGTTAAATTCAGTAACAAGAGTATTTGAGCATGTGAAAAGTGGAGCAAGATTACTTCATATAGAAAATGATGATGATAATAAGGTTTTTTCTATAGGATTTAGAACACCACCTAAAAATAATAATGGTCTTCCACATATACTAGAACATTCAGTGCTATGTGGCTCTAGAAAGTTTCCTACAAAGGAGCCTTTTGTTGAATTAATAAAAGGATCTTTAAATACATTTCTAAATGCTATGACTTTTTCAGATAAAACAATATATCCTTTAGCGAGTAAAAATGAAAAAGATTTTGTTAATCTCATGGATGTGTATTTGGATGCTGTTTTTTATCCGAATCTATATTCACAACCAGAAATATTAATGCAAGAGGGTTGGCATTATGAATTAGAAAACAAGGAAGATAAACTAACATACAAAGGTGTAGTTTATAATGAGATGAAAGGCGCATTCTCATCTCCGGAAGGGTCTCTTATGCGTAAAATTCAGGAATCCTTATTTCCTGACACTTCTTATGGCGTGGAATCTGGAGGAGATCCAGAATTTATACCGGATTTAACGCAGGAGGAATTTACAGAGTTCCATAAAAAATATTATCATCCATCTAATAGTTATATATTCTTATATGGCGATGGAAATATTGAAGAGCAATTACAATTCATAAGTGAGAAATATTTAAACAATTTCGATAGAATTCAGATTGATTCAGCAATTATGCTACAAAAACCATTTAGTAAAATGGAAGAAGTTAAGATGGATTATCCTATTTCTTGTGATGATGAGGAGGAAGGAAAAACATTCTTAAGTTTAAATTTTGTATCAGGAGATAATATTAGTCAGCCAGAAATGCATTTAGCTCTTGAAATTCTAGAATACTTATTGTTAGAAAGTGCTGCAGCGCCTTTGAAGAAAGCACTTGTGGATGCAGAGATTGGTAAAGATGTATTTGGAAGTTTTGATAATAGTATATTACAACCTGTGTTCAGTATAGTAGTAAAAAACTCTAATGAAAGTGAAAAAGAAAAATTCAAGGAAGTTGTATTTACAACTTTAAAGAATTTAGTTAAAGATGGAATAGATAAAAAACTAATAGAAGCATGTATAAATATTACTGAATTTAAGCTACGCGAAGCTGATTTGGGTGGTTTTCCAAAAGGTTTATTTTATTATATAACTAGTATGGATAGTTGGCTTTATGACAAAGACCCAACTATGCATTTAGAATATGAAAGTTATTTAAGTAAAATAAAAGCTGCACTAACTACAAATTACTTTGAAAAACTTATAGAAAAGTATCTTATTAATAATACCCATAGTTCTATGGTTATTTTGAATGGTAAAAAAGGCCTTGCAGAGAAAAAGTCTAAGGTAACAGAAGAAAAATTAGAAAAGTACAAAGCAAGTCTCTCAGAAAAACAAGTAGAAGAAATTGTGAAGAGTACAAAAGATCTTAAAGAAAGACAAATGACACCAGACCCCGTGGAAGTTCTTGAAACTATTCCTTTACTTGAACTTTCAGATATTGAAAAAAGGGTAGAACATTTACCTTTAAAGGTAAATGATGAACATGGAGTGAAAGTCTTATCTCATAATATTTTTACTAATAAAATTGCTTATATAAATATATTATTTGATGCTAAAAAAGTAGATTTAGAGTTAATACCTTATGTAACCTTATTATCAACTATTTTAGGAAGAGTAAGTACGCAAAATACCAATTACTCTGATTTATCTAATGAAGTTAATATTCATACGGGGGGCATTCATTTTACTACAGATGTATATGGCGAAAATGAAAATTTTGAAAAATACAATCCTAAGTTAGTAGTAAAAAGTAAAGCGTTAATCTCGAGTATTCCTAAATTATTCGATATTATAGCAGAAATAATTAGTCTTACTAAATTTGATGAAAAGAAACGTTTGAAGGAGTTAATTCAACAATTAAAATCAAGGTATGAAATGAAGATTCTTGATAGAGGGCATATGGTAGCAGCTGGAAGGATTACATCCTACTTTTCTCCAGCCTCAGCTTATATTGAAAAAACTACAGGAATAGCATTTTATAAATTTTTAAATGAGATTGAACTAGATTTTGATAATAAAGCAGATGAAATCATAAAAAATTTAAATAAGGTTTCAAAGATTATATTTAATAAAAATAATCTCATAATAAGTGTTACAGGAGAAAAAGATATATATAACGCATTTGCAAAGGAGTTACCTAAGGTTACAAGTATCTTAGAAGATGAAAAATTACCAGATGCTAAGTATGATTTTGTTTTGAGTAAAGATAATGAAGGATTACTGACTTCATCGGATGTTCAGTATGTAGCTAAAGGCTATAATTTCATTAAGAAAGGTTATGCTTATTCAGGTAAGATGTTAGTACTTAAGACAATAGCAAGTCTCGATTATTTATGGAACAGAGTTCGTGTGCAAGGTGGAGCATATGGAGGATTTGCAAACATAGCTAGAAGTGGTAACATAGTATTTGTGTCTTATAGAGATCCAAATGTAAAAGAAACTTTAAAAGCATACGACGGAATATGTGAGTATATAGAAAACTTTGAAGCATCAGATAGGGAAATGACCAAATATATTATAGGCACAATTAGTGATCTTGATTCACCATTAACACCTTCTATGAAGGGTGAACGGGCTACTGCATATTATATAAGAGGTATCACGCAGGAGCAAAGACAAAAGGAGCGAGAAGAGGTATTAAGTACAAATGCCGATGATATTAAGTCTTTTAAAACATTGCTTTCTGATATTATAAATGAAAATTGTTTTTGTGTACTCGGAAATGAAACAAAAATTAAAGATAATAAAGACATATTTACTAATTTAGTAAATGTATTTAAATAAGGTGCCTTTTGGCACCTTTTTTTCAAAGAAAGGTGCCACCCACGTGGTAAGTGGCATCTTTTCTTAAAAGGAGGATATACATGGCGATTAAGACGCTTTTCACATATAACTATGGCGGGAAAAAAAGGAAAGATATAGAAGCTTTTGGGTATGATATAAAGGTGATTTCAGAGGGAAATCTAATTTATAATGAAGAACTTGCTGATATAGAAGTTTTAGTTTGTTATGATCCTTTTAAGACTCTTGATATAAAAAAAATGAAGAAACTAAAATGGATTCAATTATCGAGCATTGGAATTGACCAATTGCCATTAGAGTATGTTAAAAAGAGTTCTATTATAGTTACAAATAATAAAGGTGGATACAGTATTCCTATGGGGGAGTGGATTGTGTTAAAAACCCTTGAGATGCTAAAAAATAGTAAAAAATTATATAAAAATCAAGTCGATAAAAAGTGGAAAATGGATACAAGTCTCCTTGAGCTATATGGCAAAACTATAGGATTTATAGGTACAGGTACAATAGCTAATGAAGCGGCTAAGCGATTTCAAGGATTTGGGGTAACTATCCTAGGCGTAAATACAAGTGGACACGATGCTGAATATTTTGATAGATGTTATGCTATGGATAAACTTCGTGAAATGCTTAATTTGTGTGATGTTGTTGTAGTAACCGTGCCATATACTAAATCCACACATCATTTAATTAATAAGGATATGGTTAATTCAATGAAAGATGGAACTTTTTTTATAAATGTTGCTAGAGGAAATATTGTGGACGAACATTTCCTAATTAAAAGCCTAAAGAATGGTAAACTAGCTGGTGCTGCAATAGATGTATATGAAGAGGAACCTTTAAAAGAGAATAGTGAGCTTTGGGAATTAGATAATATTATATTAACTTCTCATAATTCATGGATTTCGCAGATGAGAAATGAGCGAAGGTTTGAGACTATATATGAAAATATGAAAAGATATATAATTAGTGAAAAGCTAGTAAATGTTGTAGATTTAAATAAGGGATATTAAATTATACAAATATTCAGATGACACTTGCCATGTAGGTGGCACCAATAGGAGGAAATAATTATGAAAGCGGAAATATTAGCAGTGGGCACAGAAATATTACTAGGGGATATAGTAAACACAAATGCGCAATATATTGCTAAGAGATTAGCGGATCTTGGAATATCAGTATACCATCAGTCAGTAGTTGGAGATAATCCACAAAGACTTTTAGAGGCATATAGATTAGCTTTTACTAGAGCTGATTTAGTTATAACTACTGGCGGGCTTGGACCTACGAAGGATGATTTAACTAAGGAGGTAGCTTTTGAGTATTTTGGAAAGAAAAGTGTGGTTCATGAAGCTTCTTTAAAAGTTATTGAGGATTATTTTAAAAAGTCCAATAGGGTAATGGTAGAAAGTAATAAGAAACAGGCATATTTTCCAGTGGACGTAGTAATACTTCCTAACAATAATGGGACAGCACCAGGATGTATAATAGAAGAAAACAAAAATATTGTTGCACTTTTACCTGGACCGCCTTGGGAAATGAAACCTATGTTTGAGGAGAGTGTGGTTCCATACCTTAGAAAGTTCGAGCAAGGTGTATTAGTTTCAAAGGTATTAAGAGTTATTGGAGTGGGAGAGAGTAGCGCTGCAGAAATGATAGAAGATATATTGGACACGCAAACTAATCCGACGGTTGCCCCTTATGCTAAAGAAGGAGAAGTTACCTTTAGAATTACATCAAAGGCTAATACTTATGATGAAGGCATAAAACTTATGGAGCCTATGGAAGCTAAAATACGTAGTAGACTTGGGAATGATAACATTTATGGTGAAGGAGATGTAACTTTAGAAAGTGTACTTTGTGAAATGTTAGTTAACAAAAAGCTAACTATAGCAACTGCTGAGTCTTGCACAGGAGGAATGGTTGCAGCAGCGCTTATAAGTTACCCTGGAATATCCTCTGTATTTATGGAGGGGGCAGTAACTTATACTAATGATGCTAAAATTAATAGATTAGGAGTTAAAAAAGAAACCTTAGATAAGTATGGTGCAGTAAGTAGTGAAGTTGCAGCAGAAATGGCGTTAGGGATAGCAAAAACTGCGGGTACTAATATTGGAATATCAACTACTGGAATTGCGGGGCCTGGTGGTGGAAGTGATGAAAAACCTGTAGGTCTTGTATATGTAGGATTATATATTAATGGTCAAGTTAAAACGAAGATGCTTAAATTGTCAGGTGATAGGCAAAAGGTGCGCGAAAGAGCGACTAAGCATTTACTAGACTGGGTTCGGAGAGAGTTATTATAATGTAATTGATTATATATATGGATAATAAAAAGGTATAGACGTAAAAAAAACAGGTATTTATACCTGTTTTTTACGTCTAGATTACAATTATATTAAAATATATGTTATTTTTATTAATATATATAGATTATTTAGTAACAGGCGGAACGAAAACTTTTGTTGCGAGTTCGTTATCAAGCATATAAATACTTGTTGGGTCATCGTTAATTCTTCCAAGTTTTTTTATAAGACTATTGAAAGTAGCTTCTTCTTCCACTTGCTCATCAATAAACCACTTAAGTAAGCTTATAGTTGCATGTTCTCTTTCATCAGTTGCAATGTCTGTAAGATTATAAATTTTGCTTGTTACAATTTTCTCATGTGAGTATGCAATTTTAAAAGCATCAAGGAGAGATTTATAATCGTTTTTAGGATTAGGCATTCCTTCTAGAGTTACACGTCCATTCATTTCATTTATATAGTTATAAAATTTCATAGCATGGAATTTTTCTTCCTCGGCTTGTACTTTAAAGAAATTAGAAAATCCGTCAAAATCCTCAGCAGCGCAATAAGCTGCCATAGCTAAATAAAGGTGTGCAGAGTAAAATTCAAAATTCATTTGTTTGTTTAGTTCAGTGAACAATCTTTCGCTTATCATAATAATCCTCCTAGTATTTCGAGGGTAGTATAAAACAATAATCATACCCTTAGAAATGTTAATTAGTAATAATGAATATTATTGTTTAAATGGTAATAATCATTTTTAATTAATTATAAATATTAAACAATATCTATATTATACACCATATATTTTCTTGTAGACAATAGTTATATAATATATTAATATTTAGTAATAATTTAAGGTAATAATTTCTCTAAATCTATAATGCCTGCACCTTGCATATATTTTGGAAAGTTTATTAAATTTGAAGATATCTTTAGTAATGCTAGTATATCTTTGAAACATAAATCCTTATTGTTTTCATAAAGGAGAGCGCATATACCACTTACAAAGGCAGCAGAGCAGGAAGTTCCTGTGTAGGTTGTATATAAATTAGCAATGCCATGCGGATAAAGCTTTATACCATTTTTTTCAGAGATGAATTGTGTGTCGGATATCAAAGAACAAATATCAACGCAGGCAGCAATTAAATTTGGTTTATCAAGTTTATGAAAAGGACCACATGATGAATATTCATATATGATAGGGGCTTTAAGGCTATCATAACCGCCTACAGTTATACAGTTATTAAGCGTAGATATACCTCGGATTGAACTCTTAACATTTTTATTACTTCCACTAGGTACTATTACCACAAGGCCTTTTGATACTGCTAAATCGAAAAGTTTCGCGAACAAAGAAAGCACAAATTCATTAGTTTCTAGAGTTTCAAAAGGGAGGCAAATGATTTTAATATTGAAGTCGTTACTTTCATTAATTAGAGTTTCAAGTGAAAATAAAATATCCGATATAAACCCCTTACCTAGCTTATTGAATGCTTTAATAACATAAAGATGACTATTTTGTGCAACGCCTTTGTACATACCCTTTGAAGCATAACCACTAGCACAAATAAGTCCACTCATAAAGGTGCCGTGACCATTATCATCATAAGGATAGTTTAAATTATTAACTACATCTATAAATTTTTTAATCTTATTATTAGGATTTAGTAGATCATAATGCGGGTATACACCGCTATCAATTATTCCAACGCCGATACCGTTTCCAGTTAAGTCATAATTACTTTGGAAGGAAACACCATTAGACGCTAGGACGCTACTGCCACATAAATGCGCATAGCAATCAAAGGTTATATATGTTACCTGCGGATATTCTAGCAGCCTATCAATAACCCTTGAGGTTAAAATAGCACAAATGCAATTTATAGAGGAAATATGACGTAGAATATCGCATTTTAGTGATTTTATCTTATTAACGGTTTTATTTTCGAGAGATTTACAATGTATTATTACCCTATAATTGTCATATAGGTTGTTTAATAAAGCGTGTTTGAGAGATGGATCCAACTTGTTTTTGAAGGAAAACATGTATGCCTCCTAATGTATTGTTGCACTATTATAGTATATGCAAATTTTTAAGATATGTTAATAAAAAAGAAAAGTATTATCAACAAAGAGGTAAAAGTAAATAAAATTATAAAAAAATAAAAAGGGTGTATTACCCTTTCCACTTAAATATTATTATACCTAAAATCATTATGCCAACGCCTAGAAATTTAGAAATTCCAAACCTAAGCTGTGTAGCTCCAAATAATCCAAATCTATCAATTATACCAGCAGCAAGTAGTTGAGCAACTAATATAATTGCAATAGAACAAGTTGGTCCCATCTTTGTTATGCCGAGCATTACAGAAAATATAATTATGGCGCCTAAGACGCCTCCGAGCAAATAAAATTTATTTACATCTTTTATTGCTTTAAAATTACCATTTCCGGCTATAAGAAGTATTATTAAAGTCAAAATTAAACCAGTAAATTGGACAAAAACATTAGTTTCCCATAATCCGATTTTTTCACTTACTCTTGTATTAAAAACACCTTGAAGGCTCATACAGATACCTGCGATTACAGAAAATATTATGCCCAATTACAATCACACTCCTTTAATATAGCTTACCCAGAATGTTTTGTAATATTAAAATATTTTAGTATCCATTATCTTGTCTTTCATGGTTAATCTTATTTTTATAAAAATATCCATTTTCAATATCTTCTTCAGAAAAACCTAGACTTTGACCTAAACTTAAAAAGTCATTAAAGATACTTAAATAGTTATCTAAGGAAGAAGAAGTTGCAAAATTCGATATTGTTATATATAAATTTAAAAACTGCGTTGACAATTCGCAGGTTATATTTTTTATGTTTAGGGTGACATTTTGAAAACTTTTCTCAAGTCCTAAGCTTAAAATAAAGTGGAGACAATCAATGTATTCTTCAAGAATTATATCTTTAGTCGATGATGCTTTTGTACTCCAAAATTTAAAACAACGAGTTTCATTTGCGAGTTCACCGAGTTCTACTTGAAGGGAAAGTATCTTTTTGTTAAATAAGGGTACGCCTTCAAGATGATGCTGCGTTTCAATTCTATGGTCCAAAGTATTTTGCATCTGAAATAATTTATGTAAGTTCATATTTTTTAACCACCATTTCATCATTATTATTTATAGGTTTCCAAAGCTCTACAGCATTAATTGTTATAGTTCTTTGGAAATTTTCGTCTTTAGCTAAGTTACAAGCTGCTAGATATTCGTTATTAGACCATTCTCTATCCGCGAAAGTTGTATTAGCCAGTGAAATATGTAAATTCCAATCTTCGATATGTTCTCTAACAGCAAAACCTTGTGTATTTAATATAAAATTTATATTCTTAGATAAATCATATATAGTACCTTTGTTATCAATATTTAAGTTTACGGATTTAAAGGGAGGGTCAAAACATATTACACCATTTAATTCAACTTCAAATTTAGTATAATCTTTAAGAATCTTTTTTAAAGAAACATCTAAATCACAAAGATTAGGATTGGTTATTATTTCTAATGTTATATGAAGTTTCGGCAAATTTGTATCAGGTTTATACAGATTATATTTGTTGCAAAGTGATTTTTGCATAGATTCCATATATCCATAAGAAATTTCATCAAATAAGCCAACTAAGTAATAAATCATCTTTATCCTCCTTAAACCAAAAACGTATTTCTATGGTCTTTAATATTCTCTTAGTTCATAAGTTTTAACTAATATTTCTTTTTTATTACTTACTTGCTTCCATAATTCTAGCTTAGAAACCTTTACAAATTTTAAAAAATCATCTTTAGGTAAGGTTGCATCAATAGAAATAATTCCTACATTGTATGACTTTTTAATAATATGGTTGGCATTAGCTATTGAAATACGTAAATCAATAATATCATCATCTGTTTTAACGTTAAAACCATGTAAAGCTAAAGTGTCTGTAATATTTCTTGCTATACGAAAAATGTAGCCTTTATCTTCGACTTTAAGATTAACTTGATTTGAGTTGTCAGTTAATTCAATACTGTTATTTATGCCTACCTTAAAGTGTTTATAAGGAGCTAAAATTTTAGAAATAACTACATCTAATTTGTCTACATCAGGATTTGTAATAGTACTTACAGATATATAAAGGCTAGGGGAGTTCTTGTATAGTTTATATTTTCTACAAATATCCCTTTGAATATTCTGAACTATAGAATTTGATAAATCATCAAATAGTGCAACTAAAAAATATTTCATTTTCGTCCTCCAAGTGAAATTAATAACCAAGATTGGTTAATATTATTTTGATTAAATTATAAGTTTATTATAACATAATTTTTGTTCTTTGTATTTTTTGTGTAAATTTATGTAATCAACATTATTTCGATTTTATTAAAATATAAAGTATATATAAAAAGTTTTTATTAGTTGCATAAATTATGTTAATAATACTAATAATACATTTGTACTAAATAAAGGGAGGCGTTTTTTATGGAGCATAATAATAGTATCGGGTGTGTAGTAAGTGAATGTGAATATCATTGTAAAGATGATAATTTTTGTACTTTAAACAAAATTGATGTTGTAAAACATGAAAGTGTTGCTAAAACACCAGAATGTACAGATTGCGGTAGTTTTAAGACAATGAAATAATATAAGAATCACCCGTATTTTCTACGGGTGATTTTTATATTATTTAAATAAAAATTATAAATATTATGTTAAACATAACAATATTATTTCACATTTTTAAAATAAGTGCTAGAATATAATGTAGATATGGTATAATCGAGTTGTATGTATAAAAATAAAAAATACTTAATATATAAGGTATAGTGAGGATGATACAAATATGGATAAATTGGTAATTAACGGGGGTCGACGTATCCTTGGTCAAGTGGAAATAAGTGGTGCAAAAAATGCGGCAGTAGCAATTTTACCAATAGCTATAATAGCAAGTAAAGGTAAATGTATCATTGACAATATTCCAGATATAGAAGACGTAAATTGTATTGAAAGAATATTGGAAAATTTAGGCTGCGAAATTAAAAGAGAAAAAGATTCAGTTACAATAGATAGCACAAGTATAATTAGCATAAATGCTAATACAGAAGATGTAAGAAAAATGAGAGCATCATATTATTTAATTGGTGCACTTTTAGCTAGGTTTAAAAAGGCTAGAGTAGAACTTCCAGGAGGGTGTCCAATAGGGGCTAGACCAATAGACCAACATATAAAAGGTTTTGAGGCACTCGGGGCAACAGTGACTATTGAAAATGGTGCTGTAAATGTTCAGGCTGACAGGTTAATCGGAACTAGTATTTATTTTGATGTTGTTACTGTAGGGGCAACGATAAATGTAATGACAGCCGCAACGCTTGCAGAAGGTACAACAATTTTGGAAAACTCTGCGAAAGAACCACATGTTGTTGATGTAGCTAACTTCTTAAATTCTATGGGAGCTAATATTAAAGGTGCAGGTACAGATGTTATAAGGATTATAGGGGTTGAGGAATTAACAGGATGTAACTATAGTGTAATCCCAGATCAAATAGAAGCGGGTACCTTTATGATAGCAGCTGCTGCTTGTGGTGGAGAGGTAACTATAAATAATGTTATCCCAAAACATCTTGAATCAATTTCTGCAAAACTCATCGAAATGGGAGCAGAGGTACATGAAGGTGGAGATAGTGTTACGGTCAAATCAAATGGAAGACTTAAGGCTGTAAATATTAAGACGCTACCTTATCCAGGCTTTCCAACGGATGTGCAACAACCAATGAATGCATTGCTTTGTATTTCAGAGGGGAGAAGTATAATAAATGAAAGTATCTATGAATCTAGATTTAAACAAGTTGATGAATTAAAGAAAATGGGTGCTAATATAAATGTTGAAGGAACTGTTGCTACAGTTGATGGTGTAAGCAAACTTAAAGGAACTGTAGTTGTGGCATCAGATTTAAGAGCTGGAGCAGCTTTAGTTATTGCAGGACTTATAGCAGAAGGAACTACCGAAATTCTAGGTATAGAACATATTGATAGAGGATACCCAAATATAGAAGAAAAATTTAGAAATATAGGTGCAGATATAAAGAGAGTTACTATATAACAATTTTAAATTAAAGGAGATAATTATGATTTTTTGTCCATTATATAGTGGAAGTAGTGGAAATAGTATATTTGTAGCGTCACAAAATACAAAAATTTTAGTGGATGCGGGTATGCCGGGGAAAAGCATTGAAGGCGCACTTAAATATATAAATCAAAACCCTAATGATCTCGATGGTATCTTTATTACTCATGAACACTCTGACCACATAAAGGGTGCTGGTATTGTTTCAAGAAGATATAATATACCGATTTACGCAAATGAAGATACTTGGAAAGCTATGGAGAGTAAGATAGGGAATATAAAAGAGGATAATATAAGAATTATAAATAATAATTCTGTGGATATAATGGATATGCATATAACAAATTATAAATTATCACATGATGCAGCAGCACCTATAGGATATGCTTTATATACCGGAAAAAAGAAAGCCTGTATAGCTACCGATTTAGGTTATTTTTCCGAGGAAGTAAAGAATATAATAAAAGATGCTGATGTGGTGTTACTCGAGAGTAATCATGATGTAGAAATGGTGAAATTTGGACCATATCCATATTCATTAAAAAGAAGAATATTAAGTGATGTTGGTCATTTATCTAATGATGCATGTGGCCAAGCCATAGTGGATATAATGGGTAATAAATACAAACATATCATTTTAGGTCACTTAAGTAAAACAAATAATTTTCCGGATTTAGCTTATCAAACAGTAGTTAATATTCTTAAAGAAAACAATATTGAAATAGGTAAGGATATTTCCTTGAATTTAGCTAAAAGAGATATGCCAAGTAATCTAATTGAATTTTAAGAAAAATAGATAGTACTACCTCAGTAGATTCAATACTTTAGTGAATTATTAAAGGAGAGGTCAAATATGAAAAAAGCAATCAAAATATTAGTATGTTCTATTCTAGTTGCGTCAACAATGGCATTTTCAGGGTGTGAAGAAAAAGATGAGAAAAGCGTCACCAATAAAGAAAAACTTGAAAATCTAAAACTACCTCTAGAAAAAGATGGCTTTATTCAATTGGGTATTTATTTTGATGGTACTAAAGATGGATCTACAGTGAAAGTAGTTAAAGATGAGAGAATTGTTAATAAGGAAGAGCTCATTGGTGAGACTATAATTCAGGAACTTATAAAAGGACCTACTGTAAAAAGTGAGTTGAAACCAGTACTTCCTAAAGAAACTAGACTACTTAGTTTTTCAATTAAAGATAATATTGCTTATGTGAATTTAAGCAAAGAAGCTAAAATAAATATGTCAGAGGCGAAAGAAAAAAGTTGCCTTCAAAGTATAGCAGCATCATTAACTCAATTGTCGTCTATAAAAAAAATCAAACTGACACTTGAGAATAATGATATTGATACTATAGGTGGAAATTTTGATGTATCTAAGCCTTTTAGTAAAGAAGGATTAACGCTATTAAAGAAATAAATAGTAAAAAAAACGAACAAATATATTAATTTGTGAAGATTAAGCATATATGTTGAATATTAGTGAAGTATTTATTATAATAAAGAGATATAATAAATATATTATGATTTGAAGGAGAATAGAGGATGAGTTTATATAAAGAATGGACAGATATGGTGGTTGATTATGTTAAACGTAGAGGAGAAGCTGCGTTTTGGCATGACTATGGCGAAATCGAAAGACGTATTTACACTAAATTATTAGCAAACCATACAGATAAGGTCGAGGGTACAATGGAAGAACTTGCTAAACAATTTGAAGTATCTAACATATATTTTATGGGGTTTACTGATGGAATAAATGATAGTCTTTTAGAACCTGTACAATTAGAAGAAACTGAAAGTGACACAAAAGTTAATTTCAAAGTAGATTTTGAAAAACTTTATTTTAATATGTTGGATGCAAAAGCAGATTATTTATATGAACTTCCACAATGGGAAGGGATTTTTTCAAAGGAAAAGAGAAAAGAAATTCAAAGATCATATAGAGATTCTAAAATGGTAGTTAATAATGATAAAGTTGGAAGAAATGATGCATGTCCTTGTGGAAGCGGAAAGAAATATAAGAAATGTTGTGGAAAATAATTTAGTAATTATATAAGAAAATAAGAAATAAACTAATTAAAGTAATAAACTTTGCCTTTGGGACAAGGTTTATTGCTTTTTTATTTGTCTATGATTATTAGGCAGAACTTATCAGGGCTGAAGTATCAAAAACTTAAAATATTTTAGAATTGCTAAAAATCACATATGTGTTTTATAAAAGGAGAGATTTGAGCATATAATAGTAGTGTGTTATATGTATGACAATTGCTATATAAGTAAACTAAGGGAGATTTAAAATGAGCATAACTATAATATGTGTAGGGAAAATAAAAGAGAAATACCTAAGAAGTGCCATAGATGAATACACAAAAAGATTATCTAGATATTGTAAACTTAATATAATTGAGTTAAGTGATGAGAAAACTCCAGATAATGCTTCTGGAAAAGAAGAGACATTAATAAAAGTAAAAGAAGGAGAGGCTATACTTAAGAATATAAAGGATAATATGTTTGTTATTGCTCTAGAATTAAGGGGGAATATGGTGTCCTCAGAGGAATTTTCAAATTACATAATGGATTTAGGGGTAAGAGGTGTTAGTAATATAGTTTTTGTAATTGGCGGATCATTAGGTTTGTCTAAAGGTGTTTTAGAAAGGTCCAATTATAAATTGTGTTTTTCGAAGATGACTTTCCCACATCAGTTATTTAGAGTTATGCTACTTGAACAGATTTACAGAGGATTTAGAATAATAAGTGGGGAACCGTATCATAAGTAAATATGTCTTCTTATTAGAATCATGTTAATGAGGATGTATTTTTTATTTTACAAAACTATTATAATAATTAATTAGGTTTAAAAATCGTAAATATTGTATATAGATGTAAAAAATGATAGAATAAGTATAGAATGCCTAAAAGAGCTTACATTATTAAAGAATCCTAATATGAAGTAAAATCATATTGGGTTTCTTTAATAATGTAAGCTTAAAATAGTGTAAGAACATCACCAGATAATTATAGAGTGAACAGTACATAAGTAAATGCAGTTTCCCAAGTAAAGCTTTACATATAGGTAAACAATAAACAAATAAATTATGTTTTACTAACCAGGGGGGGTATTAGGGAATGAATATATTAAAGATATGGAAGCTGTCAGATAAGAAAGCGTTGTTTATACTGCAACTCCTAATGAATATAGGGATTGCAGCTATAACAATCATAGTTAGTAATTTTGCAAAAAATGCAGTGGACCATGGCATTGGGGAGGGAAAGATGCTTGGAATATTTGTTCAATTTGTAATTATAACGGTTTTTGGAGTTGGACTAAGCTATAGTGGGGTGATTATTAGCTCTAAGTTTTCAATTGGACTGATAGAGAAGCTTAGAAATATAACCAATGATAAGCTAATAAACAGCAAATATGAGTATTTTGAAAATGAATCTTCAGGCAGTGTCAACAATAGAATACTTCATGATATGAGTAGCGTAGCCGATTATATGTCTGGAGGATTGCCAGAATTTTTAAGCAACATGATTGTTTTTGTCTGCTGTTTTATATATCTTTTAACACTTAATATTACAATGACACTTGTAAGTGCTCTATGTATACCTGTTGCAGTGGCAGTTGCTAAGAAGGTGGCAGCACCTACTTATGATACAATGGAAAAGTTCAGCAAGAAGATGGATGAGGTTATGGGAATCGCACAAGACACTGTAAATGGTATTAAAATTGAGAAAGCATATAACCTTAGAGGAAGACGTAAAAAATATTTTGATGAAAATATGGAACAGGCAACTTCATATTTTGTAGCTTATGAGAAGTTAGTGGTCAAAGCAGGACCTTATAAATATGTCATTAGGTCAGCACCTATGTTTGTTTCCATAATGTTAGGGTTTTATAATGCTTATAAGGGCAATATTACAAATGGTGAAATGGTAGCTTTTATCTTGTTGCTACAGAATGTATCAAAACCCCTTTCAGAACTTACAAGATATGTAACCGAGTTTAAAGAAGCCATGGTTTCTGTGGACAGAGTGATGGAAATTGTGGAACTTAGCGAAGAAGCCTTTGGAACAGGAGAAGCTTTTGAAAGGGAGATAGCATTTGAACTTCATAACGTCTCTTTTTCCTATGGTAAAGATAATAAAACGTCAGACAATGTACTCAATGATATAAGTTTGGTTATACCAAAAGGAAAAACAGTTGCACTTGTCGGCTCCAGTGGAAGCGGTAAGAGTACTTTATTTAAGTTGTTATTGGGATTTCATACAACTACCCAAGGCGAAGTACGTTTATTTGGTAAGAATATAATGGAGTGGGACATTGAGAAGGCAAGAAAGAATATTTCCTATGTAGCGCAAGAAACATATCTTTTTGAAGGGACAGTTGCTCAAAATATTGCCTATGGTAAGCCTGACGCTTCATTTAATGAAATAATACAAGCGGCTGAAAAAGCCTATGCCCATGATTTTATAATGAGTATGCCAGAGGGATATCAGACGGTTTTATCTGAAAGAGGAACTAATATTTCAGGAGGTCAGAAACAGCGCATCGCCATTGCACGTGCTTTTTTAAAGGATGCACCTATATTTTTGCTAGATGAAATGACATCAGCCCTTGATGTAGAATCAGAAAAGCTAATCCAAAAGGCCATCGAAAATTATAGTGAAAGAAAAACAGTCATTCTCATAGCGCACCGCTTATCAACGATCATTAATGCAGATGAAATATATGTATTAAGCCATGGCATTATAGCTGAAAATGGAACACATGAAGGTCTATTAGAAAAGAAGGGGGTATATACTATGCTCTATAGCAATCAAGTCTTAGGTAATACAGGTGAGCAAGATGCATGAATTGTATAAAGATTTGAAGAATACTTTCGTGTTTCTAAAAGGCCATTACTTTGTGTATTTTACGGGTATAATAGGAATGATACTGTTACAATCAAGTAGTGCATTGTTAGAATCGTATCTTTTAAAGATGCTACTTGATATTGGTGCACCAGAGAGTATGTGGTTCATTTTTAAAATGATTGCTATGCTTGTGATTTATATGATCTTAATGGTGTTGTTGCTTCCTGTGTTTACATTTATGTTTAATGGCAGGGCAAAATATGGTCATTGTAACTTGAATAAGGCTGTGTATGAGAAGTTTAATAAAATAGATGTGAATTATTATGAAAAGAGACATAGCGGTGAGGTATTGTCTATCTTTGAAAATGATACATGGGTGGTAGCTGTAATTTTCATGAGACACTTTAGACGTACGGTAGCTTCGCTTGCAACCATAGTGATCTATTTGATTCCTATGTTCGTATTTGATTACAGAATTACACTTATAATATTAACATTGAACCTAATTACACTTACTGCGAATACCTACATAGCTAAAAAGCTCAAAGCAACAACTAAGGAAATTCAGAAACAAATGAGTAATATGACAGTTACCATAGGAAATATTGTAGGCGGCATGTCAATAATAAAAATGTATCAACTTGCCGGCAGTATGAGAGAGAAGTTTAAGAAAGATAACAGTGAAGTTTCTAGGCTTAGTCTGAAAAATAGTAAAATAACAGCGTTGCTAACTTCCTATAATTTTTTTATATCTATGTTGAATATATTGGTCTTTCTTTTGCTTGGAACAATAATGGTAAAACAGGGACTTACTACATATGGTAATATCCTTGCAATAATGACTTTACAAACAGCTCTCGATGCAAATTTTAGAGAGTTTGGTCAGTATTATCCGATGTTTTACAATAGTCTTGCAGGAACAGAGAGAATATACGATTTTCTTGACATAGAAGAAGAACCTTTAAAATGGGAAGCCGAGCACATTAATCAAGCAGAATATATTCAATTTTATCAGGTTAACTTTGGATATACGCAAGATAAATTGGTGCTAAAGGATTTTAACCTTTCCGTAAAAGAAGGCGAAACACTAGCAATTATTGGGGAAAGCGGAAGTGGAAAGAGCTCTGTTGCAAAGCTTTTACTTGGATTTTATAAAATCAATTCCGGAGGGATATCTATCGGTGGAAAGAACCTTTCTGATATGATTTTGAGTGAAATCCGTGATATGATTGCTTATGTGCCACAGGAAGCGACACTTTTTAACACTACGATTATGGAGAATATTAGATATGGAAGAGAAGATGCCACGGATGAAGAAATATTTGCAGCAGCACGAGCAGCAAATGCAGACACTTTTATAAGGCAGCAGCCACAAGGATATGAGACATTTGTTGGTGAAAGAGGCATAAGACTGTCCGGTGGACAATGTCAGAGAATAGCTATTGCAAGGGCTATCATTAAAAATGCGCCTATACTTTTATTAGATGAAGCCACATCAGCCCTTGATTCGGAGTCGGAAAGACTTATTAAAAGTACTATAGATGAATATGGAAAGACCAGAACAACTATAATCATTGCGCATAGGCTCTCAACTATTGAAAACGCGGACAGAGTTTTTAGAATGGGTGAAGAAGAGCAACAGAGTATTGTTGCCGGGTAGTATTATATGATTAAATATTTTATTTGAGTTGAAGTTAACTTTGGGGTTACAATGTATAAAGATGGGAGGGATACATAATGAATATTTTAATTGTAGAGGATGAACAAGATATAAGAGAATTGCTAGAAATTCATTTATCAAAAGAAGGATATAAGATTTTTACGGCAGAAGATGGTCTTCAAGCTTTAAATATATTTGAAAATAAAGATATAGACATTGCACTACTTGATGTTATGATTCCGAAAATTGATGGATTTAAAGTTCTTAAAAAGATTAGAGAAACTAGTGAAATTCCAGTAATTTTTATAACTGCAAGGGAAGAAGAGGCAGATAAAATACTAGGACTAGGACTAGGGGCGGATGATTATGTAATAAAACCATTTAGTCCTATTGAAATAATTGCACGGGTTAAGGCTCAGCTCAGAAGGTATTATAAATATTCTAATAAAACTCATAAAACTGCAATAGTTGTTGGAGAGTTAATGCTAGACAAGGATAGTTGTTGTATTTATAAAAATAATATTCCTTTAGCTTTAAATCCAAAGGAATATAGGTTATTAGAGTTTATTTTAGAGAATCCAGGGAAGGTATACACTAAAAAACAGTTATATGAAATAGTATGGTGTAATCCATATTACGGGGACTCAAACACTATCATGGTACACATAAGCCATATTAGGGAAAAGATTGAAGAAGACCCTAAAAATCCAAAATATTTAAAAACAATAAGGTGTATAGGATATAAAATGGAGTTACAGCATAATGAATAGAAAAAAGTTAAAAAAAATAGGACTTTACTTTAAGAGCAAGAAAATGGCTACTCAATTATTTAAAAATTATATTATATTTCTAATTATTATAATTGCAATATTTATGCTAACAATGGTAACTTTATTGGTTTATTTTTCTGCTAATTATGTGGATCTTCCAACAGATAAAGCAACCGCTGAGTATATTATAAAGCAAAATTATAAAGATATAAACGTAACAAATTTTATAAAACATAAGGGCTATGTTGAAGTGCTTGATAAAAATTTAGTTATCGTTATGGAAAATGGTAGTAAGCATAAAGTGGGATTTAAATACCCACAAAAGTATTATCAAGATATGATTACTAACAATTTAAAGGATGGTTATTTTTATTCTAGTAAATATGGCACGAAGAAAGAGTTTATCCTAATTACAGCTATGCCGAACAGTATATTTGATGCTTATACATGGGGCTTCGAACATAAGCAGCAATTGGAAGAGGTTAGTAAACGTAAGAATAATGGATTTACTTTTTTAACAATATTTCCATTTATAATATTTATATTTTTATTATCTACAATGGTACTTTATTCTAAACTAACATCAATGATGTTTGTAAAACCATTAAAAAAACTTTTAAAGGGTGTTAACACTGTAAAAAATGGAGAATATTCGACAAGGGTTGAAATTAACTCTTTAAATGAAATTGGGCAATTAAAGGACGCATTTAATTTAATGGCAGAAAAGATACAAGAGGAGAAGTTGTTAAAGGAGAAGGCAGAGCATAATAGGAAAAGGATGATCCTTGATATATCGCATGATTTAAAAAATCCATTAACAAGTATACTCGGATATTCAGAATTCTTATTAGAGAATGATGATATTGAAATAGAGGATAGAAATAAATTATTAAAAGTTATTAACAACAATAGCAGGCGAGCAAACGACCTAATTCAAGATCTCTTTGAATTTTCACGTGTTGAAAGTACAGAATATAAATTAGATGTAAGCAATCATGATATAGGTGAGTTTTTACGAGAACTCATTGCAGGATATGTTCCAATTATGGAGCAAAAAGGCGTTTTATATGAATTTAATATCACGGAAGATGAAGTGGAAATTCTATTTGATAGAAAGAACTTAGATAGAGCATTAAGTAATATTTTATTAAATAGCATTAAATACAATAGCCCAGGTATTACTATTAGTATCAAGCTTTTATTAGATAATAATGTTGCTTCAATTATTATTGAGGACAATGGAGTAGGAATACCTAAGGAATTTCAAGGAAACATTTTTGAACCTTTTGTTCGTGTAGATACTACGAGAAATTCTAGGAATGGTGGTACAGGGCTTGGTCTTGCAATATCAAAAGCAATAATTGAAAAACATGGAGGAAGTATAACTTTAGTGCAGGATATAAATAAGGGTTGCAAGTTTATAATAAAATTAAATAAGAGCATAGATAATATATAGATTAGGAGTTTTAAATATAAGCTAGCTGCACCTTGCCTTCTAGGTAGGGTGCAGTTTAATATGCTTTTATATCATTTATTTACTTCTATTTACTTTGTTAATTTCTTTATCAAGATTCTTTATACGATTTTCTATTTTTTTTAAGGCATTACAGTAATCTAATAAAGACGAATCAATACGACTATTACTTTTGAAAATTGAATATAATTCTTTTCCAAGATCTCGATAGAGATTATCCATATTATTTTCTTCAGAATGGAGTTTATATTTAAGTTTGGATATTTCAATAAAATCTTCAGATTTGTTTGATAAAACCTCGATTCCGTTGCTTATTGAATCTTTAATTTTGTATAAATTAGGGCCTGAAGGCATAACACTTCCTCCTTTTATGGTATAATTTAAATTAAATGGGTAGACTCAATAACATATTATTTATGAGAATGCGTATATGTGACTAATAAATGCTTGTACACAAATAAATATATTTGATTTGTTATAAATTATAGATTATAAAATTGTTAATTTTAATATGGTGGTGATAATGTGAATAATAGAGAAAGACCGATAGGATTTTTTGATTCAGGAGTAGGCGGAATAAGTGTGTTAAAAGAATCTTTAAAAGTGCTTCCAAATGAAAATTTTGTTTATTTTGGAGACTCATTAAATGCACCCTATGGAACTAAAAATGTAAATGAGGTTAGAAAATTAACTTTTAAAGCGGTAGATTTTCTTTTGGAGAAAGGCGTAAAAGTAGTAGTGATTGCTTGTAATACTGCTACTAGTGCGGCTATTGATGCACTTAGAAGGCAATATAAAGATATACCTATAATTGGTATAGAGCCAGCACTAAAGCCTGCTGTAGAAGTTAGCAGGGGTAAAAGTGTAATTATTATGGCAACGCCGATGACTTTAACTGAAAAAAAGTTTGATAATTTAATGAAGTTGTACAATAAAGAAGTCGATATAATACCCTTGCCTTGTGCGGGCCTAGTTGAGCTTATCGAAAATGGAATTATAGATGGCGATGAAATTAATGAGTACTTAAAAGGAAAGTTAAAAGAGTTTAGTCATTTAGATGTAGCAGCTATAGTACTTGGGTGCACTCATTATCCATTTATAAAAAAAGAATTAATTAAGATCGTTGGAGAAAAAACTATTATAATTGATGGAAGTATAGGCACTGTGAATCAACTAAAAAGACAACTTACTCGTAATAATCTCTTAAATGAAAAGAAGACAAAGGGTATTGTAACTATATATAGTTCCTCTACGAATGATAATACAATAGATTTAAGTTATAAATTATTAAAACTATAATCTTATTAAAAAGATTTAAGAGAAAGTATTGTATATATAAAAGCAGTTTAAGACTATTTGAATTAGTTTTAGACTGTTTTTGTTTTTAATAGTGTATGTGATATATATCTAAAATTAAATTAATTATAGCAATTGTATGACTAGGTGAATAGTATAAACTATACAAAGAAACAACAGAAATAAGGTGATAAAATGAGAGTATTTCAATTGAAGAAAGATAATGAATACTACGTAGATCAGGATACATTTAATATGAAAATTGAAAGGATAAATAAAATTAATTGCATAACTATAGACAATCCCGTGCAAAATAATTTCTTATGCGTTATAAATCATCTAGTATGTAAATTTGAAGAGAATAAGAACATTGCGCATTTAATTATTACAAATGATGATAAACAATTGAAAGATACAACTACATTCGAGGGGTTAAATATTGGCTATAAGTATGACAAAGGAGAACCATTAGATAACTTAGAAATAGATATAGTTAATATTGACATAAATCGAGAGATAGACATGCTAGAAAAATATTCTTTGATAATACTTCCTGGAGGAAATATCCAAATAAAATTAGAAGAACCACAAGAAAAAATGAGTTTACAAATAAGCGTTGGTAAGGAGATGATTTAACTTTTGAATAGGATGACATTCTTAAAAATAGGTAGGGCTTACTAATTATTTTTAAGGATGTCCTTATATATATAAAATAGTAAATGATATAAAATGTGATATAATTTATAATGAATACATAACAAGAGGAGAGGTAAATATATGAATCCAATAGTAACAATTAATATGCAAGATGGAAAAGTGATAAAGGCTGAGTTATATCCAGAGGTTGCACCAAACACGGTAAATAATTTTATTAGCCTTATAAATAAGGGCTTTTATAATGGACTTGTTTTTCATAGAGTAATCCCAGGGTTTATGATTCAAGGGGGCTGTCCTGAAGGAACAGGCGTTGGTGGACCAGACTATTCTATAAAGGGTGAGTTCTCTTCTAATAAATTTAAAAATGATTTAAAACATTCAACTGGTGTTTTATCAATGGCTAGATCTAATGATTCAGATTCAGCAGGAAGCCAGTTCTTTATTATGGTAGCTAATTCTTATCATTTAGATGGAAGTTATGCAGCTTTTGGTAAAGTAACTGAGGGAATGGAAAATGCTTTAGAAATAGCTAATGTCAAAAGAGATTTTAGAGATAAACCAAACAAAGAGCAAAAGATAAAAGATATGAGTGTTGATACTTTAGGAATTAAGTACAGTGAACCAAAAAAAATAAAGTAGATATATATAAATAAAATAATAAATTGTAGGGGGAATATAGCGTGGATCTTATTAATGAAAAAGTTATCCTTGCATATGGACTAACTGGTGCAGAGGAAGAAAAATTTAATGATTTACTAGTAAAACAAAATATATTACCTTGCAGAATAATTGAGAAAAATATGGGTAACGTAACAATTAGGGAAGTATTACGAGATGTTAAAAAATTAGAGGATAATACTGAATTACCTAATGAAAAACTACTTATATTTAGTAACTTTGCGGATAAGGAATTGTATGAGCTAATTGATGATATAAGACAAATTAAAAGCAGCGATACAATACTTGCAGCAGTTACACCAACATCTATTAACTGGAAAGTTAGTTATCTTATGCATCATCTGATTGCAGAAAGAGAAGCTTACAAGAAAAGTAAATAAAGTACAGGGTCCAAAATATAAATCTTCTGCTATAAGCAGAGGATTTATATTTCGTTGTATATATAAATATAAAATTTAAATAAAAATTTTTATATATACCCGAAATGGTGTAAAATTATAATTAAATGATTAAAAACAATTATTCAATTGGAAAGGCGGAAAATTATGAGTAGAGTAGGAGACAGGATTAAACAAGTAAGAGAAACAAAAGAGGTAAGCCAAAAACAATTAGGTAAAAAAATCGGAGTTTCTGAAGGTTTTATTAATGATATTGAATTAGGAAAAAAAGTTATAAATGAAAAACTTTTAGAAAAAATATCTAAAATTTTAGGAGAAGAAATAGAAGATAGATCTGTGGCATTTGAAGATGCTTTGGAAAGTGAGGAAAGAAATCCAAAACTTGAGAGACCAATCGCAGGAAAAGTAAATGAAGTTTGGAATGATGCATTTAGTTCAGTTTTAAAAGATGTTGCTATTTATAAATATGATTTAGCTAAAGCTATAGGTAAGAAACAAATGCCAATAATATCAAATAAAGTAGAAGGATACGCTCAAGATAAAGTATTATTTTTAGAAATAGAAAATGATGATATGCTTGGGTTCAGAATTTGTAGTGGAGATATTGCTTTCGCACATTTGACTCATGAAATTGAAAACAATTCTATTTCATTATTAGATTATAATGGAGAAAGAGTATTAAGGCAGATAAAAAAACTAGATAGTAACAAAGTGCTATTAATAAGTAATAGAATTTCATTAAAAACAGATACAGTTCCTCATAATGACATAAAGGTAATTGCAAAACTAGATAGCATACAGTTTAAGTTATAATTATTTTTTATGATAGATATACTATTTATAAATGAACTTTACATTAAGTATAGAAGAAAAATGATTAATTAATAATTAATAGTATTAACAAAACACTACTGATAGTTTATAATAGAAAGTATGCATGAAGCATGTAATAATGGGGAATTAACTATTGATTTAAAAAATAAAGGATAATCAGTAGAGGAACAAGGGGGGGATAGTATTATGAAAGGAACAGTAGTGGCTACTTGGATGAAAACTTGTAGAAAACTTTATGGCGACGATACGGTTAATAATGCGATGAAATCTGTGGGGTGGAAAGCTCGGAAAATATTTTCACCGGTGGAGAACATAGATGATAGCCAAGTTAAAAATGTAATTGGCGATATATCTAAAAACCAAAATATACCTATTGATGTATTATGGAGAACAATAGGAAAAGATAATTTGACTGCGTTTCATAGAGATTTTCCTGCATTTTTTAACACTGAAAATGTATATTCGTTTTTAAAATCGCTGTTTGATATACATGTTGTAATGACAAAAAAATTTGCCGGGGCTAAACCACCGTTAGTAGGGATAACTCCTATTTCAAGTAGGGAAGCTATTTTCACTTATAATTCTAAGAGAGCGATGTTTGATTATTTTTTAGGACTATTAGATGGTACATGTGAGTATTTTAATGAAAAAGTTCAAATTGAGCAATTAGATAAAACTTCAGATAGCTTAAGTTTAAAGCTTACGTTTGATAAGGATATTTATTATAAAAAAACATATAAAATTAATAAAATCCTATCATTAGGCTTTATTAATAATACTCATGGTAAAGTAGGCCTATTTACATTTATTGTAGCTTTAATTGGGGCAATGATGTTAATTGGTACAGGTGATATTTTAAAAGTATTAGGTTTCTCTATCATTTCTGGACTAGCATCAAGTCTTGCGTCGTTTATAATGGGAAGACCTGCAAAGCTAATTATGCAAACTATAGACCAGATTAATAGCAATAATTATGTTGAAGATGGAGATATTGTAACTTGCGATGAGTACGAAGAGTTATACGAAAATATTAAGAAATATAAAAAAGGATTTAGAGCAGATTTTGTTGAGTTTAAAGGTGTAACTGATGAGATGGATACTTTTGCGCAAAATATAAATACGATTTCTAGTAGAATGAAAGATACTTCAGAGGATATATCAGGAGTAGTTGAACAAATGGCAGATACTTCTGTAAGCCAAGCTGAGAGTACTGAAAATGCTGTTTTAATCTTAAATGATAATATTAGATCGCTTAAAGATATTGTTAAAAATGAGAATGACAACAAGGATGAATTAGAAAAAGCTCTTGGAAAAATAAATAATAGCTATGAAAGTGTAAATAAAACAAGTAAAAATATACTTGGAACTTTAGAAAAATTTCAAGAAGTTAAAGATAATGGGATAAAGCTTGAAACTAAGGCTCATGACATAACAAGCATAGTATCGATTGTTTCTCAAATTTCTGAGCAAACAAACTTACTTGCTCTTAATGCATCCATAGAGGCTGCGCGTGCAGGCGAACAAGGAAAAGGATTTGCTGTTGTCGCAGATGAAGTTAGAAAGCTTGCAGAACAGTCTAAGAGCGCTGTGGAAGAAATCAACAGCAATTTGATTGAGTTTGTTAAGGATATAAATGTACTTGTTGATAAAATTGGTGATCAATATGATATTTTGCAAAATGAGACTAAGGGTCTAGAGGACGTAAGGGATATAAGTTATGAGGCTACTATGTCTGTTAGAACAGTTTCAACAGCAATGATAGATACTATAAATGAGTTAGATAGAGAAGCTAAATCTATTGCAAACATATATGAAACAATAGAGTCCTTAGCCGCAATTTCAGAAGAAAATTCTGCATCATCAGAAGAGGTAAGTGCAAGTGTTGGAACTTATACAAATGAAATTAAGAAGCTAATAGACAGTATATATGAGTTCAAAAAGATAACAAGTTCATTTAAAGAGGATTTAAAGAAATATAAGATATAGTTATTGTTAGGGAAGCAGGGGAAAGAAGATGGAACAATTACAAAAGAAAGCCGTAACATATCAATGGAAAGATGTTATTAAAAGAGGAATGTTTGCATTAAGCATACCATTAATAAGTTTGACTTATCCTCTGATTAATCAATATAGAGGAAATACTAACGACTTATTTACATTTGTAGATAAACTCATACCTTTTAATAAGTTTTTTATATTACCTTATATATCTTGGTATGTATTTATAGCAATTTTTTCAGTTATATTATGTATATATGATAAAGAAAAGTATTTTAAACTACTTATAACGTTAGACCTAGGTATGATTATGTGCTACATAATATACTATTTTTATCCAACATATGTTCCAAGACCAATAATAGTAGGAACAGATTTTTTTAGCAATTTGGTTTTGAGTTTATACGCGGCTGATAACCCCTACAACTGTTTTCCTAGTATTCATGTTTTAAATTCAGTGCTTATAACTTTGTATATTTATGAATCAGAAATGGTTAGCAAATGCATAAAGGTGATTTGTAGTATTATGTCTTTCTCTATAGTTTTATCTACTATGTTTATAAAGCAACATTATTTTGCAGATGTTATTGCGGGCATAATATTTGCTTTCATTTTATATTTTTGTTTTAAAAATTTGAAATTTAATTTTCATAAAGATGAAAGCATAACTTATATAGAATAATTAAAGGTCTCCATGATTAAATCATGGAGACCTTTAATTATTAGAAGATGAAACAGGTTACAATGGTATTTGTTATACTCCACTTAAGTTAAAATCGGGTATAAAATCAGGCGAGGAAGTTCCGTTATCTTGAACAAAACATTTTGTTATCCCTAAGTTTAAGCAGTAGTTTATTAAAGCATCATAATGATTCTGGTTTAGGGTCTTGTTTATTTCAGGAAAGTTAGCGTCTACATGTATAGGGGTATATTGATTCATTAAGCTAATATAAACATCATCATTAAAGGTAGCGTGTATAAAGTCTATTACTTTTTTAGAATCAAATAATAAGCCAGGCAGCATTAGATGTCTAATTATTACTCCCTTTTGAATTATCCCATTATCATCAAATTTTACATTCCCTACTTGAGAGACCATTTCAGTAATAACTTTACTTGCAGTATTAAAATAATTAGGTGCTTTTGAATATTTAAGAGCATATTTGTCTGCATAATATTTTAAGTCTGGCAGGTAAACATCAATGAATCCTTTGAGTGACTTAATAGTGTCTATATTTTCATATCCATTTGAATTATAGAGAATAGGAATACTAAGACCATTTTGTTTAGCCAGTTTTAAGGATTCTATTATCTGGGGGACGTAGTGAGTTGGCGTAACCAAATTTATATTGAGTGCGCCTCTTTTCTGCTGCTCTAAAAAAATTTCACTAAGGCGATTTATAGATATTGTTTTTCCATAGCCATCATGACTTATTTTATAATTTTGGCAAAATACACATTTCAGATTACAATGTGAAAAAAATACAGTGCCAGAACCTAATTCACCTGAAATACAAGGTTCTTCCCAATAATGCAAAGAAACTTTAGCTACTTTTATATACCCAGAAGCGTTGCAATAGCCTAATTCATCATCTAATCTATTAACAAAACATTTCCTAGGACATAAATTGCATTTTTTTAGTATGTCTAAAGAGGGTGAGTCATCTAATTTTTCTGTGTTTTTATTTATCATTTTTATCTCCTTGCTTTATAATTACAAGTCTTAGAATATATAAGAATTGTACAACTTTGATATATACAATGTCAATTTTGTCTTTTAGTAGTTTTCTTATAAAACAAAATGCATTGAATTAAAAATATAAAACTTATTGCACCAAAACCAGGATAGAGGACTTTGATTAGAGTTTTAAAGCCAATTTGAGAGATAGGCAAAGCTACAACAACTATTAATAAAACAGCTTTCTTATAAGAAATATTAAACTTTTTCTCTAAAGTTTTTCCAACACTATAGATATTGGAAACTTCAGTTGAAAACATTTCACAAAAGATTACGCAAAGCAAAAGGATCTGCATTAACATGCCAAAACGGTGTGTTATATAAAGAAGAGGAATTTCATATTTAAAAATTTGAGGAATATTTAATAAAAGCATTGTATTTATCAAATAACATAAGATAGTTAGTCCGAAGGCTCCTAGTATAACGCCAGTAATAAGAACTCGTTTATATTTAATTTCTTGACTTAGTGGGACTAGTACACCGCTACAACATAACATATTAAAACCTGCATAAAGCAAAGCTGAAAAAAACCATTGAGCAGGTATTATATTATCTTTATATGAGGGAATTTGCTTTATATAAGTAGCACTTACCATATCTTTGTAAAATAGCAAATATAAAATGAATATAGTTACAATAATTGTAATTAAGGCTGGAACTATAAATGAATTTATAGTTATTAATCCTTTAGTATCCTTAAGCACGGTATATAAAGAGATTATAGCCATAAGTAAAATTCCTACCCATTTTGAAATACCAAAATATTGGTGAAGAAGTGCACCACTTCCAGCGAGAATTACGGCACCACCACTTACTAAGAAAAAACTTGTGAAAACATCTGTGATTATACCGAAAAAACCTGGGCTTACGAGAGTTATAAGCTCGGTATAGGAACTTAATTTATGTTTTAGGCTAATAGAAACAATGATTGAACTTACTATAATATAGATTAAACAACATACAAGAATCCCATAAAAACTCACATATCCATAAGTACTGAAAAATTGAGTTATTTCCTGACCAGAAGCAAGTCCTGCACCTACTATAGTGCCAATAAATACAGCCGCGGTTTGAAATATTAAACCAATCGTTTTTTTCAAGATATCTCCTCCACAAAATTATTAAATTTAGAGTCACACTTAAATAAGATGCTTATATCTATAAATATATGTGTGTTATTTAATAAAAAACAATTATTTCAATGAAAATAATAATTTTATAAATTAAAAATTTAGTTTGAGGGAAACTATAATATAACAAATTATTTTTAATTATAAATATTAAGTATATTTATAATTAAAAATAAATTGAAAGGAGTGGAAATATTGAAAAAATTTTTAAGTTGTTTATTAATACTATTTTGTATTTTGTCGATCGCGGGATGCTCAAATAAAAAGGAAGAAGATAAGCCAAAAGTAAATACATTTGAAATTAAAACTGCAACCAATGTAGTTTTAAGTTATATGAATTTTATAATGAAAGAAGATTTTGAAAATGGTAAAAAATTATATACTAAGGATTTGTATTGTAAAGCTACTGATTTGCCAATTAGCAATATGAAAATAAAAGGGTATAAAGTTACAGAAAGTAATGAGATTGGCAGAAGTGGAGTTTTTAAGGTAAGGGTTACTAGGACTTCGATAGGTAGTTCGTTATCTTGCGTGGATGAATATTCTATTAAAATTGTTAAGGATGGAGCTGAATATAAAATAAGCGAAATTACGAATACACCACAAAAGGAAGCTTTCCTAGAAGGTACAGGTATTAGATTTCGAGATAAAAAAAATGTAAAGACAAATTTAATTATTGATGTATCTGGAATCCCTAAATATGCATACTCAAAGGATGATGGAGCAAGGCTATATAAAATAATGGTACCATTAAAAGAATTTGGACCCATGAATTTTAGCTATGAAGGAGATAAAATTGCATTTAGTACTTATAATAAAAATTCATTTATAGGGATTGTCAATATCGATGAGTCTCTTGAAGTTCAGGGGAGTGCAGAAAAATCATCACAAGGTGGAGGATCTGGGGTAATGGCTAAAGAAAAACCAATTGGAAAGGATTTAATACCAATAGATTTATTATTTGATTGCAAGGTCGAATTTATGACATTTTCAATGGATGAAAAATTTTTGCTTGTGCAATATAATAGTGAAAAAACAGGGAAATGTATTAGAGTTTATAAAGTAGACAATGGGGATATGATCCCAGTTAATTTTGAAAAAGATTATCCTATAGAAAAGGTTCAAATAATATTTTCTTCTTTCGGCGAGGATGATATGACATATGAAGTAATCCCTAAACCAAGTAGCAATGGAGCAGAAGGAGATATTATTGGAAAATGGAAATTAAGTTTAAAGGATTTTACTGTAAAAAAACTATAATTAATACACTCACTATGGAGATAAGGTATACTTAACATAAGTTTAGTAAACAGATAACTAGTCTAACGGCTAGTTATTTGTTTAAATATTTTTTAAAAAAGAAAGGAAGACGTTAGTGGAAAATTTATGGAATGATAAAAGATATTTTAGTTTAAATTATTTTTTAAGGGAAAAGTTCGGTAGTAAGGTTTTTAAAATTGCTTTAGATGCTGGTTTTTCTTGTCCTAATAGAGATGGAACTATTAGTAGTGGGGGGTGTCTGTTTTGCAGCGAGAGGGGCTCCGGAGATTTCGCTGGTAATAGAAAGTTTTCTATTACTAGACAATTTGAAGATATAAAGATTATGATGAGTAAGAAATGGAAATCCGGAAAGTATATTGCTTATTTTCAGGCGTATACAAATACATATGCAAGCGTTGATGTGTTAAGGGAAAAATATGAGGAAGCAGTATTACAAGAGGGTGTAGTGGCACTTGCTATAGCTACACGGCCTGATTGTTTAGATAATGATGTATTAGACTTAATAGAGGAATATTCGCATAAAGTGTACACGTGGGTAGAATTAGGACTGCAGACAAGTTCTGATGAAAGTGCAAAAATTATTAATAGAGGTTATAAGTTACATAAATTTGAAGAGACTTTGGGTGAGCTTAATAAAAGAAATATTGATGTGGTGGTTCATACTATATTTGGTCTTCCTGGAGAAAGTGCCAAGGATATGCTTAAAACAATAGATTATGTTTCACATAAAGATATAAAGGGGATAAAGCTACATTTGCTTCATCTTATGGAAAATACGCCTATGGTTGAGCTCTATAAGCAAAAAAAACTTGAATTTTTAAATCAAGATGAGTATGTAGATATTATTTGTAAAACAATTACTATGCTTCCTCCTAATATGGTTATACACAGATTAACAGGGGACGCACCAAGGGAGTTATTAATAGGCCCTATGTGGAGTTTAAAAAAATGGGAAGTCTTAAATGCTATAGATAATAAACTGAAAGAGTTAGATTTATATCAAGGAAAAAACTTTATATGTTGAAAATATTAATAAACAAGTCCTATATTACTATAGTACCAATTTGTGTCTTTCTACAAATTAACTTCACCACTTTTGGGGGTATTGGGAATAGATAAATATGATTTAAAGGATTACAATATACGTATATTGAAAATCATTTAAAACAAACATATAGGGGGAATATATTATGTCAAGTTTATCATTAAGGCACATATACAAGATTTATGATGGCAATGTAACAGCGGTTAAGGATTTTAATCTTGAAATAGAAGATAAAGAATTTATAGTTTTTGTAGGACCGTCAGGTTGTGGTAAATCAACAACTTTAAGGATGATAGCAGGTCTTGAAGAGATATCAAAAGGTGAAATATATATTGGCGATAAAGTCGTAAATGACGTGGCACCTAAGGATAGAGATATAGCAATGGTTTTTCAGAACTATGCATTATATCCTCATATGACTGTATATGATAACATGGCATTTGGGTTAAAACTAAGAAAAATGCCAAAAGATGAAATAAAACAAAAGGTTACGGATGTAGCTAAAACGCTTGATATAGAACATTTACTTGACAGAAAACCAAAAGCATTATCAGGTGGACAAAGGCAAAGGGTAGCACTTGGAAGAGCGATAGTTAGAAATCCGAAGGTATTCTTAATGGACGAGCCACTATCAAATTTGGATGCTAAACTTAGAGTACAAATGAGAACGGAGATATCAAAACTACATCATAAACTTCAAACAACATTTGTATATGTAACGCATGATCAAACAGAAGCTATGACAATGGGAACAAGAATAGTTGTAATGAAAGATGGACTAGTTCAACAAGTAGATACTCCACATAATATATATGAGCACCCAGTTAATATATTTGTTGCTGGATTTATAGGAAGTCCTCAAATGAACTTTATGGACGCTAAGATTTTAGAGCAAAATGGAAAAATTGTTATTACTTTTAATAATGAAACTATAGTGCTTCCAGAGGATAAAGCTAAAATTATAAGAGAGAAATCCTATATAGGTAAAACTGTTATAATGGGAATAAGACCTGAAGATATTGATGACGGTATTACTTTCCTTGAGGAACATAAAGATGCAATTGTAGAAGCTAAAGTCGAGGTTGTAGAGCTTATGGGAGCAGAGACTAATATTTATATGTCAAAAGGGGATACAAATATTGTCGTAAGAGTTAACGGATCATCTATGGCTAAGGTTGGAGATAAAATTAAAATTGCTTTGGATGCAAATAAAATTCATATATTTGATAAAGAAACTGAAACAACGGTAGTATAGGAGGTGACTGAAAATGTACAATTTCACTGAATTCTTAAAGAATTTAAGTCATTCTTCAAAAATACCATTTAATGTGGTTACTGAGGATGGTAATTCACTATATATTAGCGACTTAGATATTAAAAATTCACATATAACTAGCTTTACTATTATGCTTGGAAGAGTTAAAGGCATAATTAGTTTAGAAAAGCAGTATGAAAATTGTACAGCTTTGCTCAAATATACTATAGAAAATAAGTATATCCAACTTTTTTTATCTAAGGAACAGGCAGTTATTGATATCTTAGAGAATAGAGAAATTTCAATTGATAACATTAATATAAATTTGCCTTTTCTTAAAAATGGATGTTATGTCATATTAATAAGTGTTAATGGAAGCAAGTATGAAGCTTTAAGCATTATAAAACAAATATATGATAATGAGGAAGTCGTGAGTTTAATATATAACGATAACATTATTGTAATTGGTCAATTTGCTGAAGTACAGCAACATATAGAAAGTATTAAGGAGTCTATCTCATCTGATTTGTATTGTGAATGTTATGTAAGTTACGGTGATATAAATTATGATATAAGGGGAATTAAGAAGGCGTATAATGATGCAGCCGAGTGCATGATACTTGGTAAAAAGTTTGATATAAAAGATCATATATTTAATTACAATAAGATGTTATTTGAGAAAATTGTATATAATGTAGACGCTAAAATTAAGCAGGAACTGTTATACATGTTAAAAGATAAATTTGATGCTTTTGATAGTCAAATGATAGTAACTATTGAGCAATTTGTAGATTGTGGTCTTAATATAAGTGACGCTGCTAGAAAGTTGTATGTGCATAGGAACACCTTGATTTATAGACTAGATAAGATTAAGAAAGAAACAAATTTTGACATTAGAGATTTTAAAGATGCATCTGTGTTTCTTATAGCATTTTTGATATGGAAAGGAAATAAGGTAGAGTAATTTTTTTTCTTAGATGCGCAATATATACTTTTGATAGCTGTCTCTAAGGAAAAAGAGTTTGTTTCATATGGGGATACAATATTTAAGACTTCAGAGGGAGATTTATGATCCTGATGAAGTCTTTTATTGTTATTTGCATGAGTTGGTGTTCCCATTGCTCCAACAGAATTAGGATTTATATTTTTTTCTTTTTTTAATTTCTGTTGTAATTCAGTTATCGACACAACATCGCCCTTTTTTAATTCCAAAGCTTTGTTTGGTTCGATCATTTTTATATTATCTTCTGTCTGTTCAGATCCCAATGCGAATATTTTATTAGCATTATCTCTAATTACAATTGGATTAGCATTAACAGTTTTTTTGAAATTTGCAATTTCATTATCAAGTAAATTGTAACTATTAAAGCCAATGACAACCCATTTGGAATCTACTTTTGATATAATAGCAAGTGCTATTGGCTTGTTAGAATATTTTAACCTTATAGTACTTACATATTCATCATTACCTTCTTTAAGCTTTTCTGACAATTTTTTAGTATTAGTATTTGCGTTAATGTCTAAAGTGTTTTCTAGATATATTTCGCCTAATTCTAAGTTGTTTTTTATGATATCATTAGCAGTTAAATTATAATGTTCCCGTTCATTTGTAAAAACATCTTCATAAGTAGATAAGCTTTTCTGTAAATTTATTTTCGTGCTACTATCGGTAATCGCTGCATAAGAATATGTTGAAAAAAATAAAACTATTGCTAATGTAGAAATTAATGATGTAACTATTTTTTTTATTGACATTGTGTTTCCTCCTTCAAATAGCTAGTGATAAAAGCCTTGGAGTTGTTTGGTATGAATTAAAGTACTATAAATTAAAATTAACTTTATTATAAATAAATTCTATGGATTTATTAAAATTCCTTTAAAATTTTACAATTATACAGAGATATGGAAGGAAAATTGTTAAATGATATTATAATAATCATGTTCGATTTTTATAAATATGTACTATAATATTAGATAGTATAAGAAAAATAGTATTACAAAGGGGATAGAACATATGAAAATAGATATAATAATTTCTGCGGATGATATAAAGAATGAAAAAATAGAAAATAAGACTGTAGTAGTTATAGATATGCTTAGGGCAACTAGTGTAATAGTTACTGCAATGAATAATGGATGCGTCGGTGTAATTCCTGTTTTAACGGTTGAGGATGCATCTGAAATTGTTAAAAATAGTAAAGAAGAGTTTATGCTTGGTGGAGAGAGAAACGCATTGAAGATAGAAGGCTTTCACTATTCTAATTCTCCACTTGAATACACCAGGGAGTCCATAGAAGGCAAAACACTTGTTATGACTACTACTAATGGTACTAAAGCTATAAAAGGTTGCAGTGGGGCTAGTAACATCCTAATAGGGGCAATGCTAAATGCCAAAGCCATTGCAAGCAGAATAGTATCCTTAAATAAAGACGTAGTAATAGTTAATGCGGGGACTTATGGTGAATTTTCTATAGATGATTTTCTATGTAGTGGGTACATAATAGATTGTGTATTAAAACTAGCACAAGTAGAGCTAGCAGACATAGCAGTAGCTTCTCATTACATCTATAAGAACAATGAAGACATTCATAATTTTATAAAATACGCAAATCACTATAAAACAATTATGAAGTTAGGTCTAGCTACAGATTTAGAATATTGCTGTCAAAAAGATATTATAGACATTGTTCCAGAATATAAAGATGGGACTATATTATAAGTAGGTTATAAATAGCGGGTAATGCGTTAGGGAGATTACTGTATTATATTAATAAGAAAAGATGGTTTTAAAAGAAATAAAGGAGTATATATTACGTAAAATGCATTTGAACAAGCATTAGTAATTCTAATTTAGTTTATTTACAGTTGCGTTAAGAAAACTCATTGTTTGAGCGATAGCGAGTTTGAGTTTTTAGCAGATGTAAATATATTGAATTTTAGAATTACTTAGCGAAGTGAAGGCATTTGTAGTAAAATATACTCCTTTTACTTTAAACCACTTGGAATATGTAGAACTTTAAGTAGTAAGATTCATCAGAATTCCATAGTATTGGATGATCTGCTGCTTGAGTTCTGAACTCTACTTGTCTAAGTGTCCTTTTAGCATCTAGAGCTGCATCAGCAATAGTATCTGCAAACATATCAGGTTTCATAAAGTGAGAGCAAGAGCAAGTTACAAGATATCCGCCTGGTTTAACCAATTTCATACCACGTAGGTTAATTTCTTTGTAACCCCTTGTTGCACCATCTATAGTGGAACGAGATTTTGTGAATGCTGGGGGGTCTAGTATTACTACATCATATTGTCTTTTTTCTTCTCTTGACCATTCTCTTAATATATCAAAGGCATTGTGGCATTCAAATTTAACTGTTTCCGATAGACCGTTAAGCTCTGCATTCTTTCTTGAAAATTCTACGGCATATTCAGATATATCTACACCAAGAACACTTTTAGCTCCTGCGATACCAGCATTAAGTGCAAAGGAACCCGTGTGCGTAAAACAATCCAAAACATCAGCACCCTTACATAATCTTTGAATAGCTGCCCTGTTTTCCTTTTGATCTAAGAAAAATCCGGTCTTTTGACCATTTTCAATGTCAACGTCATATTTAACTCCGTTTTCGATGATTTCTATAGTGGTATCAAAAGGCTTTGTTAAAAATCCTTTTGTTTGCTCCATTCCCTCGAGCTCACGTACTTTAGCATCGCTTCGTTCATATACACCTTTTGCGCCATATTCATCTGTTAATAGATTAACTACTATATCTTTATATTTGTCTATTCCAAGAGCTAAGGATTGAATAACATAATAGTCCTCATATTTGTCTATTATCATGCCTGGTACAAAATCTGCTTCTCCAAACAAAAATCTACAGCTAGAAGTATCTATAACTGTTTTTCTATATTCCCATGCAGCGTGAAGCCTCTTTCTGAAAAACTCTACATCTATTTCTTCATGAATATCTCTTGTCATTATTCTTATGGCAATTTTAGAAACATCGTTTATATAACCTTTTCCTATAAACTCATTTCTAAAATTATATACTTCAATTATGTCTCCGTTTTCATATTCACCATCAAATTTTTCAATTTCATTAGCATATATCCAAAGATGTCCATTTTCTGAATTTCTACCTCTACCTTTATATAAGTAAAATTTACAAGCCATTCTAAATTCCTCCTGTGCTTTTTAGGGAAACATAATATATAAGTGCATTATGTCTCATATGTTTTATAATAGTTTCAATTATAATTATCATGTTATTTATCTATAGTAGTATACCACACAGAATTAATTTGTAATATGATATATAAAAATTTGTTTTGACATAAGGTCAATTATAAATTACACTTATGTATGTGCCATTTTTATATATATAATTGAAATAAAGATAATTATGTAAATACTGGACTATTTTTTTAGTCGGAAATTGATATATAACATCAAATTAATATAAATAAGTAAATAATTACAAATGTAAAAAATATAAATATGTAAAATCATACTAAAGTAAGGGGAAATACAAATGAGTATATTAGTAGTTAAAAATATGAGCCATGGTTTTGGCGACAGAGTAATATTTGAGGATGTGTCTTTTAGATTACTTAAAGGAGAACACATAGCGCTTATAGGAGCAAATGGAGAAGGAAAATCAACGTTTATGAACATTATTACCGGAAAGCTTATGCCAGATGAAGGCGATGTTGAATGGTCAAACAACGTCAGAGTTGGATACATGGATCAGCATACTGTTTTGGAAAAAGGCAAGAGTATTAGGGATGTTTTAAGAGATGCTTTTAAATATCTTTTTGACTTAGAAGAGGAAATGCTTAGCGTAACAGAAAAGATGGCAGAGGCATCACCTGAAGAATTAGAAAGATTATTGGATAGAATGGGTACAATTCAAGATCAACTTGATAATAACGGTTTTTATGGCATTGATTCTAAGATAGATGAGGTAGCAGCTGGAGTTGGTCTTAAGGATGTTGGGCTTGATAATGATGTTGCAGAGTTAAGTGGAGGGCAAAGGACAAAAGTGCTCCTTGCAAAACTTCTACTAGAGGCACCAGATGTTCTACTTCTTGATGAACCTACTAACTTTTTAGATGAGCAACACGTAGAATGGCTCAAGAGGTATCTTCAAAATTATGATAAGGCATTTATATTAATATCACATGATATTGAATTCTTAGATGGCGCAATCAATATAATATACCATGTAGAGAATAAAAAATTAACCAGATATATAGGTTCATATGATGAATTTTTGAGAGTTCATGAGGCTAAGAAGCTACAGATGGAATCTGATTATGAAAGGCAACAAAAGGAAATTACTAGACTTGAGGTCTTTGTTGCTAAAAATAAAGCAAGAGCTTCTACTAGTGGAATGGCAAAATCAAGACAAAAGAAATTAGATAAAATTGATAGAATGGAAATTGTACAAGACAAACCAAAACCACAGTTTAACTTTAAAACTGCAAGAGCTTCAGGGAAAATAATATTTAAAACTAAGGAATTAGTTACTGGTTACGATACCCCGTTATCTAAGCCATTAGATTTGTATATGGAAAGAGGACAAAAGATTGCGCTTACTGGTGCTAATGGTGTTGGGAAAACAACATTGTTAAAGAGTCTTATGGGTGATATTAAAGCTCTTTCGGGTCATACAAACTTAGGAGATTATCAATATATAGGATACTATGAACAGGAAATAAAGGGAGTTAATCGAAATAACTGTATTGAAGAGTTTTGGCAAGAATTTCCTAGCCTTACTCAGGGACAGGTAAGATCGGCCCTTGCTAAGTGTGGACTTACTACAAAACATATAGAAAGTAAAGTCACTGTGCTTAGTGGTGGAGAGCAAGCAAAGGTAAGACTTGCTAAACTTCTAAACAGAGAAACTAATATATTGATCTTAGATGAGCCTACCAATCATTTAGATGTGGATGCAAAAGATGAGTTAAAAAGAGCTTTGAAGGAATATAATGGGAGCATACTTCTAGTTTGTCATGAGCCAGAATTTTATCAAGACGTAGTAACTGATGTATGGGACTGTGAAGAGTGGACAACTAAAATTATATAGCTATATTAAAAAGAGCTAGAATAAATTCTAGCTCTTTTTATATATCGCTTTTATAAAACTTCTATTGCAAGGTCTAGTATGTTAGCAAATAATGATAATGTATTAGTATTTGGAATAACATTATTTTTAACATCTAATAATTTCCCGAGTCCATAACCCGTGCATATGCTAACTGTTGGGAAACCAATTTCACCGAGGTCACAAATAATATCAGTGACATTTAATTTTGTTTTAGTTGTTTTATCAATAGGTTTTAGGATAATATATAGTCTTGTAGAAGAATCATATCTTAGAACTTTTAAAGTATTACTTATTAGTATATCTTTAGGTTTAGCGTTAATATCGTACTTTGAAGTAGTTGAAGTTATGTTATTTATAACAAAATAATATATATTTCTTTTGTAGTTTACCTTATCTTTAAATTCTTGTAATCTTTCTAAATTCAAATTTATATCTACTGAGATTTCATCATTTTCTAAATTAATAAAGCTTTCTTTTATGTAAGTTAGTTCTTCTTTACCTTGAAGTTCTCTAGATAAGATATTCATACAGTTATCATAAATATCTTGGAATTGACTAACCGGTAAGGAATATTTTATATTATCTAAAACAAGGTAAACCTTGAACTTAGAAGATTTGTTACTATTTTTAGATGAATAATTAACTTCAACTAATAAGAGTCCATGGAGTAGATCAGTATCAAGTGTTATTTTCTGAATTCCTTTACTAAATTGTAGCATGTAATTCTCATTAGTGGATAAGTTTTGTGTATGTTGATTTATTATATAAGTACCTTTAAAGCCAGCTTCAGTAATTTCACCAACTCTTAAGGAACTTCTTATTGGTAGTTTCTTTAAATTTATATATGGTCTATTTATACATAGGTTGTTTTCGGATATTATTCTCATATTAAACTCCTTTAGTTCTAACGAGAGTGTTAGTCTTATTTATAAATTATAACATAATTAGCATTTTAAAAAATAGAAAAGAGAAAAGAGCAATTTTAAAAGGCATATATTTTATGAATATACGCCTTTGTTTTTTAAGGGACACTTTTTTCATAAATAGTTTCTTCATGATTATTAACTGTATCATCGAGAGTAATTAGGACGTCTTTTTTTATCCATCCTTTATTATTAATGTTAGTCTGAGATTTAAGCGTTACTTCATACCATGAAATATTAAGAATCTCAGCACAATCTTTAATCTCTACGCAAGTATCTTTAATTACAGTAGATAGAATTTGAGAAGTTTCAAGGGGGCTTAGATATAGACTACAAGTACTTTTAGTAGTTCCAGTCCTAAAAAGAGATGGTTTGTACTTTATTACTATAGGGACATCAGAGTCATGTAAACTTGAAATTTTTGATTTGTAATCTCTATTTTGTTTAGAACTAATCCTTAATTGAGTTTTTTGAGTTGATAATTTTTGGTTCATTGTACAATAATATACACCAAAGCATATCAAAAGAATTGAAAATAAAAAAATAAGCAAAAATATCTCTCCTTGTAAATTACTTATATGATTAAAGTCTGTTGCATATTAGTATATAGTATTCAATACTATGCAAAAAAATTCGTAAAAAAACCCATGTTTAAACATGAGTTTTAAATTGTTGCAATTAATTCATTATATTCTAGTATATACATATCTGAATTTATGATAATATCTTCTTTTTGATCTTTAGATGAAGAATCGTATACAGCTACTACCTTCATGCCAGCAGATTTTGCACCTTTGACTGCTGGAAGTATATCCTCAAATACAATGCACTGCGCAGGGTTTACCCCCAATTTCTCAGCAGCAAGTAAATATACATCAGGAAAGTTTTTGCCTCGAGACACCTCATCGGTGAGTGTTATAGAGTCAAAATAGTGGAATATGCCATTAGACTTAAGAACAACTTCTAATAGAGATTTACTATTACTTGTAGCTAGTCCAATTTTTATATTCATTGTTTTGAGTAATGATAAGAATTCAACTACACCGGGTTTTAGTTTAACGTGATTAAGGTACTGATTATAAGCAAAATCGTTCCATTCCTTTTTGATTTCGTCTATTGTGTCTAATATGCCAAAATTGTTTTTAAAATAATTTGCAGTTTCATCAAAACTAAGATGTTCTATTTGGCTTTTTAAATCTTTAGGTATTGTAATATTCCTACATCTAAAATAATTTTCATCTATTTTATTCCAAACCCACATAGAATCGATAAGGGTTCCATCTAAATCAAAAATTGCAGCTTTAATATTAGTTAGCATTTAATCACCCCTTATGTAAGTCTGATACATTTTAATTTTAAGATGATTCAAAAGAACTTATAAGTAAGTAAAGAACAAGTGGTTCCAATAAAAATACCCACAATAACATCTGTTGGGTAGTGAACTCCTATGTATATTCTAGAAATTCCTACGCATAGAGCTAAGGGTATAGTTATAAACCCAAATATAGGAAAATACAAGGCGATTATGACAGCTAATGAAAACGCACCGGTTGTATGCCCAGATGGGAAGGAGTATTTATCAATACCTATCTTCTTTATATTTAAGTTTGGAATTTTTATAAATGGTCTTAATCTAGTAACGGTTACTTTTAGTATTTTACCAATGCCAGTACTAATTGTTATTGAAATCATAGCATTAATAGCCATAGTATGAAGTAAAGCGCTATGAAATAAAAAAGTAGCAGTACAAAATATAAACATAAAAGGGAAGGAGCCTAAGTAGGTCATAGATGGCATTGTAATATCTAAAAACCTACACTTCCAAGAATTGTTTATAATTCTAAGTATGTTAATATCTTTATTACTTATATACTCAAATAATGCTTTCATAAACTCCTCCCTTTGTCATAAAAAATCATTTATATATATTACTGTATATTGTATCATAAATAAACCTATACATATAATTTTAAATATTATTTAAAATTCTCTACCAAATATTTTGGTTTTTTCTTTATCTTTAAAATCATCAATAGTATTAATCCCAATTCTACTTAGAATATCTTTCATACAATCACTATCTATGGATGTTTTAATTTTTGAGTCTTCTGCAAATTTATTTACTCTGTTTCTCCCAGAGGTTGAGTCAATCAAAGCTTTAGGCCCACCAACGCAACCACCAACGCAGCCCATACCTTCAATAAAGTTTGCATCAACTTCTTTAGTTTGAGCTTTTGTAAGCAGTACCTTACATTCTTTTACACCATTTCCTTGAATAGCATTTAATAAATGGTGTTTTTGCGGAAATAACTTCTCTATCATTTCGCCAACAGCTATAGATACTCCACCGGTTCTTGCATAAAGCCTACCACCACGAGATGCGTATTCGGTAGAGACATCTTCTTCAAGTTTTTCAGGGTTTATGCTAAGTGTCTCAAAAATATCCTTAAGTTCTGCGAAGGTAAGTACATAATCTATATCACCTAAAAGGTCCCTTTCTTTAGCTTCACCTTTTTTTGCAATGCAGGGTCCTATAAAGACTACTTTGCAGTTAGGGTTCAGTTTCTTTAATACTCTACCAGATGCAATCATAGGAGATACAGATGGGGATACATACTTAACTAAATCATTGTACACTCTCTTAACCATTCCTACCCACATAGGGCAGCAACAGGATGTAAGCATTAGATCTTCTTTTATTTTAACATGTTCATCAAATTCTACTGCTTCTTTTATTGTAAGCATATCTGCAAAAAATGCAACTTCAACCATATCTGCGAAACCTATTTTTTTGAAAGCGGTTCTAAGATTATCAACGTTAACATTTTCACCGAATTGGCCAGTAATGGCAGGGGCTACAGCTGCTATCACTGTAGAATTTCCTTTTAATAAATTTAAAAGTGGAATAAATTCTACTTTATCCATTAAAGCACCACTAGGACATGCATCTACGCAAAATCCACATTCTGTGCATTTATCATTATCAATGTAGGAAGATTTGGTTTTATTATCTATTAATATAGCATCAAAAGGGCAAGATGCTTGGCAACTTGTTTTTCCCGGGTTATCTGAACAATTCATAGTACAACCTTTAATTTTATTTACAACTTTATGATTTGTTTCATAGGTCGAGATAGCCTTTTTCAAATTTTCTATGTAATTAAGCGAAAAATCTACATCAACACCACAAAGTGAAGAAATTATGGCACTTAGGTCTTTTTTATTAACATCATCTTTAGATAGTAACTCATGAACCTTATTTTCAAAATTATCTTCATTATAAGATTTAATTAGGTCCTTAAAAAGTTCGTTATATATTTTATTCAAAATAATCACTCCTAATTTGTTATAAGTTATGTAATGATACTCCATGATATTGGGAAAACACAATAAAATGGAGTATCATTATTAATTTTGTCAAGAATGAAATTTTTTATACATTTTAATAGTGTGAAAAAGCTTGAAATAAAAAAAGAGTTGTCATTAGACAACTCTTTTTGGTCGGGGTGACAGGGATTGAACCTGCGACCTCATGGTCCCAAACCACGCGCGCTCCCAGCTGCGCTACACCCCGAAGACAATTTTAATTATACAAAACAAACTGATAAATGTCAACAAAATTTTCAAATTATTCTAAAAATATTTAATATAAAATCTATAAAATATAAATTATATTCGTTGAAGACAATACCTATTATATAAAATAAATGTATAAATGTCAAGATAATTTATATATTTACTTTTAAACACAATAAATATCAATTATCGTGTATAAAAGTAAATATAGTATTTTCAGTATACAATCCGAAAAGTAGCAATGTGTTAATTACTTTTTCTTAGCGTCAGTTTCCTTATCGCCGGTGCCTCGGGTAGGTACAGTAGACATAACAAAACCCACCAATATAGAGACTAAGACAGGAGCGGCAACATTAATATACACTATATATTGCGTCTTATATAATACTAGAGCAGTAAGGGATGTGACCAAAACACTTGCTACAAAAATAATAATTATAAATTTCGCGAAAGAACTCATAAATTTTTCATACAATCTATGACGGGTTGGTCCACTTATAACATGTACAAATAAAAAATATGAGGCAAAAATTATTACTATATCAACTACAGCCGAAACTAGAAAATTTCTCATTATATATACCTCCAAAACATTTTTTCAAGTTTAGTGTTACCCCGAAATGATATTTTTACGCAATATAATCGAAAAAAAAATCATGGGCAAGTAGCCCATGATTTATATTTATGAATTATTAAGAATATTTTATTAAGATATATAATTATTTTAGGTACATTTCTCCTACGTTAACAACGTCTCCTGCACCCATAGTTATAAGAATATCTCCCTTTTGTAAATTGGCTTTAAGATAACTTACAATTTCATCAAAGCTATGAATATTTATGCAATCTACGTTTTTTTCTCTTATTCTATCGCCAAGCATGTCTGAACTTACAACACCGGTATCTTTCTCCCTAGCAGCATAAATATCTGCGAGGATTAGAGTATCTATATCATAAAAAGAATTTGAAAAATCCTCAAATAAGCTTAAAGTTCTTGAATAGGTATGGGGCTGAAAAACACAATAAATTTTATTGTGGGGGTAATGCTTAGTAGCACTTAGTGTTGTTTTTATTTCTGTCGGATGATGAGCATAATCATCAATAACAGTTACTCCGTTCTTAGTTCCCTTTAACTCAAATCTTCTATGGGTACCATTAAATGCTGAAAGACCGGAAGTGATAGAGTTTTGCGAAAAATCAAGAATTAGTGAAGCTCCTATACTTGCAAGTGAATTTAGAACATTATGTTGCCCAGGTACATTAAGATTTATGTGAAACAGCAATAAGCCTTCTTTATATACATTAAAGTTTGCGCAACCTAATTCGTTATAAATAATATCTTTTGCTCTAAGATCTCCGTGATTTAGACCATAAGTAAGTATAGTACATTTATATTCATTATTATGGAGAATAGTTTTAACATTCTCATCTTCTATATTTGCAACTAAGTAGCCGTCTTTTGGTATGAGATTAATGAATTTTACAAAAGTGTCTTTAATGTGATTTATGTCCCTATAGTAATCTAAATGATCTGCATCTATATTAAGTATTGTTGCAATATATGGGAAGAATTTTAAAAACGAAGCCTTATATTCACAGGCTTCTGTAATAAAATAGTCACTATGTCCAGCTAGAACATTGCCGGAAATAGCATCTAATTCTCCACCGACTAATATTGTAGGATCTACATCTTCTTTTAAAATTATATGTGCAAGCATTGAAGTTGTAGTTGTTTTGCCATGTGTACCAGATATCGCTACGTTATATTTATGACCTTTCATAATTTGACCTAGAAATTCAGCCCTATCCATTAAAGGAATATTTAATTGAATAGCTTTAATATATTCAGGATTTTCAGGAGGGATAGCAGCAGTGTAAACTACTAAATCAACATCCTTTATATTAGAGGCATCATGTCCTATATATATTTCAACATCATGTTTTTTTAGCTTATCGGTTATATGTGAAGAATGCATATCAGAACCTGAAACATTATATCCGTTTTTTACAAGTATTTCAGCAAGGCCGCTCATGCTTATACCGCCAATACCTATGAAATGAATTTTTTTGCTCTTATCTTTTATAAAATCAAAAGACATTATATCAACTCCTTAAAAAAAATTATTATTATTGTTATTTAATATATGTAAATTATATTAGTATTGCTTATATTAAATAATTATTATAAGCACTTCTTAATTATATACAAAATAACAAAAAAACTATACACAATTCAAAAAAAACTAAATAAAATACAAAATAACGTTCTGGAATTGGGTTTATAAGCATTGTAATAAAGATAAAAAAGATTTACAATTAAAATACGAATGATATTATGAATTTTACTAGGCAAAATTCGTAAAATAAAAATATGGGTGATATATTATGAATAAATATAGTAGAAATCAAAGGGTTACAGGTATAACAAAGGTATTAACAGAAAATCCTAATAAAACAATAAATCTAAAAACTTTCACAGAATTATTTAATGCAGCTAAATCTACAATTAGTGAAGATATTGTTATTGTCAGGGAAACGCTTAATGAGTTATCGATGGGAAGAATTGAAACAGTAGCTGGCGCAGCTGGTGGAGTAAAATACATTTGTGGAGTCTCAAAGCAAGAAAGTAGGGTATTTGCAGACGAGATATGCAAAATTTTAATACAAAAAGATAGAGTAATACCAGGAAATTTTATATATATGACTGATATTATGTATAATCCAGAAATAGTGCACAAAGCAGGAGTGATACTTGCCTCTGCTTTTAGTGAGTTAGATATAGACTATGTAGTTACGGTGGAGACTAAAGGAATACCACTGGCATATGAAGTGGCAAAGATGTTAGGCGTCCAACTAGTTATTGTACGTAGGGATCCTAAGGTTACTGAAGGAAGTACTGTTAGCATAAATTATGCTTCGGGTTCTAGTAATAGGATTCAAACAATGTCGTTATCTAGAAAATCTATAAAAAAAGGGAGCAAATGTGTTTTTATAGATGATTTTATGAAGGCTGGAGGGACAGCAATAGGCATAATTAATTTGCTTAAAGAATTTGAAAGCGAGCTTTTAGGTATTGGGGTTCTTGTCGATAATATTGAAAGTGGACATAAATTAGTAGAAGAGTACATATCAATTATTCAGTTCACAGGAATAAATAATGAAGGCATCGCAGAGTTAACTCCATCAGAAATATTCGAAAAAGTGTAATATTCAAAATATTTAATATTTATTTATAATTTTAGAAGGAAAAATACAATTTATAGAGAAATAGTATAAATATAACGTATAATGCAACTTGGAGGTGGAGTGTATGGAAATCACAGATGTTAGAATTAGAAAAATAGCTACAGAAGGTAAAATGAAAGCGATTGTATCGATAACTTTTGACAATGAATTCGTTGTTCATGATATTAAAGTTATAGAGGGTCAAAGTGGTCTTTTTATTGCTATGCCAAGTAGAAAGACACCAGATGGAGAATTCAAGGACATAGCTCATCCAATAAATACTCAAACAAGAGAGAAAATTCAAACAGCAATTTTAGATGAGTATGAAAAAGTGAGAAATGAAGAATCCGTGGCAAGAGTAGTAGAAAAAGTAGTAGAAAAAACAGAAGAAAAAACAGAGAAAGTTTTAGAAATATAAAAAAGAGGGGGAGACCCCTTTTATTTTTTGAAGAAAAATAATGAAAAACAGTTAAGGCTAGTTGCAATTAAATGCTTTATAAAATATAATATAAAATATAATATAATGTATTTTAATTAAAGTTAATGTAATTTTTAATCTGTAAATATGTCGAATTATTGTATAAAGAGGTGTTTTATTTGTATAAATGCGCTATAATATTAGCTGCAGGTGAAGGAAAAAGAATGAACTCAAATACTCCTAAGGTTATGCATAAAGTTTGTGGTAAAGAAATGATAAATCATGTTATTGATACCATGAGAAGTGCAGATATTGATATGGTAGATGTGGTAATTGGAAGAGGAGCCGCAGAGGTTAAAAAAGGAACAGAAGATAGAAAAATCAATTATTCTGTTCAAGAAGATCAGTTAGGAACAGGTCATGCAGTTATGTGTGCCAAAGAATTTCTAAGTGGTAATGAAGGTATCGTCGCAATATTTGTTGGAGATGGGCCATTAATTAGTGAGCATACAGTTAGAGAGCTCTTAGATTATCATGAAAAAGGGAATTATAAAGCTACTATATTAACTTCAAGGATGAATGACCCTGCAAAATATGGTAGAATTATTAGGGGCGAAAATGGAGAGGTTAAGAAAATAGTTGAGTTTAAGGATTGTACTCAAGAAGAAAAATTAGTTGAAGAAATAAATTCGGGAATGTACTGCTTTAACATAAAAGAGCTACTTATTAGTTTAGATAAATTAGATAATAATAATGCTCAAAAGGAATACTATTTAACGGATGTTATTGGTATATTAAAGGATCAAGGGCTTAAAGTTGGGGCGTTTGATGTTTCAGTAGATGAAATTACTGCTGTTAATTCTAAGGTAGAGCTTGCAAATGCTGAAGCGATTATGAGAAAAAGAATAAATGAAAAGCATATGGAAAATGGAGTAACAATAATGGATCCAAGTAATACATATATTGACTGCGAAGTTATAATAGGTAAGGATACGATTGTATATCCAGGGAATGTAATACAAGGCAAGACTATTATTAAAGAAGAATGTGTTCTTTATCCAAATAATAGAATTACAGATAGTGTTTTGGAATCTGGAATTGTAATTCAAAGTTCGGTAGTAATTGAAAGCAAAATAGGAGAGAAAACAACGGTAGGACCTTATGCATATATAAGGCCGGAAAGCAATATAGGTAAACATGCTAGAATAGGAGATTTTGTTGAAATAAAAAAATCAACTATTGGGGATAATACAAAAGTATCTCATCTTACGTATATTGGTGATGCCCAGGTTGGAAGTGGATGTAATTTTGGTTGCGGAACTGTGGTTGTAAATTATGACGGGAAAGCAAAATATAAAACTACAATAGGTAATAATGTGTTTATAGGTTGTAATACTAACTTAGTATCGCCTGTAACAATTAATGATAATGCATACACTGCTGCTGGGTCTACAATTACAAATGAGGTTCCTAAAAATACTTTGGCAATAGCTAGAGCAAGGCAGAAGAATATTGAAAATTGGGTAGTAAAAAAAGGACTTAATAAATAAGTTAGCAAAGTATTCAGTAAGTAAATTACAAAGGGAGGTGGAAAACTGATTTTCGCAGTAAAATGGGTATATAAAAAATTACGTTATATAGTATGTGAGATTTTAATACTCTACACTGCCACTCTATTTAGTAAATAGAATGAAAATATATATAAATTATACTAAAATATGATTTATGAAAATTTTGAGAATCAGGACTGCAGATGATAAGCCATGGCAAAAACATTAAAATTTTCACAGGTAACTCAAATCCTAAATTAGCGTCAGATATAGCAGATATACTCGGAGTACCACTCGGAGATTCCAATGTAGGAACTTTTAGTGATGGAGAAATATCTGTTAATATTCACGAAACAGTTAGAGGAGCAGATGTATTTGTTGTTCAATCAACTAATGCCCCAGTAAATGATAATTTAATGGAATTACTTATTATGATTGACGCATTTAAGAGAGCTTCAGCAGGAAGAATAACGGCTGTTATTCCATATTATGGATATGCAAGGCAGGATAGGAAAGCAAAAGCTAGAGATCCAATTACAGCCAAACTTGTGGCAGATATTATAACAACTGCAGGAGCAGATAGAGTGCTTACCATGGATTTACATGCAGCTCAAATACAAGGATATTTCAATATCCCTGTTGATAATATGACAGGAACACCAATACTTGCAAAATATTATATTGAAAATGGTTTTAAGGATAGGGATGATGTAGTTGTAGTTGCTCCAGACCTTGGAAGTGTCGCTAGATCAAGAAAATTTGCAGATAAATTACATGCACCAATAGCAATAATCGATAAAAGAAGACCAAAAGCTAATGTTGCAGAGATTATGAATGTTATAGGTGATATTAAAAATAAGACGGTTATCATGATGGATGATATGATAGACACTGCAGGCACAATAACTAACGGAGCTAATGCCTTAGTTAAACTAGGAGCAAAAGAGGTTTATGCTTGTTGTAGTCATGGAGTGTTATCAGGTCCTGCTATTCAAAGAATAAACGATTCTGTAATAAAAGAATTAATAATACTAAACACAATTGAGATACCGGAAGATAAGCAATGCTCAAAATTCACTACATTATCAGTAGCACCAATTTTGGCTGAAGCTATAAAGAGAATATATGAAGATGTTTCTGTAAGTAAGCTATTTGAAGATACTACCAATATATAATTACATAGTTTAAAATAGTGATGTTTTATTATCTTTATAATAAAACATCGCTATTTTTTATTATAATAATATTTACAAAATATTTAAACAATGATTATAATATACATAAATGGAATTAAAAAAATAAGGAGATTACTCCATTGTAACGGTGAATAATTTGTAACATTTTAAAAAAACTAATAAGATAACATTAAAGTATGATAAATTAGTAATAAGGTAAATTATTTAGAAGAGAATTTATTCGAATTTAATTAATAAAAATAATAGATAAAAATAGATAAAATAATTTGGAGGTAATGATATGGAAGGAACTATAGGTAAAATACTAATAGTTGATGATGATAAAAATATTGCCGAGGTAATTAAAATGTATCTTGAAAGCTCTGGGTATGCTACAAAAGTAGCACATGATGGTAGGGCTGCACAGGAAGCCTTTTTAAGTTATAAACCAGATTTAGTGCTTTTAGATATAATGTTACCTTATGTTGATGGGATTGATGTTTTGAAATGGATAAGAAAAGAGCATGAAACACCTGTTATTATGCTTACAGCTAAAGGGGAAACTTTCGATAAGGTATTGGCTTTAGAACTTGGAGCAGATGATTATGTAGTAAAACCGTTTGAGCCAAAAGAAATAATTGCGAGAGTAAAGGCCGTACTTAGGCGTTATAACTTAGATAACGGTGGTAAAGAAGTTTTGAATTTTGAAGACCTAGAAATAGACATTAATTCGTACAATGTTACATATAAAGGCGCGGAGGTTAAAATGCCGCCTAAAGAATTTGAATTAGTACATTATTTAGCACTTAATAAGAATAGGGTGTTTACTAGGCAACAGCTTTTATGTGAGGTTTGGGGATATGATTATCCAGGAGACTCTAGAACTGTGGATGTTCATGTTAAAAGAGTAAGGGAAAAACTTCAAGGTGGACCTAATTGGCAGATTGAGACTGTTTGGGGAGTAGGATATAAATTTGAGGTGAAGTAAAATGGTCAAAAAAGGGCTGTTTTTTAAGATGTTAGCAACATATACTATCATAATATCTATGAGCCTAATAATTATTGCGTCATTTTTGTCTTATTGGTTCCAAAGTTATTTTTTTGATCAAAAAAAAGAACAATTTCTGGATAAGTCATATATGATACAAGGAATTGCTATGAAATACATGGAGAGGGATGGTGACGCTACGTCTCAACAAGTAAACGACATAATAACCATAATTTCCAAGTATATAAAGTCAGATATATGGCTTACAGACAGTATGGGTTATGTTTATGCTGTATCGAATAAAGATCATAAGGAGTTTATAGGGAAACAAGTTTTTGGTGAAGAATTAGATCAACTTAGACAGGGGCATACATTCGAGATTACAGGACCTTATGCTGGGATATTTGATAAAACTGTAAGAGTTTATGGTACACCAATAATTAATGATGCAGGTAGTTTTAAGGGCTCAATAATATTATACAACTCCATTGATGAAATAAGTTCCCCTTTAAAACGTGTTTATGAAATAATTTGGATATCTGCAATTTTCGCAATAATATTTTCTTGCATAGTTATATACTACTTTTCTCAAAAAATAATTATAAAGCCATTGGCAGAGATTAATTCTGTAGCTAGGAAGATATCTAATGGGGATGTTAATAAAAGGGTTTATTTAAAATCTGATGATGAAATCGGAGAACTAGCTCAAACATTTAATTTTATGGCGGATTCTGTTGAAAAAAACGAAAAAAACAGACGTGAATTTATATCAAATGTATCACATGAAATTAGGTCGCCTATAACATCAATTAAGGGGTTTATTGGAGGAATACTAGATGGAGTAATTCCAGAGGAAAAGGAAAAATACTATTTATCCATTGCATATGAAGAAATTCAAAGATTAACAAGACTCGTAAACGACTTACTAGATATGTCTGCAATTGAAGCTGGAGAGTTTAGTTTAAAGATTATTAAAGTGGATATTAACGAAATAATTAGACTTACAGTTATAAAAAATGAAACGAAAATTAAAGAGAAACGTGCCTGTGTGGATGTGTGTTTTGAAGAAGATAATTTATTCGTAGCAGGAGATCAAGATAGGCTCGTGCAAGTAATTACAAATTTATTAGATAATTCAATAAAATATGTTAATGAGGGTGGAAAAATAAAAATTAGTTCAAAAACTAAAGGTAGGAAAGCTTTCATATCTGTGTTTAATGATGGTCCACAAATAGCAGAAGAAGATTTATTGCATATTTGGGATAGGTTTTACAAAGCAGATAAATCAAGAACAGTAAAAGACAGTACTGGACTTGGTCTAGCTATAGTTAGAAATATAATAACGCAATTACAGGAAGATATATGGGTGGAAAACAAAGATAAAGGTGTTTATTTTACTTTTACATTAATGAAAGTAGAATAATTTTAATAACTTCCATAATGTAATTATAACAAGAGGGGCGGGTGAGACTATGAATAACAAGGATAACTATAAATTTAATGAAGAAATAAGGGATGCTTTATGGAAGAATGCAGAGCGAGGTCAGGATATCTTTGGAGAAATTAAATTTAGGAAAAATAATAAAAGAAATTATTTTAAAACGTTATTAAAAGTGATACTTTTTATGTTAATAGCTGCCCTTTCTGGAGGAATTACAGCAAATTATGTTATTAGTAAAGATAAATTACAAGAAAATATTAGTGGTGATTTAACCCAGAGTAAATTAGAAGAAAATAATAAAGATATATATTCAAATTCCATCTCAGAGGTTACACGGAAGGTATCACCAACAGTAGTTGGCATAATTGTTAAAGAAAAAGGTGTAGAGGAAACACCTGAGGTCAGTGGGTCTGGAATTATATTTAAAAGTGAAGGGTTTATTATTACAAATTATCATGTGATTGAAAACGCGACAGAAATAGAGGTAAAACTTAGTAATTATAAGGTTTTGAAAGCCAAGGTAATAGGTACTGATTCTATATCAGATTTGGCAGTTATAAAAGTTGAAGCTAGTAATTTGCCTGTGGCAAAACTTGGTGATTCATCAAAGGTTAATGTTGGTGATTTAGCTATTGCTATTGGTAATCCACTAGGAGAGCAGTTTTCAGGAGTGGTTACCGCAGGGATTATAAGTGCAATAGATAGAAAAATTAATATAGTTGATAAAAAGACTGGTGAGCAAACCATATATAAAGTAATACAAACTGATGCAACTATAAATGAGGGAAATAGTGGGGGAGCATTATGCAATATTAATGGAGAAGTAATTGGTATAAATAGTTTGAAAATCGGTTCAGCTAGTGAAACTTCTGGGATGGGATTTGCTATTAATACAAATGTAGCTAAAGAAATTATAAGTGATTTGATGACCTATGGTAAAGTCATAAGGCCTGCTATAGGTATTTATGGAGTAGCTGCAATCTCAGTTGGTAATAAGGGGATAGAGGGAGTGTATGTGCAAGAAGTTGTAAGTGGTAGTGGGGCATACAAAGCTGGGATTATGCCTACTGATATTATAACTCAAATAGGTGGTGTTGGCGTTAAAAATATGGAAGAGTTAAGTAATGTCTTAGATAAATATAAAGTTGCAAGGAGTGTGCAGTGCAAGGTTCAAAGAAATGGTAAAGTTAAAGATATTAATATAATTTTATCTGAATTAAAAGCTACGAATTAAAATTAAGTAGAGCGATTTTATGTATAGTTGTAGATTATAACACTTATTGGTATAATATTATAAAAAAGGTAAATGAAAAAATAATTATGTAACAGATAAATAGTCTAATCATAATAATATTTGGAGGTAATGATGTATTTAGTAGTTGGACTGGGGAATCCAGGAGATGAATATAGACATACAAGACATAATGTAGGATTCGATGTAATTGATTTGATGGCAGATAAGTATAATGTATCAATTAATAGGATAAAATTTAAAGGTGTATGCGCAGAAATTAATATAGGTTCTAATAAAGTTATTTTATTAAAACCCAGTACATATATGAATTTGAGTGGGGAAAGTGTACGAGAAGCATCCTCATTTTATAAGATTCCGAGTGAAAATATCATCATACTACATGATGATATTAGTTTGGATGCAGGTAAATTAAGAATACGAAGTAAGGGTAGTGCTGGCGGACATAATGGTTTAAAAAGCATTATTGAGAATTTGTCATCTGACATGTTTGTTAGAATAAAAATAGGCGTAGGGAAACCAGAGAGGGCACTAATACCTCATGTTTTAGGAAGATTTTCTAAAGAGCAGCGAATACTTGTCGAAAAGACCTTTGAGGCGACTATACAGGCAACCCAAACTATAATTGAAAAGGGATGCAGTGAGGCTATGAATCAGTTTAATGGGTTTAATGCTTAAAAAAAGTAATTCTATTAAAATACTATTTATACATTTATGTAATGAGTGAGAGGTGTTAACATGAGACTAAGTGGGCTTATGAAGCCTTTAAAGGAAAGTAATCAATTTAAAGATATCCTAAGTAATATAGAAAAAAATGTATACCCAATTGGAGTATATGGACTTTCAGAATCAGCAAAGGGTTATTTAGTGAATGGTGTATATGAAGAACTAGATAAATCAATACTGATTTTAACACACAGTGATGTAGAGGCTAAAAATATTTATGAGGACTTATCTTTCTATGTAAACGACGTGTATTATTATCCAACTAGAGAAATGGGATTTTATAACGCAGATGCTGTATCAGGTGATTTAAGATGGGAAAGACTTAAGGTATTGAAAAAAATTACTGAAGGTGGCAAGAAAATAATAATTACATGTATAGAAGCAATATCGGCTACCTATATACCGGTGAATTTGCTTCAAAAATATGTTTTTAAATTATCGGTAGGAGGCACACTAAATTTTAATGCCTTTTCAGAAAAATTAATTCAATGTGGGTACGATAGAGTAGATAGAGTAGAGACTAAAGGTCAATTTTGTATAAGGGGAGGGATAATGGACTTATATCCTCCTATATCTGCGTTACCATTTCGGATAGAACTCTATGACGATGAAATAGATTCTATAAGGACATTTAATAGTGAAACCCAAAGGAGTATAGATAAGGTAAAAAAAATAGAAATATTCCCAGCAAAAGAAATTATACTAACTGAGGATAGTAGAAAAAAAGGTTATGACAAGATAAAGGAAGATTTAGAAAATATGATCGGAAGTTTACATAAGAAAAAGGATAAAGAAGCTATAGAAAGAATAACGTCTCTGGTTAATATTAACTTAGAAGCACTTAAAGAAACAGGAAGTTTTAAAGACGTTGATAGTTATATGCCTTATTTTTATGATACTACATCTACTTTTTTAGATTATATGTCAGGAGCATTTATAGTAGTTGATGATGCACAAAGATGCCAAGGTAAATTAGATAGTGTATATCTTGAGTTTGAAGAAAATTATGAAACTTCTTTAAGGCGAGGAAGTATACTTCCTAAACAAGCAGAAGTTTTAATTGAGAAGCAGCGTATATATGAAGAGTTAGAAAGTCTTGAAATTATGACAATAAACGCTATTGCTAAAACTACAAAAGTGCTTAAGCCAAGATCAATAATATCTTTTTCTCAAATTACTATTTATGATTATCATGGACAATTAGATATGCTTATCGAGGACATAAAGGATAAAAAAAGTAAGGGCTACAAGACTGTAATTTTATCGGGCACAAGAACTAGAGGCGAAAGACTTATAGATACGCTTCGTGATAAAGGAATTGAAAGTGTCTATAAGGACAGTATTTCTAAAATTGAGTTTGGAGAAGTGGTTGTAACCTTTGGTAATCAATTAAAGGGGTTTGAGTACCCGCAGCTAAAATTATGCATTATATCTGACAAAGAGGTTTTTGGTGGATCAAAAAGAAAAGCTGTTAGTCGTGCTAATAAAAAGGGAGCAAGTAAACTTAAAAGTTTTACAGAACTTAAATTGGGGGACTATGTTGTTCATGTAAATCATGGAATAGGTGTATACAAAGGAATTAAGCAATTAGAAGTCCATGGTCACAAAAGAGATTATTTAGATCTTAGCTATAATTCTGGAGACACACTTTATGTTCCGGTGGAACAATTAGATTTGGTACAAAAATATATTGGTAGTGAAGGTAAGGCTCCAAAAATCAGTAAACTGGGCGGAGCAGAATGGGTTAAGGCTAAAAATAAAGTTAAAAATTCAATTGCGGATATTGCAGAGGATTTGGTAAAGCTTTATGCTACTAGGGCTACACTTAAGGGACATAAATATAGCAAGGATACTATATGGCAAAAACAATTTGAAGATGAATTCCCATTTGATGAAACACCAGATCAACTAATAGCAATTGAGGAAATAAAAAAAGATATGGAATCGGATAAACCGATGGATAGGTTAATATGCGGAGATGTTGGATATGGCAAAACAGAAGTTGCCGTTAGGGCGGCTTTTAAAGCAGTTATGGATGGTAAACAAGTAGCATTTTTAGTGCCAACTACAATACTCGCAGAGCAACATTATAAAAATCTTACCAAAAGATTTTCAGATTTTCCTGTAAAAGTTGAGATGGTAAGTAGATTTAGAACACCGGCTCAGCAAAAAGTTGTTATTAAAGCTACGAAAGAGGGAAATGTAGATATATTAATAGGGACGCACAGGATTATTCAGAGCGATGTAAAATTTAAAGATCTAGGGGTATTAATTATAGATGAGGAGCAACGTTTTGGGGTGACTCATAAGGAGAAAATAAAAAGCCTTCGAAAAAACATAGACGTAATTACGTTAACAGCTACGCCAATTCCAAGGACTCTTCATATGTCACTTACTGGTGTTCGCGATATAAGTGTAATAGAAACACCACCAGAGGAGAGGTATCCGATACAAACCTATGTGGTGGAGTTTAATGATCAATTAATAAGGGATGCTATACTAAGAGAGATGAATAGAAAAGGTCAAGTTTTCTTTGTTTATAACAGGGTAGAAACAATAAAAGATATGGCGGCATACATTGGAAATCTACTTCCAGAAGCAAGAGTGTGTATTGCACATGGGCAGATGACAGAGAGAGAACTCGAGTCTATAATGATAGAGTTTATGGAGAATAAGTATGATATATTGATGTGTACCACAATCATTGAGACAGGAATAGACATCCAAAACACTAATACAATAATAATATATGAGGCAGACAAGATGGGGCTTTCTCAGCTATACCAATTAAGAGGTAGAGTTGGTAGGTCAAATAGAATAGCTTATGCGTATTTAACGTACAAAAAAGATAAGGTATTAACAGAAGTTGCTGAGAAAAGACTTAAAGCGATTAAGGACTTTACGGAGCTTGGGTCGGGTTTTAAGATAGCAATGAGGGATCTTGAAATTAGGGGAGCTGGAAATATGATGGGTGGTGCGCAACATGGTCATATGGCAGCTGTAGGTTATGATTTATATTGTAGAATGCTTGAAGAAACAGTGAAGAATATAAGGGGCGATGTTGAAAAGGAACCTATTGAAACCTCAGTTGAAATTAAGATAGATGCATATATTCCTGGAACTTATATAGAAGATGAGTCTCAGAAAATTGAAATTTATAAAAAAATTGCAGCTATTGATTGTCTGGAAGATATGCAAGAAATACAAGAAGAGATAGAAGATAGATTCTCAGACATACCATCTTGCGTTGAAAACCTTATGAATATTGCATACCTTAGATGTATAGCTGCTAAAGTAGGAATAATAGAAATTAAAGAGGTCAAGGATGAGATAATATTAGAATTTGATAGGGCTGAACGAATAAATAAAGAAGTAGTTAAAGTTTTGGTTAGTAAATATAATAGAAGTATTGTATTCAAATTAGGAAATAAGCCAGCGTTTTCATATAAATTTAAAAATTCAATTAAAGAGGAAGTACTTACAAGTTTGATAGAAATTGTTAATCGTATAAAAAGTATAGTTGAAATAAAGTAAATTAGTGTTAAAATTAATGGTATCGTATCAAAAAAATTAATGACGATATACATAAGAATGGGGGAAGTAAAATGAAAAACGTAAAAAAAATAATTAGTGCGGCTTTAATAACGTTGTTTGCTACATCGTTAATTGGCTGTAATATGATTGAAAAAACACCAGAAGGTATTGCAAAAACTGAAGTAGCAAAGGTTTTTGGTACTAAGATAACAAAAGGACAAATAGAAGCGCAATTACCAGGTGTTATTAAACAATTGCAAACACAATATGGAGCAAATTACACAACTAATACCGAGGCTATGACGGCGTTAACGACTCAAAAACAGCAGGTATTAGCAGGCTTAATTAATGAGGAGATTGTAACTTATAAAGCGAAAGAGCTCAAATTAGTGCCTACAGATGCTAAATTAAATGCAGAAATTAATAAGCAATTATTAGAGATTAAGAAAAGCTTAGGAACGGATGCAAAGTATAAAGCAGCGCTAGCGCAAGCTGGTATAACAGAAGAGGCATTAAAGGCAAGAATTAAGCCAAGCGTTATTCAAGATGCATTAAAGACTGAAACTACAAAAAATGTTAAAGTTACAGACGCAGAGGCAAAGGCATACTATAATGCTAATTTAGCGTTATATTCAACAAAGCCAAATACAATTCATTTAGCTCATATTTTAGTTAAAACAGAAGCAGAGGCAGTAGCTATTAAGAAGCGTTTAGATGCCGGTGAAGATTTTGCTAAACTTGCTAAAGAAAAAGGGACAGATGGAACTAAAGCCGCTGGTGGAGAGTTAGGAACTTTTAAATTCGATTATACTGGAATGGATGCAACGTTTATGGCAGCTGCTATTAAGGTACCTGCAGGTAAAGTTTCAGCACCAGTTAAAACTCAATTTGGATATCATTTAATAAAAGATGTTGCAAGAACAAATTATCCTGCAAAGAAATTTGAAGTTGTTAAGGCAGAATTAGAAAAAACTCTTTTAGCAAAAAATAAAGAAACCGCATGGACAGCAGCAATGACAAAATGGACGAAAGAAGCTAATGTAACAAAAATTGATAAAAACTTATAAATTTTAAATTTTAAATTTTAAAAAACAAAGAATACCGATATAAAAAAGGTATTCTTTGTTTTTTTTACTTTGTTAATATAGAATTATAAAATTATTTAGTGAAAAAAAGCAGTAAAATAAGTAGGAATCCTCCTTATTTTCTTTTTTAAAATTAAACATATACAAATGTGCATAAAATTTCAAGTTTTGAAAGATAATAATAGAGCTAGTATATTATATAAGGTTTTATATAAGGAGGAGTATTTAAATGAAAGCAACTGGTATAGTAAGACGTATAGATGATTTAGGGAGAGTTGTTATTCCTAAGGAAATAAGGAGAACGCTTAGAATAAGAGAGGGAGATCCACTAGAAATATTTACGGATAGAGAAGGTGGGGTTATTTTAAAAAAATATTCGCCTATAGGTGAATTAAGTGAATTTTCTAGGGAATATGCTGAATCATTACAACAAACTATTGGAAATGCGATAATTATATGCGATAAGGATAATATAATATCAGTAAGTGGGTGTCCTAAGAAAGAGTATGTTGAAAAAAAGGTTAGTATTGAATTAGAAAAAGCAATGGAAAATAGGAAACCCATTGTCTTGGGTGAAGGCTTTGAAAAAGTAATATCATTGTATGATGATGAAATTGAGAATAAATACAGTGCTCAAGTAATCGCGCCTATAATAACAGAAGGAGATGCAATTGGCGCAGTACTAATAATTTCGACAGAGCCAGGAATAAAGTTTGGGAATTTAGAATTAAAATTGGCTGAAACTGCAGCATCTTTTTTAGGAAAACAAATGGAACAATAGTTGTATTAGGTTATAAAGTATATATTACTAAGCAATTGAAACATAGTTGCAGTAATATATACTTTTATTTTTTGAAGTATTAGTAATAATAATCTCTTAAATTAAATAATTATAATCGTAGGATGTATAAATTTACAGCAATATAGGATTATAAGGAGGTTATTATGAAGAAACATTCATTGATAAAAGGAACTATTATACTTGGAATGGCAGGTATATTTGCAAGATTTTTAGGGCTGTTTTTTAGAATCCCAATACAAGCACTTATAAAAGATGAGGGGATGGGATATTATCAGATGTCTTATCCTCTCTACATGTTCTTTGTGGCGGTAGCTTCAGGAGTGCCAATAGCTATGTCTAAACTTATTGCCGAGATGAACGCTAAAAATGATCAGGAGGGAGCTGGGCAGGTCTTAAGACAAACGCTTATTTTTATGATTATATTAGGTTCGGTATTTACTACATTTATGATAATGTTTGCAAGGCCCATTATATCATTGCTTAAATGGGATAGTAAATCATATTATGCTTTTTTGGCAATAGCTGCAGCACCAATTTTCGTATCTATTATGTGCACATTTAGGGGTTTTTTTCAAGGATTACAAAATGTAAGGCCTACTGCGATTTCGCAAGTAATAGAGCAAGTTGGAAGAGTTGTGGCTGGAGTTTTTTTTGCATATTTATTATTTCCAAAGGGGATTGAATATGCAGCTGGAGGAGCAGCACTTGGAACATTGGTTGGTGCAATTATGGGAAGTATATATTTAGTTTCAACATATTTTAAGGTGATACGAGAAATACCAGTAAGAAAAAAAATCAAACATAAGCATATTTTGAGTGATTTAGGTAAGGCTGCAATTCCAATATCACTTGGTGCGGCAGTAGGGACTATTATGTCATTAATAGATTCTGTTTTAGTACCACAACAACTCCTAAAAGCAGGATTTTCACATTTACAATCGGCTGTTATGTATGGTCAATTGACTGGGAAAGCATTTACCTTGATGAATGTACCTTTAGCCCTTTCTGTGGCGTTATGTGCGTCTCTAGTACCTATAATTGCGGAGGCATTCTATTTGGGTAGGCGCAGAGAGTTGATTAAAAGGGTAGATATGGCTGTAAAATTGTCTAATGTTATATCATTGCCATCTTCTTTAGGAATGTTTTTTATGGCCTATCCTATAATGCATTTAGTTTTTATGAAGGATGCAGCAGGATATGAAATACTTAAATATATTTCAATATGTATACCTTTTGTAATCTTAACACAAACGAGTACAGCAATATTACAAAGCATAGGTAATTATATGAAACCTGTATATAATTTGGCTTTAGGATGTATCGTAAAGGTTATTGTGACATACATATTGGTTTCGGTTTCATTCGTAAATATTTATGGGGCAGTTATAGGAACAATTTTAGGATATATAACAAGTTGTTTATTAAATATGCATGATTTAAAGAAAAGTTTAAATATAAAATTCAACAAGATCGATGCTTTTGTTAAACCAGCCATTGCTGCTATTATAATGATAGTTGCAGTTGTATTTAGTGATGCTATTGTCTATAATTATACAATGAGTGGAGGGTTATCTTGTATAATATCCATATTAATAGGCGGTATTGTTTATTTAATATTTATATTTTTGCTTAGGGTATTTGAGTATCAAGAAATTAAGAATAAATTTTTAAGGAATAAATAAAAAAGGAGTGGAAGTTAATGATTAAAGTTGTGGGACTTGGGCCAGGGGCGATAGATTCACTAACTATAGGGACGCTTGAAATTCTTAAAAACAGTAAAAATATTTATTTAAGAACAGAAAAACATCCTACTGTAGACTACCTAAAAACATTGTGTATTGAATTTGAGACTTATGATAATAGATATGAAGAAAATAATAATTTTGATGATGTATATAGGTCTATTGCAGAAGATCTTGCCTGCAAGCACAAACTGTATGGAGACATTATTTACGGAGTGCCGGGTCATCCCCTTGTTGCAGAAACTTCTGTTAAACTTTTAATAGAGTTATGTGCAAAGAATAAAATTGATATAGAAATTTTCCCAGCAGTTAGTTTTATAGATGCAGTAATTCAAAGTTTGAAATTAGATCCTATTGAAGGATTAAAAATTATAGATGCCTTTGATATAGAAAACCAAGTTCTAGATAAAAGAGTAGGATTATTAATAACTCAAGTATATAGTCTTTCTATAGCATCTGATGTAAAACTTGCCTTACTTGAGTATTATGAAGCAGATATGGAAATTTATTTTGTTCGCGCAGCAGGTATAAAAGATCTTGAAAGTACTAGAAAGATTTATTTATATGAATTAGATAGGCAAAAGGATATTGATTATTTAACCTCAATATATATACCTAAAAAAATAGATGCTACAAAAGATTTTTACGATTTAATTAAAGTTGTGGATACGCTTCGAGATGAAAATGGATGTGCATGGGATAGAGAACAGACCCACGAATCTTTGAAAAAATGCCTTATCGAAGAATGTTACGAAGTTTTAGAAGCTATTGATGAAAAAGATGAGGATAATCTTATAGAGGAATTGGGGGATGTGTTATTACAGGTAATATTCCATGCCAAAATTGGAAAAGAAGAAGGTTATTTTAATATAAATGATGTTATTCGCGGAATCACAAATAAGATGATAAATAGACATCCTCATATATTTAAAAGTTTAGAAAGTAAGACTACGAAGCAGGTTTTAGAAAGTTGGGAAATTATTAAGAGTAAGGAAAAACAGTTTAATAGTTATACAGATGCTCTAAAGCATGTTCCAAAAAATCTTCCAGGTTTAATGAAGGCGGTCAAAGTTCAACAAAAAGCATCAAAAGTGGGTTTTGATTTTGAATGTCTTGAAGATGCTATGGAAAAGGTGATCGAGGAATTAGGAGAAGTAAGGGATGTATATAAAGGTGAAAACAGGGCAAAAATACTAGAAGAAGTGGGAGATTTGGTGTTTTCTACAGTAAATATCGCTAGACTACTTGACATAGACCCTGAATTTGCAGTAAATTATACTATAGATAAGTTTATTAATCGCTTTGGGTACATAGAAGAAAATGCAAGGAACAAAGGTTTGGATATAAATCAGATGTCACTTGCAGATATGGACAAATTATGGAACAAATCTAAAAGATTATAAATTTATTTATAAAATAAAAATTGGTCAAAAAGAAGGAATTTCAAAATTCGTGAAGAATATGCTTTAATAGTGTATTTTATAACAAGGAGGTAACAAAAGTGAATAAGTCAGAATTAATAACAAGCATTGCAGAAAAATCTAATCTAACAAAAAAAGATGCGGAAGCAGCTCTAAAAGGAATTATAGAAAGCATTGAGGAAACATTAGAAAAAGGTGAAAAAGTTCAATTAGTTGGATTCGGAACTTTTGAAACAAGAGCTAGAGCAGCTAGAATGGGTAGAAACCCAAGAACAAAGGAAGAAATTCAAATTGCAGCTTCAACAGTTCCAGTATTTAAAGCTGGTAAAGAATTTAAAGATATAGTAAATAAATAATTTTGCTATTATGTAAAAAACCTGGATGTATATCTAGGTTTTTTATTTTAGAAACTTTGATTTATAAATTCTTATAATGCTAAAAATATTAAAAAGGGGAAGTATAAATGAGATTAGATAAATATTTGAAAGTTTCAAGAATTATAAAAAGAAGAACCATTGCAAAAGAAGCCTGCGCGAGCGGTAGAGTATCTATAAATGATAAAGTTGCTAAAGCGGGTACAGTTGTATCTGAAGGTGACACTATAGAAATAAAATTTGCAAATCAAATTTTAACAGCTAAAATTATAAATATTTCAGAACATGTTACAAAAGAAAGTGCAAAAGAAATGTATGAAATGATTTCAGGTAAAGAAGACAAAGAATAAATGTTATTAAATATAATTCTTAATTAAGATTAATAAGCATATATATTTTATAAGAATATAATAATATGTCATTAATTAAGAATTGAGAATAGCTTCTTAGTTCCCGATTTTTAATGGTAAAATTAATAAGGAGGATATTATGGAAGCAAAAAAAGAAACAAAAATAGAAGATAAGAAAAGTAATTTAACGCTTGAAAATAGAAGAAAGTTAACTATTAATGGTGTTATAGAGGTTATAAACTTTAATGAAAATCAGATATTATTAAACACAGACGTTGGAACAATGATGGTAAAAGGACAAGAATTAAAGATGAATAAGTTAGACGTGCAAAATGGAGATGTTATAATAACTGGGAAAGTTGATTCTTTTGTATACACGAGCGATAAAGGCAAAGTTAAAAAAGATAGCGTAATAGCAAGATTGTTTAGGTAGACGCGTTATGATAATTTCTATTATAGACCAAGTCAGACTTATAATCTTTAGTTTGTTATCAGGAATAATAACAGGAGTATCTTTTGATATATATAGATTGATAAGAGGATTTGAAAATCCTAATAAAATCTTAACAATAATACAGGATTTACTATTTTGGACATTAACTTCTATAGTTGTTTTTGTATTTTTGATGTATACTAATGAGGGGTACATAAACTTTTATGTGTATTTATGTTTAATAATAGGGGTATACTTATATTTAAAACTTATAAGTAGAATTTTTATTAAATTGCAATATAGATCACTAAAATTTAATGGAAAATTATTTAGAGTTGCAATGAATGTAGTATTATACCCTATTAATTTATTGTTTTATAAGCTTAAAATAAAAAAAAAAGATAAATTATAAAGAAATAGCTTGAAGTAATGTGAAATACAAATTAGAATAGGTTTAGGAAACTTAAAGAATACTCATTCCATGGAAAGGAAAAGGGTATATGATATGAAAAAAAAGTTTAATATTAGAGGCCTTGTATTAATTTTTGTGCTTGTGTATGTAAGTTATCTTTTTATTCAGCAACAAGCAACCATGGGCAGACAAAAAAAAGAATTACAAAAGTACAATGTGGAATTACAAAAGAAAAAAGAAGAAAAGAAAACATTGCAGGATGAAGTAGAGTTATCTAAAACTGACAAATATATAGAGAAATTGGCAAGAGAAATTTTAGGTCTTGTTAAAGAAGGTGAAACTCCTGTAATGGACAATAAAAACTAAACGATATAATTAATGTTATACTTATTATTAAATTAATATATAAAATAAAAAACATAATTTTTAAGGAGGAGTCTTTTTAATATGACCTTAATGGCTGGAAGTATTGTAGAAGGTAAAGTAGTAAATATCACCAATTTTGGTGCGTTCGTAGAAGTGGAGGGCAAGACAGGACTAGTGCATATATCTGAGGTCTCAGATACATTTGTTAAAAATGTTAATGATCATCTTAAAGAAAATGATATAGTAAAAGTTAAAGTAATTTCTGTTGATGATAATGGTAAAATAAGTTTATCAATAAAACAAGCGGGAGTTCCTAAAAAGTCTATTAAACCAATGGAGATAGATTGGGATAAAGAAAAAAACAAATCAAATGTAAGTGGGTTTGAAGATATAATGACTAAATTTTTAAAAGACAGTGAAGAAAGATTTCAAGATGTTAAAAAACATCAAGAAGGAAAAGGCAGAGGATATAGTAAAAAAACTTCAAGTTATTAGTAAACAGTGAATAGAATCATTTTTAGGAACTAAGTATTTAGTTCCTATTTTAAAAACAAAAAGTTATTGACAACAGTTTATACATCATATATAATAAAACATGTTGCCAAGAGGTATCGTTTTATATTGAATTAAGAAGCTAGCAAGTAGGCTGGAGTGGCGGAACTGGCAGACGCACAGGACTTAAAATCCTGCGGTGGTTAAACACCGTACCGGTTCGATTCCGGTCTTCAGCACCAAATATCGCGGGATGGAGCAGTTGGTAGCTCGTCGGGCTCATAACCCGAAGGTCGTAGGTTCAAGTCCTACTCCCGCAACCAAACATGGCGGAATAGCTCAGCTGGCTAGAGCATTCGGTTCATACCCGAAGGGTCGTAGGTTCAAGTCCTATTTCCGCTACCATATATATATTTGAAACTAATATGTTTTTTATGCGAAGGCTATTGACAAATGTATATATATTAGTATATAATTGAAAATGATTTTAAAAATTCATTTAATAGCAAGTTAAGATTACATAGTTAATAATATTTTAACCTTAAACATTAATGTCGCGGGGTGGAGCAGTTGGTAGCTCGTCGGGCTCATAACCCGAAGGTCACAGGTTCAAGTCCTGTCCCCGCAACCAATGAGTTTTAGATAACTCATTACATAGGTTAAATAATATAAAATAGTTAATAATTTTAAGTGTTAATATCGCGGGGTGGAGCAGTTGGTAGCTCGTCGGGCTCATAACCCGAAGGTCACAGGTTCAAGTCCTGTCCCCGCAACCATTAAGTTATAAACAACTTAAAATGTAAACTGAGTGAAAGTTGCTAGTAAGTTTTACTTACAATTAAAAAAGCTGGAGTGGCGGAACTGGCAGACGCACAGGACTTAAAATCCTGCGGTGGTTAAACACCGTACCGGTTCGATTCCGGTCTTCAGCACCAATATCGCGGGATGGAGCAGTTGGTAGCTCGTCGGGCTCATAACCCGAAGGTCGTAGGTTCAAGTCCTACTCCCGCAACCATTAAACTTAAATCATTAGACCTAGTAATTAAATAAATTGTTTTAATAAAAACAGTTAAAAGTAAATAAGCTGGAGTGGCGGAACTGGCAGACGCACAGGACTTAAAATCCTGCGGTGGTTAAACACCGTACCGGTTCGATTCCGGTCTTCAGCATTAAATATCGCGGGATGGAGCAGTTGGTAGCTCGTCGGGCTCATAACCCGAAGGTCGTAGGTTCAAGTCCTACTCCCGCAACCAAATATGGCGGAATAGCTCAGCTGGCTAGAGCATTCGGTTCATACCCGAAGGGTCGTAGGTTCAAGTCCTATTTCCGCTACCATAACTCATAAGGAAACTTATGAGTTATTTTTTCGTTTATTTTAAAATGCTGATAAAAAAACATATAAGTATAAATTTCTTGAATATATAATTGCAAGAAATGACAAGCTTCATTTAATAATCTGAAACCCCCTATATTAATATAGTAGGTTTTTTTATATTATAGGGAAATGTATAATTATGGTATAAAAAATATAAATTTTATTGTCTCATAAAAAATATACAATCATCTCACTTTATGACAATTATTTCCATATGAATTTGTTATAATGAAGACCTAAATATTAAAGGTGGGTGATTTGTAATATGCAATACGGAATTGATATATTTCCATATGAAAGAGTTAGAAAGGTAAAGGGCGAAATACAAAAGAAAAATGCAGTGAATATTAATTTAATCTTAAGAGGAATTCTTTATTTTACGATTGGATTATTAATAAGCAGAGTTATTCTTATTAATAATACAGCACCATTTGGAGTAGCTTTCTTAATAGCTATAATATTTGTTAATGATGACAAAATTTCAATAATTACAGCAAGCGGTACATTTTTAGGATATATCACTTTATATAAAAATATAAATAATTTACCATCATATTTAGTAATAATAGTTACTATAGCCCTTTTAAGCCACGTATTTAACAAAATGGAAGTTAAAACTAAAGCTTTAGCTAGTATGTTTGTTATTATTATGTTCGAATTGTTTATTTATAATTTTTTTATAGTTAGGATAAGTCCTTTAATGGCGTTTCTAAATTCGTTTTTTCTGGTTTTATGTATCTTCCCTTTATATTTTATTCTTGATTATAGTCTTTTATGCTTTAAGGAGATTAAAACAAAACATATATTTTCAAATGAAGAAATAATAAGCATGTCAATTATAAGTTCATTAATTATAGCAGGTACCTGGGGTCTCAGTGTTTTCACTATATCAATCACCAATATTTTAGGTCTGACATTTGTTATAATGATAGCATACATTAATGGAAGTGGAGCAGGTGCTGCATCGGGAGTTGCTATGGGTATCATTGTAGGCATGTCATCGCCAAATATGATCGTGTTTATAGGGATGTATGGCATATGTGGTTTAATAACAGGAATTTTTAAAGAGACTGGAAAAATTTTAAGTGTTATATCTTATGTAGTAGCTTTCTCAATAATAAAGATATATTGTAGTACTGGATCTACCTTTATACTATTTGAAGCGTTTGTGGCAGGGGTAATATTTCTACTAATACCACAAAACACTTACGATAAATTATCTATAGAGTTTAATTCGGATAAAAAAAAGCAAAGCATAGAGCAGGGTTATATAAATAAAATTAAGGATACATTTGTAGGGCGGCTAAATAATTTTTCAGATGTACTTTCTAATATGTCTGATATAGTAAATAATTTAGTAGATAATGATAAGTTAGCTATGAAAGGTAAAAGTAGCGCGCTCGTTGAAAATCTTGCAGATAGGGTGTGTAGTAATTGTAATATGAAATCGATGTGCTGGAAAAGAGAATTACATTATACATATGCAGCATTCGAAGAATTAATTCAGAATTTTGAGAAAAAAAGTAATATTGTACCTAATGAAATTGAAAGAAAATGTATAAAGAGAACTGCCATACTTAAAAATGCAGAGGATATTGTTAATAAACACATTATAAATGAAATGTGGAGAACAAGACTTAGTGAGGGTAGGGAGCTTTTAGCAAATCAGATTGGTAATATGGCAGATTCTGTAGGAGAAATTGTTGAAGACTTTAATTCGGAGATTCAAATAGATTCTGCTATGGAGAAACTTGTATGCAGAGCTTTAGATAAAAATAGAATTAAGCATAATGATCTTATGTGTTTGAATGATAAGTTAGGAAGACTTAGTGTTAAATTATCACTTGATGCTTGTAGTGGAAGGCAAATGTGTGTTAAGGATTTATTACCTATTATAAATGGAGTTACAGGAAAATCTATGTGCGTTAGTGATGAGGGGTGCTGCATAGATTCAAAGACAAACATGTGTAAGGTAGATATTGAAGAAACACCTAAGTTTCATGTAGTATCAAGTGTGGCTAGGCAGTGTAAAGAAGGTGAAAAACAAAACGGAGATAGTTATAGCTTTGGTAAGCTTTCCGATGGAAGTTATATGTCAGTTATTAGTGATGGCATGGGATCGGGTCCCCAAGCAGGTAGAGAGAGCGAGGCTGCTGTTGAATTAATAGAAAAGTTTACATCGGCAGGATTTAGTAAAATTACGGCTATTAATACTGTAAATTCGATAATGACATTGAGATTTTCTGAAGAAGAAAAATTTTCGACAATTGATTTAAGTAGTATAGATTTATATACTGGCAAAATTGATTTCTTAAAAGTAGGAGCAGTTGCAACATTTTTAAAATCTGGTGATAGTTTAGAAATCATAAAATCTAAATCGCTTCCTATTGGTGTTTTAGATAAGGCGGATATAGACATTCAACAAATGAAGCTAAAAAATGGGGATGTTATAGTTATGATAAGTGATGGAGTATTAGATTATAATGATGAAAATGTAGGTAGAGTAGATTGGGTAGTTGATTATTTGGGTAAAAACAACTGTAATAATCCTAAGGATTTAGCTGAAGGTCTGCTCGCGCAGGCAAAAAAATTAAGCGGAAATAAGGTAAAGGATGATATGACTGTTCTAGTTTCAAAAATATATAGTTTATATTAGCATATACAAAATTTGAAAATGGAGAAAATAATTAAAGAAGGAAATAGTCTTCTTTAGATTCTTCATTTTTATCTTTTTAAAATGATGTTTAAAGAATGTTTAAAAAAATGGAGTATATAAGTTACTATATTATATTGTAGTATGATATAGTAATATGGGAATAATATATACAATAGAGGTACAGCGTAGAATATTTCAAAAATAAATTTGGGAAGTGAAAGTTTTGTCAGAAAAGGTAATGAGTTTTATAAAAGAAAATTCAATGTTTGATGAAGGCGATAAAGTTATAGTTGCGGTTTCTGGTGGACCTGACTCAACATGTTTGCTTTATATTTTGAATGAACTAAAAGATAAGCTTGGAATTACACTTGTAGGTGCACATTTGAATCATTGTCTTCGCGGAGAAGAATCAGATAAAGATGAAGAATATGCAAAAAAAACTTGTGAGAGTTTGAATATAGCTTTTTATAGCAATAAAGTGGATATACATAAAGTATCTAGGGAAAGAAACTTATCTTGTGAAATGGCAGGAAGAGAAGTTAGATATAATTTTTTTGAGGAACTTATAATTAAATTAAATGCTAATAAGGTTGCACTAGCCCATAATGCAAATGATCAAACAGAGACTATTTTAATGAGGATAATGAGAGGAACAGGCATTGAGGGAATGGTTGGCATTAAACCAGTTCGCGATGGAATATATGTAAGACCCATACTTAAACTTAGTAGAAAAGAAATTGAAAAATACAATTCTATTAATAATATTAATCCTAGGATAGATAAATCAAATTTAGAAAATATTTATGCAAGAAACAAAGTTAGGCTTGAGCTTATTCCATATATGGAAGAAAATTTTAATAAAGATATAATTAAAACGTTAAATCGATTATCAAATATTGTGAAAAAAGATAATGACTTTTTGAAAATTGTTTCTGAGAAAGAATATGAAAAACATTGTGAGATAAGTCAGCAAAGAGTTATAATAAATAAGAGTGCATTTAGTCTGCATGAAGCAATTCTAAGTAGAATAATTAGAAGTGCTTTACTTGCTGTGAATCATAATTTATACAATTTTGAAGAAATTCATGTATTAAGTATTATAGAACTTCAAAAACATGATACAGGTAAAAACATAATGTTACCCAAAAACATAATAGTTGAGAATTCTTATGGAGATATACATATATATATGTATGTAAAAGAGATTGAAGCTAATGATAATCAATATTACTTAAATATTAATGAGGAGAATATTATTCATTCTTTAAACAGGGTAGTTAAAATTGATGTTATACCCAAACTAAAATCTACTGAATTTACAGGAACTGATTATATTAAATATTTCGATTATGATCAGATAAATGAGCCGATAATACTAAGACATAGAAAAGATGGGGATAAATTCATGCCACTTGGTATGAATGGTAATAAAAAAATAAAGGATTTGTTTATTGATTTAAAAATACCCAAGTCTAAAAGAAATGAAATACCTTTAATATGTTTTGGGGACGATATAAGTTGGGTAGTTGGGTATAGGGTTAGTGAAAAATTCAAGGTGTCAAAGGATACTAAAAATATATTGCAGATTAGAATTGGAAGAGAGGAATAAAAATGAATAACGATATTAAAGAGGTACTTTACAATGAAGATCAACTAAGGGATAAAATCAGGCAAATGGGTGAAAAGGTAAGTAAAGATTATTATGGTAAGGATCTTATACTTATTGGTATTTTAAAGGGTTCAGTTATATTTATGTCAGATTTGTTAAAAGAAATTACAATTCCATGTAAAATGGATTTTATGGCAGTATCGAGTTACGGAAATTCAACTAAAACTTCAGGAGTTGTAAGAATTCTTAAGGATTTAGACTTTGAAATTCAAGGAAAAGACGTACTGATAGTAGAAGACATTATAGATTCAGGTGTTACACTCAAATATCTAATGAAGTGTCTATCTGCAAGAAAACCAAGTAGCTTAGAAATTATATGTTTACTTAATAAACCAGAAAGAAGAAAGGTAGATATAGATGTTAAATATGTAGGGTTTGATGTACCGGACTTTTTCATTGTAGGGTTTGGTATGGACTATGCGGAAAGATATAGAAATTTACCGTATATAGGAATATTAAAAGATGAAATTTATAAATAAGTGTGTATTATAATAATTACTTATTAATATATATATATTATTGTCAAGTGCTTTTTAATGTGATAAAATTTCATAATAAATGAAAAGAGAGGGGGGGTTCTAATGAAAAAGATTTCTAGTGCATCAGTTTGGCTCGTAGTATTTGTACTCGTGATTTTTGCAGCGGTGACCTTTAAAGATGCTGATAAAAAGGATACCACACTCAGTGTTGATAAATTCCAAGAACAGTGGATTAAGAAAGATATTAAAAGTGTTCAAGTAAGAGAAGATAAAACAATAACGGGAGAATTAGCTGACGGGACACAATACGAAACGATAGTTCCACTATCGAGATTAATGCAAGTTATGGATGAACATCCTAATGACAAAGTTACAGAAACATATATAAAACCAGCAAGCATGCCGATGTGGTTGCAAATAGTACCAACACTTCTTATTATTTTAATGCTAGTAGCATTTTGGTTTATGTATATGCAACAATCGCAAGGCGGCGGTGGCGGCGGTAATAGAGGGGTAATGAATTTTGGTAAAAGTAGAGCCAAGATTGCCACGCCAGATAAGAAGAAAGTTACATTTGATGATGTCGCGGGTGAAGATGAAGAAAAGGACGAGCTTGCGGAAGTTGTAGATTTCTTAAAACAACCTAAAAGATACTTAGATGCAGGTGCAAGAATTCCTAAGGGAATATTACTTGTTGGTCCACCAGGTACAGGTAAGACTTTACTTGCAAGAGCTGTCTCAGGAGAAGCGGGAGTCCCATTTTATAGTATATCGGGCTCTGACTTTGTAGAAATGTTCGTCGGGGTTGGAGCTTCAAGAGTAAGAGATTTATTTGAGCAAGCCAAAAAAAGTGCTCCTTGTATAATATTTATTGATGAGATTGATGCAGTAGGTAGACAAAGAGGTGCTGGTGTTGGTGGTGGTCATGATGAACGAGAACAAACTCTGAATCAGCTATTAGTTGAAATGGATGGGTTTGGTGTTAATGAAGGTATAATCATGATAGCTGCGACCAATAGACCAGATATACTAGATCCGGCTCTTTTAAGACCGGGCAGATTTGACAGACATATATTAGTAGGTGCACCTGATGTTAAGGGAAGAGAAGAGATTCTTAAAGTACATTCTAAAAATAAGCAATTAGCAGATGAGGTAAAGCTTGACGTATTAGCTAAGAGAACACCAGGATTTACTGGTGCAGATCTAGAAAATCTAATGAATGAAGCTGCATTGCTTACTGTAAGAAAAAATAAACAGGTTATAGAAATGGTAGAACTTGATGAAGCGGTAACTAGGGTTATTGCAGGACCTGAGAAAAAGAGTAGGGTCATTAGTGAAAAAGATAGGAAATTAACTGCATATCATGAAGCTGGGCATGCGGTGGTAATGAAGTATTCTCCATTATCAGATCCTATTCATCAAATAAGCATTATACCAAGAGGTATGGCAGGTGGATATACAATGCATTTGCCTGAAGAAGATACATCTTATACTTCAAAGTTAAAGCTTAAAGATGAGATGGTTGGACTGCTTGGTGGTAGAGTTGCAGAAAAACTAATAATGAAAGATATTAGCACTGGTGCTAAAAATGATATTGATAGAGCATCATCTATAGCAAGAAAAATGGTCATGGAGTATGGTATGAGTGACGAGCTTGGACCAATATCTTTTGGCAATGACCATAATGAAGTATTCCTCGGGAGAGATTTAGGTAAAAGTAGAAACTTTAGTGAACAAGTAGCTTTCCAAATAGATTCAGAAGTTAAAGATCTTATTGACGAAGCATATGCAAAAGCCGAAAAGATTCTTGATGAAAATATAGGTAAACTTCATGCAGTAGCTCAAGAATTACTTTTAAAAGAAAAACTAGAGGGTGCTGAATTTGAGGCTATAATTGCTAGAACAGAATCAGCTGAAATAGAATTATCATAGATTATTGAGGTTAAAAGACATACAGAAATTACTGTATGTCTTTTTTTAGCCTAAAAATAAACTAAATAATATCTTATCATAAGAATCTTCTGAAGATTTACTTAACTCCTATTTAAACATTTGATATAAATTGTGATATAATATAAAAGATTGATTCTATAAGGGAATAAACAGAAATGGATTTTAATAATTAATCCAATTAAGTAAATTTAAAAGTATATATATGTACCACAAGAGATGATTTAACAAGATAATAATAAAATCATATTTAGAACTATAACAGGAATAATTTCTATAAAGGAATGCTTTCTGTTTAATTTATATATAAGGGGTGAAGCATATGAAAAGTGATATAGAAATTGCACAAAGTGCTAAGATGTTACATATAAGTACAGTTGCGCAGAAGATGGGATTAGGTGAGGATGATATTGATTTATATGGAAAATATAAAGCAAAGATTTCACTTGACGTACTAAGAAGAAATGAAAATAGAAAAGATGGGAAGTTAATATTAGTTACAGCTATTAATCCTACTCCAGCAGGGGAAGGTAAGTCTACTGTTACAATAGGACTTGCTGAGGCATTATGCAAACAAGGTAAAAATGCAGTGATAGCATTAAGAGAACCATCACTTGGGCCAGTATTCGGTATTAAAGGTGGAGCTGCTGGCGGTGGATATGCGCAAGTGGTACCAATGGAGGATATAAATTTGCATTTTACAGGTGATATGTATGCTATAACTGCCGCTAACAATTTATTATCAGCAGCTATAGACAATCATATTCAGCAAGGTAACGTGCTTGGAATTGATAGTAGAAAGATTATATTTAAAAGAGTTATGGATATGAATGATAGAGCTTTAAGACATATTATTGTTGGAATTGGTGGTAAGCCTAATGGATTTACTCGTGAAGATGGGTTTATGATAACTGTCGCGTCTGAAATAATGGCTATTTTATGTTTGGCGAGTAACCTTATGGACTTAAAAGAAAGAATGGGTAGGATTTTGGTTGCATATGACCTAGGAGGTAACCCAATTTATTGTAAAGATTTAGCTGTGAATGGTGCGATGGCGCTACTTATGAAGGATGCTATAAAACCAAATCTAGTTCAGACATTAGGAAATACTCCAGCCATAATACACGGCGGACCTTTTGCTAATATCGCTCATGGCTGCAATAGTCTACTAGCAACGAAAATGGCTTTAAAGTTAGGAGATTACGTTGTAACTGAAGCTGGGTTTGGAGCGGATTTAGGTGCTGAAAAATTCTTTGATATTAAATGTAGATATGGTAAATTAAAACCAGATTGCGTGGTTCTTGTTGCTACAATAAGAGCACTAAAACATCATGGTGGAGTAAAAAAAGATAAATTAAACGAACCTAACGTGGAAGCACTTTCAAAAGGAATTGGAAACTTAGAAAAACAAATAGAAAATATTGAAAAATATGGAGTTCAGGTAGTGGTATCAATAAATAAATTTGTTACAGATACTGAAAAAGAAATCGAATGTATAAAAGAATTTTGCGTTAAAAAGGGTGTTAAAGTAGATTTGACCGAGGTTTGGGAAAAGGGTGCAGATGGAGGATTAGAACTTGCGAGTAAAGTAATAGACACTATTGAAAACAATAAAAGTGACTTTAAGGTTCTATATGATGTTAAACTGCCTATAAAAGAAAAAATAAGCATTATTGCCAAGGAAATATATGGAGCCGATGGCGTAGAATATAGTCCATCTGCAAATAAGCAAATTGCTGAAATAGAAAAACTTGGGTTAGATAAAGTTCCTATATGCGTTGCTAAAACTCAAAACTCTTTGTCAGATAATCCAAAGCTTTTGGGAAGACCAACAAATTTTACAATAAATATAAAAGAAATTACTATATCTAATGGAGCTGGCTTCATTGTGGCCTTAACGGGAAATATAATGACAATGCCAGGGCTTCCGAAGATTCCTGCGGCGAATAAGATGGATATTTTTGAAGATGGTACTATTACAGGTCTATTCTAAAAAAATTAATGGTATTGCTTTATTTTGATAAGGATGTTATAGACTATATCTATAACATCCTTATTTTTGGGTAGCAATACATAGTATTAAAAATGCAAATAAATATATTTGATATAAAATTTATTATAAATATTTAACTTGACAAATATATTCAAATTGTTAGAATTAGATTGATAAATTAGCAATGTTTTATATAGATGTTTTATTGTATTTGATATGCTATTATTATGTTTTAACATAGGAAAATCATAAAGCGACTTGTAAGTCGTTTTATATTATATAGGTGGTGTATAAAGTGATTTTAGTTTTAGACGTTGGAAATACTAATACTGTATTAGGAGTTTTTAAGGAAAAGGAATTACTTGTGGAGTGGAGACTTTCTACTGATGCAAAAAGAACTGCTGACGAATATGGGATTCAAGTAATGCAATTATTTCATCAGAGAAACATAAAGGTAGAACACATTAAAGGAGTAATAATTTCCTCTGTTGTTCCCAATATTATGTATTCGCTAGAACATATGATAAGAAAATATTTTGATTTAATACCTATGATAGTTGGACCAGGTATAAAGACTGGTATAAATGTAAAATACGATAATCCTAAAGAAGTAGGTGCAGATAGGATTGTTAACGCTGTGTCTGCTCATGCAATTTATAAAAGATCATTAATTTTAATTGATTTTGGCACTGCTACAACCTTTTGTGCTATAAGTGAAGATGCTAATTATTTAGGTGGAACAATATGCCCTGGTATCAAAATAGCTTCAGAAGCTTTGTTTGAGAGAGCTGCAAAGTTACCGAGGGTGGAACTTATAAAACCAGATACAGTTATATGTAAAAATACTGTTGCAAGTATGCAGTCGGGGATAATATATGGATATATTGGACAGGTAGAGTATATTGTTAGTAAAATGAAAAGTGAAATGATTAATATGGGAGAAGAAGAACCTTTTGTAGTTGCAACAGGAGGGCTTTCAAACTTAATAACCAAAAACTCTTCGGCTATTGATGAGTTCCATCCCAATCTCACATTAGAAGGGCTTAGAATGATTTATGAGAAAAATAGGGAATAGGGGCTTTAATGACATTTCAGAAGTCATTAATATTACAGCGACCAAGGAGATGATTTAATGAAAATATCAAATATCGAATTTAAAAGTGATGTTTTTTTAGCTCCTATGGCAGGAATCACAGATATTGCATTTAGAGGGTTATGCAAAGAACTAGGTTGTGGCCTTTTGTATTCTGAGATGGTAAGTGCTAAAGGAATGTATTATGGTAGTAGTAATACGCAGTCGCTTATGCGAATATCGAGCGAGGAGAAACCTGTAGCTATTCAGATATTTGGAAATGATCCTAAGATTATGGCTAGTGCTTGTGAAATTTTCAATACAAGGGATGATATATGTATTGTAGATGTAAATATGGGGTGCCCGGTACATAAAATAGTGAAAAATGGTGAGGGATCTGCTTTAATGAAAAATCCTAAACTTGCAGCTCAAATAATAAAAGAAATGAAGAAGGTTTCTACAAAGCCTGTTACAGTCAAATTTAGAAAAGGTTTTGATTCAGATAGTATTAATGCTGTAGAATTTGCTAAATACATGGAAGATGCCGGTATAGATGCCATTGCGGTTCACGGCAGGACTCGCGAACAAATGTATGAGGGCAAAGCTGATTGGAATATTATAAGGGCTGTAAAAGAAAGCGTTAAAGTACCCGTGATAGGTAATGGTGATATATTTTCTGTAGAGGATGCTATTCGGATAAAAGAAATTACTGGTTGCGATGCTATAATGATTGCAAGAGGGGCCATGGGTAATCCATGGATTTTTAGAGAAGTTATGCAGGCAATAAATAAAGAAGAGGTCATATACCCTACGCAGGATGAGAAAATAGATATGTGTATAAGGCATTTGGATTTAGCTGTAAAATATTATGAAGAAATTAAGGCAGTTAGAGAAATGAGAAAACACACAGCTTGGTATATTAAAGGCCTTACCAATTGCACAGAAATTAAGAATAAAATTAACACTAAAAAAAATTATGGTGAAGTTAAGCAATTGCTTTTAGAGTACAAAGAGTTTTTGAAGACTGTTTAAAAGTTTTTAAAAGTTTGAGCAAGGACTATAAATATATAGTTAAAACATGAATTTATAGAATTAACACTGAATAAGATAGTAATACATTAATTTATAAGGTGTGTATGGATGAATCCAATATTATATGTAACTTCAAATATAGATAATGCCTATAATGAATTTGGATTTTCAAGTAGAATTAAGGATAAACTAAAGACGAAAATAATAACTAATGAATATATTAAAGAACTAGATATTAAATTGATAAATGTACGTATGCCTCCTAATTTTAATAAGAGAGCATACTATAATAATGTAAATTATGCTAAAAAAATATCTAAATGTGGAGAAGTACAATTATCACTAAAAACATTAAGAACTATGGACTACAAGTATTATAATCAATTTCAAAAGAGATTTTTGGCTTTTAGTGTTATAAAAAGTGTACAACTCATGCTTAGAGTGAGAAAAAAAAGTCTTAAGAACTGCTGCATTGTAGTTTACGATGCTTGTGATATGATAAACAATAATATTATTGAAGAGCTTGCTAAATACAGCAAATACATTGTACTTTTGTCATCCGATTTAGTGAAAGTTAGAAAACTTTCAGATTATATAATAGCAAGTTATGGGGTATCACCTATTGTAACAAATGATGAAATTTATGCTACTAAAATAGCAGATTTTATTATTTCATCTAAAAATCATGAATTTGGTTGTGGAAATTTAGTTTGGTTCTTAGATAATAGTATGAATAAACAACAAAATATCATTGCAGTAAATGATGTAAGTTATAATGTGCCTTGGAATATTAATGAAACCGATTTATCTATAGAACTTGTAGGAGCAATATTATGTCAAATGCAAGAAAATGATATAGAAAAGGCGCTTAAGTACAATGACATACATTTAAAAGAAATAAAATTCAATAATAATGTAATAGGTTAGTATATTTCAATAAAATATATTGACAATATCGACTCTCTGATTTATAATGGCTAAATAGTTACATGATTGTTATTATAATAATAAATTTTAGAAGAAATAATTCATTAATTTGACTTATTAGTCTTATATTATATAAAGTGCATTTCTTATATGTTTAAAAACACTATCATGGAGGGGGAGCAACATACCATGGTATTGTTAATTTATAGTGGTTTTTATAAATGGTTATTAACTTATGTAATAAAAATTTAAAAGGGGAGAAATATATGAGTGAACCAAAACAATATGTGATGACCTATGAGGGCATTACAAAGTTGGAGGCAGAATTAGAACTTCTTAAGACCGTCAAGAGAAAAGAAATAACGGAAAAGATAAAAGTAGCACTTGGATATGGGGATTTGAGTGAGAACTCTGAGTATGAGGATGCTAAGAATGAGCAAGCATTTGTAGAAGGAAAAATATTGCAATTACAAACAATGCTTAGAAATGCAAGCGTCGTAGATGAGAATGATATTGAAAAAGATGTAGTGAGTATTGGAGCTATAGTCAAGGTAAGGGACTACCAATTTGATGAAGAGGTTGAATTTTATATAGTAGGATCAGCAGAAGCAGATCCAATGGTAAATAAAATATCATATGAATCGCCAGTTGGAAGAACGCTTGTTGGTAAGAAAGTAGGAGCAGTTATAGAGGTTACTGTGCCAGACGGTATTAGTAAATATGAAATATTAGAAGTACGACGTGCGTAATTATTTAAAAGTTATTTAATATTGCAGCGACGCATTAGATGATTTAATGTAAAACAATTTTTTTATAAAACAAGTTTTTATAAATAATAAAGCTGCTACAAATAATAAGGGTACTTAACAATTTATAATTGGTAGGTACCCTAAAGAAATATATACATATATAAAACACATATATATAGAAACTGTGGTAGACTTAATTATTAATAATTATTTTCTGATCTAGAGAAAAGCAGGAGGGGTAGTAATGTCAAACGAAAAAAAGAATGAAGAAAAGAACGATGAAAAAAGCATGCATGAACTTGAATCTAAATATAATGAACAGGTAACCATAAGACGACGAAAATTATCTGCTTTAAAAGAAGAAGGCAAGGATCCATTTGATGTGTACAAAGTTGAGAGAACTCATACATCTCAAGAGGTTAAGGAAAATTATGAGAAATTGGAAGGAACTCAGGTTATTGTAGCAGGCAGACTTATGTCTAAAAGAGTTCATGGCAAGGCAGGTTTTTCTGATTTACAAGATAGATATGGAAGAATCCAATTATACATAAAAATAGATGCAGTAGGTGAAGAAAAATTAAAAGAATATAAAAGTTTTGACATAGGAGATCTTTTAAGTGTCACTGGAACAACGTTTGTTACACAAACTGGAGAGATATCACTACATATAGTTGATTTTCAGCTAATAGCAAAAGCCCTAAAACCGCTTCCAGAAAAATGGCATGGATTAAAAGATCCTGACTTAAGATATAGACAAAGAGAAGTAGATATAATATCTAACCCACAAGTTAAAGATACTTTTTTAAAGAGAATACAGATAGTCAAGGCTATTAGGCAATTTTTAGATGATAAAGGCTTTTTAGAAGTTGAAACTCCAATACTATCACCAATAGCAGGAGGAGCTGCAGCAAGACCATTTATGACACATCATAATGCGTTAGACATTGATATGTATCTTAGAATTGCTACAGAGTTATATTTAAAAAGACTTATTGTTGCTGGTTTTGAAAAAGTATATGATATGGGTAAAAACTTTAGAAATGAAGGAACTGATTTAAGACATAATCCAGAATTCACAATGATAGAATTATATGAAGCTTTTGCAGATTACAATGATATGATGGCAATCACTGAAAATATGATAGCTTATGTTTGTGAAAAAATTCATGGAACAACAAAAGTAAATTATCAAGGAACTGAAATAGATTTTACACCACCATGGAGAAGAATTACTATGGTAGATGCAGTAAGAGAATATTCAGGTGTGGACTTTACTAAAATAGCTACGAATGAAGAAGCTAGGGTTATAGCTAAAGAAAAACATCTAGAATTTAAAAAAGAATTAAAAGATTGTACAAAAGCAGATATTTTAAATGAGTTATTTGAAGTATATGTGGAAGAAAAATTGATTCAACCAACATTCTTATGCGATTACCCTGTAGAAATATCCCCTCTTACAAAAAAGAAGAGAGGGAATGAAGAGTTTACAGAGAGATTTGAAGGTTTTATATTTGGACGAGAAATTTGCAATGCATATTCAGAGTTAAATGATCCAGTTGTTCAAAGAGAAAGATTTATGCAACAAGCTAAAGAAAGAGAATTAGGCGATGATGAGGCTTATTTAATAGATGAAGAATTTATGAGCGCATTAGAAACAGGAATGCCACCAACAGGAGGCCTTGGTATAGGAATTGATAGATTGGTAATGTTCCTAACTGATGCTTATTCAATAAGAGATGTTATACTATTCCCTACAATGAAACCAATTCAGTAATATAAAAGGGTATTTTAGTTAATCTAAAATGCCCTTTTATTTTTAATATAGAGATTAACATATAAAATATTAACTTAGTGATTTTTAAATATTTTGTTTTAATAGAAATAAACTATTGCATTTTAAATCATATATGGTATAATACCATTATAGTTAAAAACAATGTTATTCCGCGATAGCTCAACGGTGGAGCACTCGGCTGTTAACCGATAGGTTGAAGGTTCAAATCCTTTTCGCGGAGCCATTTTTTATTTGAAATATATATTATAGTAATTAATGTTAATACTATGAGTATATAAATTAAGCATAATATGAGATTTAATGATACATTAATATAATAAAATATTTCACTATGATAAAGAAGAGTAGTAGTAATACTTTATAAGAGAGATTGTGGTTAGTGCAAACAATCAAAGTATTATTGTGAAAGGAACTTTTGAGTGTATAAACTTAGAGTAGGGCATGTGCCAATAAGGGTGGAACCGCGGAAGTAAATTTCGTCCCTTACGGTATAGTCCTTTTTTTTTATTGAAAATTTAGGAGGTATTAAAATGGTATTAAAAAAAAGCATGGATAAGATCGTTACTTTGTGCAAGACTAGAGGGTTTGTATTTCCGGGATCTGATATATATGGAGGACTCGCTAACTCTTGGGATTATGGTCCTTTAGGAGTTGAATTTAAAAATAACGTAAAAAAAGCTTGGTGGAAAAAATTTGTTCAGGAAAGTCCGTATAATGTAGGAGTTGACTGCGCTATACTAATGAATCCTGAAGTATGGGTTGCAACAGGTCATGTTGGAGGGTTTTCAGATCCACTAATGGATTGTAAAGAATGCAAAGCTAGATTTAGAGCAGATAAATTAGTGGAAGATCATATGACAAGTCTTGGAGCAGAAGTAGCTACTGCTGATGGATGGACAAATGAAGAGTTAAAAGATTATTTGGAGAAAAATAAAATAGTATGTCCTAAATGTGGGAAAAATAATTTCACTGATATTAGAAAGTTCAATTTAATGTTTAAAACATCTCAAGGAATAACGGAAGATGGAAAATCGGATATATATTTAAGACCAGAAACTGCTCAAGGTATCTTCGTAAATTTTAAAAATGTTCAAAGGGCATCAAGAAAAAAGATCCCATTTGGTATAGGTCAGGTAGGCAAGGCTTTTAGAAATGAAATAACACCAGGAAACTTTATTTTCAGAACAAGAGAATTTGAACAAATGGAATTGGAGTTTTTTTGTAAGCCAGGTACAGATTTAGAATGGTTTAAATATTGGAAAGAACATTGTGCTAGCTTCTTATATAACTTGGGAATGGAGAAAGAAAATTTAAGATTTAGAGACCATGATAAAGAGGAATTATCATTTTATAGCAATGCTACTTGTGATATAGAATTCTTGTTTCCTTTTGGATGGGGAGAATTATGGGGAATTGCCGATAGAACTGATTATGATTTAAAGAAACATATGGAACATTCAGGAAATGATTTAAGTTACTTAGATCCTATTACTAATGAAAAATATGTACCATATTGTATAGAGCCATCACTTGGAGCAGATAGAGTTGTTCTTGCATTTTTAGTTAATGCATACGATGAAGAAGAACTTGAGGGTGGAGACGTAAGGACGGTGCTTCATTTGCATCCAGCACTTGCACCATTTAAGGCAGCTGTTTTGCCACTCAGCAAAAAATTATCAGAGAAATCTCTTGAGGTTTTTGATATGCTAAGCAAGAAATTTAATGTAGATTACGATGAAGCTGGGAGTATAGGAAAGAGATATAGAAGAGAAGATGAAATAGGGACTCCGTATTGTATAACTGTAGATTTTGATACTTTAGAAGATAATGCTGTAACGATTAGGGATAGAGACACAATGCTTCAAATAAGAGTAAGCATAGGTGAACTTGAAAAGTTTATAGAAGAAAAGCTTGTATTTTAAATACAAGAGGAACCAGAAGTTTAAATGAAAATTAGCAGTTTGAGCTAAAGTATAGTGTGTGGTATGAAGGCAGGCTTAAATAGTCTATGTTTATACTATGCGCTATTTTTTTGTAGAATAACTTAAACAACATTTATTATATTAAAATAAATATTAATATGCGGTAAAGAGGATTATGAACATCGTCGCACATTGTGATTTAAGTGTTATAATTAATATAAACAATTATGCGAAATTGATAATATAATATGAAATATATAAAGATTACATGGAGGGTTATATGGAAAGGAATTTTAGCGAGTTTAAAGAATTTATAAAAGGCAAGAAAGTTGGAGTTGTAGGTATAGGGGTTAGCAATATTCCTTTAATACATTTTTTGGTGAAACTACAGGCTACTGTTACGGCGTTTGATAAGAAAAATCAAAACATGCTTGGCGCGGCAGCAATAGGTTTAAAGGAAGATGGAGTTAAATTAATTTTAGGCGAAAATTACTTAAATGATTTAACGGGATTTGATGTTATTTTTAAAACACCGTCTATGAGAATAGATAATCCTGCTCTTTTAAGAGCGAAGCAAGAGGGCACATATATAACATCAGAAATGGAAGAGTTTATAAAGTATTGTCCTGCAAAAACTTTTGGTGTGACTGGTAGTGATGGTAAAACAACAACAACAACAATAATATATAATATATTAAAAAGCGAGGGTTATAAAACATGGGTTGGAGGAAACATAGGAAATCCATTGTTTGCAAACATTGAAGAAATAACTAAAGATGATAAAGTAGTATTAGAGTTATCAAGTTTTCAACTTATGACAATGAATGTTTCGACAGATGTTGCAGTAGTAACAAATTTAAGCCCAAATCATCTGGATATCCATAAGAATATAGAGGAATATATAGATGCAAAGAAAAACATATTCAAATATCAAAGTGATCAGGATCTTCTTATTCTTAATAAGGATAACGATTTAACTTATGAATTAAGAAAAGAAGCAATGGGTAGAGTTAAGCATTTTAGTATAATAGATAAGGTGGAAGACGGTGCATATTTTCAAGATGATAAATTATTCATTATGAATAATTTAGTATGTAACCTTGATGAGATTAAATTAAAAGGGATGCATAATGTGCAAAACTTATTAACTGCCTTTTGTGCGACTCAGGAAGAGGCATCGGTCGCAAGCATGAGAAAGGTTGCGACAACTTTTATAGGAGTGGAACATAGAGGCGAGTTCGTGCGTGAAGTAGAGGGAGTTAAGTATTACAATGATTCAATAGCTTCTACTCCAACGAGAACAATAGCAAGTCTTAAAGCTTTTGAAAAGCCGGTTATATTAATTGCAGGTGGATATGATAAGAAAATACCTTTTGAACCACTAGCGGAGGAAGCTTATCTGAATATTAAAACACTAATATTGGTAGGTGCCACTAAATATAAAATAAAAGAAGTTTTTGAGTCAATGTTAAAGGAGAAGAAAATATTTTTAGAAATTATACTTGTTGAAGATTTTAATGAAGCAATACTCAAAGCTAAATTGGTTGCTAAACCTGGGGATATTGTGACATTGTCGCCAGCGTGTGCAAGCTTTGATATGTTTAAGGATTTTGCAGCACGTGGTAATAAGTTTAAGGAAATAGTAATGGCATTAAAATAAAAAGTATATTATAATAGGCATTAATAAAAACTTCGGTAAAAATCACTGGAGTTTTTATTTTATTTATAAGAATAAAATGTTATTATAGCTAATAATGAGATGATTTTAATGAATGTCAATTAAGATAATTAACATATAATATAAATTTTTATATACAGTGGTGTTAAATCAATAACAAACGCTCCAAGCGTATCATTATGAGTAAAACCGAAGATATGATAGAAATAAGGATAAAAATGAAAATAAATAGGTAAAACGGGGAAAAATAAACAAATTGTGTTTTATACATATGATATTATATTAATTGTCGCTGGAACACACAGTTATAAATTAACTTAGAGTGATTAGTGATTTTATAAAATTTATTATTAATTGTTTTTAAATGGTTGACAATGAATTAAAAAAGATTTATAATAGTAAAAGTCATCACATGATGACAAAGCAAATTGGTCTTTGAAAATTAAACAGAGAAATAGGTAAAGAAATGAAATAATATTTTATTTTAACCAGTCAATTACTTTAGTAAAAGTAATATTTTAGTCGTAAGACTAAAAAGTATGTAATGAGCTTGCTAACCAACTTAACAGTTGGCGCAGATTAATTATTTCAACTAAAAAAGTGTAAACTTTTAAATTGAGAGTTTGATCCTGGCTCAGGACGAACGCTGGCGGCGTGCCTAACACATGCAAGTCGAGCGATGCGATCCTTCGGGATCAATTAGCGGCGGACGGGTGAGTAACACGTGGGTAACCTGCCTCAAAGAGGGGAATAGCCTCCCGAAAGGGAGATTAATACCGCATAATATGTTTTGATCGCATGATCTTAACATCAAAGGAATAGTCTTCGGATTATTTCACTTTGAGATGGACCCGCGGCGCATTAGCTAGTTGGTGAGGTAAAGGCCCACCAAGGCAACGATGCGTAGCCGACCTGAGAGGGTGATCGGCCACATTGGAACTGAGACACG
>NZ_JAHLDU010000016.1 GCF_018861905.1 Clostridium sp. DSM 17811
GATTTTTTGTTGGTCTGAGATAATTGATTTTCTTCCCATAAAAAATAGCTCTCCTTATAGTAAACAGTTTTATTATTTAACTGTCTACCATAAGGGGAGCATATCATAATGAATGTCCCTAAATTCTTATTAATGGGGCTTCCCTCATTGTATTTTTCACTTGCTGTTTTCATATACTATAGTAGTAATCAATTAGTAAGAAATATATTAGCATATCCTATTGGTATTTTATTAACTAGCAATCAAAGCTTTATATGGGTCTTCCCATTAATACTTGGATATTCAATTATTACGAGTTTTCATAAAAAAATAGACGGTAGTAAATAGATCTAGTTATATTTTAAATTTTTGAATCATTTCATTAAGTTTTTCAGCAAGTTCTGCTTGGCTCTGAGCAGCCTGTGCAACCTCGTGAATTGCTGAATTAGTTTCACTTATACTCCCTAGTATTTCCTGTGAACTAGCTGACGATTCTTCCGCAATTGAGGATACGTTTTCAATTGCATTTTTAACTTCTGAAATGGTTTCTGTTACATCATCCATTGAAGTCATAATATCTGTAGATAACCCATTATAGAAAGAAGCATCTTCTCCATACTGCTTACCAACATTTATTAACATTTCATAATCTGGTTTAACTTGAGTTTCAATATATTCAAGTACCTCATTTGCATTGCCCGAAAGATTTTGAAAAGCCTTTTCTACCCGCTCTGTTACTTCTTGAATGTTTTTAACAGTTTCGGTTGATTGCTCTGCAAGTGTTCTAACTTCATCAGCTACAACTGCGAATCCTTTACCTTGTTCCCCAGCCCTAGCCGCTTCTATAGCTGCATTTAAAGCAAGAAGATTAGTTTGAGCCGCAATATCTCCTATTGCCTCCGCCATTATCTTTACCTCTTGGACAACATTACCTTCCTCTATTGCTTTGATTATGTTTTTTTGCTTAATATCATATACCTCATTAGCTATTTTATAACTTTCATTTGCACTTACTTTAATTTCAGCAGCTCTTTTCTCTATTTCCTTTGCAGACTTAGTCCCATCGCTTGCCTTTTTTGCTACTTGTAGTGCATTTTGTGAAATATTTTCTGCTGTCGCATTTACTTCTTCTGTAGTAGCACTTAGTTGCTGTGACCCACTTGAAATCTGCATTATTGATTCCTTAACAATTTCCATCTTCGATGATATCTCTTCTGTAGTTGCAGATAGTTCCTCACTCGTAGCACTGATACTCGAGGCATCCGTCATTATTTGTGTAATTAATATTTTTATATTTTCTCCAGCTTCATTTAAAGAAGTAGACATTTTTCCTAATTCATCACTTCCAGTAATCTTCATTTGTTGTGTTAAATCTCCATCTTTTAGATTATCCGCAAACTTCACAACAACATTTATTCTCTTTACGAGCCATATCGCCAAATTTATTCCTAATGCGAAACTTATTATTACTCCTACTATCATTATCACATTTAACAATCTAAAAGAATTACTAAATACAGACTTATTTATATTCCATTTATTTTGAGCTGAGGTTGTATTCTCTTTTATTATTGCTGACAAACCATCTTTTACAGGTGTTCTAAGTAAACCATACTCATTTTTGTAAACTCTTGTACCTTCTGCGTAGTTACCACTTTCGGCCAAACTTACTACCTTATTTAAGGACTCATAGTATGCTGGTAATGAAGCTTTCAATTTGTTATAGTTTTGCTTCTCCTTATCATTAGCAAAAGGTATCTTCTCGTACTCAGTAAAGAGTTTAGTATTCTCAATTAACATTTTACTCATGTCATCTTTCATATGAGCCATTTCATTTTTAAATTTAACATTAAGCACATGTTCTAAATCTATCTTTTCTTTGTAGCTGTTACCTTGGATTGTATATATCTTCTCTAGCCTAATTAAACTATTTTCGTAAATAAAATTACCATTGTTATTAATAGTACTCATGCTCCTTAGACCAAGGACACCAACACTAAGTAGAAATACAGCACTTATTATACTAGTTGCAAATAGTTTTTGCGATATCTTCATTTTCTTTAACATTTTTAATTCCCCCTGTTAACTTTTTTTATATTTAATTCTACATAATTATATAGTACTGTGTTGTAATATAATTTCATTCTCTTTTATTCTATCGAGTGTTAAATTATATTCTTAACCCATATGTTTTTTACTATTATGTAAAACAGTTGCAATTTTGTAAAAGCAAGTATTGTATTTGTATAAATGCATATATTTATTCCTATCTAAATACAATTTTAATTGATTTTTAGAAAAAAATTTGTGTTATTTTCATAAAACATAAGAAAACCTACAACTAATTTATTAATTAATTGTAGGTTTCACTGGTGGATACGAGGGGCGATGAACCCCTGTTAGTTATGTTTTTTTTAGATATTTCAGTTTTTTTTTATAGCATAGGGTTTATTCTATATGAGGAAATTCATAGCTTTACAATTTAAATTCACTATCATAATTAAAAAGACATGTAAATTATCCTTCGGTTATACAAATTGGCTTATTCACTCCATACAATTTTTTATGAGTTATATAGTAAGCAATTGCTAAAGGTATACAAGAACCAATCCATGCAAGAGGACTTGCCATGGAGACACCTGTAAAACCTAAGTATTTTGATAAAATAATAGCAGCAAAGATTCGCATAATTAGTTCCATAACTCCCGCTAAAGTAGGAGCAAGACTCTGTCCTAATCCTTGAAGACTATATCTGTAAATAAAAAGTAGCGCTAACACAAAGTACATTGATCCATTTATGTTTAAATAGGTTTGTGCAAGAGATACTACTTTGGGTTGATTATCCCCTACAAAAAGTAATATCATAAAACGACCAGCTAAAATATTGAACAGACCAACAATAATACTAAAACCTACTGATATGATACTACATTGCTTTATACCAATACGGATTCTGTCTATTTTACCTGCACCATAATTTTGGGCTACAAATGTGGCCATTGTAATACCAAATGACATCATAGGTTGAATTGCTAGTGTATCAATTTTTTGTGCTGCAGTGTATGCCGCTACGGATAGTTCGCCTAAATTATTTAGTGCAAATTGAACACTAATTGCACCAATTGCTATAATAGAAGCCTGAAATGCCATAGGAAGACCCATTCTTAAATGCTCCCATATGATTTTTTTTGTTAAATGCCAATCACTCCTGTGTAGTTTTAAAATAGGCATATTTCTCATGATATGCCTAAAGCATAATATAGCAGAAATTCCTTGAGATATTGTAGTTGCCCAGGCAGCTCCTGCAACCCCCATATTGAAGCTTAAAATAAATACGAAATCTAAAATTATATTTAAAACACTAGCAATAACTAAAAATATTAGGGGTGTTCGGCTGTCTCCCAAAGCTCTCATAACATTAGAAAACAAGTTAAATAACATTGACACTATAATGCCCCAGAAAATTATAATTATAAAATTATAAGCACCTTCTATTATTTCTGGTGGTGTATGCATTATCTCTAAAATTGGTCGTGCAAATATTACGCTTACAATTGTAAGCACCATTGTGATTAATAAACTTAGCACAATACTTGCTACATAACTATGTCTTACCCCCTGTTTATCTCCAGCTCCAAAACAGGTAGCTGTGATTATGGAAAATCCAGCAGTTAATCCTTGTGAAAATCCAAGTATAAGAAACATAATGCTCCCTGTACAGCCTACTGTTGCTAGAGCATTAATTCCCATTGTACGTCCCACAATCAAAGTATCTGCTAAGCTATAAAATTGCTGAAAAATATTACCTATAAGTAACGGCAGTGTGAAAACTAAAATAATTTTAGCTGGACTGCCCTTTGTTAAATCTCGTATCATAAAAATTGCCCTCCGTTAATATTCTGTTTAATTCCATCCTTTAATTATGTATATCGGATTTTATAGTACTTACCTTAACACTCTCTTTTACGGGGTAACTCTACGTCCATAAGTAAAATCACTATTAAGTGATTGAACTCTTATTACAGCCCCTGTGTGAGGTGCATTTATCATGTTTCCATTCCCAATATATATTCCTACATGATGAGCAGGAGTTCCGAAAAACACCAAATCTCCCGGCCTAAGATCAGCTCTAGATACAAGTGTTCCTACATTTTGTTGATCCTCTGAAACCCTTGGTAAGTTTACTCCAAAGTGTCCAAATACATATTGTGTAAAACCTGAGCAGTCGAAGCCTGTAGGGCTTGTTCCCCCCCATAAATAAGGAATACCAAGAAAATCTGAAGCATATGCTAAAACTGGATTAGAAGAAAATATAGCCTCATTTGTTTTTTTCTCTAGAGCTACTTCTTTTGCTATGCCAGCTTGATCGGTTACCATTTGTGAACCATATTGATTTTCCTCAGCATTTAATTGTGTTACCAATACAATTTGATCTGTTTTTTGTTTTGTTAAAGTAGCTAATTTCTTTTTATTGTCAACTCTTAAAGATAACAACTTTGTACTTTTTGTATCTAGTGCTACCTTTTTCAAATTAATCTCTGCCTCATTTGTTTTTAAATCACTAATAACATTTTGATCAAATTTTTCTATCATTTTTACATTTTCTACTCTGGATATAAAATCATTTATGCCATTTGAAGCTAGGATAACTTCTATAAGGCTTGATGAGCCACCCATATACATTGCTCGCATTCTTTTATTAAAAAGTATCTGTTCTGCTTTGATATTACGCTCTATATCTAAAATATTCATTTGGTCTTGTTTAATATCTTTTTGTATTTTTGATATATTATTTTCATTAATTTTGATTTTAGATATAATTGCTTCAATTTGATTGTCCGTAATCTCTACTTTAATTACAAGATTATTTTTTTTAGTTTGAATCTGCTGAATTTTTATCTTATCTGACGCAGGATCTGCGTATACGTTAGTAAACCCAACGCTCATAGTTACAACAAGTGCCATTATGGCTACCCCGATTTTCTTGTTCATTTTTATCCCCCTATATGTAATTTTCTCTTCCTAATTCCTACAAAATGACTTATTTAATTATATAACTTTAAAGTATTTATAACAAATTTTATATATGTAAATTATATCATATTTCTGTATTATATTTTCTAAAAATATTAACCTTTACCTCTTCTATATCAGTTTTTTTCTTTTTACATCTTCATTCTAGAATTGTATTTTTTGTTAAAATATGGTCTAAATCTAATGAAACGCAAAAAAACATGACCGAATATGATCGAATTCTAGTGAAACGTAAATAAAACATGACCGAATATGAACATATATGTTGTTTAAGAACTGGTTTTATATTATCATGTATATATGGACGTTAAAAATAAATACAAAAGGTAGTGACGAAAAGATGATATATACAGTAACTTTTAATCCAGCTATAGATTATGTTATAACCGTGGATGATTTTAAAGCAGGATTAATTAATAGAGTTGCCAGTGAAGAAAAATTTGCTGGTGGAAAAGGTATAAATGTATCAAGAGTTTTAAATAATTTTGGAATAAAAACTAAGGCTTTAGGTTTTGTTGGAGGTTTTACTGGAAAATTCATCATTGATTCATTGGAGTCTCAAGGTGTTGAAACTGACTTTATTGAGATAAGTGGTGATACAAGAATAAACGTTAAACTCAAATCTAAAGAAGAGACGGAAATCAATGGAGCTGGTCCAATTATAAAAGATGAGGACTTAAGTAAGTTATTTAAAATAGTAGAAGGTTTAACTTCAGATGACTATCTAGTATTGTCAGGAAATGTTCAGAAGTCTGTTCCAACGGACATATATGCTAGGCTTCAAAAAAAGTGTGCTTCTAATAATGTAAAAGTTGTAGTTGATACTACAGGTGATGCTTTAGTCGCAACGCTTCCGAATAAACCATTTTTAATAAAACCTAATAATCATGAACTAGGTGAAATATTTAATAAAGAACTTACAGATACAGATGAGATTATTGAATATGCAAAAAAACTTATTGTTATGGGTGCACAGAATGTAATTATATCTATGGCAGAAAGAGGAGCTCTTCTAATTTGTGAAAGTGGAGTTTATCATGCAACACCAGCAAAAGGAAAAGTACAGAATTCAGTTGGTGCAGGAGATTCAGTTATTGCAGGATTTTTAGCTAAGTACTCAAGGTCAAATGATCTAATTGAAGCATTTAGATGGGGAGCTACATCTGGAAGTGCTACAGCATTTTCAAAGGATTTATGTAAAAAAGAAGATATTGAGCATTATTTAGCGCAGGTAATTGTAAATAAATTAGATTAATATCTAGTTATTAATTGACCTGTTCATATAACCTAACTAAGCTTGTATTTATCACAGGAGGAAAAATATGAAAATAACAGAACTTTTAAAAAAGAATACTATTATTCTAGATTTAAAGTCTAATAGTAAAGCAGAGGTAATTGATGAATTAGTAAATAAACTTGATAGTGCTGGAATGTTAAACGACAAGGAAGAATATAAAAAAGCAATCTTAAAAAGAGAAGCAGACTTCTCAACTGGAATTGGGGAAGGTATAGCTATCCCTCATGCAAAGGTTGCGGCTGTAAAAACTCCAGCATTAGCTTTTGGACGTTCTACAGCTGGAATTGATTTTGATTCATTAGATGATGCTCCTGCAAACATATTTTTTATGATTGCAGCAACTGAAGGTGCTAATAATACACATTTGGAAACACTTTCAAGATTATCTACTCTTCTTATGAATGAAGATTTCAAAGAAAAACTTCTTATTGTTAAAACACCTGAAGAAGTTTTAAGTTTAATTGATAGTCAAGAAGAGGAAAAATTAGAAGAAGAGAGTGCCGAGGAAGAAGAAATAGTAGAGGTAAAAGGTTCAAAAGGTTTAGTACTCGCAGTAACCGCATGTCCTACAGGTATAGCACATACTTATATGGCAGCAGATGCCTTAAAGAATAAGGCTAAGGAAATGGGCGTAGACATAAAGGTTGAAACCAATGGTGCTACAGGAGTTAAAAATAGATTAACGGATGATGAAATAGAAAGGGCTACTGGAATAATCGTAGCTGCTGACAAACAAGTTGAAATGGCAAGGTTTAACGGTAAAAAAGTAGTTATAGTTCCTGTTGTACAAGGAATTAAAAAACCAGAAGAACTTATAAATCAAGCACTAAATGGTGAAGCGCCTGTTTATAATAATGCTGGTGGTAATAAAGCTTCTACTGGAAGCGAAAAAACAGGATTTTATAAACATCTTATGAGTGGTATTTCAAATATGCTTCCTTTCATTGTTGGTGGAGGAATATTAATAGCTTTATCATTTATATTCGAAAAGAGTTCAAATCCAAACTTGTTATATTTGTCTAAACTGCTTTCGGTAGTTGGAAGCGATAATGCTTTTGCACTTATGGTACCAGTACTTGCTGGTTTTATAGGTATGAGTATTGCAGACAGGCCAGGTTTTGCGCCTGCAATGGTAGGTGGATTCTTAGCATACCAAAGTAATGCAGGATTTCTTGGTGGAATTATTGCAGGATTTCTTGGTGGTTATGTAGTATTACTTCTTAAGAAGGTTTTTTCAAAATTACCAGAGGCCCTTGAGAGTATAAAACCGGTGCTTATATATCCACTTTTAGGTATTTTTATTACCGGTGCTATAATGTACATTTGTATAGATGGACCAGTTGTTCAAATTAACCTTTTACTTCAACATTGGTTAGGTGGAATGGGCACAGGGAACAAAGTTCTACTAGGTATTATACTAGGCGGAATGATGGCAGTTGATATGGGCGGTCCAATAAACAAGGCTGCATTTGCATTTGGAATTGCTATGATAGCTTCAAAAAATTACTATCCACATGCAGCTGTAATGGCTGGTGGTATGTCTGCACCCCTAGGTATTGCACTTGCTACTTCATTCTTTAAAAATAGATTTACTAAGCAAGAAAGAGAAACTGGTCTTAGTTGTTATATAATGGGTGCTTGTTTTGTAACAGAAGGAGCAATACCTTTTGCAGCAGCAGATCCAGCAAGAGTAATTCCAGCAACAGTAATAGGATCAGCCGTAGCTGGTGGACTTTCATTGTTTTTTAATATAGGAATGCCAGTTCCACATGGCGGTATATTTGTAGTTGCCTTAGTTAAAGGAAGTCCATTACTTTATTTACTATCGATTTTGATAGGAGCTGCAGTAACCTGCATAATACTAGGAATTTTAAAAAAACCAAAAGATATTTAAAATAATTAAAAGTTAATGACTAATAGGCCCCCTAAGCATCATGGATAATATCAACTCAAGTAGTTAATATTAAAATATGATGGTTAGGGGGTCTATCTTTATGGAAAAATTAAACCTTGCTTTATATATTAAGTATACATAATGTAACACTCCTTTATTTTTAACATATCATATATAAGGTCTAAGTACCTGAAATAAAGTAACTAATAATTATGCTAGTCTACTCTATTTTATTTCTTATACCAAACTTTATATTAAAGGAGTATTTATGAATGAAAACAGACGATAACCGTGAAAAATTGAGGCTTATAAAGCATTTTTTTATTTTCAACATGTTACAACAACCATCTTGTTTTATAAATATTAATAAAGCAGCTAAAAAAAACTCAGCAAATATCAAACAAGAAAATAGATACCCAAATAACTTATCTACAGAAAAGAGTTCAAAGGATAAGCTAAGTACAGAATCTGCAATTCCAATCTGTGATAAATTAACTATGGCAAAATTTCTCGTCATTTTAAAACTCTTACAACGACCATATTCTAATAAAAATATGAATAAAACATCTAAAAGCAACCCAATAAATATTAGGAATGAAAATAGAGTAATACCAAATAATTTAGATTTAATTAACAATTCAAAAAATGAAAATTCAAAATTTATGTTTTTTATTCAACGAGTAACTTTTAAAAATAATTCAGAAACTATAAACAAAAAAAGTGAAATTAATACTACAGATGATATTTATGAAAATGATGATTACTTAGAAAGTTCAACACCAACTTTGCCCATTTTAATAGAAGAAAAAGATATTCCTATTAAATCATCTCCTGGGTCGCTGCAATATTAACGACTCTAGAAGGAGATTTATATCCCGACTGAGGTTTTCTAATTGTTAGGGCATGTAACTCCCACTTATAAAAGTGGGAGACTTTCTTTGAGAAATGATTTTAAGTAAATTTTATTATCAATTGATAATAAGTATTATCAAATATTTCCATTATAATTATTGATTTTAAAGGAATCTTGGACTATAATAATATTATTCTTAATTATCAATTGAAATTACTTTGAAAGGAATGAATAAAAATGGATAAACAAAAAGCCGCATTATTGTCTATATTTTCTAATACTGCGTTAATATTTTTTAAAATAGTAGTTGGAGTATTAATGGGCTCCGTTAGTGTTATTTCTGAAGCAATCCATTCTTCTATAGATCTTTTAGCGAGCCTTATTGCTTTTTTCTCCATTAAGGTAGCATCAAAAGCTGAGGACGATGGTCATCCCTTTGGACATGGCAAGTATGAAAATGTATCTGGTTTCGTCGAGGCTATATTAATTTTACTTGCTGCCGCACTCATTATCTACCAAGCCATAAAAAGGATTTTTGAAGGCGGAACTGTAGATAATGTAGGTGCAGGCATATTAGTAATGCTACTTGCCGCCGTAGTTAACTTTTTTATTTCAATGATTTTATTAAAAACAGCAAAAAAGACAGATTCTATTGCCCTAGAGGCTGACGGCATGCATCTTCTAACAGATGTATACACATCTATTGGAGTATTTCTTGGGCTTGTATTATTAAAAATAACAAATATACCAATTATCGACCCACTTACTGCTATATTTGTTGCAATCCTAATAATTAAGACTTCTATAGACTTAATCAAAAAATCTTTAAATGATTTAGTAGATTCTAAGCTTCCAGATGATGATATTTTAAAGATATTAAACATACTTGACTCTCATCTAGAAATTACTAAATATCATAGTTTAAAAACAAGGAAAAGTGGTCCTACACGAGAAATTAATGTAAACGTGCATGTTGTTGAAAATACCTCACTAGTTGATGCCCATAACCTCTCTGATAAGGTTGAAGAAGAAATAAAAGACATTTTCCCTGGAGGGTCCTATGTATTGATTCATATAGAACCAGAAAATTCATAAGAAAAATATCAAATAAAGTTAAAGTGAAAGCAGCTCAATTGGTATTGTGTTGTTTTTCTCTTTTTTTAAATATTCTAAATATTACAACTTTTATATTTTATATTGCTAAAGTGTAAAAGTTGTAATATCATGGTAAATGTCGTTTAAAAAAACTTATTATTAAGAAAGAGGTAAATTATGGAAGAATTAAGGGATGAACTTATAAGACTTATAAATGAAAAAGGACCTTTGAATGAAAGAACAATACTCGTCAGTCAAGAATTGGACAAGCTTATTGTTTCTCATTATCATTTTGAAAACAAATAAAAAAAGGCATTGCTGCCTTTTCTACTTGAAGATGCACCGCCCCCAAGCTCATGAACATTCACTGGAATCTTCGCCAATACAGAGCTTACTTTACAATGGCAGATACTTTGTTTATAGTCCTTGTATCAGTAAGCACAATGTTACCAAATTTTGATGTATTCTGGAATGAACTGCCTGAATCATCACACCAAGCTGCTACACTAATTCTTTTTCCCGTAGAATCAGCATTGTTTACTTGAACATCAAAGCCAAGTGTTGAACCGTCTGCTGGTTTAATAGCAGTAAGTGGTATCACTTGTTCTACTATATAGCCTGCTTTAGTTCTACTTGTTGCAGATTTAAAACCATCAGGTTTTGTACCTCCAAAACTTTGTTCATTATCAAAATTAACTCTTATTTAAGAATCATCCTTTTCATAAGATGATGTGTTATACTTGAACTTTCAGAGTTATTTTGACTCATTTTGTAGTGTTTATAACCTGTTTTACAATTTGTAGTTTTACCATCATTTTTATCCACAAACACCTCTATACTGTCTTTCGCTTTTGGAGTTACACCTGTGACCTGTGCATATATGTACAGATTATTTTCATCCCATAAAGTTTTAACATTTGCGGTAGCTCCATCCACGCCTTTTTAAATTGTGTTAGCAGGTTATGTCTGTCCCATAGTCCATAATTTATCAATATTAGGCCCGATTAATGGCGTTCCTTTAGCACTTGATAAAGATTGTCTATTAGGCGTTGCTTTACTTGAGTTCACTATTGCCCAGTAAGCAGGTTTAGCCTGAAACTTACTATCAAACAACAATGGTTGATACTCTGAAAGCCGTGAATTTGCATCCGTTATACCCCATACCATGACGGTACTAATGTTATTCTTTTTACTTTCATCATTTTTTCCCCTCTTTAACTTGAATTTATTTTATTAATATTTACTCTTGAAAAACGCACCTACACCATGTTTTTTTGTTACATTTATGACAATATATTTTTCTATGATATAATTTGTTTTTGAGACTAAAAATAGAAAAACTTTTAATACTATCCCACAATGAAATTTTGAATTTTTCATTACATTCATCACATACCCATATACAATTAAATGTTCTCCAACTAACTAACACCAATATTCCTACAATGTAAAATAAGAAATATAAAATCCCAAGTAAAACATTACTAGCCTTTGGTTCTAAAAAAATCATAATAAATGTCATTGCAATATATATACATACTCTAATTAAAACGCTCCTGCTTATCAAATCAATGCCCCCTAAATTTATTTTACTCTTTTAGCAATTGGATGATTTTCTTTAAACTGAACTAAATCCCATAAGTTTCCGTATAAATCTTTAAATACCGCAACTGTACCATATGATTGTTCTTTAGGTTCTCTAACGAATTCTATACCTCTTGCTATCCAGTAGACAAAATAGTTGTTAATTTTCTATTGTATCTGTTAGTACATCCTGTAAACTTCCATAGCGGCCTTTATGAATGTTAAGCTTCACCATAGTATTTTGCAAAATAGAAAATCCCTTTTTTACGAACTATATAATTCTGTAGATAACCACCTGTGGCTTTTTCTCTCGGAACAATAACTAATTCGTAACAATGAGCATTTTCAGTTTGAAGGTATTTACTATCTATCTTATTGTGTAATACATCATCATTTATTGGTGTTATACAAGCTATAATTGGATGACCACTAATAAACAAGTAAGTTCTTAATGCTCCCTTTGGTGTAAGACATGAAGCGTTAAAAGCACCAATTATAATTATAATAGCAAAGATTAATTTCCACTTTTTAATTTTCAATAATTTTTTCATATTTGCACCCCCCAAAAGTTCTGTACCCATACCCCATTTATTGAAATTGTACTGGTTTCAACAAAAAAAAACAATACAAATTGCATGAAACGTACTTTTTCTGTCATAAGAAGTTATTTTTACATATAATATAGTTGTAATTATCACACTAATTATTATTGCTTTTACAATATATAAGGGCTTTTGGAGAAAATAAATTAGATTTAGCAAAATTACTTCAATTGGTATTGTGTTACATTAAGAATATCAATACACGCTTAGCTTGTCTTTTGTGTACACAATAGAAACAAAATTAGGACTCACAAAAGGTTCGCCACCTTCGGCATACATTAGACCTTCCATTGGATTAGCGTAAATTGTGCTTTTGGAAATTTCAATATGTATTTGGCTTTTCTAATAACCATGGCAAATATGTTAAAATCTCCATTTGAATGCATGGTGTTGGAAAATTCTCACTTACCAAAGAGCACTCTTCTTTATATGCAACATTAAAGTTATTTGCAACACTAATCATTTTATCTTCAACTAGATGGCTTGTCATAGATTTTTCTGTTTTTGATATAATTTCCCAAGGTGACTCACCTTTAATAATCCTACCACATATATGATAAAATCCACCATAACATAAAATATCTTTATCAGAATAATATACACATATCTCGGCTGGTTTTTTAATATCTACACCAAGTTGCTCAAACAGTTTACTAACCTCAAGAGAAACCTTTTCTACAGCCAGTTCATAGTTCTGGCATCCATCACATACACATCCTTCTGAAACATATATTTCATTTTTATAAAAGTTTTTATTTTTTTCAACATTAATATCAAGAATATATTCCCCTACATTTAATCGCATACTTCTATCCTCCAATTTGTGTTATAAAACTAATCTGAATTCGCATTTTCTACTATTTTAACGTAATATAAAAAAAGTATTTATCTACCCCTATCCCATTTATTGAAATTGTACTGGTTTCAACAAAAAAAATACGAATTGCTTGAAAATAGAAAAATGCGTATTAATGAGTAAAGATTATGCTAATTACCTTGGGTCTGATTTTAAAATTGCATATTGAGCAATACTGCAAAATTCACCTACATTGTTTTTTTGTGCATTTCTAAAAATGCCCTCAAATTGCATACCACATTTTTGCATTACTTTTCCAGAAGCAGGATTAAGTACATCGTGATAAGCAGATATCCTCATAAAACCACAACTGAATAAATAGTCAATAACTGATACTAATGCTTCGCTTGTAATACCTTCATTCCAAAATTTCCTAGAAATGCAATAGCCTATTTCTGATTGTTCTAAACAATCATTTATTGAACAGCACCAATACTTCCAATAACCTGATTTCCATTATCTTTACATACAACACCCCAATGATATGTTCCTTTTGAAGCGTATGAATCTATCCATGTTTGCATAATACCTTTAGTATCAGTTATGTCTAAATGTGCTAGCCAGGATAAATGCTTTGCTTCTTCGGGATTACCCGCCAATTATTAAACATATTTGTTGTCTCATCCATGACAAAAGAACGAAGTATTAACCTGTTGGTTTCAATTATTGTTGTACCTTGATGAACTAACATCTCATCCCCCCTACCACATACATAAATTGAATTACAGTCTCTTTAAATAGTTTCTCATCCCACTCATTTGCTTTACTGCTCAATTGTACTTATTTTACTCTTTTAGCAATTTGATGGTTTTCTTTAAACTGAACCAAATCCCATAAGTTTCCGTATAAATCTTTGAATACTGCAACTGTACCATATGATTGTTCTTTAGCTTCAACTAATCCCAATCCAGTAACTTCTCTCTATCTTTTGATTGCTTTAATCCTTTTGCCTTCTAAAATTAGACTCTTTAATTCATCTGTTACTGTATCAAGCACTCCAACTTGTTCAGCAATCCTATTTACATTTGTATTTATACGTTTAATATCACTTCGTATCAGACTAATATTACCTTCTATACCTACAAGTAATCCTATGCCCATAAGTCCCAAAGCAACTGCATAGTTCATTATTTTACCCATATCCATTTATTAAAATTGTACTGGTTTTAGCAAAAAAAGACAATACAAATTGCATGAAACGTAATTTTACATTCCTTAAGAGAACAAAAAAACTCATTAAAAACAACTAGCGTTGCTCCTGGAGAATAAGGAGTATTTAAAATCTTGATGTATTTACAAATGAGTAGGTTTAAATCATAATGCTGAAAAACCTTAGTAATTATGAATTTTTATTATAGATTTATATGTACGACTGTTAAAATATGGTATATAATTACTTTTATTATATAAAAGTCTAAATAGCTAATAGGCATATAAACTTTGTATATGGAATGGGGGTGGGAGTGTAAAGTAGTTACTATTGTCTAAATAATATAGAGATTAATCATCAGGATTGATATGGAAGTCCTAAAAAACAATTTATTGGGGGTATAAAAATGAAATTCAACAAAATTAGTATCAAAATCTTAGCATGTTCACTTGTAGTTTTAGGATCTTTAATTCAAACTCAAAATTCATATGCAGCTATTTTGCATCCAACAGGGTTAAATCACTTACATGAAAAAATACCAGGAATTAAAATGTTAGAGGATTCAGATAGTAAAATACAATTGCCTACAAAAGTTGACTTAACAAGTCAATTTCCTAAAGTAGATAATCAAGGAAGTTTAGGAAGTTGTGTTACATGGGCAACAGGTTATGCAGATAAGACTTATCAGGAGGGTCAAGAGTGGAAATGGCCTTTAAATACAATTTCCAATATATTCAGTCCAGCATATATATATAGTCAAATACATGCAGATAATTCAGCAGATGGTGGTGGAGCTAATTTTTCCGATGCATTTAACATTTTAGAGACACAAGGCTGCACTACATTAGCTGATATGCCTTATGATGGAAACGAATATGCATGGAAAACTACACCTACAGCTAAACAAAAAGCTAATGCAGCTAAATATAAAGCAGAAAGCTGGAGTGAGCTTCCAGATGGCAATTATAGTGCAATAAAGGCACAACTTGCAAATGGTAACCCTGTAGTTATCGGTATATCAGTATATCCAGATTTTGATAAATTAGATGCTAGCAATCCAATTTATAATCAGATTTATGGTACAAGTAGAGGTGGCCATGCATTATGTGTAATTGGTTATGATGATACTAAAAGGGCAGTTAAAATAATAAATTCATGGGGAACAGATTGGGGAATTAATGGTTATGGATGGATTAGTTATGATTTAATAAAGAGTCAAAACATAGAAGCATATACAATGACTGATGCTTTATAAATTATTGTTAGTATAACAACAAAGTGAAAGTAACTCAATTAGTATTGTGTTACTTTCACTTTATTTTTTTGATAAATAGTTGATGCTAATCTTACTCTTTAATCTGCTTTCTTTTCATGCCGCAGGACTTCGGATCTACATACTCAAAATCAAATTGATAGTATAGCTTATCTGCTGGTTTATTGGCAATCAAACATACATATGCATTTTCATCTGTGTTTTTGTTTAAATAGGAATCTATTTCTCTCATAACCACTTTTCCTAGACCTTTACGTTGATAATTAGGATCTACCATAATATCAGAAACAACATAAGTTATCCCTTGATCACCAACAATTCTTCCAAAACCAATTAACTTATCATTATCCCATAAAGAAACAATAAACAATGAATGTTTCAATGCAATCTCTGTTTTTGATAAATCTTTCGTTCCCATTCCAGTTTTTAATCTCAAAGAAATATATTCTATCGCTGATGGAGCGCTGTATGTTATATCCATGTCTATTGAAACCTCCGATTATATAAATAAATTTTATTGCACGATAAAATACAATCACACAACAATTTTCGAGTTAATTGTACCATTATATTGCATGTTAATATCATATCCTGCTCTAATATTAGTGTATTTGATGAATACGTTATTTTACGTATGTAGAAATAAACTCTTTTGACATTTTGGCGATTTTATCTGCGTTTGTCCAATGTAAGTAATGCTTCCCACTAAGAACTTGAATCTTTTGAATATCAGAGTTTGAAATTACTTGTTCATGAAGTGGCAACCACTCTTTATCGCTGTCCACCGAATCTTTTGACAAAAAGGATAAAACAGGTAATTTATTTGGGTATTTCACATCATATAGTTCTTTTGTGTTTTTATTTACCATATTAGATTCATTTATCACAGATATATTGCCGCCGTTCCAAACTGTTGCCATATTTTTCACTTTAACTTGTTCATTAGAATAATAATTGTTTTTGTTCATGCCATCGTCAACACTTTGCAAAAGATATGTAACATCCCTTACAATTCCAGACGTATTAATCAACGCCAAATAGGGTGACATGTTAGCATCTTTATTGATTTTTGTTTGATTAGGTGTAGACTCGTCAATACCAATAATTGCCTCCACTTCTTTCGGGTAATTTATTGCATAGTACATAGAATATATGCCCGATATGGAGTGGGGCATTAATATATACGGTCCATTAATTTTCAATTCTTTAAGTGCTGTCCTTATTTCCTTTACAATGTTTGCATTAGAACGTTCCTCTTTTGTAGTGTCACTAAAACCGTATCCAAAGCATTCAAGGATTACGACTTTATAATCAGCACTTAACCTTTTTGCCAAAGGCATAAAATCTGTAATCGGTGAAGCGGTTCCTAATCCACTTAATAATACGATTGTTTTTTTTCCTGAGCCAGTTACATAAGCTTGCATATTTTTACCGTCTACATTTATCGTCTGACCGATTTTATATTTGTTCTTTTCAATTGAGTTCAGGATCTTATGCGTTACTGCTGAGATAATTAATAGTCCAACTATAATCCCAATAATCCATAGTAATACTTTTCTTGTTATTCTTAGTGCCTTTCTCATCTAATGTTCCTCCATTTATCTAATCCAACTTTATTATAAGTACATACAAATGTAACTCCAGAAATTATTATCCAGATTAAGATTACTGCTATATTCTTGGCTTCTCCCGCTCCAATCTCTCCCCCACTAAACACCTTTTGAAACATTAGGTTCATATTATAATTAGGCAAAAACCTTGCTATTAGTTCTATCTTTTTACTGAAGCTCGAAAATAATGGCACCGTTAAAAAAAACATAAATATAAGCGTTCCTACTGTTCCTGCTGATATTTCATCAGGAACAATAATTCCTACTATCGCTCCAATTTCTATCATGCTAATTGCAACTAAAGACGTTAACAATATAAATTCTCCTAAGTGCACAGAATCCATTCCAACTATATAAAATATAAGTATATTTAGAATTTCTGATACCAAGAATGTTATAACAATTTTTCCTGTTAAAAATTCTAAAGGTGACACTCCTGAAAGCATAAGGGTTCTAAGTGTATTTTTTTCTTTTTCTTCTGCAATCAGCATAGCTATCATAGAGCCGGCTACAAGTACAATATTCATACCTAAACATATAGATAATATATCGAATTTACCAAGCCCATCACTCTTCCCTACTCCACGAAATACTGTAGTGTATATAAAACTAAATAGAACTGGCAACAAGCACATTAATAAAAGATTCGATTTTTTTGATAAACCATTTACTTCCTTTTTAAACAATACATTAATTCTTCTTGTAAATCCCATTATAATTCTCTCCCTGTTAGATTTAAAATATGTTTTCTAGTGTTGGCTCCTTTCTGCGCTTTTACAAATTAATTATGTCACAGATTGGATCTTTATACATCAAAAAAGCTATGAACAGAGTATTAGATTGCCTTAGTGCCTCTATTTTAGAGTCCAATGGAGCATATAATACCTTGAATGAATAGAGTTAAATCTTGATAGTTACAACCTTAGTATTGTTTTCAACTCATCTAGTCTACCTTTTGACAAAGGTACGGAACTCTTTATTTTATCATCCAGACTTAGACTGTAACTATTCCTTGTCCAAGTAATTATTTCTCGTACTCTTTGTAAATTTACTATATACGATCTATGACATCTGAAAAATCCAAAGTATTTTAATCTTTCTTCCAAATCAGTAAGAGAAATAGTACAAGGAAACTTTTCTCCACTAATATATATATTGCTAATTCCCTTGTCACTCTCAATATAATCAATCTCTATCGGATCAAACAGCAGAATTTTATCATCAATTTTAACCGGTATCTTCTCAATTTTATATATTTCGTTTGTACTGACCAATTTTTCTATAGGGATGCCATCCACCCCCTTATGCACTTCCTCTTTATGGCAGCCATACTCTTCTCTGTTATTACCTAATGATACCAATCCACCTGCATCTAACCGATACGCTTTTTCGCCGATCATTATTGTATCTTTAAAAAGCACGGAAGTGATCAACACAGCAGTTCCACTAGAACATAAATCATCTATGTTTTCAATTATTGATATGGCTCCATCCAGGTCCATATTAAGAATTGGCTCCTGAAATATTAACAATTTAGGCTGCTTTAATCTTTCTCTAGCAAAGCTTACACGTCTTTTTTGTGAATAACTTAACTTACTAATTTTAGTATTGGCAATGTCCAAAAGTGCCAGACCCATCAATATTTCTTTATAATCAACCTTGTTTCCAAAAATATCAGCAAAAAACTTCATATAACTCTCTATCGTCATATTTTCATAAAGAGCATCTTCTCTGAGCACAACTCCTATACTAGCTATGTTTTTCTTAATATATTCTGAATTTTTAATACCCTCTATAAAAATTTCACCTTTTCCGGGTATTTCTTTTCCTAATATCAAATTTACCAGCAAATCACTTATCTCATTGCTACATTCTATACTTACAGAGTTTCCTTTATCTATATTAATATCTATGCCTTTCAAAATATTATTCTTTTTCTCTTTATACAAACCTTTAATTTTAAACATATAAATCATCCTTCAACCTTTTTGTTAATAATTATAGCATAGTTTCGGGCTAATTATTTTTCTATTTTACTTAGACAATTCTTTTTCATAACAATAGAAATAACGTTTTCCAAAGGTTTAACAACCTAACCTCTGAGGAGAAATTATTATTAAAAGGATGGATTAAAAATACAACTAATAGTAATGAAATATATAATATGAATTTATATAGATAAGATTAAATCTTTACCCGAGGATGTTATTGATCAAATAGCAACAGATATATTTGATTTAGAAAAAGTTGAAGATATAAAAAACACTTATAGAAAATCAAGTGAAAAAGTTATGAGGAAATTCATAACTTTTTCACTTGTTCTTTTGTAACCAACTTTATATAAAATTAACGACCATTATTTACTGGGTAATAATCAATTATTTCAAAAGCGTATATTCAAGAAACTTTATTTTATTGTTAAATTTAATTAAAATTAAAATCATTTTAACTTAAATTTAACTACCTACAAGTCAGTGATTTCAGTAAATTATTAGATATCGATCTTATTTACTTAATTAAATTCTAATTAAATTCTTGCCATAATAAAGCGATCATTTACTGAGTTACTATTTAAAACAACTACTGAATTGCAACATATAAATAGCAATGCACTTTGCCATCTTTCGTATATTCACTTGGAACAGTGCTCTCAAAATCTGCTGTAAAAGTTCTATGTATATCGCCCGATTTTTGCTCAGACCATACCTTTTCCCATGCCTTTCTCGTACAAACACTTATTTCTCCATTTTCATTTTTTTCATCGTATTTTTTATAAAAGCCTTTACTTACTTTAGCATCCATCTTTTGAAAAAAGTCCGCTGTTACAGCCATTATCGTTAGATCATAATCTCCATTTTCATCACTGGAATAATTACTGTATTTTGAAACTGGAGAGATACCCTGTTGAAATACATGTTTACTATCAAAAATAATAGGTAGTTTTCCACTTGTAATATCATTCCAAATATCACCAATATTGTTTATTCCTTCTTTGGAATTATTCGTTCTTATTGTTATTTCATTTAATTTATATGCCATACTCTTACTCCTCCTTTAAAACGGTAAAATGGTGCCACCCACATGGCAAGTGGCATGTGTAAAAAATTATATCTTTAAATATTACTTTATTTCAGTTCCACCCCATTCAACAACAGTAAATCCTTACCCATATAAAGTTTACCATAAAAAACAATATTATCAAATGTATTTGATTTAGAAAAGTTGAAGATATAAAAAACTACTTATAAAAAAACATGTGAAAAATCTATGAGGAAATTCATAGCTTTTTCACATGTTCTTTTGTAGTTAACTTTAGATAAAATTGATGACTATTACTTAATTAAATTCTAATGCACTACCATACTTAATAATAAAACCATAACTAAACCGACCACAGATATTATGGTTTCAAGTACTGACCAGGATTTTAATGTTTCTGGTATTGATAAATTGAAATATTCTTTAAACATCCAAAATCCGGGATCATTAACATGTGAGAATATTAGACTCCCGGCTCCAGTTGCGAGTACCATAAGTTCAGGACTAGCACCTGTTGCTACAACTAATGGTCCAACAATACCTGCTGCTGTAAGTCCAGCTACAGTTGCAGATCCTAGTGCTATTCTAAGTATTGCTGCTATTGACCATGCAAGTACTAATGGTGAAATGGTTGATCCTTTCATGATTAGAGCAACATAATCTGCAACTCCGCTATCTACTAAGACCTGTTTAAATGCTCCACCGCCACCTATTATTAATAGAATCATAGATATTGCAGCTATTGATTCAGTTACAGTTTTCATAACTTCTGGCATCTTTTTACCGTTATTTAATCCAAAAGTGAATATAGCTAAGAGTACTGCTATAAGAAGTGCTATTACGGGATCTCCTAAAAAGTTAGTGTAATTTAAAATAGGTGAAGTTTTCGGTAAATTAATAGTAGCGATAGCTCTTGCTGCCATAAGTATTACTGGCACTAAAGCTGTAAACACACTTATGCCAAAACTAGGCATTTCTTTATCAGTAAATGTCTTAGGATTATATAAACCTTTTGGTATATCATGTTCCATATGTTTTAAGAATTTTGTAAGTACAGGACCCGCAAAAATTACTGCTGGCACAGCACAAACAATACCATAAATTAAAGTCTTACCTAAATCTGCTTTATAAATAGCAGCTATAGCTGTAGGGCCCGGATGTGGTGGTAAAAATCCATGAGTCGCAGATAATGCTGCAGCCATCGGAACTCCTATGTATAAAAGTGGAATATCAGCAGCTGCTGCTATTGAAAACACAAGTGGGAGTAAAAGTACAAACCCTATTTCATAAAATAAAGCAATACCAACAATAAACCCCGTTAATATAACTGCTAATTGTATATGTTTTTTCCCAAACTTATCAATTAGTGTAAGCGCTATTCTTTGAGCCCCACCACTATCTGCCATAAGCTTACCAAGCATAGCACCAAAACCAAGTACTAGTGCTAGAGATCCGAGTGTTCCACCAACGCCCTTTGTTATTGAAAGAACAACACTTGGAAGTGGCATACCTTCCATAATACCTACTGATAATGCTACAATAATTAATGACAAGAAACCATTTAATTTAAAAGCTATCATAAGAACTAATAATAACGCAACTCCGAAAACAACAATTAATAACGGCATAATAAAATCCCCCTCTTATTTTTGTAATAACCCAAACTTATAAACTTATCTCTATCTCGCAATCGTTTTCTTTTTTCCAATAAACGCCATTAGTTGTTCGTAATTTGGATACCCTTCCATATCGCCCTTTACAATCACTGCCATAGCGCCAACTCCATTTGCATATTCTCCACATTCTTTGAGATCTAATTTCTTTAACATTCCAGAAAGGAACCCCGCAGCAAACCCATCTCCTGCGCCTACTGTATCTTGGGGATTTTCCAGTTTATATGCATTTACATATAAACCTCTGTCTTTATCTGCTATGTAACAACCTTCTTCTCCAAGTTTAACTGCTACAACACTACACCCCATCTTTATAAAGCTATCTGCAATATCGTTAGGCTTTGTAAATCCAAGGAGCATTTCTCCCTCATCTATACCGGGAAAAATTATATCTGATAGTTTAGCAATTTCAAGCATAACTGGTATTGCCTCTTCTTTTGTCCATAATTTAAGTCTAATATTAGGATCAAAAGAAACTAGTACCTTATTTGCTTTTGCGACTTCTATTGCTTTGAATAATGTTTTTCTGCAGCTTTCAGAAAGTGCAGGTGTAATTCCAGTAATGTGAAGTATCTTTGCATCTTTAATATACGACTCATCTAATTCCTCTGCTTTCAAATTACTAGCTGCTGAACCTTTCCTATAGTAATAAACATTTGGATTAGAATGCATAAACCTTTCTTTAAATAATATGCCTGTATTTTTTCCAGGTTCGAAAATCACTCTTGATACATCTACACCCTCACCTCGAATTGTGGACTGTATATACCTTCCAAATTCGTCATCTCCAAGTTTCGAGAACCAACCAACTTTATGTCCTAATTTTGCAAGCGCGATTGAAACATTCGATTCTGCGCCTGCAATTGATTTATTAAAGTTTTGAACATATCTTAATGGGCCTGAGGAATCCGGGCCAAATAAAACCATAGACTCTCCAAAAGTAACTACATCCATAATACAGCCTCCTATATATTTATGACATATGGTATGAATATAAATCTATTCCATATATCCACCCTTCATTGCAGCTACTGCACATTTAGTGTATATGCCAAGTATTCCTTTTGTATATTTTCTTGCTGGCCTTACCCAACTTTTTTTCCTTACTTCTAAGATTTCTTGAATTTCGCTTTCAGTTTTTTCTTGTCCTTTTACTCCTATAATGCTAAGTTCGCGAGCAACTATATCAATTTTTATAATATCATTTTCTTCGACTAGTGCGATAGGTCCACCTTCACTTGCCTCAGGTGAAACATGACCAATAGCTGGTCCTCTAGTTGCTCCTGAAAATCTACCATCAGTAATTAAAGCTATAGATTCAACTAACTCTGGATCAGATGCGATGGCTTCTGTTGTATAAAACATTTCTGGCATTCCAGATCCTCTTGGACCTTCATACCTTATAAACACTGCATCTCCAGGCTTAATCTCTTTTGTTAATACCGCTTTTATAGCATCTTCCTCACAATTAAAAACTCTAGCTTTTAAAGTAACCTTCATTAGCTTTTTAGATATAGCTGAATGTTTTACTACTGCGCCACCTGGTGCTAAATTTCCTTTGAGTATTGCAATTGCTCCTTGAGCTTGAATTGGATTTTCTTTAGTTTTTATAATATCTTCTTTGCTTACACCTATTGCTTCTAGGTATTTATTACAATTCTCATAATAACCATTGCTTTTTAGGTCATCTAAATTCTCACCTAAGGTTTTCCCAGTTACAGTAATCACATCTAAATGTAAGAATTCTTTTATTTCTTCCATTATTGCTGGAACTCCTCCTGCATACCAAAAATATGATCCAGGATAAAAGCCACTTGGTCTTATATTTAATATGAATGGAATTTTTTTATGAATTTCATCAAATAATTCAGGATCAATGTCAATTCCAAGTTCATGTGCGATAGCTGGAATATGAATTAAAGCATTACTTGAACCTGCTATTGCTGCATGCACCATGATAGCATTTTCAAAAGCTTTTTTAGTCATTATTTCAGATGGTTTTATGTTCATGTCTATTAGCTTAAGAACATGTTCTCCTGCGACCTTTGCATTAATTTTTAATTGCTCTAATGTAACTGGCACTAATGCAGTTCCAGGCATTGCTATTCCTAATGCTTCTGACATTACTTGCATTGTTGATGCAGTACCCATAAATGAACAAGCACCACAACTCGGACACGCATTATGTTTGTAATATGTAAATTTTTCTTCTGTTATTTCTCCTCTTTCATATTGCGCACTATATGTTCCTATTTGTTCTAAAGTAAGCATATCAGGACCGGCATTCATAATTCCACCGGGCACCAAAATTGCCGGCATATCGAGTCTTGCAATAGCCATAAGATGTGCTGGCACTGCCTTATCGCAACTTGTAATAAATACTCCTGCATCAAAAGGTGTTGCTTGTACATGTATCTCTATCATATCTGTCATAATTTCTCTAGAAGGAAGTGAATAATTTATTCCATCATGTCCTTGTGATTCTCCATCGCATATATCTGTTACAAAATATTTAGCCGGTTTTCCACCTTTGTTATTAATTCCACTACAAACTTCCTCAACTAATATATCTAAATGCGCACTTCCTGGATGACTTTGACCATAACTACTTTCTACAATAATTTGTGGTTTAGAAAGTTCATCCACGGACCAACCTGAACCTAATCTTAATGAATCTATTTCTGGAGCTATTTCTCTTAATTTTTGACTCTTTAACATTTATAATCACCTCATATTTTATTTTGTAGTTGTATGACACAAATTTTCAATTGTAACCCTTTAACTGCTATATAAAAAAATTTTTAACCACTTTTTGATTTATACGTTTATAGTTGTCCTACAACTTATGTCTATATATTAATCAGTAAACGGTTTTATGTCAAGACTTTTTTTAGATTAAATAATTATATTTATGTATTTGTCAGTTTATTAAAAATAAAAATGCCCTATAGAATAGACAATTTTTAATCGTCTATTCTATAGGGCAAATATTATATCAACTATTATTTTTATTAATATCTATTTTTTTATGTAAATCTTAAATTGTTGAACTATTTCATTTAATTTTTGAGCAAGTTCTGCTTGGCTTTGTGCTGTTAATGCCACTTGCTCAATAGCCTGCGCTGTTTCATTCATACTATCTTTTATTGTACTTGCTTTTTCACTTGAACTTTGTGAAGACTCAGCCATATTTTGAACTGCTTGACTTACTTGCCCAACCGTTGCTGTAATTTCTTCAGACATAGCTGCTATTTCCTCAGACATTTTACTTACAAAATCTGAATCACTATAATACTGCTTTCCTGTTTCTGCATATGCACTAAATTGTACTTTAACATGTGTGTTTATAAATTCTAATAAATCACAACCTGTATCAATACTACTTTTGAATGCTCCTTGAACCTTAACAATAGTATCTTGAATATTTATTACTGCTTGTGCTGACTGCTCTGCAAGTTTTCTTACCTCATCTGCTACCACTGCAAATCCTTTACCTTGTTCCCCTGCTCTTGCTGCTTCTATTGCAGCATTTAATGCAAGAAGATTGGTTTGCGAAGCTATACCTGCGATAGTATCTGCCATAACTTTTATGCTATCTACTACTTTTCCACTTTCAATTGCTTTCTCCATATTTTTTTGTTTTTCTGCATATAGTTTTTGAGTTTCATTAATTGCCTTTTGACTATTCTCCTGAACTTTAGTAGCTCTTTTTTTAAATTGATATGAATTGTTACTTCCCTCCATAGCCTTTGAGGATAATATATTAATACTAGAATCTACTTCTTCAACTGATGCACTTATTTCCTCTGAGGAAGCACTAGTCTCTTGCATACCCGCCGCGATAGTTTCTACTGCTTCATCTATAATTATAGCTTTTGAAGATAATTCTTGAACCGTAGCTGAAAGTTCTTCTGATGATGCACTTAAATCCTGTGCATTCCCCATAACTACTTTTATCAAAGTAGTTACATTTTCTTGTGCAGTATTTAAAGCTACAACTGTTTGTCCAAATTCATCTTTCCTTGTAATATTAATTGGTGTTGAGAAATCGTAAGAAGATAGCCTATCTGCTAACTCTTTTATCTTATTTAATGGATTCATTATATTTTTACTTAATATATATCCCATAAGAATTATAATAAAAAATATAATAGCTGTATAACTTACTATTGTGTATCTAACCTTATTAAACTGAGCTATATTATCTAAATTTGCTTGCGCAGCTGATTTCTGATTTATTTCTATACATTTCTGTAATTTTTCAAACATAATAATTCTTGTTTGTGCCATTGTAGAATTAAAAATCTTAACCGCTATTCCATAGTTATTAGATTTTGCAAGTTCTATTATCTCAACTTTTCCTTCTCTATATTTTGCTAACTCATTTTTAAAATCATCATAAGTTTTACCCTCTTCTATTGATGCTGAAGGTATACTTTCATATTCCTTTTGCACTTTTATGTTTATATTAAATATATTATTTATATTCCTTACTTGCCCATCTAATTTCAACATATCTCTTTCAAAAATAATTGTAAGCATATTCCCTCTCATTTCATTGATATTTCCTTTAATTTCTTGCAAATCATTAATAGCTGTTAAATTGTTACTATATATAGACTTAGAACCCTCATTTATCTTTGATGAACTTATTATCCCCTTTGCTCCTATTAAAACTATAAATATACAAATCACTGAAAATACTAATATAAGCTTTTTCTTTACCTCTAGATTTAAAAAAAATTTGATACTAACACTTCCCTTCTTTTTTTCTAATATATTCTTCGAAATTCTTAGCCGAAAGTGGTTTGCTATAATAAAATCCTTGAATTATATCGCAACCATATTCTTTTAATGTTATCATCTGTTGTTCTTGATCAACCCCACTTTCTTCCCAAGTTTTTATTTGTTTACATAATTTAAGGCTATGTCAGCATTTTGAATTACAGTAAATATATTTAATGAATTTTATTTCAAATAGTGTTGTATTAGTATTGTACTACTCACTTTGTGGTTTTGTAAACATAATTCTCCTAAAGTTACAAATTATTTTAATAATTCAATTTTACAGTATTTTATGTTAATATATAAGTGAATGGTAGGTGAGTAACGTTAAACACTTTTATAATAGACTAAAAAAACTTCGTATAGAAAGTAATTTGCTTCAAAGATATTTAGCTGAAATGCTTGGTTTAGCTCAAACAACTATAGCGAATTATGAACAAGGTAAGCGCTTTCCTGATGAGGAAACACTGCAAAAAATAGCAGACTTTTTTAATGTTTCTCTAGATTACTTACTTGGAAGATCAGAAATAAAAAACTACAATGAAGATTTTATACTGAGAGATTCAATACAATTATCCAAGTGTTTAATAGAACCTGAAATGCTTCTATTAAAGAATTCATATTTTAAGGCTTTAATTAATGGTGAATCGCAAAAAGCAAGTGAGATGATTTTAAATGCAGTTACTAGTGATATGATTGATATAAAAAGAATATATAACGACGTATTTGAAAGATCTCTTATAGAAATTGGACAGCAATGGGATATGAATATTATAGATATTTATCAAGAACATTATTTTTCGTACTCTACACAACTTATAATGTCACAGCTTTTCCCTTATTTTCATACCTCTGAGAAAAATGGGCATTCCCTTATATCTTTAAGTACATCTGGTGATTCACATAATATTGGCATACGTATGGTTACAGATTTTTTTGAAATTGATGGGTGGAATACCTATTTTCTTGGCTGTGATGTTCCATCGCAGAGTGTGATAAAGGCAATAAAAGACCGTAAAGCTAATATAGTTGCAATATCCTGTACAATGCCTAATTATCTTGAGTCAGTGCACTGTTTAATTACAGCTATAAGGAATTTAAAAGATTTTAGCGATGTTAAAATAATAGTAGGTGGGCGACTATTCAATAGGGATAAAAATTTGTGGAAGTTTGTTGGAGCCGATGGATATTCTTCTAATGCGGATGAGGCTGTTAAAATTGCTAATGAATTTATGATAAATAATGTTTTAGAATAACCTCAAATCGTTGTTATATATTTAATTTCAAACTCAGGGAGATAATTTGCTATTATCTTTATCAGAAGTAGTAGATTAGCAAATCCCTTGGTTGCGCAACATCGACGTAGAACAAACCCGTTGCAGCCCCATCTGTCTATTAAACATAAAAATGCCCTATAGAATAGACAAGTTTTAATTGTCTATTCTATAGGGCAAATATTATATTAACTATTATTTTTATTAATATCTATTTCTTTATGTCTCTTATTGTTCGTTCTATATGTCTTTTTGCAAATAATTTTGCAAGCTGCGAATCTCTATTTTTTATAGCCTCTAATATGAGCTTATGTTCACTAAGCCCTCCAGAAGGTCCTAAATTATTGTACAATAGCTTTTGATGGGCCCTTAAAAGATTCTTTAATATTTCGTTTACTTTTATAATCAAGGGACTATTGCTTCCTTCCACAATTTTCATATGAAAATTTAAATCTTCTTCAGTAAATTTTTCAAAATCATCTTGATATTTAATCATATTGTTATAACATTCCTCGATTTCATTTACTAAATCATCGCTACATCTCTGGGCGCAAAGCCCTGCTGCTTCTGACTCTATTATTAATCTAAATTCCAATATATCATTATAATTATCTTGACCTAGGGTAATCATAGGTATTAAACTATTTAAATAAACAGATGGCTTTAAATCATTAACAAAAGTACCTCCACCTCTCCTTTTGCTGACAATATTAACTGCTGACATTTTTTCTATAGCTTCTCTAACAGATACTCTACTTACTTGCAACTCCTGCGCAAGTTTAAGTTCTGACATAATTTTCATTCCCGGTTTATATTCTCCACTAATAATTTTTTCTTGTATTACATTAAAAACTCTATCACTAGTTCTTGTATCCTTCATCTCTTAATTCTCCTATATATCATTAATTTGAATTTATCAATATCTAATAAATACATTATTATTTTATTTTACATTAATAGTATTATATCATGTGTTATCCATATAAACACTTATTCATTGTAATAATAGAATCTACTTCTTTGATAGATACACTTATTGCCTCCAAATCATCACTAAACTCTTGCAGCATTTTAAGATACAACCAATTGACCAAATTCTGCTTTTCTTGTAATATTAATTGGAACACTAATGAATTTATGATAAATAATGAGACAACGATACTATAATAGTTTCAAAATCAAGGAGATGATTTTATTAAGAGTCAATTATCCGTAAACTTAGGTAATTTGCTATTGTCTTTATCAGAAGTAGCCGATTTAGCAAATCCCTTGGTTGCGCAACATCAACATAGAACAGCATTTATTGCACTTGAGTTATCAAAAACAGCCAATTTAGGATCTGAAATTACAGAAAATATTTTTACTGCTGCATTATTACATGATATTGGTGCAGTATCTGTGGAAGAGAAAACAGCTATTCATAATTTTAAGGAAATAGATGAAAATATTCATACTATAAGAGGGGAATTATTATTAGAACAAATACCATGGTTAAGAAAAATTTCAAAGATAGTAAGAAACCATCATAGGAATTGGAATGATTGGGATGATGATATAGAAAACCCAGTAATTTTTTCTTCTCAAATCATTTTGTTATCTGATTATGTTGAGAGATTAATAAATAGGAATAAATATATCTTACACCAAGTTAACGATATAGTAACAACAATAAAAAAATTATCAGGTACAGTTATACATAAGAACATAGTAACTTATTTTCTTGATTTATCTAAAAGAGAGGAATTTTGGTTAGATTTAACTTCTCCTAATTTATATTCATTGTTATTAATCAACGGGCAGTTTAAAAACATGCAAATAGAACTAGACGATGTATCATTAATATCAAATTTATATCGTGATCTAATAGATTTTAAATCTAGATTTACGGCTACTCATACATCTGGTGTATCAGAATGTGCAGTAAAATTATCTGAATTATTTGGACTTGCAGCGTTAGATGTAAAGTCAATGAGGATAGCAGGGAATTTTCATGATATAGGTAAATTAATAATACCAAACAGTATTCTTGAGAAGCCAGGCAAATTAACAGTTGATGAGTTTGCAATTATAAGGTGTCATACTTATCACACATTTAAGACGTTAAATTCAATTGGTGGTTTGCAACGAATAGCTGAGTGGGCAGCTTATCACCATGAAAAATTAGATGGAAGTGGGTACCCATTTCATCTTACTAGTGAAGAAATTGGTACCGGTTCTAGAATAATGGCTGTTGCAGATATATTTACAGCCATATCCGAAGATAGACCTTATAGAAAAGGAATGGATAAAAATGAAATTTATACGGTTATGAAAAAACAAGCAAATGAAAATTTATTGGATAAACGGATTGTTGAATTACTATTCGATAACTATGAAGTTATAAATACACAAGTAAAAATGGAACAATCAAAAGCATTAAGTTTTTATGAAACACGGTTTTCATCAATAATTCATGAGAACAAACGCACAATATAAATCATTTTATTATACATATGTTGTAGAACACTTTCTATTTTAGTACTACTGGATATTTTTCAAAATAAAAACAAATAAATGTTGAATGTTGGAAACTATTAGTGGTAAAATAAATTTTAAAAAGGAAAATGTGTCGAATAACAAAAGAGGGGGATACATATGAAAAATATTAAAAGAAAACGAATTAACTTAAGAAGTTTAAAGGTTAGATTATTAGTAGTTTTAGTCATACTATGTTTAGCACCCATAATCATACTAGGAATAATTACTTACAATAAATCTCATGCTATTTTAGAATCTAAAGTTAAACTAACTTCTGCGCAAACATTGGGAGAAGTTAACAGAGGACTTACTAACTATTTAGTTGGAATACAGGGGTATGTGGATATGTTAGCCGCTAATATTGATTTAAAATCATTGCAACAACACCCTGAATTTAAACCTTATGCTTTAGGGGCATTGCAATCCGTTAAGGACAGTAGAAAAGACTTAACTAATGTGTATTTTGCAAGTGCTAACAAAGACTTTCTAATCTATCCCATTCAAAAAATGCCTAAAGGGTATGACCCAACTGCTAGACCTTGGTATACTAAGGCGGTAGAAAATAAAGGTAATGTAATTTTTACAGAACCTTATAAAGACGCTAATAGTGGATTAATGATGTTTTCAATTGCGAAAGCTGTAGAGAATAACGGGCTAATAGTAGGTGTAATTTCTACGGATATTAATTTAACCACTATATCAGATAGCTTATCTTCAATTAAAATAGGTAATAATGGGTATACTTCCGTGTCAAGCATGCAAGGTTTAATGATTTCTAATCCTGATAAAAGTTTACTCGGAGGGACTGAAGTAAATACTCTATCTTATTGGAATAATGTTAAAGTAAATAAAGAAGGTGTAGAAAACTTTATTTACAAAGGAGTAAATAATTATTGCGTTTATACAACTAATGCATTAACCGGCTGGAAAATTATAGCGTATATGCCTACAACTGAATTATTAAATGATACAAATGTTCTAAAAAATATTACCCTTTTAATTATTTTAATATTAGGTGTAATAGCCATATTTGTGTCCTTAATATTAAGTAAATCCATAACCGCAAAGCTTGATAAATTGGAGCATATATTTAGCAAGGCTTCTGCGGGTGATTTATCAGTACACGTAGATATAAAATCTAAAGATGAATTTGGTGAATTAGGAAACCATTTTAATATTATGATTAATAATATAGGTAATCTTATTAAGAAGGTTAAAGATACGGCTGAGACTATTTCAACAGCATCTGAAGAAATAAATAGGATGTCTAGTGAAACTGCAGTGGCAGTAGAGGAAGTATCCTTAACTATCGATCAAGTTGCAAATGGCAGCTCAGATCAAGCTCAAGATATTGCGAATGGCGCAGACTCTGTTCGTAAACTAGGTAATAGTATTGACAATATAAAAACATTAGCTATTAAGATAGATACAGTATCTAAAAAGACTGACGATTTAAGTGAAAATGGCTTAAATGTGGTGAATATGCTTATGGAGAAAACCGAAGAAGCAAATGCCTCAGCGCAAAAAGTTACAGTTGTTATTGAGGAAATGAATACAGTAAGTGAAAATATTGGAGCTATAACTGAAACTATAAATAGTATTGCATCACAAACTAATCTTTTAGCTTTAAATGCTGCTATAGAAGCAGCTAGGGCAGGAGAGGCAGGTAAAGGTTTCTCGGTGGTCGCAGATGAAATAAGGAAACTAGCAGAGCAGTCCGCAGCTTCCACAAAGCAAATTCAAGAATTAATTTTAAAGGTTAAAGAAAACTCAGTACAAGCAGTTTTGACAATGGAAGATTCTAAAGATGTAGTAGAGAAGCAGACAAATGCAGTAATAGAGACTAAATCAATATTCAATAAGATTTCCGAGTCTATAAGAAATCTTAAAGTCGGAGCAGATGAAATTTCTTCTTCTATAGCAGAAACTAACATTCAAAAGGATGACATAGTTGATAAAATGCAAAGTATTGCTGCGGTAAGTGAAGAGTCTTGTGCAAGTACAGAGGAAGTTTCCGCAACAACAGAAGAAATAACAGCAACCATGAATGAATTTAGTAATACTGCTGAAAAAATGAAAACTCTCGTGGATGTCTTAGAATCAGCAATCTCACAATTTAAATTATAACCTTCTGCAATGGGATCCAACATAAAATCACTTTTATCATTATTGTTAGAAGTAGAATAAATTTTTTTTAACATAATAAGTCTAAATTACTTAAAAATATTATTTAAGGATTTAGACTTATTAATTTTTTACTGTATTTTTGAACACAACACAATCAAGAACCCTCTTAATTTATGTGTGGGAGTTATAGAACACCCACTTAGTATAAATGTTCATCCTCGGGCTGATAATTATTTAAAAAGAAGTTAGCTAATGTTAATTCCATATAAGGTACTATCCACAATAAAGCTATTCCTAAAGTTACTAATGATATACACACCCATCCTATATAGCTTAACTCCAAAAGGAATAATTCCATTTTATGACCATACATATTTTTTTTACTTTTAGCTAGTGCTTTAATTACACTAATATTATCTTCCACTGCTATAATGTAGTATGCCATCCTGTAGTATAAAGTTATGAAACAAGTAATTATTGCCATAACCAACGAAAGAAAGATTCCATCTCTTGAAGAATATATTGCAACTAATCCATTAATTATCATAAGTCCATTAAGTACTAAATATATTACTGACGATGCTATAAGATGTTTAAATCCACTAAATATAGTTCCTACACTTACTGTCTTTTTTTTGCTAAGTCTGCTATAAAATATAACTGAACTTAGCGCTAATGGAGATACTAGTATAGTAACAACATATGATAATGACTGTATGTTAATATTAAGTGTTAAATTTATTACTGTGATTAGCGTTATTAGTGTGATTAGTATAATTGGTATAAAAGTATATATTAGAGTGAATCCAATAGCTATTCCCCAATTACCACTTAACTGCCTCTTTGCTTGAGCTTTATAATCTGGTTGAATTCTTTCTGGCGTATCATTTTCCATATTTGAGTGCCTCCTATTTTTTATTTGATTGCTTTTCCCATATAATACTTAATGACACTCTTGCTTAAATTTTAATTTTTCTTCCAGCGTACTTTATTACACACTACCCTATGAAAATGAGTAATGCAATATATTTTGCGTTAAATGTCGTTTTTCGCTCATAAACGGAAGTTGTTATTGCTGGATTTATGGATAAATTGAGTGATATGACTAAATACTTATTTATTGGGAAAATTAATAATATATATTTAATTAAAGAAAACACCTTAGGAGGTATAAATGAAAAATGAAGCTATTTCAGAAAGGCAAGGCATTATCTTAATAATATTTTTCCTACTTGGGAATTCTCTTTTAGTGGGGTCTGGTAATCCTGCAAACAAAGATGCCTGGCTAGCAATAATTATTGCTATTTTATGGTCAACTATACTATTTCTTATCTTTTCTAGAATTTTATCTTTATATCCAGGAAAAGATCTATTTGATATACTCCCAATCGTTATGGGAAAGTTTCTAGGGAAAATTATAAGCATACTAATGATTTGGTTTACCTTTCATACTGGGCTCTTAATTATTAGAATTATATCAGAATTTACTAATATTTTAGTGTTCGCTGATACACCAGTAGTAATACCAATGATTTTTTTTACTATATTACTTATATGGAGTCTAAATGCAGGCATTGAAGTCTTAGGCCGATGGGCTGAATTCTTCAGTTTTATTGTAATTCTAATAGTTTTAATTGTACCGCTATTGTCAATTACACAAATGGATATTAACAGATTAAAGCCAATACTAGATAATGGTTTATCACCACTTCTAAATGGTGCTTTCTCGAGTTTTTCCTTTCCCTTTGGTGAAGTTGTAATTTTTACAATGGTATTTTCAAATATATCAAAAATTAAAAATTACAAAAAAACATTTATGGTAGCCTTATTCGTAGGAGGAGGACTTATAGTTTTAACAGTTTTAAGAAACATTTTAGTACTAGGCAGTGAATCCGTCTCTAGTGTATATTTCGCCTCTAGCATGGCAGTAAGTCTTATTAGACTTGGTTTTCTTCAAAGACTTGAACTTACAGTAATTATTGTATTTTTAGTTTGTATATTTGTTAAAGTAAGTATATGTGCTTTTGCAGTTTGCAACGGAATTTCAAAAGTTTTTGGGTTTGATGATTACAAATTTATTGTAACACCTATAGCTCTTTTAATGTTAAACATCTCTTTTTTTATTTACAAAAGTACCACGGAAATGGCATTTTTCACTTATAATATATGGCAATATTATGCCTTCCCTTTTGAAGTTATAATACCCTTAATTGTTTTTATTGTAGCGGAGATTAAGAGTAGACGTTCTACCTTTAAATTTTTTAAATACCCTAATAAATAACTCTATGACTTTATTTAATTGATATGCAGGGAATACCGCAGCTAATGTTTTACCTTCTCCTGTTTGCATTTCAATGAACTTTCCTTTATGCATTGCTATGCCCGCGTTTATTTGCTCACCATAAGCCTCTGCCTCACTGAAAATTTACTTAATTATACACTATCAAAGTATTTCTTTCCTACTTCCTTATAAGATCGCAAAAAAAATAACCATCTAAATTTGATAGCATGGTTGTTTTTGTAATATTTTTCAAAGTTTCTTTAGCAATTCAAAAACTAATACTCTGAAATATTTAAATTATATTTTTTGGCCAATCGAAGAAGTTCTTTTTCATTCGGACTATTTTTCGTAAGAATTAGAGACATAATTTTCGATGTACCTACCTTTTTTAATAAATCTTGTCTTAATTTTTCATAATTCATTGTTTTCACCCTCCTACTTATTCTTTTCTATAGTTTTTATATTCTATAGTATTAATAAAATCTCGAGTAAAATAAACGTTTTTATTTTTATGTCACTATACATATTCTATATTATCTTCCCTTTTCCCTCTAATAGGTCAAAATTTATAAACAGCAAATATTAAACTGATTATTATGACTATACTCAACAAATAACATTTTTTTAATTATAATTTAACCTATTCTGCTTGCGAATTTTCTGCAATAACCTTACGAAACAAGACATAAAATATAACTTAAGCAGCCAATTTATAGTTTTATCTATAAATTGGCTGCTATTATTTTCAAAAGAAAAATAAATGTAATACAGTATTATATATATTCTAAGCTCCTATAATGGAACTTCTGCAACTTTCGGCCTTGTTTTGATCTTTTTAAGTTGTTTTTCAAGTTGTTTTTCAGCATCAAGCCTTATAAGGTTTTCAATTTTGACTTCCATGAATTTGTCTTTCATTTGCTCATTTGACATATTTTTTATATAAACATTCATATATATACGCCATCCTCTCAGGTACACTGTTATCATTTCATGTGATATAACTCTTAAATATCTACTTTAAATTTTTCTTTTATTGACTAATATTTTATTCAAATACTTTAATATACATTGCCTTAATTTCTTTGATTAATGGGTATCTTGGATTAGCACCTGTACACTGATCATCAAACGCTAGTTCACACATTTCATCGAGTGTTTCATAAAAGTCTTCCTTTTTAACCCCTGCTGCACTTATTGACTTAGGAATATTAACTTGATCTTTTAATGCTTGGATAGCTTTAATTAGTAAGTCTACCTTTTCGTCATCTGTTTTTCCACCTAAGTTTAGTGCTTCTGAAACCATTGCATATTTTCTCTTAGCATTCGGATATTCATATTGTGGGAAAGTGCCTTGTTTTCTTGGGTTATCTACAGCATTATATTTTATAACTTCATTAATTAATAATGCATTAGCAACACCGTGTGGCACATGATGTTTTGATCCTAATTTATGTGCCATTGAATGACAAACTCCTAGGAATGCATTACCAAATGCCATACCAGCCATTGCAGAAGCATGAGCCATTCCTTCTCTTGCTTTTATGTTCGTTTGACCTTCATTATATGCAAGTGGTAAATTCTTAAATATTTCTTTTATAGCTTCTAGTGCTAATCCATCAGTAAATGGTGAAGCCATAACTGATACATAAGATTCTAACCCATGAGTTAAAGCATCTATACCTGAAGCTGCAGTTAATCCTCTTGGCATATTTATCATAAGCTCTGCATCTATTATAGCCATATTGGGAAGTAATTCATAATCAGCTAAAGGATATTTAGCTCCTGTTTTTTCATCAGTAATTACTGCAAATGGGGTGACTTCTGAACCAGTACCTGCTGTAGTTGGCACTGCAACCATATAACATTTTGAGCCCATGACAGGGAATGTATAAACTCTTTTTCTAATGTCCATAAATCTCATAGCTAAATCTTCGAATTTTACTTCTGGGTGTTCATATAATACCCACATGATTTTAGCTGCATCAATTGGTGATCCTCCACCAATTGACATAATTGTATCTGGTTTAAATCCGTTTAATTGTTCAACACCTGCTCTTGCTGTAGCAAGGGTTGGATCTGGTAGCACATCTGAGAACACTTTAAACTCTATTCCAAGTTCTGTTAAAACTCTTGTAGCTCTATGCACAATTCCAAGATCAACAAGAATCTGGTCAGTCACTATAAATACTTTCTTTTTGCCCAATACCTTTAATTCTTGAATCGCTTTCTCGATGCAACCATATTTAAAATAAACTCTTGATGGAACTTTAAACCAAAGCATATTTTCTCTCCTCTGCGCTAAATTCTTAATATTCAATAGCTGTTTAATTCCAACATTTTCTGAAACAGAATTCCCACCCCATGATCCACAACCAAGTGTTAATGAAGGAGTAGTCTTAAAGTTGAATATATCACCTATTCCACCTTGAGAGGATGGCATGTTGATCATAATTCTTCCTGTTCTCATAAGCGAACTAAACTTAGCTATTCTATCTTTAGACTTAGTTCTATGAGTCCATAATACGCTGCTGTGACCATAACCTCCAAGTACAACAAGTCTTTCCGCTTTAGCTAGTGCTTCTTCAAAAGTTTTAACCTTATACATACCAAGTACCGTAGATAATTTTTCATGTGAAAATTCTTCTTCAAGTTCTACGGATTCAATTTCGCCTATAAGAACTTTTGTTTCTTCAGGAAGTTTAATTCCTCCAAGGGCTGCTATTGTTGAAGCCGATCTACCTACCTGCTTCGGATTTAATCTACCATCAACTAATATTACTTTTCTTATTTTTTCTGTTTCGTCTGGTGTAAGGAAATAAGCCCCTCTTTTAATAAATTCTTTTCTAACTTCATCATAAATACTCTCCATAACGATTACAGTCTGCTCAGACGCGCATATTGTTCCATAATCAAAGTTCTTAGAAAGTAAAATTGAACTTACAGCCATTTTAATATCAGCTGTGTCATCAATAATTGCTGGTGTATTTCCTGAACCAACGCCAACAGCTGGTTTTCCTGATGAATAAGCAGCTTGAACCATTCCTGGACCACCTGTTGCAAGTATTAAATCTGCTGATTTCATAACAAGCCCTGAAAGTTCTATGGAAGGTTCATCTACCCATGCAATTATATCTTTTGGTGCACCTGCTGCTACTGCTGCATCTCTCACTACTTTAATTGCTGCAATGGTACATTTTTTAGCTCCTGGATGTGGCGAGAAAACGATTCCATTTCGGGTTTTTAAAGCTATAAGAGCTTTGAATATTCCAGTAGATGTTGGATTTGTAGTTGGTACAACTGCAGCTAGTACTCCAATTGGTTCATAAATTTTAGATATACCACCGGCTTCATCATTTTCGAAAACTCCAACAGTTTGTGAATCTTTATAACAATTATATATATATTCAGAAGCAAAATGATTTTTTATAACTTTATCTTCTACAAGTCCCATTCCTGTTTCTTCAACAGCTATTTTGGCTAGTGGAATTCTTTGGTCATTTGCTGCTATAGCTGCTGCTTTAAATATTTGATCTACCTGTTTTTGTGTGAATGTTGAATACTTCTTTTGTGCTGCTCTAACCTGCGCCATTCTTATATCTAATTCCTGCGCATTTGTAACTCTCTGGGTAGTTGTCTTTTCCGGTACTTTATTATTTACCACTTTCATAAGACCACCTCATTCGTAAAATTTAGTTGCTTTAAATATTTTACTCAACTATAAACTTATATAGAGCAAAAATCATGCCAACTACATATATAACGTTTTCATTGGCATAAACAAATTTACTTAGGTGGTGTTGTATATTCTTTATACTATTTCCCTTATTTTAGCGTATGAATTTTAAACATTGTATAATTTTAATACAGCCCATTATTTCATAGGATTATGTTTATTGGAACTTTACCTAGTTATATTGTACCTTTTTATTTTGGAATACAAAGTTGCTCTAGTTATTCCTAAGTCTTTTGCTGTTTTTGTTATATTATATTCATTTTGATCCATTGCTTTTATTATTTCATTCCTTTCGAGTTCTGCTAAAGTATAAATTTTTTCATTTTCTACACTTAATACTTTATTTGAATAATCCTTATTTATAGATTTGTTTTTTTCATCATCACCAAAAACCATTGTACTTTCACCATTCAAATTTACTATATTTTCAATGCAATTTTCTAGTTCTCTTATGTTTCCTGGCCAATTATAATTTAGCATTTTTTCATATATACCTGCGCTCATAATTGTGAGTTTCTTGTTTAATTTATTAGCTTTTATCTTCAAAAGATGATCAATAAGAATCGGCAAATCTCCTTTTCTTTCTCTAAGTGATGGAATTTTTATTGGGATAACGCTTAACCTATAGTATAAGTCCTCTCTAAATCTTCCTTTTTCAACTTCTTTTTTTAAATCTTTATATGTTGCAGCTATAATTCTTACATCTACAGGAATTATTTTATCTCCTCCGACTCTAGTTATATAGCCTTCTTGCAGAACTCTTAAAAGATTAACTTGCATATCAAGCGGCATCTCACCTATTTCATCTAAGAAAAGCGTTCCACCACTTGAAAGCTCAAACTTGCCTGCACAGCCTCCCCTTCTAGCTCCTGTAAAGGAACCCTCCTCATAACCAAACAGTTCACTTTCTATAAGATTTTTAGAAATAGCTCCGCAATTAATAGCTATAAATGTTTTATTGCTTCTATCTCCGTAATTATGTATAGATTGAGCCAAAAGTTCTTTCCCAGTTCCGCTTTCACCTTGAATAAGAACAGTAGATGGGGAAGAACTTATTATCTTCGCATATTCTATTACTTTTTTTATTTCTGGGCTGTCACCAACAATATCCTCAAAATTATAAACTGCTCTACCACTGCTATATTTATTCACAGGTTTAATTACCTTTTTTATTGCAGTAAACACAACAACCAAGCCTTTAACTTCGTTATCAATTTCTATTGGATTTGCAGATACATTGTATCTAGTTTTTGTAGTTTCATTGCTTAATGTTACCTCTATATTATTATAAACATTTCCTTTTATAATCTTTTCAAATATATTTATCCAATCTGGTAAAATAGTATCTACTTTTTTACCAATTATATCTTCTTCTTTAATACGTAAAATACTACAAGCTTCTTTATTAATGGTTTTTAAAATTCCATCTTTATTTATAACATAAATGCCCAAATAAATAGAATCTACTACTGTATTCATATATTGATAAGTTTCTAGCAGTCTATTATTTATATATTCAACATTTATTTGATTTTCAATGCATTTTACAGCCGAAACTATAAGTCCCAGTGTATGTTTTTGAACTTTTTCTCTACCACCAGTTAAATTAAGTAATCCAATTATAGTTCCATCTACATCATGAATTGGTGCTGCAGAGCAAGTCCATCTTTGATATGCGACAATAAAATGTTCTTTTTCAGAAATTTGAATAGGATTTTGTTCTTTTATAGCAATACCCATTGCAGTTGTTCCTATACTATTTTCTGACATATAAGCACCAACTACCATATTCAAACTTTGTGCTTCCTCTACCACATCTTCATCGCCTATTATTTTTAGAATGCAACATTCATTATCAAGTAAAACTATAAAAAAACCTGATCCCTTTAGAAACTCATATAAGGTTACCATAAATCTAGAAGCTGCATTTAAAAGCTTTCTATTTTTATTAATGTTATCTTTGCGTCCTTCTAGTTTTAGCATTCTTTGAGGAAATACTGTTCCTTTTTCAATACCATAATCTACTGATCGCGCATGTGATCTTTTAATTATATCTAATTGATTTTTTAAAACTTCTGGTGTTAAAATTTGTTTTCCGATTTCAATCTCCAATTTTAATACCTCCTCGTCTAATACAAGTATATTACTTTTTAAAGCTATATACTGTGATTATCAACAAGTTAATAGAACTTTTTCATTTATCGAATATATTGAAGATATATTAATTATTTACCTATTCTTACGCCAACACTTTTAATACCCAAGGATGAACCCAAAACATTTCCGAAGTTCTTACCACAAGCAATTATCCTTTTATTACTTTTAATTAATTCACTTTTATCTATTGCAACTATTATTTCTAATTTTTTCATATACATTTAACCTCACCTTATATATAATGGCAGTATCTTATACTAGACTAAATTATTTATTAATATTCATAAAATTTAAAATTTATGTAAATCTTTATCTTATAATATAACTATATTATAACTATTATGTCAATCTTTTTAGAAAACTATTTTTTTATTAGCATAAATTATAGATAATTATATGTTTTTATACATATTTGTAAAATATTCAATTAATTTTAGTGGACTTTATTTCAAGATTTTGTTGGAAACATAGATGAAGTTGTATCCATAAATATCAAAGGCGAGGAATATATAGAAACTATTGTTGCTTCAAGATTTAAATTAGAAGAAGAATCAGCAGTAGTTATTGATCAAATGGAACTTTTTTAAAAGTATAAAAAAAATCGAGTAAACAATTATATTAGATTGTCTACTCGATTTTTATAATATTAGATATAAGTTACTTCTAATGGATTTCTGTCCACTAATTTCTTATATGTATATTTAGGATATCCAACCATAACAGCAGCTGTTATGGTTTTTCCTTCTGGTATATTAAATAATTTAAGCATTGGTGAACCCTTCATGGCTGCGCAATACTCAAAAAAACCTGCCCAACAAGTTCCAAGTCCTAAGGAAGGAGCAAACAATTCTAGATAAGTCAAACATGAAATAGAATTACCTCTTCCATTTGAGTAACCTTTGTCCGCAGTAGCCATAATTAAGTTTGGAGCACCACGAAGAATCGTATCAACGCCGTCTTCCCTATACATTCTAATTAAACCTTTTAATGAATCCTTTAGTGGAGATTTTTCTATCATTCGAATAGTAAGTTCAACAGCTTTTTCAACTACTTTTCTGTCCTCAACTACAATAAATGATATACCTTGACTATTACTTCCAGTAGGAGCAAGCCTTGCAATATCAACTAATTTTGTTAATTCTTCTCTTGATACAGATTTTTCTTTATAACTTCTTATAGAACGACGCGCCCTTAGAAAATGTTCAGCCTGCTCTGCATTCAATTTAGGAAAATCTTTTGCATCAATTTGCTCTGCCACTGGTGTTTTTTTATTATCTATAGCGTCCTTTGGGCATACAGCAACACAATGTCCACAGGCAATACAATTGCTGTTTTCTACTTCTTCTGGGCCCTTTTCTCCCATTTTTAGAACATACGATGGACATTCCTTAATACATTGTCCACATTTAATACATCTTTCTTCATTTACAGTTATAAGATCCATTTTATTCATCCCCTCTAAATTCATTTTACTAATTTTTCAATATCCTTTAATGTTTTTAATAATTCTTTTATTCTTTCTTTTCCAATACCATCCTCAATTGTGCTTTGTGCTTTTTTTAATATTGGTATTGCTTCCTCAAGAGTCTTTACTCCCTTATCAGTTATGGTTATGCACTTTTTTCTAGAGTCCTGCTCTTCTTTCTTAATATCAATATAACCACTCTTTCTAAGTAACTCAACATTTCTTGTTACTGTACTTTGATCCATGAGTAAAATGTTACCAAGACTCGTAACAGAAATATTTTTGTTATAAGAAATATCTAGAAGCAACAAACATTGAGTACTCCGAAGTCCAGTTGGTTGAAGCATTTTGTCATAAAATTGAGTTATTGTACGGGTGGTTTTTCTTAAGTTCCCACAAGTACAACTTTGCGAATATTTGTTATCATATGAACTTAAGCTACACATAAATTCAACTCCAGTACTATATATGTATATACATATAATATAGTGAAGTTGAATTTATGTCAAGTTTATTGGTGCCACCCACGTGGCATCCATTAATTATTGCCCTCTCCACCTACAGTTTATTTCTAGGTTTTCAAAAGTTGGCGTCCTATTTTAGAATAAAACTTCCATTTTTCTGCTACATGTTCTCATATTTTCTTGCTTCAAACGAGTATATTAAATTCTGGATTATCCATATTAATCCAATTATTATACATACTACAATTGGTACATTTATAAACATCGATAACACCATAATTAGTACAATAATAGCTGCATACACCTTTTGCATTTTATTAAATGTTGTATAACTACAATTATAAACCACCCATTTCTCTCCATCATCTAACTTATCAAAGTGTTTCTTTTCTGCTTCATTTTCGTATAAATACATTTTTCTATTTGGATTTAAATAATTAGAATATTTCATAGCGGTTATTAATACAAACGCCGCAATAATTAGAACAATTGTAGGAACTATAATTAAATAGAATGAACCCTTATCAAAACTCTTATTTATAACTACTGCATATCCTGTTAAACCTATTATTGATAGTACTGTACAAAGGAGAATAACATTAGATACCTTTCTACTAATGACTTTAGGTACATTGTCTAAATCCACTTTCCTATAGTTTGATTTTATATAAATTATATTTATTACTAAATATATTATAATAATTATACTTATTATAAACAAGACTTTAGAAATTAAATTGCTCATATTTCCACCAAAAGATAAGTCTAATTTTGATATTTTTTCAGAAAATCCACCTATTATTCCACCAATAAGCCCGGATATTAACATTCCTATTATAAACTTTTTATACCTTTTTATCTTCATTTTCATGTGCCCCCTCTAAATAAAATATATCTTCAACACTAACTTTTAATATTTTTGCTATTTTTAAAACCAACAATATAGATGGAGAATAATCTCCTCTTTCTATAAGACTTATTGTTTGTCTTGAAGCATCTGCTAGTTTTCCAAGCTCTCCTTGGCTAAGGTTATATCTTGCCCTTAGCTCTTTTACTCTGTTTCTTAATTCCATAACAAATCTCCTTCCTTATATTATTAATATAATCTATTTCTAAAGTTTTGTCAATTATAATTGTCATTATTATAATAATGTTTGTCATATTTATAATTATAATTGTCATTATCGGTATTATCATTTAAGTTACAATCCAATAAAAAAACGGATGTGAATTATATCACATCCGTTTTTCTAATATCCTAATTAATGACTCTACTTTTCACATACACAGCATAACCAATTTTTATCTTCCATTAAATCTATTTTTATACTATTGTACCCTGCTTTTTCTAATATTAGTTTTAATTCCTCAGGCGTATGTATTTCCATATCCGATATCGCAACAAATTCATCATTTCTTTCTTTAAATTTTTCACTAGAATACATTTCGCATATTATAATAAGTTTTCCTGATGGTTTTAAAACTCTTTTTACCTCTTTAAAGTTTTCAACAAGATTAGGCCAAAAATAAATAGTTTCTACTGCGGATATAACATCAAATTTATCATTTTCGAATGGAATTTTTTCTACACTTGCATGAAGAATTTCTACGCTACCATCTTTTATAAATTTTTCATTATAATCTTTTGACCATTTTACACAATCGGTTGAATAATCTATACCAAATGTTTTACCCTTCGCTGCTATAGAAGCCATTCTATTTACTGTTCTACCACCACCGCAGCCTATATCTAATATAACATCATTTTTTTTAATATTTATTTTCTCAAATCCCCAATTAGTTAATTCAAAGTGTGATATATTCATGTCTTCGGCTATAGCTTTTCCTATTTCGCCATTTGGCTTTTTACATTGATTTAATCTTTTCGCAATTTCACTCATAATGTTCCACCGTCCTTAATTTTCTTTTGGTGCCACTCATGTGGCAAGTGGCACTCATTAACTTTAATTCTATAATGATAATGATAATCAATTGTATGTTAATATATTATAATCTATTTTTGTTCATATTACAATTTTTAATATAAATCACATAAACTTAATATAATTACTTGATAAAAACAATACATTTTTTTGTTATTATTTGTATATGGCAATAAGTTACATCAAGTTTTATTTTCTTAATAAATAAAAAGGAGTTGAGGATATTGATAATTTTAGTTTCTAGTGTTTTGTACTTTGGATTATCATTTGTCTATTTCTTAACTGTTTAACATAGACAATCTTAGGTGCCACCAACATGGCAAGTGTCATATAAATTTTTTTAATTGGTATACATTTACGGTAAGTGTATAATGTAACATATAATCACAAATAAGTTTTTTATAGCATGGTTATATAATTTACGAAAAGAGATGAAAATATGAAATTTTTTTTTAAAAAGTTAAGAAAGCACCAAAAAATAACAATATTTATTATAATTATTTTAATATTGCTAAGAACATTTTTTGAGTATGCAATTAAAAGTAAGGGATTATACCTAGTGCATGATTATATGTACAATAGCTTGAATTACATTATACTAGCATTAGCATTATTAGTATATTTTAAAAATGAAAAGTTTAGATGGACATATCTCGGTGTTTTACTGCTTTTGATAATAATGAACACCTTTGGAATTTATAAAAGTATAAGTAACCTACAATTTCAATCTAATTTTACCCATGCCCAAAATTCATTCATAATAAGAGAAACAAAAGATGAGCCCGAGTTTAGCATCATATATATACCAGCACATAAAATATTTATGAGGTTAGATGATAAGATAAAGGTAACAAATGGGTATAAGCCATTTTCGAATAAGGGATATGAAGTAGTTTGGCTTAACGATGATAAAGCTCTTATTAAATACCTAAATGGAACAAATCATATATCAAAAGGAGATATTCTAAACTTCTCGAAAACCAATGGACCATATTCAAATGTTTTAGCAAATTTAAGTGGGACTTGGATCGATAAAAACAATAATAAAAATACTATAAATATTGCAGGCGTGCAAATCACTTATAAAGCTAAAAATAAAATTTATTGGTATTCATCAAGTATGTCAGGTGAACAAGGTAATTATGGCTCTATTTTATATGGTAATAGTGATACTCCTAGTATATACATTTTAATGAATGCAAATAACACAATAACTGTTGGGTATACTGCACTCAATAATAATGAACAAAGTATTTATACTAAATAAAAATAAACCTTCAGGTGCCACCCACATGGCAAGTGGCATCTATATCATTATAAATTCCACAAGTTTTATATATGCGTAGTCACACCTAGAATATAGGAAATAATCCAAATAACCCATGCAAATGCACTAAATTTATAAAACTTATTAAGTAAATTTTTGTATTTTTTTAATATAAGTACTGAACCAATTGTATTCGCTAACATAAGTAATAAAGCAATAAATCCTAATATATCATGAATTCCTGTCTTTACCATACCCCCACCAAGTTCATACATTATTAAAGTTCCTACTATATCACATGTTAAACCTATAAAAAACATAACAACATGCCATGAGCGCAACACTTCTTCTTTGACTTCATTTAAAATAGAAATAGTATAAAAAATCAATGCTAAATTTACTAAAATTATCGAGATAACTAACATTTTTCACCTCTTTTAAGAATTATCCTTCGATTATAAACTATTTTGCAATTTTCCCTTTAGCTTCATATTCTTTTTTAAGATAGCTAAACATAGCAGCAGTATTAGCAGCATCTTGTGGGATATCATTATAAGTCATGGCATTAAATTTAATTTTCCCATCATCATACATTTGATATTGAATTTTCACGACTACAAGTTTCTTATTATATAAAACATTGCCACTGATAGTAACATATTTATTACCATTTTCAGCTGGATCATATATTTCCCAAACCGTATCTGTTATCCCAGTATCAATAAGATCACCTAGTATTACACCCTTTTCAATAGGAGTTTTTCTTACAGCTATAACTTCAGGTGATTCCTTAATATTGCTAATAACGCTTTTCGCTTGTTGCTTTGTTGTTAACTCGCAACCATTTATAAAAATGGCTCCAATTAACGCCACGAGGAGCAGCGATATTTGTTTTAAAACAATTGCTTTGGTTTTCATGGTTTAATCTCCTTATAAAAAAGTGCCACCCACATGACAAGTGGCAAAAAAGTATATCGTTAAATTTCGCATCTATTTTTCACTTACTTAAAGTTTACCATAAAAAACAATATTATCAAATGTATAATATTGTACCTATTTAAGCATCATACCTAAAAAACAGCAAAAAAATATAGTGGATTACAAATAATATATTTTTCCAGTGTAATTTACTTTTGAATTTTGCTCATATTCCTCATAATCAATATATGCACCCTTAAACTCTAGTACATTTTCCTGTATACCAAATCCCTCTATACTTATTGTTTCTATTTCTTTATTCTCATTAATGCATGTAGCCAATGTATAATAAAAGTCCTCTTCCTCGTTATATATAATTGCTGTATCTAATATTATAAACCTTGCTTTTCTTATAATATTTCTATCTTCGTCTGTGATTTCCACAAACTCAATATCCTCTACAACATTATTCCCTATGTCCTCAAATAAACTCATACCTCCTACCCCTCCTACCTTTAATTATATTTTCTAATTAAAGCATTAATTTTTTAACTTATAGTAGAATTAACAACTATTATATACTATTCATAAATGATTGATTATTTTACCAATATATTATTGATGAGATATCTTATGACAATAGACCAACAACAGTATAAACAAATACATGCATAAAATTTAAGCTTCCAACTTTTATAAGTGGAAGCTTTAAAATAATTATCTAATGTATTTTATATTCCATTTTTTTATTATTGTTTTAAATTATTTTCCATAGTTTTTAATATATCTCTATAATCATATACTGCAATCCCTGTTTTATTTTCTACAAGTTCCTTATTTATTTTTCCATCATAATGCTCATATTCAATTACGCTTGATTCTAATTTCTTTAATGTAGCCTCTATCGTTTTGTTTACTTTTATATGATTTCCCATTTACATTCTCTCCTTATTAAGTTATTTAAAAAGAATAGGCTGATGATACTATTCTATAAATATATGCGAAAACCTCTAAACGTTTACACATTTTCTTATAATTTTTAAATATAGTCAGATTATTTTTCATAAATTTAGCTAATGTAAATTATCTAATTAAATTCAACAGCAATATTAACTAGACTAACGCTAAAAAGGCCATCTTAACTCAGATGGCCTTTTTAATATACTTACATATTTTCTATAGCTCTCCAAATCTTTTCATCTACTGGTATGCCTTCTTCTAAATTTTTGTTTCTTGTATTTAATGTTCTCTCACCAGGGTAAAAGATCTCCCTATTTTCATCCGCTCTTTCTGAGGCTTTAATATCCTTTATCACTTCATTAACTGCCGTTTTTATAAACTCACTGTCATTTGCCTTACTTGGGTCAATAGCTATAAATATTTGTGATAATTTATATTCTGCTATTCCATCAATTTTCCCTACCTTATATGATGAGTTACCACCAGATAAAATTGTAACTATTAAATCTAATAATATAGACAAACCAGACCCTTTCCAATATCCTATTGGTAAAACTCGTCCTGTCTTTTCAATTTCCCCTGGATCTCTTGTAATATTGCCCAACGAATCATAACCCCCAGGTACTGGTAATTGTTCATTATTCATTTTAGTTACCTCAATTTTGCCATAGGAAAACTGTGCCATAGCCATGTCTACTACCACATGACCATCAACTTTAGGCACTGCTAATATAAGAGGGTTATTCCCTATTCTACTTTCTTTTGCACCCCAAGTTGGCATGTTAGGAAGAGTATTGGTCCAGCAAATACCAATACATCCTGCATCAGCTGCCTGCCATCCATAACTACCACCACGCATCCAATGATTAGTATTCTTTAATGCCACGCATCCTATTGCATTTGTTTTAGCGAGCCCAATAGCCCTGTCCATGCAAAATTTTGCATTTAGATTTCCCATTCCTATATTACCATCCCATTTTTCAAATGCTCCCATTCCTTCGAGTTTACTTGGAACAGCATCTACATCTATATACCCTTTATCGATATATTCTATTACTCTTGGAAATCTAACATATCCATGGGAATAAACTCCGTCACAGCTAGTCTGCGTAAATAATAAAGCTGATGCTTCTGCTCTTTCCTCACCAAAACCTTTTTTTATTAATACTCTCTTAAATTCATTTTTCATTTTCTCAAAAGAAACTCTCATTATAATATCTCTCCTTTTCGTGTAATCTATATTTTCAAACCAATATAATATTAAATAACTGACATCTTTATTTTTATATTAACCTTTCTAACTATACCTTGCTGATTACATATACACCAAGGCCGGTGAACATCTTGCGGAAAAAATATAGCGAAGCTTCCTTTCACCATTATTAAATCAGATTCATTTTCTACTTCATTGTAAAAAATAGAATCTTTTTCTTCTAATAATTCTTCACAAATAATGTTATTAAAAGTATCCCTTGCATAACCTATTATTTCATTTCCTAAGACAGAAAATTGTATTTCCACATATTTTCTGTGAACTTCAGCTTTTGCTTCTTTTTTAAATTTTGTTTCTCTGTCTACTACTTGAGCAATTATGTCATCTCCCATGATATTATATACACCAGTTTTCATATTAACAAAATCATTGTCTTTTAGATAGCTAATTGCCTTTATTATTGATTTAGAACAAACCTTTTCTATATCACAAATGTTATTAATATTACCAAATATCATATTAAGACCTCACTAAATCTGATTTACCCTAAAAACTACTTTTCTTAATGAAAGGGCTTTCATTCCCACTAACCCTGGCTTCATTATACCTTAGTTTATGGTTTTTTTATATTCATTTATACATTTTCACTATTTTCAACATTTATTGCTGCTATCGGGTGGGCACAATCATCTTTTTCCTTTGGCAATGTAGTTGTAATTATAACCGCGATCACTAAAGATAACACTAAACTATATATACTAATATTATAACTGAATGTTTGCATTAAGAATCCAACTAAAAATGGTCCTAGGAAACCTCCAAGATTGCCTAATGCATTTATGATCCCAGTAGCACCACCTGCTACCTCTCCACTGAAAACATCTGGTGGAATTGTCATAAACACAGCTGATGCAGCCTGGAGGAAAAATCCACAACCAACAAGCATTCCAAAAGATAACCATATAGAGTGCTGAAATGTTACTGATAAATATAAACATATTGCAAAACCTATAATCGGCATTATAACATACCTTTTTTTCTTCCTGGTTTTGTCTGATAAGGATCCAAAAACAAACAAGCCAATTATAGTTGCAATATACGGAAATATTGATAAAAATCCAACTTGATCCATTCCTGTTTTGGTTAAGTTCTTAAGTATTGTTGGAAGCCATAAGGTGTATCCATAAACACCAGTTTGATAAAAGAAGAATATCAACACCAATTTCCATAAAGTCCCATTGAAAATGATTTCCTTTAAACTTGCCTTCTTTACCTGCTTTTTATCGAAACATTCCTGTTCTTCGCGAAGTCTTTCAACAAGATAATCTTTTTCCTCTTTACTAATCCATTTAGCAGTTTCAGGCCTATCACTTATTAATGGTAACCAAACTAAGATTAATAGGAGTGATATTATACCCTCTATTATAAATACATAATGCCAATTATATTTAACTAAAATATATCCTGAAAGTGGACCTGTTATAATAGATGCAATTGGATTATTCATTATAACAAAGGCAGTAGCACGGCCACGTTCCTCACTTGGAAACCAATGACGAACTATTGTAAGTACTGCTGGCATAACGCCACCTTCAGCAACTCCTAGCAAAAATCTAAGAATTAATAGTTGAGTTATATTTGTCGCAAATCCAGACATTATAGCAAGAATACCCCATACCACAATAGTTCCTGCTATAAACTTTTTAGCACTTCCATGCTCTGCGATTTGCCCTCCAGGAACTTGAAGAAATAAATAACCTACAAAGAATATACCAGCTGCTATTCCTGCAACGCTAGATGTCATTCCAAGTTCCTTACTCATTCCTCCTGCCATTGCAAACCCAATATTCGTACGATCCATAAAAGCTACTATATATACAAAAAGTATTGGTGGAATTATATGCATCCAGCGTTTACTTGGGATCTTTACTTTTGAACTTATATTTTCACTCATATCTACACACCCCTATGATTATTTTAAGTACTCGTTTACAATTGTCATTCAGTTATATGCTACTTCAAAGTATCTCCGTATTTATCTTTACAATTACTTTTCTTATTAAACAAGGACCTCCTATTAAACAACCAGGTCTATGAACATCATTTGGGAAAAGCACGACAAAGCTGCCCTTATTCATTATTAAATCGATTTCATCATCAATACTCTTATAGAATTTAATATCCTTTTCATTTAAGAGATCCTCTAATACTTCATTATTACCAGTATCTCGAGCAAAACCTATTTTTTCTTTTCCTTCTACAGAAAATTGTACATCAATATATTTCTTATGAACTTCTGGGTTTACTTCAGCTTTTTCTCTTGTTGTAATGTCTACTACCTGAGCAAATATGTCTTTGCCCTCAATTTTATAAACTCCTGGTTTCATACTTAGAAAATCACTCTCTTTCAAATAGTTAATAACCTTAAGTATTGCTTTTGGAAGAACCTTTTCCATATCATTAATATTTTTAATATCACCAAATATCATAGATTAACACCCCTTATAAATTTTATTTTTCTAAATATATATTGTTTTACAAGTGCGATTTTTATTGCTTGCTTCAAAATGGAAGCGCTTTCATAAGAACTAAGTTTAGTATAATATAATTTCTAACAAAATTCAATAGTTATTTTTATAATGTTATCTTTTACATATATTTTTTTGATAATATATGTATTTATTGCTTAGATTATCTATGGCCTTTTAAACTCTATTTATTTTTATACATTAGCAATATCAGCATTTTTACCCTTTCTATTATAAATTTGACTTTATCCTAATTAATAAATATAATTAAGTTAAATAATTAATAAATAAATTTAAAATCTAAATTTCACAAGAAATAATTGCGTATGTACCGTTTTTATGTTGTATGCGCTTTCAATTTTTAAATTAGAGTTTAAGATTTATACGGAGGAATGAATTTGAATATATATGATATTGCAAAAGAAGCTGGTGTCTCTATAACCACCGTGTCTAGGGTTCTTAACCACAAAGAAAATATTAGTACCAAAACTAAAGATAAGGTTGAAAAGGTTTTAAAAAAATATAATTATATACCCAATGCTATAGCCAGGGGTTTAGTAACTAAATCCATGAAATCTATAGGCATCGTTACAACTAATATTACTGACATGCATCACGCTAAGTCTGCTTACATAATGGAAAGAGAATTTAACAAGTTGGGTTATTCTGTTATGCTATGCAATACCGGTTCAAGGACCGAGGAAAGCATAAATTATATTAAAATGTTATCTGAGCGAAATATAGATGGAATTATTTTAATGGGGTCAGTATTTAATAATAAAGATATACAATCATCAATTTCCGCATATCTTAATCATATTCCAACAGTACTTCAAAATGGATTTTTAGATATGGAAAATACCTACTCAGTATTAGTAGATGACTCTTATGGTATTTCTATGTGTGTTGATCACCTCTTTGAGAAAGGCCATTCAGATATAGTATACGTAAAAGATATGGATACCTACAGTGCAAAACAAAAGAAAGAAGGATTTCTAGTTGGAATGAATAAGAATGATTTAAAACTAGACGACAATTCCATAATAAATACACAGTGTGGATTAGATGGTGGTAGGAATGCTGTAAAAGAACTTATTAAATTAAAGAAAAAGTTTACTGCAATAATTTTTGGTGAGGATGTTACTGCAATTGGTGCTATAAAGGAGCTTCGCGACCTAGATATTAATGTACCTAACGATGTTGCTATAATAGGTTTTAATAATTCAATACTCGCCGAGTGTTGCTACCCAGAGTTAACCTCTGTTGACAATAAAGTTGAAACGACAAGTTTTTTAAGTGTTAAATTATTAAATGATCTTATAGAGAAAAAAAATGTAGCATCAAATATACTAGTTCGCCCAGAACTAGTAATTAGAAAAAGTACTTAATTTAAACATAAGATTATCCATAATTAACTTATGTTGACAATATTATAAATAAGAAATATACTTTCAAATAGGAAACTAATTTAGTTTTAACAGTTTCCAATTTGAAAGGTGATGTATTAGTATGAAGATTAAAATATTTACTCGAAATGAATTATTATTTCTAATTACAATAAGTTTAGCTTTAGGAATTAGACAAATGGCAATGACTATAGTTATGCCCTTTATTTCAACCTACAGTAGAACTTTAAGCTACAGTAATGCTACTTTGGCTGGGGTAGCCCTTGGTATTTTCGGACTAACACAAGCTATCTTTCAAGTCCCTTTTGGCATATGGAGTGATAAAATTGGAAACAAACGTGTTATTTTAATAGGACTTTTGCAGGTAATAATAGGTCTGTTTATTGCTTTTCTAGGTAAAAGTATATATATGCTTATTTTCGCTAGAGCTTTACAAGGAAGTGGAGCTATCCTTGCCTCTGGGTATTCCTGGCTTATTTGTAGTGTTGATAATAAAAAAGGACCTCGAGCCTTAAGCATTTTAGGAATGATTGTTGGTTTTTTTGCAGCATCAGCCTTTGCTTTAGGGCCTTTGATTAATAACTATATATCAGTAAGGCAAATGTTTCTAGTATGTGCGCTCTTAATTTCTTTAGTATGGATTATCATATTGTTTTTCTTAAAAGAAACTCATGATGAAAGTTCTTGTGCAATACCCGAAAATCAAATTAAGGTAGGAGAAGGCATAAAAGTTTTATTAAGAAATAAAAAATTTCTAGGACTTAATTTAGCAGGATTTTTAAATAATTATATAATGGTATCAGTATTTTATATAGTCCCCATATATCTTGAAAAAATCACTGGTACTAGTGGCATGTGGAAAATTTTTATGCCAGCAGTAATTATCGCTATAATATTTATGAGAAAATCTATTATATTTGTTGAAAAAGGCTCTAGTTCAAATTTAATTATACTGGCCTTCATTTTAAGTGCCATAGGTATATGCTTTTATTTTAAGAATCAATCATTTTACTTTATATTGATAGGAAGCATATTATTTATGACAGGGTATATTCTACTAGCTACGGTAATACCTTCTGCAGCTAATGATATTGCAGAAAATAGCTATAGAGGCGCGGCAAATGGAATAATAAATAGTTTTCAATATATTGGATCTTTTGTAGGTTCGGTTATCACTGGTCTCTTATGGAGTAATCACAAAAACATTGCTTTATTTTTAATAATAGCAATATGTATAATTGGCCTATTTACTGTAAAAAAAACTAAAGGAAGCTCTTTTAAGGAAATAAAATTAGGATAGTGAGGATAAAATGAAAGAACTAATAATGAAAATTGCTGCCCAAAAGATACAGACATATGGGTTAAGAAAATTTACAATGGATGAAATTGCTTCAGAACTTAAAATGAGTAAAAAAACTATATATAAGCATTTTAAAAGTAAAGATGATATTATATTTGAATATTTTAAAGAAATAATAGAAAGTGATAAAAATTACACTATCGAGGTCATAAAGAAAGGTGGTTCTTTAGAAGATAAGTTGAATTCAATAATTTTTTCTTATCATAAATATAAACTTCCCATTAATATACTAGATGAAGCACATAAGTTTTATTATGATGAATGGAATAAACTCCAAGATCTAAAGGATTTCAAATTGAAACTCATAGAAACAACACTAAAAGAGTCTATGGAATCAGGAGTTTTAAGGGATGATATTAATCTAAATCTTATCAGTTCCATCTTAGAAAGTGTTAGTAACACCTTTCTAGATTACAAATTTTTAAGCAAAAATAACATGACAATGAAAGATGCAATGAATGAGACGATTACAATATTACTTCATGGGATTTTAAAGATATAGTTAGAGTAGTACCCATAGATATTTCGCTTTCGATATTGCAATAACCATTATGAAGCTTAATTATGTCACTCGCAATAGCCATTCCTAATCCTGAACCTTTAGAATTAGTAGTTGTATTAGTTCCCCTATAGTATCTTTGAAATATATAAGGAATATCTTCTTTCTGTATTCCTTTTCCATTGTCTTTAATAACAACCTTTATAAAATCATTATTTCCTATTATATCTACTGATAACCTAACACTACTATCGTTATATGTAAGAAAATTTATAATGAAATTAAAAAAGGCTCTTTTAATCAGGTGAGTATCAATATTTAATAATATAGAAGGATTCGTACTATTAAAATTTATTTGTCTAGATATAAACTCAGGGCTTAATAACAATTCATTAATAATATTTTGTGTAAACTCAACAATATTAGTTTTTTCTAAATTTAGTACTATGCAATCATTTTTTAATTTATAACTAAAATTCAAATCATTTATAAGAGATTCCATGTACAAAGATTTTTCATAAATTATAGTTGTATATTCTTTTACCTCTTTTTTAGAAAATGAATAGTCTTTATCCATTAATATTTCTGAAAATCCTTTAATAGAAGATAAAGGAGTTTTCATGTCATGTCCTATAGAAGAAATCCGATCTTCTCTTAACTTATCTAATAATTCCTTTTCCTTTATATTTTCGAGTAACGTAACAGATAACGCGTTTAGATTTCTAAAAATATTTTTATATAATCCTTTTTCTTTTAAGACAGTACTATAATTTCCTTTTACAAGAGTATCTATATTATCAATGATATTTTGTAGAGGATTACCTATTTTTTTAGCAAAATAGAAATATGAAAAACAAATAATAATTACTATATTAGCTGCTAAAAGATATACTATATTTTTGGTTAAAAGCTTTTAACTTTAGTTGGGTTATATTCAATATTATATTTGGCCACTACATTAGTAGGAAATCCAACAAAATATGAGTACTTAGAATTACTAAATTTTTTTTCACATATAAAAACCGTGCTGTTTGCAATATCATATTTATACGCATGAACAAAATCTATGGGTGTATATTTAGTAATCACATCTACTGGTTTATTAAATTCATAGATTTCTTTTAAATTATTATCTACTATTTGAATCCACAAATTATTTTTAGAGGCAATCTTCTTTCCTTTATCATTTAAAACTGGTACAGAACCATTTAATTCAATATACTGGTCCAATATTTCAGCAGAGCCTAAAGGATTTGAATCAAAGCGAGCGTGATAAATAAGCTGGCAATTATGAACATATTAAGAATAAAAAGTATAATAAATATTATTAATAAACTTTTAATAAAAATATTGGATATCTTCGTTAATTGTGGTTTTTCATGTTTCATTTAATTCAATACCTCTCTATAAAATAAATTTGTAACCTACTCCTTTTGCTGTAATTATATATTTAGGGTTAGATGGCAATATCTCTAACTTTTCTCTTAACTTTCTTATATGTACCATAATTGTATTGTCATAACCCGTAAATGTATCCTCCCAAACCTCCTGAACTATTTGTTCTTTTGATAATATTATATTTGAATTTTGAATTAGGAACGTTAGTAATTTAAGCTCCTTTGCTCTTAATAAATAAATTTCACCATCTTTTTCTATCTCGCCTTTTTTCAAATCAACTTTGAAATCCTTATTCTCAAAGATATAATCTTCTTTCATAAATGATTGCTTAGTAAGTTCAATTCTTCTTAAGTGTGCTTTAATTCTAAAAGCAACTTCCTTAGGAGAAAAAGGTTTAGTTACATAATCATCGCCACCGATCCCAAGTCCCAATAGTTTATCTATTTCTTCTGATTTGGCTGATAAAAATATTATTGGGCACATACAAAATTTGCGTATTTCTTTTAAAACAGAAAACCCATCTAAATTAGGCATCATTATATCTAAAAGTATTAAATCAGGTTTATATGTTCTACACAAATGGATTGAATTCACACTATCATTTATTGATTTAACATTAGTAAATCCTTCTTTCCTTAGTACAGCAGTAAGTAAAATTAATAAAGCATCCTCGTCATCAATTATAAGAATTTTATTATTAGTTATGTCCAAAGTATCACCCCCACCTATATATATAATACACCTTCTTAAAATTCTAAAATCAGCCCAAGAGTATATTTAAGGTTTAGTTAAGGTTTAAATTAACCAGAGATAAGGTGCGTATTATATAGTTATATTATACCAAATTGTAAGGGAGGAATTTTCATGGATAAATATGTTTTAAAGGTCGATAACTTAAGTAAAAAATATAAAAATATTAAGGTGGTAGACAATATTAACTTAAATGTAAAAGAGGGAACCATCTACGGGTTTTTAGGTCCTAATGGAGCTGGTAAATCTACAACAATAAGAATGATACTCGGATTAATAAAAGCAACAAGTGGAACTGTAAAGTTATTTGGCGATGACATTCAAGAAAACAGAATAAGAATTTTAAAAAGAATAGGTGCTATAGTTGAATCTCCGTCGTACTATGGTCATTTATCCGCATATGACAATTTGAAAATATGGGCAGAACTTAAAGGAGTAAATTCAAATAAAATAGTTGAAGTGCTAAAATTATTAAATTTATCCGAAGCTAAGAATAAAAAAATAAATAACTTTTCATTAGGCATGAAACAAAGATTAGGAATAGCCCAGGCGTTAATAGGAGATCCCGATTTTCTGATTTTAGATGAGCCAATTAATGGATTAGACCCAATGGGTATAAGGGAAATAAGAAATCTATTAATATCTCTTGCAAAAGATCATAATAAAACCATATTTATTAGCTCACATATTTTAAGTGAAATGGAACTTATAGTAGATGATGTTGGCATTATAAACAAAGGTAAACTTCTATATGAAGGATCATTATCTAAATTAAAAAGTGAGCATAAATCGTGTCTTAATCTTGAAGAAATATTTATAAATTTGACAGGAGCTATGTAATTATGAATTTAACTAAAACCATAAAAGTAGAATTAATGAAATATAAAAATAGTTTCATTATATATGTGCTAATAGCACCTATAGCAATTTCTTGTTTAATGCTTAATATGGACTTATATTTCAGAAAAAGCTATGTATTATCCAAATATAGTAAAGTTGCTAATGATGGATTTTATGATTTAATAATAGAAAATCATCTGGCATTAATATGGCCATTACTACTTCTGTTATTTATCATACTAATTAGTATATCCATATTTTACATTGATCTAAAGAATAATTGTTTAACTCATTTATTTGTAAGCCCATTAAAAAGAATAAACTACTATTTAGCTAAATGGATAATGGTATTATTATTTACTGTATTAGTAATTGTGGTTGAAGCATTTTTACTAGTAGGCCTTACGAAAATATACAATCTCTCTAATAATCTGGATATAGAGCTACTGACTCGATATGTACTATTACAAATACTAACTTCTTTAGGCTTTATAAGTGTACAGATATTTTTATTTAGCATTATAAAAGATGTAGGGCTTTTAATTACAGTTAACGTAGTAGCTATATGTGCATCTTTCCCCTTTTTAAGAAATCCTTCTATAATAAAATTTAATCCATATTTACACTTTATGCATAATACACCTTTTTCAGATCCAAATCTTCTAAATCAAGATATAGTATGGTCTATTTTTTACACGATTTTATTTACAGCTATTGGAATAGCATATTTTAAGCATCAAGATATAAAGGAGGAATAACTTAATGTTAAAGATTATTAAAACCGAGTTGTGCAAAATCAGAAGTTTAAAAGCATTAATCATTGCATTTATGGTGCCGCTAGTTATGGTCTCAATTGGATTGATTAATGTCTATACAGGAAAAGTTAAAGTAGATAATATCTGGGATGCTCTTTATACTCAAAGTACTATTTTGTATGGTGGGTTGCTATTGCCTTTAGTTATCTGCTTAATAGTATCTCTTTCGTGGAGAATAGAATATAAAAATAACAATATAATTTGTTTAAGAACAACACCAATAGATTTAAATAAGTTGTTTATTGGTAAAATAGTTACAACCTCGATTATAGTTTTGTTAAATGTTGTTTGTTATATTATTATAATTATAGTATTTAAAACACTAATTATACCCAATGAACCTATAAAATCTTATGTGTTTACAGGCCCAATTATAGGGCTAATATGTACATTTCCTTTGATCTGTATTCAACATCTTTTGAGTATGACCTTCAAAAATTTTATATTACCTGTTGGATTTGGAGTGATGTTCACTTTTTTATCATTTTTAGTACAGGGCGCAAAGGTATCTTTATTTATACCCGCTTGTTATATCTATAAGGGATTTTTCTTTGGTGTAGAGAATGTTCTAGTTGAATTTAGTAATTCAATTTTAATATTGGTACCACTGCTTTGTTTTATTGTATTATTTATCGAGTTAAAAATATTTAGAAAGGAGGAATGTTAATTGGTGTATTTCTTAGTAATAAAATATTGAACGGAAAGGTAAAAAAAATTTAGAAATAAATAAAAAGGCTTTAGCTAAACGCACTATAAGCCTTTATATATCAATGGTTTATACAGTTTGCAAGAGGATAAAGCTGGCTGTGGAAACTCTGTTTTTGCAATGTGGCAGCTCAAAAAAGAAGCTGTACACTAATTTTTATTCACATAACTATCTTCATATACTTCCTCGTAGTAGCAATAAAATAACCTACATATACTACAATAAAAGTAATTATACTGCTTATAGCTGGCATTAGTATGTTATAATCTATCAGTTTGCTTAAAACAGACATTGCTACGCAGCTATGAATTATACCTACAACTAAAGGCAGTAGATATGATATTCCTATTTGCCTTGTAGTAGCTCTAAAAATCTCCTTATTCGTCATTCCAAGCCTCTTTAATAAAACATATTTATCCTTATCTAAGTAAGCTTCCGATATAAGTTTAAAATAAATAATGCTTCCTGTAGCAATTATAAAAACAAGTGAGAGAAAAGCTCCAAGGAAATAAACTATCCCAAAAACACTGTAGAAAGACTTATCTTTACTGACATTTACATGTAAAGAATCTTTAATGGGTTTAATTTTAACTAACTCCTTTTCTAGTAATTTTATATTGTCTGCATTATTTATTTTTATACCATTAAACTCATATATTTTAGAAGTGGGCCTAAGCAAATTATAGTCTTCATCATTTAATATTAGACAAAGGGGTATACTACTCCCCAAAATAGGAGTTTTAAGTGTATTTTTTATAGTATAATTCTTATTAGTTATAGTCGCTTTTACATTTTTATAATCATAAAGACTCATTACAACGCCAGGTGGTGATACATATAAAATTTCACCTTTAGATAATTTTTCTTTTTTAAAATTCTTTAAATCTTTTACTTTTAGATCAGAACTAATTTTTATAAAATCCGAATATTTTAAAGCCACATATTCCCCAAGTTGTAAATTCATTTCTGCATAAATATGAGGTTTTATAACAATGACTTCTGTACTCTCTTCAAGGATTATATCTTTTTTTGATGATGCTAACTTGTCTCTTACCTGCTGCTTTACTTTATCATCTGATGACATATAAGAAATTTCATAAGGTTTTTGTATAGCATCTCTTATTTGAACAAAATACCTAAGAGAGGCTACAGTTCCATAAGAAGTTAAAGTAATTGTAGCTAATATGGCAACTGCTGCTAGAGTTCTATAATTATTTTTTATTCTAAAGGCAATGTTGGACATACTTACTATATTTACTCCATTGTACAATATTTTCTTCCGGTTTATTATAAATTTCATTATTATGGAATAGACAGATCCAAAAAACCAATAGGTACCGAGTATTACAAATATAATAGCAATAAGGAAATTTGCTTCAAATTTCTCACCACGGGCATGCAATGCAAAGTAATATCCTACAGATATGCATATTAGAGATAACAAGCCCTTTACATAATTAACTTTTGGAAGTCTTTCTTCTCTTTTGGATGCATTAAGCAAGTCTATCAACTTACTTCTGACTATATTTATATACCCTAAAACTGAATTTACAAAGAAAATTACAAAAAATGCTACTGTAGTTTGAATTATTGCTTTAGTAGATATGAAAAAACCTATTTTCATATTAAGTAGTGCTACTTTAGCTAGCATCATTAGAAAGAGTTTGCAGAATGCAACTCCCAGTATTAGTCCAAAAGCTGTTGCAGTTATTCCCATAAAAACAAGCTCTATGGAATAAATAAGCGCTATTTGAGCGTTGGATACTCCCATAAAAGCATAAATACCAATTTCCCTTTTTCTTTGCTTTAAGAAAAATGAACTAGAAAACCAAATGAAAAATATAATAAATAATAGGAGTAAATAAGAAACTGCTATTGAGGTCCCTTTAATATAGGAATTAGTTTCATTAGCCTTTTGAAAATCCGGATTATATTTTAGTGCTACAAAATTATAAAAAACGATCACAGAAAATATCATAGACATTATATAAAGACTATAAACTTTTATATTCCTTTTGAAATTATCGAAAGCTATGCTGAAGGAATTCATTTAGAGTCACCCCTATTTTCTTCCTTTTGTGCGTAATAATCTATTGCACCATTCATTGATGCACCCATGTCCATAATTCTTTGGAAAAACTCTTTTCTTCCTCCATTTTTGTCGAGTTTTGCATGAATTTTTCCATCTTTTATAAACATTATTCGTCTGCAATAACTTGCAGCAAAAGCATCATGAGTCACCATTATTATAGTAGTTTTAGTTTCCTCATTTAGCTGAGTAAGACACTGCAGAAGTTCTGCTGATGATCTTGAATCTAATGCACCTGTTGGCTCGTCCGCAAAGATAACTGAGGGCGAAGTTATAAGAGCTCTTGCGGCAGCTGTTCTCTGTTTTTGACCTCCTGAGAGTTGATACGGATATTTGTCAAGATGATCTTTTAATCCTAAAAAGCCCGCTACTTCATTTACCCTTTCTATTATTTCAGTATGATTTACCTTGCTAAGAGCAAGAGGAAGAGCTATATTATCTTGGGCAGACATTGTATCTAATAGATTAAAATCCTGAAATATAAAGCTAATCTTGTTTTTTCTGAAATTAGCTAGTTCCCTTCCCTTAATTTTTTTCATATCTTTTCCTTCAAAAAAATAACTTCCGCTAGTAGGTTCATCAATGGTTGATATAATGTTTAAAAGAGTTGTTTTTCCTGCACCAGAAGGTCCCATTATTCCAAGGAATTCACCCTTTTCCACTTTCAAATTAACTCCATCTAAAACAGCCAAGCCCATACCTTTTAAACCATAAATTTTCTTTAAATCTTTAGTTTCAATAACGTAACTCATAAAAACCCTCCTCATAAAATAAAAGCTTACCTTTATTCTACCTATTAACCGCATGGCCAACCATCGAATTTAAGTTACATTTGTTATTTAATATTACATTTATGTAACCTTGGAGTAATCTGATAATTTATAAAAACATATAGTGAACTCCGTACCATTTCCCTCCTCAGATTTAACATATATATCATGATTTAATTTATGAGCCATCTTTTTAGATAAATATAAACCCATACCTGTAGATTTTGATAACGCTCTCCCATTCTCTCCTGTAAAACCTCTATCAAATATTCTATTTATGTCTTTTTCTTGAACTCCAATACCATTATCTTTAACATAAAGATTAATAGATTTGAAATCTTCTTTAGCATAAATGTTTATTTTTCCGTCCCTAGTCACATATTTGCATGCATTATTGATAAGTTGGTCAATAATATAAGAGAGCCATTTTTCATCGGACAAAACATCATAATTTATATTACCTAGTTCTAAATTTATATTTCTTGATATGAAAAGAGTAGCATTTCTTTTAACAACTTTTTTTATCATATTTTCAATACTAATTTCATTTATTTGTAAGTCCTCTGAGTAGCTAGATGCTCTACTTGTATAAAGCACCTGATTAATAAAAAAATTTATTCGTGTGTATTCAACAATAAGCTGTTCTGCCACATCTGTGTCATCTATTTTGCCAGTTATAAGCTCACATACCGAAATAGGTATTTTTATTTCATGAACCCACTTTATTATGTAATCATTCATTTCCTCAAAGGCTGATTTTACGTCGTTAACTTTCTTATCTGATTCATCATTTTTAAACCTAACGACGTCTTTTATAAGCTGAGCTTCAAAGTAGTAACTATTATGAGGCAGACTATCATCTACGATTTTTTCCTTACGTATAGCATCGTAAATACCTTTGTAACTATACTTCCATCTTCTATAATCAATAAATACAAATATTAATGATATAAAAAACAGTAGAAAATCCATATATATAATATCGTTAAACTGTGCATCTATAGGACTACTACTTAAAAGGATTAGATTTATGGTGAAGAAGATACATATGAAATATATTATTTTTAAGCTTGAATTTTTAATGTATGCGATTATATTCATAAAATCATGTACCCATAACCTTTCTTTGTAACTATATAATCCTTTAGTCCCATATCGCTAACTTTCATGCGAAGCCTGTTAATATTTACTGTGAGAGTGTTATCATTAATAAAATTATCATCATCCCATATTCCCCTCATTATCCTCTCTCTAGATATGGTCTTACCCCTATTTTTCATAAGTAGAAGCATTACTTTAAATTCATTTTTGGTAAGGTCAATTTTCTCTTCTTTATACTGAAGCGTGTTATCCACTAAATTGAGTATTACTCCATCACATTCTACTAAATCAGAGGGTTGCTCACCATAAGAATAAGTTCGTCTAAGCAAAGCATTTATCTTAGCAATTAAAATATCCATAGAAAATGGCTTGGTTATATAATCATCGCCGCCAGTATTCATTGCCATAATAATATCCATATTAGTATCCCTTGAAGAAACAAATATTATAGGAACTTTTGATATTTCTCTAATTTTGCTACACCAGTAAAATCCATCAAAATAAGGTAAGTTTACATCCATAACCACTAAATCAGGCTTCATGCTGGCAAACTCTGCAGTTATGTCTTCAAAATCACCTATAATAGAGGTCATAAAGCCCCATTTTATAAGACTTTCATTCATGTTAATGCACAATGCCTTATCATCCTCAATTGTCATTATCTTATACATAATTCACTCTCCTAATTCCACTTTTAAATCTGAAACATAGGTATTCTGCATTTTCTTTAAATCCATAAAAAAATAAGATAAAATCTTAATAATAGGGTTTTTAACAAAGATATTTTCTGTAAAAATTATTTTTGTTCCACCTGATTCTGTTACCGAAAAATGACCAGTCCAAGAACCATTGAACATTTTATTTCCAATATTAAATTCATATTCACTATACTCTTTCTTTTTAGTAATGCTAAATTTTGTAGCATTGCCGCTATGAGTGTATTCAATAAATTCTTTACCATCATTAAGAATTTCAATTCTTTCAATATCACTACGCCATTTACAATTACTATTATTGGTAACGACATTCCAAACAGATTTTATATTGGAATTGAAGTATGCTGTAACTTCTGATATTCTTGCTTTCCCCAAAACATTCACCTCTCAAATTATAAATAATTTCCGTTTAATCTACAATTATGCATCAATCTCCAGTTAATTATACCATTATATACCATGGTTTGCTGTGTTTTAAAATGTTCTATTTGTATAACATTGACATTAAATATAATTACATGATAAAATTCACTTAAAAACAGATTAAGATTTTATTTATTCTCAGGAGGTTTAAATGTGAAATTAAAAGTTTTAGTAGATAATAATACATATATTGACCAATATTATTGTGGTGAACCTGCTGTTTCATATTATATTGAAGATGAGGATGTTCGTATATTATTAGATGTAGGATATTCTGATTTATTTATAACAAACTCAGATGCATTAGGTGTCGATTTGCAAAGGATAAATGCTATCATTATTTCCCATGGTCATGATGACCACACAAGAGGATTAAAATATTATTTTGAACAAAACTATAAAAATAGAATATCTATTTTTGCTCATCCGGATGCATTCAAAGAAAAAATAGTAGATACTGTAAAAATATGTTCTCCTATTTTAATAGATGAACTAAAAGAAAAGTGCAATTTAGTTCTTTCAAAAGATCCGATTAAGATTAGTCAACATATGACTTTCTTAGGTGAGATACCACAAGTTAACACCTTTGAAAAAAGGAAATCTATTGGTAAACAAAATGTTGACGGAATTTTTATTGATGATTATGTACTGGACGATACAGCACTCGTATATCAAAGTGAAAAAGGTATTTATATCATTGTTGGATGTTCTCATAGTGGAATTTGCAATATAGTAGAATATGCAAAAAAAGTGTGTAATGATAACCGAGTATTAGGTATCATAGGTGGATTTCATTTATTTGAAGTATCTGAGCAAGTAAACAAGACTATTGATTATCTGAAACAAAACAATATAAAAGAATTATATCCTTGCCATTGTACTTCATTTGCTGTTCGAGCAGAAATACATAAGATTTTGCCTGTAAAAGAAGTTGGAGTAGGCTTAGAAATAGAATGGTAATATATATCTTGGATGAGATGAAAATTATCTAATAAATTATAAATTTAAAAAGAGTAACATCCTAATTAATTAAGATGCTACTCTTTATTGCTTCTTTACTTAGATGATTTATCTATTGCTTCCCACAAACCATTTAAGTATGTTGCTCCTAGTGCTCTATCGTACAATCCGTACCCAGGCATTGCAATCTCATCCCAAATCATTCTTCCATGATCTGGTCTTATAGGTCCTTCCATACCAATATCATAAAGTGCTTTCATGATTTCAAACATATCTAATGATCCATCAGAGGATAAATGTGCTGCTTCATCAAACTTGCCTGGTGCAAGGTGTTTAATATTCCTTAAATGAGCAAAATGAATTCTTCCTTTGAAACTTCTAATCATATCAGGAATATCATTATCAGGATTAGATCCTAAAGAACCTGTACACAATGTTAGTCCATTATTCATAACAGGAACTGCATCTAACATTCTTTGAATGTTTTTCTTATTGTTTATAACTCTTGGTAGTCCATATACAGACCATGCTGGGTCATCTTGATGAATAGCCATCTTCATTCCTAGCTTCTCACAAGTTGGCATAATTTTCTTAAGAAAGTACACAAGGTTTTCAAATAATTTTTCTTCATTTACATCTTTGTAGAGTTCAAATAATTCTTTTACTCTTGCAAGTCTTTCTGGTTCCCACCCGGGCATTATAAATCCATTAGAATTAGAATCTATTTGTTCAAACATTTTAGTTGGATCTATTTTATCAATAAGCTCCTGATCATAAGAAAGAACTGTAGAACCATCTACTCTCATCTTTGCAAGATTAGATCTCGTCCAATCAAATACAGGCATAAAATTGTAACAAACTAAATCAATACCCTCCTTTGCTAAGTTTTCAAGAGTCTTAATATAGTTTTCTATATACAAATCTCTTGTTGGAAGTCCAATCTTAATATCATCATGAATATTTACACTTTCAATACCACTAACCTCAAGGCCTGCAGCTTCTACTTCCTTTTTCATAGCTTTAATTGCCTCTGTACTCCAAATTTCTCCAGGCTTAGTGTCATATAGTGTTGTTATAACCCCTACGCAACCAGGAATTTGTCTTATTTGTTTTAAAGTTACACTGTCATATTTACTTCCAAACCATCTTAGTGTCATTTTCATATTAATATTCCCCTCTTTCTTCACAGTATAATGTAAATATACTACTTCCACTTACATGTTTACGTTTTCACATAATTCACACTAACCTATATTGGATGAATTAAATCACCTATAGGTAGTAAATATTTCTAATGATATAAAAAGTTTAAATCAGTATACTTGTATACTAGCATAGCAATGAATAATAGTCAAGATTTAGAAATAATATTAATTTCTATCCATCATACTCAACCAAAGCCTTTTTTAAATTTCTTACTCCACCTCTTGGGTCATCCACATCACCTATATATCTAGGAATTAAATGCACATGCAAATGATTTATAGTTTGCCCCGCATATGTTCCTACATTAATACCTATATTATATCCAGCTGGTTCATATTGAATATCAAACATCTCTTTTACCTCATGCATTAATTTATATATTGCTTTAATCTCTTCCTCTGTTGCCTCAAAAAAGTTAGCAAAATGCCTTTTTGCTATTATTAAACAATGACCATTATTTACTGGGAAATGATCAAGTATTGCAACTGCATACCTGTTTTCTACTATTATTTCGGATTCATTGATATTGCAAAATATACATTCTGACATCGTTATCGTCTCCTTTTAATATTATATTATCATTTTAAATTCTATTTTTCATGACAGTATTAATTCTATAATAACAAAAAAACTGTACTATTAAGTACAGTTTTTTTAATATTCATTCTTATGTATTATGTCCAAAAGCTGTCTTTTCTTTTTCCGCTCTTTTTATTACTAAGTATCCATACAACAATATTCCAATGGCAAAAACCCATGGAATTATCACTGAAACTGTATTTGAAAGGCCTAAATATTTCATTGTTATATTATCCTCGAGTATCATTTTAAATGAGGTGTGAGCTAATATTGCGCCACCTAAGAATATAACAATAGGGTGATCTTTCATTAAGTTTGCAACAAATCGACTTCCGTAAAAAATTATTGGTATGTTTATCAAAATACCGATAACAATTAATAAAACATTGCCATCTGCTGTACTTGCTATTGCTATTACATTATCAAGACTCATACTAATATCCGCTATAATAATTACCGCTACAGCTCCCCAAAATTTATCTGCTTTTTTTACATCACACTCTACTTCTTTAGTCTGAGGCTTAATAAAGTCCCATGTTATTTTTACTAAAACAAGTCCACCAACTAATTTAATCGGCAACCACTGTATAGCCATTATTTGAGTAATGACACAGGCAAATAACACTCTTAATCCTATAGCTCCTGCTATTCCTATAAAACTAGCTTTCTTCGCAAATTTAGGTGATAGATTTTTTGTTGCTAGTGCTATAACACCTATATTATCACCCGATAATGTTAAATCAAGTATTGTAATTTGCAGTACTCCTATTATAAAAACCATTAAAGTCTCCGTTTGTATCTCCTTCTTTCACTTGGCATTAAAATTTATTAATTAACACAAACCTTAACAACGATTTTTTATATTTTCTAAACACTTCTAAACTTTACACTCTTTCTATAATATACCTTATATTTTACTATATTACAATGATTTTAGGTAGATGCCATTCATATCACTACCATAACTATATGCCTTCTTATTATATTTACTTATTAATATATTTACTTATTAATATATTTACTTATTAAGTTTATTCATTTTAAAGCAAACATATCACTAATAAGGTTCTATTTGTTTTTAGAATGTTTCCCCTTAGGGCTCTTTCCATGTATCTGTTCAATTTTTTTCATGTCTTTTACCACCTTTGTTTGTGGCGGTGTAGCTTGAACCATCTCTTTACCTAGGCTTAAAACTATACTTATTTTACCATCTTTTTCATAAGATGCATTCACCTCAGGTGATTGACTAATAACTAATCCCTTATCAATACTATCACTATAATTATTTGTTACATCCCCAAGCAAAAAACCATTATTAACGGCTACCTGTCTTGCACTGTCTTGAGTTTTCCCAATAAGTGAGGGAACAAATTTCTTTTCAATTACTTGTACTTTTGGAACAATAGTTTTCACAACTGTAGCTTTTGTATCAGTCATTGCCTTACCCTCAGCCACCTTCCCATTAGAAAGAGATTTTCCTAAAGCTACAACACTAATAATTAAAATAATTGACGTTATAATTATAATAACCTTTTTATTTCTACTGAGCTTCTTCTTTATAGGTATTACTTCACTTTCTTTTTTAAATATTGTTTCCTCAATCAATGGTTTTTCAAAAACTGTTTTTTCAAAAATTTCTTCCTTGCTCATAACTGTTGTTAAATCATCTCTTATATTGGAAGCTACTACTGTATCCATAATTTTTGTAGCGCCATCTATTTCACTATTTACAATAACTTTATAATTAGGATTTTTTCTAATAATCCCTATTACCTCTGACATTTCGCTCGCCGTTTGGTATCTTTTAATAGGTTCCTTTTGCATAGCCCTTAAAATTACCTGGTTTATATTTTCAGGTATGTCTGTAACAATATCTTTTGGCGCAGTAATTGGCCCCTGAATATGCATCATAGCTATTGTAATAACACTTTCTGCATCATAAGGTACTTCCCCTGTCACCATTTCGTACATTACAATGCCTAATGAATATATGTCTGATCTACAGTCCACAAAATTTCCTTTTGCTTGTTCTGGAGAAAAATAATGTGCGGTTCCCATTACCTTATTAGAATTGGTTACAGTTCTTACATCTGCAACTTTAGCTATTCCAAAATCCATGACCTTAACCATTTCATCCTTGGTTATCATAATATTATCCGGCTTTATATCGCGATGAATTATACCGTTCACATGTGCACACTGGAGAGCTTTTGCTATTTGAAAAACTATATCTAAAGTCTTCTTGGATGTAAGCCTTCCATTTTCCTTTATTATTTGCTTTAATGTTTTTCCATCAACATATTCCATAACAATAAAATTAACATCATTTTCTGAGCAAACATCATGAACATTCACTATGTTTGGATGTGATAATTTTGCAATTGAAGTAGCTTCACTTTTAAACCTTGAAACAAACTCATCATCATTACTTAACTCTGCCTTTAATATTTTTACAGCGACAAATCTATTTAGCACATGGCACTTTGCTTTATAAACAGTTCCCATGCCACCCTCGCCAATGTTCTCTAATAACTCATATCTATTTAAAAGAAATGTCCCTATCATATATATTTTGTCCCCCTACGAAGAATATTACCCTGTATATTATATCATAACTTATGAAAAATGAATGAGACAAAATGTGTGTATGGATTTATTTTGTCGAATCATGTATGATAGGTATAAGATATATGAATTTTAGTGGTATACTTTATCTAATCATATGAAAAATCTAACGTCCGATAATTTAGGATGTAATCAACTCATTAATGTAATTGACAAAGCTTATATCTAGACGTATATTTAAAATGCGTATGAATTGCAAGGTTTCACAAAGTCACCATTTAGATTGTTTTTTGAGAATGCTGACAGATACTAATAATTTTATTATGCAAAAAAAAATGAAAGTATAAAATGGTGATGAAATGAAAAAAAAGAAGAAATTTAATAGGTATAATATTCTTTCTATAATTATGTTAGCTATGTTTTTAATAATAGGTGCAAAATTGTATTATTTACAAGTATTCAAAGGAGATTATTACAAAGCGCAGGCTGAAACTATTAATTCTGCAAAGCTTGTAACAGTAGCTGCACCAAGAGGCCTCATAACAGATAAAAACGGAATAAAACTTGCGACCGAAACACTAGGTTATAACCTTACATATACAAGTACAGCTGATACAAGTAAGGATAACAAACAACTATTTGCAACATTACAAAAAGTATTTAAAATTTTAGATGATAATAAAGAAGTCCAGACAGACAGTTTTGCATTAAAGATTAATCCATATAGGTTTGAATTTACTTCAAATGACGCTAAGGGAAATCAAGTCCTGCTTTTAAGATTTTTAAAGGATAGAAACCTTCAATTGACTATATTAAAGGCAAAATTTGAGAATAAAAAAGAAGAAGAATTAAGTCTCTCTGAAAAAACTGCTCTTGATAATGAGCTTTTAAAACTAACTCCCGAACAAATTTATAACAAACTTCTTGTTAAATATAAGGTAAAAACTGGACTTGCAAGTTTGAATATAAAGGCAACTCCAGATGTGCTAAGAAGATATTTAATTATAGAAGACGGTATCAGTATGAACTTTTTTTCTGATTATAAATCAATTAATGTAGCAACTAATATGAAGCTAAATACATCGCTTATATTTGAGCAAAGCCTCTCAGACCTGCAAGGTTTTAAAGTAGAAAATCAGCCTATGAGGGAATATCCTTATGGCCAACTTGCTTCATCAGTCCTAGGATATATCAGCAAAATAAACTCTGCTGATAAAGCTAAGTATGCAGCAAAGGGTTATGACACAAGTGTAGATTATGTTGGAACTTCTGGAATTGAATCTGCAATGGAGAGCAATCTTAAAGGGACTAACGGAGAAAAAGATATAAATGATGATTCTGTAGCAATAATTAAAAATACCGCTCATACTAAGAAGGCGGTCCCCGGTAAAAATGTTCAACTTACATTAGATGCAAATATGCAATATGCCACAGAAAACGCATTGAACACTGAAATGACAAGGTTACAAGCTGCAGGAACTTCAGGTGGCGACCTAGATGTATCAAATGCTACAAGGGGTGCAGCTGTTGCCATAGATATTAATACTGGTGGACTACTCGCACTTGTAAGTCTTCCAGGTTATAATCCAAATGATTTTTCTACAACGCAAGGTTTAACTGAAGCTCAATCACAAAAATATTTTAATCCAGATTATGAAAAAATGGCAAAAGCTGATGGGCTATCAACCGATTTAACTGATTATATGTTTCCAATAGACAAGAATATAAAGGGAAATACAACCCTTAGAAAGGATAAGTTTGATTATTATCCAAAATACTTATATAACTATGCAACTATGTCACTCATTCCTTCTGGTTCCACATTTAAGCCAATGACTGCAATTGCAGGTCTTGAAGCTGGAGTTATAAATGCTAATTCAACTTACGATGATGAAGGCGGGTATGATATGGGTGGTGAAGATAAAATAGGAGGTCCAAATTGGAATCCCTTTACATCAGATGGTCGAAATGGCATTGTAAATGTAGTTAGTGCTATAAGAAAATCTAGTAACCCGTTTTTTATGAATGTAGGTCAGAAATTAAGAGAAAAATTTGGTGATGATGCCTTAGCTAAATATGCATGGATGTTTGGCCTAGGAGCTAATCCTAATTCAACGAATCCTGGTACCGGAATAGAAATAAGTGAGAATTTTGGGCAAGTATATAATACTGTGTCACAAAAAACTTTATCAGCATCACAATATCTTTTGAGTATTGAGCAAGATTTAACTAATGGAGTTTCATCCACAGATGGGTCTAAATTCCCACCAATCGATTTATACGATAGAGATGAAGATACTAATATTGTTTCTGATGGAAAAAAGCTTTCAGAAATTAAAACACAAATTAAAAACTATATTAGGGATTCTGTAAAAAACGGAACTTTCTCTAAGATTAATTATGTGGGTTTATTTAAGCAATTAATTGCAGCTGATCCTACGTACAAAAATCAAAAATTTACTGCTGCTAATATAAATGCAATCGTAACTGATGTATACTATCAGGCAGTGCAAACAGGTCATGGTTCTTTGAGTTTGCCATACAATATGTTTATTGCATCAATTGGTCAAGGCATGGACAATTTCACTCCTCTACAGATGGCAAATTATATAGCAACCCTTGCCAATGGCGGAACAAGATATAAAATTCATTTAGTTGATAACATAAAAGATTCTAATGGAAAATTAATATCTCAAACGAAACCTGTTGTAATAGATAAAGCTAATATGAGTGCCGAAACTAGATCTCTAGTTATGCAAGGCATGAATGGCGTTACAGGTGCAGGCGGTACTAATTCTACAGACGGTACTGCTTATGCTGCACTTGGCGATTTTCCTATACCTACAGGTGGTAAAACAGGTACAGCACAGTTTACTGAATCTAGTATACAAAGTAAAATTGGTAGAGGCGATTATGCGTGGTATGTAGGTTATGCACCCGCTGATAATCCTAAAATTGCGATATCTGTAGTTATATTTGATGGTGGTTATGGTTCTGATGCCGCAAAAGTTGCTAGAGGTATGTATGAGAGTTATTTTAAAAATGATCCTCGAATGAAACAATATCAAAATCATTATGACATAAAATTAAAACGGATTAAATAAAGAGAGCCTAATTGGCTCTCTTTATTTTTACTGAATTACATTTATTAAAGCACACATTTTATTAATAAAGATCTGAAAATTCTACTTTAATATTTTGCTTCTCATTTCTCATTGCATTATTAAATTGAATTTTTTCATTAAGTACTTGTTTTGAAGGAAATCTAACCGTAAACTTACTTCCTATCCCAAGTTCACTTTCAACATTTATACTGCCACCAGATAATTCTACAATCGACTTAACTAAGGTTAATCCAACACCTGTACCTTCAGCATTTCGTGATAACGATTTGTCTATTTGGCTATATTTATTAAATATTGAATGGAAATATTTTGTGTCAATTCCAATTCCATTATCTTCCACAGATATTTCAACAAATTCTATGTTATTTTTGATGTTTACAAATATTTGACCACCATCACTTGAAAATTTTATCGCATTTGATATAAGATTTAATACTACTTTATCTACCTTTTCTGGGTCACAAGCAATAATCTTTTCTTCTACATCTGTATCAAAAGTAATATTTAGTCCTCGACTTTTTGTAAACTCGGTTACCGCCATCACCATATCTTCTACAACTTCCACTATATTATTATTAGATAAATTTAACTCAAAGATTCCAGATTCAATTCTAGATAAATCAATAATGTTATTGATGAATTTAGACAATCTATATGCATTTTGCTTTATTGAATCTATATGTTTAACCGTTGAATTTTTATTTTCATATAGTAACCCACTGTCACAATACATATCCAATAATTGAGCCGCAGACAATATAACATTTAGCGGTGTTTTAAGTTCATGAGATATACTCGTAATATACTGCTCTTGACTAGTTAGTATCTTTTGTAAGTCTTCATTTACTTCATCTTTTTTCTTAATTTGTTTATGCATACAATTCCAAATACAACTAATAAATATAAAATTACATGCAATAAGTATAATGCCTAAAAAAACCAGTGAATATTTATGAATTTTTTGAGTTTTTACAACTTTGTTACTGGAAGTATTTATTTGTGAATTAATATCATTTAGTAACATATTATCAGTTACCCTAAATTCATCTACTAACTTTCTACTTTTACTTAAGTTTAATTTTGCCTTATCTAATCCCCCAGACTCCACTAATGAAATTTGCTGTTGAAAAAAACCTTGAATATATTGTCTTTGCTTATCAATTCGATTAATATTGTCATTATTTAGTCCTATTTCTCTTAATTTATTAAGAGAATCATGATATCTTTGCTTTCCTTTGCTTGCTAAATAATATGGTTCTAAAAACACTTTATTTTCTGAAGCAATATAGGCTCTGATTCCTATTTCTTGATTAATTAATGATGTTAAAATTTCCAATGAAAATGTTTTACCTGGAAGTATTCTTTGCGAAATAAAATCAGATTCTATACGTACTTTATTCATACTGTATGTACTAAACAAGATTATAATTAATGATAAACAAGCTGCTGAAAAACATCCCAGCAGCATAATTTTTTTACTTTTATAGTCTACCTTATTCATAACAATTATCCCCTCTTCTCAAAAGCTTGTACTACAATCAAAATGAAAATCAGTTTATTTTAGTACGACTATCATAAAACGGCTTATTTTTTACATATTATCACATAGCTTTTAATTAGCTTTAATCAATATACCACAATATGTGACATATTGGTATATTTTTGTTAAAACAAATTCAAATTTATTTTCCTACCAATTTTCTAAAATATTAAGTATATTATTAGAAATGCTACAATAAGTTACTATAGTATATTTAAAAATAATAACTGATGGGAGATTATATGAGAAGATCTTATTATAAACAAAATTCAATAAACCCCTGGTTTTTAGCTTTAATTCTTATGCTTATTTCCCTAATATACATGATTTTTACTATTCTCTCAAATTCTAAAACTCCCTTAAATAAAGCTAAATATATAACAAACGGGCAACAATACAGTTCATTGATAAATGGGAATGATTTGAAAAACTATTCTGATACTTTTCTAGGAATGCATTACTTATGGGGTGGCACAACACCTGCAATATCTGATGCTTTTGGAAAATATATAAGTGGTGGATTTGATTGTTCTGGTTTTGTAGCATATACTTATAAACATTTTGGTATAAATTTACCTAGAACAACTATGGAACAGGTAAATGAAGGTATTTCTATTAATATAAATGATCTTAGGAATGGAGATTTGGTCTTTTTTAGAACAAATCCAGATCTACCATACCAAGTCTCTCACGTTGGAATATATATTGGCAACAATAAGTTTATACATTCTCCAAAATCCGGTGACGTTATAAAAATCTCTGAATTGACAGGATATTACAAAGAAAAATTTGTTATAGGTAAGAGGATATTAAAATAACTAATGTATTTTAATACCCTCTAAATATTTTTTCTACAATTATGTTACTTTAATTTTTAAAATGTCCTAAAATTTTCAAAGCACCAAAAATAGACATTACAATTGATATTACAATTCGTACAGGTTTATTGTATACTTTGTATTTCCACATCCAATATACTCCTAATGGTCAAAAAACATATAAAATTCCTGCTACAAAAACTGGATTACCATATGACCTAATTTGTTTTGCCCTCTCATTTTTCTTCTCATCAAAAGGTTCTTTCCCAGTAAAATCGGATTCTTCCTCATTATAAGAATCATCATTCTCATCATAACAACATGAGAAAAATTATACTTCTTTTAAGCTTACTACTTTTGAATATACCACAATTTCATTATTAATTTAGTATGAGGTAAATATTTTATTTTTACATTCATGCCCGTCTTAACCTTACTATCATCTACTATTGGATGATCATTTCCATTTACAGTTATAGAGTCATAACCCCAAGTTTCCCTACTTGTAGGTTTTGCAGCATAAACAATCACACTACCCTCCTCTATACTGTAGTTTTTTGTAATTATACTAGGTACATCTAACCAATAAGGCGTAACCATGCGTAAACTCCATATCGGTAATATACATATTGCTATTAAAATAAATAATCCAAAAATCTTATCACCTAATTTTAACTTTGATTTTTGTTTCTTTTTAAATATTTTGCGTTTGGGCTTAGTAGTCCTTGTTTTTCTATTAGAAAACCAATTAATTATATCTGCAGTAAAAGCATAAATAAAAATACCAGGCACACCTAGTCCTATAGATGTAAATAATAACAATACCCCTATATATGTAACCATTAATATTGCCTCCTATATACTTATTATAATATTTTTTAAATTTGCGTTCACTCTTGTCATTATTACATATAATTAATGAAATAAATACTTTTTATTTCAAATTGCCATGCCCCTGCGCACAAATATAAGCCCCCTATATAATAGGAGGCTTATAAAAAATATTTTCTATGCTTAATATCTATTTAGTTTACATATTTAATCTCTTCAGAATCTGGTTTTGACCTATCATGTACGTTCCAAGTAAGGGATAGTAATACAATAGCTATTATAGAAGAAGCTATAAGAAGTTTAAATCCTCCTGCCCAGTTATATTTATCTACAACTATTCCCATTACTACTTCAGCTGAAACTTGTCCAATAACATATCCAAATAGTCCTGTAAATCCGGCAGCAGTTCCAGCAGCTTTTTTAGGAACTATATCTAGGGCACTAACGCCAATTAGCATTACAGGTCCATATATTAAAGCACCTATGCAAGCTAAAGTAATGTTTATTGCTAATAGACTTGTACTCTGCCAATATATGAATACACCAATTGCAACACCTACCATGCAAGCTACACCTACTGGTGCACGACGACCATGGAATATTTTATCACTAATCCATCCGATGAGTATAGTTCCCGGAATAGCGGCATATTCAAATAGAGCAAATCCAATGGAAGACTGTTGAATAGTAAAACCTTTTACTGTACTTAAGTATACTGGTGCCCAATCTTCAATTCCATATCTCACCATGTATACAAATCCATTTGCAAGAGCGATATACCATAGATATTTATTATTAAGCACATATTTAAACAATATTTCTTTTGCGGTCATCTCTTTTTCTCTATCTTTTACTTTTACAACAGGGTAATCATTTTTATATTCTTCTATAGGCGGTAGTCCTACTGATTGAGGTGTATCTTTTGCAAAAATCATATATAATACACCAGTTATAATTGCAATAATAGCTGGTAAAATAAAAATCCCTTTCCAGCCTCCAAAAATCTGAACACCAAGAATAGCAATGACAGCTATAAATCCACCACCCACATTATGTGCGGTATTCCAAATAGCCATTTTAACTCCACGCTCTTTATCTGCGAACCAATGAGTCATGATTCTCCCACATGGTGGCCAACCCATACCTTGAACCCATCCATTCATAAGCATTAATATAAACATCACTGTAATACTTGTGGTAAGTGGGAAAAATAGATTTATAATACCAGATAGAATTAGACCAATACCTAAAAAATACCTTGCATTAGATCTATCTGATAGATTCCCCATAACAAATTTACTTACACCATAAGCAAGTCCTAGCGCAGAAGCAACTATACCAAGTTGTGTTTTTGTGAAGCCTTCTTGAAGGAAGTATACCTTAGCTAATGAAAAATTACTCCTAACAAAGTAATAAACTGCATAACCAAAATATATGCTTAAAAATACTTGCAGACGATATCTTTTGTATGCCGAATCAACCTTATCTTTCGGTAATGGTTTAATCGGAAGTGCAGGTTTTAAAAAACCGAATAAATTTTCCATATGTTTTAGCGACCTTTCATTTTAGATTATTTTATTTAAACATATTAATCTATATATAAATATATAAATATATAAATTTACGGTTTGATTTCTTCAAGGGCATCTAACATTTCTTTTTTATCAATGCCCGCTTTTTTAAAATCGTATTTATCACTCCCTAGAAGATTCCTTAAATTTTGTCCTCCCTGTGGCAATGACACATCTCCCCTTGTAGACATAGCCATAGAAAAATTTTTCAGATCATTACCTGCTTGCACCGTTAAACAATAATCTATAAAAGCATTTGCAGCCTTAGAATCTGGACCATTTTTAATTTTAGAGACTGCGCAAAGGGTCCATCCTACATCTTTAGGAATTTTAGATTGTATATTAAATCCAGATTTTTTAACAATAAGCTGTTGATTTATAAAATTAACAGCAATTAAGTATTCGCCAATCCCTACCTTTTCTGCTGGAGTAAGACCATTTGTAGTAACTTGTGCTACATTATGGTTGAGTTTACCTAGATATTCTAAGGCTTTTTCCTTTCCCATCGATTGTACAAGATAAGAAACAAAAGTGTAGCCTGTACCTGAGGTTTTTGGGTTAGGAATAATAATTTCACCTTTAAAATCAGGATTCAACAGATCTTGAAAACTTTCCGGCTGCTTTATTCCCTTTGATTTAAACTCAGCGTCCCATCTTTCTTTATTGATACCAATAGATAAGGCTTCTATATAAAGTCCTGTCCAATACCCATCTTCATCTTTATATCTTTCAGGAATAGAACTGGCGTTTTTAGAAATATATTTTTCAATTATGCCTTCTTTTTTCATGTACTCATGTGCATCTACGGTTCCACCTAAAAAAACATCTGCCTTAGGAGCTGCTTTTTCCTCCATTGCCCGGGCTAAAGCTTCCCCTGTAGGAAACCTCAAAAGGGAATACTCACAACCAGTTTTTTGTTTAAAACCTTCTAGTAAAGGTTTAGCCTCGTCTTCATGAAAGGCTACGTAAACCAAAAGTTTTTTTCCTTGCAGGTTAGGATAATCACTCCTGTTTTTATTGCATGCAGTTAATGATGCAGAGCAAATCAAGAGAAGAATAAATATAGTAAATTTGTAAGCTTTCATTAAGGTACCTCCAGAACATTTGAAAATTAAATACCGCTTTCACTGATGTTTTTACATACCTCTACTAAATTTCCTTTCATATAAATTGCATTTACTACATCATTACTAAAATCTTGAATAACAATATACCCATTTTCATATACATCAATGTTTATAATTGCATAGAAAGTATCTCTTGTATTTGGAATAGAATTGCTTTCTTTTTCTAAATAGGTTTTTATGTGGTATAGCACTTTTCCCTTTGTATTGATTGCTTTTTCTAGGGAAGCATTATCCTTAATTTTAGAACATTTTAATATTTTATTACGAATAAATGTTTTATCATCACGACCACATTTTTGTATATTATTATTGCTATCTACTACAGTAACTTTATTTCGTTCATTAATAAGATTGCTTAGATTTTGCGCAGAACATAAAATTTCATCCAAATAATTTTTAAGCTGATCTACATAAGGCTTATCTTTAGCATTTCCATAAATAATAGTACCTATTTTCAAGTAACTCCCTAAAGTAAAAGTAGATTTTTTACCATTTAGATAAAAAATAGTACCACTTATTTCATCATTCGTATATGTATTTTGACTTTCTTGCAAAGGACTACTCTTAGACATTTCGTCTATAATATTCCATATACTTCGAATAACATTACTCTCAGAAATAACGCTTTTACCCCAACTTTTACTATAAACTTCTAACTTTACAGGTGTGGATGTACTTACAGCTTTTAAAACTTGTTCTCTATCTTGAATAAGTACTACATGATCATAATTTTTTTCATATTGCCAAAATATTATGATACCTAGCAATAGCATAAAAACAAAATAAACACTAACTAACTTTTTATGTTTTTTTAAAATACTTATTTTTCTCCTCCTCCTTATCATAGCAAAAAACGTTTTCAGAATTACATCAGAATTGCATCAGCTTTGTAACAATTTAAAAATCAATTCCACCTTTGTTCCCTTGTCACTGCTTATACAAATATCCCCTTGTTGCTTTTTCATAATTTCCTTACAAATTGCAAGTCCAAGGCCCATACCACCATATTGATTCTGTAATCTTTTATTGGCAGTATAAAAAGGTTCAAAAACTTTTTTCAGATGTTCCTTTGGTATACCTCCACCATTGTCTGTTATAGAAACAATTAAAGATCCAGGCCTTGATAACATTTTTATAACAATGGAAGTACAATCACTGTATTTAATTGCATTGTCAAATATATTTAAAAATACTTGCTCCGTTTTTTGTTTATCTATCCAAATGAAACGATCAAATAAAAGTGACTCTATAAAAATATTGTATTTCTCTAATCTTGGTCTTAAAATTAACAAACTTTCCTCTATTATACATTTAAGATTCGTTTGCGCAACTTCCATTTGAAAATCTTCCTTATTTAATTTAGAGAGATTTAACAATTCTTCTACAAGGCAAAGCAGACGATGTCCACCCTTTTGAATATAATCGAGACATTGTGTTTTATCTTTTTCTGTCTTTACTCTAGGAAGCAAATCTGCATATCCAATGATTGAGGTTATAGGGGTTTTTAATTCATGGGTTACGTTATCTAAAAATCTTTTTTGATTTGCCTTCTCATCTTTTAATTTTAAAATAGAGTTGCTTATATTAGTAGACATAAGATTAAAGGAGTCTGCTAAATCCTTGATTTCATCCATGGTATCAATTTCTATAGTATTTGTAAAATCTCCATTTGCAACCTTCTGGGAGGCTCCTTTTAAAGATACAATAGGACTTACAATTTTTCTAGAAAATGTATTGCTTAAAAGAATAGAAAGAAGCAGCGCTAGTATGCCTACCAAAAGCATGGTTACACTTGTATTTTTAACTAAGCCTATTTCTTTATCTAGGGGATAAATATACCGAAAGCAACCAATAGTTTCTCCTTCAAAATAAAGCGGGCTAGAAAATAAAATATATTGCTTGTTTTTAATTTTTTTCATAATATATGATTTGGTTCCTGAAAGTGCATAAGTAACATCTTTATTCTCTAAAATTATAGGGTACTCTTCGGAATCCCCTACTAGTCCATCCTTGTTGTATAATTGAATTCTGAATTTATAATGATCGGACAAATTTTTAGCTATAAAAGGACTCATATTCTTAAGAAGTTCTGGCAAGCCTATGTTTTTTTCGTTATCTAAATATGTGATTATATTTAATTGGCTGTTGTAACTCTCTTGTTTTAGCATTGTAATAGTACTTTTTATTATATTTCCATAAAGGTTACCAATGGTAATGAAGCAAACAATAAGTAAAACCGGAAGTAAGACTGCTATATTCATAATTACAATTTTATTTTTTATACCAATTTTCATTTCATACCTCTAATCTATATCCAGCACCATAAATAGTTTGAATAGCATTCCCATGATTTTTAAGTTTTTTACGAATTCGTTCTATATGAATATCAACAGCCCTTGTGTTTCCCTCATAATCATAACCCCAAAGTTTTTTTAGTAACTCGGTTCTAGAAAAAACCTTATTAATGTTTTGTATTAAAAGATTTAAAGTTTCAAATTCTCGAAAAGTAAATTGTACTTCTATGGAATCTATAAAAATCTTTCTTTCAGCTTTTAGTAGCTTGATGAAACCTTTTTCTATTTTGTTTTCAGAATTTTCATTATGGCGCTTCGATTGATTTATCCGCCTTGAAATTGCACGTATTCGCAGTATAATCTCCCTGCTATCAAATGGTTTTGTAATATAATCATCCGCGCCTAACTGTAATCCTAGTAGTTTATCATTAAGTTGACCTTTTGCAGTAAGAAGAATAATGGGAATTCCCCTATTAATCTGTTGCATTCTATTCATAACTTCATAACCATCTAAATCAGGTAGCATTAAATCAAGTAACACTAGGTCTGGATTTTCATCCTGAAATACCTTGATTCCATTATTACCAGTAGCACTAGTTATTACCTCAAAACCTTCTAGTACTAGGTTCATACGGACTAGATTTAGAATGCTTTCTTCGTCATCTATAAGTAAAATTTTCATTTTAAACAGCTCCTTCTTATATATTCTACTCTTCACAATGTATTACAAAATCTCTATATTTAATGGCTTTTTCACTTGTACTTTAAATATTTGTAAATGTTTCGGCGGGTTATAACTTTGGCATTTAAGAATGGTAATATTTAAAGAGTATTATTGTAACGTAGTTTATAAATAAAGTATATCACTGTATTCAATGATACACCTACTCGTATAAAATATTGATTTTTCACTCTATTATGCAGGACCTAATTTTTAATTATAAAGAATTTATTAAGTTTCATAATAAGATACAATAAACATATATAATAATAATTGTAAGAAGAACAATATCTCAGTATCTACCAGGGTTTGTGCACATGGCTAATAGATATATAAAGTTAATTTATTGAATAAAAATAGGGGGAGAATTATTATGATTAAGAAAAAAATTATTACTACATTAATTGGCTTATCTGTTATAGCCTCTTTATTTACAGGTTGCAGTACTAAAGGGGATGTAATAATACCCGAAGAGGTAATAACAAATGTAATGAAAGCAAATGAAAAATCAAAGTCTTATTATGCAGAATTTAAAATGGATAGCTACGAAAATCAGAAGTTAAAAGAAAGTATGTTATTTAAACAATGGACTGATAACTCTAGTGGTAAAGTAAAGACACGTATAGAAACAGAAGATAAAACTTCTGGGAAAGTTGTAACCACAAACGATGGGGACAAACTTATATCCTATACAGCTAAAGATAAAAAAGCTTTTAGTATGAAAATAGGATCTGAGTTAGCTCTAGGTTCAAATGCAAACTATAAGGATCAATTAATTAATCAATTGGGAAATATAAGTAAGACACATCAATTAACTTTTAAAGGTGAAGAAACTGTGGGAGACTTTAAAACCTATCATATTTCAGCAGTGGCAAAAGAAAAGAACAGTATTATAGGAGATCAAGAGTATTGGATAGAAAAATCCAATTGGTTTTTGGTGAAATCCTCTTCAGAGAGTGGAAATAACAAATCTATTATGGAATATTCAAAACTAAATTTTTCACCTAAATTTGATGATAGCGTATTTGTCCAAAAGCTTCCCTCAGATGTTAAGGTTGAGAGTATTGAGGGTGCTGCAAAAAATAATGAAACTACTATAGATTTAAATAAAGCTGCTAAAATAATAGGAAAACCTATATTGACTTTAAAAGAAAATTCAACCTACAAGTTAAAAGAAGTTAAATATTTAAATATTGAAAAAAGCAAACACAAAGAAATAAACCAGATTTACGAAAAAGATGGAGCTTTAGCTTTTACATTAACTACAGTAATAGATGGTAATAAAGTAATTGATAGTGTTGATAAAAACTTAAAAATTCCAGGGGAAGAGGAAATAACTATTAGAGGTAAAAAAGGATCAGCTATGAAAGATATTAAATGCATTTCATGGAGCGAGAATGATCTTAATTATAGTATACTTGTTGGAAACCCAAAAGTTACTATGGAAGATGCTAAAAAGGTAGTGGAAGCTTTAGTCGTTACAAATTAGCAAAAACATTACATGTGCAGGATTTACACATGTAATGTTTTTTTATTAATGAATTTCAATAAAAATTTATACGGTCTCAAAATAAGTATATCATGGTATAATATTGTGCATATAAGCATTTTATGGGGGAATAGTACATGAAGGAAAAAATATTAATAGTTGAGGACGACGAAGCGATTGCTAGTATAATGAAAGAACATTTGACAAAGGAAAGTTATGAAGTATTTTGGGCATCAACCGGTAAAGAAGGCCTAGAGGATTTTAAAAAAGAAGAGTTTCAGCTAGTTATGGTCGATGTTATGCTTCCAGAGATGGACGGATTTACATTGTGTAAAAATATAAGATGGTTAAATGAAGAAGTACCAATAATAATTGTTAGTGCAAAGCAAACGGAGTTAGATAAAGTAAAAGGGCTAAGATCAGGGGCGGATGACTATATGACAAAACCCTTTAGCCTTATGGAAATATCCGCCAGAATTGAAGCGCATTTAAGAAGAGGTAGAAAAAAAGAAAATTATATTCAGATAGATAAAAAACTTCAATTTAAAGATGGGCTAACAATAATCCTAGAAGAAAACAGAGTATTACTAAACGGCTATGAGCTATCCTTAACTTCAAAAGAATTCGACATCTTGGCTCTGATGGCTCAAAATCCTAATAAAGTATTCTCAAAAGGAGATCTTTACCATCATATATGGGAGAATGTTGATGTGAATGGTAATAACACCGTTACCGTTCATATTAAGTCTCTCAGAGAGAAGATAAATGATAATATAAAAAAGCCTACTTTTATTCAGACAGTATGGGGGACAGGTTATAAATTTATAGGCGAGCTAAATATATGAAACTTAAAAAATGGCTTAGTTTATCTCATTTAATTATAATGTTAGCTCCAATAATAACGGCTGCCTTATTGTTTAACGTTCTCGTAGATTATAATAAAAATAATGATTTAAAAGATTATTTACTCATTATGAGCAAATTTAAAGTCTATGAAGATAAAATACAAAGTCCTGAAATATATAATACAAATTCCTTAAAAGATAAGAACTTTGTAATAAGTAAAGATAAAAATTTAGTACTTATAGAATTATATACAGATGTGGGAGAAAAAATATATCCTTCTAATGAAAGCAGCATGCTATATACTCAAACACAAGAATTGTATTCTGATTTATACAAGGTAGTTACTGGGTATAAGGCCTATACTTTAAAAAAACCAGTATTTAAGGATAGTACATTAATAGGATTTTATAAGATTACTATTGCAAGAAATATTTTTGTTAAGGATGTAAACAATAAAACAATAATTGCAATAATATGTTTTATCTTCGTACTTATTATAATCTATGCATCTGTTATATTGCTACTTAATAGAAAATTTAATAAGCCAATAAAACTATTAGTAGAAGGAATGCATAATTTTGCCACGGGAGATGGAAATACAGTTAAGTACAAAAACAAGGATGAAATAGGCGAAATTATTACTAATTTTAATATCATGGAAGAGGACATAGAAGATAAAAGAAAAACTATAGAAGCAGACCAAAAAACAAAAGAATATATGATTTCTGCAATATCACATGACCTTAAAACTCCGTTGACAGCCGTAAGAGCTTACTCAGAAGCTATTATTAATGAAAAAGATTCTGATATTAAGAAAATTAAAAATAAAGCTTTAGTTATATTAAATAAAAGTGTTTATATGCAAAAAATGATAGATGATCTCTTAATGTATAACCTACTAACAACAGATTATAAGATGAATTTTGTAGAGGTTGATGGTTATGAACTCTTTGAAATGCTCTTCTCTGGCTATGATGAAGATTGTGAAAAGAATGAAATTAAGCTTATATGTGAAATAAGCCTTCAGGGTAAATATAAGGTGGATGTAAACCAAATGACAAGAGTAGTAGACAATTTGATGTCAAATGCTCTAAGATACACTCCTAAAAGGGGAAATATTTACATGGGTGCTTTTTCAATGGGAGATAAGAAACTTACAGAGAGGCTTGGACATAAGGATATCGAGGAGCTAAATCTTATAAAAAGTGAAGGCTTTGTACTTTTAATTAAAAATGACGGAGTAATCATTCCAAAAGAGGATAAGGATAAAGTATTTTTACCTTTTTACCAGTGTGATGACTCTAGGAGTAAAAAGACAAGTAATGGCGTGGGCCTAGGTCTTAGCATTGTTAATCTAGTAATAGCGAAGCATGAAGGTGAAGTAAGAATATTTTCAGAGGATAATAGTACAGTTTTTGCTTGCTGGATTCCACAAAATCAATCTAAGGAATAACGTAATATGGCAAGCAACATAAAATACAAAGGACCAGATTTAAAATAAAATCTAGTCCTTTGTAAATTTAAACTAACATTAATTTTTAATTCTCATTCTATAGAAGGAGCGCCATACAAATATAATCGCAATTACAAAGAATACCGCTCCAATGTATGGAGCTACAGCTCTGAATCTTTCTGATATAGCAATTTCCATAGCAAGCATTCCAAATAATGTTGTAAATTTGATTATTGGATTTAATGCTACTGATGAAGTATCTTTGAAAGGATCTCCAACTGTGTCACCAATAACACAAGCATCATGAAGCGGAGTACCTTTCTCATCTAAATCAACTTCAACAACCTTTTTAGCATTATCCCAACATCCACCTGCATTTGCCATAAATATAGCCTGATATAAACCAAAAACTGCTATAGATATAAGGTAAGCAACGAAGAATGCTACTGGCTCAGTGTTATTACCTCTAGGTGCTGAGAAAAATGCAAATGCTAGTGCAAATGAGAATATCGCAACAAATATATTAAACATTCCCTTCTGTGCATATTGAGTACAAATTTTAACAACTTCCTTAGATTTTTCTGTAGATGCTCTTTGATCTGCATTCTCATCCAATTCTATATTTTTCTTGATAAATTCTACTGCCCTATAGGCACCTGTAGAAACTGCCTGAGTAGATGCACCTGTAAACCAATATATTATCGCACCACCACACATAAATCCAAATAAAGTGTAGGGGTTAAGTAAATTAAGAATAGTTTCAGGTTTAACTTTTAATACATCTTGAATAACTAAAATAAGTGAAAAAATCATTGTAGTGGCTCCAACAACAGCTGTACCAATAAGTACAGGTTTTGCAGTTGCCTTGAATGTATTTCCTGCACCATCATTAGCTTCAAGGTAGTATTTTGCTTTTTCAAAATCTGGTTTGAAACCAAAATCTCTTTCTATTTCTTTCGAAATATTAGGAATAGTTTCAATAAGTGATAGTTCATAAATTGATTGTGCATTATCAGTTACTGGGCCATAACTATCTACTGCAATAGTAACGGGACCCATACTTAGTAATCCGAAAGCAACTAAACCAAAAGCAAAAACTGAAGGGTATATCATTATATCTTTTAAGCCAAGTGTACTTGCAAGATATGCTACAAACATTAATACTACAAATACCATCCCCTGCCAGAATGCACTGAAGTTACCAGCAACAAGTCCTGAAAGAATATTTAATGAAGCTCCGCCTTCTCTTGATGCTGTAACAACTTCCTGTACATGTTTTGATTTACCACTAGTAAATATTTTAGTAACCTCAGGAATAAGTGCTCCTCCCAAAGTGCCACAACTAATAATTATAGCTAGTACATACCAAATACTATTAGAATTTGCGGTTAATGCAACCTGAGTACCAGGTCCAAGAATTAAGTAACTAACTACAAAAATAACAATTATTGATAGTATTGATGAAATCCAAATAAGATTTGTTAGAGGCTGTTCAAAATCAAGATCATCGGCATTACTGTATTTCATTTCACTATAAGCTCTGTTTATATAAAATGCTGCAATTGATGTAACAACCATCAATATACGCATTGTAAAAATCCATGTAAGAAGAGTAGACTGAAGTATTAATCTATCTGCCTGCGGAAATGCCATACCAACCGCAAGAACAATAAATGAGATTAAAGCGACTCCTGTTACTCCATAAGTCTCAAATCCATCAGCAGTAGGACCAACGCTATCTCCTGCATTATCTCCAGTACAATCTGCAATAACTCCTGGATTTCTAGGGTCATCCTCTTTAATCTTAAAAGCAATTTTCATAAGATCTGATCCAATGTCAGCAATTTTTGTAAAAATACCACCGGCAATACGTAATGCACTTGCGCCTAATGATTCACCAATTGCAAATCCTATGAAACTTGCACCTGCAAGGCTACGTGGAACAAAAATTAATATTATTAACATCATAAAGAGTTCTACGCAAATTAAAAGTACTCCAATGCTCATACCTGCATCAAGAGGAATATTTACAAGGTTTAAAGGTTTACCCTTTAATGAAGCAAATGCCATCCTACTATTTGCAAACGTATTCATTCTTATGCCATACCAGGCAACACCGTAAGACCCTAGTATACCAACAATAGTCCAGCCAAGTACTAATAATACTCCACCAAAGCTAGTTCCTTGCAAGTAACCAAAGTAAAATGCAATAATACTACCTATAAGAAGAAATAAAATTGCAATAAATTTACCTTGCTGAATTAAGTAAGTTTTGCATGTTTCAAATATAATAGCTGAAACATCAAGCATTGATTTATGTGCTCTAATTTTCTTTACCCTTAAAAATTGATAAAAACCAAATGCCATGCCCAAAAGACAAATTACGAGTCCCATCATAAGTGTTCCATTTTGACTAGATGATAACTCTGGAATCTTTAAATTCGATTCATCTGCATATGCAATAACCGGTGATAATGAAGCTAAAATTACACTACTTAGAATTGAAACCTTTACAATTTTGTCAGTTTTGTTAGTATTCATAAACACTACCTCCCTAAAATTATAAATTAAGTGGTACCTAAGTTCCACATTGAATAAGTTACATTCAGAAACTAATATAATTTAATGAAGAATTTAGGATAATACAAGTACATACTACCACTTTGAATAATAATATTCAACTTTTTTTAACTTTTTTTGAATAATTATCCTCCCTTCTTGTAAATTGAAATATATTCTAATAAATACAATAAAAACAATTCCCACTTTATATTATGCCATAAATGTAAAATAAAGTACATACTCAATTCTATTAAATATTATATTTAAAAAGTATAGGAAGGCATAAATTTATAATTTATCATAAGCCTAAAATAGCCCACACCTTACCATAAGATGTGGGCTTACTATTATTTATTTAAAGTAATCATAGTCCTGAACTGCTATTTAATAACCTCTATTCATTATAGAACCTATTATAGCAGCAAAAAATATAATATATATTACCAATATCCGATTTTTGCTTATTTGTCTATGTTTACTTGTCGTTTTACATGTTGTTACTTAGAATTTTTTCTATGATTAATTACTATATCTTGTTTTTGAATCAATGTTAATGAAAGATTTAATACTATGCTCTCTTTGATAGTATTAAAATTCATTTCTAAAGGGAATTTATCACTAAAAGGTTTTCTATCAAGTAGGGTATATGTTTCATAAATTTTCACCCTTTCCATTTTACAATTTATAGGTTCAATGTCACAATTAATATATTCACTACATTGAGTGTTCTTTTCCCTTAAATATTCATTAAAATCATTATTAATATTTAAACAATCCGATGATATATAAATGGGGATATAGTCTAGACCCTTTCCTTTTGAGAAAACTGGGCGAACCTTACAGTTGATTAAGGAGGTACATTTAAACGGGATATAAATTATAACACATTCAGTATCTAGATTAATTATGTTATCATAAACACCTTTTGCTATAGAAAAATCTATTTCATTTCTAACAAAACCCTCTAAAAAAAGGTTTCCATTCAACAAGGGTAAAATATCATCTTTTTCATAAATAGGTAATAACTTACTACTAGTTAAATATACGTTCTTTTTCATGTTTTTTATATCTAATGCAGCATTTTTCAATCTAAATGTTGATTCAATAGGAATATCTATATTTTTTTCAGCTATTATAACTGGTAATGTTGCTATTAAAGTTTCACAGTAATTATTATTTATATTTTCATGAGTTTTATAAATGTCATTGATAGTAATATTACTATCATCTTTTTTCTTTATACCTTCAATATCATCTTTAATAATTACCTCTTGTGTCGGAAGTATGTATGTTGTCTCCAATTTATCTTCTGAATTTCTAATCAAGCTTGACTTATTTGCTGCTGCATTATTTTCACGACTAATATCTATTAAGCAGTTTTGCAATGTTTTATTACTCATTTCACTATAATATAATCGTTGTATTAGTTTTGAAATAATAAAGGTTTTTTCCTTACTTAATCTATCACAAATAGGAGTTATAAATTTCGAATCATCTTTAATAGTTACATCTTGTATAGGTAGTATTAATTCTAAATCCTCTTCAATGATTACTTGCTCTATAGGCAGTATTAATTCTGAATCCATTTTATCTTTCGCATTTTTCTTTACAATTAAATTATCTAATTTTTTATTTTTATGTTTAACATTTGTTGAGTTTTTCTTGGATTTTTTATTAACATTTATAATACAATTTGGTTGTTGTAACATATTCAAAATAATAAGCAACTTAACCATTCCCAATTTGTCACTGTTATTGTCTGGTTTCATTGAAGAATGCTCCTTTATTGTAATAATTTGGTATATGAAATAAAATGGACTAGACTAGCATACTGATTATTTATTTTATTTCAGATGCCTTATGTATTTAAATATCATCAAATATATTATATCGATGATATTTAACTAACCGCTTTTCTAAAGAATAATTTTTTTTAGAAAAACGGTTATTTTTAAGTGTTTATAAGAGCTCTTTACTCGTCGTCATCATCGCAACAGTGAACAACCGGAATATTTACCTGCTGTAATTGTAATACTTTGACTCTAATATATACAACCATTTTTTCTATTACTTTATTATAAAGTTGTACTTTTGAATTAGTTTTATGGTATAAAGGATCTGTATTAATATCGTCTTCAAAAATCCTTATTCCTTCTAATTCACAGTATGGACTTTCAGTAAAAGTTATATTATCTTCAAGATATTGTTCACATTCTGATTTTCCCATAATAGTGCCCGTACAGTCATTACAGCCACAACTACTTAATAAATCTATTTCTTTTTGGACTCCTCGAACTTTAACTACTGGTGGCACTGTATATACAACTTCTGTTACAGCTGTAAATGGTACATCTATTGTTGTATGAGCGATTCTACCACTTACAGTTTCTTTTTCTACACAGTCAGCAGTAGCGTATTCTATATTTTTTCTTACGAATCCACCTATAAATAATTTTCCAGATATAAGAGTACCATCTGCAGCAATTACGCCCGACCTAGGTAGTAATTTGCATTGAGTTAAATATACATTTTTCTTTATTCTTTTAATTTCAAAAAATGGCTCGTTTAATTTAAACACAGCTTCAACATCTATTTGAATCTCTCTTTCGCCGAGTACTACAGGAATTTTAGCTACTAGAGGGCCTCTAATACCAACTGGTGTAATAGTAGTTCCACTACTTAAAGGTAATGTTTGTGAACTAATAATTTTACCACAATTATCGCAAGGGTATACATCTTGATTTTTTTCCAAAGGTAATTCCTCCTTTAATTAGGTCTTATGACCTTCTACATACTATGTAGAAAATATAATAAGCGTTACCTAAATATCATTAAATATATAATATATCGAATATATATAAATAACCGTACATATAAAGAATAATATCTTCTTTATATGCACGGCTATACCTAAATGTTTATATATTTACTTTTCGTAATCGGAATACTGAGTTGTAGTGCAATCGGGTTTAACTGGCTGAGAAAATGGAATATTTACCTGTTGCACTTGTAATACTTTAATTTTAATATATAAAACCATTTTTTCTATTATTTTATTATAAAGTTGCACTTTTGAACCTGGATGACATTTTATAGGATCTGCATTTATATCGTCTTCAATAATTCTTACTCCTACTAACTCACAGTATGGGGTTTCAGTAAAAGTTATACTATCTTCAAAATATTGTTCACACCCTGATTTCCCCATAATAGTTCCTGTGCAGTCATTACACCCACAACTACTTAATAAATCTATCTCAGTTTGAGCCCCACGAACACTAACTACTGGTGGCACTGAATATTCAAGTTCCGTAACAGCTGTAAATGGTACATCAATTGTTGTGTGTGCTATTCTACCACTTACAACTTTATCCCCTATACAGTCAGCTGTTGCATATTCTATATTTTTTCTTACAAATCCACTTATAAATAATTTTCCGGATATGAGAGTACCATCTGCAGCAACTACTCCCGATCTAGGTAGTAATTTACATTGAGTTAAATATACATTTTTCTTTATTCTTTTAATTTCATAAAATGGTTCGTTCAAATTAAGCTCAGCCTCAATATCTATTTGAATCTCTGTTTCGCCAATTACTACAGGGATTTTAGCGACTAAAGGGCCACTAATACCACTTGGTTTAATTGTAACTCCACTACTTAAAGGTAATGTTTTGGAACTAATAATTTCACCACAATTATCACAAGGGTGCGTAGTTTGATTCTTTTCCATAAGTAAATCCTCCTTTTTTTCAGGTCTTAAGATCCTTTACATAATATGTTATAAACAAAGCAATAGTTACCGTATATTTACTTATTGTAATACTTTGATTACGAAATTTAATAAAGAACATGTTAGTATCATTTTTAATTAAGTTACGTATTATATATTAAATAAATCTAAGGAGCGCGATGTTATGTCTAATATTAAAATAAATTATCATCCTGAAGAGTGGTGTGAAGATAAAAATGATTGCGAAGACCAATGTGATTATGAAATAAAACATGATAATAAACCTACTGATAAAGATAAGTGCATTTGCGAAAAAAAACATGATGATAAACCTGCTGATAAAGATAAGTGCATTTGTGAAAAGAAACATGATGATAAACCTGCTGATAAAGATAAGTGCATTTGTGAAAAGAAACATGATGATAAACCTACTGACAAAGATAATTCCATTTGTGAAAAGAAACATGATGATAAACCTACTGACAAAAATAATTGCATTTCTAAAAAGAAACATGATGATAAAAAGGAATTATCTGAGTTAGACGAAAACCCTTGTAATATCCAGTCCCCCTTTACTTATTCAAGGTGGTCATGTTCATAAAGTTAAGTTAAAACTGACTTTTTTGATTAATTATATTGTTTTGTTAAAAATTCAGACCTATGAATACATGATATCAATGGCAATCACGTCCATTTTATAAAACTACTCCATCAGTAAATGCTTGCTATTGCCTGTATATAAATGAAAAAAATAAAGATACAGAGTTTATTACAACTCTGTACCTTTATTTTTAAGAATCTAATCCATTTTATTAAATTAATTCTAATAACATATAACTGGAGTATTAGCATCAATATTGTTATATATCGTTTTTGCTAAAATAGGTGGACAATTTATACAACCATGAGAACCATTTGTCAAATATACACTTCCGCCAAATGAAGATCTAGCAGCTAGATCATGTATTCCAATTCCGCCATTAAATGGCATGAAAACATCGACAGGCGTACTGTATCCCTCTCCCTTTAATGTTGCATTCTTTTCCTTATATTTTAGTTTATAAACACCGGTAGGGGTTTGATGATGATTGCTAACACCACCAGTAACAACATCTCCTTGTACAACAAGAGAACCATTCTTATAAAACCATAAATGCTGTTTCGTCAAATTAATTTCAACATAAGTACTGCCAATATCATTTATATCATGAGATGCAGCAGTTTGTATGTAATGTGGCTCTTTTGCTATAGTTTGTCCAGCTTTTATAGCCACAATTAGATCATTGACTTCCCCTGAACGACTAACCAACCAACCATAATCGCCTCCACTTACCTTTACCGTTTTCCCGAGAGACGTAGCGAAATTTCTTTGCTTACCATATGTATTATAATTATCATCAACTTTTTTTACATAATCATCCATTTTATCTTTATCAAATGTAATTTCGAGGTTTTCGTCAACTCCGAGAAAGTTATGTATTATAGAGCCGTCTAAACCTTCTTCATCTCCAGAAAAAGTATACGTGATCTTTGAAGTTATATACTTATTAAGTAAAATTTTAGTGTTTTTAACTTTTTGAGATGTTGACGTATATTTTGGATTGATGTAATAATTTCTCGCCTCCAAATCGATTGTTGTTTCTCCTTTAACAATTGCACTTACTAAATTTGCATAAAACTGCTTGCTATCCACTTTATTTCCTTTAACTTCCTTTACAATAACGTAACCCTTATCAGAAAATTTAAAGCTAACATTTTTAGGCTCAATTATTTTTTTGCTATCAGAAACTGCTAGCTTGTCAAAACGTTCTTTTAATAGTTTATTATCATATGTAACTATGCCATTCATTTCAGAAGTTTTCGGACTAAAAAACGAAAAAATCCACGTAAATGAATTCTGACTTTCTTTTAAAGCTTGAATTTTATCTTTTACATTATATTTTAAGCCAATCTCATTAGCCTTAATCTGTTCTTTCACACCATTTCGTTCTTTCAAATCCAATGTATATGTTTTAGATTTCGTTAACATTTCTGCATCAACTTCCTCTACAGTTTTACAAGAAGCATCAATACCATTAATTACAAAACCATAATAAAAATGATTGCTAAAATACATTGATATACCCAAATATATAACTATTAAAATAGGTAAAGTCACTATACTTACTTTAATAGTTTTTTTATGTATTATTGTTTGCATTGCCCTAAGGCACCTCCTTTAATAAGAATTTTATTTTGTATATACAATTCTAGTTTATTAAAATTCAAAATAAATTCAGCAAATATTTATTACTGTGTTAATTACAAAAACAGATGATAACTTTTGCCTTCACTAAGCAAGTAATATCTAAAATATGATCATTGAATTATAATAAGCATCTCTGTGTATTATAATTCTTTTCCACTTATATGTATACAATTATGACATGAAAGGTAAAAATTTGTACATGAACAGTGTTTTTACAACATATTTGTCGTTTTATATACACTTTTTACCTTGTGTTGATTTGATTTCAAAATTCAACATGCTCTTTTATAAAATCTTCATTCATGTATCCAACCGTATAAGAACTACCCAAGATGTCCCCTGCAATTGTTACTTTACATTTAGCAACAGCTTTTTTCTTTTGGAATATATTTTGTATTTTTTCCATCGACTGTATAGACTCCTTTTGTATTATAATAGTTTCTCTTGCAAGTTTTCTATATCTCATAACAATAAACTTATCACTGCAATACAGTCCATTATCAATAAATCTTGTATAGTATAAGATTAGCAAGATAGGAATTAATAAAAAGATACAGTACCCATAAGGTGCAAAATATGCTACTAAAGACATTACTATAAATTCAGGTACTAATCTAAATAAAAGAAATCCCTTTAAAGCTTTTTTAGGAGACTTCTCTAGTTTATAACTTATATTCATTTCAGGTAAAATATCCACAAAAAACTTATCAAGCACTGTTCTTTTAGCAATAGGACAAATCATTGTACTCTCACCCTTATCCTTTCCATAACCTATGGTTTCAACATTTAATGAAAAGTACCCTAATGACTTTTTAATAACTCCCTCAACTATTGATAAACTTTGAATTCGTTTCACCGGGATAGTTACTTCCTTTTTATCAAATAATCCATATGATAATTTAATATTATCGTCTTCGCGTATAACTGTAAATTTATAATATTTTATAATAGTTAAACCAATAGATATAACCCAGGAAATAAACAAAATAGTAAAAATTAATATTACTACATATTTGATTATATTAACACCATTAACTCCCTTCATTATATTATTAGTATACCCTTGAGCTTTTTTCTTAAATTCCTTCGGCACTATATCGTCTACCTTTGAATAAAAAGCAGAAATTATAAAAAATCCAGCTAAAATACGAGTAGAAAATGTCGCCATAACAAATAAATCTTTTAAAGAAGAAGTGAGCTTTTTTATGTTTTTTTCTTCTACAATTTCATCTTGATTTTCATTTTCTTTAACCTTAAATATAATACTTTTAATTCTTAGTGCTTCCTGCTTAGATAAGAAAATAGATATTTCAGACTTTTTATCTCCACCCGCAGTATCTATCTCAAGCCTGCAGACATTAAAAAAGCGCTGAATTAATGATGACGATATATCTGCAGTATGTACTTGTGAAAAAGGAACGGTTCTCTCATGAATTTCAAAAATACCGTATTTCATGTACATGCCCTCAGCTTGGACGTTATATACATTTCTCTTCCATTTAAATATAGCTAAAGCGCTAACTATACCAAAAAAAGCAATTATCACTATAACTTCAGTATAATCTCCGCCATACTTTTTAGGGATTTTAGAACCTATGGATATTAAAAATATAATAAGTGGAACTATACTATTTTTTATAAATTGAAAAACCTCAGAAAATATTGTAAATTTATGTTGGTGCTTTAATTCTCTCATATACTTCTCTCCTGAACAGTTTTCGTAATACTTAACTGAAGTTCATTTCCTATCTCACTTTCTAAATATGGAATTTTATAAGCTCCCCCAGCAGTATGTATAGTTAAATTTATCAGTTTATACTTTTTTAATATTATTCCTTGCTCTGTATCTACATACTGAACTCTACTCATTGGTATAATTACATTTATTTCAGTAACCACTCCATATTTCAAGATAATTTTTTCTTCGTCCATATCATAACTAAATTTTTTATACTTATATTTTGGCATAAACAATGAATTTATAAATATTATAATTGCTATTACATACACACTAAATATTAATATATATTTCCATATTGAATCAAAGCCTAAAAATATACTTAAAGCCACTGCAATTACTAAAAATACACTTGTAATAACTAGTCCATCAATTGTCCACATTTTTTTTGAAAACGGTGAAATTTTTTTCATAATAACCTCCATAAAATTATTTGCTTATTCATCCTCTAGTATCTATTGTACTATATTTAGTTATATTAGTGGCAATATAAACCAAAAAGACTAACACAATAATTTCTCCCCGTGTTAGCCTTAAATTTAGAAATCACCTCGCCCAGTCTTTTGGACATTAACTTTTACATTTACTTCAATTTCTGAATTACATATTATAGAATTCCAATCTACTCCCTTTTGTCTACCATATTTAGCTGCTGCAACCTGACCTAGATCCAAACAATCAACTTTATATTGACTTTTCATTTTGGTTATAAAATCATCACACTCTTTTTTAATTTTTTTAGCCATATCTCGCTTAAACTCATCATCTTTTTCAGGACTGCCTTGTAAATTTTTGTAAAGTGAATTTTCTATTATATCCCCTTTTAAATCAATATTTATAGTAAATTTATATTTATCATCTTTCTTAGTACAAGATATTTTCCTCTTGGAAGTTGCATAATAGTTAATATATTCTTTTGCATTCTTTTGTATTGTAATAATGCCGCGAACATTATTTTCTTTTATCATATTCATTGTTTTAGAGTCGTCTATACTTATTTTTGTAACCATTTTATCTTTTTTAAACAAAACCATTCCAGTAATTTCAATTCCCTTATTTTTTATTTCAAGGTAAGGCAATACAAGGTTTCGTCCCTCACTATCAACTGCAAAAAACAAATCTATGACTTTATAATTATCTGAAAAAAAGTTATAGTATTTGGAATTCTTAATTAATCCCTCTATAAAATCTCCAGAGCTTGGATATCCTTTTATGTTCATTTCAAGCATGTTTGATGCCTTATCTTTGCATACTACAATATAGGCAGTATCATTTAAATATGGATTTCTAAATAAAATATCTATCATATTCCTAATACCATACAATACTGACTCTTCACTCTCAACAACTACCTTTTCAGAACCTAATATGCTTTCCTTATCATCTATTAATTGTCTTGTCTGCCTTGTTTGACCAAAAGTTGTAGCAGTAGAATTTATTACACGACTCTCTATTTTTTCTTGAGGTTCAAATAAATATACTGAAAACAATGTAATATATTTTACAATATCACCCTTTATATCTATGTCTTCTCCTATTGCAGAAATAATATTCAATTGTTCAATTGGTTGCTTCTGTTTTAAACCAGAGGAGAAAAAGATAGCAATCGTAATACATGTTAAAATTGTAATTATATATTTCTTTTTATTATTTTTCATTTTAATTATCCTTTTTCAAATAAATTACTAGTGTTATTATTGTCACATAAACTATATTAAATAAAACATATTTAGGAATTATAAATTTTAGGAAAGTAGTTGATGTTGAAAGGTTACTATATTTTAGGGACAAATAAAATATTAATGGATAAATAATATAAACAATTTTTTTTGTCTTTGTTCTTTTAAAAAAGTCCTTTAATATAAGAACTATTGCAAAATAGTTATTAGCTATTGTTTTGCAAATAATAAGGGCCCATATAACAAGAAACACAAACTTAAAATTGCTAATAACAGGTACTCTTAAAGTCTTAGCTACAATATTTACACACCATAATATTTTTGGAATAGTATCTATTCCCACATAATAAATTGTAATAAATGTAATCCAAGCATAAATTATTGCTGTTATTAAAACACCTTTTATTGATGATTTCATAACCTTTGTCTTATCAGTTATAAATGGATATATTAGAAATATAATTTCAATTCCTCCATAAGCAAAAGCCGAGTATTTGCTCGCCTTTAATATATTTAAAACTCCACTACCTAGTATTGGACATATATTTAAATATTTTCCTTGGAACACCGCAGCGCATAAAATTACAGATAAAATAACAGTAAGTATAAACATTAATTGATTTACTCTTGCTAGGACCTTTAATCCTTTTATTACGGTATAAGCAGCTAACGCAAGTATTACTATTAATATCTTTTGTAAACTTAAAAAACTAACTATCAAAGTCCCCTTTATTAGACTAACTTTAAAAGCTATAGCTGTAGTAAGTAATACAAAATAAAATAAAAAAACAATATTTAAAATACTTCCAATAAATTTTCCAAAACACATCTTGCTTAAGGCTAAAACATTTTTCTTAGGATGTTTTTTACATAAAATCGAAGCAATAATAACCATGTATAATGGATATATAGCTCCAATAAATGCGGATATCCAAGCATCCTGTTTTGCGAAAGGTACTAGATCATTAGGTAATGATAATATTCCAACACCAATCATAGATCCAATAAGCAAAAAAGTAATCTCACCTGGTGTTATCGAGTTACTTCCTATTTTTTTCATTTTTATTTTCTCCAAATTTATTTCTAAAATCAGTTTGTCTTACTGGGTTATTATTTGGTGTAGACTCAGGTCTCTTATTCATTTTCCATAATGGAGCTCTCACAAACATATCTTTTAAATCACCATATTTGTCTAATGGAAAATACGGAACTCCAAAACTATCTAATGAAAGAAGATGTACAAATAAAAAATACAAACCTGCAATTAATCCTAATGCTCCTAAATAATTAACTAAAAATAATAAAGGAAACCCTAGTAGCCTTATTGAGATTGACATATCATAGCTTGGTACGATGAAAGTTCCAATAGTTGCAACGCCTACTATTACTAATGTGCTTGGGCTAACCATTTTTGCCTGCAAAGCAGCATTACCTATTATAAAACCTCCAACTACACTTAATGTTTGAGCAATTTTAGTAGGAAGTCGTAATCCACCTTCTCTTAAAATTTCTATAACAACTTGCATAGATAATATTTCAAGAAATGGCGATAAACCTATGCCTACTCTCGATTGAACTATAGGAATTATAAATCGAACTGGAATCAGTTCAGAATTATACATAATTAAAGTTAAATAAATAGAAGGCAATATGACAACTACAAAAGTTGCAAAGATACGAATGAATCTATTAAAATTACTTACAATTGTTCTTTGATAATAATCTTCTGCTGCTTGGAAAAATTCTATAAACAAAGATGGAACAGTAAGCACAAATGGTGTACCATCAACCATTATAGCAATTTTCCCTTCTAAAATATTTGATTGCACAACATCGGGCCTTTGAGTCACATATGATTGAGGGAAAATAGAATATGGATACTTTTCTATATATTGCGAAACCTCTCCACTAGATCCGATGAAATCTACGTCGATTAATGATAATCGATTACGAATATCAGCAAGCATATCTTTATCTACAATATCATCAATATATAATAAAGCTATATCCTTTTGAGATCTTCTCCCAACAATTAGATTCTCTATTTTCAAATTTCTATCTTTTAGCGATCTTTTTACTAGACTTATATTTACTTGAAGGTTTTCTACAAAACCATCTCTTGGTCCTCTAACTCCCACTTCATCCATTGGTTCTGAAATACTTCTATGTTCAGCACCAGCTGTATCTGCAACAATAAAACTATTTGCTCCATATATAAGAATAGCTGTCTGTCCAATTTTTATATTTTTCGCAACTATATTAACATCATCTTCAATAGAAATTTTGGACATTGAAATATATTTATCACATACATATTCATTAATCAATTCGATGGTACTCAAATCCTCATTAACTTGGTGCATTAAAGGATTTAATATATCTCTATTTATAATATCTTGATTTACTAAACCATCTTTATATAAAAGTACGACCTCAATAGGGTTAACTTTACCAATATGAAATTTTCTGATTATAATTTGTTGGTCGCTACCACATAATTCCATAATAGAATTAATTTTATCCTTTACCTCCATAATCAAATCATCCTTCCGCATAGATATAATCTTCTTTATTGGTTATGTGAAAAATTGTTGCTATATAAAATTATATCCAATTAAAATACAATATAATCATTTCGGATGATTATATTGTAAATAAACCCTATCTAAATATGTACTTAAGCATTCATGATATTTTTTCTTTTTAGTTAACATTAATTATGTCAAACTTAATAAATATTCCACATATTTGCCACGTAACTGACACACTCTTATACTATTATTTAAATATAGAATAGAAGTTAAAGCAGAGCCCCCTTTGCTTTAATATATATAACTAGCGTTGATAATAATAGAACCTATAAGGGAAGCCATAATGAACTGCCCCCTGTCAAGTAGACAGTGGAAATAATTAAAGATTTCAAGCAAGGCGTCTATCATTTGGTAGGCGCTTTGTTTATGCTGCATTACCTAATAGATATCGCTGA
>NZ_JAHLDU010000017.1 GCF_018861905.1 Clostridium sp. DSM 17811
GCCTTGATTTTTTGTTGGTCTGAGATAATTGATTTTCTTCCCATAAAAAATAGCTCTCCTTATAGTAAACAGTTTTATTATTTAACTGTCTACCATAAGGGGAGCATATCAAAATGAATTCCCTTTTAATATATACATATATTCAATTTTAGATTAAGTAGAGTATTGTGATTTATTATAGATATATACTAAAATACCTGTAATAGGGAATATAATAATATTCCATTGGCTAAAAATACATCCGCTAATAAAGAAAATAGATCCTGAAAGTGACCAAATTGCAGCGACAACTCTAAGGGTAAGTTTATTATGGTGGGTCTTTATTTTTGAATAGTCCTTTTTATTTAAAAGTATTTTGTAACCCTCATTAATACAACCTACATAGATGAATATAAAAGCAGCAATACAAACTATTGTAAGCATAGCAACTACTCCATAATTAGATTGGTCATTATAAAACTTGTTCTCCATCCAAATTGCTGAAGGTGACATAATAAAGAGGCATCCAGCAATAAAGGAGGACCAAAAGTAAATTAATACAAAAGCAGAGTCTTTTATCTCAATAGTTAAAGCTACATCAAGAGAATAATCAAAACCACTTCTGAGATGTTTGTACTTTTTCAACTTCTTACCGGAATAAATTAAAAAAGGTATAGCGGATAAAAGGATAGCTAATGGTACTATTAGTCCAAGCATATTCTCTCGGATAATGTAGTCATCTATGAGGGTGTACATTAATATTGACGAAATAACTGCCATATTACATAAAGATACACCAATACTTAGTGCAAGCCCAGATAACTTTTTGGCAGAAAGAAATCTATCTACTTCTTTTTGCGAAAGAATTATTGCTGATTTTTTAGTATTACCGATTCCGTCATGATTGATTAAATTATTAATGTTTTCAGAATCATTTTCGTGTTTATTATATTTTTTTCCCATTTTACGTCTTCTCCTTAAGAAATTTTAGATAATGTTTTATATTTAAATAGCTTTAACATTAGTCTTCTTAAGCTTAAAGAAGAATAGTATTATTATAACATTGAATTTAGTAGTTTTTACATTGAAAATATTTAACAAGATAAAAGGCCACTCATTTATCAAAAAAAATCCTCGACAGTACTTTAATGTAGTACTGTCGAGGATAATCCTAATTTACTTATAATATGCAAACACATCTTCTATTGATTTTATCCCGAAATTTTGTGGAAGAGGAAGACCTTTTAAATCTTTTCCTATAAATTTATTATCTACATAATATTCAACCCCGAAAAAGCTCTCAAACCACATAAGAATTTTATCAATAAATGGAGTTTTAACTTCCGCTAATTCGCAAAAGCTCTTAATAATGCATAGTCCATATGGAAAATCTTCTAGAAAGTACCTTGAATTAAAATCTGGAATATACCCATTTTCTGTTTTTATAAGCGGAGACTCTATATTCTTAAGTGCAGGCTTACCACTAATTTGCTTTGTCATTTGATGCGAGGAATCTGCTCCAAAATACTCTTTTATAAAACCGACTTTCTTCAAATCAATAGTCCCGAGCTTTAGGCACAAGTTCTGAACCTCTTCATCAGTAGCTATTAACATTTCTGAACATTCATCCGTCCACTCATTATAAAATTGAATCATATTTTTAAAATATACTCCTTCTTTATAATCGTGAAAGATTCCATAAAGTCTTGCAGTATGAAGAATTGGATTAGCTGGTGTAAGTGAAACTTGCAGAAAATTTTCTAGTGGATTACACTTCATGCTAAGTATGGTCTCTAATGCCTTGCATACTTCTGAGGTATTACTAGCAGGAATAGCTCCTATAAAAAGCTCTTCTTTCTTACCTAGGTCATATACAGATTTTCCGTACTCCTTTAATCTAGCTATGCCATAAACTCTCTGAAATCCGAATACTGTACAGCCGTTTTCAATAAGATCGCTACAATAGAATTCTCCACCACCGTTACCTGGCATCATGCCAATCCAAACTCCTTTTTTAAGAAAAGGTTTTATTCTTTGAAGCGTTTTGCTAAATATATAAGATGGAAGTGTGGATATAATGATGTCAGCATCTTTTATTGTTTCCTCTGGGTTACTAGATATAATATCTATTCTCCCTGTGTGTTTAATTGTGCCATCATTATCACAAACCTCAATAATATGGTTCCAATCATTTGGTCTGGAAGTCAATAATCGAACAGAAATATTCTTGTTTCTTCCGATGTCTCCCATTAAAAGTGTACCTATATTTCCACCACCTAAAATACATATATTCATTTGTTGTCCTCCTAAATAATATTTTATTTTTTTTGATCTATATTAGTATTATATCATATAAGCTCATATAACCCCAGTATAACTCAAATGTAAAATATATCTTAAACAAGCTTCGGTTTTATCTGTTTTACTTTGAATTGCTTTTAAATGAAGATAAGTAAGTAAATTTTTTTTGTCTTATCACATATACTAAAGACATATTAGGTATAAATTTTAGAGAGTGATAGTTCAGGGCTTAACGTAATCGTACGATAATAAAATGTATTAAATATGTAATATATCTCGATTTAGAAAGGACGGTTTTATGGAAACAAGAGGCATTAGAAAATATTCTAGAATTGAATGTAAGACACCAATTTGTACACAAATTTCTATTGTTAAATTTAATAATAAAATTGTCACTACAGGAAAAGGAAATATCTGTGTAGAAAATATCAGTTCTGGTGGACTCAAGTTTCTTTCTAGCTTAAATTTGCCAGTAAGTGATATTATGATTATTGAGTTTAAGTTGACCGTTGAAGAGGAGTGTACTGCTTTTTATGGCTATATTGTGAGGAAAGAAGAAGTCGATGGTGGCATATATAGATATGGAGTTAAGTTTATTAATAAGGCTGGCGATGATGACCATGAACAGTTTATGAGCAGGCTTAATGAGTTAAATAAAAATGGAACTTTAGAGAATTCTGGTAATTGTTCATATGACGTAGATTGTATTAGAAAATGTACGGTGAATGTTGATAGAAGAACATATAAAAGATATAAACTTAATAATAATTTTGTTGCGAAAATGAAAGTGCATAAAATAAGTAATAAATCGGGCATTTCGCAGTGGGTCACTATACGAATAGATAATATCTCACATGATGGTATTCAATTTATTACGGATATTAATTTAGTAATAGATGAGAATACAATGTTAGAATTTAGTATAGTTATTGCTGATACAAAAATTTATGCTAAAGGTTATATGTCATGGAGAGAAAAGGTTGAAGAAAATAAATATATATATGGAGTGAAATTAGATATTACTGATTCAGAAAAAGAAAAGATAGTTCAAGTTTTAGAGCATGTAGTGGATTTTTCTTCAGAAAAGGGATTACTTACGCGTGAATGTTTTGGACTAAAGTTTAATTATGCTAGGCCTAAAAATCATAATTTTGAGAGACTTATATAAAAAAAATTTATAATCCTAATAATTTGATTCAAATCACATTCTTATAACTTAAATAAGCATAAAATAAAGACATAGGAAAGCAAGAATATGTGAAAACAAAATATTAGGAAGAAAAAAATATGAACACTAAATTTTTCAAGAATATAGAGGTTGCAAAGGCATTAGGACTAAAAGAAGAGGTATTATATGTAGAAAATCAAGTTACAATAACAATAGGAGATAATGATCCAGTTATAGTAAATGGTTAGTAAAAAACTTAACTCAAAGTTTAAGGTATAGCAATTTTATTTTGTTATACCTTTTCTGATTTTAGCTCATACTACTAATGAAAATAACATGCATTATGTTATAATAAGGTAAATATGCTATACACATAGGAGGGCTTAATGTGAGGAAAATAATACTAATTATTATGATAACTACTTTAATGACAGGGTGTTCAAGTGCAAAACAGGATGTTAATAATACTCAGAGTAGTAGTAATCAAGAACAGACAAAAACAGCGGCCACAGCAAAAACAGTAACTAAAGCCCAAAGTAATAAAGATACTAATAGTAAATCGTTTTCTAGTTTGCTAGAAAATATGGATATTACTAAAAGTATGTTTAAAAAAGGATATTATGATTATGAGGGAACTATAAAAAATAATATTAAAATTCAAATGAGTATTTATAAGCAGAACAAAGAGATAGTAGGGACATATTTTTATGAAAAGCAGAAGAAGGAGATTAAACTAAAAGGAAAGTCTGATGAAAAAGATATTATTCTATATGAATATGATGCCAAAGGTAAAAATACGGGTATATTTACAGGAACAATGAAAACAGTTGATAAAATTGAGGGTAAATGGGTAAGCGCTGATAATAAAAGTAGCTATCCATTTACATTAACACTTAAAAGTAACATTGCGTCAGACGTATATGGGAAAAGGTATGCTGTAGCTTTAAATACTAAAAAGGACAAAGATGTTGAGGAATTTGCTCGCAAAATTCAAAGTTATGTAGTAAATGGTGATAAGCAGGGATTAGCTGAGCAAATAAAATATCCTATAAATGCTAAAATTAATGGTAAGGTTGTAAAAATACAAAATAAAGATTATTTTATTAAGAATTATGATTTGATTTTCTATCCAAAATATAAGGCATCAATAAGTAATTCATTCACAAAAAATCTATTTGTAAATTATCAAGGGATAATGTTTGGTGAGGATATTTTTAATATTTGGATTAATGAAGTGACTTCTACTGGAGGGATTCCTAAATTAATGATAACAGCTATAAATAATTAATATTGCAACTTCGCACGAGATGATTTAATGTAGTATTATCATTATAAAAGAATAAATATATTTATACTAAAGGAGGTATTATTTTGTTAGATATAAAAAAAGGAGTAAAGAGTTTTTATGTGGGTGATAATGAAGAAAAACCACTCGCTAAGATGGAATTTGCATATCATGGAGATGCGATAACCATCGATCATACTTTTGTATCTGATGGGTTAAGAGGTCAAAATGTAGCTAGACAATTGTTAGAAAAGATTGTTAGTTTAGCGAGAGATACAAACAAAAAAATAATTCCTATCTGTCCTTACGCTAAAGCGGAATTGAATAAAAATGACAAGTATTTAGATGTATTAATGTTAAAATAACATTATCGCAGGGAGCAAGGAGGAATAGACTATGACATTATATCATTATAAAAAAGGTAGAGATGAAGATGAGTTTAAGGATCTTTATACTAATTCAATAGCACTAGATCAGCTTCCCAAAAATGAGTTGCCTGAAACAACTTCAGATCCTAAAGTAATTAGGCAATTAGTTCTCGATGAGCTTTTTATGGATGGAAATGCGCGTCAAAATTTAGCAACATTTTGCACAACATATATCGAAGATGAAGTTCATGAGCTCATGGATTTGTCAATCGATAAAAATATGATAGACAAGGATGAGTACCCTCAAACTTCTGAAATTGAACATAGATGCGTGAGTATACTCGCAAATTTATGGCATTCACCTGAAAAAGAAGATACCATTGGATGTTCAACAACGGGATCAAGTGAAGCTGCGATGCTTGGGGGGCTTGCACTTAAATGGCAGTGGCGTAAGAGGCGTGAAGCCGAGGGGAAATCTACTAATAATCCTAATATTGTATGTGGGCCTGTTCAGATATGTTGGCATAAATTTGCACGTTACTTTGATGTGGAAATTAGAGAGATTCCAATAACCGAAGATGAATTAGGTATAAATCCAGATAAGCTAAATGATTATTGTGATGAAAATACAATTGGAGTAGTAGCAACTTTGGGTAGTACTTTTACTGGAATATATGAACCGGTAGAGGAGCTAGCTGGAGCCTTAGATAAGATTCAAAATGAAAAAGGTTTTGATATACCTATTCATGTAGATGGAGCTAGTGGAGGATTCATTGCCCCATTTATACAGAAAAAGCTTAAGTGGGACTTTTGCATTGCTAGAGTCAAATCAATTAATGCATCAGGTCATAAATTTGGTATGGCACCACTTGGCGTTGGTTGGATAATTTGGAGGACTGTGGCTGATCTGCCTAAGGAGTTAATTTTTAATGTTGATTACTTAGGGGGACAAATGCCGACGTTTGCTCTAAATTTTTCAAGGCCAGCTGGTCAAATTATTGCTCAATATTACAACTTTTTACGATTGGGTCGTGATGGCTTTACTACAATTCAAAGTGAATGTGCTAGCACTGCTCAGTATTTAGGTGAGCAATTAAGGGAAATAGATACTTTGGAAATATTATATGATGGACACGGTGGTATACCAGCAGTTTGTTATTCGTTAAAAGATGAAGAGGAAGCAGGATTTTCACTTTACGATCTTTCTGACCGTTTAAGAATGCACGGTTGGCAAATTGCATCCTATCCACTCCCAAGTGATCGTCAAAATATGACCGTACAACGTATTTTAATTCGTCATGGAGTTAGTAGGGACATGATATTTTTACTACTTCGTGATTTTCGTAAAGAACTGGAGTATTTAAAGAAAAACCCAGTATTAAATAATCACGACAAAGTTAGTTTCCATCATTAATTAGATGTGAGGTTAGGTGAAATTTTCTTGTAAATATACCTTTTAATGTTTTGTTATATACTGTAGATAACCGTTGATGACGGGAATATCCATAAAAACGCCCTATAGAGCGGCTTTTTTTATTGTCTACTCTATAGGGTATATTATAGAAAAACTCTTAGATATGTCTTTTTATTTGAGTTGTCTCGCATAGAAATAAAAATGTTTTCCCTTTAACAAATTACACAATAATTAACCACTAAAATAATATATTTAAACATCCCTTACGTTGTAGATTTTTTAGAATATTTAAATTGAATAAACAGTCTCATTATAAATTTCAATAAAATTATTGAAGGAAAACATAAAGTCGTATACCAAAAAGAAAATACCTCAGCATACGATAGAACACTTAACGTTAAGAATAAAAACCCTATTACTAAAGAGCTAATTTTATAAGATTTTACATACCCCTTTTTATTTTCAATTTTTGTATTTGTAGTTAAAGCATATCTAAGCATATCGAAATTTGTTTCTGTTCTCGTCATTCCATACAGAATAATGCACAATCCTACTATAAATATGAAAAGTATAAATATATTATTCAGAATAATAATACCACTCCCTCTTAGTTTCTAATATAATAAGCATTTAACAATAATAGTTGTTGTCTTTTAACTAAAATTTGCTTGAATTTTTATTTTAAGTATGTCCTTATTCAATTATATAGAATATCAATATAAATTTCAAATATTTAACATAAAAATATTGATTTTAAATACACCCTAACATGATACCTTATTTACAGAATAACTTTTGCTATCAATTGTAGTGGTAACAGTTTCAAATTGCTTTCTCATAATAAAATAGTATAATATAATAAAATGCCACTTGCCACGTGGGTGGCACAAAAGGGAGGGTGGAATGAAGAATATGTCAGAGTATATGGGGTTTATTTCTAAGGCGTGGGAAGAATTTGTGAAGCAAGGGAATATGAATAATGATGTAAGATTAGAAATAGCAGACTCCTGGAAAAGATGCAAGGGATATGGTGTAGATTTTATGGATGGTCGTGGTAATGATGCTTATGCGGTATCTGTAGAATCTAAAATCAAAGAAAATGCGGAACTTGTTTCCGTAGCCCGTCCTATAATGGAGGATATACATAATATTATAGCGGGTTCTGGATTTGCTTTGTTCTTATCAGATAGAGATGGATATATACTTGATATTATTGGAGAAAGTAATATTATACAAAAGGCAAATGAGTTGAATTTTGTAAAAGGAGCTCTGTGGACAGAAAGGGCAGTGGGCACTAATGCTATAGGAACAGCGATCCACTTAGATAAACCTATACAGACAATAGGGGCTGAACATTATGGTATAAATCAACATTCTTGGACATGTTCTTCAGCGCCTATTCATGATGAAGAGGGAAATATAATAGGGTGTATAAATATGTCAGGTATTTGTCGTGATGCACATTTACATACATTAGGAATTGTTACGGCAGCAGCGGAGTCCATAAAAAAGCAGCTAGCACTTATTATTTCTTATGATTTATTAAACATAACCTTTGATTCAATAGTGGAGGGTATGATTGTTATTGATGAGAATTTTAATATCAAAAGGATAAATGACAGGGCTGAAAATATTTTAGGAATAACACAAAATGAAATATTTAAAATGAACATAAAAGAAACACTAAAAGATTTAAATTTTGATCATATGATATCGAGTTCTAGGCAAGCTTATAATAATATAGAATGTGATTTTCATATAAGAAATAAGAGAATAAAATGTATAATAAATGCTGTTGCTATGAAAGTTAATCATAAATTTATGGGCAGCGTTATAACTTTTAGAGAAACGCAATATGTACATAAGTTGGTTAATAAAGTAGTGGGATATAAAGCAACCTATAAATTTGATGATATTATAAGTGATAATGAAAAAATGAAAAGTTTAATAGAATTTGCAAAGAAAGCTGCAAAAAGTGATTGTAATATACTAATTGAAGGTTCAAGTGGTACAGGTAAAGAGCTAGTGGCTCAATCAATACATAATTATAGTAAAAGGCAGCAGGGACCTTTTGTAGCTATAAATTGCGCATCTATACCAAGAGAATTGGTAGAAAGTGAACTTTTTGGGTATGATAGAGGCGCATTTACGGGAGCGATTAAAGAGGGACACCCTGGAAAATTTGAGCTTGCAGATGGAGGAACTATTTTTTTAGATGAAGTAGGAGAACTTCCTTTAGATATTCAATCTAAACTATTAAGGGTACTCGATAACAATAAAATTGTTAGAGTCGGTGGAACCTATGAGAAGGAGTTAAATGTTAGAATTATATGTGCAACTAATAAGAGGCTAAAAGAAGAGGTAAAAAAGAAAACTTTTAGAGCGGATCTTTATTATAGGTTAAATGTAATGAATATAAAAACTATTCCACTTGTAGAAAGAAAAGAGGACATAGGAGTACTTGCAAAATATTTCATAGACATGCTAAATATGAAAAATAATGATAAAATCAAAGTCATGAATAAAAATTATATCACGAATCTTATGGAATATGAATGGCCAGGTAATGTGAGAGAACTTAGGAATGTTATAGAAAGAGATTATTATTCAAGCGAAGATAATATAATTGGATTAGAGTCTTCAGATATAGTAGAAATAAATAAATGTATAGAAAAAACTAAAGATAAAGAAATTAAAGATATAGACATTATACCTATAGATATTTTAGAGAAAGAGAGTATAATAAAGGCTCTTAAATTTTGTCATGGGAACCTAGTAAAAGCAGCTAAAATGTTGAAAATAAGTAGATCTACTATGTACAGAAAAATTAAAAAATATAATATTAACAATGTTTAAATATATATTCCATATTTAACTTTCAAATTTAAAACAAATAACTATAAAGTGTACTAAAAAGAGAGTTAAAACATGTAAAATGTCAAAAAGACACACTAATTAGTGTGTCTTTTTGAGATTGAGGCTATTTTCAATAATTTTTATCAGGCTTTTTATTTTGTAAGATGAGAAAAAATAATTAATTTTTTTAAGTGGTAGCTATTATACAGCAGTGATTTAAGAAAGTTTAGCAATGAGGTAAATGCTTTTTTTTTAATATTATGCTGAAATTATTATCTTGGAATGATAATTGCTATATAAGTATGTGAGAAAATTAACAATAAAACATATAATTATATCATTTAGGAGGGATTTTTATTATGAAGGCAGCATTGTGGTATGGAGTAAGAGATGTTAGAGTTGAAGAAATAGAAGAACCAAAGGTTACTAAAGGAAATATTAAAATTAAAGTAAAATGGTGTGGAATATGTGGATCAGATTTACATGAGTACCTAGGAGGACCAATTTTTATACCAGTCGGAGAACCTCATCCTATAAGTGGTAATGTTGCACCAGTTGTTTTAGGTCATGAGTTTTCAGGTGACGTTGTAGAAATTGGAGAAAATGTAACTAATATTAAGGTTGGAGATAGAGTTACAGTGGAACCTATTGTAGCTTGTGGTAAATGCCCAGCATGTAAAGAAGGAAAATATAATCTTTGCTCATCATTAGGATTTCATGGACTTTGTGGAAGTGGCGGTGGACTTGCTGAATATACTGTATTCCCAGAAGAATATGTTCATAAAATACCTGACAATATGTCCTATGAACAAGCAGCATTGATAGAGCCAATAGCAGTTGCTCTTCATTCTATTAGAATGGCTAATTTTAATACAGGAGATACTGCGATTGTACTTGGTTCAGGCCCAATAGGTCTTGCAACAATAGAATGCTTAAAAGCTGCAGGAGCAAGACTTATAATAGTATTGCAAAGAAAATCAATAAGACAAGAATATGCAAAAAGAGCAGGCGCAAATGTTGTTCTTGATCCAAATGAAGTTGATATAGCTAAGGAAGTTAAAAAACTTACAGGTGGAGTAGGTGTAGATGCAGCGTTTGAAACTACTGGAGCAAAAATAGGTTTTGATATAGGTATTGATAGTTTAAAATACGAAGGAACTATGGTTATAACAAGCATTTGGGAAGGTGATGTAAGCTTTAATCCAAATGTTTTGGTATTCACTGAAAAGAAAATAGTAGGAACATTAGCGTATAGGCATGAATTCCCATCAACAATTGCTTTAATGAGTGATGGAAGAATTAAAGCTGAAGGATATATAACTAAAAAGATAGCTCTTGATGATATAGTAGAAGAAGGGTTCGCAGCTTTAACTGGACCAGAAAAGAAGAAACATGTGAAAATACTTGTAACTCCGGATAAGTCGCTTTTATCTGACTGTTAATTAAACAACGAATGACTTTGTATCACTTTTGATTTTTAAGTTATGCAGAGAAAAACGTAGATATAAAAAATAAATAAAACATAGGATTAACGACAATATCGTTAATCCTATGTTTTATTTTTTATTAAAGTCAAATTCCACGATCACACAAGAAAATGATAGTTTTTTAGGTCAATTATGACAATAAAATGTTATAATAAAATAATTCTATAAATTAATAGGAGTGGATTCCGAAAGACAGGGTTAAGGGGGGATAAAATGCAAATATGTTGTACAAAGAAACTACAAGATGAGATGGGAATAGTGCTTCAAAATGAAACTGAAGAGGAAGATTTCTTTTGCTGGAGTGTACATTTGATTACCGTAAATCGAAGAAAGACAATTGTTATGGTAAATGATAGCAATAGATTCGGATTTGTTCTTTATGGGTTAAAAGCAAAACAATTTAAAAATTTAAATGAGTTACTCATTATTGGAATTAGAAATTGTTTGAGAGATGAAAAAATTAAGGAAGAAATCGTAGATAAGTATTTGAAAAGTTCGGGAGAATTTATTTATTCGAAGACAAGAGGTTCGAAATATGTGGCTAGGCTTAATAAAGCTTGTGAACTTATAAAAGGACTTGGAGATAATTTAGAATTAAGTGAACTTTTTCAAACTTCGGCAACTAGAATAATTAATACGGACATTGTAAAAATGAGTAAGGAATCTGATTATCACTATCCGTATGAACTCTTAAGCAAGGATCTTAAAATATTTGCTGGTGAAGAAATTGTTAGGTGTGAGGCAGTAGATTTAATAGTTAAGCTTAAATTATATCCTGAAATAGCATGGAGAAGAATTATAACTCCTATAAATACTACATTTAAGGAGCTTCATGAAATACTCCAAGTCGCTTTTGACTGGAAAGACTACCATCTGTATGAATTCAATATTATTGATGATTCAGGTAAATATGTCTCAAATGTTATTAGTGAATTTGAGGAAATTTATGAAGAATCGAAGGAATGTAAAATACTTTTAGATTCACAGGTTGATATTTCAGAATACACTAATCAGAAATATAGAATAGTTTATTGTTATGACTACGGGGATAACTGGGAGCATGAAATTACTATACAAGGTGTTAATGCGAATTATGATAAAAATTATCCAACATGTGTAATGGGGAGTGGTAATACTCCACCAGAAGATGTTGGTGGTATTACTGGATACAAGGAATTTTTAAAAACAATGAAAAATCCTAATCATGCTGAATATGAAAATACGAAAAGGTGGGCGCAGGGTCAGAGGTATAAGGACTATGATTCGGATTCTGTAAATAGACGTTTGAAAAATGTTTTGCGCAGATAAATTAGAAGAAGTGATTTGTGTCCTAGTGGAAGTGGCAATAGGAGGTAACTCCTCTTTTAACGACTTTCCATTTGAAATGTTGTTAAAATTTTAAATAATCTTACAATATTTTCAGATAGGATTTCTAGAATATTAACAAAATGTTCATGATTTATTAGTATTTTAAAACGATTTCTTATGTTTTCCATCTTTGTACTTTTATTTGAATTAGAGTATCATAACATTATAAATAAAATTTAGGAGGATGATTTATGAAAGAAATTATGAAAGAAATATTTGGTTCTAAAAATATTAAGAAGGCTATGATAGGTATGTTATTGGCTCAACCCAATCACAGTGGATCTTATTACTTAGAGTTAAATAATCTTGTTAGAAATATCGAGAATGCTAATAATGAAGAAATAGAAATTAGTAAAGCTTCATAGTTTTTAATTTAAAACTATGAAGCTTTATTAATTTTTATAAGATTATATAATGGAGATTACATTACAAAAAGGATAATAGTTTATTATCCTTTTTTGATTTCTTGCCGCGGATTATATATTTAATATGAATTAACTTTTCTAGTATGATTGATACTCCAGTTAGTCCGCCAATTATTAATTCGTTTGGTATTAGAATAGAGGTAATTGAAAATACAATTAATAAACAATCTATAAAGAATCTATAAAGAATAAAGAATAAAGAATAAAGAATAAAGAATAAAGAATAAAGGATAATTATATATTATAAATTTTAATCTGTTTTAATCAAAGAACACTAAGATTTAAATTTTAGATAAATATATAAATAAAAGTAGATAATTATAATGATGTGTATGTATTTTTTTAAATGTAGAATGAATGTATAGGAAGCAAGTTAGATTTAAAAAGTGACAAGTAGTGGATGATTTATTTTAGAAAATACTAGTAGATTATATATAAAGGAGATTTAATTATGAAAAAAAAGGTGTTAGGTATTTCTTTTGGAAGAAAAATGAGCAATACTGAGGTAATGATTAAGACTGCATTAATGGAATGCGAAAAATCAGGAGCAGAGATTAAATTTATTCGTGCTGATGATTTAGATATTAAAAATTGTACAGGCTGTATTTCTTGTGTAATAAGTTTATTAGGTGGAGGCAATGGAAAGTGTCATTTAAAAGATGATATGAATATTATTGATGAGGCATTATTAGAGTGTGATGCTGTGATAGTTGGCTCGCCTACATATGTTTTATCACCTACTGGTAATTTTAAAACAGTATGTGATAGGCTAGGGCCATCTCATGATATTTCTTTTAGAACAAATGCAAAAGAAAACGGAATTAAAATGGGTAAAAAACCAAATGAATTACCGGATGAGAGATCATTTAAACCTAGAGTCGCTGCATTAATTACTGTTGGTGGCGCATTGACGCAAAATTGGTTATCATTTGCAATGCCAACAATGTATGAATTTACGATGTCAATGGGAATAGATGTAGTAGATAAATATGAGTATTTTGGTGCCATGGCACATGAGCATGTAGTAGGAAATAAAGAAGTAATGGAGCGTATGGTAAGGCTTGGTCAAAATATGTCTGAGGCCATTCATAGTAATGAAGAAGAAATGAGTAAATGGAGAGGAAATGAAGAAGGTGTTTGTCCTGTATGCCATTGTGACATGTTAACCATAGTTCATAACAAAAATCAGGTAGAATGCCCGGTTTGCGGAATTAGTGGAGATTTAAGCTTAGTGGATGGAGAAATTAAAGTAAACTTTAGTGAGGCTCAGAAAAAACGCTCCCGTTTATTTTATGCAGGAAAACTTGAGCATTGTATAGAAATATCTACAAAAGCTGTTGGACCTGGTCAAATACCGAATAAAAAGGAATTACTTGAGAAATATAAAGGCTATGGTGAATGAAATAGTGAGAAGCTGATACATAAATTCTATTTGTGTATCAGCTTTTGTAATATAAAAGAGTATTATGAATTGATGTGTTACCATTAAAGTAGACAGAATAATAATTTAAATAGGTTTTAATAAAAATACTGCACTTAGGGGGATCCCAGTGCAGTATTAAATTCATAACCCTACTTGCAATCATTAAGATCAACATATAGAATCATAAAGAAGGTATGTTCAATTTAAAGGTACTGAGAGTCTAAAAAGCATGGAGGTTATTAGGTGGAAGATGTAAGTATGGGTAGAGAAAAAATAATTACATACAATATAATGGATAATAAAAGAATGGGAATTCACTCACATCAAGAGATTGAGTTAGTTTATATATTAGAAGGTAAAATGGAATTAGAAGTTGAAGCTGATAAATTCCACTTGGAGCAGGATGATTTCGTAGTTATTAATGCCAATAAAAAACATAGTTATAAGTGTTCAGAAAATATTCTTATGGCAAGTTTCTATATTTCATTTCAAAAACTAAGTAGTTTCCTTGGTAATAATTTAATATTATTTTGGTGTAATTCAACTATAGATAAAGATGATTCATACCAAGAAGTTAGGAGAATATTGAAATTAATCTTTAATAATTATTTAAATAGAAAGGGAGAAGAAGATTTTTACGAATATAGTCTGTTTTATCAATTATTAAATTTATTAACAAGTAGTTTTCTAATACATAATGCAGATGAGCGTTTTCATAATATGACTAGCAAATATGATGATAGAATTAATGAGATTACTAATTATATTCAAGGTAATTATAATAAAGCAATAAGCCTTAATGATTTAGCCAATCAGTTACATTTATCTAACGCTTATTTATCAAGATATTTGAAGAAACAACTGGGAATGAACTTTATAGAGTATTTAAATAATGTTAGATTGCATCATGCGTTAGAGGAGTTATTATATACGGATACAACTATTACTAGGATAGCTTTGAATAATGGATTTGCGAATACAGCTGTGTTCAACAAGTTATTTAAAGCAACTTATAATATGACGCCTTCTGTATATCAAAAGAAACTAACAAAAGACAAAGATAATAGTCTAGATGAAATCGATAATGCTGGTTATAAGAAAACTATATTATCTAGACTTGAGACTCATTTTGAAGGAAATTTGTCAGAAAACAAATCAGATAAGGTAAAAGATAACCAGTATATAATTGTAGATACAAACAGCAAAAAAGAATATGAAAAGAATTGGGATAAAGTCATTAACATTGGAGTAGCAAGCGATTTGTTACATTCAGATATGCAAGAACATATAATAATATTAAAAAATGATTTGAAATTTAAATTTGTTAGGTTTTGGGATATATTTGGACATGATATGTATGTAAATGTATCAGATATAACAGGGAAATATAATTTTGATAAAATAGATAGAGTTTTAGATTTCTTGGTAAAATATAATATAAAACCATTTATTGAACTTGGGCAAAAACCTAAGAGAGTTAATAGAACAGTAAGTAAACCAATTATATTTAAGGAAGATAAACCACTTTTTTCGAACATCAATGAATGGAGAAATATTGTAAAGGCTTTTGCTACTCATATTGTTAAGAGATATGGTGGTGAGGAGGTTCAGACTTGGTGTTTTGAAATGTGGAAAGACAACCTTAATGAGTATATACAGGTTGATTATATTACTATTTTTAATGTGGGATATACAGAGTTAAAACGTTATATTCCAAATTGTAAAATTGGTGGAGCAGGATTTTGTGTGGATTATGGACAAAAACAGTTAATTAAAGATTTTACAGAGTGGAAAGCTGAAAGTATTCAGCCAGATTTTCTATCAGTTTATCTTTATCCATATTTGGCAGGGAGTGAGAAAGGTGAGAAATATTCAAAACGCACCACGGATAAAAATTTTATTTTAAATGAGACCAAATACATTAATAAAATATTGAAAGATATACAATGGAATGTGAAAGAATTATATATTACTGAATGGAATGACACAATATCTAGTCGTAATTATACTAATGATAGCTGTTATAAAGGTGCTTATGTAATGAAAACTATTATTGATAATATATATGAAGTAGATTTACTAGGGTATTGGATTGGTTCTGATTTATTTTCAGAGTTTTATGATTCTAACATATTGTTAAATGGTGGTGCAGGTTTAATTTCGAAGGATGAAATAAAAAAACCACCATTTTATGCCATTGAATTCATGAATAGAATGAGCAATAGTATTATAGATAAAGGGAACAATTATATTATAACTGCTAACAATCATAATGGATATTATATAGCTTGTCATAATTATAAACATTTTAATTATTACTATTATTTAAAAGCAGAGGATCAAATTAAGGCAAGTGAGCAGGATAAAATATTCAATAATTATGAAGATTTATGTTTGAATTTTCAAATTAAAAATGTATTGAATGGGCAATATGATGTAAAAACTTATTCAGTAAGTAGACAAAATGGAAGTGTACTAGATGAATGGGTTAAAATGGATGAGTTTGACGATTTAGGGAAGGATGAGATAGAGTATTTAAAACGAATTTCAACACCTAGGTTGTCTATAAAAAGATGTAAAGTAGATGAAAATGTGTTGAATTTAGAGATTAATTTAACAGCACATGAGTTTAGCATGATACACATATCATATAAAGATTAATATCAAGGTCAATATAAAATAAGGTCAAAAAACAGACGTACTGTTTTTGACCTTATTTTTTATGAAAATTTTTTAAATATAAAACTGGGCAATAGTTAATTGAATTAGGTGTAATTAATTGGATGATTGAATCTGTTTAAAAAAGTATAATTTAGGTAGTAAGAAAAATAAGAAATGTAACAATAGGAGGGAAATAAAAATGAGTAAAATTAGAATAGGTATTATAGGATGTGGAGGTATTGCAAATAACAAGCATTTCCCCGCATTAACATTCCACAAGGATTTATGTGAAATGGTAGCATTTTGCGATATTGTTGAAGAAAGAGCTGTTAAAGCCGCTAAAAAATTTGGGGCACCCGGAGCAAAGGTTTACACAGATTATAATGAATTGTTAAAGGATAAATCGATAGAGGTAATTCATGTATTAACACCTAATGTAATGCATAGTCCAATTACGGTGGCAGCATTTGAGGCAGGAAAAAATGTAATGTGTGAAAAACCAATGGCACATACAACCGATGCAGCTCAAGCGATGATTGATGCTTGGAAGAAATCAGGAAAGAAGTTTACGATTGGATATCAAAATAGATTTCGCCCTGAAGTACTATCATTACATGAAGCTTGTGCAAAAGAAGAACTTGGTGATATTTATTTTGCAAAAGCACATGCACTTAGAAGAAGAGCAGTTCCAACTTGGGGAGTATTCCCAGATAAATCACAACAAGGTGGGGGGCCATTAATAGATATTGGAACACATGCACTTGATATAACTTTGTGGATGATGGATAATTATAAACCTGTTTCAGTAACGGGTTCTGTGTTTTATAAATTAGGGAATTTGGAAGACGGCCCTGAAGGCAATATGTTTGGACCGTGGGATCCTAAAACTTTTGAAGTAGAAGATTCAGCATTTGGATTTATTAAAATGGAAAATGGAGCAACTATCTTCTTAGAATCTTCATGGGCATTAAATGTAGTAGAGTCTAAGGAAGCATCTACTACACTTTGTGGAACAAAGGCAGGAGCAGAAATCAAATCAGGAATGAGTTTCCCAGTAAATGAATTAATATACAACAGAGCTCATCATGGAATGCTAGTAGAAGAAAAAAATTCAGCAGCAGGAAGTATTTCATTCTTTGAAGGAAGTGCATCATCACCAGAGATGGTAGAAGCAAAACAATGGTTAGAGGCTATTAAAAACAATACAGAGCCATTAGTAAAACCTGAACAGGCTTTTATCGTAACAAAAATACTTGATTATATCTATAAATCAGCTGCACTCGGAAAAGAAATTATATTTTAAAAATAGGAGGTCTTAATGTGGGATTTGCAATGAGAATTAATTTTGTTGATGTTATTTGCGACAATAGTTTAAAGAATACTTATGTAAATGGAGAAAAAAGAGGATTTCTTTTTGATATGCGTTTAAGTAATTATAGAGGACACTATCTTTCATGTATTGATGAATTTAAAGTTACAGTTGATGGTGAAGAAATTGCTGACGAAAAGGTTACTTTTGGTATAAATAATAAAGAATTTAATGTAAATCAATTTTCTAATTTAATAAGTGAATTTTGGCAACTAATTGAACCAGCTCATATAATGGTACATAAAAAGAGCGGCTTAAGTGCTGGAAATCATGATATTAAAGTACACTTAATGTTAAGAGTTCCCTATATGCCACTATCTGCATCTGCAGAAGACTCGAATTATATGCCATTAGACAGTTGTGGTGAAAAGGTTTTAAGTATTAAAGAAGATTAAAGGAGGGAAAAATATGAGTAATATTAAATTAGGTGTAACTCTATATTGTTTTACAGCCGAATATGCAAGAGGAATTTTATCATTTGAAGATTGTGTTCGTATTGCTGCACAAATGGGTGCTGAAGGATATGAAGTTGTAGGGACACAAATGAATCCTTCTTATCCATATGTAAGTGATGAATTCTTAGGTTTAGTTCAAAATTGTACACAAAAATATGGTATCAAGCCTATTTGCTATAGTGCAAACCAAGATAGAGGTATGATTCCAGGGCGTAACTTAACAGAAGATGAATTATTAGCTAGTGCTATTATTGATTTGAAAAGTGCACATAAATTAGGATGTAAAATTATGAGGGCTCAATATCTGTTATCTCCAAAAGCACTAGGAAGATTAGCCCCTTATGCAGAAGAGTATGGAATAAAAGTTGGTATAGAAATTCATAATCCTGAAACTCCATCAACTCCAATTGTTAAAGAATATATTGAAGTTATTAAAGAATCAGGTTCAAAATTTATTGGATTGATTCCTGACTTTGGATGTTTTGCAACGAAACCTAATAAACCAATTTGGGATGATGCATTGAAAGCAGGAGCAAAACTAGAACATTTAGAATTAGCTGCTAAGATGAGATATGATGATGTTCCAAAAGAGGAAACTAGAAAAAAATTAATAGAAGTAGGGGCAGGTGGACCAGTATTTGGGGCACTTGAAGGAATGTATGGATTCGTGCAGTTTCGTAAAGAACCAGATTTAGAAGGACTAAAAAATATAATCCCATATTGTTTTCACTTTCATGGTAAATTCCATTACATGGACGAACAAAACCATGAAGCGAGTATTCCATATCAGGAGATATTACCTGTTATACAAAACTCGGATTTTGAAGGATATATAATGTCAGAGTATGAAGATCATGCATCTGGACGTGCAATCGAAATGACTAAAAAACATCTTATGATGGAAAGAAAGTTATTGGAAAGTTAAATACTTATGAGAGGTGAAAATTTATGGAATTAGGTTTTATTAGTGCAATACTAGGAGAATTAAGTTTTGAGGAATTAGTAGATTTTACGTCTGAAAATGGATTAGAGTGCCTTGAAGTTGCATGTTGGCCTAAAGGAAAAGTTGATAGAAGATATGCAGGGGTAAGCCATATTGATGTAAATACTTTAGATGATGAAAAAGCTATTTATATCAAAGACTATTGCTCTAAAAAAGGTGTTGAAATATCTTCTTTAGCGTATTATCCAAATACAATTGATGCTGATTTAGAAAAAAGGAAAACATATATTGAACATATATATAAATTAATTGATGCGGCTAGTAAATTAGATGTTAATATGATTACTACTTTTGTAGGACGAGTACCTTCAAAGACAGTAGAGGAAAATTTAGAAATAGTTAAGGAAGTTTGGCCTCCAATTGTAAAATATGCAGAAGAAAAAGGTGTAAAGATTGCAATTGAAAATTGTCCAATGTTATTTTCAGATAATGAATGGCCAGGTGGACAAAACCTTATGACATCACCAGCAAATTGGAGAAAAGTTTTTGAAATAATAGATAGTCCCAATTTCGGGATAAACTATGATCCATCGCACTTTATATGGCAACAAATTGATTATATTAAGCCATTATATGAATTTAAAGATAAGATTTTTCATGTACATTATAAGGATATAAAGATATACAAGGATAAACTTTGCGATGTTGGAATTATGGCAACACCACTTCAATATATGTCACCTAAATTACCGGGACTTGGCGATGTTAATTGGGGTAAATATGTTTCAGCGCTTACTGATATAGGTTACAAAGGATACACATGTATTGAAGTTGAGGATAAAGCATTTGAAGGCTCCGTTGAAGATGCAAAGAAGGCCGTAATTTTAAGTGCAAAATATCTTAGACAATTTGTAATATAAATACAAGGAGGTAATACTATGAACGTTAAATTAGGGATTTTAGGCTTTGGCGGTATGGGAAAATGGCACGAAGAAAATGCCAGAAGAGTTGACCAAGTAGAAATTATAGCAAGTTGTGATATTAAGGAAGAAAAAAGAAAAGAGTCAGAAGCGAGAGGAGTAAAATCCTATGAATTTGTAGATGATTTTTTAGCAAATCCTGATATTAATACAGTGTTGCTTACAGTCCCAAATTATTTACACAAAGAGATGGCAATAAAAGCTGCTAAAGCTGGGAAAAATATTATATGCGAAAAGCCAGCAGCACTTAATGTAAAAGAACTTGATGAGATGACACAAGCAGCAAAAGATAACAATGTAATTTTTACAGTGCATCAAAATAGAAGATGGGATAAAGATTTTCAAATTGTAAAAAAAGTATATGAGGAAAATTTAATAGGTAAAATATTCACAATAGAATCAAAACTTCATACAGCAAATGGAAGAATTCATGAATGGCATTTATACAAAAAATACGGTGGCGGTATGATGTATGACTGGGGAGTGCATTTAATAGACCAAACATTATTTATGATGGGGGATGCACACTTAGTGAGTGTGTTTGCAGATATTAAAAGTATTATAAATGACGAAGTTGATGATTATTTTAAAATTCTAATGAAATTTGATAATGGTATTACAGTGCATCTTGAGTTAGGTACTTATATATTAAGTTATCAGCCAAGATGGTTAGTTGCAGGAAATAGAGGAACTTTAAAAATCAATTCATTTGCTTGTGATGGTGAGATTTGGAGAACTAGTGAATTATTAGATAAATTACCTGCACAAATTGCAGAAACTGTTGCTGGTCCAACTAGACAATTTGCACCTCAACCTGCAGGTGTATTGTATTCAGAAGCACTACCGGAAGTGAAAACAGAATGGACAGATTTTTATAAGAATTTTGTTCAAGTAATAAATGGAAAAGAAGAATTAAAAATAAAGATTCCAGAAGTAAGAAAAGTGTTATCTGTTATGGAAGCTGCATTTGAATCTAGTGAAACAAACAAAGCTATAATGTTTTAAGTTATTTTATATAAAAGAAAAAAAGGCGAAGGGAAATCAAATGAGAGAATATGGATTTGGGGTAGATATTGGTGGAACCGCAATAAAAATAGGATTGTTTAAAGTTGATGGAACATTATTAGAAAAATGGGAGATAGATACCAATAGAAAGAAAAATGGTAAATATATATTAGAGGATATATCTATGGAAATAGAAAATAAATTAAAGCAAAAAAAAATAGATAAAAATAGTGTAGTAGGTGTTGGAATTGGTGTACCTGGACCTGTAAGTTGTGACGGAACTGTATTAAAATGCGTTAATTTAGGTTGGGACATATTTAATGTAGAAGAAACTTTGAGCAAAATGATTGATCTTCCAGTAAAAGCTGGCAATGATGCCAATGTTGCTGCATTAGGAGAAATGTGGCAGGGTGGAGGCAAAGGATATAAAAGTTTAATAATGGTCACACTTGGGACTGGAGTAGGCGGTGGAATTATAATTGATGGTAAAATAATTTCAGGTATACACGGTGCAGGCGGAGAAATTGGACATATTAAAGTTGTTGAAAATGAAACAGAAGTTTGTGGATGTGGAAAAACAGGCTGCCTTGAACAATATGCATCAGCTAATGGTATCGTAAAAGAGTCACAAAAGCTTTTAGAAAATGATAGTAGCCCCTCTATACTAAGAAATCATAGTAAAATAACAGCAAAAGAAATATTTGATGCTGCAAGAGAGGGTGACGAGTTAGCAAGTAAGTTAGTTGAAGATTTGGGAGAAAAATTAGGAAATACACTTGCAAATGTATCATGTGTATGTGATCCGGAAATTTTCGTTATAGGTGGAGGTTTATCAAAAGCAGGAGAAATTCTTCTGAATGTAATTCAAAAACATTTTATAAAAAAAGCATTTCATGCTTCTGAAAGAACAAAATTTGAACTTGCTACATTGGGGAATTATGCAGGGATTTATGGTGGAGTAAAATTAGTATTCGATATATAAATATAAATATGACATAGAGGAGATTAAAAACATGAAAGTATTAGGAATTTCATTTGGTAAAAAGATGGCTAACAATGATATATTAGTAAAAGAAGCATTATTCGGAGCAAAAGCTGCAGGTGCGCAGGTTGAATTTGTAAATACAGTTAATCTGAACATTGGTCGTTGTACTGGTTGTGGAGCATGTAGTACAGGATTTCAAAAGGGAAAAGATACACAATGTATTATCAAAGATGATTTTCAAGAATTAGAGGAGAAGATTCTTAATGCGGATGCAATAATTGTAGCTGCTCCAGTGTATGTGCTTGAACCAGTTGGACAATTTAAAGATTTTATTGATAGATTTGGACCTCGTCATGACAGTGCAGCAATGCAAGGTGAACAGGATAAACGTATAGTAAGAGGTGAGGTAGATAACCAAGTTGATCCAAGGTATTTTAAGAAGTTTTATGTTGGGTATATTTCTGTTGGAGGTGCACATACTAAAAATTGGGTTTCTTTAGGAATGCCTACTATGCATACTTTTGGTATGTCAATGGCAATGAAAGTTGTTGGAGAAGTTGATGTATATGATATGGGAAGAACAGGAAGTCCAGTATTAAACAAAGATTTAATTAAAAATGTAAATACACTAGGAGTTAAGGTTGCAGAAGCAATAGGTAGACCTGATGATGATATAGAATGGTACGGAGAAGAAGGAACTTGCCCAGTATGTCATCAAAATTTAATTACATTAAACGGTACAACTACTGTAGAGTGTACAGTATGTGGTATTGAAGGTAAATTAAAAATAGATGGAGAAAGGGTAAATGTAACTTTCTCAAAAGAGCAACAAGAGCGTGCCAGAGGAACATACGCAGGACTTAAGGAGCATTATTTAGAGATTCAAGGATTTGGTGCTATAGCAGGACCAAAAATGAAAGCAGCAAAGGATATATTGCCAGAACTATTACAAAGATATAAAGATTTTGATAAATTAACAAAATAAATAAAAGACCATGAAAATTCAATAGTCTTTCATAGATCTCTTTAATAGTTGCTTATACCAAATAAACTACTAAAGAGATCTATTATAAAAGCCAATAATGAAAACGTTATTATAGATTATTTGGTCATCAGTGAAATAAGTTTAAAACTAATGAAGGTTGTTGATTTCATAGTATATGGTATTGTTGCCTAATACATTTATTAACGTTGTAATCGTGACCAAACAGATATTATTAATTATGTTAGGGAGGGTAATATATGGAAACTAAATTAAGTAATAAGGAAATGGTTATTCAAAAAATGGTTACTAAAAAACTTAGTTTTGGCACAAAAGTTAGTTACGGTTTAGGTGAATTTGCTTGTAGTATTGTTTGGAGTCTAATAGCATCTTATCTTTTGTTTTTTTATACAGATGTATTTGGATTACCAGGTACCGTTGTAGCTGTATTATTACTTGTAGCACGAGTATGGGATTGTGTTGTAGATCCATTACTAGGTATAGTTATGGAACATACAAATACTAGGTTTGGAAGGTTTAGACCATATATCCTATTTGGTTCAATAGCTCTTTGTATATTTAATGTATTAACTTTTTATACTCCATCTTTTACTGGCGTATCAAAGATAATCTATGCAGCTGTAACATATTTATTATTAGGTTCAGTTCATTCGCTAGTTAATGTTCCATATGGTGCACTTGCTACAGTTATGACTAGGGATACTAATGAAAGAACTAGTTTAAATTCTTTCAGGGGATTCTTTGGAACTATTGCAGGAATTCTTACAGGAGCTACAGTAATGCCTTTAATTCAAATATTAGGTAAAGGTAATAATCAAAAGGGTTACTTCTATGCATCAATTGTATTATCATTAATTTCAATGCCTATGTTGTTTATAACATTTAAAAATTGTAAAGAAGTTATAACACCTACAAAGGCAGAAAAGCCTACAGTAAAACAATCTTTAAAGGCTGCATTTTCAAATAAGCAATTACTGTTGGTATATGCAACTCTATTCTTACTGTTTACTGGTTTATTTGAAAGATTAGGAACTTTAATGTATTACTGCATATATTATTTAAAACGTCCTGATTTAATAGCGGTTTTATTTACATTATTATCTGTTTGCATGGCTATTGGTTCATTCATACCTTCGATAGCTACAAAACACATTGAAAAGAGTACATTACTAAGAATTGGATTAGTAACAACTGGGATTTCACTTTGTGGCATCTATTTAACTCCTGAAACAAACATTACAATGATTCTAATCTTGTCAGTTTTTGCATGTATACCATTGGGGATTAATGGTATTATGATATTTAGTATGGTAGCTGACTGTATAGATGATAATCAACTTAAAACTGGATTTCGTAGTGATGGATCAATATACTCTTTTACAAGTCTTATAACAAAAATTTCGAATGCATTAGTAGGAGCTCTAAGTGTTACTTTTTTAGGCATGGTAGGTTATGTTGCAAAAGCACAACAGACTGCAGAAGCAGTACATGGAATAAATATTATAGTAAATTTATTACCAGGCATAATGTTTTTATTAGCGACAATACCAATGTCCTTTTATGGTATTACTAAAATTAGGGCTACGAAAACTAGTGAAATATTACTTGAAAGACGTAATAAAAGCATTACTGAAGAGTAACTTATAATATAATTGATAAATCTAAAAAATTTACTCCTATAATTTTAAGATTAATTGAGATTATAGAAATTATTCCAATTATCATTTTATACCATTTCTTCGAAAAAGTATTTTGTAAAGGGTATAGGCGTTGGAGTAGCTAAGGGTTAAATAAAAAGCTGATAAGGAGATTTTAAAATGATAATTAAAAATAAAGAAGAAGAGACTTTTAATAACCCAATTTTACCAGGATTTTATCCGGATCCTTCTATATGCCGTGTAGGGGAAGATTATTATATGATTAATTCCAGTTTTATGTATTTTCCTGGCATACCAATACAGCACAGTAAGGATCTTGTACACTGGGAACAGATTGGCCATGTATTAGATCACCCATCTCAGTTAAATTTGGATGGCGCTGGATTTACAGGAGGAATATTTGCTCCTACTATTCGTTATCATAAAGGTGTGTACTATGTGATAACTACAAATGTAAACAATGGAGGAAACTTTATTGTAACTGCAACAAATCCATCAGGTCCATGGTCAGATCCATATTGGATAAAGAGAGCACCTGGGATTGATCCTTCTCTCTTTTTTGATGAGGATGGTAGGGCTTATTATACTGGTACAAGAAGTCCACAAGATCCACAGTATATGGGAGACCAAGATATTTGGTGTCAAGAGCTTGATTTAAATACAATGCAGCTTATTGGTGAAAGTTATGTACTTTGGAAAGGTGCTTTAAAAAATGCGTATTTTATTGAAGGACCTCATCTATATAAAATTAATAATTTTTATTATTTAATGATTGCAGAAGGTGGTACTGAGCATTTTCATTCAGTTACTATTTCAAGAAGTAAGGATATTTTTGGACCTTATGAAGGAAACCCTGGAAATCCAATATTAACCCACCGCCATCTTGGTAAAAGCTATCCTATTTCAAATACTGGACATGCGGACTTTGTTGAGACTCAAAATGGTGAATGGTGGATGGTTGCACTTGCTTCTAGGCCTTATGGAGGATATTATAAAAATCTAGCAAGAGAAACATTTCTAATGCCTATGATTTGGGAAGATGGTTGGCCGATTGTAAGTCCTGGAACAGGAAAAATAGAGTTTGAATATTCCATTCCAAACCTTACGAAATTTGATGTTGATTCAAGAGCAAATCGTGATGATTTTAATAAAGAAACACTAGATTATATATGGAATAGCATTCGTACTCCAAGAAAACAGTTTTTTAGTCTAACAGAAAGACCTGGTAATCTTAGACTAAAACTTAGAACTCAAGGGATGGTGGATATTCTTAAAGCACCACCTTATGATGAAAGTAAGAGACTTTGTTATAAAGAAAAAGAAACGATTGTAGATAATCCTAGCTTTATAGGACGACGTATACAACACATGAATTTCGATGCTTGTACAAAAATGGAATTTAGTCCTAAAAACGATTTGGAAACTGCAGGAATTGCAATGGTTCAAGATAATAATCATCAATTTAGATTTGAATATTCAATAGAAAATGGAGAAAAAATTATACGCTTAATGAAATGTATAGCTAAAGTGGACATGGATTTTCACGCAAAAACCTTCAGCTATGAAAACATAGAAAGTAAGCTTGAACAGAAAGTCTTTAATTCACAAATAATTTATTTAAAGGTATCTGTAAGGGGTCAAGATTATAGTTTCTACTATGGATCATCTTTAGACTCAATGGAACTGCTAATAGAAAATGTAGATGGTAGGATATTATGTTCTGAAGTAGCAGGAGGGTGTGTAGGAACATATATAGGTATGTTTGCAAGTAGTAATGGGGTCGCTTGTGATAATATAGCAGACTTTGATTGGTTTGAGTATATAGGCGAAAATTAGTAAGAATGACTTAAGAAGAGAAAATTGAACTGATGAAAAAGGAATATTACAGAAAAAAATCCCATGCACGTATTTTATGGGCAACCGTATCATTTTAGGTCACATTTGAAATATAAAATTATGGAGGAATGTTTTTATGGAAAACTTACCTGGTATTAAAAAATATAACGGAATTGATACATTATTTGTTCATAATGAACCTTTTATTGTACTTGGTGGAGAAATACATAATTCAAGTGCCAGTAATCTTGAATTTATGGAGGAAAATGTTTGGCCTAATCTAAAAGGGTTAAATATGAATACAGCCCTCATTCCAATTTACTGGGAGTTGATTGAGGAAGAAGAAGGAGTTTTTAATTATTCAATTTTAGATGGTATTATCGACCAAGCAAGAAAGAATAATATGCATTTAATTTTATTATGGTTTGGGTTATGGAAGAATACAGAATCCACTTATGTTCCAGGTTGGGTGAAAAAAAACTCTAATACGTATTTCCGTGCGAAAAAAGTGAATGGTGAAGTGACGAATACCGTATCACCTTTATGTCAGACTGCTATTGAAAAGGATGCTAATGCATTAGCTCACATTATGGAACATATAAAAGAAATTGATGAAAAACAAAATACAGTTATTGCAATTCAGGTAGAAAATGAAATTGGTCTGATGGGGACTGATAGAGATTATTCAATAGAGGGAGAAAGTGAATTTGCGAAGAATGTTCCAGCTGAGATAGAAAAAGAATTTTCTGTTCAAGGAAATTGGAAAGAGTGCTTTGGATATGAAGCAGGAGAATATTTTATGGCATATTATTATGCTAAGGCAGTAGAATATATTACAAAGGCAGCACAAAAAGAATATAATATTCCCTGTTATGCAAATGCTTGGTTAGAACAGTATCCATGGCATTTAGGATCATATCCATGTGGCGGACCTGTTGCATCTATGCATAAGATGTGGAAACTGATTGCACCATCATTGTTCTGCCTTGCACCAGATACTTATGTATCATATGTACCTCAAGTAATGGAGGAATATACTCAAAATGGAAATCCGCTTTTCATTCCAGAAGTACGTAAGGATGCTGTGACAGCATCGTATGCATTGTATGCCTTTGGAAAATATAATGCTATCGGCTATTCACCTTTTTCAATAGAAGAATATGGAATGAATCCAGAGGCTATTCAAAAACCTCCTATGGAATTAATGATTGCATTAAATATAGATCCAACATCCTTTGATATAGAAGGTAGTAAGGAGTATCTTGCAAGAGTATATGGATTGATGGAAGAAATTAAGCCATTGTATTTTAAATATCGTGGCACCCCTAATTTAAAAAGCTTTGTGAAAACGTCAGAAATTGATTATGGTACATTTTTCGAATTTGAGAACTATGATTTTCAGATTGGATATGCTCCCAAACAACCAAAGAAACCAGTAGCAGCTGGTATGATATATCAAGTTGGAGAAAATAGCTTTTATATTATTGGTATGATGTGTAATATTAATATTTTACCAAAATTGGGTGAAAATAAGAAGGTAGATATTTTGAAGTTTGAAGAAGGAGAATTTGAGAATGGTGAGTGGAAGTGTAGCCGTGTTTTAAATGGGGATGAAAAAATGGCATTGCATTTAAAAGATAAGCTAAGCTGCTATTATATTGAATTATATAAATATTAATAAGGAGGTGAATTCATACAGAGGATTCTTCGCTTTGATATCTAGTGTTATTACAGGTGCTTTACTTATGCCTTTAGTGACTGCATTAGGTCATGGAAACAATCAGAAAGGATTTTTTTAAGGAATAATTCCAATGTGTTTCTATGGTATAACTAAGCAAAAGCAACAAGCTATGCTACAGAAATTGAAGAAAGACGTTCTAAATAGTAAATATATTTAATTTATAAATAAAGATAAAGTACATAAAAGAATTCTGTAGATTAGATAAATGATAAATTTAATCTGTAGGATTTTTTTAATTATGATATTGTTGATAGTAACGACAGTATAATATAATTAAGAAGAGGGTTTGTAATATTTTATACGAGGAGTGGGATTAATGAAATGGTTTAATAACTTAAAAATGATTCAAAAGCTAGTTTCATCGTTTGTCATGATTGCATTATTTATAGGCATTGTGGGATTTATCGGAATGAATAGCATGAGAGTCATTAATAAAAATATTATGAACCTTTACAATAATGATCAAATAAGTGTTATTACTAACAAACTTAAAACAAATTCAATTACAGGAGAGAAGGAAATATTATTAATCCTTACTCCATCATTCAAGGTGGGGCTAAACTTTTTTAAAAAAGACCTTGCAAGTACGAAAATTAGTGATAATGAACTTATTGCAAGTTACAAGGGACTTATAATTACAGATAACGATAGAATACAGTTTGTTAATTTTGAAAAATTAGTGGAAAGTTCTCGGATAGTGGAGGCTAAAATACTTAAACAAGTTGATGAAGGTAACTATGCTCATTCAAATGAGTACATAATGGGTTATGCAGCAATTTCAACCAATAAGATCAAATTTTTAGATAAACAATTAAAATTAATTACAGATAGAGGAAAAGTAAATTATAATAATAGTAACGCATTATATAATAGTGCCTATGTTAAAATAATATCATTAACTAGTTTGGGATTATTCGTTGCTATAATCTTAGGTCTAATAATTGCTATGTCAATTTCAAGGCAAATAAAGAAGGTTGTAATCGTAGCTGAAGCACTTTCCGAAAATGATTTATCAAAAATTATTGACATTGATAATAAAAGTGAGCTTGGAGGTTTGGCAAAAGCTTTAAATAAGGCTATAACAAACTTAAAAATACTAATTGGCGAAATATCGGGTAGTGCTAATGAAATTAGTGCTACAAGTGAAGAACTATCTGCTACAATACAGGAAATATCTGTTAAGATGGAGATCGTAAATGAATCAGTGAGGCAAGTATCTTTAGGGACAGAACAGTTAAGTGCTACTACTCAAGAGGTAAATGCGACCACGGAAAGTATTGCAGAAAATGTCGGGGAGGTTACTGTACGTGCAAATAAAGGAAATGAGATTGCAAAGGATATAGAACTAAAGGCAAAACAAATTAGTGAAGATGCTGAAAAGAGTTCTATAACTTCAAATAAACTATATTTAGAAAAACAAGGGAACATATTAAAAGCAATTGAGGATGGTGAAGTTGTTCGTGAAGTTAAGTTAATGGCGGATGAGATAGGGAATATAGCAAGTCAAACAAACCTTCTCGCACTTAATGCAGCAATTGAGGCAGCAAGAGCCGGAGAGCAAGGTAAAGGTTTTGCCGTGGTTGCAGATGAAGTTAGGAAATTAGCTGAACAGTCATCTACTGCAGTTCAAAGGATTCAAGAAGTAACAGGTAAAGTTCAACTAGCATTCCAGAATCTTTCTAGCAACGCTCAGGATGTATTAGGCTTTATTGATAATAAGGTAAAACCTGATTATGATTCATTTGTAGGTACAGGTAAGCAGTATGGTAAAGATGCTGTAGTATTTAATAAGATGTCCTCAGATATAGGAGATTCAATGAATATTGTAAACCAGACTGTATTAGAAATTAAAAAGGCAATTGAAAGTATATCAACTACATCTGAGGAATCAGTAGCAAGTTCTGAGGAAATATTAGAAAGTGTTAATGAATCTGTTATAGCGATTGAGGAAATAACAAAAGCTTCACAAAACCAAGCAATGCTAGCAGAGCAATTAAACATTATGGTTCAAAGATTTAAGTTGTAACGTATTTATTTTACTCCTCGGATAAACGATCAAATCCTATTCCTTTGCCCCATACCGAAATTACAGGTAAAACATCTACAAAGGCATCTGGATCAGTTTCTGCTATATACCTCTTAATTAACATAGATTCTCTTGGAGAACAGAGTGTTAGAAGTTTTAAGCGTGGTAAATTTTTATAACCGCCTTTTACTTCATAACTGGTAACTCCTCTTTTAATAGTGTGGATTATGTATTGAGTTATAGCTTGATGATGATCGCTTATTATTTCAAGTTTGACCTTCTTTGAACCAAATCCAAACATCACAGCGTCAATCATATTCACCATTATAATTTGTGAAAGAATAGCATAAAGTGCGATATTTGAATTATATACTATAACTGATGATGCAATTAGTGTTCCATCAATACAAAGTAGAATCTCACTTATGCTTACAAAAGTAAAAATCTTATGATGAAGAATTTTCGCAACAGTATCAGTTCCTCCCATTGAAAATCCTCTTTTTAGCACAAGACCAGTTCCAATTCCACAAATAAGTCCAAAATAAACTGAAGCCAGCATCATATCATTTTTTATAAAGCAATAATTAAATCTTTCAAAAATTATTAGTATAATAGGAAATATTACGGAGAGGGTGATTATTTTTATACCTTCCCTTTTGCCCATAGATATCCAAGCAACAGCTAAAACTAAAATAGATAACATATAATCGATATATGTATATTTAATATGAATTAGTTTTTCGAGTATTATTGATGTTCCAGTTATCCCACCAGTTATTAATCCATTTGGTCTTAGTATAGAAGTAATTGAAAATGCAATCAATAAACAACCTATGCTTACAAATAAGAAATCCAATACATTTTTATTAAAGTTAATTTTCTTCACAATATCACCATCCTTGCGATTTATTACATATATAATTATTGTAACAGATATTGTTTTGCACTTATAGGTGGTTTAGATTATTTTTAAATAGAATTCAATAAAAATACTGCACTTAGGGGGATCCTAGTGCAGTATTTTTATTTTTTTACCAATTTAATAATAGGTTGGTGTATTTAATACTATTATTAGGGTCATATTTATCAAGGATCCACAGTATGTGATAGTACTAAAAGAATATTTAAGTAAAAATTATTTTATAACATTTCCATATAAAGTTTCTATAATTTTGATAAATTATTTACGCGATATTAACAATTTGAAACGATTTCTTTAGTTTTCTATTTTGCACTTATATTTAAACTAAAGTATCGTGGGATTATAAACAAAATTTAGGAGGATAATTTATGAACTTTTCTAGTATTATGGATACTCAAATTATCCTGCCAGTTATTAATCTGTTTGGTCTTAGAATAGAGGCAATTGAAAATGCAATCAATAAACAATCTATAAAGAATAAAGGTTAATTATATGTTATAAATTTTAATCTATCTTAAGAAAAGAACACAAAGATTTATATTTTAGATAAAAATACAAGTAAAAGTAGATAATTATAAGAATGTGTTTGTATTTTTTTTATGTAGAATGAATGTGCATTGTATAGAAATATCTACAAAAGCTGTTGGACCTGGACCGTTTGTAAATTCATTGGGTAAAGGAAATTCAAAAATGGTATTTTTGTTGATAGCTACCTTGTTTTCAGTAGTTGGGATCGGTTGTTATTTAGTTGTATATTTCAATTGTAAAGAGAAATATGTACAAATAAATGTACAAATAAATGTACAAATAAATGTACAAACAAAAGATAAGCACAAAATTAGAATCCTCCAAACTTATAAAAATTCTTTTAAAAACGGACCATGGGTATCAACTGTTGTTTTTGCATTACTTATGTTTGTAAAAATTGGAGCAGTTGTAGCAATAACTATCTATTTTTGTATTATGCCATTTTTTAGAGGTAATATGGTTTTGTTTATTGGAATTTATTTAATTGAAAATATCTTTGGTGGAATTAATTCAGGGGCTGTGTTTGGAATGATAGCAAATTCTGTTGATTATAATGAATGGAAATTTGGAGAACGTACAGAAGGAACACTTTATGCTGGTTATAGTTTTTTCACAAAAGTAGGGGTGGCTATTGGTGGCGCAGCTATTGAATATGCATTAGCATTTTATAAGTTAGATAGTATTCATCCTAAAATCGTTAAAGAATTGGAAGCAAGACATCAACCTATAATCTAAATAATATTTTGTTGATTATCCAGTAGTAGTAATTTTGCTACTGGATTTTTGAGATGTTCTTCAAAATATCACCGTTCTTGAAATTTATTACATATATAGTTATTGTAACAAATATTATTTTATACTTATAGGTACTTTAGATTAATTTTAGGTTATGTTAATTTTAAATAAGTGTATTTGTAAATAAATTATTAAATGAATAATAATACCATATATTAAAATAAATGTATTGATAAAGATGTAAAAATATGGTAGAATAAAAAAATGCGGTAAAATGAAATTAAAAAAATATTCTGAAAATAAATTTTATATCTAGGGGGAAATTTAATGATTACATTTAAGAAAATGTGGGATGATGTATTATTACTGCTATCAAATGATGACTACATAGACATGAACATTTTGGAGAAATTTGATTCGGGATTTGTTGTTAAAGAAAGTGATGATACAATTTTTATTACAAAAGAAGACTTTTCCAGTTTTTGGTGTAAATTGTTGTACTATGAAAAATTATCACTGAAGCAAGTTCTAAGTGATGATAAATTAAAACCAAAATATATTTATACTATGATAAAACAATTACCTTATATCTCAGAAAATTCTTCAGTAATTAAGTTAAGACAATAATTAGAACGTTGGAATTATTATAAAAAAAGTTGATATTTTTTCTTTAAAGTAGACAGAGTAAATAATAAAAATCTTAGAGAAATAGGGTCAGTGGATAAATATATCTGCTTGCCCTATTTTTGTGATTTTAGATTTAGCTATTTAGTTTCAATTATTCATTAGTTAACATTATTTTGGTTTTCACTTTTGTGATTTAGTACCATTCGCGATGCAAATGGAATTTGTTGTAATTAGTGATTATGTTGTAGATACATCTAAACCAGTCAACAGGCTTATTTGGCGTAGTAATTAAAGTTTTATTATCTTGAACTTTATTATTTAAAACTGTAATATATCTTAGAAAATTGAATAAAGTGGTATCATAAGAAATTTTAGGAGGTTGGAGTGTAAATAATATAATTAAGTTAGAAACAAAATTAAAATAAAATTTAATAATTTAACATAAATAGAGGTGCAGATAAAGGGGTAGTTTTTGAATGTTAAGGATAAGAACATCCAATGTCAAAAATGAAGGATTTGTTTGCCGAAAGGATATTTTGGTTCTTTAAAATATTCTTGGCGATAGAGAACAGTATTTCTATCACTGTCATGAAGTTCTTATGGAGAGCTATTTATGTAATGGAAAGTTAATTTTTCATTGCATTAATAGGTTTTTGTTTCTATTAATTAAGGCACTGAAAATTCAGTGCCTTTTTCTGTGTTCACAATAGAATCAACCTAGGATTGCAAATTAGACACTATGATTAAAAAGGAGGATAAAATGAAATCTTTAATTAGACTAAGAATGAGTGCTCATGATGCACATTATGGTGGAAATTTAGTGGATGGAGCAAGAATGCTTCAATTATTCGGGGATGTGGCTACAGAACTTCTAATTCTAAATGATGGTGATGAAGGATTATTCAAAGCCTATGATGCTGTAGAGTTCTTAGCACCAGTTTATGCGGGAGATTATATAGAAGCGGTTGGAGAAATAGTGAGTGTAGGGAATTCTTCAAGAAAAATGATTTTTGAGGCAAGGAAAATTATAGTGCCAAGACCAGATATAAATGATTCAGCTTGTGACGTATTAGATGAACCAATAGTTGTTTGCAAGGCAAGTGGGACTTGTGTAGTTCTAAAAGATAAACAAAGAAAATAGAGAACAACAAGGAGGTAACAGATGGAAAAATTAATAATTACTGCAGCTATATGCGGAGCGGAAGTTACAAAAGAACATAATTTAAATGTGCCTTATACTGTTCTTGAAATAGCAATGGAAGCTGAAAAAGCATATAAAGCAGGAGCTAGCATTATTCATTTGCATGTAAGGAAAGATGATGGAACACCTACTCAAGACTTAATAAGATTCGAGGCATGCATGGAAGCTATAAAAGAAAGGTGCCCAGATGTAATCATTCAACCGTCAACCGGTGGAGCGGTAGGGATGAGTAACGCAGAAAGATTACAACCTATAAATCTTAGACCAGAAATGGCAACTTTAGATGCAGGAACTTGTAATTTTGGTGGAGATGACATATTTGTAAATACTGAAAATACAATTAAAGAATTTGGAGAAAGGATGATTGAATCCGGCGTAAAACCGGAAATTGAAGTTTTTGATAAGGGAATGGTAGACATGGCTATAAGACTTCAAAAGAAAGGTTTTATAAAAACACCAATGCATTTTAATTTTGTTATGGGTGTAAATGGTGGGATTAATGCATCACCAAGAGATCTAGTATTTATGCAAGAAAGTATACCAGTGGGAAGTACTTTCACAGTATCAGGAATTGGGAAATATGAGTTTCAAATGGTAGCTATGGCCATTATTATGGGTGGGCATGTAAGAGTTGGATTTGAAGATAATGTATATATTGAAAAGGGTATCCCGGCTAAATCAAATGCAGAATTAGTAGAAAGAGTAGTTAGAATTGCGAAGGATCTTAGTAGAGAAATTGCAACTCCACATGAAGCAAGAAAAATATTAGGTTTATTACCTTAAATCAAGATAGGTGTTAAGCGATAAAGGTTGTTCTATCCCAAAAATGAATAGAAGGAGGCAAAATAAGTGAATAAAGTTGTAGAGTTAGAACAAATTAGACCTCTACTTAAAGACGGAATGTCAATAATGATAGGAGGATTTCTAGCCTGTGGAACACCAGAAAAGATTATAGATTTATTAGTAGAAACAAATATTAAAAATTTAACTATAATTGCAAATGATACAAGTTATGTAGATAGAGGTATAGGAAAACTTATAGTAAATGGTCAAGTTAAAAGACTTGTAGCTTCTCATATAGGAACAAATGCAGAAACAGGGAGGCTTATGACAGAGGAAAAAATAGAAGTAGAACTTGTGCCACAAGGAACGCTAATTGAAAGAATAAGAGCAGCTGGAGCTGGACTTGGTGGAGTGCTTACGCCAACTGGAGTTGGTACTATGATAGAAGAAGGAAAACAAAAACTTACAATAGAAGGAAAAAAATATTTGTTAGAGACTCCAATTAAAGCAGATTTAGCACTTGTTTATGCAAGTGTGGTAGATGAAATTGGCAATGCAATTTATTATGGAACAACAAAAAACTTTAATCCCATTATAGCTACTGCTGCAGAAATTGTAATAATTGAAGCTAAAAAGATTGTTAAAGTTGGGGATCTTGATCCAAACAATATTGTTACTCCATGCGTACTGGTTGATTATATTATTAGGGAGGATAACTAATATGGGTATAGATAGTAAACTTGCAAAACAAATTATTGCAAAAAGAATTGCAAAAGAATTTAAAAATGGCCAACTTGTTAATTTGGGTATAGGGCTCCCAACATTAGTTACAAAATATATTCCCGAAGGTGTACATGTTACTCTCCAATCGGAAAATGGAATGATTGGAATGGGAACGGCCCCAGTAGAAGAAAACAACGATGTAATTAATGCAGGAGGTCAATTTACTTCAATAATTCCCGGTGGGGCATTCTTTGATACTGCAATGTCTTTTACTTTAATAAGAGGCGGACATGTTGATATAACTGTCCTTGGAGCATTAGAAGTAGATCAAGAAGGTAACTTAGCTAATTGGATTGTGCCGGGCAAAATGGTTCCTGGTATGGGTGGCGCTATGGATTTAGTAGTAGGAGCTAAAAAGGTTATTATTGCAATGCAACATACAGCTAAAGGAATTCCTAAAATACTAAAGATGTGTACATTACCGTTAACAGCAAAAGCACAAGTTAACCTAATAGTTACAGAACTTGGAGTAATGGAAGTTACGGATAAAGGTCTTGTACTTATTGAAATTCATAAAGATACAACAGTTGAAGAAGTTAAATCACTTACTGAGGCTGAATTGATTATATCAGAGAACTTGAAAATAATGGATATATAAAGGGGGGAATTGATTATGGAAAAAGGATGTAAATACGGAACACACAGGGTAATTCAACCAATAGGTGTTATGCCACAGCCAGCAGCAAAAATCTCAAATGATATGAATATATACGATAATGAAATTTTAATAGATGTTCATGCTTTAAATATAGATTCAGCTAGCTTTACCCAAATAGATGAAGAAGCTGGACATGACATCGAAAAAATAAAAGCTAAAATCATTGAGATTGTTGCAGAAAGAGGAAAGATGCAAAATCCAGTAACTGGATCAGGTGGAATGCTTATTGGAACAGTCGAAAAAATAGGTGAAGCATTAGATGGAAAAATAGATCTTAAAGTTGGAGACAAAATATCCACATTAGTTTCATTATCGTTAACTCCTTTAAAAATAGATGAAATTATAGATATTAAACCGGACATAGATAGAGTTGTGATAAAAGGAAAAGCTATTTTGTTTGAAAGTGGATTATATGCAAAACTTCCAAAAGATATGGATGAAAATTTAGCATTAGCAGCATTAGACGTTGCAGGGGCAGCAGCTCAAGTTGCCAAACTTGTTAAACCAGGTCAATCAGTTCTTTTACTTGGTGCTGCAGGTAAATCGGGAATGCTTTGCTCTTATGAAGCGGTTAAGAGGGTAGGACCAACAGGAAATGTTATTGGACTTGTAAGAAACGAGGAAGAAAAAACGAGATTGAAAAGACTTGGTTTAAAAATGAAAATAGTTATTTGTGATGCTAGAGCTGCTATTGATGTAATGAATGCTACTCTGGAGTGCAACAATGGGTGTGAAGTGGATGTTGCAATCAATATGGTAAACGTTTCCGATACTGAAATGTCAACAATACTGCCTGTAAAAGATGGCGGAGTAGTTTACTTCTTCTCTATGTCTACAAGCTTTACAAAAGCAGCACTTGGAGCTGAAGGAGTAGGTAAAGACATTACCATGATTGTAGGAAATGGATACACTAAAGGACATGCTGAAATAACGCTTGAAGAGTTAAGGGAAAATGAGACATTAAGAGGAATATTCGAAGAATTATATGTTTAGTTATAGATAAATTATTATACGATGGAGGGGCTGACATGAGGGTTAATAGAAGAGTCGAACTATTTAAAGATGTAACAGATGAGCAGTGGAACGATTGGAAATGGCAAGTTAAAAATAGAATTGAGACTGTGGATGAACTTAAAAAATATATACCACTAACAGAAGATGAGGAAGAAGGAGCAAGGAAATGTTTACAAACATTAAGAATGGCAATAACTCCTTACTATCTTTCTTTAATAGATATAAATGATCCAAATGATCCAATAAGAAAACAGGCTATACCAACAGCACTTGAATTACACAAGGCGCACGCTGATTTACTTGACCCACTACATGAAGATACGGATTCTCCAGTGCCGGGGCTTACTCATAGGTACCCAGATAGAGTATTACTATTAATAACTGATCAGTGTTCCATGTATTGCAGGCACTGTACAAGAAGAAGATTCGCAGGGCATAGCGATAGTGATCTGCCAATGGCAAGAATAGATAAAGCAATCGAATATATCAGAAATACGGTGCAAGTAAGAGACGTATTATTATCAGGTGGAGATTGCCTACTTGTTGATGATGACAAATTAGAATATATAATCGAAAGATTAAGAGATATACCCCATGTTGAAATAATAAGACTGGGTTCAAGAGTACCTGTAGTTCTTCCACAAAGAATTACGCCAAAATTAGTTAATATGTTAAAGAAATATCACCCAATTTGGTTAAATACTCATTTTAATCATCCAAATGAAATTACGCAGGAAGCAAAAATTGCTTGCGAAAGGCTTGCAAATGCAGGAATACCTCTTGGAAATCAATCAGTACTTTTAAGAGGGGTTAACGACTGTACGCATGTAATGATGGATTTAGTTCATGAGCTTGTCAAAATTAGGGTTCGCCCATATTATATTTATCAATGCGACCTTTCAATGGGGCTTGAGCACTTTAGAACACCAGTATCTAAAGGAATAGAAATTATTGAAGCTTTAAGAGGGCATACTTCAGGGTTCTGTGTGCCAACATTTGTTGTTGATGCTCCAGGCGGAGGTGGGAAAACTCCGGTGATGCCAAACTATGTTATATCTCAAAGTCCTGAAAAAGTAGTACTCAGAAACTTTGAGGGTGTTATAACTACTTATGAACAACCAACTAGCTATACTTCAGGTTGCCATTGTGAAGTATGCGAAGGAGTCAAAAAGGTTCACAAAGTGGGAGTAGCTGGATTATTAAATAATCAACAAATGTCAATGGAACCAGTTGGACTTGAGAGAAATTTAAGAGGACATCACGAGTAAAATGGAAGATATAAAAAATATAAGCAGCATTTTCAATATGATTCGCGATTATGAAAGCATTTCTATAATAGGGATGGATAAAAATGTAGGGAAAACAACTACTCTAAATCATATTTTAAGAGAAGCTAGAGGGAGAATATCCCTTGGGCTTACATCTATAGGACGTGACGGTGAAAAAACAGATAGAGTAACTGGAACCGAAAAACCTAAAATTTATATAGAAAAAGGAAGTATAATTGCGACAGCAAAACAGTGTTTATTAAATAGTGATATAACTCGCGAGATTTTAAAAACAACTGGGTTTAATACTCCTATGGGAGAAATAATTATATGCAGAGCAATAAGTGATGGATATGTGGATTTAGGTGGTACTTCTATAAATTCTTATATGACTTTAATATGCAATGAACTTAAAAGCTTTGGAAGTAAGCTTGTAATTGTGGATGGTGCTTTTAGTAGAAAAACTTTTGCATCACCATCAATTACTAATGCTACAATTTTATCAACTGGAGCAGCAATGTCAAAAAGTATGGTAAAGGTAATAGACGCAACCTGTCATATAGTGAATTTATTATCATTAGAGAGTGAAAAAGATATGGAAGTATTAAAGAGTGCGAAGGAAATTTTATGCAAAGGCAAAATAGGTATTATTGACAGAGATAATGCTATAAGGATGTTAGCTGTGATTACATCAATTGGAGCATCTAAAGAGATTGCGCAGTTATTAGACAAAAATACAACACATGTTGTTATCAAAGGTGTAGTAACAGACAAACTATTAGAAGAAATTATGACATCCACGAACAACTATAAGGGAGTAACTTTCCTAGTTGAAGACGGAACAAAGTTGTTTTTAACTAGGGAAACTCTTTATAAATTTAAAAATAGAGGTGGAATCATAAAAACAATAAAATCTATTAATATAGTATGTGTTACATCCAATCCAAAATCACCTTATGGGTATGAATTTGATAGAAATAAGTTTTTACATGAGCTTCGCAATAAATTAAATATACCTGTATTTGATGTAGTTGGAGGGGAGTAAAATGAAGTTTTTAGATAAGCAGCAGAGAGATCAAATTGGCTTTTCCTTCGTTATGGATAAGCTGGGGATAATCACTTCTTATGGACTTTGTGAGAGCAAAAATATTAGGCCATTTAAAACCTGCGAAATAAATAAATTAACAAAGGAGTTAAATAACCTAGAAAATATAATTAAATCCATAAAAACTAATACTTATGAGTATAACAAAATAGGTAGAATATTTTGCATTATGAAAGATATTAGAAATTCTATTAAAAGATGTAATGAGGCTGAATCATTAGATGAAGTTGAGTTATATGAAATTAAATATTTTTCAATATTAGTAACAGAATTAAAAAATATCCTGGATAAATTACATCTTAATATAGATGAAATTCATTTGAATTCTCTAGATGAAATTATTTATCTTCTAGATCCACAAAAAAATGGAATATCTACCTTTTATGTTTATGATGAGTATTCTGAAACTTTGAAATATACTCGCAAAAAGAAAAGACAAAAGGAAAAAGAAATTTTTATGGCGATAACCGAAGAGGAAATAAGTGAATTAAGAAAACAAAGATTAGATTTAGTTATAGAAGAAGAAGAGGAAGAATTAAGGATTAGAAAAGAGTTAACACTTCAAATTTCTAAAAAAACAGAAATTATAAACCAAAATATAAAAGCAATAGGAAGATTAGACTTTTTAATTGCTAAAGCAAATTTAGCATTATCTTATAATGCTTCTCGACCAAAAATTTCTGAGAAGATGGAAATTGAATTTATTGAAGCCTTTAATCCTGAAATCAAAGAGATATTAGAAAAAGGTAAGAAGGCATTTACCCCAGTTAGTTTAAGCTTGTCTAGAGGTACGACTATTATAACAGGGGCGAATATGGGTGGGAAAAGTGTGACCCTAAAGACTATTGTTTTGAATTTACTTCTTGGGCAAATGGGCTTTTTCGTATTCGCTAAAAAATCAAAATTCCCAATCCTTAATTTTATTCATTTTGTATCCGATGATATGCAATCCATTTCCAAAGGGTTAAGTACATTTGGAGCAGAAATAATAAAGCTAAAAGAAGTGGTAGAGTGTGCAGCGAGAGAAAATGGATTTGTAGCTTTAGATGAGTTTGCAAGGGGCACTAACCCAAAAGAAGGTTATTATCTTGTGAGAGCCCTTTCAAAATATTTGAATAAATTTGAGTCAATAAGCTTAATCTCAACTCATTATGACGGAGTGGTGAAAGATAATATGGTGCATTATCAAGTAACTGGGCTCAAAAATGTAGATTTAAATGCCCTAAAAAATGAGATAAATCTAAATAAAACTCAATCTGTTGAAATAATACAAGAACATATGGAGTATAAACTAGAAAAAGTCTCAAAAGAAAATAGAGTACCAAAAGATGCACTTAATATAGCAATATTACTAGGCCTTGATGAAGAGATAGTAAGTATAGCAAAAAGTTTCTATAAAGAGGAGGAGTAAAATGGAAAGCAAATTGAATTTAAATTGGGATCTCGTTGAAAAAGCTAGACAATCAGCTAAAAACATAGCAAAAGATACTCAAGAATTTATTGACATGCATACTACAGTAACAGTAGAAAGAACAGTATGTAGACTTTTAGGTATTGATGGTGTAGATGAAGCTTTCGTGCCAATTCCCAATATTGTGGTAGACAACATTAAAGATGGTAATGGATTAGCACTTGGTGCCGCAATGTTTATCGGAAATGCTATGGTTGAAACTGGACTTTCACCACAAGAAATATCAGTAAAAGTATCAAAGGGTGAAATAGATTTAACTAAAATACCTATGCACGAAGAATTTGAGATCAAAACGGCTGTTGGTAAAGTGGCTAAAGCAATGACTTTCAAAATCAAACAAAACAGAGATAAGAGGGAATCATATCTTGAAAGATTTGGCGATAAAAGTAGTCCTTATCTTTATGTAATAGTTGCTACAGGTAATATTTATGAAGATATAATCCAGGCAAGAGCAGCGGCAAAACAAGGTGCAGATATAATTGCAGTAATAAGAAGTACAGGGCAAAGTTTATTTGACTATGTTCCATATGGGGCTACAACGGAAGGTTTCGGAGGAACACTTGCAACTCAAGAGAATTTTAGACTTATGAGGACTGCACTTGATGAGGTGGGAGAAGAATTAGGAAGATATATTAGAATTTGCAATTATTGTTCTGGTTTATGTATGCCTGAAATAGCTGCGATGGGAGCAATAGAAAGGTTAGACGTAATGCTAAATGACGCACTATATGGAATTCTGTTCAGAGATATTAATATGCAAAGAACGATAGTTGACCAGTATTTTTCAAGAATAATTAATGGATATGCTGGAGTTATCATAAACACTGGGGAAGATAATTATTTAACTACATCAGATGCAGTAGAAGAGGCTCATACAGTGCTTGCATCACAATTTATAAATGAACAATTTGCATTAGTTGCTGGAATACCAGAAGAACAAATGGGACTTGGGCATGCATTCGAAATAAGCCCAGATGTTGAAAATGGATTTGTATATGAATTAGCACAAGCACAAATGGCGAGAGAAATCTTCCCGAGAGCACCACTTAAATATATGCCACCAACTAAGTTCATGACTGGAAATATATTTAAAGGACAAGTGCAAGATGCATTATTCAACATGGTTACTATTATGACAGGACAAAAATTACATCTTCTTGGAATGCTGACAGAAGCAATCCACACTCCATTTATGTCAGATAGAGCGTTATCAATAGACAATGCTCAATATGTATTTAGGACTATGAAGGATTTAGGATCAGAAATTACCTTTAAAAAAGGAGGCATAATGGAAACAAGAGTGGATGAGGTATTAAACAAAGCAGCAGATCTAATTGGAGAGATTGAAAAAGAAGGCTTATTTAGCACATTGCAACAAGGAAAATTTGCCGGAATTAAGAGGCCACTAAATGGTGGAAAGGGACTTGCAGGAGTTGTAGAAAAAGAAAAAGCTTACTTTAATCCATTTGTAGATCTAATGTTAGGGGGGAAGAAGTAATGAGTGGAGGACAATATTCATTAGAGGTTAAAGAATTCAATAAAAACTTAGACCTAACAAAGCTTAAACCTTATGGAGATACTATGAATGATGGTAAGGTTCAAGTGAGTTTTACTCTTCCTGTAGAAAATAATGAAAGAGGAGTGGAAGCTGCAATTCAACTTGCAAAATCTATGGGCCTTGTTGATACAAACTGTGCTCATCATGAAGCTTTAGATAAAGAATTTTCTTTTTATGTTATTTATGGTTCATTAATGCATACTGTAAACTATGAAGATGTACATGTTCAAACAGTAGAAGTAGAAATAATGGATATGAAACAAGTTGGAGAATATATAAAAGAAAATATTAAACGTGAAGTTGTAATAATTGGAGCTAGTACAGGAACAGACGCCCATACAGTTGGAATAGATGCCGTAATGAATATGAAGGGATTTGCAGGACATTATGGTCTTGAAAGGTATCCTATGATAGAAGCTTATAATTTAGGAAGCCAAGTAGAAAATGAAGAATTTATTAAAAAAGCTATAGAGCTTAAAGCGGATGTTCTTCTGGTTTCTCAAACAGTAACCCAAAAGGATATACACATAAAAAACCTTACTAATTTAGTGGAACTATTAGAAGCAGAAGGGATTAGAGATAAAGTTGTGTTAATTTGTGGGGGCCCAAGAATAACTCACGAACTTGCAAAAGAACTTGGGTACGATGCAGGTTTTGGACCAGGTAAATTCGCTGGTGACGTAGCAAGTTTTGCTATCACAGAAATGGTTGAGAGAGGTTTAGTTTAGTATGAATATAAAATTTTCAACATCTTCTTACTACTTTTTTAAGGTTAAGTAGCTATTAAATAAGGGGGTATTTACAATGGGTGAAGTAAAAACAGGTGAATTGAAAAGAGGATTAAAGCCGCGTCATCTTCAAATGATTGCTATTGGTGGAGCAATAGGAACAGGTCTATTTTTAGCCTCAGGCGGTACAGTGCAACAAGCAGGTCCAGGAGGAGCATTAGTTGCATATACACTTATAGGTGTAATGGTATATTTCTTAATGACAAGTTTAGGGGAAATGGCTACATTCATGCCAGTTACTGGTTCATTTGAAACATATGCATCAAGATTTGTTGATCCAGCATTTGGATTTGCGCTAGGTTGGAACTATTGGTACAACTGGGCAATTACTGTTGCAGTTGAAATGGTTGCAGGAGCTATGATTATGCAATATTGGTTTCCTGGTGTACCCGCACTTGTTTGGAGTGTTGGTTTTCTAGTATTACTATTTGGTTTAAATATGCTTTCTGCTAAGGCTTATGGAGAGTCAGAATTTTGGTTTGCAAGCATTAAAGTTGTAGCAGTTCTAGTGTTCCTAGCAATAGGTGTTGCAATGATCTTTGGAATAATTGGCGATCATCATATTGGACTTTCAAATTTTACATTTTTAGATCCTAAAAGTGGTGCTAAAGGACCATTCCCATTTGGGTTTAAAGGAATATTAATGGTTTTTTTAATTGCTGGATTCTCTTTTCAGGGAACAGAACTCGTTGGTATAGCTGCTGGAGAAAGTGAAAATCCAGAGAAAAATGTACCTAAAGCAATTAAAAGCGTATTTTGGAGAATTATTATATTCTATTTAGGAGCTATATTTATTATCAGTGCATTGATACCGTTTACTCAAGCTGGCGTGACCACAAGTTCTTTCACCGTTATTTTTGAAAGGGCAGGTATTGCAGGAGCTGCAAGTATTATGAATGCTGTAGTTTTAACATCAGTTCTTTCATGTGGTAACTCTGGAATGTATGCGGCTAGTCGTATGTTATATGCAATGGCGAAAGAAGGAAGGGCACCAAAGTCTCTTTGTAAAGTAAATTCGAGAGGGGTTCCTGTAAATGCATTAGTAATTACTACATTAGTAGCCTCGGCGTCTTTCTTAGTAGGTTTATATGCACAAGAAACAGTGTATATGTGGTTAGTTGCAGCTTCGGGCTTAGCTGGATTTATAGCATGGGTAGGAATTGCAATATGCCACTATCGTTTCCGTAAAGCATTTGTGGCTCAAGGAAAAGATTTGGCTAAATTAAAATATAAGGCAAAATTATTTCCTTTTGGGCCAATTCTTGCACTAGTATTATGTGTAATTGTTATATTAGGGCAGGGAATAACCTATTTCACAGCGGATTCAATTGATTGGAAAAATATAATTGCTTCGTATATTGGACTACCTTTATTCTTACTTTTATGGCTAGTATATAAGGTAAAGAATAAAACAAAGATTGTTAATCTAAAAGAAATTGATTTTAGTACGAAGCACATTCATGATGAAAAATAATTTCTAATTTAAATAGAATTCAATAAAAATACTGCACTTAGGGGGATCCTAGTGCAGTATTTTTATTTTTTACTTATTTACCAATTTAATAATAGGTTGGTGTATTTAAATTATTGACAATTTATCAAATTTTATTCACTCTAGTTATTTATAATGTAATGTTTTTTTAAGCAGAGAATAATTTACTAGGTTCAAAACATTTTACTATACTTTATACATTAAAATAATGCTATTATTATAGATAATATTACTAATACTATTAAATTGGAATGCATATTATTTAAATTGTAAGCGTTTAAAAAAATATTTTATGAGGTGAAAAAATGATAAAAAAATTTCCATTAATAAATGAGAAGCTAAAGCACTTTTATCACGGTGCAGACTATAACCCAGAACAATGGCTTAAATATCCTGGAATTTTTGAAGAAGATATAAGACTTATGAAACTAGCAAAGTGTAATGTAATGTCTATAGGTATATTTTCATGGGTTACAATAGAGCCCGAGGAAGGAGTATTTAATTTTAAGTGGCTTGATTATGTTTTAGATAAACTTTATGAAAACGGTATCTATACAATTTTAGCTACTCCAACAGGAGCACGTCCTGCATGGATGGCAGCTAAGTATACGCAGGTTCTAAGAGTAGGAGCAAATCGAGTTAGAAATCTTTATGGTCAAAGACATAATCACTGTTTTACATCTCCAGTTTATAGGGAAAAGACACAAATTATAAATAGAAAATTGGCAGAGAGATATTCAAATCATCCTGGAATAGTCGCTTGGCATATTTCTAATGAATATGGTGGGGATTGTCATTGTGATTTATGTCAGGAGGCTTTTAGAACTTGGCTTAAAAATAAATATATGTCTCTAGATAATTTGAATGATGCTTGGTGGACTACTTTTTGGAGTCATACTTACACAGATTGGTCTCAAATAGAGTCGCCAGCGCCTCATGGGGAAGCTGGTGTACATGGATTAAGCCTAGATTGGAAGAGATTCGTTACAGATCAAACGGTTGATTTTTGTAAACAAGAAATAAAACCTTTAAAAGAAATAAATCCTAAATTGCCAGTTGTAGCGAATCTTATGGAACTATTTGATGGATTAAATTATTGGAAGTTTACAGAGGTACTTGACATAGTTTCTTGGGATAATTATCCAAAGTGGCATGAAAATGCAGATGAATCTTCTTTAGCTTCAAGGATTTCTATGAATCATGATATATTTAGAAGCTTAATGGGTGGTAAACCATTTATGTTAATGGAGAGCACTCCAAGTGGTACAAATTGGCAGGCTACTAGCAAGCTTAAAAAGCCTGGGATGCATCTGCTTTCGTCTCTTCAGGCTGTTGCTCACGGCTCAGATACAGTGCAGTATTTTCAATGGAGAAAAAGCAGAGGATCAAGTGAAAAATTTCATGGAGCAGTAGTTGATCATTGTGGTCATGAAAATACTAGAGTATTTAAAGATGTTACGCAGGTGGGTACGGTTCTTGAAAAGTTAGATGAAATTTTAGGGACTAGTGTACAACCAGAAGTTGCTATAATATTTGATTGGGAAAATAGGTGGGCTATAAATGATTCACAAGGCCCAAGAAATTGTGGAATCAAATATGAAGACACTGTATACGCGCAGTATAAACCATTTTGGGAAAGTGGCGTGCCGGTTGATATAATTGATATGGAATGTAATTTTTCTAGTTACAAATTGCTTGTAGCACCTATGCTTTACATGGTAAAACCAGGTGTAGGAGAAAGAATTGAAGCATTTGTAAAAAATGGCGGAACGTTTGTAGCAACCTATTGGTCTGGCATAGTAAATGAAAATGATCTGTGTTTCCTTGGTGGTTTCCCAGGACCTCTTAGAAAAGTACTCGGAATATGGTCAGAAGAGATAGAGAGTCTTTATGATGGGGAAGTAAATAATATAGTATTTGATAATAGCAATAAGTTAGAGCTAAAAGGTGAATATGAAACTGTAGAGTTAATTGATTTGATACATGCTGAAGGTGCACAGGTACTAGCCACTTATAAATCAGATTTCTTTGCTGGAAGACCTGCTCTTACAGTTAATAAATATGGAGACGGCTCTGCTTATTATATTGCATCGAGAAATAAAGATGATTTCAATGAGTTATTCTATGGTGATTTAATAAGGAGACTTGGGATTAAACAAACAGTTAAGACAAAATTACCACAGGGAGTTACAGCGCAATTAAGAACTGATGGTGATAATGACTTTATATTCTTAATGAACTTTAATAATTGTAATGAAAAAGTTTCTTTAGATGAAAATTCATATGAAGATATACTTTCTGGAAATAAAATAGAAGGAGAAATTAACTTAACGCCATATGGTTTTAAAATTATGAAGAGAAAATCTTTGATATAAAATAAGAAATAAAACACAGGACTCGCGTGAATCCTGTGTTTTATTTTTTTTGAATTATAATACAAAACCATCTTCATGCACGGTAGCTGGAATTTTAATTTCTACTGTAGTGCCATGTCCGTAATGGCTTTTAAAAGTTAAGCCGTAACCTTCACCATAAGATAGTTTTAATCGCTTATCGATATTCTTAAGACCATAACCACTTCCGGTTTTACTACTTATATCATCTGTTAAGATTTTATCTATTTTATCCTCAGGTATACCGATACCGTCATCTTTCACATATAGAGTTATATCATTATTTTCTAATTTACCACTAATTATTATCTCTCCGCTGACATTACCACGGCCAAGAATGCCATGTGAAATAGAATTTTCTAAAATAGGTTGTAGTGTTATCTTTAAAATACTATAACGATAAAGCTCCTCGGGTAAATCTATTGTGAGCTTTATTCTGTTTGAGTACCTCATGTTTTGAATATCAACATAAAGGGAGGCATGTGTTAATTCATCTTTAATGGAGACTTTAGATTTACCTTTATTTAAACTTATCTTATAAAAACCTGCGAGGCTCTTAACAGCGCTACTGATTTCTTTATTCATATCCTTGAAAGCCATCCAATTTATCATATCCAAAGTATTATACAAAAAGTGTGGATTTATCTGTGCTTGAAGGGCTTTTAATTCTGCATTTTTAACTTCCTTGCCAGATTTATACTGTTCATCAATAAGTATTACCATTTTAGTAATCATAAAATTATAATTATCTATGAGCTCACCGATTTCATCAGAACTTGAATCTTTAATATAAGTTTCAAGGCTTCCCGTGTGGGCTTGTCTCATAGCCTTATTAAGTTTTGTAATTCTTCTAGTTATTGAATTTGAAAAGTAGTATGCAAGAGTAAAAGCTATTGTTCCAAGTATACTTAATAACAAAATCAAGGTATTTCTTATAAATTTAATTTTAACAAGAATACTATCATAAGGTATAATTGTCGTCATATACCAATCTGTATTATTTATTAATGAGCTTTTCAAAAGGCATTTATTATTATTTATAGTAAGCTTTTGAAAATTTTGTGTATTTGATGAAAGGCTGGTGGCTAAAGTATTGTTAAGATTATATTTAGCAATTAAAGAGTCATCTGTAGAGGATACAACTACCCCTTTGGAATTTTGTATATATGTAAAGCTACCATCTACTGAATTTGTCTTTTTTATAATATCGTCAACCATTGATTTTTTAAAATCTACACGAAGAAACCCAATATCCTTGGAAAAGTCATTTGGATTTTTTATAGCAGATACAAGGGAAAGTTCTCTAGTAGAGTTTTTAGGTTTATCCTCAAGATAGGAACTAGGACACCATAAATTTCTTGTGTTATTTTCCTTGAATATAGTAAGCCATTTAGAATTTTTGGCCTTATTAAGGCTAAACATATTATAGTCTTCATTGGAATAAAGAAAATCGTTATTTACATAGAGTTTTAAATTACTTATATCAATATCGTTCTCATAAGAACTAAGATATTTGCGCAGAAAAAACATATCTTTAATTTGTTCATTTATAGGATATGTATTAGGGGATTTACCAAGGATAGTAATTAAATTACTATCAATTGTTGTAATATTATTATCATTAGAAATTATATCTGAAACATCATTAACTCTATATAATTTATATGATAAAAAAGAATAAGTTTGCTCAAAAGCTTGTTTTGTTGCAGAGGTAATATAGGTTTCTAAAATGGTAGAAACCGTTTTGTATGTTATAGAAGATAAAAGAATCAATGGAATTATTATTAGTATGAAATAAGATAACAGGAATTTTTGCATAAGTTTTAGATTTGAAAATTTTATCCTTCTCATCACAAAAATTTCTTCTTATATTCAGAGGGCGTTAAACCTGTTTCTTTTTTGAATATTTTTGAGAAATAATTTCCATCACCATATCCTACTTTAGTTGTTATATCAATAATTTTCATGTGAGGGTCTTTTAAAAGATCTTTTGCTTTATTAATTCTGTACTTGGTAATATAACTGTTTATAGTTGTCCCAGTTTCTTCTTTAAATATGGAGCACATGTATGCAGTGGATAGATAAGTTTTATTACTAATATTTTGCAGGGACAAAGCTACATCTGAGTAATTATCATGTATATATTTTAGGATAGATGAAACAGGGTTTATATTCGAATTTTTTTCTTCAACAGCGTCAAAAATAGTATGTATTTTTTCTATCATATAACTTTTGATATCCATAAGGGTGTAAGAATTCGCAAGATATTCAAAAGGACTTTTATTATCCAAATCATTTTGATTTATGATTAAGTTTCTGTCATATGAAAACTTTAATAATTGATGTAAAAGTCTATAATAAACATCTTTTGTATAATTTATTGGAGTAGAAGCACTCCCTTTTATTTCAGAAGTAAGCCTGTTAATTAGAAGAATGCTGTTTTGTTTATCTTCATTTAATAGATTTTTTGTGAAATTTTCAACAAGATTTTCATCTAAGTTGTAAACAAGGAGGCTAATTTTATCATAATAAATTACAGAATTATAATCATAAAAAAAAGCTTTGCTCAATGCGTCCACAGCAAAGCTGTAGGAAATCGGTATATTTGTAGGACCTATAACTTTTTTACCTTGGCATATAAAAAAAGTTGTGAAACTCTTTAGATATTCAGATATTAGGTTATATATATTTTCTAATATGGTATTAACAGACAAAGAGTTTATGTCAGTATGAAAGTATAAGTGCATAAGTATAAGATCGTCTTCTTTATAACATAGAATACAATTGAAATTAGATTTAACTACTATTCTTTTTAGCTCAAGGAGAACAGCCTCCTCTATGATTTTGTTTTTATTTAAAATATTAATTAAAATGGTAATGAAACTAGTCCCTGTAAGTTTACTTTCAGGAATTACATCAATATATTTACCTAAATTATAGAAATCAGCATTTTTTTCAATAAGCTTAAGTGCAATATTATTTTTAATATTCAAAGTATTTTCTGTTTCTTTTAGTTTAAGTGTTATTGCATTTTTAATTGCGGATTGAAGTTCTTCAATATCTATAGGTTTTTCAACGTAACTAACGGCTTTAAGCTCAATAGCTGATTTTAGATACTGTTTATCCGAATAGCCACTCAAAAATATAATCTCACAGGTAGGGTAGCTTTTTCTAAGTTCAAAAGATAATTCTACTCCATTCATTCTAGGCATTTTTACATCAGTTAATAAAATATCAGGCTCAAACTTTTCTGCGACTTCAAGAGCATTTATACCATCATAGGCTTGCTCTATTTCAATAGGACCTAGTTTAGCCCAAGGAATTTCAGCGATTATTCCTTCTCTTGTGAAAATTTCATCATCAACTATTAGTACCTTAATCATCATAACCCCCATACTAACCAAATTTTTCAATTAACGATTACATAGTAATTATATAGTTAAATGAAGTTATAATCAAATCGCTCCATATAAATATGATTTTACTAATATCGTAAAAAATTGCTAATAAATTCTAAACTTGAAAATGATATACTCATGTCATAGTAATGAAAACGTTTATAAATTGAAAGGATGATGATTATAATGGAAAATACAAGCTTCTTACATAAGGTTAAAAAAAATAAAACTTTATTGTTAATGCTTCTACCGGCGGTACTTTTTTTCTTTATATTTAGCTATCTTCCGATTGCGGGAATAGTTGTTGCATTTAAGAGTTACAACTTTAAGGGAGGAATATTTGGAAGTCCATGGGTTGGTCTTGATAATTTTAAGTTCTTCTTTATGTCGGGGCAAGCTTTTATAGTAACTCGTAATACAGTTTTATATAATTTGGCATTTATATTTGTTAATACAGTACTTCAAATTGCAATGGCTATATTTTTATCAGAGATAAAAAACAAATATTTTAAAAAGATAACTCAATCACTTATGTTTCTACCATATTTTATATCTTGGGTTATAGTGGGGGTTATATCGTATAATATATTTAGTTTTGAGCATGGAACATTTAATTCTGTACTTAAATTCTTTCATATTGCAGCAATAGATATGTATTCAAAACCACTTGCATGGGTTTTAATCATAATAATATTTTGTGCATGGCAAGGCCTTGGATATGGTACGGTACTTTATTTAGCAGCAATAATGGGTATTGATACAGAAATTTATGAAGCAGCAGAAATAGATGGAGCAAATATATTTGAGCGTATTAGATATATTACACTTCCGTCGCTTGTTCCAACAATAACAATACTTACACTACTTGCGGTTGGTACTATATTTAGAGGAAACTTTGATATGTTCTATCAAATCATTGGAAATAATGGTACGCTTTTCAATGCCACTGATGTTATTGATACATTTACAGTTAGGGCACTACTTCAAACTAACGAAGTTGGTATGGCAGCTGCTGCAGGCCTTTATCAGTCAGTATTTTGTTTCATAACAATAATGGTAGTAAATACTGCAGTTAAAAAACACGATGAGGATAATGCATTATTTTAGAATGGAGGGGGTAGGAATATGAAGAAATTATCAAAGGATAGAGCAGCATTTAATATAATAGCTTATCTTGTTATAATAATTATGACATTGTTTTGTATAATTCCATTAATAATTGTAATTTCGGGCTCATTTACATCTGAGTCATATATTTTAAAACATGGGTTTAGTTTAATACCAAAGGAGTTTACAACTTCAGCCTATGCACTCGCTTTTAAGGAACCTATGGTAGTACTTAAAGCGTATGGTGTTACTATATTTATAACAATTGTTGGAACGTTTGTTGGGCTACTTGTAACTGCGATGACAGCATATGTACTTACAAGGAAGGATTTCGAATGGAGAAATAAATTTTCTTTCTACTTTTATTTTACCACTTTATTTACTGGTGGACTTGTACCCTGGTATATATTAATGGTTAGATATTTAGGTATGAAGGATAATTATTTAGCACTTATACTTCCATTACTTTTAAGTGTTTTTAATATATTGATAATGAAGAGTTATATGAGTAGTATACCGGATGCCATATCTGAGTCTGCAAAAATTGATGGCGCTGGAGATTTTACTATATTTATTAAACTAATACTACCATTATCTAAACCAGCCCTTGCTACTGTGGGTTTGTTTATTGCTTTAAGATATTGGAATGATTGGTATAATGCAATGTTATTTATTCAAAATGACAAAATGTATAGTCTTCAATATTTTCTTTATAAAATAGTTAATAATATCGATGCTTACAAAAACATATTAGCAACTTCAGGAGGAAGTGTTAATGTTAAAATGGATTTGCCAAGTGAGTCTTTAAAGATGGCACTTACAGTTATAGTTACAGGTCCGATAATATTCTTGTATCCATTTGTTCAAAAATATTTTGTACAAGGACTTACAATAGGTGCAGTTAAGGGGTAGTACCCATTAATTAAATATATATTACATTATGAGGGGGAAAATTAGTTATGAATAAATTTATGAAAAAGTTTGGGGTTACATTTTTAGTAGCTGGTATCATTATGTCGTCACTTTCGGGTTGTTCAACAAGCAAAAATACAACTTCGACTAAAGCAACTGCTGATACAAAAGATGCGGTAAAGCTTAAAATGTATATTCTAGGAGATAAGCCAAAAGATGCTGATGCTGTTTATGGTAAAATGAATGCAATATTAAAGCAAAAAATTAATGCAAGCATTGATGTTAATTTCATATCTTGGGGGGATCAAGCTACAAAATATCCATTGCTATTCTCTTCAGGGGAAGATTTTGATTTGATCTTCACTGCAACAGGATGGTGTTATTATAACCAAATGGCTACTAGAAATGGATTCCTTGAGTTAACACCTGAACTACTCCAAAAATATGCGCCTCAAAGCGTTAAAAATGAACCTAAACTTGCATGGGAACAAGCTAAGGTTAATAAAAAAATATATATGATTCCTAACGACCAAGATGAGTATGCATATTCAGTTGTAGGTATTAGAGGGGATTTAAGAGAAAAATATCATATACCTGCAATTACAAGTCAGGCAGGCCTTGAAAAATATTATGAGACTATAGCAAAAAATGAAAAAGATATAGTTCCTATAATTAATGGCGGAGGACAAAATCTTCAATTTCCTTTAGAGCTTCAGGCAAATGGTTTTACTGGAGTAATGGGAACCTATGGTTCTGATCCTATTTTAGGATATAAAATGAATGATACTACTGGAAAAATATTTTCTATAATTGATACACCAGAATACAAAGACTACGCTGTAAAAATGAAAAAATATGCAGACAGTGGGTATTGGTCTAAGAGTTCTATATCTAGTAAAGAAACAAGAGATGATGGATTTAAAGCTGGAAAGTCAGCATCAATGATTTGGAATATTGGATCAGTTGCAAATGACCTTAAAATAATGAATGCAGCTCATCCTGAGTGGAAAGTAGAAATAGCAGATATATTACCAGGAAGCAAAAAATTTGCTAATCCTTACACTAATAATGGTATGGCTATAAATGCAAATTCAAAAAATTCTGAGAGAGCATTAATGGCATTAGACCTTTTAAGATATGATAAAGATTTAAATGACATAACATTTAACGGAGTAAAAGGTACTCATTGGGATGCTGTCGGTGATAAAGAATTCAAAACTTTAGGTGCCACAGCTAATTTCCCAGCAGGAAACGTTTGCCCATGGGGATGGCATACATCTATAACCCGTACAGATGTTGCTAGACCAAAGATAGTACCAGAAACTATTGCTAAATGGCAAAAGAATGATACTATTCATAATCCTTTAGAGACATTTACATTTGATGATAGTCTTGTGAAAAATGAAATGGCAGCAATAAACACTGTAGTTACTCAATACGGTCTTCCTCTTCACCTTGGAATAATAGCAGATCCAGTTAAGGGAACTGAAATTTACAGTCAAAAATTAAAAGCTGCAGGATTAGATAAGGTAATGAAAGCAGTTCAGGAGCAAGCGGATAAATTTATTAAATCTAAAAAATAAAAAAATTATTTAAATACGCAATTTCTATTTTAGTATAAGTATATTAGGTTAATGGCATTATAATATAGAATAATTATTAAAGGAGATGTTTTTTATGAGCCAAAATAAAACCATAGCTGAAAATAATCAAAATATTATACCTAATAGTGATAATAGTCTGAGTAAAAATATGAGCATAAAACAAAAGGATCAAAGTCTTGTTGCTAATAGCTTGGATAGTAAAAATGCTAACAATGGATATAAAGTTAATGGAAATGCTAGCGTCCAAGCGGCGAATGAAGGGACTAGAAACAAAAACTAAATTAAATTAATTAAAACATTTAAAATTTAAAGCGCAGTAGATATATATTTTATCTAATGCGCTTTTTATATATATTTGCATGATGGTTTGTGGATAGTAGAAGACTATGATAGTATATAAATGAATGAGAAACTAACGTATCTTCTGCGAAGCTGTTGCAGCAACGCAGTTGATGATTTAAAAATGAAATCTAGAAGGAATTATATACTAGAAACAATAACGAATGGAGGAAATGAAATTATGGCCGATTTGCCAAATTGCCCAAAATGTAATTCAGAATACACATACGAGGATAGAAATCTTTTGGTTTGCCCGGAATGTGCAAATGAGTGGACTTTAGGATCAGAAACTGAAAATAGTGAAGAGAAAAAAATTATCAAAGATGCAAATGGGAATGTATTAAACAATGGTGATTCTGTAACACTAATTAAAGATCTTAAAGTAAAGGGAAGTCCAACATCTTTAAAAAAAGGTACAAAAGTAAAAAACATTCGTTTGGTTGATGGAGATCATAATATTGATTGTAAAATTGATGGTTTTGGAGCCATGGAATTAAAATCTGAATTTGTTAAAAAAATATAGATAATATTTTACAAACAAAAAATAGATGGAGATGATTTAATTGGTTGATTTAGCACTTCTAGGATGTGGAGGAGGGATGCCAATTCCAGAAAGATATTTATCTTCACTTCTAATAAGTTATAAAGGAAGAAAAATATTAATGGACTGTGGAGAAGGCACTCAAGTATCTATGAAAATGCTTGGGTGGGGATTTAAATCAATAGATGTGATTTGTTTAACCCATGGACATGCAGATCATATTGTTGGACTTCCCGGTTTGCTTTTAACAATTGGTAACAGTGGCAGAACGCTTCCAATTACTATAATTGGGCCTATAGGTATTACGGCTATGGTTAAAGGGTTAATGGTTATAGCCCCTTATCTTCCTTATGAAATTAATATCTTAGAAAATCCACAAGAACCTGTGAAGATAAAAGCTCCGTTAAATTCTACAGAAACTACAGTAGGAGAATTTAATGACTTGATAATTTCAACACTGGAACTTGAGCATTCAACTAATTGTTTAGGTTATAGCCTCTATTTTAATAGAAAACCAAAATTTGATGTTAAAAGTGCAATTGAAAATGAAATACCAAAAGAATTTTGGAATAGACTCCAGAAAAATGAGATTATAACGGACCATGGAAAAACATATTTGCCAAAGTTGGTTTTTGGAGCTGAAAGAGTAGGAATAAAGATTAGTTTTATAACGGATACAAGACCAATTTCTAAAATAAAAGCATTTATTAATGGAAGCGACTTGTTTGTATGTGAGGGAACTTATGGTGATGAAAATGATATTGAAAAAGCTACACGAAATAAACATATGACCTTTTGCGAGGCAGCCAAGCTTGCTGTAGGCGGAGAAGTACAAGAGCTTTTATTAACACATTTTAGTCCTTCAATGCTGAGCCCAGAAGAGTATAAGGATAGAGCAGAAGTTATTTTTAAAAACACTATTATTGGTACGGATAGAAAGATAAAGACTCTTTCTTTTAAAGATTAGAAAAATTTTTTTTATAAAACCACTACGTATGGGAGTAGTGGTTTTTGATATTTCCTAGGAAATTTAAAGGGTAATTGTAGAATGATATTGAAGTATGTAAGCAGAGTGTTTTGCTAAAAAATGTGATAAGATAGTAAAGTTAAATTTTTAGGGTTATTTAAGACAATATTTGAATACTATAAATAGGAGCGATTAGTTAAATTATTAAGGGGAGGGTAAAAACATGCCACAACAAAGTAGTGATTTAAAACGTAGGGCAAGGGAACAGTTAAATGGTAAATGGCTTCAAGCTGGGATCGTGTGTTTTATTGCTTGGTTAGTTACAATGTCATTTTCAGGGGGGAATGTTGTACATTCCTTTCAAAATATTTGGCAGAATGAAGAATTGGTTAGAGTTCCAATGACGTACTCATCCAATGGCTTTGGTAGTTTGGTAAGTTTTGTTTTGTCTGGACCAATAACTCTTGGTGTATCAGTTTATTTTCTTAAGCTTATACGGAATGAGGGGCCAGTTATTGAAAATATGTTTAGTGGTTTTAAATTTTTTGTGAAATCATTTGTTCTAAATTTTCTTATTGGGCTTTTCACAATTTTATGGATGTTACTTCTTATCATTCCAGGAATTATTGCTTCGCTAGGATATTCAATGTCATACTATATTATGATGGATAATCCTGAACTAAGTGCCTCGGAATCATTAGACCGAAGTAAACGCATGATGGTTGGCTTCAAATTTAAACTGTTTAGTTTATGGTGTAGTTATATAGGCTGGTTCATATTAGGAATAATAACTTTTGGTATAGGATTTTTATGGATTAGGCCTTACTATGAAGCTGCTATAGCTAACTTTTACCAGGATATAAGATTTAATATAATTTAAACTTTTATATCCTAAAAAAAACAGAGGGATATTATTCAGTCCTTTGTAGAACATTAGATGTAGTATTTTTAAAATACTATATTATGGTCTAGGGAGGAATAAAAATGTCAAATAAAAATAAAATTTATGAAATAACAATCAGTGAAGATGGTCTAGAAAACTATAAAGGTCAAGATATTAGTGCAAAGGATATGGCTGAAGATTTAGGAATTGATAGCGTAATGACCGATTTTCAATGGGATGAAGATTTCAAAAAAGGTGTAATTCTTACAGGAAGGATTTTAGACAGTATATCTGTAGAAGATGCTTTTGAGGAATTGGAAAGCGCTGAGTTTATTGAGGATGTAGTGGAAAGCTAAAGATTTTATACTATAGCAATAGAAATTGTTGATATTATGAAAGATAATAGTTACAAAAACAACTTGATAAATATCAAGTTGTATTTTGTTGTAATATTATTCTCCTTCTGAAATGTCGTTAAACAAAGTGGCATAAATTGATGGTAATGAAGGGAGAATTATAATGAAAATTGAAATTAGACAAGCAGTGATTGGAGATTTAGACGCGATAACGAAAGTGGAATCAAGCTGTTTTCCAAAGGCGGAAGCAGCTACAAGAATATCTTTAGGAGAACGTATTCATACATTCTCAGAAAACTTTTTCGTAGCAGAAGTAGACGGGGAAATTATTGGGTTTGTAAATGGCTGCGTTATCAATGGAACTGTTATCTATGATGAGCTCTACGAGAATGCTACACTACATAACCCAAATGGAGATTATCAGACTATTTTTGGACTAGATGTAGTACCAAAGTATCGTAATCAAGGAATTGCAGCACAACTTATGAATTATATGATAGAAGTATCAAAGGTAGCGGGCCTAAAAGGGGTTATTTTAACGTGCAAGGAGAGGCTTATTCATTATTATGCGAAATTTGGATATAAAAATATGGGTGTATCTGAATCAGTACATGGTGGCGCGAAATGGTATGACATGGTTTTAACATTAGACGCTAACTGTAAGTTATCAAATTAGCAATACAAATGCACTGAGTACATTAATGAGTACATATAAAATAACATGTAGTTATGTAAATAATAACTACATGTTATTTTTATGTTTAGGAGATGTTTGTAGGGTGTAAATCATTTTTTACTTAGTGAATAGGTTAGCAGTTAGCTTAATATTGGTTATATATATGTCTGTCAATCCCTCAAAACCCGAATCTGTTCCTATAATTAACCAAGCTTCTCCCTTGGCATTTGTAGTTACATCAATTTTATTTTGAAAATTTTTATATTCGTAGGTATCATCTGTAGAGTTTATTTTTTCTATATTTCCTAAAACTTGCATTTCTTTTCCACCATTTGCTTGAATTCCTTTATCAACATTTATAGTTTTCATGCCATTTATGTTTTCAACAAGAGGTGCTTTGTTTATAATCCCTGCTTTCACATATACACTTGCTCCTGGTGAGCCACCAACACCAATTCCACCACCAGCAATATTTGTAGCTATATCAAAACTAAGAAGTACTGTGTATTTTGTATTTGGACGTAATCCATCCTTAACATTAAATTTTTTAGAAACATACATAAATAAATCATCACTTCGATTATGACCCTTTAACATAAGGCCTTTATCAAGTTTATCTTTAATTGGTACACTTGCTTGTTTAAAAGCCAAGGTATAAATAAATGGATTATAATCAATAGGGAGATCTGCAAATCCACCTTCGAAACCCTCTTCATCTTTGGTAAAAGTAAATGTTCTAGTATAACTTGCACTGTTAACAGGTACACCATTATAATATTGAACACAACCACTTAACACTAAAACTGGTAAAAGGGCAACAAATAAAGTTAAAATTATTTTTTTCATAATATCCCCTTTTATTCTATATTCTTTGATTTACTTTTGAAACCTAAATGAAAAACCACATAATATAATTATATATGAGATTTTAGCCTAATACAATATAGTTGAAATTATAAAATTATACAGAATGGTGGAGTTATATTATCAATTTAATCTCTTATTTTCAATAATTAAGAGCACTTATATCTATTATCGAATATAATATAATCTTTAGGGAATGTAAATATAAGAGGTATTAAAGAGATTGTATATAAGCAATGTTATGAGGAGTGATTACAAATTAAAGAGGCAATTGATTTTCTAAAAGATCTTTTAAGAATTAACAGTATCAATCCACCTGGTAATGAGATAATGGTAGCTATGGCTATTGCAAAGCAGTTAAGGGAAAGTGGTATTGAATCCAAAATACAGTCTGTTGGTGACAACCGTGCCAATTTGATTGCTAGGATAAAGGGAACAGGACATAAAAAAAGTTTAGTTTTTTGCGGTCATATGGATACTGTGTCAGTGGGAGAAATCCCATGGGAACATGAACCATTTGGAGCTGAAGAAATTGATGATCGAATTTATGGACGTGGATCCTCTGACATGAAAGGTGGTTTAGCCGCTTTAATTATGGCTATGATTGAAGTTTCTAAATCAGGAGTAACACTGGAAGGGGACCTGGTTTTTGCAGCGACTGCAGGAGAAGAGGTTGATTGTATAGGTGCAAACACTATGGTAGCGGATGGAAGCTTAAATGGTGCTGGAGCTATGGTCATAGCTGAGCCTAGTGATGGTGAAATTTTTGTTGCCCACAAAGGTGCCTTGTGGCTAGAGATAATTTCATATGGTAAAACTGCTCATGGGTCAATGCCTGAACATGGAATTAATGCAATTGATAACATGAACTATTTTATAAATGCTTTGCATGATAAGTTTAAATTCAAATATAAGGAGGATAGCCTACTTGGGGGTCCAACTTTAAATATTGCTACTATTTCTGGTGGCGTCCAAGTCAATGTAGTGCCTGATATGTGCAAATTGCAAATTGACATTCGTACTGTTCCGGGTCAAAATCATCAGGAAATTCTATCAGATATTAAGGCATTATTAGCAGAAATTGAGTCAAGTTCTAAAGCTAAATTTGATATTAAAGTTTTCAATGATAAAGTGGCATTAAAAAACAAATCAGATGATCAATTTATTAAGTTAACACTAGATACAGCAACAGAATTGTTTGGAAGTGAATATAAAGCCAAAGGTGTAACTTATTGTACAGATGCATCCATATTTGTTCCGAGTTTTAATAATAATTTATCCGTTATTATTTGTGGACCTGGCGAAGAAACGCAAGCTCATAAGCCAAACGAATATGTAAAAATAAGTAAATACATTAATTCTATTAAATTATACAAGGAAATAGCATTACGATATTTAAAATAATAATAAATGAATATACTTATTATATAAAATTTTAAAATACCCAGAAAACCATGGAACAATATCAAAAATATTGTAATGGCGTCGCTGGGTATTATTTATTTTATTTATAAAACACATTTTTTTTGTAAAAAGGTAGAAATACATACTAAATATTAGTATAATAGAAATAAATTAAATTAAATGTAAAAATTCTGAATGTGAGGAATATATATGATTGAACCAATACTTTTAGCACTTATTTTTGCAAAGATAAAAGGTTACAAAATAAGACTACTTTTTAAGAACTGGGCGATATACCCTGTATTAACATTTGTACTATTGTATGTAATTTCAGAGGTTATGATATTTAATGATAACTATACATTTATCAAGTATACTAGTGTTTTTCATTATTTTTATCTTTTAACATTTATAATTTTGATTATCAAATATAAACTTAATATTAGTGCAATTATAGGGTCGATATTTATTATTATTGGAAGTATCTTAAATAATATTGTTATAGCAGCTAATAATGGGAAAATGCCTGTATTTCCAACATTATCATACTTAACTGGTTATGTAAAATCTGATTCTTTTATGAAGGTTAAGGATATACACATTTTAGGAAGTGGAGTTACTAAATTGAAGTGTTTAACAGATATAATTGATGTAGGTTATTGTATTATGAGTATTGGCGACATATGTATAAGAGTTTTTGTTTTTATAATTCTATTTAATACTATAAAAGTCATTAACAAAACATAAGTAATAGAAGATGGAACTTTGATTTAATAGTATATAAAATTAATTGAACTATATTAATAAATATATCCTATTTTGTAATATTAATGATATAATTATTAACATATACAAAAATATACATAGGGTTGTTAGGAGAGAAACAAAAGATGTTAAGATTGACGTTATTATATGTATTCTTAAGAATTCTGCCGGAGGAGTTTTTAGTTATTTTTGCAGTTCATGTATTTTCTAAAACTGTTATTAATGTAAAAAAATATATAATATCAAGTATATTTTTTATTATTGCAGTTTATTTAATAAGGTTATTACCAATTCAATATGGGATACATACTATTATTGCTGTTGTAGTAGTTATTGTATTAACAATTAATATAAATAAGATAAGTATAATTAAGTCCATACAAGCTAGTATTATGACAATAATTCTCGAGTTCGTCTGTGAAGGAGCGAACGTTTTTATAATTCAGTATATATTTAAAGCAGATGTGAGGTATGTGTTAAACGATCCTTCATTAAAAATATTATACGGTATTCCATCATTGTTGATTTTTGCTGCTATAGTATCTATGTATTATGTCTATTTAGTTAAAAATAAAAAGTTGAAGGAGGTTATAGATGGAGAAATTATCTAATAATATTGCTAATAAAGTAGTATTAGAATTATCCCTTGATAATGATAATCAGGAAGTAATAGCCTATGGTACTTTTGCTTTAATACAGATGTTTTTTTCTATAATTCTTGTTTTTATATTTGGATCATTGTTTAATGTAGCTTTTCAAGCTTTAATAATATCATTTACAGCTGCTATTTTTAGAAAATATTCAGGAGGGGTTCATGCAAGTTCACCAGGAATTTGCAATTTTATAGGCACAATTGTAAGTGTAGGACAAGCAATATTAATATCACTTTTATTAAATTTTTTAGTTGATTTTAAATTAGTTATAATACTAGAAGTTGTAATTTTTACTTGGTCTTATTATATAATTTATAAATTAGTTCCGGTGGACAGCGCCTCAAAACCTATAGTAAAACAAGAAAAAAGAAATCGGATGAAGAAAGTATCTATAATACTTTTAAGTGTTTATTTAGCTATAACAGTATTTCTTATCTTGTTATATATAAGTAGTGGAGAAAAAAAACTTATGTTTTATGTTTTATGTTTATATTCAGGCATATTATGGCAAACTTTTACTATTACGTCTCCAGGGTACTTATTAGTAGGTAAAGTAGATCACTTTTTATATCATATAATTAAAAATAGGGGGTAAATATTATGAAATTTTTAAAGAAACACCTATTCACTTTAATTGCATTAGCAACAACACTTGCTGCGACTTCTGTGGCATCTTCGGCATGTTATTGGGGTGTTTATCAGCCTGAAGAACCAAAATGCCTAAGAGAAAAATAATAAATAAAAAAGGTCAGTTTACTGACCTTTTTTATTTATTATAATGAATTTAATGAGGTAGTGATAATATGGGTGATTTAAAAGATGACAAACAAAAAAAAATCTGGGAAATAGTGTCAATAGTAAAATTAGCTTCATTATTATTTTCTGGAATGGTATTTCTAAGATATTTTTTTAAGGGTAATACCATAGCAGAAGTCACAGTAGATACTAATTATAGTTTTATTTCATTTTTCGTAGTTATATTAATATTATTGTCGGTATATTTTATATGGTCAATGGCAACTATTAAAAAAATAGATTCTAAATATACTAACATTGTACAAATCATAGAAAACCTTGTATTTATTCTATTTTTTATTATTGTTATATTTTATTCAGGTAAAAATACAAGTGATTATAAATTTTTATTTTTATTTATTATAATAACTTCAACGCTTCAACAAGGCATGAAACAAGGGATGTTAGTTGCAAGTATTTCTTCAATTTTTATATTATCATTAGATCTTATTATGGGTGCACCTAATGTACAAGTTAATCAGTTTTTTGAGAATGATTTAATTTTATCTGGAGTTTTTATTCTTACTGCATGGCCGTTGGAATTTTATGTAAGGATAGAAGGTGAACATATAAAGAAGCTCGAGGGATTAGCAAATGAAGATGGGCTTACAGGGCTTTATAATCATAGATTTTTTTATGATGCATTAGAGGGAATAATGAAAACCTGTGAAAAAGAGAATAATTTAGTAGCGATGATTTTGATAGATATAGATTATTTTAAAATTTATAATGATATGAATGGACATCAAATGGGTGATGAAGTACTTAAGTTAGTTGCTTTTATATTGAAAAATAGTTTTAGTAAAGATGATGTAGTTGCGAGATATGGGGGAGAAGAATTTGTTATAGTTCTTCCAAATACTTCTGAGGAAGATGCAATTAAGCAAGCAGAAAGATTAAGAAAAAAGATAGAAGTAACCTATTTTAATGGTGAAGAAAATCAGCCAAATGGTAAATTGACTGTCTCAATAGGAACATCAATTTATCCAAGTAAAGCTAAAAATGCTGTTGAACTTTTTAAAAGTGCGGATGATGCACTTTATAGGGCTAAGTTTTTTGATAAAAATAGAGTTGAAAGTTATACTTCTATATTGGAAGAATTAAAAATCGATACAGAAGGTGAACATATAGATATTATTACATCAATAAAAACTCTGATAAGTGTTATTAATGCTAAGGATAAATATACATATGGTCATGTCGAAAGAGTAGTTATTTACAGTAGGTTACTCGCTGATAAACTTAAACTAAATGAAAAAAATAAAAAGGAATTAATATATGGCGCTTATATGCATGATATTGGAAAAATAAACATTCCAAAGGAAATATTAAATAAAAATATGCCATTAACCCCAGATGAATGGGAAATAATGAAACAACATTCAGTAAATGGAGTAGAGATTATAAAATCCGTTGAATCACTTAAGGAAATTGCTCCTCTAATATTATATCACCATGAAAGATACGATGGTAATGGATACCCAGATAATTTAAAAGGAAAAGACATACCTTACCTTGTGAGGATGTTGACAGTAGTAGATTGTTTTGATGCTATGACGTCTTCTAGACCCTATAATATAAGAAAAACTTATAAAGAAGCTATTGAAGAGCTTAAAAGATGTAGCGGAAAGCAGTTTGATAAAGAAATTGCGGATTCGTTTATCGAAGTTATTAGGGAAAATGAAAACCGGATTGGTAATGTAGATGATTAGAAGATATTTTTGATTTATTATAAAATTACAAGAAATTCAGAAAATGTAGATAACTTTATCATCATTTTCTGAATTTTGTTATTTGTTTTCATATTTCAAAATTAATTGTACATTATATAATTCTTTTGCATTTAATTCTAGATCAGTTCCTTTAAAAAGAGAATTTTGTTTATACCAAGACTTATTATTGAAATAGCTCTTAAAAGGTTCACTTTTAAATACAAAACCATGTCTTGCAAAGATTTCATTTCTAGCTAAAGATAAATCTCCTTTTACTAATTTAGATATATCAGATTCTAAAAGATTTTCACTACCGCTTTTAGAAAAAATATAGGAATCAGTTTTATTTGCAGATGTAGTAGCTTGAGATTTTGTATTAGAGGTTTTATTAGTACCAGTATTACTTGGAATAACTTCGTTTTTTATAGAAGTTGTGTCTGAAGCTTTAGTAGTTGTGGATGAAAATTTTGAAAGCGAAATATAATAGCTAATAAATCCTATTGATAATACTCCAATTACAACAGCAATTATAATAAACCTTTTAGTATTAGGTTTATTTTTGATGCTTGTCATTGAAGTAGTCATTTCATTTGAAGCATTAATTCCCTTTGAAGTAGTTGATACTGGTATAGTTGAAATCTTTTCATGATTTACTATACTTTGTTTTGTGCTTTTATTACCACATTTAAAGCAAAAATTGGCGCCATCTTTTATCTCAGAACCACATTTAGAACAATACATAAATTACCGTCTCCTCTTTAAGCTTTATAATAGATATTATACTAAAATAAATGTGGATTTCAAAGGTTTTAAAATAAAAACAATGAATTTATGTCGAATCTATACTAAATTTATAATGTGTTAGTAATATTTAATATTAACCTTTACCATTACTCAGAAATTTATTATAATGTAAGGTAACTATAGAATAAAGGGGATAAAAATGAAAATAGATAGAAAATTATTACAATACTGTTTATATGGTGCGGCGACGGTGCTTTTAATTTATATAGGTATAACAATTTTTAATGATATAGGTGCTATATTTTCTTTTGTATCAAGCTTTATAGGGAAAATTATTGGACTTGTAAAACCACTTCTTATGGCATTAGTAATTGTGTACTTATTCAAGCCAGGTGTGAAAACTATTGAAAATTTCTTAAAAAAGAGAAAGATATTTAAACGAGCTGCACCTAGAAGATTAGTAGGAATTTTAGCAATTTATCTATTAGTAATAGCTGGTATTGCTGCTATTATTAGTGGAATATACATTATGATTGGAGGAAAGCTTTCTAATAATATAACTATAACCAATATGACAGAATATCTTACCCAATATTTAAATAACCCAACATTGTCAGTTAGTTCAATCACTAAGAAATTACAAAACTCAAATATTTCAATGCTAGGAAATTTAAATGATAAAATAACTCAAATCGTAGGTTATGTTCAGAACTATTTTACAACAAGTATAGGAATAATGACAGATTCTGTTTTATCTATAGGTGGAAATATAGCTTCATTTTTTATAGCTTTAGTATTGAGTATATATTTAATACAAGACTCGGAATATTTTATGGATTTATGGGAAAAAACTTTCAATCTCATATTTGGGAAAAGTAAAGTGGGAAATAAATTAAAAGAAATTTTATCAATTATAGATATTACTTTTTATAAATATATAAGAGGTCAATTATTAGAGGCTTGCATTGTAGGTGTTTTATCGGCTATCGTCTTGTATTTCATTGGAATCGATTATGCTTTAATAATAGGAATTATTGCAGGTATTTGTAATATGATACCATATATAGGGCCTGTTGTTGGAACTATTCTCGCAGTAATTATTGCACTTCTAAGTGGACAACCTATTAGAGCAGTATGGGCAGTTGTTGGCATGATTGTAGTCCAGGAGGTGGATAATAAATTACTTGCACCGAAAATTGTTGGAGACAGTGTGGGACTACATCCAGTATTTACTATGCTTGCAATTATAATAGGTGGAAGTGTATGGGGACTTATAGGTATGATGATAGCGGTACCAGTTGCTGCTTGTTTTAAAGTATTAATTAGCAAATGGTACACCTATCATATGGAGAAAACTAATAACTAAATTTAATATTTAGTTATTAGTTTTTAATATTGCAGCTCCGCAGGAGATAACTTAACTAGCAATTTTTAATTTAGATTGTCTATTATTTTTATATTTAATCAACTTTAAAATTGTGTATGTACCAAATGTAATTGTGTAACTACTTAATTTTAACAGATCAATTTCTTTTTCATTTAACATTATAATCAGGATATGTATGTAGATTAAAAAGTAAAATATGTATGCTCGCTTTTGCAATTTTCGCCACTTTCCACTTTGCATTTTGCGTCTGATCCTTTTAAATGAGGTAATAAATAAGGGAATCATTATAATAAATGCTATAATTCCCAAAAGAATATAAGCTATATATAATTTTGGTATTACACCTGTGCTAAACATTTTTGGAAGTTTAAGTACTATGAAGCGAACAAAATAAATAAGAGCATGAGGTATTATAAATATAGATGCCATAATTGCGAGTTCCGCCCTTATGCTTTGGAGTTTTCTTGTTATTTTCCATTTAGAATTTAGAGCACCTGCAAACATTACTAAAATGAAAAATGCTATGGAAATATAACCTCTTATAAATATTTTTTCTAGGTAGAGAGGAAATCCATAAAGTTTGACACCTGAAGTTATTCTAAGAACTTCATAAACAGTAGTAATGATTCCAATAACTATGGAGATTAAATAATAAGTCCAATAATTTTGTTTGATGTTTGATGTAAAAAATAACGATAATAGTAAAGCGAAAATTAAAGAATAGATAAAAATCATGTAAAAACTCCTCTGTTAACTTCTTATTTGATAATGATTATCAAAACCATTCTACTTTATTAATTTCATGAAGTCAATAACAAATTAAGTTTCTTATATAAAGTTGTTAATAAAATGATATGTTTACTATGTTTATATAATCAAAAAATAAATATACCCTCTGATTTTTTAGAGGGTATATAAAAATAATTACTTATCGGGCCATTTCTCTGCCCATTTTTGGATTTCATCCATAGTTTTTTCTAAGTCTTTGCCTTTTTGCGTAAGTCCATATTCTATACGTACAGGCATTTCTGGGTAAACACTACGAGTAACAATGCCTAGTTCTTCTAATTCTTTAAACCTTTCTGTAAGTACACGAGAACTTAAAGCTGGAATAATCTCTTGTAGCTCTGAAAATCTTTTTGAACCACTTAATAAGGAACGTATAATTAATCCGGTCCATCGTTTCCCTAAAATTTGAAAAGCTGCTTCAAATCTTGGACATAAATGAAATTTATCCATGCTAAATCATCTCCTATAATTATTTTAACATACTTACTTGACAAAAGTAAGTATATCAATGTATTATAACAATATAAAGTAATCCAATTACAAAAAGTATACAAGTTACTTTATGTAACATAAAATCAGAGCATATAAAATTAATATTAAAACAATACTAATTATTTAAATTAAAAAAATATATTAAAGAGTGAAAAGGGGAATGTAAAAATGTCAAAAATATTATATATAACATCAAATCCAAAAACTAAGGAAAATTCGTTTAGTTTAGCTGTAGGAAATGAATTTTTAGAAACTTATAAAAAATCTAATCCATCTGATGAAATAATAACTTTAGATTTATATAAAACAGAGGTTCCATTTATTGATGAGGTAGTATTCAGTGCTTGGGGAAAACTTGGAGCAGGAGTTACATTTGAAAAGTTAGATAAAGAAGAACAGAATAAAGTGCTTGCTATGAATAATTTATTAGATCAGTTTATGGTAGCTGATAAATATGTATTTGTTACACCACTTTGGAATTTCACAATACCTCCAATGATGAAAGCGTATTTAGATAATATATGTATAGTTAATAAGACATTTAAATACACACAAAATGGACCAGTTGGACTTTTAACTGATAAAAAAGCAGTCCATATTCAGGCTAGAGGTGGCGTGTATTCTAGTGGACCTGCTGCAGATTTTGAATTAGGAGACAGATATATAAATACAATATTAAGTTTTGTTGGAATTACAGATAAACAATCAATTATTGTAGAAGGTATGAATTCGGCTCCAGATAAAGCAGATGAAATAAAGAAAAATGCTATAAACGAAGCAAGGAAAGTAGCACAGAAATTTTAATATCTAAATATAATTATTGTGTTAATTAATAAAACAAAACTCCTTTTCTTAAATTTAAGAAGGGGAGTTTTGTCGATTTTAAAGAATAAGCATAGATAAAATTTGTAAGTATTATGGTATACTTTATAAATGAATTAGAAACAGGACTAACCTGGGGGAGAGTAATACATGGTTATTTTAACAACTTTATATTTTTTATGTGGGATTACATATGTGATTTTGGGTATTATTACATTTTTAAATGATTCAAAGAATGAATTAAATAAACTATTTTCTGTAATGGCCATAAATTTGGCATTATGGTCGTTTATGTTCTTCTTGATGAATGGTTCAATGAGTGCTAAAGCTGCAAGTGATTTTCATTTATATTCTACATTTTTTTGGTCGATTTTTTATTGTATATTTTTAAATTTTATAATTATTTTAACTAATAAAGGCGCTTTTTTTAAAAAGAAATTCGCTAATATAATTTTATATTTACCAGCAATAATATCTATTTATCTTTATGTTTTACATACAGAAACATCGCAAAATTTTGTTGGAACAAAATTAGGTTGGGCTTATATTTCATCAAAAAATAAGGGGTTTATTTGGTCAAATTTTTTCAATATATATTGGCTTTCTTATATGATTTCAGTTATATTCTTATTATTTAAATGGTGGAGGAATTCAGAAATAGTAAGAGAGAGAAAACAGGCAAAACTTATATTGGTAACAACTTTTATTGCAGTTGTTGCAGGTGGAATTACAGATATCGTAATTCCAATGATTAGAAGGCCAGTTATGCCGTGTATTGGTATTATAATTATTGTAATACCTGTAATTGGAGTATGGTATTCTATTAAAAAATACAAATTAATGGACCTTAATCCTGAGAATTTTGCTCTAGAGGTTTTGAAAATAATGAGTGAAGGGTTAATTATTGCAAATCATGAGGGTATTATAAAAGATATTAATAAAGGAGCGCTTAAATTATTAGGTTATGATAAAAGTATGATAATTAATAAACCTATAAATTATTTATTCGCAGATACAATAAAATTATCTAAATTATCAAACTGTAGTAGTTTTGAAATTGAAGTTTTACAAAGTAACAATAATAAATTACCAATACTTTTGTCTTCTTCAGTCTTAAAGGATGAGTGGGGAGATTCGCTGGGGATTGTTTGCATTTTTCAGGATATATCTGAAATAAAACTTGTTCAGCAAAAACTGAAGAAATCATATGATGAACTTGAAATTAAGGTAGGGGAGAGAACTATGGAGTTAAGTAGTTCTAACGAAGAACTCGAGTGCGAAATAAGTGCGCGTATAGATATGGAATTTAAAATCAAAAAATTAGCGTATTATGATTTCTTAACGGGGTTACCAAATAGAACATTATTTATTGATAGATTAAATCAGGGGATTTTTAATGCGGATCTAAGCAAAAGTTTCCTAGGAGTATTATTCCTTGATTTAGATTCATTTAAAAGGGTAAATGACACAATGGGACATGCAAAAGGTGATGAGCTTTTAAAAATGGTTTCAAAGAGGTTAACAAATATAATGTTGGAAAGTGATACAGTTTGTAGGGTTGGAGGAGATGAATTTCTTATTCTGATTCAAGATATAAAAAATGACGAAGAGATTAAAGCTGTATCAGAAAAAATACTTACTGATCTTAAAAAACCATTTATAATAGATAATACTGATTTATATATAACTACTAGTATTGGTGGGTCCATTTATCCAATAGATGGTAGTGATGTAGAAGCATTAATAAAAAATGCTGATATCGCAATGTATAAGGCAAAAGAAAAGGGTAGGAACAAATTCCAGCTTTGTACTGAAAGTATCAAGGCGAGCTTAGTTGAAGAGATGAGGTTAACAAATAGTTTATTTGGGGCAATAGAGAAAAATGAACTAGAATTATTTTATCAACCACAAATTAGTTTAATAACAGGTAAAATAATTGGTCTAGAAGCATTAATAAGGTGGAATAATACAGAACTTGGAATGGTAAATCCAATAGATTTTATACATATAGCTGAAAAGACTGGTTTGGTATTGCCAATAGGTGAATGGGTACTTAAAACTGCATGTAAACAAAATAAAAAATGGCAAGAAATGGGCATTTTAAATGTACCTATAGCAGTTAATATTTCAGTGAATCAATTTCAAAACACAAAAATAATTGAAGATATTGTTGTGATTTTAAGGGAAACAGGTCTAGATCCAAATGATTTGGAAATAGAAATAACAGAAAATATAATCATGAAGGAAACAGAGTATATCATTGAATCTTTAAAGCAATTAAAACAACTTGGGGTAAAAATTGCAATAGATGATTTTGGTACAGAATACTCTTCTTTAAATTATATTAAACAATTACCAGTAGATAAAATAAAAATAGATATCTCGTTTGTTAGAGGTATAAATATAAACAATAAAGATGAAGCGATAATTAAGGTTATAATTGCATTAGCTAAAAATTTAGAATTAAAGGTAATTGCTGAAGGGGTGGAGACAAAGGAGCAGATAGAATTTTTGAAAAAGGAAGGGTGCGATGAAATACAAGGTTATTACTATTATAAACCGATGTCAGCAAAGAAAATAGAAGAACTAATGAAAAAAATTGATAACTGAAATGCCACTAGGCTTATATAGAAAAATTTAAGAAAAGGTATAGCGGAGTTTTGCTATACCTTTTGTAAATAAATTCATTTTGTAGAAAAGAATTTATATCTATGGTAGTTTAACTTCTAATAAGTCATTTCCAGTTAAATAATAATCAGTTTCATAGACTAATAAGTTTATAGGCATTTCATTCTCGTTTTGTATTTGGAGGGTTTCTTTAGTAAATTTAATATTTAAAAGTGCACCTCTAAACATTATTTTGAAGGAACATGAGCACCAATGATCTGGAATAAATGGGTTTAAAATTAACTTGTTGTTAATAACTCTAAGCCCACCAAAACCATGTACTACTGCCATCCAAGTTCCAGCCATGCTAGTTGTATGACAGCCGTCTTTTGTGTCATTATTATAATTATCAAGGTCAAGTCTAGATGCTCTTAAATACATATCATAAGCTTTTTCATGATTCCCAATTTTAGCAGCGAGTATTGTATGAATACATGGGGACAAGGACGACTCATGTACAGTTCTTGGTTCATAGAAATCGAAATTTCTTTTAATTGTGGCTATGTCATATTCCTGCTCAAATAAATAAATACCTTGAAGTACATCAGCTTGTTTTATAAAGCATGAGCGAAGTATTCTGTCCCATGACCAGTTTTGATTTATCGGAATATTTTTTTTGTCTAGATCTTTAACTAATATTTGCTCTTTATCCATGTAACCATCTTGTTGAAGGAAAATTCCATGTTCTTCATCATGAGGATAGTACATGTTCTTAATTATGTTTATCCAATTAACTATCTCATCATCCTTAAAATTAACCTTTGATTTTAATTCATCTAATGTTTTACTTTCATGTTCACTTAAATAATTTATAACATTAAGGGTATACTGCATCGTCCAACAGGCAATTTTATTAGTATACCAATTATTATTTACATTGTTTTCATACTCATTAGGTCCAGTAACACCTAAAATTACATATTTATTTTTTTTGCTTGAAAAAGTTGCCCTTTGAGCCCAGAACCTTGATATAGCTATAAGTACCTCAAGACCAAATTCATAAAGGTAAGACTTGTCGCCAGTGTAGTTTACGTAATTGTATATAGCATAAGCTATGGCTCCATTTCTATGGATTTCTTCAAAAGTTATTTCCCACTCGTTATGGCATTCCTCCCCATTCATTGTAACCATTGGATATAACGCCGCTCCATTTTTAAAACCTAATTTTTTTGCATTTTCTATAGCTTTGCCTAATTGGTTGTATCTATATAATAAAAGATTCTTTGATACTTTTTCCTTTGCTGTACTTAAATAGAAAGGAATGCAGTAAGCTTCAGTATCCCAGTAGGTTCCACCACCATATTTTTCACCTGTGAAACCTTTTGGACCTATGTTTAGTCTATAATCTTCCCCTGTATAGGTTTGATTTAATTGAAATATATTAAATCTAATGCCTTGTTGAGCAGATACATCACCTTTTATAACTATATCACTTTCTCTCCACTTTTCACTCCAAGCCTTAGACTGTTCCTCTAGAAGCATCCCAAATCCATCTTTTTTAGCAATGCTTGCAAGTTCTCTAGTTATTTTAATTAATTCTGGTATTTTATAATATCTTGATGAGGTATTTGCAACATATTTATAAATTATAAGTTCATCGTTTTTATAACAATCGACTGAGACCGTATTTGAAACATATTTTTCGCCTTCGTTGAGTGTTACAATTGGTTTAATTGTTTCACCATTTTTAGTTAGCTCAAAAGTCATGCTTGTACATATGTGAAAATCTAATTTCTTAGTTTTTAACATCACATATGATTCATAAGGTTTAGCTCCTTTTGAAATCTCATCCCAAAACGTTTCATCGTAGTTTGAATCACAGTTCACAACGTTTCCATCAAGGTAAGGCGAAAATTCTAATTTACCACTGAAATTTAATAACCTAATGGAATACTTTATAACACCTATCTCACATCTTTCCATGCTTATAAATCTTTTAGAATTTACTTCAATCTCATTTCCATTTTCTAGTGTAGCCACAAAACTTCTTTTCAGATATCCTTCTTTCATATTCAAAACTCTTTTAAATTCACTAACACTACATTTAGCAAGATCTAAAGTAAGATCATTAATTCTAATGTTTATTCCGATCCAATTTGTTGAGTTTAAAACCTTAGCAAAATATTCTGGATATCCATTTTTCCACCAACCAACTCTTGTTTTATCAGGATAGTAAACTCCAGCTATATAGTTTCCGCGAAGAGAGTTACCGCTATAGTCTTCTTCAAAATTTGCTCGTTGTCCCATAAACCCGTTACCTAAGCTGAAAATACTCTCAGATATTTCGTTATTATCAGAATCAAATCCTTTTTCAATAATATTCCATTCATCAAGTTCATAATAATGTTTCATTAAAATCCCCCTTGCTAGTCTCACAGTTAATTACTTAATAGTTCCAATTTATCAAAAGTCATATTAGAAAATCCCGAAAGGACTAAATTAGCTTTTTTTAGTATGTTTTTAGAACCTATACCAATACAGTACATACCAGCATTAATAGCAGCATCGATGCCAGACTGTGCATCTTCAAAGACTATACACTGACAAGGTAATACTTCTAGTGCTAGTGCACCCTTTAAAAAGACTTCAGGGTCTGGTTTTGTATTAGAAACTTTTGTACCATCAATGATAGCATCAAAATAATCTGTTAATTTTAAGTTGTTAAGGATAAGCATAGAATTCTTACTTGAAGAACCTAAGGCAATTTTTAGTCCATTTATTTTAATGCTTTTTAAAAAGTCTATAACTCCAGGTAAAATATCAGCGGGGGTTAGTTTAGAGATATATTCCACATACCAGATATTCTTTTTATCTGCTAGTTTAACTTTTGCATCATTATCTAATGTAATACCACCAATACCCAGTATGATTTCTAGGGAATTCATTCTACTTACGCCTTTTAGTCTCTCGTTGTCTTCTATAGAAAATTCAATGTTTAATTCTTTTGCTAGCCTTTTCCATGCTAAATAATGATATTTAGCAGTATCAACTAATACGCCATCTAAATCAAATATCATTGCTTTAATGCTTCGCATATAAGTCTCCTTTATTTTTATTTTACTGACATCTATATTTATATAATAATATAAAATTATAGATTTGTGAATGCGTTTGCACAAAATAATTTAATTTATTTTTTATTAACGTCATTATGGCTGTAATATACATAAACTATCATTCTATTTAGCTACTTTAGAATGTGGCACTATTTGCATGAGTTACCTTGATTAATATCAAAATTAATAATATAATAAGCGTAGAATATTTTTACAAATTGGGAAGTGAAGGTAACATGTCAGTAACTATAAAAGATGTAGCAAAGCTCGCAAATGTATCACCATCAACAGTTTCAAGAGTACTTGCAGATAATCCTAGAATTAGCGATGAAACAAAACAAAGAGTATATAAAACAATGAAGGAAATAGATTACCATCCTAACGCAATAGCTAGGAGCCTAGTTAGTAAAACAACAAAGACTATAGGACTTATATTACCTAACACTGATGAAGATTTATTTGTTAATCCTTTTTTTATTCAGATTATGAGAGGCATAAGTCATTATGCTCAGAAAAAAGGATATTATATCATGTATACATACAGTAATAACGAAGACCAAGAAGTAGAACACATAGCAAGTTTGATAAATAGTAGAAGAGTTGACGGAATTATTCTGGCTGTAGCTCGAAAGGATGACAAATGCATTGCTTATTTGAAAGAAGCAGATTATCCTTTTGTAGTAATAGGTAAACCAGAAAATTCTGAAGGGGTTTTATGGGTTGATAATGATAATTTTCATGCTATGTACAGTGTTGTCAATTATCTTATACAAAAGGGTGAGAGAAAGATTGCATTTATAGGAGGTTCACCTACACTTAATGTAACTATAAATAGATTAGATGGTTACACGAGAGCTATGGATAATATTGGAGAAAAACTTGATGAAAATATGGTCCAAGTAGCTGAGTTTACAGAAAACAGTGGGTATGATGCTATGAAAAGAATCTTAAGTAAAGGGAGACCTACAGCTGTTGTTACCACTGATGATTTAATAGCATTTGGTGCATTAAAAGCTATAAGTGAAGTGGTAGGCCAGCATATTTCAATTATTGGTTTTAATAATACTCCAATTGCAGCCTTTCGAAACCCAACGTTATCTTCAGTTGATATCAATTCTGAAAAATTAGGTTATTATGCAGTTAAGCTATTAATAAACAAATTAGAAAATGAGAAGCAAGATATCAATAATTATATTATTGATACAAAATTAGTAGAAAGAGATTCAACAAAAAAACTCTAGATATCTAGGGTTTTTTTTATTGTAATAGCAAATTATATTTATATTGAACATTTTAATGAGTTATATTATAATTTAGTTAAATTATAAAAATAATTAAAACTATTTACATTGATGGAAATAGTTAGATTTATTTTTATAAATTTATAGGAGGCGCAAATTAATGAACTCTTTTTTATTCTCTACCCCTATAGAAACTCTTGATTATATAGGGAATCATCCTGACCTTTCATTTGTTATTTTTGCAGGTATTCCATTAATTAAAAGTTTATCTACAACTGCCCCAGATAACGTCATTCTTTGCTCAACATCGGGTGAATTTTCTCCTAAAGGATATAAAGATAATGTAATTACGGGCTTTTCATATAATTCAGAGATTGCTGAAATTGTTGAAATAATGTATCCACCGGCCAAAAGTCTTCAGCAACTCAAAAAATCATATGAAAAGGTAAAAAATAATCCTAATGCTTTTACTCTATTGTTATGTGATGGTCTAGCTGCTATGGAAGAAAGTATAATTACTACTTTTTATTTTGCAGACCCTAATTTTAAAATTATTGGAGGAAGTGCTGGCGATAATCTTAAATTTGAAAAAACTCTAATTTATATTGGTAAGAAAGAAGTACATAGTGTTGCTATTTTCTTTGATATGAAAAAACGAACACAGCTAATTAAAGAAAATATTTATATCCCTTCAGGAAAAAAATTATTGGTTACTGATGCAGATCCTATTAAACGTACTGTAAAAACTTTTAATAATAATTTAGCGACTGTAGAGTATGCCAAAATGTTAGGAATTAAGGAAGCTGATTTAGCTAATCATTTCATGAATAATCCCTTAGGGAAGGTTTCTAAAGATAGAATTTATATAGCATCACCTATGAAGGTTAATCCAGATAAATCAATTACATTTTATTGCCAAATACTCCCTAATACCTTCGTTGAAGTTTTACAGCCTGCTAATTATAATTTAGTTATGAAGGAAACAGTGACATCTGCTGTGTTTAAACCTAGTTTTGTTTTATCAATAAATTGTATTCTTCGTTCTTTAATGTTTTTAGATAAAAATTTATGGGGAAATGTAAGTTCGAACCTCCTATCTTTATGTGAAAATCAAACAGGATTTGTTAGTTATGGTGAACAATTCTACCAAAATCACTTTAATCAAACTATGGTACTGTTACTAGTAGAATAAGGGGAGGCATAATAACATGTTATTAAAATTTAAAAATAAAAATGGGAGCTCAAATAAGCAGGTTCAACCATATAATTTATTGAATGAACCAAATTCTAAATCATCGGATTTTAAAAATTTAGAAGAAATTTTTGAACTAGCAAACCAAACTAATATACAAATTCATAATTTACTTAAAGAAGAAGGCACAATTACTTTCGGTTTTTCTGATCTTCTAAATGGTACTGGATGTACAACAAACCAAATTGAAGAAGTAGAAGCTTATTTAAAATTATTATCTCAAAATGCCTATGATACCCAAAGGCAAGTATCTACAGTTTTTAGTAGTTTAAGCCATTCATCGGAGGAAGTTAGTTCCGCTAAGTCTGGAATTAATGATTTAGCGAAGGAAATGAATAATGTTTCTACAGTATTTGAAAGTTTATTAAACCTTTTTAGCCAAATGCAAAGCCAATATACTAATATTAACAATTTTGCAACAATTATTACGAGTATTGCCAGTCAAACTAATCTTCTTTCATTGAATGCTGCAATTGAAGCTGCTCGCGCAGGGGAAGCTGGGCGTGGTTTTTCTGTTGTAGCAAATGAGATTAAAAAATTATCTCAATCTACTAAAAATAGTGCAACAGACATAATGGATGCATTAAAAAATATGGATGTTATTATGGGCTCATTAAACAATAAATCTGTTGAAGGCAAAACAGTTATGACGAATACACTCCAGAATATTGATAAGTCTATTAGTCTTTTAGATAATATTGTAATAGCCGAGAATGGTGTTCATGGACATATGCAAGAAGTTGAAGAATCACAAAATTTAAATATTCAAAAAATAGAGCAAATAAGTAAAAATTTGACTAACGTTGGTGAGCGTTCTAAGACTGAAGGAGAATATCTTGAAAAACTTATTTCATCAGTTCAAATAAAGTCAGATTACTATCTTCAAATTTTGAATCACTTAAATCAAATTAGTATTTTTAGTGAGCAAAATGAAAGTAACCGTTAAGTAGACATTATACATATAAATAATTAATCAAATTGGACAAAAACATAATACATACTTATGTAATATACATTATTATATAAGTATGTATATATTTTTTATCATTTTATGCATTCGTTTGCGTGAAAAAATAGGAAGCAATAATAATTCTGTTGAGTATGGCAAATTAGAACTTAAAAATAAAATAATTATTTTTGAAATTCAGTTTGACATGTAAAGAAATTAATAGTAAAATAAATTTAGGCAAACGGTTGCATAGATAATTACAAACGTTTTCAAATTTTCCATAAATGATAACTCATTTAAAATGTATCTAAGTAATTCCTGAATTTTTATTTTTCACAAATTTTAGGGGGGTAAAGAAATGAAAAAGATTAAATCAATTTTAGCTATTGCAATGATATCAACATTGGTAGTAGGAACGCTAGCGGGGTGTGGTAGTAAGGCGTCTACAAAATCATCATCAGTAGATTCAAGTAAGCCAGTAAGTTTAGCGTTTTGGGAACAAGATGATGCGACCGCACAAAAGACACTTGATAAATTAATTACTGATTTTCACACTGCAAACCCTACTATAACAGTTAAAAGAACACATTATGAGACTGAAGATTTAAGAAAAAATTTCTCAACGGCATCATTAGGTACAACAGGACCAGATATTGTATTATCACCAAACGATAACCTTGGAGTATTTGTTCCAGGTAGCTTAGTACAACCTATTGATACTATTGTTGGAGCAGATTTTATGAAAACTTTAGACCCAAAAACATTAGAAGCTGGCAAGTTTACAGGAAAACAATATATGATTCCAGATAGAAATGGTAATGAAGTTTTGGTTTCTTACAATAAAAAATTAGTGAAAACTCCACCTAAAACTTTTGAAGAATTAGAAGCAATGGGATTACAACTTAAAAAAGAAGGTAAAGTTGATTATGGCTTAGTATTTAATGAAGTTGAACCATTTTTCTCAATTGGATTTTTAGGGGCTTATGGTGGTAAAGTATTTGACGATGTTAATGCGGCTTCACCTAAACCAACACTAAATACACCAGCTGTTACTCAGTGGATGACTTTTATGAAAAAAATACACAGCGAAGGTCTAATTCCTAAAGAATCTGATGCAACAGTTGCTGATAACTTATTCAAAGGTGGAAAAGCAGCATTTATAATCAACGGACCATGGGGCTTTGCAGATTATAAGAAAGCTGGAATTGATTTAGGCATAATGTCAATACCTACGATAAATGGCAAATCTCCAGCACCTTATTCTGCAGTTAAAGGATACACAGTATCTGCAGGAGTAAAGGATGCAAATAAACTAGCTGCGGTCAAGAAATTCCTTATATTTGTAAACTCAAAAGATGCGCAGTTACAGATGGTTGATGCACATCAACAAATTCCGACTAATCTTGAGGCTATAAAAGATGCTAAGATTACTGGAAATCCACTAATAGCAGGGCAAAAAGATCAATTGTCTAAAGCTACACCAATGCCAAATATTACACAAATGAGAGCTATTTGGGATGCTATTAAACCAGTTCAGCAAAATGTATTGTCAGGAAAAACAAAACCTGAGGATGCAGGAGCAATTATGCAGAAGAAAGCTGAGGAAGGAATTAAAGCTTTAGGTTTATAAAATATATTTATAAAAGGGGAGAAATCCTCTTTTATTTTAAAGAAAGGAGTTTTGTCATGAAGGGGACTGTCGAAAAATTAAAAAAGAAAAAAGGCAATGTTAGTTTAGGAATAGGACAAGGTAAGATGACACCTTTCTTTTTTTTAGCACCAGCTGTTATAGTTTTATTACTTGTTGTTGCTTATCCACTTATATATGAAATTATAATTTCATTTAAAAATGTAACTTTACTAAATTTAAAAAGTCAAAATTATCCTTGGGTTGGTCTTGATAATTACAAAAATATACTTAGTGATAGTTTATTTTATTCAACTTTAATAAGAACGATATTATGGACTGTTATTAATGTGGTTTTTCATGTTACCTTTGGATTGTTTTTCGCTATACTTTTAAACAGAAAATTACCGGGTAAGGCATTTATAAGAGTTTTGCTTATTTTACCTTGGGCAATACCACAATATATTGCTGCAATGACTTGGAAAGGTATGTATAATGTTGAATACGGTTCTGTTAATATCATTTTAACGCATATCTTTGGCAATATGGCAGCTATTCCATGGTTATCTGTACCAAGCTGGACGTTTGTAGGGTGCATAATAACTAACATATGGCTTGGAATTCCTTTTATGATGATGATATCACTTGGTGGACTTTCAAGTATTCCAGAAGAATTATATGAAGCTGCAGATCTTGATGGGGCAACGGGTTTTCAAAAATTCAAAAGTATAACTTTACCACTTTTAAAACCTATACTCACTCCTGCTATAGTCCTTGGAACAGTATGGACATTTAATATGGTTAATATAATATATATAATTACGAGTGGTTCAGCTTCAGATGAATCTCAGATTCTTATAACTATGGTATTTAAGAGAGCATTCCAGTATTTCAGATATGGTCAATCAGCGGCACTTTCAGTAATTATATTCTTGATTTTATTAGCATTTAGTACATTCTTTATTAGAGCTCAAAAATCAGAGGATTAGAGGTGAATTGTATGAAAAGTAATAAATTTAGAGCAAAATTTAACAGGGGAGATTCTCCTTTAAAAATAATACTAATATATGCAATTTTAATAATTGCATGTATGTGCTCACTATATCCAATCTTAAATATATTAACAGTATCATTAAGACCATCAAATGCATTGTTTACCAAATCTTTAAGTATAATTCCAGCGAATGCAACATTTGATAACTTTAAGCAAGCGTTTATACAATATGATATGTTAAATTGGCTTATTCATAGTTTGATTGTGTCAAGTTTTTCTTGTGCTTTTAGTATAATTCTTTCTGTTACAGCTGGGTATGCATTTTCTAGGTTTAAATTTAGAGGTAAACAGATGGGATTATCTTTGCTCTTAGTTACTCAGATGTTTCCATTAGCTATGACTTTGTTGCCTTTATATTTAATGATAATTAATTTAAATATGACAAATAGTTATTTTGCATTGGCAGTAATTTACGTATCAACAGCAATTCCATTTAATATTTGGATGATGAAGGGATTCTATGATACCATTCCGAAGTCTCTTGAAGAGAGTGCTTATGTAGATGGAGCTTCGATATTTAGGTCCTTTTATCAAATAATATTACCACTTGCAAAACCAGCTGTTGCATTAACTGCATTATTCTCATTTATGGCAGCTTGGTCTGAGTATATAGTTGCAAGTGTAATCATAAATGACGCAGGAAAATTAACGTTACCTGTTGGGCTTGTAAGTATGCAAGGACAATTTTCAACTGCATGGGGTATATATTCAGCAGGTGCCTTAATTACAGCTGTCCCTGTAATGATATTATTTGTTTGTTTGTCTAAATATCTTGTTGGTGGGCTTACAGTAGGTAGTGTGAAGGGTTAGTAGATAAAATATATGAGCTAAAAGTATGGTATTAGTTTAATGCCAAAACTTTTAGCTTGTTTTTTTACTGTATTATATTTTTGCATATAAAGTTATAAGCAAGTGGTGTTATAATAAGCATAATCTATTATATTACATTTAAAATAAAGAGAAGCACTAAGAGGTAGTTTGTCATAGGTTGATAATAGAAATATTTAATTAAGTAGGGAGTGATTATGTTGATTAAACTTGTATTAATAAGACATGGTGAAAGTCTTTGGAACAAAGAAAACAGATTTACTGGTTGGACAGATGTAGATTTATCAGAGAATGGACTAATTGAAGCAAGAAAGGCTGGTCAAATACTTAAGGCAAATGGGTATATTTTTGACATAGCATATACTTCTGTATTAAAAAGGGCAATTAGAACACTTTGGATTGTTTTGCATGAGATGGATTTAATGTGGATTCCTGTATATAAGTCATGGAAGCTAAATGAAAGACATTATGGAGCGCTTCAAGGTTTAAATAAGGCGGAGACGGCGCAAAAATATGGAGATGAACAAGTCCATAAATGGAGAAGATACGTAGATGTAAGGCCACCAGAACTTTCAATTGCGGATGAAAGGTATCCTGGATCGGAGTTAAAATATAAAGAATTAAGAGAAGAGGAGATTCCTAAAACTGAAAGTCTAGAGGATACTATAAAGAGGGTTATGGTAGAATGGTTTCAAGAGATAGTACCTCAAATAAAAGTAGGCAAGAAGGTTATAATTTCTGCACATGGAAATACTTTAAGGGCTTTAGTTAAATATCTTGATAATATATCAAGTGACAACATTGTAAGTTTGAATATACCTACCGGAGTCCCACTTGTATATGAATTGGATGATGATTTAAAGCCGATTCGTCACTATTATTTAGGAATAGATGGTGAATTACCAGAGGAAGAAATTTCTAAAAATTTATAAATGTAAAGAAGTTTGATATATAAATTCCAAAAATTTCATAGTATTACAGGAAGGCAAAAAGCCTAAAATAATACTATTGAATTTAAAAATTAGGAGGAATTTATATGTCAAAGGATAATGATATAAATTATAATGAGGGTAATGATAAAATCCAAAATGATAATGTTAAACAATTTCTAAATAGTATAGCAAATAGTCATAGTATAAAAGATGAACTTCTTAAAAAAAATTCTGAGAGTAAGTCTCCATTAGAAAATGTGAGTGGAGAGAAAGACAAAAGTGATGATAGAGAAGATAACAGCGATGGAACATATAAAATCATAAATTTTTTGTAAGTTATAATAAAAGCAGGCTAATTCTTTGAATTTGCCTGTTTTGCTTTGAGCTTTTATATATAATAAATAATTTAATTGTGTTTATTTAGAGGAAATTAGCGTATTTTGTAGAATGATAAATGGTGATTCTAAAATTAAGGAGTGAAATTATGAAAGATACAAAAAAACTGGGTTTATGGACGTTAGTAATGTTAATTTTTGTTCCAACCTTCGGATTTGGGAATATTGCTTCAAATGCGGTGACACTTGGACCCGCGGCTATTCCATCATGGCTTATAGTTGCATTATTATTCTTTTTACCTTTATCAATAATGATAGCAGAACTTGCTTCTGCTAATAAAGACAAAGAGGGAGGGTTATACAACTGGATAGAATGCTCAATTGGACCAAAATGGGCATTTATTGGCACTTGGTCCTACTTTGTTGCTAATCTATTCTATTTGCAAATGGTTTTTGCGAGAATACCAGTAATGATATCTTGGACTCTTTTTGGAGAAAATAGATTTAACGATGCCAATGCATATTTATTACCTTATATAGGCATGGGACTAGCAATAGCATTAACATATATTGCTACAACCGGAGTTAAAAGATTCTCTAAAATAAGTGATTTGGGTGGGAAATTAACTTTAGCTGTTACAGTTATATTTATATTATTTGCTGTTGTTGGAGTATTAGTTGGAAAACAACCATCAGCTACAGCCTTTACCACAGGAACAGTCATTCCTAAATTTGATGCAGGTTATTTTTCAACATTTTCATGGCTAATTCTTGCTGTTGCTGGAGCTGAGGTGGCGGGGACATATATTAAGGATGTCGAAAATCCTAAAAAAGTTTTCCCAAAGGCTGTTATTATTGCTACTACATTTGTAGCAGGAGCATATATACTTGGATCACTTGCAATTTGTTTAGTTGCATCACCTGAATTAATAACTAAAGCTGGAGTTAAAGATGCAGGGTATGTTGTTTATAAGATATTAGCAGAAAATTGGGGTTTGAATGGTAAAATATTTGTTCAAATATATGCATTTATTTTAACTATATCATCTGTAGCGGCATTTGTAGTATGGCTCGAATCTCCAATTAGAGCAATGTTCTCAGAAGTTCCTAGTGGAACATTCCCGAAATTATTAACCGAAAAACGTGAGGATGGAACATTAGTTAATGCACTTTGGGTTCAATGCGTCATATTATTAGTATTAATAATAGTACCGCTTGCAGGATTAAACAATATAGATAAATTCTTTAATCTATTAACTACGTTGTCAGCTCTATCACTTGCAATACCTTATATTGTTCTTGCAGCTGCATATTTAGTATTTAGACTTAAAGGGAATGTACCTCCATTTGTAATGTTAAAATCAAAAGCGGCTGTAATAATAGCTTCAAGTGTTGTTTTTATATTAGGTATATTAGCATTTTTTGGAGCAGGATGGGGAAATATTGCAGGAGCTAAGAACTTCTCAGAAGCAATAGTTCCAATTTTAAAAAATTATGGTGGTCCAGTAGGATTTATAATTTTTGGATTCTTTATATCATATTTAACAAAAACATTCTCTAAAAGTAATATTAAAGATAAATAGCTAAGTTACATTAAAATAAGAATAAAAAATTTATCTCAAAAAAAATAATCTCATAGGACTTATTTAAAGTTATAAGTCTTAATGAGATTATAAAAAGTGAACTCTTAGATGAAATATGCAAGCCTAATTATATCTTTTGCACGTCTTTGATTCCAAAGCATATTTAAGTTTATCTCCCGATGCTCACCATAGGTGGATACCGAGATGTAATATATATTGTCTTTCAAATTTAGCTCTAGGCCAGTTATAGTCATCCAATGCCAAGCATAGTCCTTAAATTCCTTTACTGGATGCTTAAGAACTAAGAGGGCCACTGGAAGTCTTTGTGATAAAGCCTCTAAAATAAAGGTTACAGCTTCATCAATACTATTAGCACTATAATCTAAAATATGAGGCGTTAAAGATACATTTCTTTTTTTTGCAAAATCTAAAACATTATCTGAAAATTGCTGAACAGAGGTAAGTCCAAATATTCCTGGCTTTACATATTTTCTAATCTCAATCATATGCATGATAAAATCATTTTTATTAATAATACCCTTATAAGGGTATAAAGCACTGTATTTATCTGGGAATATTTGAGCTAAATATGCAGTTATATTAGCAGCAACAACTGGACCACAACCACTAAGTTTATTAAGTTTTTTTGGAAACCAATACTGACTGCCACCGTAATATGAATTTTCTAAGTCAGATATATTAAATTTAATATCCTCAAGGTGAGTATAATTAGGCGTTGTAAAATTTTCCATGGTTATCACCCCTTCATATAAATTTTAAATAATTTAGATAAGTTTTCAATAATAAAATTATTGTAGTTAGTATATAATATACTACAATTTTTAGAAGGTGTAAACAAGGCGACATCTATGTATATATTTTAATTTTTAAAGCTACCTATAGTCATCAAATATCGAATAGTGTAATAATTTATCGCTTTTTAAATTTTGGGCATAAAATAAGATATAATGTAGTGAACAAATTAAATGAAGAAGGAGTTTTATTTTATGAAAGAATTACTTAAAGAGATCGAATATAATAATGGGGAGTTTCCAGAAGAACAATTAAAAGAGATAATAAATCGCAGGGATGAGTTTATACCTGAATTACTTGAAATATTAAAAAATGCTAAAGATAATTATGAAGAGATTCTAGAAAAACCCGATTATTTTGCACATATATATGCAATATTTTTGTTAGCACAGTTTAAAGAAAAGAGGAGCCTTAATCCAATTATAGATTTGATTAGTATACAAAATGAAATTTCTAGCGATATTTTCCGTGAATATCTTACTGAAGACTTACATAAGATTCTAGCTTCAGTTTGTGGAAGTGATACAGAGCCATTAAAAAAATTAGTGGAGGATAATGGCATTAATGAATATGTTAGAAGTGCTGCTATTAAATCCTTTATTGCACTCCTGGGCGAAGGGGTTATATCTCAAGAGGAAGTTATTGAATACTATAAGAGTTTATTTGAAGGAAAACTTGAACGTGAATTTTCACAAGTTTGGAATGAACTTATATACGATTCTTGTGATGCAGGTCCTAGTGAACTATATCAATATATAAAAAAAGCTTATGCGGATGAATTAGTTGATGAGGAGTGTATATCTTTAGAAGAAGTAGATGAAGCTATTAAAATACATGACATAACAAAATTCCCGAATTTGAAGGACGAAGGTTATTCATTTTTTAATGATACTATAGCAGAACTAGGATGCTGGGATTGTTTTGCTAAAAAAAACAATGACTCTAAATCTCAATTTATGTTAGGAGTTAGTAAGTTAAACAAAGGGAAAAGTAAGAACAAGAAAAAACAGGTAAAGGCTACTAAAAAAAAGCAAAGAAAAAAATAGTATTAGATTATAGGATAAAACAGTATTAATTCCTAATACTAATTATATTGATATAGGAGGAGGATAAATATGGATACACTTGATGTCAAACGTAAAGAAATAGAACATATTTATGGTAAGGTAAGTCCATTTGAACTTAAAAATAAATTAATTAGCCTTGCAGAAGATTCAAAAGAAAAGGGTGCACATGCATTACTAGATGCAGGTAGGGGGAATCCAAATTGGACAGCTGCAACTCCTCGGGAAGCTTTTTTTACATTTGGTCTTTTTTCGGTTTTAGAAACACGTAGAGTATGGAATAATGATGATCTTGGTGGGATGCCAGAAAAAAAAGGAATAGCAGATAGATTTCGAGATTTTATTAGAGAAAATCCTACTTATCCAGGAATTGAGCTTCTTGAAAATATTATTAATTATGGAATAATATCCAAAGGATTTGATCAAGATGATTGGGTATATGAACTGGTAGATGGAATTATAGGAGATAACTACCCAGAACCTGATAGAATGCTTGTACATGTTGAAAAAGTTGTTCATGATTATCTTATTCAGGAATTGTGTTATAACTCTCAAATTGCTGGGAAATTCAATTTATTTGCTGTAGAAGGTGCAACGGCTGGAATGTGTTATATATTTGATAGTTTGATTGCTAATAATATATTATCTATTGGTGATAAAGTTGCTTTAATGGCACCTATATTTACTCCTTATCTTGAGATTCCACACTTACCACGTTATAATTTTGATGTTGTGGAGCTTTTAGCTTCCGAGACGACTTCTGATGGAGTCCATACTTGGCAATACCCTAATGATCAAATTGAAAAACTTAGGGATCCATCTATAAAAGCTTTATTTATTGTAAACCCAAGCAATCCGCCATCGGTCGCAATGAAATCTGAAACAATTCAACTTATAAAAAGTATAGTAAAAAAAGATAATCCTAATTTAATGATTATTTCAGATGACGTTTATGGTACTTTTGTTGATAATTTCCGTTCATTAGTAGCTGATTTGCCATATAATTCAATAGGAGTATATTCTTTTTCCAAATATTTTGGAGTAACAGGATGGCGCCTTGGGACTATTGCTCTTTATGAAGATAATGTATTTGATAAATTGTTAAGAGAATTACCTGAAGATAAAAAAGAAAGGGCAAGGAGACGTTATTCATCATTATCAACTAATCCTGAAAAAATCCCATTTATTGATAGAATAGTAGCAGATAGTAGGCAAGTAGCACTAAATCATACTGCAGGTTTATCAACACCACAACAAATACAAATGGCTTTTTTCTCCGTATTTGCACTTCTTGATAAAGAAAATAAATATAAGCAGCTTACTAAAGATATTTGCCATCGTAGGCAAAAACTTTTATTTGAAGGGTTGGGTTTAGAACTTCGACGCGATCCGCTGGATGCAGCATATTATACAGAATTTGATTTGTTAGAGTGGGCATGTAATTATTATGGTGATGAATTTGCAAAGTATTTGCAAAAAAAATATAAACCTGTGGATATTCTTTTCCGTTTAGCACAAGAATCTTCTATAGTATTACTTGGTGGTGATGGATTTCATGGACCTGAATGGTCAATTAGAATATCCTTAGCAAATCTTGATGATGAGCATTACAGTAAAATAGGAAAAGTGCTCCATAAGATACTTGAGGAATATGTGACGGAGTGGAAGAATTAGATAGTTGATATTATACATAGTTTACAAAAAAGGTGTAACAATAGTTTGTTATGCCTTTTATAATATGAACTGTTGATTTTAGTTGTATCCAATGGATGGAAAATGTCGAAATTGTCTGTTATATAAGACTTTTATGTAAAAAAATAAAGAATTATATATAATAAACGAGTATTAAGTGATTAGGTGAAAAAAGATAAATTTATAATACAAAGGAGAAAAATAAAGATGGAAAAAACAATTTCTAACAATGAGGTATTAAAAGCGTTCAATACTTTATTACCGTACTTACCCTATTTCTTTGATGATGATGATGTTTCTTTTGGGGTAGCAGATACAAAAACATATTTGAATGTAGTATGTAATGCAAACTTAGATTTGAAATTAAAGGAAGGCGACGCAATACCACCTGATGGAGCAATACATACGGCAATGCAAAATGATAAAGTACTTGTTAAGAATGTGCCCAAAGAGGTATATGGAGTTCCATTTAGATCTTATGCAATTCCCGTTCATAATAAACAGGGCACCGTAGAAGGATGCATTGTAATGGGGAAAAGCTTAGTTAAAAGAAATGAGTTAATGAGTATTTCTCAAACTTTATCGTCAGCTCTTGGGCAAATATCAGATGCTGTTAATGATCTTTCTTCAGGAGTACAAGATGTAGTTAATATGAATGAAGATATAGTATTAAAAGTTCAAGAGGCCGATAAAAGTTCAAAAAATACAGATGAGATCCTAAGTTTTATTCAAGCAATTTCATCAAAAACAAATATGTTAGGTTTAAATGCTGCAATTGAGGCTGCAAGAGCAGGAGATGCAGGGAGAGGATTTAAAGTAGTTGCAACAGAAATCAGAAAATTATCAACATCAACTAGTGAATCAGTTAAAAAGGTGGATGATGTATTAAAAAACATTGGTGATTCAATAAAAAGTATAAATGAAAAAATAGGTAAATCAACAGGAGTGTTTGAGGGGCAGGCTGCAACACTTGAAGAAATAGCAGCATCCCTTGAGGAATTAAATTCAACAGCTGAAATGATGGGAAACCTAGCCGAAAAAATATAAAGAAAAATAGGATAGTGTAAAAATAACTGTTTCTAAAGGTAAAAATTTACCTTTAGAAGCAGTTTATTTTATATCAGCTAAAGATTTAAAATCCGGGCGTGCAGCTGAATCTAATAAGTAAGAAGAGGTGGTTGCTTCTTTTATTCTAAATTTATTTAATTCACTAATTATTTCGTCAGCATCTCCGATTCCTATGCCATGCCCATAATAAAGACCATTACTAAGGTCTATAACATTTTCTCCTTGCCACTCAGGTGCTACGGGATCTACATCCGGATTGTAAAAGTATCTTCTATCACCTGGAAAATAGTCACTTCGTTTTTTTATAAAACCGACATCTTCAAGAAGATTATCTATATAATGCCAATTCATTAACTGTATATTTGGAAATACTCTATTGAAAAGATTTGCAGAAAATATATTAAGTAATGCTTGATAATAAATAATAATCATGGCGGTTGCACATTCAGTACCATATTTATAACTGTTTATAGAAATGTCCTTAATAGCATCACTAGGGGCTACTCCTTTTTTTAATATAAAACCACCTTCCTTAGTACGATCCCAATAATCAGGGTTACATATTGATTTACGAAAGGTTCTGAAATCCATATCTCCTTTATTTAGATTTTTCGCAGCAATAACAATACTATATCGAAAATCTAACTCAAATTTAAATTGAGTTAATGAATCATATTCATATTGCGATTTACTTAAATCCATCTTAGTTATAATATCTTTTTCAATATCATTTGGATTATAATCATGAATAAAAGTATTAACGTCAACAACATTATTAGAAATTATTATCATATATTAACCTCCGCTATGTTTATTTGATTAATTATGGGTTGGTTAATCCATGACCTCCATAAATATTTATTTTCATATTGAATTTTAAGAGAGAAGTTTGAGAGTAATTGTTTGTTATTATCATCTAATTTGTTAAAATAATTAGATAAATTATTTTCATTTTTTGTTAATGGTATAAAGGGCTTACCGGTATAAACAGATACTCGTTTGCATAAATATTTGGCATCGATTGCTATTGCGTAAGGCTTTGGATTACTTGTCCGTTGGAAACTTTCACCTGTAAAATATAGAAAAGGGTAGTTTTCTTTAAGATAGTAGAAAAAAGATATATATTGTTTTTTGCTATCCCAACCTCGAGTCATATCTGGGGAGGGCATAAAGTCTAAAAGTTGACTAGCTAATTTAACATCATTTATGTCATCTGAATTCAAATAATTTGCAATTAGCATTAAACTATAGGGCTCTCTTGCTTGAAAAAAAGTCCATATTAGATCATGATTAAATTGACCTTTTCTGTTTCTAGAAAAAATAGTATCCACTATTGTGGGCAAAATTGTCTTGTCATTGTAAGTCTTTATTAAAAGTGAAGCAGTAACATCCAAAATTTCATCATTGTCATCACTTAACTCACGGCTTAATATACAGCTTTCAAATATGTCCTTCAAAGCATGTTGGGGTATTTCTCTATAATTAGAATATAAATACTTAAGTGTAGATAAACTTGAGTTTCCTATATTATTTATGCGCATATAATCTCCTCCTCGTGTTCTAGATTTTTAATATAAATAAAGAAACATATTATATAATATTATTAATAGAGTCATTTTGTTAAAGTTATTATTAAATATGGTAATTAATATTGAAATTGGTATTGAATAGAGGATAAATGTATAATGATTAGTGTGAAATAAATAGATAGGAAAGGATTTTGATTATTTTGAGAAACGAAAATATTTTTACAAATAAAAAAGTTGTAGCTATTATTGCAACGTTTTGTTGTTTTTTATGGGGAAGTGCATTCCCAGCGATTAAGAATGGATATGTAATGTTTAATATTTCTGTAGGTGACATACCTTCAAAACTTGTATTTGCTGGTTATAGATTTATTATAGCAGGGCTAGTTTTACTTGTTATTGCTAAAAGTTGTGGAAAGAAAATATTTAATATTTCGCGAAAAAACGTTCTGGATTTAAGTTGTTTGGGGGTAATTCAAACAACACTTCAGTATATATTTTTTTATATTGGTGTTTCTAATACAACAGGTGTTAAAGGGTCTATAATGAATTCTACTGTTACATTTTTTAGTGTTATTTTAGCTCATTATATATATGCAAATGATAAATTGAGTATGCAGAAAATACTTGGATGTATTGTAGGATTTATAGGGGTTATGAGTATGAATTTTAGTGCTGACTTATTGGATTTTTCTTTTAGGTTTAGTGGAGAAGGTTTTTTAATGATTGCGGCATTTGTTTCTGCGGTAGGTGCTATATATGGTAAAAAACTTACTAAAAGCATGGATGTAATGGTGGTAACGGGGTATAGCCTTTTTGTAGGAGGAATAATGTTAATGTTACTTGGCATGTTATCCGGTGGTAGCGTTTATCATTTTACAATGGATTCTTCACTTTTATTAATGTACCTTGCTTTATTGTCATCAGCGGCATTTTCATTATGGAATCTGCTTCTAAAATATAATAAGGTAGGTCCCGTGTCCATTTTTAATTTTTTAATACCAATTTTTGGATCAATACTCTCAGCAATATTTTTAAATGAAAATATATTTGAATATAAAAACATATTTGCGCTTGTATTAGTATGTATAGGTATATGGATGGTTAACAAAGAAAAGGTATTTACTAAATAAGTTAAATAATGTAAACAAATTTAGGTAAACACATAGTATAATTAGGATATATCATCATAATAATGAACATTATGGTATAATTAGAATAGAAATTTTTAGAATTATATTTTTTTATGTTAGATAAACGAGAGGAGTTTTTTTAAATTGTCAGAAATTATATTAGAAATAGATAATATAATAAAAAAGTTTGGAAATCAGGAAGTAATTAAGAATATATCGCTAAAAGTAAACAAAGGTGAGTTTTTAACGTTATTAGGGCCAAGTGGCTGTGGTAAAACAACGACCCTTAGAATAATAGCAGGGTTTGAAAAACCAACAAGTGGGAGCGTTCTATTAGAAGGCATACATGTTGAGAATAAGCAACCTAATGATAGAAATGTAAATACAGTATTTCAAAATTATGCATTATTTCCACATATGAATGTGTTTGATAATATAGCATATGGTTTAAAAATTAGAAAGGTGAATAAGACAGAAATAAAAAAGAGAGTTATCGAAATGCTTAGTTTAGTTCAGCTAGAAGGATACGCGAAAAGAAAAATAGATGGACTAAGCGGTGGTCAAAAACAAAGAGTTGCAATAGGCAGGGCGCTAATAAACAATCCTAAAATATTACTCTTAGATGAGCCGTTAGGTGCACTTGATTTAAAACTTAGAAAGCAAATGCAAGTAGAGCTTAAAAAACTTCAAAAAAAATTACAAATTACATTTGTATATGTTACGCATGATCAAGAGGAAGCACTTAATATGTCTGACCGAATAGTAGTGATGAACGACGGAATCATAGAGCAGATAGGAACGCCGGAAGACATATATGAGAGGCCTAAGACAAAATTTGTAGCAGGGTTTATTGGAGAATCTAATTTAATTAAGACCAAAATAAAAAAGATTGATGAAGAAAAGATATCTGCTAAAATAGGTGAATATGATATGAACTTGAATTATAAAAACTATGATAATTCAGGAAATAAAGAAAGCTATATTTTAATCAGGCCGGAAAATATAAAATATACTAGGATAAAACCGCCACTCGGGCTTATTGCAATAATAAAAGAACATAGTTATATTGGATCTATTATTAAAACTACTATGGAAATTGAAGGTGGGCAGGAAATTATAGTTTGTGATTATGATAAGAAAAAAGATTTAATAGGTATAGGTAGTGAGGTTTGGATGTACTTTGAACCTGAAGATGTAGTTATAGTTGAAGAAGGTTAGGTGACTAAAATGAAAAATATGAAAGAAAATATTTTGAAGGTTTTTACAATAGTTCCAATATCCTTTTGGATGCTATTCTTCGTGGCTATCCCCCTTTTGTATATTGTGTTTATTAGCTTTATGCAAAGGGGTGATGACGGTAGTATAGTATATGTAGCAACAATTTCAAATTATACAAGAATGGTGAAGCCTCTATATGTTAAGGTGTTTTGGGATTCAATACTCGTGGCGTTTACTACAACATTATTTACATTGGGGTTTGGATATCCTTTTGCATACTTTGCTACTAAAATAAAGAAATATAAAATTTTAATAATGCTTTTAATAATGGCACCATTTTTAACTAATTCATTAATACGTACTTATGGGTGGATTGTAATTCTAAGTACTGAGGGGATATTAAATCATGCACTACTTATAACTGGAATCATAAAAGAACCATTAAAGATGTTGTACTCTTATGGGGCAGTAATGATTGGAATGATATATACAATGTTTCCATTCATGGTGCTTCCACTTTATAATTCTATAGATAAAATGGATAGAGCTTATATTGAAGCAGCTAAAGATCTTGGGGCAAGTAGGTTGAGGACTTTTATAACAGTTACTGTGCCTCTAACTATGCCAGGAATAGTTGCTGGTTGTATTTTAGTATTTGTACCTTCTGTAGGACTCTTTTTCATACCAGATTTAATGGGTGGAAGTAATGTAATGCTTATTGGAAATCTAATTGAAAATCAATTTATGGGAGCAAATGATTGGCCTTTTGGGGCAGCGCTGTCAATAGTAATGATTTTTATATCTATAATTTTAATTTTTGTTTACGTAAAAATAGTTGGTAAAAAGTTAGACGCGGAGGTGTTCTAATGGATTCAAAATTATCAAAAGGACTCGAGCGAACATATATATTTTGTATATTTGCGTTTTTGTATGTTCCAATAGTAATAATTATTATGTACTCATTTAATGCAGCTAAATCTAATGTAGTTTTTAGTGGTTTTACTCTTGATTGGTACACTAAGTTATTTAGTGATGAGGATGTAATTACAGCGCTTGTAAATAGTTTAACTATTGCAACTATAAGTACAATAATTTCAGCGATAATTGGAACTCTTGGAGCAATCGGACTAAAAAGGCATAAGTTCAAAGGAAAAGGAATTATAAGTTTACTTGTTTATATTCCAATTGTAATTCCAGAGATAATTATGGGAGTATCATTACTAATTTTGTTCTCAACTCTTCAAATTGATTTGGGCATATTTACATTAGTACTAGCACATACAACATTTTGTACACCATTTGTGCTTATAAATGTTAAATCAAGACTTGCTGGACTTGATTTGTCAATTGAAGATGCGGCGATGGATTTGGGTGCATCAAAACTTACGGTGTTTAGAACAATTACATTTCCAATGATTTTACCAGCAGTGCTTTCAGGAGCTATGCTTGCTTTTGCACTGTCACTGGATGATATAATCATAAATATTTTTTTGAGTGGACCAGCAAGTACTACACTTCCAATTAAAATATTCTCAATGCTAAAATTTGGGCTTTCACCTGAAATAAATGCATTGTGTACAATAATGCTAGTAACAACTTTTGCCTTTTTAATATTATCACAGGTTATAAAAATAAAAAGGGAAAAATAGAATACATTTATAATCAATTTTTCTTTTGTTAAAGAAATTAGGGGGGATTTATATGTTAAAAAAAAGATTTAAAGCTTTAATAATTTTACTCGCAGTTTCAGTCATAGGATCAACATTTGTTGGGTGCGGAAAATCAAGTACATCAAAGAAGAGTGAGGAAAAAGTAGTTAACATTTATACCTGGGCAAATTATGTGCCAGATAATGTTGTAAAAGATTTTCAAAAAAAGACGGGAATTAAGGTCAATTATAGCAACTTTTCTACAAATGAAGCGATGCTTTCAAAGCTACAGGCATCAAAAGGTGGAACATATGATGTAATAATTTGTGCGGATTATATGGTTCAAATTATGGCGAAACAGAAAAACTTATTATTACAACCTATTGATAAAGCGGCTATTCCTAATTATAAAAATATAGATAAGGCTTATTTAGGCCAATATTATGATAAGACAAATAAGTATTCAGTGCCTTATTCACTTGGAAGTGAAATGATAGTTTATAATCCGGATAAAGTTAAAATAGATATTAAAGGAATAAGTGATTTATGGGATCCTTCATTGAAAGGTTCCGAGGTATTACTCGAAGACTCAAGATCAGTTATTGGTATGGCATTAACAAAGCTTGGTTATAGCATTAATGAGACAGATCCAGCAAAACTAGCCCAGGCGAAAGCGGAACTAACAAAACTTAGGGCAAATGTTAAAGTGTTTGATGCAGATACACCAATGACTAGCTTAATTAATGGAGATACAAATATTGGAGTTATGTGGGGATCTCAGGCATCCGCAGCACTTAAGGGTAATAAAAAGTTTAAAATTGTTTATCCAAAAGAGGGAATGCAATTTGAAGAAGATAATTTAATAATGCCTGTCAATGCACCACATAAAGAAAATGCGCAGAAATTTATAAATTTTGTATTAGAGGGTAAAGCAAGTAGCGATATTACAACTAGCATAGAGTATATAAATGTTAATACAGCAGCCCAAAAATTCATGCCAAAAGCGGTGCTTAATAACAAAGCTATCTATATACCTAAAGATGAGTTCAGTAAAGCTAAACATTTACAGGATGCTGGTAGTGCCTCTAAGGTGTATGATTCAATTTGGTCAGAATTTAAACAAAAATAGAAAACATTAAGGAAATAATATATACTTGTATATAAATTTGTATTATTGTATAATTAAAGTTGCTCTTTTTGTCAGTTTATAAATGAAATTATGGAAATATAATAAAGAGCAACTATAAAACTAAAGAAAAGGATGAAGATATGACTAAGAAACTAAATTTATTTAAAAGACTAATTCTGTTTTTTGTAGGAATGAGTATAATACAGCTGGGGGTAGCCTTGTTTTTAAAGACGAATATTGGATCTGATCCCTTTACTTTATTCACTCAAGGATTAGCATTTTTATTACATAAAACACCGGGAAATGCTAATATGATTATTTTATTTGTATTATTTTGCATAATACTTTTAGTTGAAAGAACTCGTATAAAAATAGGAACAATTATATGTGTAGTTGGAGTAGGCCCAATTATAGACCTTGGAGTAAAGGCTGTTTCATTTTTCCCAATAGCATCTTTAAATATTGGTTTGAAAATGCTTTTAATTGTATTTGGATGTATTCTAATTGCGATTGGATTTTCTATACTTTCGGCAAGTGATATAGGTGTTGCGCCAAATGATATTATTCCATTCATAATACAAGATAAAACTAATTTTCAATATCGTTGGATTAGAATGGCATTAGATATTAGCTTTTTAGTAATCGGTTTTGCACTTGGCGGGGTGTTTGGTATAGGTACAATAATATCTGCATTGTTAACTGGTCCATGCATACAATTTTTTCTCCCATATGGAAAGAAGTTCGTAAATGCTATTGTTAAAAATGGAGCTGAAGATGATGAAAAGGAAGAGAATATATCATTAGGAGCTTAAACTTAAAAGCTAATGATGCTTCAAAAGGCTAAACTTTGGAAGCATCATTAGCTTTTTATTTACTATTTGCCATTTCATTTAATGCATCAGATAAAGTTGTAACTTCCATCAGATTAGAGGTAACCTCTTGAATTGCAGCTGATTGTTGCTCTGTAGTTTCAAGTGTAGCATGAGAAGTTTCAATAGTTTTATCAACAGATTCTTGTATTTTAGTTGTAAGTGCTAATATTTTAACAGCAGTTTCCTTTGAATTTTCTGATAAAGATCTTATCTCAGTTGCAACTACACCAAAACCTTTACCAGCATCTCCTGCTCTAGCAGCTTCTATGGCCGCATTTAATCCGAGCATTTTTGTCTGAGCAGCTATACTTTTTATAGAATCGAGTATTGTATTTATATCTATTGATATAGCTTTTACGTTAACAATTTCATCACTTAAATTTTGCTGATTATTTGTTACAGTTATTGAAGAAGCACTGAGTTCTTCCATAGTTGCAGATATCTGGCTAAAATTATCGGAAAGGTTTTGGGACATAGTGCTTAGTTTAAGTTTTTGATAGCCTGCTTGTGAAAGCGAATTCGCTACAATATATAATACTTCCGCAGCTGCTGTTATATTCTTTTCATTGGTTAAAGCTATCTTATTAACTGCATCAATATAACCTTCTTCATTAACACCTATCTCATTTGCTACTTTCCTATAGATAGATTCTTCTGGCGCAGAAGTTAAAACTTGTCCTCCTAATATGGTACCTATTAGATGGTCACCTACTAATATAGGTGCAGCAAAATCCAATAGTCCAGCATGACAAGTATATATATACGGTTTTAGAGTTCTTGCAGCTTCCTGGCCACCTTTTTTGTGTGATAATGCACATCTTTCGCAGCCTATTTTTGTAGACTGTGTAAACTCTAAACATGACTTTGTATATGAACTCGGTTTAGTTACAGGGGTACCATCTTTATCTACAGTAACACTTGCCATAGTCATTGCAGTGGCGAAATTATCTTGAAAGGTTTGAAGTAATTTAATATCAATAACATCTTTAATTTCTAGTACAGTTACATCCAATTCACCATTTGCTAATTTTTTAATCATTTAAAATTCCTCCAATATCTAATTAATGTTATTCATGTGTTTGTTAGTTACTTTATCGACATTTAAAGGTAGAAACTTTAGTCCTTATTGTAAAAAATCAATCTAAATGCGTATAATTTATTAAAAATATACTTATCTATAACTAAAACTTTTTAAAAATACAAAAAAAAGACAAAAAGTTGTAAAATTTTCAAATGAACTTCCCAAATATTGTTTGTTGCAAAACTATCAATAATAAAATGAAGTTGAAACTTTATTTATTAATTATGTGTATATTATAAAGAGATGTTTTAATTTCTACGGTGGGAGCGAAAGGAGATGTTGAACGAATTGAAAAAAAATTAATATCCGGATGTAAAAAACATGATAAGTCCTCCTTTATGGAACTTTTTAAGATTTACAATATATTGTGCGGAAAGCCCACTCCTTTAGGTGTGGGATGGATAGCATAATGTATAAAAGTTTATCTGATATATATGTATAAAAGAGTTTAAACATACACATAATAGGGTATAATGATATTATGGAAAATAAATATAGAACAACTAAAACAACAGTTTCTTTAATTAATTATCATTTTATATTTTGCCCAAGATATAGAAGAAAAATATTTTTAATACCTAATGTAGAAGAAAGATTTAAGTGTTTGGTCAAAGATGTATGTAAGGAAATAGAAATTGAAATTATTGCAATAGAATGTGATAAGGATCATACACATATGTTTTTAAATTGTCTTCCCAAATTAGGACCATCGGATATTATGCAAAAAATAAAAGGTGCAACAAGTAAAGTTTTGAGAGCAGAATTTCAAGAATTAAATAAAATGCCTAGTCTATGGACAAGAAGTTATTTTGTATCCACGGCTGGTAACGTAAAGAGTGAAACAGTAAAAAATTATGTAGATAATCAAAAGACAAGATATTAAGAAGGGGGTGAATGCTGCGTCAAATTATATTTTAACATTAAAATTAAACACAGAGAAATATCAAGAAGACATATTAAATAAAAGATTAGAAATAAGTAGAAGCATTTATAATAGTTGTTTAGGTGAATTGTTTAAAAGATATAATCATATGATAGAATCGAAAGAATATGAGAAAGTAATTAATATGGTTAAAGGGAAAGAACGGAATAAAAAATTTAATGAATTAAACAAGAGATATAATTTGACAGAGTATTCTTTCCATAAATATGTCAAAGTCATGCAGAAATATTTTAAAGATAATGTAGATAGTTTCACTGCTCAAAAGATAGCTTCTAGGTGTTTTAGTGCTTTTCAAAAATTAATGCTCCATAAGTCCAATAGAGTTTATTTTAAAAAGTATGGTGAAATGAATAGTGTTGAGGGAAAATCTAATAAAACTGGGATTAGGTTTATAGACAACAAATTAAGATGGAATGGATTAGATATAAATGTAATTATAAATAAAAACGATGAATACGCACAAGTTGCATTATTAAATAAAACTAAATATTGTAGAGTGGTAAGAAAATTAATTCGTGGTAAATTTAAATATTATGTTCAATTAATACTAGAAGGAATTCCACCGATTAAGTATAATAAAGAAACCGGTGAGGTTAGAAATAAAATAGGTGACGGAAATGTTGGAATAGATATTGGTACAAGAACAATTGCAATATCAAGTAAAAACGAAGTTAAGTTATTAGAATTATGTCCTGAGGTTGAAAATATAGAACATAAAAAAAATATATTACTCAGGAAATTAGATAGACAAAGAAGAAGTAATAACCCTAATAATTATAATGAAAATGGGACTATAAAAAAGGGAATTATGACTAATTTAAAGAAAA
>NZ_JAHLDU010000018.1 GCF_018861905.1 Clostridium sp. DSM 17811
ATCAAACTCTCAATTTAAAAGTTTACACTTTTTTAGTTGAAATAATTAATCTGCGCCAACTGTTAAGTTGGTTAGCAAGCTCATTACATACTTTTTAGTCTTACGACTAAATATTACTTTTACTAAAGTAATTGACTGGTTAAAATAAAATATTATTTCATTTCTTTACCTATTTCTCTGTTTAATTTTCAAAGACCAATTTGCTTTGTCATCATGTGACGACTTCTACTATAATACTAGGTTTTTCTTATTTTGTCAACTACTTCTTTAAAATAAATTTTTATTTAAAATCTATTAAATTGTAATTAACAGTTAGTTTAGTGTGCCACTTCTATGTGACGACAAGGAGTATTCTATCATATACATATAAGGTCACTTTTAACTTAAGTATATTCTAGTAAGATTAACTCTATTTTCCTACATATAGGTCTAAATAATTCAATATACCGCATTCGGATACGCATGGTAAAATGATTTAAATATTTGTAATATTGCTAACATTAAAAAATATCATCATTCAAGTATATACTTAAATGATGATAACCACTAAAATGATTCTATAAGAACTTCCATAACTCCGTCGCATACCATACCCTCCTCTATAACAGTAACAGATAAATTCACTTTTGATACAAATTCAGATAAAGGCATGGCTATGTGCCCACCACAATATTATTTAAATATATTTTATATGTTAACTACTAAAATGCTTTTCCAAAACCACAATTTGGATAAGTACATGTTTCACAATTTCTACATAGACCTCCATGAGCTAACTTCTTAATATCACTTCTAGTAGGCTTATCTCCTGCCATAATTCTTGGTATAATCAAATCAAAAATACTTATCTTATGATACATTACGCATCCTGGCAAACCAACAACAGGAATATCACCAATATATGCAAGCAAAAACATCGCGCCTGGAAGAACAGATGCGCCATAAGTTACAACTTTTCCTCCTGCTTTGCGAATGCCAGAAGGTGTTCTGTCATCTCGGTCTACAGACATACCACCTGTAACTGCTACCATGTCTACTTTTTCGAATAGTAACTGCTTAATAGAATCTGCAATCATATCATCATTATCATCAGATATTATTTGATGAACAACTGTGCTTCCCAATAAACCAAACTTTTTATCTAAAATAGGACCGAAAGCGTCTTTTATTCTTCCATGATAAATTTCGCTTCCTGTAGTTACGAGACCTACCTTAAGTGATTTTAATGGTGTTACTTTAATAATCGCATTATCCAAACATACAGTTTCCGCTGTGCTTACGATTTTTTCACGTATAAACAGTGGTATAACCCTTGTGCCTGCCACTACCTGTCCTTGTTTTACTACTTGATTTTTGTGAAGTGTAGCAAACACAACCTCCTCTTGATCAATAAGTTCCATAAGCTTGTCCACATCAATTTGAAGCAGACCATCATACAATGCTACTAGCTCAATTTTGCCCTCACCTTTAACTTTAAGTTCAATGCCTATGCCTGCCGCTGCTTTTGCTATTCTAATTGCTGCTTCATCCTCATGTACCCCATCATCTTCCAAGTTAATAACGAACAAATTTTCTTTTCCCATCTCAAGAAGTACTGGGATATCTTGCTCCTTAACCACATACCCCTTTTTAAATCGGCTTCCCTTATATTTCCCGGGAATAATTTGTGTCATATCATGTACTAAAACCATACCTACAGAATCATAAACGGAAACTGTCTTCATATTTGTTATCCTCCTATATTTTCTATGGCATACTTTTTCAAAGCCACATTTTTTTTGTTATTCAAAGTTAAAATCCATCAGATTTCTCTGATGGTAAAAATATTCTAACATACTAGACAATACCATATTTTTTCTAAAAATAAGTGTTTGAATTTTTTACATATGTTTTATAGTTATATACTTGCATATGCTCCATCCCAAACTATTTTCTTATAATTAATTGGATCAGTATCTCCCTCTGTACTTATTACAAGTATTTTTGAATCTTTATTTATATTTAATTTCTTAGCTATTTCTTTTAAATTACTATCTCCTAAAATCAAGCTCACCATTCCCAAACAAACTGCGCCAGATTCTCCAGATGTAACTTTAGGATCTCCCTTTAATGGATTCCCAAGTATTCTCATACCCCTCGCTGTTACATAATCAGGACAAGAGATATACATATCAGCATAATCTCTTAAGATTCCCCAGCTAACAATATTAGGTTCTCCACATGCAAGTCCAGCCATTATTGTTGGCATATATCCTGTCACTGCATGAGCTTTTCCATCTCTTTCTTTAACAGAGTTAAATATACATGCTGCTTCGTTTGGTTCAACTATAGTAGTTATTGGTCTATCTGCGCCAAATTCAGCTGCTAAATATCCTTGTATACTTCCAGCAAAAGAACCTACACCTGCTTGCAGAAATACATGAGTAGGAATATCTCCTTGCTCTTTTATCTGCTGCAACGCTTCATCTATAAGTGTTGCATATCCTTGCATAATCCAAGTTGGAATATCTGTATAACCTTCCCATGCACTGTCTTGTACCATTACTCCATTATGCTGATGCGCATATTTATTTGCGAGTCTTACTGCATCATCATAATTTAAATCTGTTATAGAAGCTTCTGCTCCTTCTTTTCTTATATTATTTAGTCTTACCTCTGATGACCCTTTTGGCATAAATACTACTGATTTTTGTCCTAACATCTTTGCTGCCCAGGCAATTCCTCTACCATGATTACCATCAGTTGCTGTAACAAAGGTAATATCTCCCAGTTTTTCTTTGATTTCTTTAGACCTAAGTTTTTCAAAAGAAAGCTCAGAAATATCCATATTTAATTTGTCTGCTAGGTATTTACCAACAGCATATGAACCACCCAGTACTTTAAAAGCATTTAGTCCAAATCTATAAGATTCATCTTTCACCCATATATTACCGACTCCTAACTCTTTAGATAATTCCTTTAAACTATGAAGTGGCGTTACTTTATATTCTAAAAAGCTTTTATGGAAACTTCTAACCTTTTTAACTTCTTTCTTATCAATAAATTCTACAGATGCTTTCTTATTATCTACTTTTCTCGAATCTTCATTAGTAATGTATTTTATTGATTCTACATCTCTCATAACAACCTCTCCTATACAATGTATTTTATTATAAAATCATTTTCTTATAATTTTACCAAATATCATTTTTTCTGCTAAATTAAAATATTCATCTAGATCAAATTTGCCCTCATCAATAAGATATTGCAAAGAAGCTCCTAACATTAAGGACACAGTTAAATATGGCAACATGTCCAAATACTTTTGATCTGTGTCTTCTATTTGATCACCTTTACTTAAAACCTCTCGAATACTCTCACGCCAAATTTCAAACGTATTTTGAAACTTTAATCTTATTTCTTCATTCACTGTTCCTTGAACCCAATAATCAATTTGTGTATAATCAAATTTTTTCTTGTTGAGAATATCATTTTTTTTCTGATCAAAAAAGCCTCTAATATTTTGGTTTACAGTTTTATTTTCCAAACTAATATAATTTTTACGATCATTAGAAAATTCTTCTTGCATCTTATCTAAAAGAGAAATCAATATATCATTTTTTGATGTGAAATGATAATGTAAATTCGATTGACTCATATTAGCCTCCTGCGCAATCATACGCATACGAGTACCACTAATCTTCTCTTTCGACACGATTTCCATTGCAGCATCAAGTATCTTTTGTTTAACATCATTAGACATAAAATAATATCCTCTCTCTCTTGTAATATTTAAAATCGTAAACAAATTTATAATTTTTCTTGCTTTAAATGTTTCAATATTATTATATAATTTTCCAATTTTAATTACAACTTTATTTCCACCACTAAGGCACGATTTTATAATTTTACACAAAAGGAAGTAAAATATATCTTAGAAGGAACAATACGGCAAGTATATATACAATTGGACTCAGTTCCTTTTGCCTACCTGTGGCTATTTTCATTATTGGGTAGAAAATCATAGCAGCTGCAATTCCATTAGCTATACTATAAGTAAAAGGCATTAGTGCTATAGTAAAAAACGCTGGAAGTGCTTCTGTAAAGTCATCGAAATTTATATTTTTAATGGTAGACATCATTAAAACGCCTACTATCACAAGTGCTGGTGCTGTTGCCTGCCCAGGAACCAATCCAACAAGGCCTGAGAAAAATAGTGATAGAATAAACAATACTCCTACTGTTACTGAAGTAAGTCCAGTTCTTCCTCCTTCTGAAACGCCAGCTGTAGATTCAACATATGTTGAAACTGTACTTGTTCCTAAGAAAGCACCTGCAGTTGTTGCTACTGCATCACACAAAAGGGCTTTTTTCATTCTTAGCACCTTACCATTCTCGTCAAGCATCCCTGCTTTTGTAGCAGTTCCAACAAGTGTTCCAATAGTATCAAAAAGATCAACTAAACAAATTGTTATAACAACCATAAAAACGCTAAGAATAGCACCACCTACCGAAGTACCTCCTTTTGATAAGAGACCACTAAAATCAAATGCTGCAAATGTAGGAGCAAGTGATGGAGGTGCACTGAAAACATGTATATTTGCAAGGGATGTAATTCCAAGTGGAATACCTATTATTGTGGTTGAAATTATTCCAATAAGAATTGAACCCTTAACCCCTCTAGCCATCAATATACCCGTTATTGTAATTCCTATTATAGTAAGAAGCGTCCCTGCCTTTGTAAAGTTTCCAAACCCAACTAATGTTGCTTGATTTGCAACTATTACGCCACCAGATTTAAGTCCAATAAGAGCTATATATAATCCAATACCTCCAGATATTGCATACTTTAGATTTTGAGGTATCGCATCAACTATCTTCTCTCGTATCGAAGTTACTGTAATAATTATGAATAATATTCCTGACATTAATACGCATGATAACGCCTGATGCCAAGTAAATCCTAGTGTTAAACATACTGTATAAGTGAAAAACGCATTAAGACCCATCCCTGGAGCCTGAGCAAAAGGCAAATTAGCATAAAATCCCATTATAAATGTACCAATAGCAGCTGCAAGGCAAGTAGCTACAAAAACAGCTGATACTATTGGGTCAGTACCTACAGTAAACTTTGTAGCTGCATCACCTATTGCGTTTGCTGAGTTCATACCAGCTAGTTTTAGAATATTAGGATTAACAAATATAATGTACGCCATTGTAACAAAAGTAGTGATTCCAGCAAGTATTTCTGTCTTTACATTCGATTTATTTTCCTTCAAATGAAAATAAGATTCCAAAAATGAAGATTTCTCTTTAACTATATCGATTTTCATAAAATAACCCCCAAAATTATAATTTATTATCGATTTTTAAAAAAAACATTCCGGTTCTTCTATTTCTCTGCCAGCTACATATCTTACTTTAATGTTTCTATCGTCCCCAGCATAAATAAACCTTTGTAACCTTTCTTCTATTGAAAATGCTTTAAAAGTTGGCATACTACTGTCATCAATAACTAGAGCATCAAATGCGTATCCCTCTTCAAAACTACCCACTTTCCCAAAAAATTCTCCTCCACCTTTTGTTGCAAGATAAAATAATTCTGCTATGTTCAAAGGCTTATCTACTCTACCACTTTCAATCCATTTTATATTTGACACCTGCGCAGCACTTACTATTATATCCATCATTGATAATGAATTTCCTGCTGATATATCACTTGCAAGGCCTACTTTAACTCCTTTTTCAAGCAATTTTCTAATAGGCGCATTGCCACTTGCTAAATTACAATTTGAACTAGGACAATGTGCTATAAATACCTTTTTTCTTGCCAAAAGTTCTATTTCATCTGCATCAACCAAAACACAATGAGCCATTATAGTAGGTACATCTCCAAGTAATCCAACTTCATTATAGACACTCGTATAGTTTTTACAATTTGGGTGAAGTTCTTTAACAAAACTTATTTCACCATAATTCTCACTCAAATGTGACTGTATAGGAGCATTATATTTTTTCGCAAGAATTCCAAGATTTTTTAAAAGATCAAAACTACAGCTTGGAACAAATCTCGGTGTTACTATAGGTTTTACTAACTCATATTTGTTTGTGTATTCTTTAAGTATTTCCTCTGTATCACGAATTGACTCCACTGCTGTTTCTGTTAAATCTTGTGGAGAATTTCTGTCCATATTAACTTTCCCTACATATGCTGATAGGCCAGCTCGCGCAAACATATCCATTAGTAACTTTGTTGACTTTTTATGGATTGTAGCAAAAACACATGACCTTGTTGTTCCAAATTTCCACAATTCTCTTATTAAAGATGAGTATACTTTTTTAGCATAACTAATATCTACATATTTAGCTTCCTCAGGAAAAGTATACTCTTCAAGCCATGGCATAAGTTCCTTATCGAGTCCAAGTCCTAAGTTTGCAAACTGTGATGCATGCAAATGTATATCTACAAATCCAGGTATTATCATTGCATTCCCATAATCTATTACTTTTAAATCACTAAATTCTTCATTAAGTTTTTTATAAACACCTTTTACAAGATTGCCTTGCACTACTATATATCCATTCCTAATTACCTCATATTCACCAAATACTTTAGTAAATATGATATTTCCTTTAACTGCATAATCAATGCGCATTAAAAGCCCCCCACTTTAACTACTACTTAAATAGTGTATTCCCTACTTATTTATCTTTCTAAAAATATATTTACCAAGAGGTTCTTTTTCAACCAGTTCCCCATTAGAAATTACTTTATTTCCTCTTAAAAACTCATGTAGTACTCTACCCTGTTGCTCAAATCCTTCAAAAAGATTGTAATCTACCTTTTGAGTTTGATTAACAGCTGTAATATATGATTTAAAATTAGGATCCCAAACTACTATATCTGCATCACTTCCAATAGAGATTGTTCCTTTTTGTGGAAACATTCCAAATGTTTTTGCTGCATTAGTTGAAGTTATTGCAACCATTTCATTTATACTTATCTTGCCACTTACTACTCCATAAGTATAAATTAGCCCCATTCTATTCTCCACACCTGGCGCTCCATTTGGAATTTTTGTGAAGTCGTTAATTCCAATATCCTTTTGCCCTTTGTAATTAAAAGAACAATGATCTGATCCAATAGTTTTTATTTCTCCCTGGCTTATGCCTTTCCACAATGCTTCCTGATCATAATCTTTTCTAAGTGGAGGTGAGATCACAGATTTTGCTCCCTCAAAACTATCACTCTTTTCTTCTCCATAACATGAATCATTTAAAAGTAAATACTGAGGGCAAGTTTCAACAAAAACTTTTACTCCTCTTTTTTTAGCATCAAGAATACTTAGTAAACCTTCTCTTGAACTTAAATGCACAATATATACTGGTGTATCCATAATCTCTGAAAAATTTAAAAGTCTTGTTATAGCTTCTCTTTCAGCTTCAACAGGTCTAGTCTTAGCATGGTAGTAGGGAGTAGTATGATTCTTAATTTTTGCTTCACTTATAAGTTCATCAATTACATCTCCATTTTCACAGTGAAAGCATATCAATGTTTTGGTTTTTCTGCTTTTATTAAGTGCTTTTAATATTACTCCATCATCCACTTGAAGATTACCCTTGTAAGCCATATATAGCTTAAATGAAGTTACTCCTTCATTGATCATTTCTTCCATTTCAAGTGCTACTTCATCATTCCAATCGGTGATACCCATATGGAAACCATAATCACAGTAACAAACTCCAGCAGATTTTTCATGTTGTGCATGAAGAGCCTCTTTTAAAGACCCTCCCTTATTTTGAGTTGCATAATCGATTATTGTAGTAGTTCCACCAACAATTGCAGCTTTTGTTCCACTTTTGAAATCATCTGCTGTTGTCATAGTGCCCACATTTAAAGCAAAATGTGTATGAGTATCTATTCCACCAGGAATAATATAACAACCATGAGCATCTATTATTTCGTCATCTGTTTTTCCTAAATCACTACCAATTGATCCAATTTTATCGTTTTCTATTCGCACATCTGCATAATAAGCATCCACTGCAGTTACGACTTTACCGCCAATGAGCAAAATACCCAAAAATAAGACTCCCTTCTTAATATACTGTTGTAACTTCTTTTACTATTTATTTAATGTTATAACTGTTCCTGTCTTTCCATCCAAGGCATCAAGTGCACTATAAAGTGAAGTAATTATTGCCTTATGTGATGGGCTTGATTTTGCAAACGCAATAGCTGCCATCATTTTTGGAAGCATTGAGCCTGGTGCAAAGTGACCCTCCTGCATATACTTCTGTGCCTCGAGTACTGTAATGCAGTTAAGGTCTTTTTGACTTGGCTTATTATAGTTAATTGATACCTTTTCAACTTCTGTAAGTATTAATAAAATATCTGCATTTATATCCTCTGCAAGCTTTTCAGCTGCTAAATCTTTGTCTATAACCGCCTCAACGCCCTTAAGTGAACCATCTTTTTCCAGTGTTACAGGTATACCACCCCCCCCAGCAGTTACACAAATAGTTGTATCAAGTAACGTTTCTATAGTTGAGAATTCTACTATTTTTTGAGGAATAGGAGACGCTACCACTCTTCTAAATCCCCTACCTGAGTCTTCCTTCATTATATAACCTTTTTCACTCTCAAGATTCTCAGCTTCTTCTTTTGTGTAAAAAGCTCCTATTGGCTTTGTTGGATTTTTAAATGCTATGTCATCTTTATCAACAATTACCTGGGTTACAATAGTTACCACAGGTACATGCTTATTAACTTTAAGCAATGCATTTCTTAATGATTGCTGTATATGGTATCCTATATAACTCTGGCTCATTGCACCACAAACATCAAGAGGCATCGGTGGAGTAACACTTGCAGAAGACTCAAGTGCCATTACTATTCTTCCAACTTGAGGTCCATTTCCATGAACTATTACAAGTTTATACCCTCTGCATTTTAACTGAGCTATATACTGCGTGGTTTTATCAATTACTTTTAACTGCGCCGCGGATGTTGCAGGCGTTCCTACTTTTTGGAGTGCATTTCCACCTAAAGCAACAACTAATAAGGTTGGTTTCATTTTATATTCCTCCAAAAATTATTTTTTAATTATTTTGTTCATATAAGTTTTAGGTATTAATGCATACATTGCTGCACACTTAACTAATTCATCTTTCCATGTTTTTTCATTTGGTGCATGTGCTTGATCTTCATGTCCTGGTCCAAATCCAATACAAGGTATATTGTATCTACCCATTATTGAAACTGCATTTGTGGAAAATGTCCATTTATCGACTAATGGCTCCTTATTAAAAAGGCCAATATATGATTCTACAAGTGTTTGGCAAGCAACATGCTGCTCTGGCAAAACCCAAGTTGGGAAATAGCACTCCGTTGGATAAATAAGCCCGGTGTATGATGGTCTTTCATAATTGTACATTTCCACTTCAGCTTTTGCTTCTTTTACAGAAGGTAGATCTTTTATCTGCGCAATGGCATATTCCCATGTTTCTTTATCAGTAAGTCTTCTGTCTATTGAAACTGAACATCCATCTGCCACAGCGCATCTTGAAGGTGATGAAAAGAAGATTTCAGATACTGTTAACGTTCCTTTTCCAAGGAAAGCATTATCAATTAATCTCTCATTTAACTCCTTTAATTCATTAAGTATAGGTGCCATTTTAAATATAGCATTATCTCCTCTTTCTGGTGCGGATCCGTGACAGCTAATACCATGTGTTGTAACTTTTATTTCCATGCGTCCTCTATGACCTCTATATATATTACAAGAAGTTGGCTCAGTAATTACTACAAATTCAGGTATTATTTTGCTCTCATTTATTATATACTGCCATGCTAATCCATCACAATCTTCCTCTTGAACTGTACCTGTAACTATTAATGTATAATCATCTTCAAGATGAAGATCCTTAATAATTTTTCCTGCATAAACCATAGAAGCCATTCCGCCTTCTTGATCAGATCCACCTCTACCACCTATCACTTCATCGTCCTCACACCCTTTATATGGATCATTTTTCCATAAATTTATATCACCTATTGAAACCGTATCGATATGTGCATCCATAGCAATAATATGTTTTCCATGTCCTATATAGCCTAATACATTTCCCATAGGATCTATGTCTACCTTATCAAATCCAACCTTTAACATTTCTTCTTTAATTCTCTCAATTACCTTTTTTTCATTAGAGCTTTCACTTGGAATTGCTATCATATCTCTTAAAAACTTAAACATATCCGATTTATTTCTTTCTGCTACCTTTAAAATCTCAGCCTCATTTATAATTGCTCCCATTGATAACCTCCAATATTTTTTTATATTTTAACTATTTATTCAAACTATTTTAATCAATAATTATATTGCTTTCCATACCTTAAAAGCGCTTCCAGACATCACTTGCAAGTTCTCTACTTCTTGCCATAATTTTTTCTTCATCAATGTTAACTAATTTTCTATTTTCCATAACAACCCTGCCGTTAATTATTGTTGTATCAACAGATCGTCCATTAATACCAAAGAGCAAATGACTATTAATATTATTTTCATTAATTGGTGTTGGAGAATTGTAATCTACTACTATGACATCTGCCAATGCCCCTTCTTTTAAAATACCAACTTTTCCATTAATAAATCTCTCGGTAATTATTCTATTGTTATTAAATAGAATATCCGGAATTTCATTCCATGCAACTGTAGAGTCGCCTTTTACGTGTTTATGAATAATATTGGCTACTTTATAAGATTCCATCATATCTGATGTATATCCATCTGTACCAAGCCCTAATAATATACCCTTCTTGTACATTTCAAGAATAGGAGCAACGCCTACTGCATTTCCCATATTAGATTCAGGGTTATGAACAACTATTGTATTTTTTTCTTTTAACAAATCCATTTCTTTTTCTTTAATGTGAATACAATGTACTGCTATTGTCTTATCACATAAAACACCAGCATCATACCATCTCTCTACAATGCCTTTGCCATACTTTTGCATGCAGTCCTTTGCATCTTCAATACCTTCTCCAGTATGAACATGGAATCCAGAATTTAAATTTGCTATTGAATCTAAGCATTTATATAAAGTTTTGTCCGATATAGTCATTGATGCATGAAGTCCAAACATTCCTTTGATCATATCATCATTTTTATTATTACAATACTTAATAAAGGCTACATTTTCTGCAATACCTTCATCGCATTTTTTTTCTCCATCCCTATCCGAAGTTTCATAACATAAATTACTTCGAATTCCTATTTCATACGCCGCATCTGCAATTTTAAATAAGCTTCCAGTAACAGCATTCGGGCTTGCGTGATGATCAAAAACAGTTGTAACTCCATTTCTAACTTGATCAATCATAGGTACAAGCGCACTATAATAAACATCTTCTAAAGTCAATGTCTTATCAAGTCTCCACCACAAGCCTTTAAGTATTTCAGATAATCTTGTTGCTTTCGGACTGTCACTCGCCATTCCTCTAGCAAAAGTACTGTAATAATGCATATGAGTATTTATAAAACCTGGCATAATAAGTTTGCCCTTGGCATCAATAAACCTTGCCTCACTATACTTATTTCTAAGATCCTTAGATATTCCAATTTCAACAATCTTATTTTCTTCAATAGCAATACAACCATCCTCAATAATTGATTTAGCATTATCCCTTGTTATAACTTTTCCTTTCCCAATTAATAGCATACCTTTCCACCCCCACTATATAAAATTTAATACTAAAGTATATACTCATAGTTATTTATACAAGTTTTAATCATACTAGACATTTCTTTAGAAATAGATGTTTTCTGCCCAATAGTATGGCTTATAATATTGTCGTCTTCAGTTCTAACTAGGCAAACACCTTTCCTTAAGTCTTCAATAAAGAATCCTTTGTTTTCACTATTCTCAAAGTCTTCTTTGCTCCAGAAAACCGTTATTTTATCCTTGTATGGGTTTCCCTTGTGAGGACAAAATATACCACAGTTACCACACTCATTACACATACCATCTAAATGTATAATTTGGTGAGTCGAAGCAAAATCTCCCTCTACCTTAACGACTATATTTGCTCTATTAGGGCAAACATCCACGCACAACTCACATATACTGTTACAAGATAAACATCTTTTTGACTCTTTTTCATCTAATTTTGGATCTTTTAATATACCCTTTCTGTTATATATAACTTTTTTATCAACACAAGAATCTTCCAACTTAAAATCTGAACTTAGCCCCTCTTTTATAAGAATATCTTTTGCAACTGTTTTTGCATCTGCTATTGACTTAACAATTGTAGCTGGACCTTTTTTTAGATCACCAATAACATATACATCTGAAATATTTGTACCTAATGTTTCGTTAACAATTGGGAAATTCTTAGCATCCAAGTTTATGCCATTTTCTCTTAACAAATCACTATCAATTTTTTCACCTGTTGCAATAATAACTGTATCTGCATCTATCATTATCATTTCTCCAGTACCAACAGGGGCTCTTCTTCCCGAATTATCCATATTACCTAACTTCATTTTTTCACAAGAAAGTAGACCATCCTTGATAGAAATTGGTGAAAGCAGTTCTTTAAGTAAAATGCCTTCTGAAATAGCAAGTTCTATTTCCACCTTATCAGCTGGCATATATTCTTTAGTCCTTCTATAAATAATTGAAACTTTTTCTACACCAGTCACTCTTTTAGCCACTCTAACTGCATCCATTGCGACATCTCCGCCACCAATGACACAAACATTTTTTCCTATTGATACATTTCCGTTTTCCTTCTTACATTTTTCTAAAAATGAAATAGCATTAATTGCTTTATTGCCCTTATCATCTAGTGAATTTTTTCCAGGTTTCCATGCCCCTATAGCAAGCACTACATAATCATAATCTTTTTTAAGTTTCTCTAATTCAAAGTTTTCATCAATGTTAAATTCAAATTTAACACCTTGACTTTTAATCATTTCAAAGTCTTTTTTTATCATTTCATAAGAAATTCTAAACTCAGGTATAACATAAGTAACTGCTCCTAATGCGCTTTCCCTTTTATCCCTTACGGTCACGTCCACGCCATTTCTTCTAAGAAAAAGTGCTGTAGAAAGTCCTGCTGGACCGGCTCCAATGATCACAACTTTTTTGTTAGTTTTTATATCTGCTGGCTTAATAGCTGCTGTGAATTTATCCTGAGCATTTAAAACAGCAACCTTTTTCAAATCTCTAATTGAAACAGATTCGTCATAATCAAGTCTAGTACATTTATTCTGACACTTATGATTACAAATAGTCGCTGTAATTGCTGGCAGGGCATTATCTATGGCAATTACTGAAAAAGCCTCATCATATTTCTTTTCTCCCACCAATGCTACATATTGTGGAATTTGTTGGTTAATTGGACACCCTATACTGCATGGTGCTATAACACAATCATAAATTGGAAGCTTCGTATCAAGTTTCCTACTCTTTACAAGACGTAGTTCTTTGCGATAGTGCTTATCAGTAAGTGCTTGCTTAGCTAAATTCTCCAGCACTTTTATATTGATTCCTGAGAATTCACCATCAATGTATTTTTCTACTTTCTTAGCCATTTGTGTTATTCGATAGTAGCCACCTGGCTTCAAAATGGAAGTTGCAAATGTTATTGGTCTAATCCCTGTAGACAAAATTTTATCTACATTAAAAAAGTCTGCTCCACCTGAATAAGAAATTTGTAAATCGCCATCAAATTCTATAGCTAATTTACTTGCTAAAGAAATAGATAATGGAAATAGCGCACGCCCTGACATATACATTTCCTCTCCTGGCAATTCGTTATTATTAATGTTAGCCGGAAGTGTATTGGTTAGTTTAACCCCTATTTCTAAATTTAGTTCTTTTGCAAGCGTTTTTAAACGCCTTAACATTGAGACGCCATCTAAGTACTGCAGGTCATTTGTAAAATGTTCTCCATTTAGAGATATATAATCATAACCCATAGTATTTAAGGTTTCACGAACAAACTTTTCGCCAAGAAGTGTTGGATTCATTTTTATATAAGTATAGAGCCCCTTGTCTTTAAGAAAATAAGTAGCAATCCCCTCTATATCGCTCGCAGGGCATCCATGCATAGTAGATATTGTAATAGATTTACAAATAGTATGTGAAATTCTGTCCAAATCTTCCTTTTTAAATTCTGAAAACATGTCCATATGAGAAAGAAGGGTTTGTACGCATTCCTTCCAAATCTTTGTAGAAGATGCATCACGCATCCCTTCAATATAAGCATCTATTTTAGCTGATTTTATTCCACTTAAATTATATCCTACACTCATATTAAACATGAAATCTCTTTCGCCTGAAAATTTAAGTTCTTTCATCAAAACATGAAGTAAAAACCATGCTTTCACATATTCGTCAAATGCTTCTGATACCTTTAGTTCCGTAGACCACTCTACATTGTATCCCTCATCTTGTGCGTTGATACATGGTTTAGCTACTGTTATATCTTCACCATCAATAACCTGTACCGTTTTTAATTCAATAAACCGACTTCCAGTTAAATATGCACAAACAATATTTTGTGCTAATTGAGAGTTTGGACCTGCTGCAGGGCCAATTGGTGAGGTAAGCTTTTCATTAAACAACGTAATTGTCTTTCCCGTTTCATTATAATAAAATTTATCTTTACGCACGCCGAAAATAGATTCCTTTGTCTCTAATTCTTTTGGAATCCAAGTAAGCATTTTTTCAAAAGGAACTAATCTCATCTTATCACTCATAAAAACACTCCCCTAATACATTTTTATTATGTTACCTTACCCCAAAAATCTTCCGTTCTTAGAATTTAAAAGTGTATCTAGTGTTTTCTGTGGGCTTTTAACCTTACTTAAGAATATCATAGCAGCTATTATATAAGGTTTATAGCTAGCCTCTTTATAAAGTGGTGTGCGGTAACGATCAAATACGGAAGCTTCAACTTCTCCAACTTCGCAACTAACTCCAGAGATATCAGCTGGTAGACAGTGAAGATAAAGTGCTTCTCCATCCTTTGTTGTGCTCATAAGTTCCTCAGTGCATTGCCAATCACTATGTTTAGCATTTTGTGCAAGTAATTCTTTTTCAAGTAAATCTATACCAGCCTGGTCACCCTTTGCATATAAATCTGTACGTTTTTCCATAGCAACAAAAGAAGCCCAACTTTTAGGATATACTATGTCCGCGTCTTTAAATGCTTCTTCCATAGAATTTGTTTTTGTAAATGAACCACCAGATTTTATTGCATTTTTCATTGCAATTTCTTCGACTTCACTCATAACTTCATAGCCTTCTGGGTGTGCAAGAACTACATCCATTCCAAAACGAGTTAATAATCCAATTACACCTTGAGGAACTGAAAGTGGCTTACCATAGGATGGAGAATATGCCCAAGACATAGCTATTTTTTTGCCTTTTAAATTTTCAATACCTCCAAATTTATTTATAATATGAAGAGCATCAGCCATACATTGAGTAGGGTGATCTATATCACATTGTAAACTAACAAGCGTTGGGCGTTGCTCTAAAATCCCGTCTTTATAACCATCTTGTACAGCACTCGACACTTCACGCATATAAGCATTGCCTTTCCCAATATACATATCATCACGGATACCAATAACGTCAGCCATAAAAGAAATCATATTAGCAGTCTCTCTTACCGTTTCACCATGAGCAACTTGAGATTTTCCTTCATCAAGATCTTGAACTTCAAGTCCTAAAAGATTACAAGCAGAGGCAAAACTAAATCTTGTACGAGTAGAATTATCACGAAATAACGAAATTCCAAGTCCACTATCAAAAATCCGTGTTGAAATATTTTCTTCTCTCATTTCACGAAGTATATCAGCCACTGTAAATACTGCCTTAATCTCATCGTCTGTTTTTTCCCAAGTCAATAAGAAATCATTATTGTACATGTTTTGATAATCTAATTTTTCTAAACTTTCCATTAACACTTTGATGTCTACCATAAATATCACTCCCTATTATAAATAAATAAACCAAAAATGTAATTTAAAACCAACTGACTAGTTGATCTAATTTTATTATAAAGCCCCCCTCTTGTCAACGATCAATTGGCTACATATTATGGATCTTTGTGCTAATCAAATCTAATCACTTCTATTACGATTATTAATCCTTTAATTGACTTTTAATTACTTTTATAATTTTTTATGCCCCAAACAACTAAGATACTATCCTCAGCATAATCCCTAAAATTTTCCTTGAAATCTTTGGCAATTTATATTACAATTTATAAATAAAATAAGGGGGTGTCAATCTTGACAATACCTACACAGAGTGATAATTCTGAAAAAAGACAAAAGACAACAGGTGGCATAATTGTTGCAACAGGTTGGACATCAGGAGAAAATGAACCACATCCATTACTAAAAATGGGTTCAATCACTGCAGTAAAAAGGATTGTTCTAACCTTTCAACAAGTTGGAATATCCCCAATTGTGATTGTTATTGGATACGAGGCTGAAAAAATTGAACATGACCTGGCTGATTATGGCGTTATATTTTTGCTTGATGAGAAGTATGAAACTTCACAAATGTTTGATTCTGCAAAAATCGGACTATCTTATTTACTAAATAAATGTGATCAGGTAATATTTAATCCTGTAAGCATTCTTATGTTTACACCTGAGACCATAAAAAAAATGATGGAGTGTGGAAAAAAATTGCTTTCACCATCTTATCATGGAAAAACTGGCCATCCCCTTTTAATATCTTCAGAATTAATTCCAAAAATATTAAAATACAATGGAAATACTGGAATGCGTGGTGCAATTAAAAATATTGGGGTTGAAAGGCAATGGATTGATATAGACGATGAAGGTATTCTTCATGATGCGGATGATATTGATCGCTCAAATCAACTTTTAAAAAAACATAATCAACTTATTTTGCATCCTTTTGTTAGAATAAGCATTGAAAAAGAATTTATGTTTTTTAATTCTAAAACAAAATTACTTTTGATTTTAATAGAGGATACACAATCTGTACGGAGTGCATGCAAACATATTGCATTGTCTTATAGTAAAGCATGGAATATGTTAAACGAGCTAGAACATGAATTAGGTTATACAGTAGTTGAAAGAAAACATGGTGGCAAAAATGGTGGCAAAACCTATTTGACAACGGAAGGCAGTGCATTTTTAAAAAAATATCAGCAATTTGAACAGAATGTACGCAAGTACGCAAAAGATGAATTTATAAGATTATTCTAGATTTCAGAATTTTATAAAAACCAAGTTCTTTTCACAAACAATTTGATAAAAAATCACCTCTGCTTTATAATGAATCTTATAACAAATAAGTATTTTTTTGTAAATGGGAGGTTGTTTATGTTTACCTTAAATGTCAATGGCAAAGATTCAGTTTCTAATACGGACAAACCTTTATTGTCTTATTTAAGAGATGATTTAAGAATTACTTCTGCAAAAGATGGTTGCAGTGAAGGTGCCTGCGGAACGTGTACCGTTTTAATAGATGGAAAAGCGGTAAAAGCATGTGTACAGAAAGTTTCTAAATTTGTAGGAAAACATATTCTAACAGTTGAAGGCTTAAGCCCTCACGAAAAAGAAGTTTATGAACATTGTTTTGCAGAGGCTGGTGCAGTTCAATGTGGTTTTTGCATTCCTGGAATGATAATTTGTGCAAAAGCATTACTTGATACCAATTTAAATCCAACAAGAATAGATGTGAAAAAAGCAATTAATGGCAACATTTGTCGTTGTACTGGTTATAAAAAAATTGAAGAAGCTATTTTAATGGCGGCAAAATATATAAGAGATAATCTTCAAATACCGGTCTCTCCAAGTGAATTGAAAATGGCACAAAGATTTAAACGTGTTGATGCAGCTGAAAAAATAAATGGAACAGGCATTTTTGTAGATGACATTGAATTACCTGGTATGATTTATGCAAAAGCCATTCATTCTAAATATCCAAGAGCTATTATAAACAAAATTGATATTAGCAAAGCCGCGGCTCACCCAGACTGTGTGAAAATTTTACTAGCTAAGGATGTTCCGAGTAATGTTATTGGGCATATAAAACAAGACTGGGATGTACTTATGGCTGAAGGTGAAACTACCAGGTATGTAGGAGATGCACTAGCACTTGTAGCAACATACCATAAAGATAAACTAGATGAAGTATGCCAATTAGTTGAAGTTGATTACACCGAGTTGAAACCGATTACGTCACCAACAGATGCTTTAAAGGCGGATTCACCTTTAATTCATGTCGATGGAAACATCATGAGCCGTGCTATTCTTCAACGTGGAAATGCAGCAGAGGCAATTAAAAATTCTAAATATGTAGTAACAAAAAAATATCGAACGCCACCTCAAGAACATGGATTTATGGAGCCTGAGTGTGCAATCGCTATGCCTGAAGGAAAGGATGGAATCTTGCTATACTCAGGTTCACAGTCTGTGTATGATGAACAACGTGAAATATCAAATATGCTTCAAATTCCTCAAGATAAAGTACATTGTCATTCCCAGCTTGTTGGAGGTGGATTTGGTGGCAAGGAAGACATGAGTGTTCAACACCATGCAGCATTAATGGCATGGCATACTAAAAAACCAGTTAAAGTCAAATTCACAAGACAAGAAAGTTTAGATTATCATACTAAGCGTCATCCAATGGACATGGAGTTTACTCTAGCATGTGATGAAAAAGGTTATTTAACAGCAATGAAAGGTTTTATTATAGCGGATACAGGTGCATATGCATCTCTCGGTGGACCTGTATTAGAGAGAGCATGCACACATGCAGCTGGACCATACAATTACCAAAATATTGATATTTTGGGTATGTCAGTCTATACTAATAACGTTGTTAGTGGAGCTTTCAGAGGATTTGGTGTAACACAAAGTTGCTTCGCTACTGAAAATAATATTAACCTACTCGCAGAGATGGTAGGTATTACGCCTTGGGAAATCCGTTATCGTAATGCAATACGTCCTGGTCAAGTATTACCAAATGGTCAAGTAGCAGATGAAAGTGTCGCTATGGCTGAATGTTTGGAGGCTATTAAAGATGTATACGAATCAAGTCCATATGCAGGTCTTGCTATAGCATTAAAAAATAGTGGAACAGGTGTAGGCAACAAGGACATTGGGCGTTGCATTTTATCCATCGAAGACGGTAAAGTTCATATTCGAACCTCTGCTGCATGTATGGGGCAAGGTATTGCAATAATGTGTACTACTGTGCTTTGTGAAACAACTGGCTTAGATCCTGCTCTTATTATCCATGAAAGAGCGGATACTGTTCGTACCCCTAATGCAGGAACTAGTACTGCTTCTAGGCAGACCGTAATGACTGGAGAAGCTATAAGGCGAGGGTCTGAAAAATTGAAGATAGAATTAGATAAGGGATTAACGCTTAGTGATTTGGAGGGACAAGAATTTTATGGAGAATATTCTGCAAAGACAGATCGTATGGGTGCTATAAAAGAGAATCCAATTAGCCATGTAAGTTATAGTTATGGAGCTCAAGTTGTTATCCTAAATAAGGACGGAAAAGTTGAAAAAGTGGTTGCGGCATTTGATGTTGGAACACCAGTTAATATCCAATCTGTTGAAGGACAAATTGAAGGCGGCATAGTCATGGGCCTTGGATATGCAATGACTGAGGAATTTAAAGTTGAAGAAGGTTATCCTAAAACAAAACTAGGTACACTAGGGCTTATGAGAGCAAAGGATGCTCCAAAGCTTGAGGTTATTCTTGTACATGCTAAAGGAAAAATCCCTGAAACTTATGGAGCCAAAGGTTGTGGCGAATTATGTTTGATTCCAACAGCTCCGGCATGTTCCCATGCTTATTACAGATTAGATGGCAAATTACGTACACAACTACCATTAAAAGATACATTTTATAAAAAGTCGAAGAATAAATAATATAGAATAAAGAATATAAATAAGCATAGCATTTAGAAAGTGAGGCATGCAATTGGAAACTAATGGTATCATACTGGTTGCTGGTTTATCAAGTCGTATGGGAGAATTTAAACCACTTTTAAAGATAGATGGTAAAACTATGATTGAACACAGCGTTGATAGCATGCTCTATTCTGGTGTAAATCAAGTCATTGTTGTCTTAGGATATCGAGGTGAAGAAATTGAAGTTCTACTGAAAAGTAAATATGATACCTCTAGGTTAGTATTTACACATAACCTAAAATATGCAGAAACAGACATGTTAGCCTCTGTAAAAATTGGAATCGCGGCACTTAATAACTGTGATGCATTTTATCTCCTTCCAGGAGATATGCCAGCAATTGATACTAAAACCTTTCTTGAGGTTAAGGAAACCATGGTAAAGAGTAATGCTATGATAGTATTTCCTACTATTGATGGGCACCGTAAACATCCACCCTTGGTTTCACAAAGTTGTATAAATTATATACTTCAGTTTCAAAATGATGGTGGTCTTCGTGAGGTATGGAAATTTTTCGAAAATGAAATAAAAACAGCTCCTGTTGATGACTACGGTTGCACAATTGATGCTGACACAAAAGCAGATTATCATAGGATTGTTAACTACATGGAGAGTAAGAGTAATTATAAAGTTTGAGGTGTTTATACAAATACCTATTAATTAAATGTATAGGAGGAACTAAATGGAATCTATTAGTAATTCTGTAAAGAAAAAAGACCATGATACAAAAATAAACGGTCGTGCACTTTATGTAGATGATCAAGTTATGGAGGGTATGAATTATGGTAGACTATTACACTCCGCAAAGGCAAAGGCACGTATAACAAATATTATTCTTCCTGAATTACCAAAGGGTTATTTTATTGTTGACAAAAATGACGTACCAGGTATAAACCTCGTTCACATTGTTCTTGATGATACTCCTGTTTTTGCCAATGATACAGTAGAATATGTTGGTGATCCGATTTTGATGGTTGTCGGTCCAGATTTAAAAAAAGTAAATAAAATATTAAATGAAATTGTTGTTGTATATGAAGAACTAGTACCAATTCTTGACATGCTTAAATCTGATACTGTTTTTTTTAACTATAACTTTGAAAAAGGAGATATAGATAAGGCCTTAAAAGAAGCTGATCATGTTTTCATAGAGACTTTTCAAACTGGTTACCAGGAACAAGCATATCTTGAAACACAAGGTATGATTGCTTATCCTCATGATGGACGAATTACCGTACGTGGTTCTATGCAGTGCCCCTACTATATAAAAGGTGCAGTTTCCAAAGCAATGGGTTATGAAGACAAGGATGTCCAAATTATTCAAGATGTTACTGGTGGTGGATTTGGTGGCAAAGAAGCGTTCCCATCAATTCTAGCTTGTCAAATTGCTGTAGCCGCAAAAAAAGCAAACAAACCAGTTAAAATAATTTTTGATAGACGAGAAGATATGGAATACACTTCAAAACGGCATCCATCTATTAGCACATATAAAGTAGCTATTAAGGACAATAGAATTACTGGTATGGATGTTGATGTTATGTTTAATGGTGGAGCATATACCACACTTTCGGCTGTTGTTTTGCAGCGAGGTTTAATTTGTTCAAATGGTGTATATCGCATAGATAATCTTCGCGTTGCTGGGCGTGCTATGAAGACAAATACTGTACCTTGTGGCGCATATCGTGGCTTTGGTGCACCTCAAACTTTTTTTGCAGTAGAAATGATCATGGATCATATCTCAAAAAAAATGGAGATTGATTCCCTTGAACTTAAAGAAAAGTATATGGTTAAACAATATGATTCTACTTCTACAAGTGGCAAATATCATTTCCATGTGCCCCTACCTGAAATGATAGAGCGAATTGATGTTCTTACTGATTACCGTGCAAAACGAGAATTATATAAGAATCAAACTGGCAGATATCACAAAGGGATTGGTCTGTCTATGTATTACCATGGATGTGGTTTTACTGGTAGTGGAGAGAGAGATTTAATTAAGGCCGTTGCTAAAATCAGGAAAAACAAGGATGATACAGTAGACATTCTCGCAAGCAACGCAGATATTGGTCAAGGCTTAAAAACTACCTTCTGTAAAATTGTTGCGGATACCCTAGGAATTTCTTACGATAGGGTATTAAATATTAATCCAGATACAGATCTTGTTCCAGATTCAGGTCCAACTGTTGCAAGCCGCTCGCTAATGACCGTTGGAGAATTACTTAAGCGTGCAGCGAAGCGACTTAAGACGGAATGGAAATCCGGAGAAGAACAAATTATAGAAGAACATTTTGTTGAACCTGATTTTGTAATCCCTTTTAGTATAGAGAAATTCAGAGGAGATGCATATCCAACCTATTCATGGTCTGTTAATGTTATTGAAGTAGAAGTAGACACACTTACAGCCACTACAGAAATTCTTGGAGCATGGGGTATTTTTGATGTCGGTGTTCCGATTGATATGAATATAATACTCGGACAGATGCAAGGTGGATTCCTTCAGGGTATTGGTTATGCCTCCATGGAACAAATGGATTACAATGATAAAGGCATGATTCGTAATAATAATTTAAGTGATTATACAATACCAACATCCGTTGATGTACCAAATCTTGTGACTGAAATAATGAATAATCCATATACCCACGGCCCATATGGAGCAAAAGGTGCAGGAGAACTTCCTCTCGTTGGAGCGGCTCCAGCTTATGTTGAAGCAATGGAAAATGCGCTTTGCGAAAACCTATATAAAGCTCCATTTACAACAGAAGATACCATGAAAGTACTACAAAGGGGGCTTAAATAATGATAAAGTTTATACTTAATGGAAAAGATATTACATCCATTGCCAATGCAAATCAGAGATTGCTGGATGTACTTCGAAATGAGTTTCACATAACTGGAGTAAAATGTGGCTGCAAAGAGGGAGAATGCGGTGCTTGCTCTGTCATTCTTGATGGGAAATTGGTTAACTCTTGCATGGTAGCTATGGGCAGCATAGAAGGAAGTACTGTTATTACCATTGAAGGTTATCGCGAAACAAAACGTTTTGATGTTCTTAGTAGCGCATATTCATCTGTTAGTGCTGTCCAATGTGGATTTTGTATTCCTGGGATGATACTAGCGTCTGAATGTATACTTGTCAAAAATCCAAATCCCACTGAAGCAGATATTCGTGATGGGATTTCTGGAAATCTTTGTAGATGCACCGGATATAATTCAATAGTTAATGCAATTGGTATTGCAGCAAAGGAGGGGAAAGGATTATGGTAAATAAATATCTACCAACATCGCTTAAAGTAGCATTAGACATCCTTGCAACTGAAGTCGTCACTCCTTACGCTGGAGGTACGGATTTAATGATTAAACCAGATGAAAATGTAAACTATTTGTTTCTTAATAAAGTAACTGAGATGAAAAACATTGTAGAAGATGATAAGTATATCCGTATTGGTGCTGCCTGCAGCTTTACTGATATTATTGAAAATAAACTTATACCTAGCATTCTAAAGGAAGCATCAGCAGAGATTGCAGCGCCAGCAATCCGTAACTTAGGTACTGTAGGTGGTAATATTTGCAATGGATCTGCTAAGGCTGACAGTGCATTAATCTTTTTCTTGGCGAACTCTAAATTACGTCTTGTAAGTAACAAAAGTGAGCGTGTAATTCCAATTACTGAATTCTATCTAGGTAAAAAAAAGACTTGCATTCATTCTGATGAACTACTAGTTGAAATTCTTATGAGTAAAACAGGTCTTAATAATTATTATTATAAAAAGGTCGGTGCAAGAAATGCTTTGGCTATCGCGAGAGTATCTTTTGCTGGAGTTCTTAATGTACAAAATGGTAAAATTTCTAGCTGCTCTACTGCATTTGGTGCAGTAAGTGATGTTATCGTAAGACGGGCTGATATCGATGTTATGCTTGTTGGCAAAACTATTGAAGAAGCTAAAATTGTAAAAGAAGATTATCTTAAAAAATACGATCAGGAGATTGTTCCTATCAAAGGTAGAATTTCTGCTGAATATAGGAAAACTGTATGTATGAATTTACTTCGTGACTTTCTTGAAAGCAATGGAATTTAATTCGTAATATTAATAACCTTAGCACATTTAAACACAAATTCAGTTTACAAATATATTTATTTTATTGATTAATTGTAAACTGAATGTTGCTTTACTATAATAAAATCAGCCTAATTAATTAGAATGAAGGTGGAGAGATTAACGTTTTTGTTATTGCCATGTAGTTAATGTGTAAACAATACACTCTTTTAACATTAAAAATTCATATCTTATTAGGGGGTTATATCCATGTCAAAAGTAAAAAACGTAGACATTGTAAAGATAGACAAAGTAAATGAAATGCTTCCAATTGCTCAACTTGCTACGCTAGGCCTTCAACATGTCCTAGCGATGTATGCAGGTGCAGTTGCTGTGCCTCTAATTATTGGTGTTGCTGTTGGTTTAACACCAGCCCAACTTTCATTTCTAGTGGCTGCTGACTTATTCACTTGTGGTATTGCGACACTATTACAAGCAATTGGAATAGGATCCTATGTAGGAATTAGGCTACCCGCAATTTTAGGTTGTACCTTTGCAGCTGTTGGCCCACTAATCATTATAGGAAAAAGTTTAGGAATGCAAACTGCCTATGGCTCAATAATGGTCGCCGCAATCATAGTTATACTTATTGCACCATTATATGGTAAGATACTAAAGTTTTTTCCGACTATAGTTACGGGCACTGTTGTTACAATGATTGGTCTTTCCTTAATTAATGTTGGTGTGACTAGTATTGGTGGTGGTTCTCAACTTCTAGGATCAAAAAATTTCGCAAGTCCAAGAAATCTTCTACTTGCTGGCTTTGTAATGATCGTAGTTCTTCTTTCAAATAAATATTTCAAAGGATTTTTTCAGGCGATTTCTATTCTAAATGGAATAGTTTTAGGAACTATAGCCGCATCATTTATGGGAACGGTCGATTTTTCACAGGTTGCAAATGCAAAGTGGATAAGTTTAGTACATCCTTTTAACTTTGGTTTGCCTAAATTTGATTTAGGTTCGACAATTATGATGACTTTTGTAATGCTTGTAGTAATGATTGAATCAACAGGAACATACCTTGGTATAGGTAAAGTCTGTGGTAAGGATATAACACAGAAAGATATTGTACGTGGACTTCGCGCAGAAGGAATTGCAACATTTTTAGGTGGCATATTTAATTCCTTTCCTTATACCACATTCAATCAAAATTTAGGACTTTTGGCACTTAGCAAAGTAGTAAGCCGTTTTGTTGTTATCGCTTCTGGTATCATTCTTATTGCGCTTGGCTTGATTCCCAAATTTGCAGCCTTAGCTACAATTGTTCCTCAACCAGTTATTGGAGGAGCTACGACTATAATGTTTGCAATGGTTGCAGTAGCCGGAATACAAATGCTTGCAAAAGTAGATTTTAGTAGAAATTCAAATATGTTAGTTGTTGCCTGTTCTATTGGGATAGGCCTTGGAATTACTGCTGTACCTACCTTATTTGAACAAACACCTACAATTTTTAAGTCTATATTTAGTAGTGGCATAGTTTCTGCTTCAGTAGTTGCGGTGTTACTTAATGCTTTCATGAATCACGATGATAAAAATGCTCACACCGATATAAAACTCTCTGAAACAAATTTGGATGCATGATTCTAAAATTTCAATGCTAGTAACTGAAAGATATGGATAACTTATATTAATAAGTTATCCTCTAAAATGAAGTTCAAAATATTAACTAGCAAGCATCATTCTATTATAGATATCTTATAACTATATTTAAATTCTTGTCCACTAGTTAATAAAACAGACCCCTCCTTCTCCTTAAATTCACCAGTAAAATCTTCATAATCAGCATGTCCAAACCAGGGTTCAATACATAAAAATGGTGCCCCCCCTTTTGGTGCCCATATTCCCATATAAGGAAATCCTTTAAATTCTACTGATACAGACTTCTCATGATTTTTAGATTTTATAGTTATTTTATCAGATTTTAAACCATCAAATACTAAAGCATCATCTTTGAATAATTCTTTTGAAAGTAACATAATATCAGTATCCTTTAAACCTTCTTTCCTATTATGTGAATAATAACCATCTTTAGTTATTTCCATTATGTCACTTGTTTCTTTCTCATTAAATTCAAGATAATAGTCTTCTATTTTTTCATTTTTTTCAATAGGACACATAAAAGCGGGATGTGCACCTATTGAAAATGTTATATCCTTATTATCTAAATTTTTAACATTGTATGTTACCTTAACAACATTTTCTTCAATTGTATAATTAATAAACAAAGAAAATTTATATGGATATATTTTCATAATATCCTCAGAATATTTTAATTCAAAGGTAATTGAATTTTTAGTTTGTGATACAAATTTAAAATCTGATATCCTACCAAATCCATGAGATGGCAGATCATATATATTCTCATCAATCCTATATTTTGAACCTACTAAGTTTCCGACTATTGGAAACAAAATTGGTGAATGATACTTCCAATATCTCGGGTCTCCATTCCAAAGGTACTGCGTTCCTTCTTTTTTCCCAGTAATTGAATGTAGTTCTGCTCCATGGCTACTCGCTGTTATTTTAATTATTGAGTTTTCTAAAGAATAAATCATCAAATACTTCCTTTCTTATTTTATTCCTTTATTTATAAACTTTATATTCTTCCCATATGTTCTCTAAAGTAGAAAACGTACTTGAAATTTTTTCTTTTTCTCTTAATCCAACAGCTATGATTAACGCATTTATCACACTGAATGGCGCTACTAAGGAATCAACAAAGGAAGTCATATTACTTTGTGCTATTAGAGTATAGTTAGCCTTCTCCGCTAATGGAGATAATAAACTATCTGTAATTACTATAATATTGGCATTTTTGCTTTTAGCAAAGTCTAAAGCCTCAATTGTCCTCATTGTATATCTAGGAAACCCTATACCAATCACTATGTCTTGTTCATCAACATTAAGCAACTGCTCAAATATGTCACTAACGCCATATGCAACTACCTTAACATTATCTAAAATAAAATTTAAATAAAAGCCTAGGAATTCAGCTAATGAAGATGAGTCCCTTAGCCCAATTATATATATTTTTTTAGCTTTAAATAGTGAATTAACTATCTCATCAAAAGTTTCATAATTTATATTTTCTAAAGTAGTTTTAATGTTTTCCATATCAGCCTTTAATACACTCTTTAGTGCATTTTCTTGGGTCATGTAATCATTAGATAATTCAATTCTTTGCACAGTTGTTAATTTATTTCTAATTAATTGTTGAAGAGATTTTTGTAGTTTAGGATAACCACCAAATCCTAACTCGCTTGCAAATCTTACAACAGTTGATTCACTAACTCCTATACTTTCACCTAATTTATCAGCTGTCATAAACGCTGCTTTATCATAATGTTTTAGAATATATTCGGCTATCAGTTTTTGACCTTTACTTAAACGCGGGAGTTTAATTTGAATAGTTCTCATCAAATCTTGTTTACTATTTTCCATAATCAGTTCAACCCTTTCTATATCAATTCCAACTAACTAAAATAAAAAATATTCAATAGATAATAAAATGGAATTTTTATTTCATTTTATCATCTATTGAACTCTGTTTCAATAAACTATTCATTTTATGTAATCTTTATGTATTTATTATTATAACTAGCTAAAGCCATTAAAACTATTGCTACTTCATCCTCTTGTATTGTTAAAATAATTTTACTATGCTAAAATTACATTGGCAATAATTCAATAAAAAAAGAGGTGAATTACATATGTTATACTCAACTGGTGAAAAACCTGGTAATGGAAAATATGTTTGTAAAATTTGTGGTCAAAAGGTAATATTAGATGATACTACTGATACTTTACCTCCCTGCCCTAAATGTAAAAAAACAAACTATAGAAAACTTTAATACAAATAATTTATCTTACATATATATACGCACAATGAATATTCGAAGACAATAAACAATGAACATTAAAATGGCGGTATCTCTTTAAATGATTAAAAAATCATTTAAAGAGATACCTTTTTTTTATTTACTATAAATTAAAGTTTAGCAAAAAAATCTGATAATAAATTAAGGCTGCTAAACAAATATTCAAAATGGCTATTTTTAAAACTTACTAAAATAAGTATTGTTGCCATTTTATTATTTTAGTAAGTTTTAGTAGACTTTAGTTGATTTTTAGTTGGTTTTGTTGTATACTACAATTATCAAATAAATTATAGGAGGGTTTGTATTGTTAAATTTTGATGACTTATGGTTGGTAAGAACCAATCCTGAAAACATTAATAGATTAAAAGAGTTTTTAGAAAATGACATAATTGCAATAGGTTGGAGTAACTTAATTGACTTAACGGATATGCCTAAAAACACTCTTCTTAAAGAGCTTGCTAGGAATAACTATTCCTGTTCAAATGTGAAGCTCGGCGTTATCAATCAGTTTGTAAACAATATTCAGGTTGGTGATCTATGTATTATCCCTTATGGAGATAAGATATATCTTGCAAAAGTTACAAGTCCATATTATTATGATTCAACTAAAGTAGCTGAGGGTTATCCTCATCAAAGAAAAGTTGAATTTATTAACAAGGATAATCCTATTAGTAGATCTAGTTTACCGGAAGCTGTTCGAAAATCATTAGGCGCACAAAATTATGTTGCACATTTAAAACATCGTATAGATGAATTTAAGGCGTTTTTAACTGATATGGAAACTACTACCGACAATATTGATTTACATGAAAGCTTGATAAAGTTGCTACCATTAGCTCTAGAAACTATAAAAAACGCTATGGAAAGTGATGATGTTCAGAGAAGATTTGATGCATCCATTGAAGTGCTTAAATTAATACAGAAGTATGAATAAACCTTTTAAAATCACTAACAAAAGAAAAATAATATACGCGAGGAGACAAATATTTTGAAACTTATTTGGAGGAGAATGTGGAAAAAAAAGTCCCTAAAAATGGAACTTAAAGCTGCCAAAAAAACTGATTTAAAAAAGAATCTTACATCAACTGACCTTGCAGCACTTGGAATAGGTGCAGTTCTTGGTACGGGAATATTTGTTTCAACAGGTGTTGGTGCTCATATGGCAGGCCCGGCAGTTGTTTTATCATTTATTGTAGCTGCAATAACAAGCGGACTTTGTGCCCTTACTTATGCAGAACTTGCTACAATGTTTCCAGTAGCAGGTAGTACTTATACATATTCATATATTGCTTTTGGTGAAATTATAGCCTGGATTATAGGATGGGATCTAATGCTTGAATATTTAGTCTCCTCCGCTGCAGTTGCATCCGGTTGGTCAGGAACCTTTGTAGGGCTGTTAAACTCTGCTGGACTTGATTTACCTAAAGCAATATCTGTTGGACCATCGGCCGGTGGGATTATTGATTTACCAGCCGTTCTAATAGTTGGCCTTGTAACATGGATATTATTTATTGGCATAAAAGAAAGTGCTAAGCTAAATAACGTCATAGTCTTAATTAAAATTGGTGTAATTATTTTATTTATAGTACTTGGTGTATTTCATATTAGTGTAGCTAACTATAAGCCATTTTCTCCTTTTGGATGGAAGGGTGTAATGGCAGGGGCTTCTATAATGTTCTTTGCATATATTGGTTTTGATGCGGTATCGACAGCGGCTGAAGAAACTATAAATCCAAAGAGAGATGTACCTCGTGGACTTGCTATTTGCCTAGGAGTTGTAATTGTGCTTTACGTTGCAGTTGCAATTGTTATAACAGGCATGGTTCCATTTAAAGAAATTAGTCAAAATAATGCTATTCCAGATGCATTAAAACAGTTTGGTATCAACTGGGGAGCTGCTCTAGTTGGAACAGGTGCGGTTATAGGAATGATTTCCACATTACTTGTAATGCTTTATGGACAGATTAGAGTATTTATGGTTATGTCAAGAGATGGGCTACTTCCAAAGGTATTTTCAAAGGTTCACCCAGTTCACAAAACACCTACACTTTGCACAATAATTACAGGTAGTATAGCTGCTATTATGACAGGACTTTTGCCTCTAGAGGAAATAATAAAACTATGTAATATAGGTACATTATTTGCCTTCATTCTTGTATCTATCGGTGTTATAGTACTAAGGAAAACTATGCCAGATGCTGAAAGAAAGTTTAGATGTCCTTGGGTACCTTTTATCCCTATCCTAACTATACTTGCTTGCGTTTATTTAATGACAGCATTACCTCTAGAAACATGGATTAGATTTATAATTTGGTTATCACTTGGGCTAGCAATTTACTTTTTATATGGTAGGCATCATAGTATACTCCAACATAGTAAACCAAGACAATATAGTGATACAAATTAATAATATTAAAATCTACATTTATTAAAAAATAATAAGTATTTAAAATTTGAAGGAGGAAATAATTATGGTATTTTCAAGTTGGTTTAAAAACAGAAAAATAGAAATACAAAAACAAGCAAAAATTAGGACTGCTAAAAAAGTAGCTATTGGAGCAGTAGCAGGAAGTCTTAGCGGATTGTTAGGTGGTTTACTTTTTTCACCAAAATCCGGTAAGGAAAATAGAGAGGATATTGTTAAGTCATCAAAAGATATTACAAACAATATAAAAGAGAAAACTACAGAACTTAAAGACACCATCGACAGTAAAGTTACAGATGTTAAAAGTAGTGTAACAGAATCTAAAACAAAAATTTCTGAATACTTAAATGGGAAAAAAAGCTCAAAAGATAATGCTACTGATGACGAAATTTCATCTAAATAATATTATAAAATAAGTATTTAATTAAGAGATTATAAACATTAAAACACCACATTCTTATATGAGTGTGGTGTTTTTATATTATCTATTTTGATATTATCTCTATACCATCCTCAGTTACAAGAATTGTATTCTCCCATTGTGCTGAAAGAGCTCCATCAGCTGTATATGCAGTCCATCCATTATCTTCATCAATGAATATTTTACTACTTCCAACATTTATCATTGGTTCAATTGTAAATACCATTCCTGGTGCTAAAATCATATCTGTTCCTTTAGTTCCACAATGAGAAACAAATGGGTCCTCATGAATCTGTAATCCAACTCCGTGTCCTCCAAAATCCCTAACTACTGAGTATCCATTACTCTGTGCATATTCTTGTATCGCTGCTCCTATATCTCCTAAAAAACCCCAAGGTTTCACTGCTTCTAGTCCCTTATTTAGACACTCCTTAGTAATTTCTACTAACTTCCTAGCTTCATCACTTACTTCTCCAATCATAAACATTCTTGATGCATCTGAATAATACCCATTAAGTATAGTAGTTACATCAACATTTATAATATCACCATTTTTAAGTATTACATCTTTACTTGGTATTCCATGACACACTTCATCATTTATTGATGTACAAAGACTTTTGGGAAATCCCTCATAATTAAGAGTAGCTGGAATTCCACCTCGAGATATTGTATATTCATGAGCTAGTGTATTAATATCTTCTGTAGTCATTCCTGCTTTAATAGTCTCACTAACTAAATCTAAAATACCATTATTTATTTCAGCACTCCTTCTTATTCCCTCAATTTGCTCTTTATTCTTAATAAGCTTTCTTTTGGGAACTGTGCAACATTGTTTCTTCAAAACCTGTAGTTTTTTATCAAAATCTAAATGACACTCATTATATTTTAGTCCACTTTTACACCAACATTTATCATCATTACTTAAAATCATTATACACTCTCCTATATTAATATTTTAACTATGGATATGATTATCTATAAATCACTCCAATTAATCTATCATCTAATAATTCTACCATGAAAAAGCAATCATATACCGTCCTATCCTCAAAAAAACTTCTTAGTTAGCGTGTACCATTCTCTTAACTTACTACTCATCACTATTATTATATTGATTAAAATACATGTTATAATATTTGCCTTTTTTATTTATAAGCTCTGCGTGATTTCCCATCTCTATAATTTGTCCATCATCTATAACCATTATTTTGTTTGCATCTCTTATAGTACTTAGCCTGTGAGCTATAATAAAACTCGTTTTACCCTTCATTAGCTTGAGCATAGCTTCCTGTATTCTAAGTTCAGTTCTAGTATCAACACTACTAGTGGCTTCATCCAATATTAATATAGATGGATTTGTAAGTATTGCTCTTGCAATAGCTAAAAGTTGTCTTTGTCCTTGGCTAAGATTACTTCCACTCTCAGAAAGTAATGTCTCATACCCCCTTGGAAGCCTCCTTATAAATTCATGTGCATTTGCCATTTTAGCTGCATTTTCAATTTCTATATCCGAGGAATTTAGATTGCCATATTTTATATTTTCTTTGATAGTTCCTGTAAAAAGATAGGTATCTTGAAGCACTATACCAAAACATCTTCTAAGGCTATCTCTTGTATATTCCCTTATATCAACGCCATCTATATATACTACTCCACCTGTAACATCATAAAATCTTGTAAGCAAATTTACAATTGTAGTCTTACCTGCCCCTGTTGGACCCACAAGTGCTATACTCTCACCAGGACGTGCTTCAAAACTAATTTCTTTAAGAATGTTCACATCTTTTCTATACCCGAAATACACATTACTAAATTTAACATGTCCCTTTGATTCATTAAGCTCCTTTGGCTCTTTTACATCTTCTGTTTCTTCACCCGTATCTAGTATTTCAAATACTCTTTCAGCTCCAGCAACAGCAGATTGCAGTGTATTAAATATGTTTGCCAAATTATTAAGTGGCCGTACAAATTGCCTTGAATAACTTAAAAAGCTGGCAATTACACCTACTGTAATTATGCCATCTACTGCTAGAACTCCACCTACTCCAGCTACTGCAGCAAATCCGATATTATTTATAACATTCATAATTGGCATTAGGAATCCAGAATATATTTGAGCTTTTAATCCAACCTTGCACAATCTTTGATTTATTTCATCAAATTCTTTCACTGTTTTATCTTCATGATTAAAAGCTTTTACTATATAAACTCCAGATATAGTCTCTTCAATTTGTCCATTTAGTTTTCCAAGTTCCATTTGTTGAGATTTAAAAAGCTTTCCTGTCTTTTTAGTAATGGAGCGAGTTAACAGAAATACTAAAGGTACTGTAATTAAACTTGCTAAGGTTAATATAGGGCTTAAAATTATCATCATAATAAATGACCCGAGTATAGCTATAATCCCTGACATTAATACAATCGCAGATTGAGAAATAGTAGAACTAACATTATCAATATCATTTGACAATCTACTCATAATATCTCCATGACTATTTGAATCAAAGAAAGCCATTGGGAGCTTTTGGAGTTTTAAAAATAAGTTATTTCTCATAGTTTTAACTATTCTTTGACTAGAACTTGCCATGGCAAATCCCTGAAATAAACTTATAGCCGCATCTGCCAAATAGGATACTAATAAAACAATTACTATTATGCTTAGTAGATTGAAATCTACTTTTCCATTATTAGATGACATAGCATTTACGGCTTGCCCTATAAGATATGGACCTATTAGTACAATAGCCGAATCTATTATTATAAATATAAATATTATTATTAATGTTTTTCTTTCGCTTCCAAAATAACTCCACAATCTTCTTAAAGTTTTCCTGAAATTTTTAGGTTTTACTACAGGTGCCCTATTTCTTCCGCCTCTAACACCATTAAATGGCATAGAAACACTTTTATTATCATCCTTATATTTATTATCTGGCATCTACATCATCTCCTTTCCAATTTGAGAAAGGAAGATATCATTGTATATTTCACAATTCTTTAAAAGCTCTGAGTGACTTCCAATCGCTTTTATTTCCCCATTGTCTATTACTATTATTTTATCAGCGCTCATTACAGAAGTTATTCTGTGAGCTATTAAAATGCAAGTTAAATCCTTAGAATATTTTTTTAAGCTATTTCTTATCTTCACTTCTGTATCTGTATCAACCGCACTAGTTGCATCATCAAGTATTAGAATTTCAGCTTTTTTCACTAGCGCTCTCGCTATAGATATCCGTTGCTTTTGTCCCCCAGAAAAATTAACACCACCTTGGCCAATCTTTTCATTATAGCCTTCTGGAAGTTTATCAATAAAGTCACTAGCCTGGGCCACTTCTAGGGCTTCCTTAATTTCATCGATACTTGCATTCTCACTTCCCCATTTCATATTATCTAATATGCTTCCTGAAAACAGAAGTGCCTTTTGCGGTACTACAGCAATCTTCTCTCTTAATGACTTTATATCTAACTCCTTAATATTTATACCATTAACTTTTATCTCTCCACTTATTACATCATAAAACCTAGGTATTAAATTCACAAGAGTACTTTTGCCTGAACCAGTTGACCCTATTATTCCAACAGTTTCTCCCGGGCTACAACTAAATGATATGTCCTTTAATATGGGTTCTTTGTCTTTATTATATGAAAAATATACGTGCTTAAAATCAACTTTTCCTCTATTTTTAAAATCATCTATAATTTTCTTTCCATTAACCATACTATTTTTTTCGCAAAATACTTCGCTAATACGCTCTGAAGATGCTCTAGCGCGCACAAACATTGTAAAAACATTAGTTACCATCATAAGTGAGAATAATATTTGTGTCATATAATTTGTAAATGCTATTATTTCTCCTACATGCATACTCCCTTTGTTTACGTATATGCCGCCTATCCAAATCACCAATATAATACCAACATTTACTATAAGTCCAATTATAGGACTGAAAACCGATGTTATTTTCATAGCTTTAGTAGAAGACTTCGTAAGCAAGGCATTTTTGTCCTTAAATCTTTCTATTTCATATTCAAATCGATTAAAAGCTTTAACTACTCTTACTCCTGATAAATACTCCCTCATAACTCCATTAACGCTATCAAGAGATTTCTGCACTTTAATGAAATATGGAAATCCTATTTTCATATTAAAATATATAAGAATAGCTGCAATTGGTACAATAGCAAATAAAATCATAGATAGCTTTAAGTTTAGTCTTGCAGCCATTATAATACTTCCTATGCCCACAATTGGTGCTTTAACAAATATCCTCATAAGTCCATTAATAAAATTTTGAACCTGAGTTACATCATTTGTAAGCCTTGTAACTAGAGTACCTCCTTCAAATCTATCAACATTTTCAAAAGAGAATCCTTGAATTTTTTTAAATAAATCAGATCTAAGTTCTGCTCCAAGTTTTTGTGATACATTACTTGCCATAACATTACGAATACTTGCAAATATTGCTCCAAATCCAGCAATTATAAGCATAATAACTCCCATTTCAATTACATAATTCAGATCTTTATTTGCAACTCCTGTATCCACGATTTTTGACATAATCATTGGTTGCATCAAATCACAGAATGCCTCGAGTATTACAAAAAATACTGCTATGCAAAATCCTATACCATACTTATGAGCATATACCTTTAAATACCCCAAAGTAAATTCCCCCTCCTTTCGACATAAATTAATTATTCCACTCAACAATTTGAGACCTGTATAAATTATACAGCATATTATTATAGATTCCCACTGTATTATAAATCATGAATGCATTATTAACACATTAATCAGCTCCGCAGGAGATGATTTAACAGCTCTGCAGGAGATGATTTAACTAAAGCTTAATTAATTGCATTTAGTATAGAGACGTAAAAACCCGCAATATCCATTTCTGAATTTTACGGGTTTTAGAATTACTTCTAATTCACTTTGTTATAAATAAATTTATTTATTAGTTTTATTGTATTTCTCAATGGCACTATTCGCTGTCTTTGCTGCATTATCTAAGGCTTCTTGTGGCGTTTGTTTTCCTCCAAGCATAGATTCGATGTTTGTTTCAGTTGCAGCTCTTGCTTCTGGGAATACACCGAGTAATGCTCCTTTTGAATCAGGAGTAGATGCATGTAATTGGTCTATAGCTGTTTGAAATTGTGGGTATTTAACTAAATTATCCTTAACCTCTTTAAGATTATAAGCCTGTTTGTTAACAGGAAAATATCCAGTATTTGCATTCCAATACGCTTGCTCTTTAGCTGATACCATGAACTTTAGAAATTCCCACGATGCTTGCTGTTTTGCTTCATCTTTTTTATCCATTATCCAAAGAGACGCTCCTCCTATAGAAACTCCACCTTTATCAGTACTATTAACTTTAGGTAAAAATCCTGTTCCTACCTCAAACTTCTTATTTACGCCAGTTAAAACTGAACTTAGAGATGCCGTTGAATCTAAGTACATTGCTGTATTACCAGCCATAAATGCATTCTGAGTATCCTGGGTTTTACGTCCGAAGTTTCCTACATCACCCGAATCAACTAACTTTTTCCATTCATTTAACACAGTTAGTCCACCACCATTTTTGTTGTATTCAACTGTTGTTGCAGCTCCGGTTCTTCCGTTACCATTGTTTGCATAATTTTTGCCTTGCTTAATCATAAATTGTTCAAAAAACCAAGCATATATAGGCATTGCATATCCATATTGAGTTACTTTACCTGACGCATCCTTTTTTAAAAGTTTCTTTGCCATAGTTTCAACTTCTGTTAAAGTTTTAGGTGGAGTATTTGGGTCAAGTCCCGCAGCTTTAAATGCAGTTTTATTATAGTAAAGTATTGGTGTTGAAGAATTAAAAGGCATAGAATTCAATTTTTTATTTACTGTATAATATGCGAGAAGATTTGGCTCAAGGGTAGAGGTATTATATTTTTCCTTATCAATAAAATCCTGAACTGGAACTATAGCCTTACTATCAATCATATATCTTGTTCCTATATCATAACACTGCATAACATCTGGGCCCGAATTACTTAACTGAGAACTTTTCAATTTGTTAAGTGCTGCATCATAATCACCTTGGAATTGAGCAGTAACCGTGATGTTTTTTTGAGAATCATTAAAATCTTTTACCAATTTATTAAGTGAAACTCCTAGGTTTCCCCCCATCCCATGCCAAAATGTAATGTTAACATGTTCTGCTTTAGCACCCGTTACGGTTTTAGAACTTGATTGCTTAGCCTCGCTACCACACCCACTTAACATTGAAGCTGAAATCATAACTGCAAGCATTGTTGAAACCAGTCTTTTTTTCATTAATAAATCCCCCTTGAAATATAGATATTTTTTATTATTAACCTTTAACTGCCCCTGACGTCATTCCATCAATTAGTTGTTTTTGACCAATTATAAATATAAATATAGATGGAATTATGATTATTATAATTCCTGCAAGCATCATACCAAATGATTGTACTTCTGAAGATTGAAGCATAGTCATTCCAATTTGAACTGTCCTCATCTCTGGTTTACTTGTTATAAGTAAAGGCCACATATATTGATTCCAAGTTAATAGGAACATATAAATTCCTAGCGACCCAATTATAGGTTTTGAAATAGGCATAAGAATTTTAGTTAAAAACTGAAGCCCAGTGCACCCATCTATGATTGAAGCTTCTTTAAGTTCTATAGGAACTGTTAAAAAATATTGTCTCATCATGAAAATTCCCATAGCTGATGTTAAATATGGTAATATGAGCCCTGTATATGTATCTAGTAAATTTAATGAACTTATTGTCAAATAGTTAGATATAATAATTGCCTCTCCGGGAACCATTACTGTAGCAATTATTATTATGAATAAAATTTTTTTACCTTTAAATTCATAAAATGCAAAAGCATAAGCGCTAAGACAAGAAGTTATTATTTGCCCAACAGTTACAGCTGTCGCTACTACCAAACTGTTAAATATAAACCTAAATATAGGAATCGCCGCAATTACCTCCTTATAGTTACCAAGAAAAAAGCTCTTAGGTAAGAATTTTGGTGGCATAGTATGAATTTGATCTGTCGTCATAAATGTTACAGACAGTGCATATAAAATCGGAGAAATAATAAGTAATCCGACAGCAAGATTTGTTAAAAGTAAAATTATATTGCTTTTTTTATTTTCCATTAAGAGTAATGCACTCCCTTCTTTTCATAACTAAATTGAAACATTGCTATAACAAACATAAGAATAAATAATATAATTGACTGCGCAGATGCGGTATCAAACCTACCATTAAAAAACGCTTCTCTATAAATAGAAAATACCAATACATTTGTTGAATTTCCAGGTCCACCATTCGTTAATATATTTACTTGTCCAAATGATTGAAATGCATTCATAATATCCATAAATACCATAAAAAATAATGTAGGTGATATCATTGGAATAATAATTTTAAATAATTTTCTAAAATATCTTGCCCCATCAATAGATGAACTTTCAAGTATTTCCTTTGGAACATTCTTTAGACCCGCTAAAATAAATATAAAGTTTACTCCTATATTCATCCAAATGGTTACAAACGCAACAGATAAGAGAGCCCAATGTGGGTCTATTAACCACCCAATGCTTGTTTTTAAAATATTATTAAGCATTCCTATACTTGGGTGGAAAATTATCCCCCAAATAATTGATGCAGATGCTGATGATACTGCTATTGGAACAGCAAACATTACCTTTGATATTCCAATTCCTTTTACTTTATTGTTTGCAAGTAGTGCTAAAAAAAGACCAATAATTACGGATGGAATAGTTGTAATAAAAACAAATTTCATTGTCACAACTAGGCTATTTATAAAATCTGCTGAAGTAAATATCTCTACATAGTTTTGAATACCAATAAATTCTTGAAATCCTCCATGAGCATTTGTTAAACTAAAACTCATATATAAAGTTTTAAAAAACGGATAATAAACAAACAGTCCAAACAATAATAAACTAGGAAATAAAAATGCATATGGTTCTAATTTTCTTTTTAAACCTATCCTAGTTTCTTTTGATTCCAGTTTGATTACTTCTTTTTTCGTTGAAATAATTTCACTCACTATATTCTCCCTTCTAGTTCATATATTAATTTATTACAATTACTATTGTAGATGCTTTATGTTAAGGAAAAAGGTAATTATTGTTAAGGTTAAGTTAAGTGAATTTTTACAAGTTTTAAAATATAAAGAACCCCATTGTTTTATTAAACAACAGAGTTCTTGTATATGACTAGCATAGTATTTACTTTTTAATATTTGTTAAAACTTTCTTTAATTTATCCGGATAATTAGTAATTATCCCGTTAACTCCAGCTTCAATTAACTTTTTCATAGATTCTTCACTATTCACTGTAAATGGATTTACTAAAAGGCCCTCTTTTTTTGCGTCATCAATAATTTTCTTATTAATTGAAATATAATATGGATGTAACGCATCTGCCCCAGTATATTTACAATACGCTTCTGGATGATAAAGTCCAGCCATGTATAAAAGCCCTGTTTTTATTTCTTTAGAAATCTCTTTGCAATGTACCATAGAGTAATGGTTAAAACTAGATAATATTACGTTGTCTTGATAATTATATTTATAAATCATCTCTATAAGTTTTTCTTCAATGCCTGGATATATAACTTCACCATTTTTTATCTCTATATTTAATAATATGTTATTTTCTTTAGCTAAAATAATTAACTGCTCAGCAGTAGGTATCGTTTCATTATTATAATTATCATTAAACCAAGAACCAGCATCTAATTCATTTAAATCAACAAATCTAAAATCTTTTACAAGTCCCGTTCCATTTGTGGTTCGGTCTACATTCTCATCATGAATAATCACAAGTACTCCATCCGAAGTCATCTGAATATCAGTTTCAATACCAGTAGCCCCAAGTTCAATTGCTTTTCTAAAAGAAAGCATTGTGTTTTCCGGAAAATAGCCACTAGCACCCCTATGTGCATAATTGATCACCATACAAATACCTCCCATTATATTCTCACTCTTTTAGTATAAGAAATTACTAGAATAAATATTACTATTTTAAATTCACTTATAATTACATTATAAATTAACATTGTTACAAACATATTAAAACAATGTTAATTAAAAATATACTTTATTAAATTTCAAGCAATAGGAGTAATAAAACGCCAAACAGATTCATAGATTTTTTTCCACAAACCACGCTTAGAATAAGTTTCAATATCAAATATTGTACAATCTTTGATATCATTTAAAAATGTATCACGACATTTAATTGCAAATTCATTATTATAAATAAATGCATTAATTTCATAATTAAGACTAAAACTTCTAATATCAATATTTGCAGTTCCTATTGTTGAAACGTGATCATCAATAACAAGTGTTTTGGAATGAAGAAACCCTGAATGCAGATATACCTTTACTCCATACTTTAAGAGTTTTGCCACATTTAATAATGAAACAGCATAAATAGGTTTTTTATCTGGTATACCAGGAAGCATTATTCTAACATCAACACCACCAGCAGCTGCCATCCTTAGCGCATCTAATATAGTTTTATCTGGAATAAAATACGGCGACTGAATATATAAATATTTTTTGGCAGTTGTAATCATCTTAACGTAACTATCTTTTATAGAGTCATTTCTACTACTAGGCCCACTTGAAAGTATTTGGACTCCTATATTTCCTTCTTCAATAGGATCATAAAAACTTTTTAATAACCTTTCATCAAACTTTAATTTAGCCCTATTTATCTTTCTAAAACTTTGATTTTGCAAAAAAACCAAATCAGACCAAAACCTTGTTTGAAATGAAAGTACACTGTAACCAGTCAAACGTATGGTTGTATCCCTCCAAGGTTTATTTATTTTTTTCAAACCGAAATATTCGTCACCCACATTAATTCCACCAGTATGAGCAATTTTACCATCTAAAATAACTATTTTTCTATGTAATCTATAATTTACAAGCAATAAACTTTTTATAATAGATGGCAAAAATCTGTACACATGCCCACCAGCTTCTTTTAACTCCTTAAAATCACTCATATGAGTATGTAAAGACCCAATCCCATCATATATTAAAGTTACTTTCACTCCCTGGCTTGCCTTTTCTTCTAAAAGAGATATAAATTCTTTACCTATCTTATCTTTTGCTTTAAAAATATAATACATTACTTCAATACTTTTTGTAGCATTTCTAATATCTTCAAAAAGCATAGAAAATGTTTCCTTAGCATTTAATAAAAGTTCTACTTCATTATTTTGAGTAAAATAACACATTATATTTTTTGAGTTCATAGTAATCAAATCTCTGTATTTTTCAGTTTCTACTTCTCTAAATTGTATTTTATCCGTATCAATATTATGAATATGTTGCTCTAGCACTTTATTGTACTTTTCTTCTATTTCGCCCATACCATACTTTTTTGACATGATACGCATTTTATATTTACTACCAACCAAGAAATAAAAAATAAAACCAACATAAGGTAAAAAAAAGAATACTAAAAGCCATGCAAATATAACTCTCGTATCACTTTGTTTTATAAAAATTAGTTTCAAAACAGACATTATATTAAACACATATATAAATATTAAAAAAATAGTTGATAAATCCATGTTGTCCCCCATAAGTATTATATTTTAGGTGATTAAGTTCAACCTATTTAATAACTATTATACTTCAACTAACATGATAAATATTATAAAATCTTATGTATATTAAATAATATTTTAAAATAAGCCACTTCTGAGATGAAGTGACTTATTTATTACTCTTAATAGGTATTATAATAATAATCAAAGTAAGGATCATAAGGATAATAATTATAATAATATGAATTAAGATAATAAAAGTAGTTAATATCTGGATAATATTTTTGTCCGTAATATCCTCCATGTGCTTGCCACACCTTAGGTCCATGCCAACCTCCAGGTCCATGTCCACCTCCAGGTCCATGTCCACCTCCAGATCCAGGTCCTCCTCCAGGTCCAGGACGATATCCTCCTTCGTCTTCAAAATCTTCACTAGTATAGTCTGGCATCATTTGATCCTGTAACATATAAGTATCATCACATATTTGTGGGCAACATTTGCAATAATTATATGTTTGTACTGGTTGTAATGGACTTAACACTTGATGATTTATTTTGTTCATATAAACTCTCCATAAAATTAATTACAATATTATAGTATTCAAACATACCCGAAATGTAACCATCGTTTTACTCTAATACTAATTCCTGAATAGATTTCCCTGGCGGTACTATTGGATATACCCCCTCTTCTTTATCTATTACACAATCTATAAGCATAGGCCTTTTTTCCTTTGTTACTATTTCTAGTACATTATTTAATTCATCTGTACTTGTAACTCTATATGCTTCAATACCATAAGCCTGTGCAAGCTTTACATAATTTACTTCATCACCAATATCTGTTTCACTATATCTTCCATTGCTAAACATTCTCTGCCACTGTCTTACCATTCCTAGGGTATGATTATTCATAATCACAGTAATTATAGGAAGCTTATACTTCGATATAGTTTGAAGTTCATTGCAGCTCATTCGAAAACTTCCATCCCCGGTTACTAGTAGTACCCTTTTGTCTAAATTACCCATCTGACTTCCAATTGCAGCCCCTGATCCAAACCCCATTGTTCCAAGGCCTCCTGACGTTATAAATGTTCTAGGATACTTGAATTTCCACATTTGAGCAGTCCACATTTGATGTTGTCCTACATCAGTTGTGACAATTGTATCTTCCTCAAGAGCTCCATTTAAACATTTGAGCACATCAACATGCGTAAAATTGTTTTCTTTTATATTTACATTATTTGTTACCTTAAAATTCTCTATCTCCTCCTGCCATGACTTCCTATTCTTTTGCTCCATATGAGAAATTAAATTTTCTAGTATTGTATTCATATCTCCCACCAAAGACAAGTCTACTATCTTGTTTTTATCTATTTCTGTTTCATCTATATCAATCTGAATTATTTTTGCAGATGGTGCAAATTCGTCTCCTTTCCCAATTACCCGATCACTAAATCTTGCACCAATTGCTATAATTAAATCACTCCTTGTCACTGCTAAATTTGTCTCACGAAAGCCATGCATTCCCACCATTCCAAGAGATAATTTATGATCTCTTGGAATGGTGCCAAGTCCCATTAATGTATTTGCCACAGGAATATCGCAAAGTTTCGCAAACTCACAAAATTTCTTTGAGGCATTAGCTGTTTTAATTCCACCACCAGCATAAATTATAGGTTTCTTTGAATCCTGAATCATAAGAACTGCCTCTTGTATTTTTTTCATCTCTATATTAATAGTTGGTGTTTGTATTTTATTTTCTTTTTCTAACATTTTATATTCCGTTTCACTTAAGAATATATCCTTTGGGATATCAATAAGTACTGGCCCCGGCCTTCCACTTTTGGCTATTTCAAATGCTTCTCTTATAATACCTGCTAATTCTTTTTCATCTTTTACAATGCAACTGTGCTTTGTAATAGATAAAGTTATTCCCATTATGTCTATTTCCTGAAAAGAATCACGTCCAAGCAAACTCCGTGCAACCTGTCCTGTAATTACAACCATTGGAATCGAATCCATATATGCCGTTGCTATTCCAGTTATAGTATTCGTTGCACCTGGACCTGAAGTTACAAAACAAACTCCAACTTTTCCTGTGGACCTTGCATACCCATCTGCTGCATGAACTGCCGCTTGTTCATGGGCCGTTCTAATGTGAGTGAAATAATCAAGTTCATCGTATAGCGCATCATAGAGTGGAATCACAGCTCCACCTGGATATCCAAATACAATATTTGCCTCTTGCTCTTTTAAACACTTAAGTACTATTTGAGCTCCATTAAGTAACATGTTATCACCTTCTTTTTAGTTTTTTAATTAAATCATCACCTTCGGTGCTGCAAACTCACCTTTAACCTCTTCAATTTCATATACATTTATAATTTTTCTAAGCTGCATCATCGCTTGTTCTATCCCTAAATTAGAGTATTCCTCTATTGTTATCCTTAAATCTGAATATCCATCAATTTCAACTTCTGTCATTACTAATCCTTTTATTTTAAATTCTTTTCTCCTTAAAGTGTTTGTAACTCTTACTAATGCGTCTATACCATGTTCCACCTTTGCACTTATAGTTTTATACATTACAACTCCCCCTTTTACTCGCAAATAAAAAATCTTCCATACCTATAAACATAATTGGTTATGTTTATAGGGACGAAAGATTCGTGGTACCACCCTAATTCATAATTCAAATCAATGAATTACCTCATTATTTTTACAGCTCAGGAGTGATTATTACATATCTTTAAAACATCAACTCTCAGCAAACGTTGACTCTCTGTGGTTTTAAATATGATATTTTTATCTCCTTCATAGCTTTATCCATTATTTTATTTTATTTTTTATACCTATAGAATTTAATTATTAAATCATCTCCTGCGGAGCTGCAATATTAACGACTTCTTCTATTTACATTTATACTTACCTAAGAAAACTTTTTTTAAAATAAAAAGTTTTCATCCCTATAAACACATATATATATGTTTATAGGGACGAAAACTTTCGTGGTACCACCCTAGTTCATAATTCAAATCAATGAATTACCTTATTATCAGCTCAAAGAAATCAAATTCAAAATCACAAAATCTCTTTAAAACCTAGCCTTATAACGGTGGCATCCGTCCATGTTTACTTTATTTCAACTAAGAAGCTCTAGAGTGATATATTTGTTCCCACATAACACCAATTCTCAAAAATTATTGGTTCTCTGTAGTTATGCTTTGGAATTTTTTTCTCCATCATCGCTTTATAAATTTTATTTTAAAACTAATCTTAATACATATAATATTCTAAATTCACACAATTGTCAAACAATTTCGTATGTTTCTATAAAATTCTTTTATTCTTATTACCTTTAAAACAAACAGCCAGTTAATATGATTTAATATCATTTCAACTGGTTATTTTGGCGTGTTTATTATTTATTATTTTTAATTGGAAAATAAACTTCAGGTGTTTTATCGTTAATAATTTTAAATTCATATCCATTATCTTTATAAAACTTTATTACTCTAGGTAATGCCTTACACGTGTTTTTATGCATATAGTCACAATGCATAAGCAGCATTATAGGATGGTCCCTAACTGTGGTTTTAGTTGCTTCTCTATATAACTTGTCAGGAGGAGTATTACAATTGACTCCATCGGACATAACAGCATTCCAATCATATACTTTAAAATTATACCCATGAAGTTCTTCTAAAAAACCTTTAGTTAAATGTTTGCTACTACCCGAAGGAAATCTTATTATTGTTGGTTTAACTCCTATAATAGAATTAATTTCATCCTGAGATTTAAGCATCTCAGATATAAATCCTTTTCTACTCGAGTATATTTTCTTATATGTGTGGGTATAAGTATGCAGACCTATACTATTACCCTGCGTATATATTCTTTTTACCATATCCTCATAGCCTTTTATTTGATTTCCTATAAGAAAAAAAGTAGCATTTACACCATTTACTTTAAGTATATCCAGAACCTTATCTGTCATAACACTTGGTCCATCATCAAACGTTAAATAAATTACTTTTTCATCATTTTTACTTAGTGTAGAATAAGCCATTGCTGTTTGGCTCCCTAAAAAACAAGCTAAAAATAAAAAAATTGTGAACATAGTTAAACTTTTCCTCTTCATATTATACCTCCATAAATATAGTTAATCTTAAAAATATATATACATTCTTAAATTATTGTTACCTAATCTAGGCTAGATTAATCTATATCTAAACATTAAAATTAATTTTTTAAAATAAAAAAAGAACAGTTCAACACTGTCCTTTTCTCATTTTATTATTTCTAATGTGAAGTATCTATTGCAACTTTAAATCCGGCTGCAGTAACTGGTACAGCTGTATCATAAGATACTGTGCTAACTACTTTTTGCTCAGTTGATATTTTTTTGACTTGTGGTACAGTTAAAGTAATAATCTTTCCAGTTGAGTCTAAATCAACTGCTGTAGGTACTACTTTTATTGCAGATCCAGTTCCAATTGTCTGATTTACGGCAAAATCGGAAACTTCTGGTTTTACAACTAAAGGATTATTAAATGTTAATGTTATTGTGCCATTAACAGCCTTTATTTCACCAATTTGAAGATATACCACCCGTGCTGCTATTTTAGCATTTTCATTATTTATACGAGATTGTAAATCGTCCTTTGTTAAGGTATCTGTTACCACCCCAACTGCAACCTGGGCTATTACGCCCAATGCATTGGCACGAGTTATCTGAGGTTGCGAGTCTATTGGTGCTAATTCATATGCTCGTACCATTTCATTTACATTTGAAATAATTGCATTTTCATCTCCAGCAGCAAAGTTAATTTCTTTAGTAGCATTCTTATAAACTACAGCTGGTATGCAGCTAACATCCACCGCTAGTCCAGTTATATTATTAATCCAGTTTCCACCAAATTCTTTAACATAAACTACACTACCTACCTGTATTTCCTTAGTGATTTCTGCAAAATTTACTGGACTATTAGCATAATTCAAGTCAAAAGCTTTACTTCCTATAACAACAGTACCATCTGCCATTGCTGCATAAGCTGACAAGGATGTCGCTCCAGCTATTATTAACGCAGCAAATAATGAATTTATAATTTTTTTGTTCATATATTCAACCTCCATTTACTTTATTTAATTTTGATATTATTAAACTTTCCTAAAATACGCCATCATCGATAGCGCTTTAGTTCTATTTCTCTATACCAAACATATCGATAATATATGGAGCTTTACTGTTTCTATTTTGATCTATTTCATAAGAAATAACAGACAATTTATTTGCATCTACAGTTATACTTTCAAAATTTTGTATATTACTGCGTTCTGGTCTGCTTAGATCACCTGTGGCTGCCCCATAAATAGCTGCATGATTTTCATCTGCTTTATCAAATAGACCATAAAATTTAGGATCATAACCATTTGCATTAGGGTCTGAAACTATTGACTTATTTTTGTAATAAACTTTTGGACCTGCTGTTCCTGGAATTAAATAAACAGGTGCACCAGGATTTTGTACATAATTAACATTATGGCCTTGAAAACTTTCTGTTTTTAAAGTTTCTGTTACTGCTGTACTATCTGCTTTTATTGGCTTACTTCTAGCATAAATATGGTCGTGACCCTGAAGAACTAAATCAACTCCTAATTTTGCAAATATAGGTGCGAGTGTTTTTCTTGCTCCGCCAGAACCTGCTAAATCAATATCAGTAGCATGATTTGATGTGCTATAAGGTCCTTTATGCATATTCACAATAACCCATTTTGAACCAGCTGCTTTTGCATCAGTAATATCCTTTTTCAACCAAGCAATTTGAGCTGGAGTGAGATTATTGTTTCCTGTTGAAAGCCCATTTTCTGCTGTTTCATTGCAATTAAGCATTACAAAATGTGCATTTGAGTAATTATAAGAATAGTAAACACCAGTACTTATGTCAGAACCCGCTGCAGGAGTCAGATCAAAATGGTCTGTAAAAGAACCTTTATATTCATCGTGATTTCCTGCAATAGGAGCTATAGTTGTATTTAGAAATTTTCGCCCTATATTATTAAATAACCAGTCCCATTCATATTCTACGTTTCCCTTATCAACAAGATCTCCACTTATTTGTATAAACTTTGAATCTGGAACAGTATCAAGAGCTTTTTTAAATGTACTAGCTGCAAGAAGTCCTTCATCATATTCCTTAGCCTGTGGGTCTGCAATATCTATGTACGAAAAAGCTCCACTTGTTGAAGCTGTTTGGAATGTACCTGCACTCCAAAGACCTAGCGAAGCATCACCAACACGGTAGAAGTAAGTTGTGTTCGCCTTTAACCCAGTGGCCTCTGCTTTATGCAAATACTCTAGTTTTGAAGTTGTTGTTCCAGTTGGTGTAGGCGCATCTGTTTTATTACTTGGAATTGCACAACTTCCTACAATATTAATAGCCTTAGTAAAATTAGGTAGTGGATTAGTTGAAGTTTGTTCAACTACTTGCAAATCGCTAGCAATTGATTTTCTCGAAGTATACCAAGTAAATCCTTTCTCAGTAGTTGAATCTTTTAAAAACGTTACCATCACCTTAGTAATAGCTCCTATTGGAGCCGCTTGATCAACAGTTGCTACTCCAGTGGTTGCTGCAAAAGCGACCGTATTTACTCCATTACCCAAACCAAAACTAACACCAATTGAAAGAAATAGACTTAAAACTTTTTTATTAAAAAATTTCATCATTACCCCCCTAAATTTTTTCTTTTTTATCTACAATTATAAGAATAACTGTTTAAAGTTAATAACTCATAAAGGTTAGGTTAAGTTTATGTAATTATTGGAAGACAACTTAAAATAAAATACTTGTTTTTTTAGAAATAAGATAACAAGTTAGTGTATAATATCTTATAAGGTTCAAAATAATATGTACTTTAAATAAAAATAGGTGGTGTTAATAAATGAAACCTGTATTAATGTTTATAACCGACTGGTGTCCTTACTGTAAACAAGCACATTCTATTATAGAAGACTTAAAGAATACTAATCCAGAATATGCAAACATTGAAGTTAAAATAATTGATGAAGAACGTCAACCAGAAATAGCTAAACAATACGATTACTATTATGTTCCTACCTTTTATGTAGATGGGGTTAAGATACATGAAGGCGTGCCATCTAAAGATATTATTCGTAAGGTATTCGACGAAGCTTGCAAGTAACCCTACTTGCAAATTAGTAGATAATTATATGTTATTAGTAGCCAGAAGTCGGTTACTTAGTTACCGATTTCTGTTTACTAATAGTATTAGTAAGTATTTTTAAACTATCAATATTTATTTCTCCAAATACTGATTTATCATTTCTTACTGCAGTTCCAAAATGATATGCAGGTGCCTTTGTTTTTTCCATAATATCTTTAATATTTTTAATATTTAAACCACCCCCAACTATCACGTTAATATGTTTCGATTTCTCTACCATATTTTTGATAACTGGAATGTTTGTAAGTATATCACCTTTTCCACCTGATGTAAGAACGTTTTTAATTTGGCCATAATTTGCTAAAACATCTATACCTTTAACCGGTTCTAACAGCTCATCAATAGCCCTATGAAAGGTTACATCAATGCCATCACATGCTTTTAAAAGCTTCTCTAAAGAAGGCACACATATCTCATTCTTCCTATTTAAAACCCCAAATACCACACCATTTACATTTAGCTCTTTTGCAATTATAATATCTTCTACCATAATCTCAATTTCCTCATCTGTATATATAAACGATTTCCCGTGTGGTCTTATCATAACATTTACTGGTATCTTAACACTTTGCACTGCTCTTTTTATGAGAGCATAGCTGGGCGTCAAACCTCCTTCGGATAATGCACTAATAAGCTCTATTCTATCAGCCCCACTTTCTTCAATTCTTTTTACATCCTCTATTGTCGCTGCAATAATTTCAATCATTTTTTAGTCTCCTTCGTGAAAATATACTCTATATTATATCTATTTGTTATTTTACCATATATAATATATTATTGAGTTAATATTTCTATCCTGTTGCGAAAGAGTACACCTATCCTCTATAGGTGGGTGGTGAATTCCGTCTAGCTTAGGGCAGTTTATAAAGCTAAATTCATTACTTATAAGTATAATATTAATACAGAATATAGTCATGATTTTAGCTATATACGGACATAATATCATTATAATATACTTGTGAAAGGAGGAGTCTCAATGCCTCAAAATTCAAAAAAAGAAGAAAAGGAAATCTTGTACGGAGTTCAAAAGCAACAACTTAAAGATTTGTCAGCTAAGGAATATAAAGCACTTAAAGAACTATGTTTTTTATCCAAAAACATGTACAATGTAGCATTGTACAATATACGTCAACATTATTTTACACAAAATAAGTTCCTAAATTACATTAAAAACTATCATGTTTGCAAAACTAATGAAAACTACGTAATACTTAATAGTAATTCAGCCCAGCAAATAATGAAAATTGTAGATGCAAATTTTAAGTCGTTTTTTGGATTACTTAAATTAGCAAAAGCAGGTAAGTACAAATATAGCGATGTTAGAATGCCAAGTTATTTACCTAAAGATAGCTTATTTGAAATTGTATTTTGTGAATTCAATGTTACTACAGATAAATTTGCAGTACCAATGTCTGCTGCTTTCAAAAGTCTTTATGGCAAAATTGAGATTGCGATGCCAAAAAATCTAAAGAGTAAATTAATTAAAAAAATTATAATACTACCCAGAAACGATGCAAGGTTCTTTGAAATCCAATGGATATATGTAATTGAGGAATTCAAAGGTAGTTTAAATAAAAAAAATACACTTGCAATTGATTTAGGAGTAGACAACTTATGCACTTGCACCACAAATTCTGGCAAAGCTTTTATTATTGATGGTAAAAAGCTTAAATCAATAAACCAAGGTACAAATAAGCGGAGTTGCAAATTGCAATCAATTAAAGATAAACAAAATATCACACGCACTACTAAAGCCCAAGGAAACCTTTGGAACAAACGAGGTAATAAGGTTAATGATTATCTCGCTAAAACTGCAAGGCTAATTATTGATTACTGCATAACTAATGATATTGGCTCGCTTGTGGTAGGTTCTAACAAAAACATCCAAAAGGTTGTTAATCTAGGCAGAGTTAATAATCAAAACTTTGTTAATATACCAATTGGTCAGTTAAGGGCAAAGCTTAAATATCTAAGCAAACGATATAAGCTTGTATTCATAGAACAAGAGGAAAGCTATACTTCAAAAGCTGATTTTTTAGCAACTGATAATATGCCTGTTTATGACGCCCTAATTAAAAGAACTTATATTTTTAGTGGCAAACGAACCTCTAGAGGACAATATAAATCGTCAATGGGAATTATATTAAATGCTGATATAAATGCTTCTCTTAACATAATGCGAAAAGCAGAAATAAAGAACATTTGCTTAATGTACAACGAGTATATGAATCCCAAGAGGATTAAGATAGCTTAAATGCAAGCTGGGAGCATAAAGCTTACAGTGTAGGGCGTCCTTGGACACGCCAAAAGGAATAAGGCTTCCTACTTAGATAGGTTTAAAAGTAATAGCAAACTTCTTTATAAATAAGAATCTCCCACTTCTAAAGTGGTGAGAGGGTTCAAAAACGACACTTCATTAAAGGGAGAGATTTTATTGATTACATATATTAATAATAAAGTACATGAATTTAATGACTTAGAAAAAGCATTTTCTGAAGCTCCAGATACAAAAGAAGTGTTTTGGCTTAATATCAGCAACCCAACTGCTAATGATTTTAAATTTTTGAAAAACAAATTTAATTTCCACCATTTAACTATTGAAGATTGTATGCATAAAGCTAAAAGGTCTAAAATAAACGATTATAATGATTATCACTTTTTAATCATTTCCACAACAGATAATAATGTTAGCAATGCCTTTTCTTATAACAATATATATATATATATTAGTTTGAATTATATTATAACAATACATTATGGTGAAAACAGATCCATAAAAAAGATTATGAATGACATAAACAATGGGCTCGCTATTGTATCTAATGGAAGTGATTTTGTTTTATATAATATACTTGATGATGCAATAGACCAATTGTTTGTTGTAACCGATAAAGTAGAAGAGAAAATCAATATTTTAGAAGAAGAATCCATGAACAATCCTATTCAAGATACACTTAACAATATTATGAAAATTAAAAAAACCGTAATTAAGCTTAGGCGAGTCGTTTCTCCACTACGAGAGGTTTTAAACACTCTCCTTCGCCATGATGATATTATAACTGAAAAATATAGAGTATATTTCACTGATATATATGACCATGCACTTAGAATATATGATTTAATTGAATCTGACCATGAAATGGTTACATCTTGCCTTGAGCTTTATTCTTCCCAACTATCAAATTCCATGAATAAAGTTATGAAAGTCTTAACAATAATTACTACTATTATGATGCCACTTACAATAATCACAGGGATTTATGGAATGAATTTTCAAGATATGCCCGAGTTACATTACAAATACGGCTATTTTATTACTATATTTATAATGTTTTTCATTTCTTTTTGTGAAATTATATATTTCAATAAGAAGAAATGGTTATAATAAATAATAAAAAATTGGTACAAGCAATAAAAAATAAATTTATTGTTTGTACCGATTTTACCACTTAACTTCTTTATTAAGATTTTTCTTCTTTTCCACCGCTAATGCAATAACAATTGAAACTACCGTTCCGCCCCAAACTGTTCCACATCCGATTATCATCATTACTATAGCACTTGTTGACATAAAGTTCCCTCCAATTATCTATTTATAGAGTCTTCTTCATTTACATCATTATTTGTTAATGAACTTTTCACTTCTTGTGATTTTGAAGTCCATTTTTTTCTATACAATACAATTGATGCCCCTATCATTAGGACTACCGTTCCCCAACCAAAAACAATACTTGAAACTATTTCAACTTTGCCTTTACTAAATAATTCAGTAATTAAATTGAACATATTTGTTACCACAACCGCTCCGAGTAATAATGGCGTAAAATATTTCAATAAATAGTCCCACCATATTCCGACTTTGAAGTCTGAATGCGCATTTGCTTCCTGCCTAAGTTTACTAGTTCCATAAAAATAACTAATTAAAATAACTTCTACGAGTCCAAGTCCTGCTATTACAATATTTCCTACATAAGCATCAACTATATCTAATATATAGTTGAATCCTGCATAACTTGCAAAACATGCACTGCCACAAAACCCAACTATAGAAATAATTGAAACAAGCTTTTCGCGAGAAATATCAAATTTATCTAAAGCTGCAGTTGTAAATGATTCTAGCATTGAAATACTAGATGATAAACCTGCAATAAATAGACAAAAGAAAAATAAGAAACCTAATAACCCTTGGACCACTACATTTGTTGACATTGTTGAAATAGCAATTGGAAATGCCATGAATGCGACACCTGCACCTGTACCAAATGATGTGAATTTTACACCCATACTATTTACTAAATGACCTAATGTTGAGAATACTAACACACCTGCAATAAGATCAAAACTTGCATTAGCTAAAACTGTTATAACCGCACTGTTTACGATATCTGCTTTCTCATTTAAGTATGAACCATATGCAATCATAACACCTACAGCTAAAGTTGTAGAGAAAAACACTTGTGCATAAGCTGAAACCCAGATACTAGGATTTAATATTTTTGAGAAATCTGGTTTGAAGAGTGCTTCGAGTCCTATTGCAGCACCGTCTAAATTTATTGCATTAATCATAAATATAATCATTAAGACCATTAACATAGGTGTAAAAAACATCGACATTTTTTCTATTCCGCCAGAAATCCCCTTTTTAACAATCAGCCAGTTGCAAATCCAGACTACAATAACCGCTATTAAAATATAAATACTAATACCAGCACCCAAATCTAATGCATTTTTCGCACTTCCTGTAACCATGCCCATTATAGGTCCTGGGTTTGATAGCCAGTTAATAATACCAAATGCATGTCCTAATGAAAAAACCATAAAGACAACAGCCACAGCAATAATAGTAGAGTAATACGTCATAACAATAATTGGTACCATTACTTGAATCCACCCAATGATTTCTAATTTCTTTTTTAATTTTGCAAATGCCTTTACTGATCCTCCACGGATTTTTCTACCATAAGCGTACTCCATAATCATTAATGGTATAGCGCAAGTTATAAGTGCTACAAAATATGGCAAAAGGAATGCTCCTCCGCCATTTTTATAAGCTTGAAATGGGAATCTCCATAAATTTCCTAAACCAATTGCAGCTCCAGCTGCTGCAAAAATAAATCCTTTCCTGCTTTTCCAATTTTCTCTCACTGAGCACCTCCTCATTCGTAATATACTAATCTTCCTTTATAAGTATCAATACTTTCCTGTGTAATTACAATTCCATAAATCTTATAATTCACTAATATACATTATACATCCTTAAACTATATTTTACATACTTAATATAATGTTCTACAGAAATCTAAAAATATACCTACAGCTTTTATTATCAACAAAAATAGAGCCCATTTCTGAGCTCCTTTCAAATAATATTTCCTAAGCAATACTTCTTGTGAAAATCAGAGGCAATCATCGGTTTCCCTATTAGATACCCTTGAATAGACTGACATCCAAGTTCTTTTAATGTAAGGAATTCCGTTTCTGTTTCAATTCCTTCTGCAATAACTTTAATATCCAAACTATCTGCAACCGCTAATATAGCTTTAATTATAGCTATATTTTTAGAGTTGTTATCTAAATTTATTATAAGTGATCTATCTATTTTTATAGTATCAATAGGAAGTTTGCTTAACCAACTAAGGGATGAATAACCTGTACCGAAATCATCCATTGAAATTTTTATCCCTTTGGATTTTAACTCTAAAAGGACTTTTATTATTAAATTAATGTCCTCCATAGCCTCATCCTCAGTAATTTCAAGGTTTAAATACTTAGGATCTAATGATTGATTACAACATATATTCATTACTAATTGAACAAAATTTGCTTGTATTAATTGTTTATATGAGGTATTTACGGATACACTAAAATTCTTTGAACCCGAATTTTGCCATTTTTTACACTGAACGCAAGCATTATGCAGCATCCAATTATCGATTTCTACCATTTTACCTATTTTCTTTGCTATTGGAATAAATTCTATAGGTTGAATAACCTTATCTCCACATTTCCACCTTATAAGAGATTCAGCACTTAATACTTTCATTAATTTCAAATCTATAATAGGCTGATAATACGTTATAAATTCGTTTTTCTCCATAGCGCTTTTTAAGTTCTTTTCCATTTCTAACATGTGTCTATTGTTAGAACTCATGATGTTATTATATAGACGATACCCATGGCCACCACTATTTTTAACTTCATACATAGCTAAGTCCGCATTTCTTATTAAAGTGTCTACATCATTTCCGTGCTGTGGAAATAAACTAATACCAACACTTGCACCAATATATAGTGACTCTTCATTGTATATATAAGCGCTACTTAATATTTCCACAATTTTTTCTGCAATTTTTGTTGCACCTGCTGCTGAAATTAAATCTCTTATAATTACAATAAATTCATCCCCACCAATTCTACTTACTATATCCTTTGATTTTGCAATATTATTCTCCAATCTCTCTGCCACCTTTGCAAGAACCATATCTCCTACCTGATGACCAAAACTTTCATTTATAGCCTTGAATTTATCTAGAGTTATAAAGAAAACCGCTAAATTTTCATTTTTATTTTTGAGCAAATCTCTAATGTTCTCTAGCAATTTTTTTCTATTTGTAAGCCCTGTAAGAGCGTCATAATTTGCAAGTGATACAATAGTTTCATCCGATTTTTTTAGTCTTTGGAACATATCGTTAAATTTAGATCCAAGTTCAGAGATTTCATCGTTTCCTTTTAAAATTATGCTTGGAAATACATCATAAGAATTGTGTACATTCTCAACTACTGAGTTTATAATTTTAATTTTTCTCACAACAAATACGTGTATTAATATAAAAATACTTAAAGAAAATATTATTAAAGCAACAAGCACAATTAAAAAATAGAAATCCAATGTATTTTGCGCCTTTTTAGAAACATTTCTTTCTGATGTAATCTTCACGAAAAAAGAAGGTTTTGAAAATATATCGTTAATTAAGCCATAACTACTAATAATTTTTTCATTACTTACTTTAACAAATTCATTTTTTCTTATAAAGTCGTTGTTTAAAATTAATTCTTTATCATAATACGCTATTTCCGTTTTAATTCCCGTATTTTGGTTAAGCTTATCCATTTCCTCTTTATCATAATATTTCGCGAAAATCAAAAAACCAGGACTATGACCTAAACCGGATTTTTTTGTAATTCTTTGAGCAGATATTAAAATTGGGTATTTACCATATAAAGAAATTCCCTTGACATTTTTTGTATTATTATCACTTAATAGTTTATCAATACTTGAGGTTATATTTTTAGCAAAAGCCAACGTAAACATTTCCTTTGTGTCTTCTTTCGTATTTTTTTTATAAATTATGTTCCCCTGATTATCAGTAATGAAAATAAAGTTTATTTTTGCCTCAGCCATAGAGGTTGTATCTTCAAAATTATCTTCTATATACTTATTATTTCTGTTATTCACATAATTATAAGTTTCATCCCATCTTGCATAATCTAAATTTACATCATTTATATTATCCAGATCATTTTGAATATAATTAATGACAACCTTAGTATCCTTAAAAGCTTTATCAATTTCCATATCAGTGAAACTCTTTAGTAAAAATAGTTTTGAAATTATATAAAGAAAACAAATTAAAATTAAGCTTACTAATAATACTATTCTAAATAATTTCGCTGAAAGTTTCATATTTATCACCCATTCCATAGTTATTGCCTATTAACATAGTTTTAATCTTTTCCCCGCGAGTCATTACATATTACATGCAATCACTTCAAACCTCTTATAATTCTTATATCGGTTATATAAGACAAAACTTTATGTATTACCCCCACATGTGACTTTAATAACCCTAATATTATTTATTATGCAGTTCTAATGCTCAAAATAATTTAAATTACTTGTGGTAATAATAATAAATATATATTATATTTTACTAGGAGATGATAAAATTGAAAGCAAATGAACTTTTAAATTATAAAAACTGGGTTGTAGTTGGTGATGTATTAAATCAATCAAAATATGCTTATAAAATATTACTTTCTTTAAAAATAAGTGAATTTAATGTGGTAGGTGTAAATCCATCTGTTGAAAATAAAAGCGTTTATAACAGGCTAAGCGATATACCCTACAATGTAGAAGTTTTAGATTTATGCATTAACCCCTATAAAGGCATCAAAATCCTTAAAGAAGCTCACTCGTTAAAAATAAATAAAGTACTCATTCAACCAGGGGCTGGAAGTCCTGAAATACTTGAGTTTTGCAAGATAAATGGAATACACGCAATAGAGGGATGTGCACTAATAGAATTATCAAAAAAATGAAATAAAGTATACAATAAAGGAAGTGAGTATTTAGTGGAAGTGTCTATTTACAATAAGCACACTTTCACTAAAATAATACATGGAGATAAAAAAAATTAAGGGAAATACATTCTGTATTACTACTGGTATGACATATATACCATTTTATAAAATTAATGAAAAAGAAATAATTATGTTGGATTCTGGATGGGCAAAAGGGCAAAGACAAGGAATTGATGAACTACTAGAAAAAAATAACTTTAAGGTAGTTGCCATAATATGCAGTCATGCTCATGTTGACCATATAGGTAACAATGCCTTTTTTAAAAATAAATTCAATTGTATAATCGCAATGCCAGCCTACGAAGCTCTTGTTTGCAGTTCAGTAATAAATCTCAAACTTTATTACAGTAACCAAAAATTATCTGATGTTGCGTTGCATTTTGGTCATATGGTTTGTCAAACAGATATTATGATTTTTGATAATCAAAACTCGATATGTGTATGTGGCACTACATTCAAAATTCTTCATACGCCAGGGCATAGTCCTGCACATATATGCATAACTACTCCAGATGATGTTGCCTATATTGGAGACGCACTTATAAGTCATGAAGTCATGAATGGCTCTAAAATGCCCTATGCCTATATACTCACAGAGGATTTGTTAAGCAAAGCAAAACTTTATGACTTAAAATGCAGCAAATACATAGTGGCACATAAAGGTATATACAACGAAATTACTGGACTTATAACTGATAATATAAATTTCTATAAAAACAGAGCAAAAGCAATATATACTCTCATAGTAGGGGCTATGACAATGCAAGATATTCTAAAGACTGTTATTGAAAATTTTAATATTAATATAATCAATATATATAAATATACCCTTATCGAGCGAATGTTAAGGTCCTACGTTGAATATTTAAATGAAACAGGACTTATAGTTTTAAATATGGCTAATGGATTTCTTAAATACTCAAAAGCCTGAGAGATAATTTATTGTTTCTCAGGCCTATTCTATTTATAAAAGTTTAATATTAAACAATATTTAGATGCCTATATCTATGATATAATTTACTGTATGATAAATGAGCATAAAAGGTTTGGTGATAAAAATGTATAAGAAGATATTAGTAGTTGATGATGAATCCCGCATTGCAAATACTATCGCTTATGCCCTTAAACGTGAAGGCTTTAATGTAGCGGTTGCATATGATGGTGAGGCCGCCTTAAAAAAAATAAAAGAATTCTGTCCGATTGTTTTAATACTAGATATTATGATGCCAAAATTGAATGGTTATGAAGTTCTTAAAAAAATAGAAGATAGAACAATGATTGGTATAATCATGCTAACTGCAAAGAGTGACATAGTCGATAAGATTTTGGGACTTGAGCTAGGTGCCGATGACTTTATCGTTAAGCCTTTTGATATGCGTGAACTTACAGCAAGGGTCAACTCTCTTGTAAGAAGACTAGAGAAAGTTGCCATTAAAGAGGATTTGATATTAGGGAAGCTAAAAATCACAATACCCGAGAGAAAAGCAATGGTTGAAGGTACCTCTCTAGATTTAACCCCCAAAGAATTTGATCTTTTAGTTACACTTGTATCCCGAGCTGAGAAGGTATATTCGCGCGATGAGCTTCTAGACCTTGTTTGGGGAAGTGATTATCTTGGTAGCACTCGAACCGTAGATATTCATATGAGAAGATTAAGACAAAAGCTAGGAGTTCCATACGAGGAAATGTTACAAACAGTTCACGGAGTTGGGTATAGAGCTTCCGGAGGAATACATGCGAATTAGCATAAGAACTAAATCTAATCTGTTCCTTGCAGGACTTCTGCTTCTTACTGTTGGTATGCTTAGCTTATTAGTTTTAGGTGAGGTTAAAAAGGAACAACAAGTTCATTATGAAAGCCTACTTAGCCAACAATCTAAAGTGGCAAATATTTATATTAATCAATCTTATGCACTACATAGCGGTATAGAAAGCAACGAATTTCTTAAAAGCAAAGGTCCAGAACTCGCAAAACAAATTGGAATATTAAGTGATATGCAGGTAATCTTGTACAATATGAAAGGTGCAAAAGTTGGGAATTCATTTCCTATGGATTCATATAACAGTATCAATACTACCATCCCCTATGCATCAAAAAACAAAGTTGCATATGAGGTCGATGATGAATTTCTTTATTATTCCACTCCAATAAGGACTACTGATGGCCAAATAGCTGTTGTTGAGTTCATTTACCCCTTAAAAGAAAATATAAATTTTCTAAAAAAAATAATTATGATTTTCGTATATATAGGTAGCCTAGTATTTGTCCTTAGTTATATCATTGGCTATATCTATTTTAACAGCATAGTAAGTGATATCTTAAAACTAAAAAAACATATAGATGAAATAAAGATAGGTGGTTTTAAAAAGATCCAAATATTAAAACGAAATGATGAGCTTAAAGACCTTGAGCAAGGCATATGTTTCATGGATAGCCGAATTGAGGAAAATATTAAAACTATGGATAAAGAGCAAGAGCAACTAAAATATGCAGTAGAAAAACTTAAAATATTAGAGAAGCAACAAAAACGTTTTATCGGAAACATTACTCATGAGTTTAAAACACCTTTGACTATTATCCGTGCCTATGTGGACTTAATAGAAATGTACACCGACGATCCATTGCTTCTAGAAGATGCTAAGAAAAATATAAGTAAGGAGACAGATAAACTTTTAGACATGGTAGAAAAAGCACTTCATCTCTCTTCCCTTGAAAAATACGATTTTGAATTTAATGCAGAACCTATTGAAATCATGGAGCTACTAAGTGGTATTTGTGATCGTATTAACGTAAAAGCTAAAAAATTTGAATTAACAATGTTTTGTGATCTTAATAAAGCTTATATTTTGGCTGATCATGAAAGCGTAATGCAAATTTTTATTAATATATTGGATAATGCAATTAAATATAACAAACCAAACGGTCAAATATTTATAAATAATTATATAGATAATGGCAATGTTTGTATCGTTATAAGGGATACAGGCATTGGTATACCTATTGAGTCAAAAGATAAGATCTTTCAGCCTTTCTATAGAGTAGATAAAGAAAGATCCAGGCAAACTAGTGGAATAGGACTAGGGCTAGCACTCGTAAAAAAATTAGTTGAGATGCAAAATGGTACCATAGAACTTATTAATATTGAAGAAAAAGGAACAACTATAAAAGTTTCATTTCCACATTTATTATAAAATATACAATTTAGAAACAAACGTGTATACTTTTGAAATAATATACTGATATTATATGTTTATACAATAAAAACTTAACAGAATATGGGGGAATAATAAAACTTATGAGAAAAAGTATAAAAATAATGATAATCTTACTATTAATAGTCGTTTTGGGAACTAGTGGGCTTTATGCATATGTTAATTATAATACAAAAAAGTGGACAAGTCTTGTATATCCAGGTGTTAAAATCGGTGAATTAGATATATCTGGGAAAACACTAGCGCAGTCAAAAGATATGGTAACTCAGAAATATCAATCCACTATGTTAAAGAAAAACGTAAATATTAAAACACCGCAGAAGACATATTCGTTAAATTTTGCAAAAATGAATGCAAAATATAATGTTGATGAGGTAGTTAATGAGGCTTTTAATTACGGCAAAAATTTATCGCTGTACGAAAAATATAAATTGATTAGAAAACCTCAAGTCAAGGTAATTAATATGAAATTTACATATGATTCTAAACCTCTAACAGATCTAATTTCTAATATGAAAAAAGAAATTAATAGCACTCCTAAAAATGCAAGCATTTATATGAATGGTGATAACTTCGTTGTTACACCTGACACAAAAGGATCTACACTTATGGATGATAAACTAAAAAAAGAAATCTTAAGTAAACTAAATGGAGACGTAAACTCTTCGAATATTAGTGTAAGCGCAGAGATTAAAACTACTTTAGCAACTGTAACGAAAGAAAAACTTCAAACTGTTAACACAAAACTTTCAAGTTTTTCTTCTGATTTTAGTACTTCAGCATATGGTAGATCCACTAATATAACCCTTGCAACAAAAAGTATTAACGGAACTATTCTAATGCCTGGAGAAAGTTTTAGTTTCAACGACACTGTAGGTAAAAGAACAGCCGACAAAGGTTATCAGCCAGCACCCGTTGATATTGGTACCAAAGTAAGTTCCGATTATGGTGGTGGAATATGTCAAGTATCTACATCATTATATAATGCCATACTTAGGTCAAACATTAAATCTACTGAGAGGAACCATCATTCCATACCCTCAACTTATATACCACTAGGTATGGATGCAACAGTAGATTGGGGTAATTTAGACTACAAATTTACTAACACCTTAGGATATCCTGTTTTTATTGAGAGTATTGTGAACAATAAGATACTAACTTTTAATGTTTATTCTAATTCAAGTTTAGCCAATAAGTCTTATACTCTTGTGAATGATATATATGCTGCTGTTCAACCTGGCCCTACTCAGTATATAGATGATGCTACTCTTCCTGTTGGTAGTATTGTTCAAGAACAATTTCCTTTGGTTGGATATAAAGTAAGAACATATAAAAATACAATTCAAAATGGTAATGTAATTAATCATGAATTAATTTCAAATGATAGCTATCAGTTAAAAGCTGAAGTAATTAGAGTAGGTATAAAAAAAGTTAAGTGATCACTTATTCTAAAAAGGGGAAGTAAATATGCTAAGTAAAAAAGTTATCCTAATTACATCTAGCATTATATTCATAATTACTTTTTCGGCTTTTTCTCCAAACGCAGATACAAATCGGCAAGTACTAGATGATGGAGGAAAGAAAATTACGCTGCTTAAACATGACAATGTTCCAACTTATAATGAACTAGCATTAAAAAAAATTAATCTTATAAACGACGTACGTGCTTTCGACTGGATAGACGATGACACTATTTTAATTTCCAAGGGAAACAAAAACTATCCTAAACTCTCTACCCCAAGTGGAATTATATATCCCCAGAACTTGTATTTACATAATCTTAAAACAAATGAGGATAAATTAATTCTTGGCTCAAAATTAAGCATGAGTAATGCTATATTATCACAAGATAAGAAACATATATTTTATAAAGAAGGTATAGAAAACTTAACAGGCTTTATTCTTGATCTTAAAACAAAGCAAAAAATACAAGTTACAAAGAATGATAGCATTTATCCTACCGAGGGACAATGGATAAACAATGATAATATTATATTTAGTCTACTTCCCGAAGGTAAAATTTACAGTGCAAGTGTCAAAGGGAAACTTTCTTTATTAACAAATGCTAAGGGAATAAGTTCAAACACTATAAAAATCAAAAATGATTTATACTATAGTGTAGGAGAAAAACTATATAAACAAGAATTAAACTCAAGTAATAGAAAACTTTTGAGGAAAGATTTAACTTGGTTAATCCCTTCCCCAAATCAATCACAATTTGCCTTGGTTAAACATACTTCTAAAACAACGAGAACACTTATATTATCCGATTTGATGGGAAATGAGATTAAAACCTTTGCAGAAGGAACACAAATCATGGGCACAAGTTGGTCTAGTGATGGGTCTAAACTTGCCTATACTGTTGCATCAGAAAACAATTGCGACGCTGGATTATTTGTAGCTGATGCAAAAAATAGTAAGGTAGTCCAGCTTGCTGTAGATATTCAGTATATTTCTGATTCGGTAAAATGGAGTCCCTCAGGAAAAAGATTACTCGCCTCCAACATTATGTTGAATAATAATAACTCTTTTACAACCTATATCATTGATTTAAAATAGTACAAATAACACGCAAAATCAGAATATCAGCGCCTTAACAGACAATGATTTAAGTATTTAATTATTTATTTCTTCTAAAAAGAGGAATTTGGAAATATTTGGAGAATATTTCTTATATATAATTAGGAGGCGCATACTATGATCTATGATGCATTTAAAATTGCTAAACATTTAAATATAAGTAAAGTAACTGCATATGCTAAAATGAAACTACCTGAAGTAAAACCTTTTTTAATAACACACAATGGTAAAACCTGTGTAGATGAGAAAGGACTAGAGGCAATTAAACAATGTCTAAAATATAATCAAACCGCCGAATCAGAAGTAGCAGCTACTGTAGTTGCATCTAACGTAGTAAATTTATTAAAGGAAGATATGATTGAGACACTTAAAAATGACATTGAATTTATTAAACAACAATTAAATGTAAAAGACGGACAACTCTATGATATTAATAAATTATTAGAAAATACACAGATCCTTTTTAAACAAGAACAAGAAAAAAACAAAATTGTATTATCCCTGCCTCAAACCATTAAAGAACACGATATCCAATTAATTGATACACTAAACCAGTCTCTTGAAAGACAAAGGGCTAAAGCATTAGCTGAAGAAGTTCTCCATAGAAAAAAAGGAATTTTCCAAAGAATATTTGATAAATAAAATATATATGACCTTCCTCTATGATAAGAGTATAATGTACATATACTGTATGCTTTTGCAAAAAAAAATTTGTAATCATACTAAATCATTAGGAGGTAAATACATATGTTAAAACAAACAATAAAAGACGATATTATTAAATATATGAAAAGTAGGGATAAGATAAGACTAACTACTCTAAGAACTTTAATGGCTGACGTTAAAACTAAGGAAATGGATTCAAAGAAAGAAATTGAAGAAATCGACCTTATAAGTATTATTGAGAAAACAATTAAACAATTACATGAAACTCTCGACTATGCAAAACAAGCTAATAACACAGAAATCATATCTGAATCAGAAACATCTATTGAACTACTTTCGGTTTATATGCCAAAGCAATTCACTGAAGATGAAGCAAAAGCAATCATCGCTGAGGTTATTGCTGAAAATAGTTTCAAGGGTAAAGGTGACATGGGAAAAGTTATGAAGGCTATTATGCCAAAGCTCAAAGGTAAGTATGATAGTAGAAAGGTAAATCCACTTGTAATTCAATTACTTTCATAACTAATTTAGGGTAGTAATATTTATATTACTACCCTAAATTATTATAAAAAATCATTTACTCTAGAATATCTCTGTTAAGCATCTTGTTTTAATTATATTAAATTATTATTACTACCTAATTCCTTATTCAACTTCTTAAGTACTCTCTTTTCAATTCTAGAAATATATGACCTCGAAATCCCGAGTATTAATGCTATTTCTCTTTGAGTTCGAGGTTTACCATCAAGTAATCCATAACGCATTTGAATTATTACTTTTTCCCTCTCCTTCAAAACTACATTTATCTTACTATAAAGCCTTTTAATTTGTATTTTATTCTCTACAATATCGGTAATAGAATCTTCCTCACTACGTAATACATCCATAAGGGATACCTCTTTTCCCTCTTTATCCGTGCCAATAGGGTCTTGCAGATACACTTCCCCTTTTATTTTCTTGTTACTCCGAATTAACATGAGTATCTCGTTTTCTATGCACCTTGCAGCATAAGTCGCGAGCCTTATTCCCTTATTCATATTAAAGGAATCAATAGCTTTTATAAGTCCCACCGTTCCAATAGATATGAGATCATCTACATCCTTTCCCGGGTAGGAATATTTTTTTACTATATGTGCAACTAGTCTCAAATTTCGTTCAACGAGTGTTCCTTTGGCTAATAAATCACCCTCCGCAAACTTTGCTAAATAATATTTTTCCTCTTCCTCGCTTAGTGGTTGAGGAAATGAATTAGTACCAGTTATATAAGCTGTTAAAAATGTAACATTCCCTATCATATCTAATAAACTATTTATGAAAAACACAGATGTTCCTCCTACTAGAGCTTATAGATATATAATATGATTAATTATTTGTTTTCATGTTTTAAATATTTAATTTTACAATGTAAATATTTAAAACAGTTCCAAAATAAGTATTTTAGTTCTTATATTATAAACTTATTCATTTTTTACACTGATTATATTTATTGATTCATTTTCTCATCACTTAATAATGTAGTATTCTCGTCCAATAGTGTAGTATTCTCATTTATTAGTCCCGTATTTTCTAATGACTTGCTAGCCTTTTTTACTAATTGAATAGACTTAGCTTCTATACAATGTGTCTTTTGTTTCTCAAATTTCTTCTTACTATTGAATTTAGTAATTAGTCCAAGATTTATATACTCCCTTAGATCTTCCTTAATGTAAATGTAAATTCCAACTACTATGCTTGCCACCGCACCAAGACATCCGATAACTAGAAGTATTACATATCTCATGTATAAATTTCTATCCATACACTCTCCCTCTTATTTTATTGACTTCTGAGCTTTAAGCTCTTTTATATGATCTTCTAACAAACCAAATTGATCATCATTTATTGATCTATCATACCTTTTTAAGGCTAACTTATAATAAACATTCACTTTAGTATAAGTTTTCTTTGTAGTTGGTGAATGAACTTCAATATTATAATAAAGTAATCCTAATTGGGTGTATCCCACATAATCATTAGGAAACATATTTATCATTTTTTCAAAAGTTTTTTCACTATTTACATAACTTCCAATTTTCTCATATGCATTTCCAATAGAATAATATCCATCTACTTTATTAAACCCATTATTTAAAGCTAGATTGTAATATTCTAAACTTTTTTTCATTGAGGCAATATATTTAGCAGTACCCTCTTTAAGATTTCCTGCTTTATCATTATATGCTTTTCCAAGTCTTACATACAGCTTATAGTCTCCCGCTGCATTGCCTGTTGCCTTACCCAATGAATTTGCCTGTTCTAACAGTTTTATAACCTTATCAAAACTGTTTGGATAAATATCTTGATTACTTGTATATATGTCTGTTAAGTCCATATAACTTCTAATTCTCATATCTGTGTCTGGCATAGTTTTAATATAATTTTCAAGATTCGATATTATAGTTATGATTTCTTTTGATGATTTCTGATCATATCCTAGTGTTTGAGCTGTATCCTTATAAAATATTACAGACTTATCTTTAGGATTTTCTATCATTCCATAATATTTATAAGCTTCCTTATAATTTTTTTCTTTAAAGAATGTATTTCCCATAAGGCTTAATATTCTTTCATCTTTAGCCACACTTATTTTTTTTAATATAACATTATCAATTAAATAGCTAATACCTTTCTCTAATCTTTGATTTTCCTCAAGACTTGTATCTTCAAGATAGCTATTTGCTATATCTATATACGCTTCTGGTCTATTAGTATTTTTTTCTACAGCTATATCAAATGTTGTAATAGCTTCATCATATTTTTTATCCGCTTTTAACTCTTCTCCAGTTTTAATAATACTGTTGTATTCTTTGATATTTTCTCGTTGTATTCCACAATTCCCACTAAAAATAAAAACACTTGATAAAACAAATGAAAATAGTATAATATACACTTTCAACATTTTCTTTCTTACTAATTCTCTATAGGATGAATTTAGTTTATGAATATTTTCGAGATCAAAAATCACTTCTTTAACATTTTGATATCTAAGGATTGGATCTTGCTTCGTGCACTTTGAAATTATATATTCAAATCCTTCAGACAATAAAGGATTCATCTCCCTTGCTGGTTTAATTTCATATGGAGGATCATTTGGTCCTTTCCCTGTCGCTAGATGATATAAAGTAACACCTAAGCTGTAAATGTCCGTCCTGGCATCCGTTTGATGACTTCCATATTGCTCTGATGCAGCATATCCTTTTGTACCAATACATGTGGTATCTGTAGATACCTCTTCTTTGTACTCTCTTGCTATTCCAAAGTCAATCAACTTAATTTTACCAAGCGATGTAAGCATTAAATTTCCAGGCTTCATATCTCTATATATAATAGGGTTAGGCTTTATACAATGCAAGTAATCAAGCACATCACAAATTTGCTTGGCCCAATCAATTACAGTTTTTTCTTCAAACATACCAACCTCTTGTAATTGAATATCTAATGAAATTCCATCTATATAATCTAGCACTAAATAAATACTATCATCTATAGTAATTATATCTACTATTCTCGGTAATGCTGGATGATCTAATTTCTTGAGTATATTAGTTTCAGCCATTAAGTTTGATTTAGAATTAATTGTACTAACAGATACTTCTTTAATAGCCCATAATTTTTGTAACTTTATATCTTTTGCAAGATAAACTGTACTCATCCCACCTTTACCTAAAACATCAAGAATTTGATACTTGTTTTCAAAAATTTTTCCAATCAACTCCATAATTCAACCATCCAATCTTCATTTATATCATTTTACTATTTCAATTAGTTACTTATATTCAACGTTTTTATATTTATTTCTTTATTTGGCCTTTTATGTATTATATTGTTGTATTATATCATATTTTGTTGTAAACTTAAATCATATTTGTTTATTAATCGAGGAGGAGATATTTTTTGAATCGTAAAAAATTAGCAATACTTGTTGCCGTATGCTTTACAGTTTCAACCACAATTGTTCCTGTCAATGCTACAACGGAACAATTAAAATCACAAACGGAAGTGACACAGAAAGACAATTTATCATTAAATGCTTATAGCGACACACTAGACCCTACTTTATCCAATGTAAAAATTGTTTCTAGTAGTAACTCATCAACTACACAAATTGGAGATACAATAACATTAAAATTTACAAGCAGTGAGCTTCTCAAAAATAATCCAGCCATAACCATTTTAGGCAATGCAATTAAAGAAAGCGATGTAACTTCAATTGGAAATGACTATACTGCAACCTATGTAATCGCACCTACAACTCATGAGGGACCAGTTACCTTTACTATTAGTGATGTAATTGATATGGCCTCAAACCATATGGCTACTAATGTTTCTAAAATCACCACTGGTACAGACATAAATGTAACCAAGCAAGTATTATCTGAAGTTACAATGTTATCTGATAATGCTAATAAAGATTATGCGAATTCAGGCAATACAGTTACTTTAAAATTCACTAGTTTTCATACTCTTGCTAAAACACCTGTGGTAAATATTAATGGAGTTGCCATTAAACCCATTAGTCTTGCTCCTAATACATATACTGCCACCTATTCATTAAAAAAAGCAAAAACTGAGGGTTATATACCTTTTAGCATTAATAATCTGGAAGATGTTTCTGGAGTAAAATCTACTAAAAGTATAACTACAGTTACAAGCGGTAACGGTGTTACTTTTTATAACGCACCACCAACTGTAAGTGATGTTTATATTGACTCAGGTAGTTCTGATAAATCAGCCAAAAGTGGTTCTACTATTCACTTAAACTTTACTACAAATAAACCACTTTCAACCCTTAACTCGCAGGCTCCTATAATAAAGATCTTCAACAAAATAGTTATTCCCCAACTTATTACAAATGTTGGATTAAAATATACCGCTTCTTATGTCTTAAAAGATATAGATCCAGAAGGCTATATAAATTTTGAAATATCAAATTTAACTAACCTTGCTGGGGATGTTAATAAAGATATTATAAATACTGTTCCTGTTGACAAAAACATTAAATATGATAAAACTCCAACAGCTATTAACAATGTTACTTTTACTTCAAATAATCCAATACCTACCCTTGCTAAACCTGAAGACAAATTGTCCTTAGAATTTGATACGGATGGCACTGAATTTGTGGCTACAAATGTAATTATTGCTGGACATAAAGTTACAGCGGTTAAAACTCCAAATACAAATCACTATAAAGCAGAATACACCTTAGATGATACTACTTTGGATGGTCAAATAATTTATGACTTTAATGGAATACTAGATGAGGCAGGTAATGTCGCACTTCCTACCAATCCAATCGATTCTTCTGTGATTTTTGATAAAACAGCACCTACCTTTACTAATATAAGCTTAAAATCAACTAATAGTAGTGGGATTGATACTGATTATCCTAATGTATCAGATATCGTTAATTTAACCTTTTCTAGCAGTGAAAAACTTAAAGAAAATCAATTTGTCGAAATTAACGGTCATGATTGCAACGTTAACTTAATTTTAGGAGATAGATATTCTGCAAGCTATAGATTAACCCAAAATGATGCTGATGCAAATATAACCTTTAAGATATCTTCTTTATTAGATATTGCAGGAAATAAATCTACAACTTATGATACCATAGAGGATGGCGACCCTCTTATTTTAGATAAAATCGCTCCTACCATAACTATAGGTGGAGTTATTAATAACGAAATTACTAATGATGCTTCAACTGATGCATTAATTACCTTTTATGATGAAAATTTTGATTTAGATTCTAATATAACAACTATAAATGGTATCGATGTAAGTAAATCCATAAAAAAGACTGGTGACGGTCTCTATTCTTATAATTTTCATGCTACAGAAGAGGGAAAATATGTGGTAAAAGCCTATGGAAAAGATTTATCTCAAAATGAAACCACTAAAACTTTGACCTTTACCATTGACCGTACAATACCAGTGGTTTCATTTAATGTAAATAGTCCATATGTAAATAAGGCTTTCACACCAATTATAACTACAGGTTCACCAGAAGATGTTGTTATTGAAGTATTAATAAACGGCAGTTCAGTTAATCCTAAAAATTTACCAACATTATATAAAAACCAAAAATATGTATTAGAAGCAATATCAATGGACTTGGCTGGCAATGTCTCAAAAACAACAACTTCAACATTTATATTAGATACAATTAGACCCCAAATTAATGTATCCGGATTAATCCAAAGTTTCTTTTATGCAACTGATGTCAATCCTAATATAACCTTTGCAGATGTAAACTTACTTAATTATACCATGACATTGAACGGTGCCAAGTATACTAACAAAGAAATCACCAAAGATGGAGTTTATGATTTGAAAATATTTTCAAAGGACAAAGCTGGCAATATAAGTGAGCAACTAATTCACTTTGTAATTGATAAGAGTAGTCCTACTATAGAGTTTAAATATCCCTTAAATAATAAAACTTTTAATAAAATAATAAAACCACTATTAATTACCAAATCTAAATATGGCCTTGATTCAATTTCAATGACTTTAGATGGTGAGATATATCATGGCGAAGATATAACTACCGAAGGTAAACATACTATAATTGTAACTGCCAAAAATAAATCTGGCAAAGTAACTAAAAAATCATTTACATTTTTTATAAAAACTACGCCTCCCATTATTCGAATTACGAATGTTAAGGATGGCAAAACCTATAAATCAGGAATTATTCCTGAAATTTATAAAGAGGAAGCTATAAAATATGAGATGACCTTAAATGGTAAGCCATATATATATGGACTGGCTATTAATGATGCTGGACCTTATACCTTAGTGATTAAAGCTACTGATACAGCTGATAATGTAGCAACTAAAACAATCCACTTTTCAATTGAAAATAAAACACTTGTTGGCGCTCTCAAAGCTATAAACCCTCTTACAGAAAACAAACGAAGTTCACTTCCTGTAGTTGGGGGCTTGATTGCCTTATGTACAGCTGGAATATTTGGTTTTTTCAGATTTAAATCAAGAAAAAAAACCGTAGCTAAATAAATTAAACCATATAAGTTGTAATATGAATAAATCCCCTTTGCTAACTTAGCAAAGGGGATTTATTCCTTATGTACTACATAAACTATTGTACTACTTTAAATTTAACTTTGGCTTAGCTTAGCTACGAGCTTTCCGTCCTTTTCAAAAACTTGAGCACCAAAAAAAGTCCAATAAGTACTTTTCTCTCCATTTGGATTAATGCCTACCTTTAGCATTATACTAACACCTTTTTTTGTAACTAAATCAGGGCCATCATATTGAACACTTAATGCTTTCACATTAACAGCTTGACCATCTTTTAGTTTAAGTTGAATTTTTAAAATTTTCAAGTAATCTACTAACTTACCTTTATCTTTCGCATTAATGCTTACTAACCCTGGTGTATAATTCGCAGGATAACTCACAATACTCTTATAAGCTGTAGCATCACCATTAAGATATCTACTTATTAAATCAATGGTAAAATCAACTTCTTTGTACTCACCTTTTACATAAGGTTTGTTCTTTTCTTCATTATAAATATAATCACTAACCTTAACTTTTTTTATGTCCTTACTTCCAACAAAAGTAGTATCTAATTTTGTTTTAGAGGTTGCCTCTGTTTTAGCTGCAGCAGTACTAGCTGGTTTAGTTGTACTCTTTTGAGTAGTAGTTTTGCTAGCTACTTGTGTTGAACTCTTGGGGGTTGTTTGTTCCGCTGTCTTTTGAGAATTAGAACACCCTACTGCATTTAATGCAACAAACCCAAGCAAAAATATTATTGTAACCTTGTGTGAAAATTTCATATTTTTCTCCTTATCTCTCTAATATTTATTCTATTAAAATTATACCATAAAAGCATAATTTGTCAAATAATGCTTTATTGTCTCATATTCTTCTATATTATGCTCGTTTTTTAACCCTATGTTTTAATTTTGATAATCTATAATTATAATTCTCTTTTCCAAATAACACTATTTGTATTAATTTTCACTATGTAATTTCATTTTTTTCATCTATATAAGAACCTTAGTAGATAGATTCTTCACCTTGTTTTTTATTCTTCAAAGCCTTATCTAAGAGTTGCACATTTCCAAAAACATTAGGAACAGTGATACCATTAATTACACGTTCCTTATATTCGTCCTCTGAACCGCCCTCATCAACTTTTCTTTTTAATATATATCCCTTAACAATTATCTTACCATTGGTTATGGTATAGCTACTAACCGATTGTATATCATGATAATAGAATGTTCCACCTGAGATTGGATTTCGCTCCTTTAAACGAATAAATAAAATATTGTCCCCTTCAAGCACAAACTTCGTAGATTTGTACGTGTTCTTATACCCAAAGTAGTAAGCCCACCAAGTAATTATACTATTTAAAAATATAAATCCGCCTAATACAATACTTACCATATCTATGGGGTATGCATTAAAACCTAATTTATCCACTATAGTTCCAATTATAAATAATATCACCATTACTATAATTGGGTATAAAAATAAATATAAAAGAGTTTTTTTAACATAAATCTTTTTATACTTTTTTAAATCAATTTTTATCTCATCTTTCATTTAATTCTCCTCCTTTTTTAATCTAATCAAATGTATA